>JAPFBS010000003.1:0-350821 GCA_035798175.1 Rhodobacteraceae bacterium KMM 6894
TCCGACCGCGCCGCTATCAACTTACTGCAACCTCATACCGCCACGCCCGCACTGATGCGTTCAACCTCTGGTCCGATGACACCGCCGAAATGGCGGCATGATCCAACCGTTGCCAATGCTTCACAATCGGCCAACAACTTGGCAATATCGGCGTCGCTTATCCAGTAGCGGCTGCACCACAGTCGAGGTCAGCATGCGCATCGGGATGGGGCGTTGGGGGTTTTGCGATCATCGTCTTGTAGAACTCGTAGAAATCGTTGATTGCCCATTCCATCTCGGCCAAGGGGCCGGGAACGAAGAAGTTGGAATTCACGCCCGCCTGATTGTGGCGGATGATACGTTCGTCATCCTGCGACGTGACGTGCCACAGCCATGTGACGTCTTCTTTCGAATAGTCGCGGCCTTCTTCGGCATCTTTGCGCACCATCCAGACAACTTCGATGTCTGTATTCTGAACGTCGCGCGGAATGAAACGATAGCCGACAACGTGATCCGAATAGACCAGCAGATAGTTCAGGATGCCCAGCTCCAGATCGGTGGCACCACCATCAAAATCTGTTAGCTGCCCCAACAAGGGCGCCAGCGGCGCGCCCGTTTTGCTGCCGGTTTTGTAGCCCTCGAACAGCGGATAGCGGCGATAGAAAACCTCGGTCCCGAACGCGATCGCGTTCTCTCCGGTCAGGTCCAGTGTTTGATCCGGCAGGCCCGCAGCAACCGCACGTTTGGCCATCGCAGGCAGCAAAGCTGCCATTTCCTGTGGCGATTTCAGCGTGTGGGATCGGGAATATTCCTGATGCGCGGGCGCGCAGTGATAGCACTCCAAATAGTTTTCCAAGGCCAGTTTCCAATTGGCAGGCACCGGATAGCTGGCGGTGTGGATCACCTTGAGGTTTTCCAGATCAAAGGGGGCAGTCAACGGGGCCAGTTGCGCCAGCGCCTCTTCTATGGGCGGGGCGTCATGGCTGGGACAGACAAGGATCAAGCCCTGAAAAACCACGACCTTGGCGGATTGCAGCCCCCATTTCTTTGGATCAAACCCTGCGCCCATTTCGCGCCCGGCGCGCAGATTGCCGGTCAGTTCATAGGTCCACGCGTGATAGGGGCAGACGAACAACCGCGCATTCCCCGTACTTTCGGTGCAAACGCGTGATCCACGGTGGCGACAGACGTTAAGGTGTGCGTGCACCTCGCCAGCGCGATCCCGCACGATGATCAGGGATTCGGGGCCATAATCGAACAGGAAATAATCGCCGGGATTGGGGATCTGGCTTTCATGGCCGACCCAGATCCAGTTGCGGTTCCAGACCGCGTCGACGTCATAGTCAAAAATTGCCTTGGACGTATAAAAGTCGCGCGGCAATGCGAACCCCTGCCGGTGCTGGTCCAGTAGGTCAACAAGGTTATCAGGCTGCTGCGTCATTGCAATTCTCCGTCTGTGAGTGAGACAATTTCCCGGCGGAACCAGTCTTGGTCGATATCCGTTTCGGTGCGTTCAAAGTTTCGGGCGGCCATATGTCCGGCGTAAACCGCGTCGGCAATCAGGGCTGGCCCTGCAGCATCCCCGATCAGCTCAAGCGTTTGTAACGGCGCATCTTTCAGGGCCTCATACAGCCCTGTTTCGCGCAGACGTTCGGTGACCAGAACGGCCGAATTGCAGGCAATAGTCTGCGTCCGGCCGGTGAACCCACAGGCAATTTCGATCTGATCGGGGCCAATCCGTGCCAGCGCGTGATTGCAGATGATGGTGACACCCATTTCCAGCAGGCGCGCCTGAATGCGATGCTGTTCCAGCGTCAAAACCGTAAAGGACGACACAAGGCTTTCGGGGGTTACAAAGACAACCTCATGCCCCTCGTGAATCAGTTTTTCGGCCAAAACCCCGGCAATATAGGCGTGATCATCGTCATAGATGGCGACGGTGCCCTTGGGCGGGGTCTGACCCGCTGTCAAATCATCGGGGGTCAAAATAACGGATTGCGGGTCGATCACGGGGGGATTGCGCAGGGTATTGCGCCCAATCCCGTCCCTGCGCCATTGCGATCCGGTGGCAACAAAGACATGGGGGATGCCCAGCTCCAGAACCTCCTCGGCGCCCAGACGGCTTTGGGTGAAAATCTGGACATTGGCCCTTTGGCGCAGGTCATGCAGCCGGTGGTCGGCAACACGCAGCCAGGCACCCAAACCGGGCAGGCCGCTTTCGCGCAGCACACGCCCGCCCAATTCGTCCGACGCCTCGGCCAGCGTAACCTGATACCCGCGCCGCGCCAGTTGCATGGCGCATTCCAGCCCCGCAGGCCCCGAGCCGATCACAAGGGTTTCGCCCTCGGACACCTTGGGGGCGATTTTTTCGGGGTGCCAACCGCGACGCCATTCTTCGCCCATGGTCGGGTTTTGCGTGCAGCGGATCGGCACGCCCGCACTGTCGGACATGACGCAGATGTTGCAGCCGATACATTCGCGGATGTCCTCGACCCTGCCCTGTTCGATCTTTTGCGGCAGAAAGGGGTCGGCGATTGACGGGCGGGCCGCGCCGATCAGGTCAACCACACCCTTGCGGATCATCGACACCATCATATCCGGCGAGGTCAACCGCCCCACGCCAACCACCGGTTTGGTCGTCACGGATTTGACGAAACCGATGTAGTCGTTCTGATACCCGTCCTGCGGCTGAAACCGTGTCGTGGCCGAGTCATTAGCCCAGCTGGCGATATTCACATCCCACAGGTCCGGCAATTCGGCCAGCATTTCGACCACAGCACGGCCTTCTTCGGCGGCCTGCATTCCGTCGGCCCCCAGCATTTCGTCAACGGCAAACCGGAAGGCCACGGCGCATGTATCGCCAATCGCCTCGCGGGTGTCTTCCAACAGTTCGCGGGTCAGGCGCACCCTGTTTTCCAGACTGCCGCCGTATTCGTCGGTGCGTGTATTCATATGCGGCAACATGAAATGCTGCGCCAATGTCATCTGATGCCCGGCATAGACATAAACGATGTCAAACCCCGCATCCCGCGCCCGGATCGCGGCATCGCGATGCCAACGGCGCAGATTGCGGATGTCCGATTTGTCCATCGCGCGGGCCTGTTTGGGAAAGGCCAGATCAATCGACATGTCCGACGGGGCCAGAACCGGCGCACGCGTCAAAAGGTTTGGCGCGTTATTGCCGTTATGGGCCAGCTCAATCGCGGCAAGCGCGCCCTTTTCGTGCACGGCATCGGTCATCAACCGCAGGGCGGGGACATCGCGCGCATCCCACAACCGGTGTTCGGCATAGGGCGACAGGTCCGAAGTCGGGTGTATTTCGGTTTCCTGATTGCTGACAACGCCCCATCCGCCCTCGGCCTTCATGGCACGCATCGCCGCCTCGGCGCGGGGGCGCAGATGGCCCATGCCATTGCAATGAGGGACCTGAAAAAAACGATTGCGTGCCGTCACCGGCCCAATCGGGACCGGTTCGAACAGCATAGAATATTTGTTCGCCTCTTTCATGAGCACGTTATCCTTGGATAAATATCGCCGGGCTTGACCGTTCAAGCCCGGCATTTTGTGTTGTGGATCAGAAGCCGGCCTTGATGCGCTCGAACTCTTTCAGCATCTTCGATTCCAGCTCGGGGTTGACCGCATCAAAGAACAGGCTGCCGTCAAAGAACGCCTGTGGATTGTCAAAGCCATATTGCGCGATCACCTCCTGATCCGAGATCGGATAGGCCTCGGCATTGGCGTGCGGGTAACCCCAGCTTTCGATGATGTATTTGCCGCTTGCCGCATCGGACAGCGCATTCAGTTGGTCATAGATCTGATCGACGGGGGTGGTCGATGATTTCAGATGCACATAGCCACAGACCCAAGTGGCGATGCCCTTGTCGATGTCGCGCATCATTTTCGCGGGCGTTTCATTCCAGATCAGGTTCAGTTCGGACTGGTTCCATGCCCATCCCATTTCCAGCTCTCCACTGGCCATGGCCTGATCCATCTGACCGGCGTCTGCCCAATAGAAACGGACATTGGGATGCACGGCGCGCAGATAATCGGATGCTTCCTGAAATTGTTCATCCGACAGGTTGGTATAGTCCGCGGCATTGCCAGTGGCCAATGAGGCCAGCGCATAGGCGCTGGAGGCCGCATCGGGTATCGCGATCTTGCCCGCATAGGCCGGATCGGCCAGCAGTTGCAGCGAGATCTGGTCGTCGGAAATCTTGTCGGTGCGATAGATCAGGCCGGTATTTCCCCACTCGAACGGCATCATGTACACTTCGCCATCGATCATGATGCCATCGACATCCTTGATTGCGGGCATCATCGCGTCCCAATTGGTCAGCTTGGAAGGATCAAGCGGCTGGATCAGGTCGGCGGCCACCCATTTGCGCACAGCATCCGAACAGGGGTGCGCCAGATCGGCGGTATATCCTGATTGCAGCTTGGTAAACGCCTCTTCCTGACTGCCGAAAAACGTATAGGTCGGGGCCGTGCCGTGTTTTTCCAGATACGCCCCGAAAAAACCGGGATCCTCATAGCCGGACCAATCAAAGATAGTCAGGTCCGCACCATCGGCCATAGCGGCGGTGGCGGTCAGTGCCGTAGTCAGGGCCAATGCCCCGATTGTCGAAATTTTCATGATCTTTTCCCTGTTGTTCATTTTGATTGATCTTGGCCCAAGTCAATGACCGAGGCAGCTTGAACGCCAAGCCAGACAGGTTCGCCCGGCCGGTAGTCAACGGTGTGAAAATAGTTCGGCACAGAGGCCGCGATCGGCCGCTCGATGCCATCGACCTGCACATGGTAATGCACGTTTTCGCCATAAAATGCGACGTTGCGCACCTTGCCCTGCACAGTGCCGTCATAGCCTTCGGGCCTGCTTACCGAGATTTCCAATTGCTCGGGGCGGATGCCGATTTCGATGTCACGCCCTGACTGTACGATATTGGGGTTCTTCTCGATGGTCATCCCGCCGAAACCGGGGGTTGATATTGTCAGGCTGTCGCCGCTTTCCGCAGTGACTTGGGCGGGCAGAAAATTCATTTCGCCGATGAAACTGGCCACGTCCTTGTTGCAGGGTTTGGCATATAGCGTTGGTGGGGCGTCGACCTGCATCAGCTTGCCATCGAACATCACGCCGATCCTGTCGGACATGGTCATCGCCTCGTATTGGTCATGTGTGACCATCACAAAGGTGATGCCCAATTCCTGTTGCAATTGGCGCATTTCAAATTGCATCTGCTCGCGCAGTTTCTTGTCCAGCGCCGAAAGCGGTTCGTCCAACAGCAAAACTTTGGGGCGCATCACCAAGGCCCGCGCCAATGCCACGCGTTGGCGTTGACCACCCGACAGCTCGGTCGCCTCGCGCGATTGCAGCCCGCCAAGCTCCACCATTTCAAGGGCTTCGCTGACGCGCTTTTCGATGTCGGATTTGGAAATGCCCCGATTGCGCAGGCCATAGGCCACGTTGTTGCCCACGTTCAGATGCGGGAAAATCGCATAGCTTTGGAACACCATATTGGTCGGACGTTTATTGGCGGCGATGCCCGCCATATCCTGACCGTCGATGATGATCTTACCCGCGGTGGGTTCCTGAAATCCGGCAATCATACGCAGGGCGGTTGTTTTTCCGCACCCCGAGGGACCAAGCAGGGAAAAAAATTCGCCCTGACGCAAATCCAGCGTCAAATTCGACACCGCAGTGAACTTGCCGAACTGCTTGTCCAGCCCTTTAAGCTGGATGATATTTGTCTCGGTCACGGCAGGCCTCATATTTTGGATTTGGACGAGCGGCGGCGGAAGTATTCGGCGACAACCAGCAATACGACCGAGGCCAGCAGCAACAGAGACCCAAGCGCCAGCGTGTTGGGCAGTTTTGCGGGAAAGCGGATCTGGCTCCAGATATAGACGGGCAAGGTCGGTTGATTACCCGACAGAAAGAAGGCCAGCACAAATTCGTCAAAGCTGACGGTGAATGTCACCAGCAGACTGGCCACAATTCCCGGCGCAACGATGGGCAGGGTCACGCGGCGGAATGTCTCGACCGCGCCCGAGCCCAGATCAAATGCCGCCTCTTCCAACGATGCGTCGAAATCATCAAAGGCGGATTTCATGATCGACACCGAAAACGGCAAGGCAAGGAATGTGTGCCCCAGAATGACCGCCGTAAGCGACGGTTTGATCCCGATCGAGATGAACAGAACCAGCATGGAAGACGCAACAATGATGCCCGGTATCACCAGCGGCAGCATCACCAACCCTTCCGAGGCTTCCTTGCCCCGGAACGTGTACCGCTCATAGGCGCGCGCCGCGAACAGCCCCATCGAGGTGGCAAAAAGCGCCGTTACCAGACCCACCAACAAGCTGTTCATCAACGCGCGGATCAGGGTGTCCTGTCCGGCCAACTGCCGATACCACTCGAACGTCCAGCCCTTGATCGGAAAGGCGACGATGGTGCCGTCGTTGAACGAAAACAGCGGCAGAAACAGAACCGGTAGATATAGAAATGCCAGATAGACAAAGGCATAGATTGCAAGGCCGGATGGTCTGGTCATCGAATGCGCCTCCCGATACCGCTGGCCGACAGGACAAAGACAATGGCAACAAACCCGACCGACAGCATCGCCAGCAGTGACAGCGTGGCACCAAGGGGCCAGTTGTTGGCGGCGCCGAACTGAACCTGAATAAGGTTGGCGATCATCTTGCCGTCCGAACCGCCCACCAGTGACGGGGTGACGTAATCGCCGACCGTCGGAATGAAGATGATCATGCAGGCCGCGATAATCCCCGGAAGCGTCAGGGGCAGCGTCACCCGCAAGAATCGCGCAACCGGACCGTTGCCCAGATCTGTGGCGGCTTCCAAAAGGCTCTGATCAATTTTCTGAAGCGAGACGTAGATCGGCAGGATGGCAAACGGCGCCCATGCATGCGCCAGCGTCAGCACAACAGCGAATTCGTTATACAGAAGAAACGTCAGCGGCTGGTCGATCACGCCCAGACCAAGAAGCGCCGAGTTGAGGACACCGTTGAATCCCAGGATCAACTTCCACGAAAACACGCGCAACAGATAGCTGGACCAGAACGGGATGGTGATCAGCAACAGCCACAGCGTTTTGCGCTTGGCCCTGAGGGCGATGAAATAGGCAATCGGATAGGCCAGCGCCACGGTTGTCAGCGTGACCGCGCCGGCGATCAGGATCGAGCGGATCAGCAAATGACGCACCAGCGGATCGGTTAACGCCTCGCGGTAATTGGCCAGCGTCAGCGTGCGATCAACCGAAACATAGGTCTGCGTCCACAACGAATAAGCAACAAGAATGACCAAAGGCGCAGCCACAAGGAACCCAACATAGAGCGTCGCCGGGGCGCTCAGCGCGAGTCCTTTTGATGCTTCGCTCTTCATATGGTTTCGACACTCGCTGGTTCTGGACTGGCTGATCGCCCTAATGGACGCTCGTCCATTAGAGATTGCGTCGACTTTCCGCCTGTGTCAATCTTTTCCGGACCGGCAGGTCTTCTGCCCAAAAAGGAGGGCTCACGTGGTCAAATCGGGCGGAAGTCCTGAAAATGGTGATGAACGACGGACCACGAAACGGGACCCTGAAAGCAATCGGCGTGCGCTGATAATGGCCACGCTGGACACGATTGCCGAAATTGGCATTACGGAAACGACTGTCAGCAAGATCATTCAGCAGGCAGGCCTGTCGCGCGGCATGATCCACCTGCATTTTGGTGGTAAAACTCAACTACTTACCGCCGCCGCAAAATCATTCGGCGAAAGCTATTACGAAGTGCTCGATCAACAGATCAAGGCTGCGGGTGATGATCCCGAGGCGATCATCATGGCCGTGATCAGGGCGGATATAAGCGAAGCATTGATGAATATGCGCTCCACCCGGATCTGGCATGCCTTCCGGGGTGCGGCCAATACCAACGAAGGTATCGCGGTATACAGCAGCACCCGCGACAAGCGCCTGCGCGACACAATCCATTCCGCTTTTTGCCAGATCGCGGCCGAATCGGGCGCGGATGAAAATTCGACTCTGGCGCGCGATGCCACCTTTGGTCTTCTCGCGCTGCTCGAAGGCATGTGGGTCGATTACCTGTCATACGGCGATGCGTTTTCGCGCGAGACCGCCATTTCGATCATCCGCCGCCTTATTGCCGGGCTTTTCCCGGGGCGTTTCCTCTAAACCCGGCGGGGGCGGGCCGCAGCATCCGGCCACGCCGTTTGCAACACCAGAGACAAGCCGCTGAATCAAACACACAGATCGGTCGGACCCGTTGATGGTCAGGCCATTCCATGTCCCACTTTCATGGCGACGGGCGGCGACCCGGATCTGGATTTTCGCGGCCCTTCGGTGGACGTCCCGCGCCATAAGGGCTTGCCTCATTGGCGTCACGCGGTGCATTGCTGCCTGCAAGAGATCAACGCCGGGGGCAAAAACGCTCATTTCTTAGCCGTAGCCACCACGTAGATCAGAGGCTTTGATGAAAATCGGTTCCCAGCCTCGCTATGAAGGGCTAACACCGCTAGAAGTTTTACCATTCGGATAAATTTTCAGGAGCTCACATTGCTCGATCTTATCATCAGACAGGCCAACCTCCCGGCTCAGAAATGGGCGGTAGACATTGCGATCAAAGGGGATCGCATCGTGGATATATCTCCGAAGATCGCTGGCGAGGCGCTGCAAGAAATCGATGCGGCAGGCCGTCTTGTGTCGCCGCCCTTTACCGATCCGCACTTTCACATGGATGCGACGCTAAGCCTTGGCTTGCCGCGTATGAACGTGTCGGGCACGCTTCTTGAAGGTATCGCGCTGTGGGGGGAGCTAAAGCCGCTTTTGACGCAAGAGGCCGTCGTCGAACGGGCATTGCGCTATTGTGATCTTGCTGTATCGCAAGGCCTGCTGTCCATTCGCAGCCATGTCGATGTCTCGACCGCGCCCCTTGTCGGTGTCGAAGCTTTGCTTGAGGTGCGCAAACAGGTTGCTCCTTATATCGACCTGCAACTGGTCGCGTTCCCACAAGACGGATTTTACCGCACCAAAGATGCCGAGGAAAACCTGATCCGCGCTTTGGATATGGGTGTTGATGTGGTCGGAGGCATTCCACATTTCGAACGCACGATGGCGGATGGTGCAAAATCCGTCACCCGGCTGGCTGAACTTGCCGCTGAACGTGGTTTGAAGCTGGATCTTCATTGCGATGAAAGCGACGACCCGATGTCGCGCCATGTCGAAACCTTGGCCTATGAAACCACGCGTCTTGGGCTGGGCGGACACGTCACCGCCAGCCACGTGACCGCAATGCATTCCTATGACAATTACTATGCGACGAAACTTATTCCGCTGATTGCGGAATCGGGCATGAATGTTGTGCCAAACCCGCTGATCAACATCACTCTGCAAGGCCGCTCTGACACCTATCCACGTCGCCGGGGCCTGACCCGCGTGCCGGAATTACGGGCGGCCGGCGTGAACGTAGCCTTCGGGCAGGACTGCACCATGGATCCGTGGTATTCCCTTGGATCAGCGGACATGTTGGAGGTGGCGCATATGGGCGTACACGCGGTGCCAATGACGTCGCGCGAAGCGATGGAATGGGCGTTTACCTCCGTGACATTGAACGGGGCCAAGGCCATGGGGTTGCCGGATCCCACGATCCGTGTGGGCGGGCCAGCCAACATGGTTGTTTTACAGGCCCGAGATCCTATCGAAGCCATTCGGATGAAGGCGACAAGGCTTGCCGTCATAAAAAATGGCAAGGTTCTGGCGCGAACAGCCCCCAGAACAGCAGAACTGACCCTGCCCGACCGACCAACAACGCTTGATCCGGCCGACTATGCGCCCGGGTCCGACAGCTCTACCAACTAAAACCCGATAAGGCCGCAAAGGCCATGACCAACAGAAAGGTACCTTCCATGAAACTCACACCCACACGCCGCCAGCTTATCGTCGGCGCCGCAGCCACCCTTGCCCTGCCTGCCTATGTGCGGCGCGCAAATGCGCAATCCGTCCCCCGCATTGCAGCGGTTCATATGTCGCCGGTAGAAAACGCCTGGAACAGCCGCGTTCATATCGCCCTGCAAGAGGCCGCAGCCTCGGGCCTGATCCAATATGAATTCTCCGAAGGCGTGGCCCCAACCGACTATCCCCGCGCGATGCGCGAGTACGCGGAAAGCGGCGCGGACATTATTTGGGGCGAATCCTATGCGCTTGAGCGCGAAGCCCGCGAAGTGGCCGCCGATTACCCCGAGACAAGCTTCTTGATGGGATCGTCAGGCGGCCCTGCCGGTGATAATTTTGGTGTCTTCGGCACGCGCACCCACGAAGCGGCCTATCTGGCCGGAATGTTGGCTGGCACGATGTCAGAGACCAATGTTTATGGGTCTGTGGGCGGCTACCCGATCCCTGAAGTCAACAGTTTGATCAACGCGTACCGGTCTGGCGTCAGCGAAGTTAATCCAGACGCCACCTTCTTGAATGGCTTTATCGGCGCTTGGTTTGACCCTGCCCGCGCCCAAGAAGCGGCGATTGCTCAGATTGATGCAGGCGCAGACATGCTGTTCGGTGAGCGGATCGGCACGGCTGATGCGGCACAGACACGCGGTGTGAAGGCCATCGGATCCCTCATCGACTATACCCCGCGCTATCCGGGCACGGTCTTTGCCAATGCGATCTGGAATTATGGCCCCACAATCGAGGCCATCGTCGCTGACGTACTGGCGGGCAAGCCAACCGGCCGGAGTTACACCGAGTATTCGTTCATGGCCTATGGTGGGAATGAATTGATTTATGTCGCCGACGAAGTCCCTTCCGAAGCAATTCCAGCGATGGAGGCCAAACAGGCCGCGATCCAGTCAGGCGAATGGGATGTGCCTTTGGATGAAAGCGAACCCGCATAATTGGAGCGCGGCCACGTGAAAGACGCCACAGCCTTGGCCACCGCCATTGCCCATGGGGAAACCTCGGCCAGTGCCGTAATGGATGCCACCCTGTCTGCCTGCCATGCGCAGGCGGATTTGGGGGCTGTGGTCTATCTGGATCAAGACATGGCCCGCGCAGGTGCCCGCGCCGCAGATGCTTTGCCGCAGGATCAGCGCGGCCCGTTTCATGGCGTGCCCTTTCTTGTGAAGGATCTGGGCGGCGTGGCAAAAGGATTGCCCGCCGCCGCAGGGTCGGCCGCGATGCGGGCAAAGGTCTCGGTACCCAATGACGACAGCGACGCCCTGCGGGATTTGCGCCGGACCGGCCTGGTCCCTTTTGGTCTGACCGCGACGCCGCCTTTCGGCCTGTCCCTTACCTGTGAGCCGGATCAACGCCCTCCTGCGCGCAACCCGTGGAACCGCGAACTAACACCCGGGGGATCGTCCGGCGGGGCGGCTGCGGCTGTTGCGGGCGGTATTGTTGCCATCGCACATGCAACCGACGCTGCGGGATCCATCCGTGTGCCTGCGGCCTGTTGTGGATTGACCGGCCTGAAACCCTCGTTAGGTGCAATTTCAGGTAGTCCCGATTTCTCCAACCATCTGATGGGCCTTGCGTCCGAGTTGGTTTTGGCGCGTTCCATAAGGGACGTAGCCACAGCGTTTGAGGCTATTCACAAACCTCTAGCACCCGTAAAATTTTCCAACCCGCCACGTATTGCCCTCGCCATACCCGGTCGTTGTGGCCCTGACCAATCTGATGCCGCCCATGGCGCGGCCAAGGCCCTGCGGGACGCGGGGTGTGACGTGGTGGACATGCCCGCGCCTGATGACTTGGGCGCCGAGGCAAGTGGCATCGCGCAGATAATCCTTGCCGTGTCGCTGGCTGAATGGCTGACGGCGATGTGCATCCCGGACGACGCAGTTCCTGTGCTGGCCGCTGCTATGGCAGCCGAAGGGCGCGCGACGTCTGCCACGGCCCTTTTTGCAGTGACGCGCCAACAGGCCAGCCTGGCACATCGTTGCCAAGGGCTGTTTACGGATGTCGACGCCATTCTCATGCCGGTTTTGTCCTCTCCGCCGCTGCCTGTAGGTGCGCTTGCCCTGACCGGAACCTCACCGTCAGAGCATTTCGCGGCGATGGAGGCATTTGCCCCCAATGCCGCGCTTGCCAATGTCGCAGGTCTGCCCGCGCTGGCCCTGCCCTTTGGTACATCGGGCGGGATGCCCCTTGGTGTGCAATTGATCGGCCCACCCGGCGCGGATGCGGCACTTCTGGGGCTTGGGCGGCAAATCGAAGCCCGCGCGCCCGTGTTTTCCTTTCCTTACCCGATCGCAGGCCTGCCCACATGACCAAAGTTCTGGAACTCGAAGGCATCACAAAACGCTTTGGCGCATTGACGGCCAATGACGATGTTAATCTATCGCTGGAACAGGGCGAAATCCTTGCATTGCTGGGCGAAAACGGGGCCGGCAAAACCACGCTCATGAACATTCTCTTTGGCCACTACGCCGCAGATGAGGGGCGTGTGCGCGTTTTTGGTAAAGAGTTACCGTCTGGCAAACCCCGTGCGGCCATTGAGGCAGGGGTGGGCATGGTCCATCAGCACTTTACCCTCGCGGATAATCTGACGGTGTTGGACAATGTCATGCTGGGATCAGAGCCGCTGTTTCGCTTGCGTTCTGCGCGCACTGAAGCGCGCGATAAACTGATGCAAATCTCGGAACGCTTCGGCCTTCCGGTGACCCCCGAGGTCAAGATATCCAGCTTGTCGGTGGGTGAACGCCAACGGGTCGAAATCCTGAAGGCGCTCTATCGCGATGCGCGCGTGTTGATCCTTGATGAGCCGACAGCGGTTCTGGCCCGGCCCGAAGCCAAGCGTCTGTTTGAAACGCTGCGCGGTATGACCAAAGAGGGTCTTTCGCTGATATTTATCAGTCATAAACTGCATGAGGTCATGGCCGCATCAGACCGTGTTGCCGTGCTGCGCGCAGGCAAAATTGTGGCTGAACGCGACACGAACCAGACCAGCGCAGATGAACTGGCTGAACTGATGGTCGGGCGCAAAGTAGAGCGTCCCGTGCGGCAGGACCACGACATCGGTGCCCCGGTGTTGATTGCGCAAAAGGTTCGGGTCGAAAATGGCAGCGAAACACAGCTGAATGACGTGTCCTTTCAGGTCAATGCCGGTGAGATTTTGGGCATTGTCGGCGTATCAGGGAACGGTCAGGCGGCACTGGGTGCGCTTTTATCAGGCTTGGCGGCACCCACCGCCGGCGCATTGACGCTGGACGGTAAGGACGTCGGGCATATCGGCCCTCGCGGCATGATCAAGGCGGGCGTGGGTCGCGTGCCGGAAGATCGCCATTCCGAAGGCGTGGTTGGGGAACTTAGCCTGTGGGAAAATGCCGTGCTGGAAAGAATACGCTCGCCCAGGTTTTCGCGGTGGGGCTTTGTGCGGCAACGGGCAGCGCGCGCTTACACCTCCGCACTTATCAAACGGTTCGATATCCGGGGGGCAAAACCGGACACGCGTATCCGGCTTTTGTCTGGCGGCAACATGCAAAAACTGATCCTTGGCCGCGTTTTGGCAAACGACCCTCGGTTTGTATTGGCCAATCAGCCGACAAGAGGCCTTGATGAAGGGGCTATTGCGGCGGTCCATGCAGACCTGCTGGCCGCGCGTGCCAAAGGTGCCGCGATATTGTTGATTTCAGAAGAATTGGAAGAGGCCGTGGCCCTGTCAGACCGTATTCAGGCCATTGTCAAAGGGCGTCTGTCGGCGCCGATTTCTGCGGATAAAGCGGACGCACAACGGCTGGGCTTAATGATGGCAGGTGTCTGGGGGGACGACGAAAATGCGGCTTGAGAGACGCGCAAATGTGCCGCTGTATCTGATGATCGTTGCGCCGATATGCGCAATTTTCATGGCACTCTTTCTGGCGGCGGGATTGATCCTGGCGGCGGGGGTGAACCCGCTGACCGCCTACGCAGAGATGCTGACCGGCGCACTTGGCTCGCGGTTGTCGATCACCGAAATGCTGACCCGCGCCACGCCTTTGATCTTGACCGGGCTTGCTGCGGCTGTCGCGTTTCGGGCGCGGTTATGGAACATCGGCGCGGAGGGGCAATTTTTTGCAGGGGCATTGATTACAGCCGCCATCGGTCATTCACTTGGTGTTCCCGGTTGGATCGGCATCCCGATACTGATGATTGCGGGCATGACTGCGGGGGCATTGCTGTTGGCAGGTCCAGCTTTCTTGCGGCTTCGTTTCGGCGTGGACGAGGTGGTGACCACATTGCTTCTCAATTTCATTGTGATCTTGTTTGTCGGACTGATGATTGAAGGCCCGATGCGCGATCCGTTTGCGTTTGGGTGGCCGTCTTCGGTTCCTGTCGACGGGGCGTTTCGCCTGCCTGACCTGATCCCGAAATCCCGGCTACATATCGGCCTTCTGTTTGCGATTGCGGCGGCTGGTGCTGTATGGGTCGTTTTGACCCGCACGGTTTTCGGGGCCGAAACCCGCGCGGCGGGGCTGAATGCACGCGCAGCAGCCTTTGCCGGAATTTCACTCCCGCGCACGATTATGGGCGTCGCGCTGTTGTCCGGCGCTTTGGCCGGATTGGCAGGGTCGATCGAGGTTATGGGCGTCACCGCAGGCGTGACCACCACGATGAGTCCCGGTTTCGGATATGCCGGGATCATTGTTGCGATGCTGGCGGCACTTCACCCGGCCGGTGTTGTCGCCTCGGCGATATTTGTGGCGACGGTTTTTGTCGGCGCAGACGCGATGAGCCGCGCAACAGGCGTCCCCAGCTTTATTGCAGATGTCATCGTCGCCTTGTGTCTTTTGACCATGATCGTGGCCCTTCTTTTCACAACCTATAAGGTGCGCCGATGACCGATGCGATTGATCTTTTGCTAAACACCAGCCTCTGGGCGGCTGTTCTACGCATTGCGACTCCGCTGATCTTTGGCGTGCTGGGGGCGTTGCTGTGCGAACGCTCGGGTGTGCTGAACCTCGGGATCGAAGGCATCATGACGATGGGCGCGATGAGCGGGTGGCTGGCGGTCTATATGGGGGCGCCCCTGATCGTCGGGCTTTTGGTGGCGGCCCTATGTGGCGCGCTTTTGGGGGCGCTGCATGCGACGTTGACTGTGCCGCTCGGGTTGTCTCAACACGTGTCCGGACTGGGCATCACACTTTTCGCTTCGGCGCTGGCCTATTATCTGTATCGCCTGATTGTCGAGGTCGGAGACCTGCCGCCAACAATCGAACCGTTTGACCCCCTCAATATCCCGTTCCTATCGGACATCCCTGTTCTTGGGCCCATCCTTTTTGCACAGGCGTTTCCGACTTACCTTGGGCTATTTGCAGTGATCGTGATGGCCTATGTGCTGACCCGCACACCTTTGGGCCTGGCCATTCGCATGACTGGAGAGAACCCGCATGCAGTAGATGCGCAGGGCCTTAACCCCACCCACATCCGCTTTGGGGCTGTTGTGGTGGGATCTGCACTGATGGCAATCGGCGGGGCATTCCTGACGACAACGGCGTTCAACAGCTTCTTTCCCGGCATGGTTCAGGGACGCGGTTGGATTTGCATAGCTCTTGTTGTCTTTGCAAGTTGGCGCCCGGGCAAAGCATTGATCGGCGCGCTATTGTTTGCGTTCTTTGATGCTTATCAACTTCGACTGCAAACAGCGACCGAAGGGGTGCCATATCAACTGTTCCTGATGGCACCCTATATACTTTCGATCACAGCGCTGGTGCTGGTTGCGCGCAAGGCCGAGGTTCCTGCCTCGCTTATGACACCCTACCGGAGGGGCGAGCGCTAGCAGCGTAGGCGAGCGTTTCACTTTGCCATAAACGGCACCGCACTGGCCCTCCCTAGATAATGGGGAGGGTGAAATCGACGTTTACCTTGGCCCCAATGCCAGAAAGTTCTACTGACTGCTTTTCGCGGCGCGCAATCACCCTGCCCCGCCGAATAACGGCAAGGCGAGGAGGCTGTAGGCGGATGGCCTCGTTCGGCGTTCTGGCTTGCGTTAGGACCAGGTCGGCAAAGCAGCCTTTTTCGATGCCGTAGCCCTCTAAATTAAGCGCCTTCGCGCCTCCATAGGTCAAACTGTCGAAAACACGCTCTTGCTTTTCGGGACTCATCAGCCTTCCAAACACAATGGCCATACGACCGACATCCAGCATGTCTGCGTTCCCCAATGGATACCACGGGTCCAGGATACAGTCATAACCGAAGGCGATGTTAACGCCCGCGTCGTACAATTCCCCGACGCGGGTCATGATCCCCCAACACGTTGCAGCAGTCAGCGGACAAACGACAACGCTCATACCGGACTGAGATATCTGCGCCATCAACTTGTTCGCATAGTAATCGTTAAACGTCGCAATAGACGGACAATGAGACGCACTGACACGGCTGCCAAGCGAAAGGCGTATCGTTTCCGCGGTCAACATTTCGATCTGGCGCGAACACAGGTCTGGTGTCTGATCCATATGCATGTCGACCAGCAGATCATGCTCCTGCGCCAATTCGCATAGCTCGGTTATTGACTGGTTCCCCAGTGCTGTCGTCAGCTCGAAATCCGGAATACCGCCAATCACATCGACGCCCAGCTCGATCGCTTTTGCCATCAATTCAACCGACCCCGGTCGGCGCAGATACCCGTCCTGAGGAAAGGCAACAATCTGTAGATCCAAAAGCGGGCGAAGCTCTTCGCGAAGTTCGATCAAAGCCCGAAGGCCGATAAGGTTCGGATCACCGATGTCGGTCTGAACCCGAATGTGCAACGTACCGTTGGCAATCGCCCATTCACAGACTGTACGCGCGCGTTTCTTTACATCTTCTATCGTCAGTTCGGATTTTATCTGGTTCCAGATGCCAATCCCTTCGTACAGTTCCCCGCTTTGATTTGTATGCGGATTGCCATGCGTCAGCGCCCCATCCAGATGAAGATGCGCATCGACGAACGGCGGCGTAACCAAAAAACCTTCTGCATCTATGGTCTCACGGGCGGTGCCTTCAATCGACTTGCCCACGTCCACGATCTTGCCATCTTTACAAGCAATATCGATGCCTGTTTGGCCATCCTGAAGAGTTGCATTCCGGATTATAAGATCAAGCAAAAGGCATCCTTTCTTCTCACAAAATCTGTCCACGCTGCATAGTCAACGTGTGCGCCCGCACCAAAAGACAGCCTGACCAATCCGTCAAGTTCAAACCGGGTCTGCGGCATCACGCACAGCCGGTATTGGGCTGGATGCCTAATTGTTTCGCATACTCACTTAGCGACAGAACCCATCACCAGTGGGTCTGACGGGGACTTGGGAACCGTCCTTGCAAAGCGGTTCTTACGTTTTCATATGCTCATTATTTAGGTATTATGCACATTACTCAGGTTGTTCCATAAACCCAAGCCCCCTGCCCCGACTTCATCCCACAATCTGAGGCAAACCGCGTTCGATCCGGGCGCGGTTTCGTTCGTGTTGTGACGGCAGTTTCAACGCCTCACCTAGGTGGGCCATGTCCTCGTCCCGATCAAAGCCGGGCTCGTTCGTGGCCACCTCAAACAGGATGCCGCCGGGGGTGCGAAAATAAATTGCCCAGAAATAATCCCGATCAATTACCGGCGTCACCTGATAGCCGGTATCCAGCAGCGCGCGACGCACCTCTAGCTGCTTGGCCCGATCTTCGACCGCAAAGGCAATGTGATGGACGGACCCGGCCCCCTGCCCCGCCGGATCGACACCGGGCAACGTTTCAACATCCAGCGTGCGCGCATCGTTGCCGCCGTCGATAACAAACCGCCGGACCGCGCCCTCCTGCGCCACTGCATCATAGCCCATATAGGTCAGCAGCTCGGCCGTGGCACCGCCATCGCGCACCCGCATACGGGCCGAGTGAAAGCCGCGAATCGCCGTGTCCCCCGAAACGCCATTTCCGGTCCAACCGGGGCGCGTGTCCCCCTCGGCCTCGATCAGCGAGAACCGCTCGCCGTCCGGCCCGTCAAAGCCAAGCGTCGGCGCGCCAAACGCCCTGCCCTCGCTAAGACCGCCAACACCATGGGCCTTCAGCCGCTCTTTCCAGAATGGCAGCGCGCCTTCGGGCACGGCAAACCCAGTCGTCGAAACCTCACCCGTGCCCGGCGTGCCCTTGGCCATGCCGGGGAAAGGAAAATACGTCATCACCGATCCGGGTGTGCCCGCCTGATCGCCATAATACAGGTGATAGACCGACGGCGCGTCGAAATTCACCGTCTTTTTGACCCGCCGCAATCCCAGCGTGCCGGTGAAGAAATCATTGTTTATCTGCGCATTGCTTGCCATCGATGTGACATGATGCAGACCTTGGATATCGCGGATCATCTGGCGTCTCCTGTCAGGGCGGGCCGCATCGGCGCGGCCCTGTTGGAGGGAACATAAGCCCCTGACAGGCGATGGAAATGGCGTATCGTCGCAGAGCCATGGTGCGCATATCGCAGAACCGGCCCTGCCCCATCCGCAGGTTTCGCGGCGAAACCCCCCGGTTATTTTTCCAACAGCGCGCGAATTTCGTTCAACAGATGCTCCATCATCACCGCATCCATCCCCTTGCCCTCGAACCGCAGGATATAGCCCTTGCTGTCCTGCTGTTGGCGGATGGTGATGCCTGCCGAGGTATGCAGCGTTTCGGCCCCCTGCCAGCCGGAAACGCGCGGCTTGGCCTTCGGACGCCCGCCCCGGCGCGCGTCTGGCGTGGGGGTGTCCAGCGCGTCAATCACGGCCTCGATCTGAGCCCATTCGGCGTCAGCGTCCGCAGGGGGATGATCGCCCAGATCCTCGCGCAGCTTCGCCTCGGCCCCGCCGCGTAGCGCCTGCGCCAGACGCAAACCGCGCTTTTCTGTCAGCGCCTCGGGGAAGGTCAGCATATCGCCCAACTCTTCAAAGATCATCGCGAACGAACGCACCTTGGATCGCTTGGCCTTGGAACCGGTGGCATAGAGACGGTTCACCGCCTCTTCGACGTTCACGAACGCCCCCTGCTGGGCAGCGATCACGGCGATACGGCCCCTCTCAAACTGGCTAAGATCCGAGCGCACCTCGTTCTCTTCGACCATCGTGACAAACGCCTGATCGGCATCGGCGGGGGCGCGGATGATGGTCCGGATGGTGGCGTATTTCGTCGCCTCGGTCAGCTCAAACAGAGCCTGCACCGCCATATAGCGACGGTACCCGGACACCAGCGCATAGCGCGGCTTGCCCGGCTGTGGGTCGGGAAGTTCAAACACTTCGATCGGCAGACGCAGACCGCTGGCGGCGATGGAGGTGCGCAGCTCCATCATGTCCGCCTCATCCAGATCGATCCGGTCCCGGATCATCGCATGCGGATCAATCTGGTTCAGCGGCACATCGGCCATCAAGCGGCCATCGCCCTGCGCATCCTTCAGGCGCTGTGCATCGGCGGCGTTGCGTGCGTTTGCTGCCCGGGTGTCGGGACTGCCCAATTCAACCTGCGCAGCCGTATCGGCGGCGACCTGCGCAATGGGCGCAACCGCGCCCCCCGCGCCAAGGCCCGGCCGGGTCGAGGTTTCGCGGCGAAACTCATCCTCGATCCGGCCCAGATCCTCGGCACTTGGCGCTTCCAGTTTTCTGCGTTTAGCCATTATTCACTGTCCTTCTGCTGGGTCGGCTCGGGGTTTGCTGCCTGTTGATCACGATACCAAGTGCCGATAATCAGTTCCTTCACCTCGGCCCATGTACGATCGAATGTCTCGCGCCCGCGCACATAGGTATCGCGGTTGAATTCACGGTAATCAGCCTCGTAAATGCCATTCACCTGCTCGCCCGCCTGGCCAACCATCGCGGTTAATTCTTGGCGATAAGTGGTCATGAAATCGCCGAAATACGCCTGAATCACATTGGCCAGATCCGTCTGTTGACCGGCATCGAACCGGGTGATCAGGGCGCGTACTGCGTCCCACTCAAACTTGACCTCCGGCAGGCCATCGCGGCGGCGCACGGCATTTTCGCCTTCTTCGATGCTGGCAAAGGTGGAATAGAGCATATCGAAAAACCGGCCTGTCGAGTCGAATTCCAGAAACGAGGCCCCCAGCGGTACCAGCAGGATATCGGCAGCGGCCAGCGCGTTGATCGTCAAGTATCCAAGGGCCGGCGGAGTATCCAGAAAGATGATGTCGTAATCGTCAAGGATGCGTTCGTCGCTTAGTGCGTTGGTTAATGCATCCCACAACGACCAGCTGCGCAGGCCCATGCGCCAAACGGGGATCTGAAATTCCGCCCAATAGAGGTTCAGCTGCGCACCCAAGAGGTCGATATTGGGCCAATGGGTAGGCTGGATGATATCGCGGGCGGTGACAGTCAGCGCCTCGGTCAGGGTCTCGTCGAAGGGCAGGGGGGCCTGACCGGCGGCGGCGCGCACGGTGTTTTCGCCCTGAACGGCCTGCGCATAATCCTTGGCCAGCAGCGGAAAGGCGGTCGACCATTCATCAGGCACATCCCCGCCCATGATCGAGGTTAACGAACCTTGGCTATCAAGGTCGATCACCAGCACCTTGTATCCATCCAACGCTGCGGACATGGCCAGATGCGCGGTGGTCGTGGTCTTGGACGTTCCACCCTTAAAGTTAGACACGGCGACAATTTTTGCGGGCAGGCCCTTGGGGCGCCAGGGCAGGTATTCGCGGTCCGCCGCGCCCTCGGCGGCGAAATGTTGGCGCAAGCGCAGCACATCTTCCAAAGTGAACCACTTGGAGTTGCCTTCGCCCGTGCCTTGGGGAAGGTCTGGGTGTTTTTTCAGCACGCGGCGGAAATGGGCAGGCGCGACCGGGATCAAGTATTTGCAGATCTCCCATGTCGAAAACCGGCGCAGGCGCTTTTTGCCATCCGGGGCATAGCCGCGCTTGGCCAGATCCTGACGGCCCTTGGCCGCAAAAGCAGCGGCTTTTGCGAATCGCGCTGTCGAGATAGGCTCGGATAGCTTGGCCGCAGCTTTTGCCGGGTCGATGTTGAAATAAGGGGGAATGGGATCTTTACCTGCGGTCATCCGGTTTCCTTCGTGATGTGCGCTGTCTTATGTGATTTTTAGGAAACTATGGCACATCGAACCGCCCAAGTGAATCCTGAACGGTCGTTTTCCCTCTGAATCCAAGGATATTCAGCTAGAAGGCAACTGCAAAGTTGAAGAGTCTTTAAGATATATAGAATCTTTACGGGCGAAAAAATATTTTTTATCAATGCCTTAAGGGGATATGGGTACCCGGATACAGGACGGAGGGCACCCGGATACAGGATTAAGGGAACCACGATACAGGGGCAGGGGGCCCGATTCGCGGGATAAAGGGCACCTGCGCTGTATTAGAGCCTGTTTAGCCCGAATCGGAGCAGATTACTTCCCCAAAGCCAGGCGCCGCGTCCTGTAAATGGGTCCCTTCGCCCTGCGTTCTGCCAACGTCCGCTGCCATAGGAACCCGTTTACGGGACCGGGTGCAGAATGGTTCAAGCACCCGGGAAGGGATTGCAGCCGGGTCCCTTCACGGGCATACTAGACCAAAAACGAGAGGCAAGGCGATGGACGATATTCCACGCGATCAATTGAGCGGAGCCCTACGGCGGGCGGCGGTGAAAAAACATGTGGCGGCGATCCATGTGTCGGGAAAACTGACTCTGTTACAGCGCAAACTGTCCAATGTGCTGTTACTGAACGCCTATGATACCCTGACCAGTCAAAGCCATCATCAGATCGATGCGCGCACGCTGTGCCTGATGATCGGCTACAACTCGAACGACCTGAAAACGCTGAAACAGTCTCTGCGTGGCCTTGCAGAGACTGTTGCCGAGTGGGACATGCTGGACGCGCAGGGCCAGCAAGAGTGGGGCGTTTCCAGCCTGCTGAGCTATGCCAAGCTGAAGGGGGGCGTGTGCGAATACGCCTATTCCCCCGCGTTGGCCGAAAAGCTGCACGACCCCAAGGTATTTGCGCTGATCAATCTGAATATTCAGCGTCGGTTCACCAGCGGTCATGCGCTGGCGCTGTATGAGAACTGTTATCGGTTTGTGCGCACCGGCAGCACAGGATGGTGGACGATGGACCTGTTTCGTCGCCTGATGGGGCTGGACGGGTCGGCCTATTACGAGAGTTACAAGCACCTGAACGCCAAGGTGATCAAACCCGCCGTGGCCGAGGTGAACCAGACCAGCAACATCGTGATCACGCCCGAGATTCGCAAACGCGGACGCACGGTGTCCGAACTGCGATTTCTGATCAAGGAGAACCCGCAACTGGCGATTCTGGATCTGGATGACGGGGCAGGGGTACGGCACGGGCCGGTTTATGCGCGGCTGCGCGATCTGGGGGTCAGTGACCGGTTGGCGCGTCAATGGCTGTCGACCCATGGCGAGGATCAGGTTGCAGCCAAGATCGATTATGTCGGCAAGCGCAAAAATGTCGACAGCATGGTTGGCTATCTAAGCGCGGCGTTGTCGGGCAACTATGGCGCGCCCGAACAGGGGTCAACCGCGCCGCAATCGCCCCGCGCGCAGCGTCTGAAACGCCTGCAAGAGGCCGTCGCCGCGCGCAGTCCGACCCAGAGGGATGCGGACAAACGATTGTTCCTGAACCAAATCACCGAGCCTGCCAAACGGCAGGATTTCGAGCGTTTCGGTTGGATGTCTGCCCTGAACGTGGCCGAAATCTGTGCCTTCTGGGAGGACTTCAATCCGGGTCTATTTGAGGGGTTAGAGCCTGTTTAGGCCCAAAATGGGTGGGATAAGGTGACGCAGGGGGGTGGCACACGGTTGCCCGGTTCTGGAACGCTTATATAGTGACGGGATTGGGCGTATCAAAGGATCCCTGCGTTGACCGGACAAGACAGATCATCGGATGCTGCCACATTGAAAGACGCCGTGCCCGGCTGGACCTTTCACGCCGACCACGCAACTGTGATGGCCGAACCGCACGCACGTCCGTCCATGCCAGTGGGCCTGCGCGACACGATCCTGCATATGGGGCTGAATTGCACTGACGCGGCGCGGGACGCGCTGTTCGAGGTGTTTCAGATTGACCCCGACGCGCGCCATGCCCGCCATTGGATGAAGCCGTTCGGCGGGTTTCAATTGAAGCTGGAACAGCATACCGAATTCATGTCGATCACGCTGTTGTGCCCGCAGGGCGGTGTGGCGGCGGATGCACCCGAATTGCTGGGGCGGATTGCCGCGATTGACGGGCTTGAGGCGATTATTCTGACGCGGGTGGCGCTGCGCGCGCGCTCGGACAGTCTGGACACGGAGGCGGCGCAGCGCGCCGGTGTGGGCGGGATTATGCGTGGAGGGATGGAGGTGCGCTCCTCGTTCGTTCCGGATCAGGACGGGTTCATCACCTATTTCGTGCAGTCGCCCGAAGGCTCGCCCGACGAACTTGGGCGGCGCGTGCAGCGCCTGATCGAGATGGAGACCTATCGCACGTTGTGCCTGTTGGGATTGCCCCTGGCGCGGCGCACGGGCGAAAGCCTGGCGCGTGACGAAAACCGCCTGATCGAGATCGTCAGCGCGATGAGTGGTGAAAGCATGGACAAGGACGAGACCTTGTTTCAGGGTCTGTCATTGCTTTTGCAGACCAGCAACGCCTTGCGCGCGTCCACGCGGTTTCGGTTTTCGGCCAGTTTGGCGTATTACGCGCTGGTCCAGCAGCGTCTGACCTCGCTGGAGGAAACGAAGCTGGACGATTTGCAGACGATCAGCGGATTCGTGCGCTCGCGACTGGATCCCAGCGTGGCCACGATCGAAAGTATCGCCGCGCGGCAGAAAACCTTGATCGACGATCTGTCACAGGGGCTGTCGCTGTTGCGCACCCGGATTGATCTGGCGTTGAATCGGGACAATCAGGTGGTGCTGAAGTCGCTGGATGCGCGCAACCGCAAGCAGGTTCAGATCGCGCAGACGGTGGAGGGGCTGTCGGCGGTGGCGATCACATATTACGCGGTCGGCCTGTTGTCCTATGTGCTGTCGGCAATCGCACCCTATATGCCCGGCGCGCTGCCGCATTACACGATGGTGGCGATATCGGTGCCGTTTGTTTTGGTGGCCGTGTGGCTGTCGCTGCATCGCATGCGCGGCGCGTGGGAGAAGAATTCGTAACGATTTGCGCCGAAATATTGAAAGACCCAGATGCGGATTGGAATGGCTTTGCGCCCCGCCACGAAGAATTCGGGCGCGTTTGGATTGTTGTGGCGACACGGCAAGGATGTCGCGGCAACAATCGCCTTTTTGCTAAGCGAAGACGCGTTACATCACTGGCCAGATCATCCGTGTAAATGGCGGGCCAACATAATGGGCTAATGCGTCACTCGATCGCTCGTTGCGTCACGATCACCACGCGGGAGGCCCCCAAGGCGCGCAGGTCGCGGGCCAGTTTCACCAAGGTTTTTGCGGACAGCGCCTGGTCCGGTACGACCCGCACGACGTCGCGCTGATCTTCCGGGCGGGCGGCGTAGAATGCCTGCGCCGAGGCGACGGGTTTGCCCCGGTATGCCAATCTGCCGTCTGGATGCACGACCAATGTATCGGGCGGTGCGCGCCCTTCCAGATCGGAGGTGCGGACAAGCCTGAGGTCCTTGTCCAGCGGTTGCGAAAGGGTCCCTGCAACCATGAAGAACACAAGCATCAGGAAAACGATGTTGATCAGCGCGATTGTCGGTTCAATCCGTGTACGTTGCCTGCGTTTGCGCATTATGAGCCCAACACGCTGATACTAAGCCGGTCAATGCCGCGCATAACGACAAGCGCGTCGGTCAACCTTTGGGCTGTCACATCGTCCCGCAAGCTGACGATCACTTTCAAGGTTTCCTCCTCGGGGGACATGTCTGCAAATGTGGCAGGTAGTGCGCTGAGGCTCACATCGTCGCCATTCACGCGCAGGGTGTCTTCGCCCAGCTGAAGAAAGCTGACCGGTGCGTCGTTATTGCCCGCAGTGCCCGCCGTCGCGGTGGACAGGTCAACCTCTGCAAATCTCGAAAAGGTTGAGGAGAGCATGAAAAACAGCAGCAAAAGAAAAATAACATCAATCAATGATGTCATGGACAGGCGCCGTCGTTGGGTTTGCCTACGCATGACCTGACTCAGGCGTCGTCTGAGGTGCGGTGCTATGGCGACCTTGTGGATAGAGAATGGTTGCTATGGCGCGTTCGGCGGTGACCCGCTCGGCGTCCATGCGCCCTTCAAACCAGCTAAGCATCAGGGCCGTTGGCATCGCGACAGCAAGACCGACAGCGGTGGTCAACAGGGCCACCCAGATACCACCAGCCAATAGCGTCGGATCGACCTGTGATCCAGCATTCTGAAGCGACTGGAATGCCGCAATCATCCCCAGAACCGTTCCAAACAAGCCCAAAAGCGGGGCAAGCTGCGCAACGCTGTCCAACAGACGGAAACCCCGTTCCAACCGGGCAAATTCTACCTCGGCTTCTGCTTCCAACCGCGTGGCGTCTTCGGGTCGCGAGGCAAAGGCCATTTCGACCACGGGGACCAGATAGCTTTTGGAGGTTTTCAACAGGTCCACAGCCGCGCTGCGATCGTTTTTATCCCATGCGGCAACAGCGTCTTTCAGGGCGCGATGGCGCCCCACTCCGGCTGCGGAAAACTGCCATAGTTTGTACAATATGGTTGCCAAGGTGACGACCGATATAGCCAGCAGAACAACAACGACCGGCCCCCCAAGGTCTGCCGCCTGTCGCAGGCTTTCGAGAAACTGTGTCATCCGTTCACTTCAATCTTTGTGCGTGTGTTGAAGGTCAAACCCGCCTCGCAGGCGTTGCTGGCCAGCGCCGGAGCCTCGCAGGTATGGGCGCCGTTGATCAGGACCTGACTTAATCCGTCGCACGCCACACCCGGAACGGTAAACTGACGTACCCGTGGGCGGCCGGGGGGCAGGGTGCCAAAATCAAACAGGGTCAGGCGGTCCACTTGTCCCGCGCTGTCGAACAGAACGGTTTCATACACCACCTTTTCGATCGGGCTGGCATGCCCGTTCGTGACCATAAATGTAAGGGTGCAGCCCTTTTCATTAGACTTGGCCGTGTTCAATTCAATATGAACGGCTTTATCCAGATCGGCTTCTTGCGCCACGGCCCCGCTGGCAAAGGCGAGGCTGGCAGTGATCGTCACAGCCGCCATTTGGATCATCTTCATCGGCATCTTCCTTATGTGGTGGCACCGTGTCAGCATACTTGGGATGCGGTGCATTTTACATTTCAATTTGCAGTCCCCGTCCAGCGCGCCGGCGTTTTGGTGGGGGGCACGATGGGGGTCAGCCCGTGGGTCATTTGTTTCGGTACACAAAGGCCAACCTTTGGCGGGCACCGTTTGGCGTTCGTGGAAAGGGTGCTGCACGGCGCACTTGGGCGCTGGCCGCGCGTTTGATGTCTGCGGACCCCGTACTTTGTAGAATTCTGAGCCATGCAATTGTTCCATCCGGGTTGATCTCAAATTGCACCTGCGCAGTGCCTTTTGCCGAGGCATAGACGATTGGTGCACGGTTCAGTTGCACCAACACCCGACCAACATAATTGGTGGTCGTTGCATTCCCAGCCGCCCGAGACCGGCTAAAACCTTCAAGGCCGGATCGCCCACCGTTGCGGCCAGCGGCGAATGGATCAGCGCCGCTGCGTCGATAGGCTGTCAACGGTGACTCGATAACGCCAGCCGGCCTTCCGTTTTGGGCGGTGCCCTGTTGTGACCGTTTTGGAACGCCCAATGCCTCGGCGGACGGGCGGTCCTTGGGTGGGCGCAGCGACCGTGTGACCGCCGAGTTTGATATGTTCGGGCTGTCATCCGCAGCCAACAGATCGGGATCATCCGGCGTGGCCGCGACGGTTATATTCGGCTGTTCGGGTTGCAAGACTTCAAGCTCGACGGGGGATGTTGGGGTCGGGGTTGGAGTCGGGGCGGGGGCCGTCTCATTGGGTTGAACCTCGGTGACCTCCGCGCTTCCATCCGGCGTTCCCTCGGGGCCTTCAAGGATGGTGTCGGTTTCAACCGGTTGCGATGCAATGACCTCGGCGCTGATTTCCTCGGGGGCACCCTGTTGCAGCGTTTCTTCGGGGGCGGGCGGCGCACTTTCAGTCTCGTCAGCGGCGTCTGGCCCCGTGACCTCGGCGTCTCCTGTATCAGGTGTCGTCACGTCCTGAGGGGTGTCAGACGCAACCAGAGCTTCGGGTGTGGGGATGTCGTCCAGCACGGGATCTGGCTGTGTCACTTCGGGCGGGGGTGCCTCTGGTGTTGGCTGGGCCAAGTCTTCAAATCCGCCGCCGACATCGGTCATCTCGGGGGGGCTGTCCACGGACGACGACGTTTGATTTTTCAACGTGGTGAAATTCAACCCAAGACCGTGCAGAAGCAACGACAACACGACGGCCGCTATCGCGACAAGAAAGGACCGTTTGATCATGTGCGGGTCCGCGCGTTCAACAGACTACCACAGGTTTCGTTGCAGCGCGAAAAGGCCCTGATGCGCTGACTGGGTAAGGCAAACCGATGAAGTGACATGGTCGAGGTTCTCATCTGTGCAACGCCGGACGTTGAGGATGCAGTGCAGGTTTGGCACCATCGGCCAGTGTCTTTCACATCTATCGCGCAGAGTGGTTCTTGGTAAGGTATACCAACATTATTGTGATCATAGGCAATTCTGTGCCGGCTTTACGATTTGGACCGCGAAAATGTAGTGGAAAAATCATCCACAGCACCAATGCCATTCAATATGAAGGACGACAACCCGCCAGCCTGAAGGCGCAAAAATTTGCGACAGAGCCCGGATAGTTTTTTGGATGTGGCGTCAGGATGTCAGGAAAGACATCAGCGCAGGGGAGGGGGCGTGGCCCAAATCCTGCGTGATCCTGTCGGCGCCGCGCATTTTGGCGTGATGCATGGGGCCGCCGCGCCAACGGGCAAAGCCATAGCCGTGAATTTCGACAAGGTCGATATCCGAGGCCTGCGTGGCGATGCCTTCGGCCAGAATCGCCGCGCCCTCTTCGGCCATTTCCGCCAGCATTCGTGCCGAAATCTGGGCACGGGTCAGCATCGGGGCCGGTGTGACATGCGGCTCTAACAGGGCCGCAACGTCGCCTGAGGGCAGTGGTTTGCGGCTGCCTTCGGTGTAGTCATACCAGCCGCCGGCGGTTTTCTGACCCTTGCGTCCGGCCTCGACCAGGATATCGCCCAAGGTTTGCGGCACGTCCTGCCCAGCATCACGCGCGCCGCAGCGTTGCAGATAGGCAATATCCAGACCGCCCAGATCCTGTGCCTCGAAGGGGCCCATGGCAAATCCGAAATCGCGCATGGCGGCGTCAACTTCGTCGATGGGGGTGCCTTGGCGCA
The DNA here is from genome assembly GCA_035798175.1 of Rhodobacteraceae bacterium KMM 6894. GTDB lineage: Bacteria > Pseudomonadota > Alphaproteobacteria > Rhodobacterales > Rhodobacteraceae > Roseovarius. The sequence continues at coordinate 28,286 of JAPFBS010000003.1, forward strand.
GCAGATCTTCGGCGGCGGCGCGATAGCGTTTCAGAATACGGTTGCCGATAAAGCCTTCGCAAATTCCCGCCTCGACCGGGATTTTGCCCAGGCGTTTGGCCAGCGCAAAGGCGGCGGCCAAAACGGGCTGAGCGGTGTCTTTGGTCGGGACAATTTCCAGCAGCTTCATGATGTTCGCGGGGCTGAAAAAATGCAGCCCGATGAAGCGCTCGGGGTTTGGCAGACCCTTGGCGATCAACTGTGGGTCCAGATAGGATGTGTTCGTCGCCAGCACAGCATCAGCGCGGCAGGCGGTGCCAAGCTGGGCAAAGACCGCGTGTTTGACCGAGATGTCCTCGAACACCGCTTCGACCACCAGATCGGTATCGGCCAGCGCGGCATAGTCGGTGGTGCCGGTCACGCCTTCCATACGCTGGGTCACGGCGTCGTCGGACAGCAGGCCGCGTTTGGCCGCTGCGTCAAAAATCTTGCGCAGGTTGGCAAGGCCACGTTTTACGGCGTCGTCGTCACGCTCGATCAGAATCACGGGCAGTCCGGCGTTGCGCAGGGCGGCGGCGATGCCCGCGCCCATCGTGCCGCCGCCGATGACGGCAGTGGTGTGGATCGGCGTCGGGGTGACATCGCGCAGGCGGGCAGGGCGGGGCGCGGCGCGTTCGGCAAAGAACACATAGCGCAGGGCCGCTGCCTGATCCGAGGTGCGCAGATCAAGGAAGGTGTCACGCTCGACCTGCATGGCGCTGTCGAAATCCGACTCGGTTGCGTTACGAATACAGGTCAACGCGCGCAGGGGGGCTGCGGCGCCTTTGGCCTTCTTGCGGGTGCTGACCTCGGCGGTGGCCCAGAAATCGTCATCCATCACTTCCGGCGCGCGGGCCGAAACTGGCAGGGGCAGGGGGTCTTTCAGATCGGCGGCGAATTTGGTGGCGTTGGCCAGCAGATCATCCGTGAACACTGCATCAATCAGGCCAAGGTCCAGCGCCTTGGCGGCCTTGACCGGTTTGCCGCTGGTCACCAGATCAACGGCGGCAGCCGTGCCGATCAGGCGCGGCGTGCGTACGGTGCCGCCCGCGCCGGGAACGATGCCAAGGCCGACCTCGGGCAGGCCCAAGGACGCGCTGTCGACCGCCACGCGGAACCGGCATCCCATAGCCACCTCCAACCCGCCGCCAAGGGCCGAGCCGTGGATCGCGGCCACCCAAGGTGTCGTCGCGGATTCGATGCGGGCGACCAGATCGGGCAAATGCGGCGGCACCGGGGGCTTGCCGAATTCCGACACGTCGGCCCCGGCGATGAACGTGCGCCCCGCGCAGATCAGCACCACGGCGCGCACGTCGGGCGCGCTGTCCAGCGTGGCAACCGCATCCCACAGGTCCTGACGCAGGGCCTGACCCAGCGCGTTGACGGGCGGGTTGTCGATGGTGACGATGGCGACAGGGCCGTCGCGCGTGATGGAAACGGTCATGTCATATCCCCAGATAAGCTTCGCGGATGCGCGGGTCTGCAATCAGTTCGGCGGCGTCGCCTGTCATGCTGATCGTGCCGGTCTCCATGACATAGCCGCGATCCGCGATTTTCAGCGCGCCAAAGGCGTTTTGCTCGACCAGTAGAACCGTCACGTCCACGGCTTTCAACCCTTTGACTACGTCAAAAATCTGTTGCACCAAAATCGGCGCCAGACCCATCGACGGTTCGTCCAGCAACAGACAGCTGGGCCGCCCCATCAACGCGCGGGCAATCGCCAGCATTTGCTGTTGTCCACCCGACAGGCCACCCGCCGCCAGATTGCGTTTTTCGCGCAGGATCGGGAACATGTTGAACGCGTCTTCCATGTCGCGGTCGACCCGGTCATCGCTGAACAGGAACGCGCCGAGGCGCAGATTTTCCTCAACCGTGAGGTTGGTGAAAATCTGACGACCTTCGGGGGATTGCGCCAATCCACGGCGCAGACGGCGATAGCCCGGGACCGTGGTGATGACATCCCCTCGAAAGGTGATCGCCCCGCTAGAGACGGGTTGAACACCCGAAATGCAGCGTAACAGGGTCGTTTTGCCCGCGCCATTCGCGCCCACAACCGTGACGATTTCGCCCGAGTTCACGGTCAGGTCGACGCCGTGCAACACTTCGATCCGGCCATAGCGCGACCGCAAGCCTTCAACTGTCAGCATGTTCCGCCTCCTGCGTTCCAAGGTAGGCCGCGATCACGGCGGGGTTCTGGCTGACCGTGGCGGGGTCGCCTTCGGCGATTTTTTCGCCGTGGTCCAGCACGACGATATGCTTGGAAATCCGCATGACCATCTTCATGTCGTGTTCCACCAGCAGGATCGCGACACCTTCGGCGGCGACCTCGGCGATCAGACCGTCGATTTCTTCGGTTTCGACCGCGTTACAGCCCGCGGCGGGTTCGTCCAGCAACAGAACACGCGGCGACAGGGCCAGCGCGCGGGCGATTTCCAGCCGTTTGAGCGCGCCGTAAGACAGGTTGCCAGCCTCCTGTTCCGCCGCGCGGGCCAGCCCGACACGCGTCAGCAGGGCCATCGCGCCTTCGCGCGCGGCCTCGGCGCGGTGGCGCGACGACGGCAGGTTCAGCAAGTCCGCCAGAACCGAGCCGCTTTCCTGTAGGTGATAGCCCGCGATGGCATTGTCCAGAACTGTCATCTGTTGAAAGATCTGAAGGTTCTGGAACGTGCGCGACAGGCCGCGACGGGCCAGCAGATGAGGCTCCATCCCCGTAACGTCCTTGCCTTCCAGCATCACCTTGCCACTGCCGGGCAGGTAGACGCCCGAGATCATGTTGAACAGCGTGGTTTTGCCCGCTCCGTTCGGCCCGATCACAGAAACGATTTCGCCTGCGTTCATCGCAAAGCTGACGTCATGCACTGCGCGCAATCCGCCAAATTCGATGCCCAGACCCTGAATTTCCAGAAGGCTCATTCGTCTTTCCCCCGCAGAAGGCGCAGGATGGAGGGTAGCAACCCATCGCGCATGAAGATCATGACCAGCATCATGACCAGACCCATCAGCAGCATTTCATATTCGGCAAACACTGTCAGAAGCTGTGGCAGCATCGTCAGGATTGCCGCCCCGAATACAGCGCCCAGAACCGAGCCTACGCCGCCCAAAACGGCCATTGTCACCATCTCGATCGAGTGCATGAAACCCGCGACATCCGGCGTGATGAACTTGTTCTGCAACGCCAAAAGCGAGCCTGAGACAGACGCATAAACCGCCGAGATCACGAAGGCCTGCAATTTTAGCCGCGCCACATCAATCCCGACAGTGCGCGCCGCGATTTCCGAGCCGTGCAGCGCGCGCAGGGCGCGTCCTGTCGGGCTGTTGTAAAGGTTCAGCGCGATCCACGCGCCGACCAGCAGCGCCAGACCGGAAAGGATGTACCAGAACTCGGAATTGCTGAGGTTGAGGCCCCATGATTTCAACAGGCCGCGCAGGCCCAGATCCGGCACCTGTATCCCATCGGGGCCGCCGGTAATCTCACGCTCGTTCGCAAGGACCATCGACACAAGGATGCCAAAGCCCAGCGTTGCCACCCCCAGATAATAGCCCTTAAGCCGCAGGATCGGACGGCCCACCAGATAGGCCATGACGGCAGACACAGCCGCGCCCAGCACCACGGCAAAGGCCGGATGCAGGCCCAGATGCACAGGCGCCAGCGCGCAGGCATAGGCGCCGATCCCGGCGAATCCCGCGTGGCCAAGGGTGATCTGTCCGGCGTAACCCGCAAGGATCACGATGCCGATCACCGCGATGCTGTTCACAAAGATCAACGACCCGACGCGAAAGTAATAGCTGGACGGAAAGAACAGCGGCGATAGCGCGATCAGGACCGCAAGGATCAACAGCGCCATATGTTTGCTTGAAAGCTTCATGGTTACACCCGGTCCGTTGATTTCTTGCCAAACAGCCCTTGGGGCATGGCGAACAGCACGGCGAGAATGACGATAAAGGCGGCGGCGTCCTTGTATTGGCTGGAGATATATCCGGCGGTCATCGCCTCTAGCAGGCCCAACAGGACACCCCCGACCAGCGCGCCTTTGGGGTTGCCCATGCCACCCAGCATGGCGGCGGCAAACCCTTTGAGCGCCAGCGCGATACCGACGTCATACGACACCAGCGTGATCGGCGTGACCAGAACCCCGGCCAACGCGCCGATGCCTGCGGACATCGCAAAGGACAGCGTCATGACCCAGTTGGTGTTGATCCCGACCAGTTGCGCGGCAAGGCGGTTGTTTGATGTCGCCAGAATGGCCTTGCCCGTCAGGGTGCGGGTGAAAAACAGCCAAAGTGCCACAAACACCGCCACGGCCCCGGCCATCACCCACAGGCTTTGCGGCAGGATGGTTGCGCCGAACACATGGATCGGATCATCGCCCGAAAACGACGGAAAGCGGTGCAGCTGTTTGTCAAAGACCAGTTGCGTGACACCGCGAATAAAGATCGACGCGCCGATGGTGATGATAATCAGCGACACCACGGGTGCCCCGCGCGCGGGTTCGATCGCCAGCTTGTTCAGCGCGACCCCAACGGCCGAGGTGACAAGGATCGCAATCACCGCCGCCAGCGGCAGCGGCAGGCCCGCCTCATAGGCAAACACGGTGATCATGCCGCCCAGCATCACAAACTCGCCCTGGGCAAAGTTTACGACGTCCGAGGCGTTATAAATGATGGTGAAACCCAGTGCGACCAGCGCGTAAACCGCGCCAACGGTCAGACCGGACAGAATGAATTGCATAAGTTCGGGCATCGGGGCGGGTGCTCCGGCAAGGGCTGGGAATGGGGTGAGGTGTGGCCCCCGAACGGGTCGGGGGCCGACGGGTGGTTTACTGAACCAGGGTCCAGCCGCCATCCTGGATTTCCAGCATGCGGAACGCGGACAGGTCCAGACCAAGGTGATCGGTCGGGGACATGGTGTAGGTGCCTGTCGTGCCAACCAGACCCGATGTCGCCTCAAGCGCGTCACGGATCGCCACCGAATCCGAGCTGCCAGCGCGGCTGATCGCATCGACCATCAACAGCATCGCGTCGTGCGAATAGCCGCCAAAGGTGCCCACGGGCGTACCGGTCTTGTCCTCGAACATGGTTTTATAGGATGTGGCAACGGCCTTTTGCGGGTCCGAATCGGGCAGCAGTTCAGTCACCAGCAGGGCGGTGCCGGGCAGGCGCACGCCCTCGGCTGCCGCAGGTCCGGCCAGTTCGATGAACCCGTCAGAGGCAACGCCGTGCGATTGATACAGCGGCATGTCGATGGCCAACTGCGCATAGTTGCGCGTCACGATCGACGGGCCTTGGCCAAAGCCGGGGTTCAACACCGCCTGAATACCGTCCGCGCCTTTGATGTTGGTCAACTGCGGGGTCATGTCGGCGTCTTGGGGGCCATAGGTTTCGTCAGCCACGATTTCGATATCGTAGTCGCCCACAACCGATTTACACTGGGACTGCATCGACGCGCCAAAGCCATCGGTGCCCGAGATCATGCCGATCTTGGTGATGCCGCGCGCCTTCATGTCCTCAAAAATCTTCATGCAGGCCATACGGTCGGTATGGGGCGTCTTGAAGGTGAACGTTTTGACCGGGTCGATGATGTCGATGGCACCGGCCAGCGAGATAAAGGGAATTTCGGCGTCTTCGATCACCGGAATGATCGCCATTGTCGCGCCCGTGGTCGAGCCGCCGATGATTGCGATCACTTCGTCATCTTCGACCAGACGGGTCGCGAATGTGCGGGCCTTGTTGGGGTCGCCGCCGTCGTCATACAGCACCAGCTCGATCTGTTCGCCGTTGATGCCACCCTTGGCGTTAATGTCTTCGACCATCATTTTGAGCGTCTTTGCCTGCGGATCTCCCAGAAACGCGGCGGGTCCGGTTTCGGACACGGATGCGCCGATCTTGATATCGGCAAACGCCGTGCTGGTCAGGCCAAGCGCCGTCAGTGCGGCGAGCGCGGTGGTGGTGAATAGTTTCATGATATCTCCTCCCGAGATGTTTGGTTCATGTCGTCTTGTCAGGCGGCGGGGCCGCTTTGGGTCACTATAACTGGGCCGGTCGCGGTGACGCGCATCCTATCATTAAGGCGCGGGGCGATTCGGTGCGATCCGCCAATTCACCACGGCGGCGCGCCGTCGCGGTGAACGCAGGGCACGCCTGCGCGCTGGTGGTCATTGCATCGACCTTAGCAGTTGGAATCTTTGAGAAAGGCGACCGAAGGCCGCGCATTTGGGTCGCGTTGACAGCATCGTCCAGCCCCGATGCATAACGGTCAAACAGCAGCGTCACGGGTATCTCTCCTCCAGCGATATCGTCCACGGCGTCGTTTATCATTGACCGACCGGTCGGACTATGCAACAGTTTTTTTGCGATTGGAGGTCGCAAACGCGAAGAGGGAGGTTTTCGTGACAGACAGCACTTCGGTTCTTGTGGACCTGACGCAGGGCGTTTTGCAGCTGACGCTGAATCGCCCTGACAAGCTTAACTCATTCAACGAAGAAATGCACCTTGCCTTGCGGGCGCAGATCCAGCGCGCGCATGACGATGACGCGGTGCGCGCAGTGTTGCTGACCGGGGCCGGGCGCGGGTTTTGCGCCGGCCAGGATCTGGGCGATCGCGACCCCCGCAAGGGCGGACCCGCCCCCGATCTGGGCCATACGCTGGAAACATTTTACAACCCGACGCTGCGCCTGATTCGTAATCTGGAGAAACCGATTGTCTGCGCCGTAAACGGCGTGGCGGCCGGGGCCGGGGCCAACATCGCGCTGGCCTGTGACATCGTTCTGGCCGCGAAATCGGCCAAGTTCATTCAGGCCTTTGCCAAGATCGGCCTTATCCCCGATGCCGGCGGCAGTTGGAGCCTGACGCGTATTCTGGGCGAACCCCGCGCCAAGGCATTGGCCCTGACCGCGACACCCGTCCTTGCGCAGCAGGCCGCCGATTGGGGCATGATCTGGCAGGCGGTTGAGGACGACGATCTGATGTCACAGGCTCAGACGCTGGCCGCCTCCCTGGCGGCGGGGCCGACATTGGGCCTTGGCCTGACCAAACGTCTGATTCAGGCCGCGGCGACCAACAGCCTTGATGAGCAACTGGATATGGAGCGCGACCTGCAACAGCAGGCCGGACGCAGCGCCGATTATGCCGAAGGCGTCACCGCCTTTCTGGAAAAGCGCAAGCCCGAGTTCAAAGGCAAATGAAACACGCATCAGATATGACTCCACAGGAATTGGCAGCGGCCAGCGCCAAAGCGATGTGGAACGACGACAGCGCCAGCCAGCGGTTGGACATGCATTTGGATCATATCGCGCCCGGTCAGGCCACGCTGAGCATGACGATCACGGCTGATATGTCGAACGGTCACGGAAATTGCCACGGCGGCTATATGTTCACCTTGGCGGACAGCGCCTTTGCCTTTGCCTGTAACAGCTACAACCAGATGGTTGTCGCCCAGCAGTGCAACATCACCTACCTGATGCCCGGCCGCATCGGGGACCGCCTGACCGCCACCGCGACCGAAGTGTCGCGGCGTGGCCGATCAGGCATTTATGACGTGCGGCTGACCAATCAGGACGGCGCGCATATCGCCGAGTTTAGGGGACATTCCCGGACCGTCAAAGGCACGCATTTACCCGAATAAGCGATATTCCAAGGGAGGAAGCCATGGAAGACCTGACACCGAACCGCAAAGAACTGGACCCGATCGAAATCGCCTCGCGGGACGAAATCGCGGCCCTGCAATTCCACCGCATGAAACGCTCGTTACGCCATGCGTTTGAAAATTCGCCGTTCTACCGTAACAAATTCATCGAGCATGACGTCCACCCCGAGGATCTGAAAACCCTCGCAGATATCGCCAAGTTCCCCTTCACGGTGAAACAGAACCTGCGCGACACCTATCCTTTCGGCATGTTCGCTGTTCCTCAAAGCAAGCTGGTGCGCGTTCACGGATCGTCCGGCACCACCGGCAAGCCGACGGTTGTGGGCTATACCGCCAGCGATATCGACAATTGGGCCAATCTGGTGGCGCGCTCGATCCGCGCGGCGGGCGGGCGGCAGGGCGATATGCTGCACAATGCCTATGGCTATGGTCTGTTTACCGGCGGCATGGGCGCGCATTACGGCGCCGAGCGGCTGGGATGTACCGTTGTCCCAATCTCGGGTGGGATGACCGAGCGGCAAGTGACGCTGATCAACGATTTCAAACCGCGTATCATCATGGTTACGCCGTCCTACATGCTGTCGATTCTGGACGAATTCCGCCGTCAGGGTCTGGACCCGCGTGAAAGCAGCCTGCAAGTGGGCATTTTCGGGGCCGAGCCGTGGACAAACGCCATGCGTCAGGAAATCGAGCAGGCGTTCGATATGCACGCCGTCGATATCTATGGCCTGTCCGAAATCATGGGGCCGGGCGTGGCGCAGGAATGTGTGGAAACCAAGGATGGCCTGCACATCTGGGAGGATCACTTCTATCCCGAGATTATCGACCCGGTCACAGGCACGCCCCTGCCCGACGGCGAGATTGGCGAATTGGTGTTCACCACGCTGACCAAAGAGGGTCTGCCGATGGTGCGCTATCGCACCGGCGATCTGACCCGTCTGTTGCCCGGCACCGCGCGCAGTATGCGGCGGATCGAAAAGATCACCGGGCGCACGGATGACATGATGATCCTGCGCGGCGTCAACGTGTTTCCGACCCAGATCGAGGAACAGATCCTGAAATGCGCCGGTTTGGCCCCGCATTTCTATATCGAGTTGGGCCGTTCGGGCCGCATGGACAACATGACCGTGCATGTCGAATGTTGCCTGACCCATACCGATAGCGGCGCGCGCGAGATGTCGGCCAAGGAACTGGCGCATCACATCAAATCAATCGTGGGCGTGTCCACCAAGATCAACGTTTGCGATCCGGAGTCGGTCGCGCGGTCCGAAGGCAAGGCCAAGCGCGTGGTCGATAACCGACCCAAAGAGTGACCGCTGGGTCAGTGACAGCCCTAAACTAGCAGGTTAAGGGGGGCGGGCAGACCTGTCCCCTTTTTGGGTAATCCAACTGAAACCGGAGAGAACCCATGGCTCGAACACGAGCGAATGATTTTGAGGAAAAACAACGCGGCATTCTGGACAGTGCCGCCGCCGTTTTTGCCGAAAAGGGGATGGACAAGGCCTCGATGGCGCAGATCGCAAAGGCGGGATCTGTGTCCAAGGCGTTGTTGTATCACTACTATCCCAGCAAGGATGCGCTGATCTTTGCGATCATCATCACACATCTGGAAGAACTTGAGGCCGCGATCGAGGCCTCGGACGATGCCACGCTGGAACCCAAACAACGTCTGCGCCAATTGGTCGGCACCGTATTGGAAAGCTATCGGGGCGCGGACAATGAACACAAGGTACAGTTGAACGCCAGCGCGGCCCTGAAGGACGAACAAAAGGCCGAGATCACGGGCGTCGAGCGCCGGATCGTCAAACGGTTTTCCAGCGTGCTGCGCGACATCAACCCCGATCTGGACAACAAGGACCGTCCGCTATTGATGCCGGTCACGATGTCGCTGTTTGGCATGATGAACTGGGTCTATATGTGGTTCAAGGACGGTGGCCGCGTCAGCCGCGAAGATTACGCCGATGTGGCGACGACCCTGATCCTGGAAGGGATCAAGGCCGTTCGGTAAATTTCGTGCGTTCCAGAACCAAAGGATCATAGGCAGGGGCCTGTGCGCGCCGCCGGTCTGGTTCGGCTTCGCTAAGCGGGGTTACGGGCAACAGTTTGTCGCGCGCATCCAGGGCCAGCGCTTGATAGATCGCCGTTCCTTTGCGCTTCCACTCGATTTCGTCGTCGGTCAATGTGCGGACCACCTTGGCGGGGGATCCAACGGCCAGACTGTTCGCCGGGATCTGCGCGCCTGCCTTCACAAAGGCCATTGCGGCGACAATCGTGTTTTCACCCACAACAGCCTCGTCCATGACAACGGCGTTCATGCCGACCATCGCGTTCTGCCCGATGTGACAGCCATGCAGGACGGCGCCGTGGCCGATATGGCCGCCTTCCTCGATCACCACATCCTTGCCGGGGAAGGAATGAACGACACAGGTTTCCTGCACGTTCGATCCGGTCTTTAGCACGATCCGCCCGAAATCACCGCGCAACACCGCGCCGGGGCCGACATAGCAGGCGGCCCCGATGATGACATCACCTATAACCACCGCCTCGGGATGGACAAAGGCCTGCGGGTCGATGACGGGGATGATGCCGTCATAGGAATAAATCCGGCTCATGCGGGGGTCGCGACGGGTGGCCAGACCTTGGCCACCATCGTCAGCACGTCATATTGCGCAACAATGTCGCCGTTCTGGTTGGTCACCTGACAATCCCAGCGCACTTCGCCGTGATCGGCATTCGCGCGCGGATTGATTTCCTTGCAGGTCAGGCGCACTTGCAGCGTGTCCCCAAAATAGACCGGCGCCAGAAAGCGCATGTGATCGACGCCGTAATTGGCCAAAACCGGGCCGGGGGCCGGATCGACAAACAGGCCCGCCGCGAAGGACGCGATCAGATAACCATGCACGACGCGGTCGTCAAAGAACGGGTTTGCCTTGGCCGCAGCGCTGTCCATATGGGCATAAAACGTGTCGCCGGTGAATTCGGCGAAATGTTCCACATCCTCTTGCGTTACTTTGCGCGCTTCGGTGATCAACTGATCCCCGATCTGCAATTCGGCCAGTGATTTGCGGAACGGATGGGTGCCGCCCGTCTGCGCATCCGCGCCTTCGATCCAACGGCCCGTCACGGCGGACAACAGCCGCGGGGTGCCCTGAACGGCGGTGCGTTGCATGTAATGTTTGACGCCGCGCATGCCGCCCATTTCCTCGCCGCCGCCGGCGCGACCGGGGCCACCATGCACCAACCCCGCAAGGGGTGAGCCGTGCCCGGTCGAGGTTTTGGCGCTGGCCCGGTTGCCAATCAGGACCCGCCCGTGGAAGGGGGCAAGGCCGATCACAGCCTCTTCGGCGACGGATTTGTCATTGGTGAACACTGACGCCACCAGCGATCCCTTGCCGCGCCGCGCCAGTTCAACCGCCTCGTCCAGCCCGTCATAGGGCATCACGGTTGAGACGGGGCCGAACGCCTCGACATCATGCACCGCGTCAACGGCAAAGGGTTTGTCACAATACAGCAGCACGGGGTTCAGGAACGCGCCCTTTTCCGCATCGCCGGACGTGACGCGCACGTCATCGGGGTCGCCCGCGACAATCTCGGCCCCGGCTTGCAGATCCTTGATGCGCCCGCGTACCTCGTCGCGTTGTGCAAGGCTGGCCAGCGGGCCCATGCGGGTGCCCTCGACCGCCGGATCGCCAAGGGCCGTCTTACCCAGGCGCGCGCCAAGGGCGGCAACCACGGCGTCGGTATAATCGCGCGGCGCGATCACCCGGCGGATGGCGGTGCATTTCTGCCCGGCCTTCACGGTCATTTCGCGGGCGACCTCGCGGATGAACAGATCGAATTCCTCGGTGCCGGGTGCGGCATCGGGGCCAAGGATGGACGCGTTCAGGCTGTCGGCCTCCATCGTGAAGCGCACGGAATTGTCTACGATCGCCTTGTGCGTGCGCAGCATGCGCCCGGTTCCGGCCGATCCGGTAAACGTCACCGCATCCTGAATATCGACATGGTCCAACATATCCCCGACCGAGCCGGACACCAGTTGCAGCGCCCCATCCGGCAGGATGCCGGTGCCGATCATCCGGCGCACCATCAGTTCCGTCAGATAGGCGGTCTGCGACGCGGGTTTGATCAGACAGGGCACACCGGCCAGAAGGTTGGGCCCGATTTTCTCCAGCATCCCCCAGCAAGGGAAGTTGAAGGCGTTGATATGGATCGCGATCCCTTGCAGCGGCGTATAGATATGCTGCGCCGAGAAACTGGCATCTTTCGACAGCAACTCGACATCGCCATCCGTCAAAACGCGCGTGTTAGGCAATTCGCGCCGACCCTTGGAGGCGAAGGTCAGCAGCGTGCCGATCCCGCCCTCGATATCCACCCAGGCGTCAGAACGGGTGGCACCGGTGGCCAAGCTTTCGGCGTAGAATTCTTCCTTCATCCCCATCAAGGCCAGCCCCAGCGCCTTGAGCATCGCGGCGCGTTCATGGAACGACATCGCGCGCAGGGCGCGACCGCCCTTGTCGCGGCCCCACTCCAGCGCGGCGGCAAAATCAATTCCGCTGCTGTCGATCAACGCCACGGGCGCGCCGGTGGCGGCGTCCAACAGGGGCACGCCATCCTTTGCGCCACGGGTCCATTCCCCGCTGACATAGCTTTCCAATCGGCGCGGCGCGCGGGTGTTCACGGTCATCGGGGCAATCCTTTGGGTCAGGTATAGTCTGGAGTCGGGGCAGGGCGCGTCAGGTCAAGTCAGACCAGATCAAGCGGGGCAAGCTGCGTGTTGATCTGTGCGGTCCAGTCGGACAGCAGGGCCTCGTTCGTTTGGTGGCGCAGGCCAAAGCCCTTTTGCGCGTCAAAGCGCGGCGAGGCCTTTGTGCCGAAACTGGCGGCAACGCGGGGGTGCCAATAGGCGATGGCGGCGCGGGCCTCGGCGCGGCCTGCATCGGTGGCGACAATCCGCACCAGCCCCTCAAGGCCCAGCTCGGCGTGGCGCGCCTCGCGCGGGGCGATTTCGCGGAACACCTCGGCAAGGGGGGCATAGGACACGCGGGTCAGTTCGGTCATCTGCACGCCTGTCGCGGTGCCCATCAGCAGGTTCATCACCACGGCATCGGTCCAGCCGGTGATCGGGTAGTGAAACACCGACAGCCGCATGTCGCCACCCTTGCGGGCCTGACCGATATCCACGTTGCGGTCCATCCGCGCGGCCCAGTCATGGGCGGATTGATAGCGGTGCGTGTCGGTGCCGAAATCGCCCATCAAGTCCAACACACGCTCGGCATGGTCGGCCTTTTCAAGGGTGATGCGGCTGGCGCTGATCCGTTCCTTGATGCCGGGCGCCCAGTTGATCGAGGCGGCAAACCCCGCCGACCCGGCCAGTTCGCTGTCCACAAAGGACGACATCAGGCGTAGCAGATCGGCGCGATAGCGCGCAGGGACATTCGCGGGCGAAGTCAGAACGCCGCCTTGGGCAAGGTATTCTTCGATATTCATGGTCTCAGACATCGGTTTTACCCCTTATTCGTCATAGCTGACGACAATTTTGTCGGTCAGCGGAAAGGCTTGGCAGGACAGAACGTAACCGGCGCGCACTTCGTAATCTTCCAGCGCGTGGTTCACGGCCATTTCGGCCTCGCCCTCGATCACCTTGCAGCGGCAGGTCGAACAGACACCGGCCTTGCAGGCATAGGGCGCGTCCAGATCGGCGGCCAATGCGGCGTCGAGGATGGATTGGCCCTGACGGGGCATCTCGAAACTACGGGTGGCCCCGTCCAGCGTGATCGTGGCCGCAGCCCCTGCGCCGGGTTTGACCGCATCGCGCGACACGGCCTTGGCCTTGGCGCGGCCGGGCTGGCCGCTGGCGAACAGCTCAAACTTGATCTGTGCGTCGGACAGGCCGTGGTCACGTAGCGAGGCGGCAATGGCCAGCATCATCGGCTCGGGACCGCAGATAAACGCGGTGTCAACCGATTTGGCATCAATCCAGCGATCAAACAGAGCGGTCATTTTCGCGGCGTCAACGCGGCCGGTGAACAGGTCGATTTCCTGACCTTCCTGTTCCAGAACATGGATCACCGAAAAGCGGCCCAGATAGATGTTCTTGAGATCCTCCAGATCCTCGCGGAACATGATCGAGTTGATCTGACGGTTCGCATAAACCAGCGTAAAGCGGCTGTTGGGTTCGCGCGCCAGCACGGTCTTGATGATCGACAACAGCGGCGTGATGCCGGACCCACCGGCAAAGCCAAGGTAATGTTTGGCGCTGTCCGGCTCGATCGCTGTATAGAATTTGCCCATGGGCGGCATCGCGTCGATCAGATCGCCGGATTTCAGTGTTTCGTTGGCCCAAGTGGAAAACGTGCCGCCATCGACGCGCTTGATTCCGACGCGCAACACGCCCTCGTCGCGGCCAGCGCAGATCGAGTAGGAGCGGCGCAGTTCCTCGCCGTCGAAACTGTTGCGAAAGGTCAGATACTGACCTTGGGTGAAATCAAACGCGGCCAGATCTTCGTCGCGGGGTTTCAGCGTAACAACAACTGCATCGCGGGTTTCGCGGCGCACATCGGTAACTTCCAGGGGATGAAAACGGGCCATGGTTTACTCCGGCATCTTCAGATGCATTTGAAATAGTCGAAAGGTTCCAGACAGTCCTTGCAGCGATAAGACGCCTTGCAGGGGGTCGAGCCGAACTGGCTGACTTTCTCGGTATTGTTTGATCCGCAACGCGGACAGATGATCACAAGGTTCGACGATCCGGCCATCCGCGCAACGCGCGCATCAAGGCGACCATCCGCAGCGGTGCCGTCAATCGGCGGGGCAATGCCATAGGCGCGCAGTTTTTCGCGCCCCGCGTCACTGATCCAGTCGGTGGTCCAAGGCGGCGACAGGCGCCGCTCTAGCCGCAGGTTTTCAACGCCGTGATCGCGCAGCGCCGTCTCGATATCAAGATTGATGATCGAGGTGGCGGGGCAGCCGGAATAGGTTGGCGTGACGGCCACGACCAGCGTGTCGCCCTGCCATTCCACATCCCGGATGATCCCCAGATCGGTCAGCGAGATCACCGGAATTTCCGGATCCGGCACCTGCGACAACCATTCCCAGACCTGTTCAGTGGTTGCGTGCATGGTCATGCCCTACCAGGTGGCGCCGGGATAGGCGCGTTGCAGGAATTGCATTTGCGCCAGAATGAATCCCAGATGTTCGGTATGCACGCCGCGCTTGCCGCCCTTGTGGGCATAGGTGCCGTCGGGGATGGCCAACGTGGCCTCTTTCAACACCGATGTTACCGTCTGTTCCCACGCATCCCGCAGGCTGGCCGGGTCGGGGGCGATGCCCGCCGCGGCAATGGCCTGATCCGTGGCGTCCGACATGAACATTTCGCCGGTGTAGGACCATTGATCGTCCAGCGCGGCCTGCATGCGTGCGCGGCTCTCATTGGTGCCGTCGCCCAGACGGATGATCAAATCGGACGAGCGTTCGACGTGATAGGCCACTTCCTTGACCGCCTTGGCGGCGATTTCGGCCACGCGGCTGTCGGTGGATTTTTCCAGCGCGGTCAGCATCTGGAAATGCCATGCGTCAAACAGGAACTGGCGCATCAAGGTCTGGCCGAAATCACCGTTCGGGCGTTCGACCAGCAACAGATTGCGAAACGCGCCGGCGTCACGCAGATAGGCCAGATCGTCAGCCGTGCGGCCCTCGCCTTGCACCTCGGCGGCCAGTCCCAGCCACAGCTGCGTTTGCCCGATCAGGTCCAGCGCGACATTGGCCAGCGCGATGTCCTCTTCCAGCACCGGCGACAGGCCACACCATTCGGACACGCGATGTCCAAGGATCAGGGTGTTGTCGCCCATGCGGGTCAAAAACTCGAACAGGGCGGCCCGATCTACCGTGGTATCGGTGCCGGTCATCACATGTGCCCCACTTCTTCGGGGATGTCGAAAAACGTCGGGTGACGATAGACTTTGGCGTTCGCAGGCTCGAACAGCGGGCCTTTTTCAGACGGGCTGGACGCTGTGATTTGCGCCGATGGCACGACCCAGATCGACACGCCTTCGTTGCGACGGGTATAGACATCGCGGGCGTTCAGGATCGCCATTTCCGCGTCGGGCGCGTGCAGGCTACCGACGTGGCGGTGGTTCAGGCCGTGCTGGCCACGGATAAAGACCTCCCAGAGGGGCCATTCGCTGGACATGAGTATTCTCCTCCCGAAAACGGGCCTAAGTTGGCTGTGAAAGGGGCGGCATGCGGGCCGCCCGGTAATGCTTATTCTGCGGCGATCTGTGCGGCGGCGCGGCGGTCCTGCGCCTTTTTGGCGTGGGCCGTCAGCCCGTCGCGGAACCATTCGCCGTCGTCCCATGCCTTGACCCGCGCACCCAGACGTTCCGTGTTGCACGGCCCGTTTCCGGCGATCACGTCAAAGAATTCGGACCAATCTGGCTGCGAGAAATCGTAACCGTTCTTGGCCGGGTTCCATTCCAGCGCCTCGTCGGGGATCGTCAGGCCCAGATATTTGGCCTGTGGCACGGTTTGGTCGACGAATTTCTGACGCAACTCGTCATTGGTATCGACCTTGATCTTCCACGACATCGACTGTGCCGAGTGGACAGAATCCAGATCGGAGGGGCCGAACATCATCAGCGAGGGATACCAGAACCGGTTCAGCGCATCCTGCGCCATATCGCGTTGTTCGGGCGTGCCTGCGCACATTTTCATCATGATGTCATAACCCTGACGCTGATGAAAACTTTCTTCTTTGCAGATGCGGATCATCGCGCGGCTGTAGGGGCCATAGCTGGTACGTTGCAGTGGCACCTGATTCATGATCGCCGCGCCATCCACCAGCCAGCCAACAGCGCCCATATCGGCCCATGTCAGCGTGGGATAGTTGAAGATCGACGAATACTTCATCTTGCCCGAGTGCAGTTTTTCCAGCAGCTCATCGCGGCTGACACCCAGCGTTTCGGCGGCGCAATACAGATACAGACCATGGCCCGCTTCATCCTGTACCTTGGCCAGCAGGATCGCCTTGCGTTCCAGCGTGGGCGCGCGGGTGATCCAGTTGCCTTCGGGCAGCTGGCCGACGATCTCGGAATGGGCGTGCTGACCGATCTGGCGGATCAGGGTCTTGCGATAGCCCTCGGGCATCCATTCCTTGGGTTCGATTTTCTCGTGGCGGTCGATGCGGTCCTGAAAGGCGCGCTCTTGGGGCGACATCTCGTCCAGATTTTTGACGCGGTCGGCGTCCGTTTTTACCATTTGGGCGTACATTACAGTCGTCTCCCTAAATCAAACGCGTTCGATTATCATAGCAATTCCTTGCCCCACGCCAATGCACATCGTGCACAGCGCATAGCGGCCGCCGGTGCGGTGCAGCTGATACATCGCCGTCATCACCAGCCGCGCACCGCTCATCCCCAAGGGGTGACCGATGGCGATGGCGCCGCCGTTGGGGTTCACTTGGGCCGCATCATCGGGCAGGCCCAGATCGCGCAGCACGGCAAGGGCCTGTGCGGCAAATGCTTCGTTCAACTCGATCACGTCCATCTGGTCCAGCGTCATGCCCGCGCGGTCCAGCACCTTGCGCACGGCAGGGGCAGGGCCGACGCCCATGATACGCGGTTCCAGCCCGGCGGCGGCCATCGCGATGATGCGCGCCTTGGGCGTCAGGCCGTTCTTTTTCGCGGATGCGCCCGAGGCGATCACCAGCGCCGCAGCGCCGTCGTTCACGCCCGAGGCATTGCCGGCCGTCACCGTCAGATCCGGACCGTTCACCCCGCGCAGCCGCGCCAGTTGTTCGGCGGTGGTGCCGGGGCGGGGGTGTTCGTCGGTGTCCACAACCACCGGATCGCCCTTGCGCTGGGGCAAGGTGACCGGCACGATTTCATCCCCGAAAACACCGGCATCCTGCGCCGCAGCCCACCGCGCCTGTGAACGGGCGGCAAAGGCATCCTGATCGGCGCGGCTGACGTTGTAATCTTCGGCGACGTTGTCGGCGGTTTCCGGCATCGAGTGGGTGCCGTACAGTTTTTTCATCACCGGATTGGGGAACCGCCAGCCGATGGTGGTGTCATAAACAGCGTTGGCGCGCGAAAAGGCGGTTTCGGCCTTGGGCATCACGAAGGGCGCGCGGCTCATGCTTTCGACGCCGCCTGCGATCACCATATCGCAATCGCCGGCTTTGATGGCACGCGCGGCCATGCCGATCGCATCCATGCCGGATCCGCACAGCCGGTTGACCGTGGTGCCGGGCACCGAAACGGGCAATCCCGCCAGCAGGGCGGCCATGCGACCCACGTTACGGTTGTCTTCGCCCGCCTGATTGGCGCAGCCGTAAATCAGGTCATCAACCTGCGACCAGTCTACGTCGCTGTTGCGATCCATCAGGGCTTTTAGGGGAAGGGCGGCCAGATCATCCGCGCGGACACTGGACAGGGCGCCGCCATAACGACCGATAGGGGTCCGTATTGCGTCGCAGATAAAAGCATCAGTCATTCTGTGCCCCCTCCCAAGGATCAGAGTATATCTGGTCGATCATTAACCGACCGTTCGGTCACTTATACGACACAAAGCATCACAGACCAAGACATTTCTTGGAAAATTGGTGATGCTTTGCCAGTTTAGCAGTATCTTACTGAAAAATGATATTCTTTCAGTTGTTTTCAAGGGCCGCTTCGGCGCTGACAGACGCCCTGCGCGCGATGATTTGCGGTGTTTCGCCCAGGATCAGGCCCTCGCTTTCGTCAAATTCCTGCTGAATTTGCGAATCAACCGCGACCGAAAGGCGCTGGTAAAGGTGCAGGAACACCTTGCGCGCATGCCAGCCTGGCCAATCCGCGCCAAGGGCGGCAGGGGGCAGAAACGGATCCTGCAACACGGCGGTGCGATAGACGTCAACCAGCAGCAACCGTGCGACCAATGCGTCCTGTTGGTGCAGGGTGTTGCCGGCCTCTAGATGATCCAATAACGGACAAAACCGCGCCAGAAAGACGCGATAGGCCGCATCCACCGGCCTCAGATCCCACAGGTTTTCCGCCACGTCGGGCAGGCAGGCCCTGCCGTGATCGACCGACGCGCGCATCACCAACCCCGTCCCCAGATCTCCGCGATAGGGGCCGATAGCCAACTCTGGCGTTAGCGGCACAAAACCGAAGGGCAGGGGGGTGGTGCCCGTCTGCACCATCGCGAAATCGGTGGGCACATCGGGCGGCGAAAACAGCACGCGCGCGGCCTGCGCAAATTCCACCTTGGCCGAGGGCGTCAGGCGGTAATAGCTGCGCCGTCCCTTACGTTCGCCGATCAACTGCCCGGCAGACACCAGCCGCGACATCGCCGTGCGCACCAGTGTTTCACTAAGCCCCGCCGCGCGGCACAGCGCAATCACCCGCCCCATCCACAAAGTGCCGCCGCGCGGTTCCACCAGATCCCCGTAAAGCGTGACAATGAAATGCCCCGCGCGGGGCGGTGTCGCCAGCACGGTTTGCATGACGGTCTGTTGACCTTGATCCGACATCGCCACCTTTTTCCTGTCCTTGGAATAGGACATACCACCCCAATTGGCAGTCGGGAAACCGCCAGTTGAGGGGCATTTAGGCCGATACGCACAGGGATTGAAGCCGCGCCCGTTTTCCGGCGACGCAGGCGGGCCGGGTTGTTGCGCAAATGTCAGGTCAGATCGCAGGCGGGTCACTGCTCAAGTTTGGCGGTTCTGGTGATGCTCAGCCCATACCCTTGAAGCGCGACGAGCGGTTGGTCCGAATTGTTCAGCAGGATCATTTCGCGCACCCCAAGGTTATGCAGGATTTGCGCCCCAGTGCCATAGTCGCGGATATTGCTGCCCGAGGGATCGCTGTGTTTGCCGCGTGTGGACAGGACGGCAGAGGGGCTGTTGCGTTGGGTTTCGCGCATCAGCACAACCACGCCACGCCCGATTTTCTGGATATACTCCATCGCGTTGAACACCGCGCTGCCGTGTGAATAGCTTTTGTCGCCGATGATATCGTCGAACAGGTTCACGGCATGCACCCGCACCGGCACCGGGGTGCCGTCGGTGATGTCGCCCTTGACCAGCGCCACATGTTCGACATCGTCGATGATGTTGCGAAACACGATGGCGGTGAATGTGCCGCCATGGCGGCTGTCGATGGTTTCCTCGGCAACGCGGATGACCAGCTCTTCTTTCTTGCGCCGATAGGTGATGAGATCGGCGATGGTCGCAACCTTCAGCCCTTCTTTTTCCGCAAACTTCAACAGTTCGGGCAGTCGGGCCATCGTGCCATCGGGGTTCATAATTTCACAGATCACCCCGGCCTCGCCCATGCCCGCCATGCGAGAGATATCAACGGCAGCTTCGGTGTGCCCCGAGCGGGTCAAAACGCCCCCGTCGCGCGCGACCAGCGGAAAGATGTGGCCGGGGGACACGATATCGCCCGCCTTGGCGTTTTCGGCAACTGCCGCTTGAACGGTGCGCGCGCGGTCTGCTGCCGAAATCCCCGTTGTCACCCCTTCGCGCGCTTCGATCGAGACGGTAAACGCGGTGCCAAGGCGGCTTTCGTTTCCGCGCGCCATCAAGGGTAGCTCCAGCCGCTCCGTCCGCTCGCGCGACATCGCCAGACAGATCAGGCCGCGCCCGTGCAGCGCCATATAGTTGATCGCCCCCGCATCGGCCGCGCGGGCGGGTATGAACAAATCGCCCTCGTTTTCGCGGTCTTCGTCATCCACCAGAATACACATGCGGCCTTGGCGGGCATCCTCGATGATGTCTTCGATACTGGATAAACCTGTGACCGGGTCTTTGATCGGCGCTGTTTGCAAAGTCATATCTGGATTTCCTTTCGGCTGGGATGAGGCGGGACAGGGCATGAGGGTTACAGGGTTGCGCTCAGGCGCGAACACAAGAAGGCGACAATCACGCTGGCCCCCGCCATGAGGGCGAACAACACCTGATACCCAAAGAGCGAGGCGGTCATGTCCAACGCGGGAAACTGCCCAAGGATAATGGCCGACACGATTTGCGTGACGAACACCCCGGCAAGCGAGATCACCCCGATGGTTGACACCACCCGGCCTGAATAATTGGACGTGAACATCAATTGGGCATGCCCAAGGATCAGCAGGAAAAACGTTGACGCGCCGCAGATCAGACCGCTAAGGGCGGTGGCCACGATCCAATGGGTCTGACCGACAAAAGACAGGGCCAGGAACGCCGACGCAACGGTCAACGCTCCGCCGATCATCACCCGGCGCCGGGTATCGCTGCGCCTGTCGATGAACCCGTAGGCAGGTGCGCCCAAGCTCATCCCGGCAACCATGAACATCAGGCAATAACTGCGGTGAAGGGGCGTCAGGTCATGCACATCCGCCAGATAGGGGGCCGCCCATAGCCCAAGCAGGATCTGGCTGGGCGTATATAGCAGAGGGGCGGCCAGCAGGATCGGCCATATCTCGCGCTTGCGCAGGATGGTCGCTATCCCGCGAAACACCTGAAACAGCGTTTCGGGCGGGCTGGACGTGTCACGCTGATAACCGGGCGGCGTGTCACGAACAATAAAGGCGACAATCCCGCCGACCGTGGCGGTGCCAATCCCAAAGATAAGGAACACGGTGCGCCAGCCCCATTGATCCAACATCAGGGTGAGTGGCGTCGTGGCAAGCAGCCCACCCAACAGCCCGAAAAACATATAGCGCCCGGTCAGCGTGGTCAGGGCCTGCGACGGCACCCAGAATGCAAACAGGCGGAAACTGCCCATCATTGCCGCAGAAAACCCGATGCCGATCAGGGCCCGCCCGATGATCAGCATCGTCCAGCTGTGCGCGCTGGCCACCAAAATACAGCCAAGGGCGGCCAGCATGCTCATCCCCGACAGCGCCTTGCGCGATCCATATCGGTCGATCAGCACGCCAGAGGGGATTTGCGCCATCGCCTGCGCAATGAACATGATGCCGATGACAAATCCGATCTGTTCGGGTTGCAGGCTGAATTGTTCGGCAAAAACCGACGACAGGATACTGCCCGACGAGCGGTGGAATTGCCCCAGCGCAAACAGCATCGCGGTGACGATGAAGGTCGCAATAAAGCGGGGTGATTTGATGTGTATTTGCAGCGGCGGGCAGGAATTCATGACATCAATCCAATGAGGTTGCCCGCCAATACCGATCAGCTCAGAGCGACGAAAAGCACCAATTTCAGGGATTGTCCCTTAAATTATAACCCCTTTCAAGGGGCAATTTTTGGAATGTCCTGATGTCGAGGGGATCAACCGGTGGTGGGGTGGCGCGGCACCTGATTCCATGGTGATTGCCGGAATGGCATAAAATTTTTACCATTATGCCCTTTGTTTTTGGGCTGTGATGGCAATTTGGTGCACGGCTGTTGATCGCGGCTCAGGTGCGTCTGGCCGTTATTTTCCACCCTTAACGGCTTTGTTGGGGACCGATTTCCGACTTGTTCGCAAAATAGTACCAATGAGGAGGGATACAATGTATTGCAAATAGCGTGATGCTGATGCATACATATCTGAGGAAAATGTGGGAGGTTTCTGTGGCTTCTGAAAGTTCAGCCAGAACTGTTGTCGTTACGGGCGGCGGGCGTGGGATCGGTTTGGCGATTGGTCAAAGGTTCGCGCGGGCGGGCGATAACGTTGTGCTTCTGGATCTTGACGACGCGGTTGTGGCCGCCGGGGCGGCTCTGGCCAAAGACAGCGGCACACGGTCCTGCGGGATCGTCTGTGATGTGACCGACGCGGCCAGTGTCGATGCCACATTCGATGATCTGGCCGCGAAATACGGCGCGATTGATGTGTTGATCAACAATGCCGGCGTGTTGCGTGACAATCTGATCCACAAGATGAGCGATCTTGACTGGGACACCGTCATGAGGGTCCACCTGAAGGGGGCGTTCCTGTGCGCGCGCGCCGCGCAACGGCATATGGTGCCCAAACGATACGGCAAGATTGTGAACCTGTCCTCGACCTCGTCCTTGGGCAATCGGGGTCAGTTGAACTATTCGACCGCGAAGGCGGGCTTGCAGGGGTTCACCCGGACACTTGCGCTGGAATTGGGTCGCTTCAACATCAACGTGAACTGCATCGCGCCCGGATTTATCGACACCGAAATGACCCGATCCGCCGCCGAGCGTCAGGGTATTTCACCCGAAGACTACAAAGTCATGAAGGCCGAAAAAATCGCGATTGGCCGCGTCGGCAAGCCCGAGGACATCGGCAACGTGGCCTATTTTCTGGCCAATGACGAAGCGTCCTTTGTGAACGGTCAGATCATCTACGTCAGCGGCGGGCCTGAAACGCGCCGTTAATTCCGCATATTCATCAAAAGTACCTGCAGGGGAGGAAACTACAGAATGCTTGATCCAGTTGAGGCGCTGAACGCCGAAGACATGTGCGCACTTGAACAAATGGCGCTTGAAAATTTTGTGCCGCGTGGGCGCGACTATGATGCCCAAAGCGTGATGCCCAAAGAAAACATTCAGGATCTGCATGATGCGGGATGGCTGACGGCGACATTGCCCAAATCCATGGGGGGACGGGGCACCAACGTAGACAGCGCCGAAGATCCGGGAACCTTTGTTCAAGGCTTGCGCGTGATTGCGCGCGCCTGCCCCGGCACCGCGCATTGTTATCAGGTGACGAACCACACCGCATGGGCGGTCAGCGAGATGGGCACCGAAGAGCAAAAAGAGCGCTTCCTGAAGCCGATGTTCGAGCGCCCATTTCTGGGCTCGTTTGTTGGCTCCGAGGCCAAGCGCAAACATATGTATATGATGAACACCACCGCCAAGCGCGTCGAGGGTGGCTATATCGTGCGCGGTGAAAAGAACTATGCCACCAACGGCAGCGATCTGGGCTTTGCGGTGATTTTTGCCGCGATTGAAGGTGTCGATGACTATCTCGACAATCACCTGATGGTCATCATCCAGCCAGAAATGGAGGGCGTGTCGATTGATACGTCATGGTATCGCCCCAATGGCATGCGCTGTGCGGACAGCCCCGTGATCACGCTGAACGATGTGTTCGTGCCCGACAGCCATGTGTTGGGAAATCCGGGCGATTATGTGCGCAATCGCTGGCAGGGCAAATTTCACCTTGGGTTTACCGCGAACTATCTGGGCGCGACCGAGGGCATGTATAACTGGTATCTGTCCTATGTGTCCGGCGGACCCAAGGCGAAATCTGAACTGGTCCAGATGCGCACCGGCGAGATGAAGATCGCGCTGGAAGGGGCCGCGTCGATATTTCACGATGCGATCCGCGCCTATCAGACCAGACCGGTTGTCGAGGCCGAATTGCTGGCGATGAGCGCTAAGTCTATCGCGGCCACTGTCGCGTTTGATCTGTCGCACAAGATCATTCACGCCGCTGGCTCGACCGCGTTGTTCGATCAATTCCCGCTCAGCCGCTATTTGCGCGATCTGGAAACGCATGTGTTGCATGCCGGGCATGACAAGACGGCGCAGATCATCGGTCAGGCCGAATTGAAGCAGGCGTTTGATTCAACCTTGCAACGGTAAGGGCGGACAATGGCGCAGCGCGAAACGCATAAGCCGGGCGATCAGTCGGTTCTGACGAGCGACCCGATCACAACGCGGCAACTGGTGATGTATGCGGGGGCCTCGGGCGATTTCAACCCGATCCACTATGATCAGGACTATGCGAAATCGGCTGGGCTGGGCGGTGTGATCGCCCACGGGATGCTGACGATGGCCATTGCCGGGCGCTGTGTCAGCGATTGGGCGGGGCCGGATCGCCATGTTGCTGGCCTGCGTGGGCGGTTCCTGCACCCGGTCAAGCCGGGTGATCAGGTTCAGATCACCCTGACCGTCGAGGATGTAAGCGACGCGGTGTCGCTGGACGTTGTTGGCATGGTCAATGACAAGCGCGTCTTTGCCGGATCAGCGCGCGTTACCGACCGCTAGACCGTTTCGCCCCTGCGTGGCGGCACAGATTGGAAAGCCGGCTGGTGACGGCCGGCTTTTTTACGTTTCAACCGTTCAGAGCGAAGAGGGTTCACATCATGAAAACAGTGTTGATTGCCAACCGGGGCGAAATCGCCTGTCGCATCATTCAGGCCTGTCGCAAGGTGGGGCTGCGCAGTGTCGCCGTCTGTTCGCAAAGCGACGCATCGGCGCGCCATGTCGCGCTGGCGGATGACAGTTTTGTTCTGGGGCCTGCGCCCGCGCGTCAAAGCTATTTGAACGTCGATGCCGTGCTAAAGGCCGCGCAGGATGCTAGGGCCGATGCCATTCATCCCGGTTATGGTTTCTTGTCCGAAAACGCCGAATTTGCGCGACTGGTCGAGGATCGCGGCATGATCTGGCTGGGCCCACGGGCCGAAACGATTGCAATCATGGGCGACAAGGGGCAGGCGCGCATGGCCGCGATTGCCGCCGGTGTGCCGGTGCTGCCCGGAAGCGTGCCGATCCGTTTGGATGACGCCGCGGATCTGGATGCCTTGGCCGCACAAGTTGGCTATCCCCTGTTGGTCAAGGCCACGGCGGGGGGCGGCGGGATCGGGATGCGGCGTGTGGATGGGCCAGATGATCTGGCCGCCGTTGTGCGCACGGCCCAAAAGCTGGCCGAGCGGACGTTTGGCGATGGCACTGTCTATCTGGAACGCTTTGTGGCGCGCGCGCATCATATCGAAATACAGGTGTTTGGCGACGGCGCGGGCCGCGTTGCGGTGTTTCCCGAGCGCGATTGTACCATGCAGCGCCGGTTTCAGAAAATCCTTGAGGAAACACCGGCCCCCGGCCTGTCCAATGCCGTGCGCGCGGAAATGCAGGACGCGGCCAAACGGCTGAGCGCGGCACAGACCTATCGCAGCGCCGGAACGGTCGAATTCATCTTTGACGCGGACAAGGGCGATTGGTTTTTTCTTGAAATGAACACGCGGATTCAGGTGGAGCACCGTGTGACCGAAATGGCCACGGAGACTGACCTTGTCGCGATGCAAATGCAGCTTGCCATGGGCACGCTAGGGGACTTGGCCGAGGTTTACCCCCTTATTGAGCAGCGTTGCGTGATCGAGGCGCGCATCTGTGCCGAGGCCCCGGAAAAGGGTTTTCTGCCACAACCGGGTCGATTGACACGTCTGGACCTGCCCAAAGCGGGGGACAACGTGGTTGTCGATTGCGGATTGCGCGCCGGGGATGATGTCAGCCCGCATTACGATTCAATGATTGGCAAGATCATTGCCAAGGGCCGAACCCGCGACGAGGCGTTGGACCGTTTGGGTCGCGCGCTGGAGCAGACGCGGATCGAAGGTGTCATGACGAATATCGGTTTCCTGCGCGTGCTGTTGCTCAACCGGGATTTTGTCGAAGGCCGTGTGCACACGCGCTATGTCGACGAAAATGTCGCCCGGTTGGTGGACGAGATGCAGATCACAGCCTGACGATTTTTAGCCCCCTGGAAACGCAAAAAGAGCTGGCATTGCGCCAGCTCTTTTTAGGTTCAGCGTTGCGAGGAACGCGGTTTGCGTGGCTTAGTATTGATCGGTCACGTCGATTTTCGAGAAGATTTCCTCGTCCAGCAGACGTTGGAAGGTTTCCCGGTCACGCCCGTTTTCTTCCAAAAGCTTGCTCCACTTGTCGCGCAGACGCTTGATTTCGTTCGCGATCTCTTGGGGGTGGGCCACGCCTTTTGCAGTCCCGTTCGCGATGGCCTTGTCCTCATAGCCGGCGGCGAAATTCGCCACGAACTCAGGGAATTCCGGGTCGGCGTGATAGAATTTGGTGCCGGTTTTGGTGTATTCTTCGATTACCGCCTCGTCTTCGGCGATGTAGTTAAAGATCGCGCCCGTCACCATCTGGGCAAGGTTGCCGGTGATCGCCTGGCGTTGCTCGGTGGTCAGGCCGTTCCATTTGTCGATCCGCAGGTTCATGGTTGACGCGCCGATGTAGCCGCCCAACGGGTCCAGAATAACGTATTTGGCCGCTTCGCCGTACGAGCGTGCCTTTTGGGCTGCGACCGAATGAAGGGCGCAATCCAGAATCCCGCGATCAAGGGCTTCATAGGCTTCGTCCGGGCTGACGTTGATGGGGGTGGCACCCAACGCGCGGGCCAGTTCGCCGTAGGCCGCGATGCCGCGCACGCGCTTGCCTTTGAAATCTGCCAGCGTTTTCAACTCTTCGCGGCAGTGGTAGACATAGGGCGTCAACGCATAGGTCGCGAGGGGGCGGGTGTTGAATTTGCGATATTCATCGGTGCAATCTGGGCAGTTGAACAAAACCAGCTCGTTCAGGGCGCCGGTCATCACAAGGGGCTCGTCGTTCAGCAGGCTGAATTCGGCCAGATAGGTATCGACGGGCATTTCGGACGGCACATAGGCGCCAACAAAATACCCGGCGTCGGCAACACCGTCCCGCACGCCGCCGGGGATGTCACGACCCGACAAAAGCGAGCCACCGGTGTGCATTTCATATTCGATCGTATCGTTTGAATCCTTCTGCACATTAGCAAAGAATTCGACCAGCACCGGGTTGGTGATGTGCAGGGGGTTCAGGTAACTTGCGTAAACGATCTTTGTCTTTTCCTGCGCAGACGCCATCCCCGCCGCGAGAGCCAAAGTAGCGGTAACCGCTAATTTTCCAAGTTTCATTTCAGGGTCTCCTCCTTGTTTTGTGGTGGAATTTCCACCGGACAGTGGACGTTCTGAATTCTCCTCCTCCCGGAAAACGCAAAACGCGTAAAATCTTTTTCCTCACCGCATGATGTTGGGAATGAACAGTGAGATTTGCGGAAACGAGATGAGAAGTGCCAGCGTCACCAGATCAGCCACCAGGAACCACATCACGCCCTTGAAGATCGTGGTCAGGGAAATTGCGTTTCCGACGACCCCTTTGATGATGAAACAGTTTAATCCAACCGGTGGCGTGATCAGGCCAATCTCAAGGTATTTGATCATGATGACCCCGAACCAGATCAGATCCATATCCATGGAATGCAGGATCGGCACCATGATCGGGATCGTCAGCAGCATGATCCCCATCGAGTCCAGGAACATGCCCAGAATGATGTAGATGACGGAAATGCCGACCATGAACAGCAGCGGATCAACCGCCATTCGCTGAACAATATCCGACAGGTGCGACGGCAGGCCACTGAACGCCATGAAGCGGGCCAAAAGAAAGCCACCCATCGCGATGAACAGAATGGTCGAGGTGCCTTTCAGCGCATCCAGCACCGAGTCAAAGATCACCTTCAGCGTCAGGCGCCCCTGCAGGCCGGCGATGATAAACGCCATCATTGCGCCACCAGCTGCCGATTCAGTGGCCGTGAACACGCCGGAATACATGCCGCCAATCACGGCGATCACCAGCAACGGCAGCGGCCAGACCTCTAGCAGGATCGCAAAGCGCGCCTTCCACGTCACCTCTTCGGTGACGGGCGGGGCCAGTGCGGGATTGATCGTGGTCTTGATCACGATCAGCGCAATGAACATGAAGGCGGACAGGATGCCGGGCAAAATGCCTGCCATTAACGCCTGACTGACGGATACTTCGGCAAAAACCGCGTACAGCACCATCAGGATGCTGGGCGGGATCAGCGATCCCAGCGTGCCAGCCACCGCGACAGATCCGGCGGCAAGGCCGGGATCATAGCGGTATTTCATCATTTCCGGGATCGCGATACGCCCCATGGCGGCGGCGGTGGCCACGCTGGACCCGGACGCGGCGGCAAAGCCCGCGCTGGCCATCGTGCTGGCCACGGCAAGGCCGCCGGGCAGGCGGCTTAACCATAATCGGGCGGCGGTGAACAGGCTCTGGGTCAGGCCACTATTGAAGGCAACGCTGCCCATCAGCAGGAACATCGGCACGGCCGACAGCGACCAATGCGCGATGAAATTGTAGGGCTGTTCGGTCAGCACCGCAAAGGCGGCATTAGGCCCCCGGATTGCGGCAACGCCAGCGATGGAAACACTCGCCAGGGCCAGCGCAATCGGCACGCGCAGGGCCAGCATGAGCAGCAAAACCGCGAGGCCAGTCGCCCCAATCGCTATAGAGGACATCAGTGACCCTTTTCTGACGTGATATGCGTTTCATCGGGCGAACCCCGCCCGAACGCCTTGATGAATTCTTCGAGGGCGCTGAAGGCATAGACGATGCTCATCAATCCCGTCCCGACAACGACGAACCAGCGCGCAGGCCATGTAAAAACCAGGATGACGCCCAGAACGAATTCGCCTAGGTTTGTCATTGCGACGGCCTTGTTGAAGGCAGCCATCGTGAAATAGCCCATGGCAAAGGCGGCAAAGGAATAAACCAGACCATCTATGAAGGACACGGTGCGCGGGCGTAGTCCGCTGGTGAACAGTTCAATGATGACGTGGCCGCGATGCAATTGGATATAGGCAAGCGGCAGGAATACGACGGCGACCATGTAATAGAAGGATACAATTTCCAACGTGCCGGGCACGCTGGAGCTTGCCAAGGTTCGCATCCCGGCGTCCATGCAGATTTGCAGCATCATCATCAGAATGGCGGTGCCGCCGATGATCATCAGAATGTTGCAAGAATAGGTGATCACGCGGCGAATAGCCGTCATTTTTTCCTCCCATGGATGCTTGGCGACCTGTCGTCGACTTCTAGCATTGGATTTAGCCTAGGGAATTGGCATGCAATATGGCAAGTCAATTTTTGATTTTACCCCGACTATTATCGTTTATTGTTACCATTAGACATGGTGACAATTATTCACCTCCCATCACTCAACCCATGCGGGCAAGGCGGTCCGCGATATTCGCCTCGATCGCGGCGCGATTCGCGTCGCCGCTGCGTGTTGCGTCGCATTGCGCGATCAACGTCTTGAGGTTCGACAACTGCCCGGCGCGGGCCGATGACAGCTGCTGGGCGATTTTCTGGGCGGTGTTTTCCGGGGGCGCCGCGATTTCGCTGATCAGACCGCAGGCCAATGCATCGTCAGAGGTGAACCGGGTTTTGCAGGTTAACAGGCGAAATGCCTGCCGTTTGCCAACTGCGCGCACCAAGGGCGGGACGACAAGGGCAGGCAGCATGCCGTGACCCAGCTCGGGATAGCCAAACTGTGCGTCGGGCGATGCGACAACCAGATCGCACGCGCTGACCAATCCGCACCCGGCGCCAAGCGCGTGACCCTGCACCGCCGCAATTACCGGAATTGTCAGTCCCTCTATTGTCTGCAAAAGAAGGCCTGTGGCCGTTGCATGGGCGCGAAATTCGGCCACGGTTTCCAGATGCCCTACGGACCCCAGGTCGGCCCCGGCGCAGAAACTTTTGCCCGCCCCCCGCAGGACAATCACGCGGGCGGTTTGCGCCATATCGAGAAGGGTTGATGTCAGGGCCTTGACCAATTCGGGGCTCAGGGCGTTGCGTTTTTCCGGCCGGTTAAGGGTGACGGTCGCGATGCCGTCGCAGATGTCGGATAAAACAACGCTCATCATGTCACCTGTTCGGCTGACAGGGCGTGGCGCGCGGCGGTCCAGCCGCCCACCAGACATTCCGTCAGATTGCCACCGCTGACATAGACATGCCCGAAAATACTGCCCAATTCGCCAGCGGCATAGAGGCCCTTGATAGGCTCTCCGAAAGGGTTCAGCACCTGTTGGTGGCGATTGCGCCGTGGTCCGCCCTGCGTGTTGATGACCACCGGTTGCACCTGACCGAAATAGAAGGGCGCGGTGTCCAGCGGGACCATCGTATCAGGCTGTCGCCCGAACAGCGTATCGTGCTGCGCGGTGCAATCCGCGTTCCACTGGGCAACGGTTTTTTCCAACGCGGCAGACGTGACCCCCATCAGGCCCGCCAGATCCGTCAGCGTATCGGCCTTTTGGAAAATACCCATGTCGATTTCCGCCTGATTGTCGGCGCTCCATTGATGGCGCGCGCGCGGGTCGTTGTGTACGGCGCGCCCCATAGGATACATTTTACGGCCATTTTCATCAAAGATCATGAAGGCAGGTTTGCGCGGAAAGCCCTGAGTCCCGAAGTCATACACATCAAACGGGCGCGCGCCGGAATCGCCGGGATAGGGCGGGTATTCATCCATGAACCGCTGGCCGGTGCGATCCACCACGATCCACGCAAGCTGTGCGAGGGATTTTGTGCTGGCGCGCGTCTGGCCCGGCTCGCTCGGTTCCAGCCCCAGATCGGCCAGGGCATCCAGCCGCCCGGGTGTCCACATCGGAACCGCCTTTAGAAACAGGCCGAACGGATAGTCGGGATCGGGATGCACCAGCCCATAAGGCCCGTGATAGTGCCACATATGCCATAGATCGGCCCCGACAGCCTGCGCCATGCGGATGCCATCGCCGGTATTGCCCAGAAACGATCCGGGCTTGATCGGACCGCCCTGAAAATACTGGGCCTGCATGTCTGGGCTGGCCTCGAAGCCGCCACAGGTCAGGATCACGCCCTTGCGCGCCCGGATGCGGTGCTGTTCGCCGTCGATGCAAGCACTAACACCTGTGACATGACCGGTTTCGTCCGAAATCAGCCGCTCGACCGGGGCGTTCATTTTGATCCGCGCGCCAGCGGTTTGCGCGGCTTTTTCCAGCACCCGAAAAAGCCGCGTGCCGTTTTTCACTGGGGTCATTGCGTGATAGCCATCGCGCCCGTCGATCTCAGGAAGCGAGACTATTTCGGCGTAAGACAGCGCTTCGTAGCCGGGAAAGGGGTAGTTGCCCAAGGCGGGCGTCACGCGCAATTCGGCGTCACAAAGGGTCGCCAGTTTGCCCAAATAGTCCGGCGTTTCGGCCATGCCTTGGGCAAAGGCGACCAGAATGTCGTCGGGCGTGTGTCCGCCGCAGGTCGTGCGCAAATATTCAAGCGCCTGATCCGGCGTGTCACTGACCCGCGCGCCGCCCGCCGAGGCGATGGATAGCCCGCCGGGAAACGGCATCTTTTCCAATAATAGAGTGTCTGCACCCGCCGCCGCAGCCTCGTACGCGGCGGTTGCCCCGGCGGCGCCGCAGCCGACGACAATGATGTCGACCTCGGATGTCCACGCGCTCATGGGTCGATTCTCGCGACGAAACCGGGGGTTTGGCTGGCGGCGGCGGCGTTCAGTGTCTGAATGATCACCCGGCGGGTTTCGTCAGGGCGGATCACATCGTCCAGCAGCCCGGTTTCGGCGGCAAGATAGGTCGACGCCTCTTCTTCGGCGCGGGCCAATAATGCGCGCCGGGTTGCGTCAGGATCGTCCGAGTTGCGAATTTTTTCGCCATGGGTCAATTCAATGCCGGCGGCGGGGCCCATCACGTCAAACTGCGCCGTTGGCCACGCGACCAGCCGGTCAGGCCCCATCGTTTTGCCCCCCAGCGCCAGATAGGCCAGCCCGATCGCCTTGCGGATGACAACGGTCACTTTCGGCACTTGGCTGGAGGCGACGCTGTTCAGGATGCGCGCGGCCAGCGATACCATGCGCTTGTCCTCGATATCGGGGCCGACAACAAAGCCGGGGCAGTCGGTCAGAAACACCAGAGGGATGTGGAACGCGTTGCAGGTATCGACAAACTTGCGCAACTTGTTGGCGGATTTTTCCTCCATTGCGCCCGCCCATTCCATCGGATTGTTTGCGACGATACCAACCGGACGCCCCTCGAACCGTGCCCATGTAGTGATCAGGCTTTTGCCGTAGGTCGGGCGATACTCAAAGCTGTGACCGCCATCGACCAACAGTTCGATCATGCGCGCCATGCTATAGGCGCGCCGATGATTGTCGGGCACCAGATCGTTCAACTCCTGCGCGCCCTCGGGGCTGTCACATAGCGCCGGAACAGGGTCGTTTTGCGGCGGGAGGGCGTTGGAATTGGACGGAAAGAACGACAGAAATTCGCGGATGGCGCACAGAACGTCCTCGTCCGTTTCCCCCACATAATCGGCCTGCCCGGTGACGGTTGACGATTTTTCCCAGCCGCCAATCTCATCTGGTGTGACCTCCTGACGGATGCCGACGCGGACCACGGCGGGGCCGGACATGCCCATGAACCCGGTGCCCTTCGTCATCGGCACAAAGTCGGATTGCGCGGCGGTGAACGACGGCCCGCCAAAGCATGCGCCCATGATGGCGGCGACCTGTGGCACGCGGCCAGACATTAACATGTGTTCACGGAACCGATTGCCGATGGCCACGGCCGACGCGCCGTTGTTTTCCTGAAACCGACCCGCGCCCGCCTCCATCAGGGCGACGTATGGCGCGGCGTGTTTCAGGGCCAGATTGCGCAGGCGGGCAATCTTGGTCTCGGCCGCGCGGCCCCGTGTGCCGCCAAGGATCGAGGCATCTTCGGAGGCTGCATATACAAGACGGCCATTGATCAAACCGTGCCCCGCGATCAGCCCGTCCGCGTTGGTGCGTTCGTGCAGGTCGGGATGCGCACTGCGGGCAAGCAGGCCAATTTCGACGAATGTGCCGGGATCAAACAGCAAATCGATTCGCGTGCGCGCATCCAATTTCCCGTTGGCCGCCAAACGGTCCAGACGCTCTTTGCCCCCCATTTTACGGGCTTGCGCGCGGCGGCGGTCCAGGTCGTCGAGGGTGTCTTTATCCATAATGCGTCCGTCCGTCTGCAAAGTGTTTATAGATCACCATAACAATTGACCGCGATTGTGCCAATAGATATGGTTCCATTGAAGTGAAGGTATCTGGGAGTTTGACATGGCACTTACGGAAATCACGGCAACTGTCACCGGCGCAGTCTGGGAGGTTTTGGTTGCGGTCGGCGGCACCGTTAAGGCGGGCGATGAAATTCTGGTCGCCGAAGCCATGAAGATGGAAATCGCCATAACGTCCAGCGTAGCGGGCAAAGTGATCGAGCTGCGCGTCGAGAATGGCGGCGAGATCAAAGAGGGCGAGGTTGTCGCCGTCATTGAGGGTTAAGCGGTCCGTGAAGCGTTATAATCAGCGCGCCTGTTACAATTGGGTAACGGGCGCGAGTCCGGCGTATTTGCCGTCAAAGTAAAGCAGCGGCGCATCGGTATCCGCAAACGTGGCAGCCACGACGCGGCCCATGTATATAGTGTGCGTGCCGGCATCGACGACCTGAGCGACCTCGCAATCAAAGTTAACCAAAGCGCCCTGAATGGCGGGCGCCCCGGTGCTGAGGCGCTGCCATTTGCACAGGTTCAACCGCTCGGTGCTTTGAACGGTCAGGAACTTCTGGGCCAAATCGAACTGGCCATGGCTGAGAACGCTGACGCAAAACCGCTTGCTGGTGGCAATGGGCGTACAGGCGGTCGCCCGTTGATTGACGCACACCAGAAGGGTCGGGGGGTCATCGCTGACCGAGCAGACGGCGGTGGCAAGCAGGCCGTGCAGCTCGCCATCCAGATCGGTCGAGATGACGTTCACTGCGGCGGCTAATTTTCGCATTCCTTTGCGGAAATCAGCGGCGCTGACCATTTCTGCGGTGCAAATATCCACTGTCATTCCGGCACTCTCCTTGTTGCTTTCAACCCTGCCGTCTGGTTGTGAGGGCGTGGGGTGGGATCATTAATGCATATATTGTGCTTGCTATCAATGATACAATTTGCAAACATTGATGCAGAAAACAGGACTAATACTCTGGGCTTTGCGTCGGGAGGATGTATGTGAGGGTGTGCACGAATGGATTTTGAGCTTTCGGATCGTCAGGTTGAATTGGTTCGGGCCGCCGAGGAAGTGGCCGAGCGCAAGTTGCAGCCGCTGCTGCAAAAGGCGACCGACCCAAAGGGCGTCAATGCCCTGCGCAAGGCGATGGCGGATCAGGGTCTGTTGGGGCTGAACCTGCCTGAAAACCTGGGTGGCATGGGCCTGCCTTTGCTGGATACGCTGTTGGTTACGCGGGCGCTGCAAAAAATCGCGCCGCTGTTGGGCGGTATCGCGCATCGCAGCTCGACCGGGGCTGTTGGCGCGGTGGCCGAATACGGGACCGATGCACAGAAACAGGCCTTTGTTCCGGCGTCCTGCCGTGGCGATCTGGGCATTTCGATCGGCATCACCGAACCCGAGGCCGGATCGGCGGCAACCGCGATGAAAACAACCGCGCGCGTTGATGGGGACAAGGTTGTCCTGAACGGGTCCAAGCAGTTCGTCAGTTTCGTGAACAACAACCAATATACGCTGGTCTATTGCCGGTTCGGCACGACGGGCCGGGCGGGTGACATCGGCGCAGTCATTGTCCCGCATGACGCCCCCGGTTTCAGTCATTCCGAGGGCACGTTGAACATGGCTGACGAGCTGCTGTTCGAGCTGTATTTCGACGATTGCCAAGTGCCGGTGGAAAACGTCCTTCTGGATGGCGGCGCGTTTGGCAAGTTGATCAGTGTCTATAATGCCGAGCGTTTGGGCTCGATTTCGCGGATGATCGGATCGGCCGAGGCGGCGTATGAAATGGCGCTGGCCTATGCCAAGGAGCGCAAGCAGTTCAATCGCCACTTGTCGGACTTCCAAGGGATACAATGGATGCTGGCCGACATGCGGATCAAACTGGACGCGGCCGCCCTCCTGACATGGCGCGCGGCGGCCAGTGCGTCGAAAACCGGCCTGCCATCGCCAACGGAAACCTCCATTGCCAAGGTATTCACTGCCAAGGCCGCGAAAGAGGTGTGCGACGATGCGATCCAGATTCTAGGCGCGAACGGCTATACCAAGGAATACCCGCTGGTGCATCGCTATGCCGAAGTGCGCGGAGGCTCGATTTACGGGGGCACAATGCAGATCCACAAGAACATGATCGCGGGTGCCATTCTGGAACAATCCAGCAGCCAGTGGAAACGTGGGTAAACCGCACCAACCGGGGGGGAGAGGGTGATGGAAATTGACATAAGCTTGATTGGTGTCAGCACCGATCCCTACGTGATCGAGGTCGAACGCGGCCAGATCCGCCGATTTGCCGAGGCTATTGGCGATGACAATCCACTGTGGCTGGACCGCGATTTTGCCCGCGCGCAAGGGTATGGCGATGTGATCGCCCCCCCTACATTTCCGGTCAGTTTCCAGGTGCCCGGAATCCCAATATGGTGGCAAAACCTTGATCGCAAACGGTTTCTGGCGGGTGAGCATGGGTTTACCTATGTCCGGCCCATTTGCGCCGGTGATGTCCTGACCTGTCGTATGACGCTGCTGGACGTCGAGCGCAAAGAGGGGCGGTCAGGTAAAATGGACCTGATGCATCAAGAGGTGCGCGGCGTAGATGCGCAGGGTCAGGATGTGTTTACCCATCGCCGCATCACTGTCTATCGCGGGGCAAAAAACGTCGTTAGCGGGTCGTGATGTCCGGGCCGTTGTCCATGGATAGCTTTCTGGCGCGCGATCTGACGTGGGCAACGCGGCAATGGGCGTTGCTGGACCTGCGCGAGATCGGGGAATTCGCCAACGGACACATCCCCGGCGCCACATCATTACCGCGCCGGATGATTGAGTTTCGCCTGTCCGAAGTGCTGCCCGATCTGTCTTGGCCGGTGGTTGTTTATGACAATGGCGACGGCGAGGAACGCGCGGCCTTGGGGGCGATGCGGCTGGCAGAAATGGGGGTCAGTGCGGTGCGTGTTCTGGACGGTGGCATTGCCGCGTGGCGCGATGCCGGACAGGACCTTGCGCAGGGCACTAACGTGCCCAGCAAGGCGTTTGGCGAGCAGGTTCTGCAGAGCGACCCGATCACAAGCCTGCCGCCCGAGGCGTTGCAAACTCTGTGCAGTGATGGGGCTTCGCTGGCGATTTGCGATGTGCGGACCTCAGACGAATTCGCGATGCATCACTTGCCCGGCGCGCAGTCGCTGCCCGGGTTTGAGCTGGCCGCGCATTTGCCTCGTTTGGCGCAGGATTATGCGACGGTTGTGGTGAATTGCGCCGGGCGCACGCGCTCGATCATCGGGGCGGCAACGGCGCGGGCGCTTGGGTTTGCGTGTTATGCGGTTGAAAACGGCACGATGGGTTGGCGTCTGGCCGGGTACGAGACCGAAAGTGGCGCAGCGGCGCCCGCCCCGGCCGCCCCGCCACAGGATGCGATAGAGGTCGCGGCGCGTGCGCGCGCCTTGGCCCTTAATCAGGGGATGGTTCCCACCACGGCGCAGAATCTTGAGCGGCTGCGGCGCTCATCGGGCAAGAACAGACCCTATGTTGTGGATCTGCGCCCGCGTCAGGCGTTCATTGCCGGGCATATTCCGGGGGCGATCTGGCTGCCCGGTGGGCAATTGATCCAGCGGACGGATGACTATCTGGCGGTTCCCGGTGCCCCGGTTGTTGTGGTTGACGACGGCGACGCGCGCGCCCCGCTGGCCGCGTGGTGGTTGCGGCGCATGGGATTTGCGAACGTGCACGTTCTTGACGGCGGCATGCCGGCATGGCGCGACGCGGGCTTTGCAATAGAAACGGGTCGCGGTCATACGTTGCCGCATTTTCTGCATACGCTGGAGGGGCGGTTTGCGATGCT
This sequence comes from Rhodobacteraceae bacterium KMM 6894, assembly GCA_035798175.1. Taxonomy (GTDB): domain Bacteria; phylum Pseudomonadota; class Alphaproteobacteria; order Rhodobacterales; family Rhodobacteraceae; genus Roseovarius. The sequence continues at coordinate 65,337 of JAPFBS010000003.1, forward strand.
GGACATCGCCGCGTTGAAGGCGCGACTGGCACAGACGCCCGCCCCGATCGTGATTGACGTCAGCACCAGCAAACGCTTTGCCAAGGGCCGTTTGCCCGGTGCCGTCTGGATGTCCCGCGGTTGGCTGGAGGCGCAGATTGCGGCCCATGCCACGCCAGAGGACCAGATCATACTGTCGGCCTCGGACCCCGCGCAGGCGGTGTTGGCTGCCGACGCGCTGTTCAAGCGGGGCTATGGCAATGTCAGCGTTTTTGCGCGGTCGCCCACCGCATGGGCGCAGGCCGGAGGGGCGATGGACACCGGGCCGTTGCCCTATGCGCCCGACGACATCGTCGAGCCACCCTACGAAAAGGGCCTGGACGCGATGCGGGAATATCTTGACTGGGAAATTCGGCTGACGGCCGAAATGAATGCGCCGGAACAGGGCGTGATGTTAATGGAAAAGGAATAGACATGACTGGTCTGACCTCCATCGGAACGTATGTGCCCCGGCTGCGGCTGCCCCGCAAAACGATCCTTGACGCGCAGGGCAAATCCAGCGGCGCGGCCAAGGGCGAGCGGGCGATTTGCAACTGGGACGAAGACAGCCTGACCATGGCCGTCGAGGCCGCGCGCGCCTGTCTGGCTGGAACGGACGGGCCGTTGGCGGGGCTATCGCTGGCGTCCACATCCCTGCCGTTTGAAGAGCGCCAGAATGCAACCATCGTCGCCACCGCGCTGAACTTGCCCGAGGACATGCGCACATCGGACATGGGCGGCACTCAACGGGCGGGCACATCGGCCTTGATCGCGGCGATTGATGCCATTGAGGTTGGGGGTCAGGACCGGTTGGTCGTGGCGTCGGATCATCGGCAAACCAAATCCGCCGCGCCTCAGGAGCTGCGGTTTGGCGATGGGGCCAGCGCGGTTTGCGTTGGCGCGGATGCGGGCCTTGCCGAAGTTTTGGCCACCCATACGCTGAGCGTTGACTTTATTGACCACTATCGCGGTCAGGGCCAGCAATTCGATTACTACTGGGAGGAACGCTGGATTCGGGATGAGGGATATCTAAAGCTGATCCCGCAGGCATTGACCGCCGCGCTGGAAAAGGCGGGGATCGCCCCCGATAAGGTCGCGCATAGCATCCTGCCTCAGGCGGTGCCGAAAACCGCCGAGGCAATTTGCAAACGTGTCGGGCTGAACCCCGACAGCATTGCCGACGGCCTGCTGGACCGGGTTGGCGATACGGGCACGGCACACCCGTTCATGATGCTGGCCGGAGTGCTGGAAAAGGCCGAGCCGGGGCAGGTGATTGCCTTGGTCAGCTTTGGACAGGGCTGTGACGTGATCATCTTGCGTGTGACCCCGTTGATTGCTGAGAAACGCAGCGAAGGCTGGCTGACCGAAGGTCTGGCGCGGCGTGCTGAAATGGGCAATTACAACAAGTATCTGTCGTTCAACGGCCTGATCGAAAAGGACGAAGGCATGCGCGCCGAGGTCGATTATCAATCGGCGATGACCCAGATTTACCGCCGCCGCGATATGTTGCTGGGCATGGTCGGCGGCAAATGCCCTGACTGTGACACCCCGCAGTTTCCGCGCAGCCGGGTCTGCGTCAATCCAGGTTGCGCGTCGTTTGCCGAACAAACGCCCTATCCCTTTGCCGACAAGATCGCGAATGTGGTCAGTTGGTCGGCGGATCACCTGACCTATACGCTTGATCCGCCCGCCCGCTATGGGCTGATCCAGTTTCAGGGCGGCGGGCGCATGTTTGCCAATTTCACCGATGTGGCCGGACCCGAGGTAAACGTCGGCACCGCAATGCGGATGGTGTTCCGTATCAAGGAATTCGACCCTAAGCGCGGGTTTCGTCGCTATTTCTGGAAGGCAACGCCGCAAACAGCACACACCGGGGAGGGCGCATAACATGGCCACAGGTATCAAGGATAAGGTCGCGATCATCGGCATGGGCTGCTCGAAATTCGGCGAACGCTGGGACGCGGATGTCGAGGATCTGATTGTCGAGGCTTACCGCGAATGTATCGCTGACGCCGGGATCGGCACCGACCAGATCGAGGCGGCATGGCTGGCAACCGCGATCGAGGAAATCCACGGCGGCAAGGGCGCGTTACCGTTGTCCTTTGCGCTGCGCCTGCCGAATATTCCGGTCACGCGGGTCGAAAATTTCTGCGCCAGCGGGTCCGAGGCGCTGCGCGCGGCGACCTATGCCGTTGCATCGGGGGCGTGTGATATCGCGCTGGCCGTCGGTGTGGAAAAGCTGAAGGACACCGGATACGGCGGGCTGCCGCAACGTAGTCGCGGGATGCTGAATCAGATGTGGTGGGCGAACTATTCCGCCCCCGGTGCCTTTGCGCAGCTGGCGTCGGCCTATCGCGAAAAGCATGGTATCGACCCTGCGGATCTGAAACGCGCGATGGCGCATGTGTCAGTGAAAAGCCATCAGAACGGCTCGAAAAACCCGAAGGCCCATCTGCGCAACATCATCAGCGAGGAAAAGGTTCTGTCGGCGCCGATGGTGGCCGAACCGCTGGGCCTGTTTGACTGTTGCGGCGTGTCCGACGGGGCGGCCTGTGCGATTGTCACCACGCCCGAAATTGCCCGATCGCTGGGCAAGACCGATCTGGTGACGGTCAAGGCGCTACAAATCGCCGTCTCGAACGGGTCGGAGTCCGGTTACAGCGATTGGGACGGCAGCCACGTTTTGACCGCCCGCGTGGCCAGCAAACGCGCCTATAAAGAGGCCGGCGTGACCGACCCCCGCAAGGAAATCGGCCTGACCGAAGTGCATGACTGCTTTTCGATCACCGAACTGGTCACCATGGAGGATCTGGGATTGTCGCCCGAAGGGCAGGCATGGCGCGACGTGCTGGACGGGTTTTTTGACGCCGATGGCGGGATTCCGTGCCAGATTGACGGCGGGCTGAAGTGCTTTGGCCACCCGATTGGCGCGTCGGGCCTGCGCATGGTGTATGAGCTGTACCTGCAACTGCATGGCCGCGCCGGGGAACGACAGGTTGCCGACCCAAGGCTGGGATTGACCCACAATCTTGGCGGCGCACCGCATCAGAACGTGTGTTCGGTGGCGATCGTCGGGCGCTACGAAGGATGATCGCCGCGCCCGCCGTTCAGACCGTCATAAGGGGCGCGCGGCGTTCTTCCATCAACTGGATCAACGTATCCAGCCCCTTTTCCACAATCTCGATCTTTTGCCCGGCATTGACCGAAATACGGACCGCGTTCGGCGCGTTCTGGCCAATGGTGAAATTATCCGCCGGCACAACCGAAACCCCTGCGCGGCGCGCGGCCTCGTAAAACTCTTTGGAGTTCCAATGCATCGGCAGTTTCAGCCATATGAAAAAGGCGGCCGGGTGGCTTCCATGCGGGATGTCGCCCAGATGCGCGCTCATCATCTTGTGACGTTCGGCCAGCGCTTCGAGGTTGCGTTCTGCGATCGCGCTGGCGGTGCCCTCGTTGATCAGCGTCGTGGCCAGTTCCGCCATGATCGGCGGGTTTGCGAGGGTCAGCGCGTGCAACGTGTTGCTGACGTGTTCGAAAATCTGCTGGGGGCAGGCCATATAGGCAACACGCAATGCCGGGCTGATCGTCTTGGACAGACTGGTCAGATACAGCACGTTGTCGGGCGCGAAATGCGCCAGGGGCAGGGGGCGGTCGCGCAATCCGCCAACGGCGGCGTCGTCTTCGATGACCAGCATGGCGTGGCGTTTGACGATGTCGGCAATCTCGCGGCGGCGGTCCTCTTGCATGACGGCGCCGGTGGGGTTGTGGCAGGTCGGCTGCATGTAAATCAGGCGCGCGCCGCTTTCGATAATCTTCGCTTCCAACGCCGCCGGAATGAGGCCTTGTTCGTCTATCGCAACGCCCGACAACTTGCGTTCCAGAAGCGATCCAAGCGCCTTGATGCCAGAATAGGCCAGTTCCTCGACCAGGACGGTTTCGTTGGCTTTGGTCAGGGCGGTCAGGGCCAGCATCAGGGCCTGCTGCGCCCCGTTGCATACCAGCACCGATTCCGGCGCAACCTTCAGGCCGGTGCGGCCGATCCACGTCGCCCCCGCCGAACGGTGCGGCAGGAACCCCGGCGCGGGGCCATATTTTTGCAACGGCAGCAGGCTGGACCGATGGGCGACGCCGATCAGCGCGTTGGACAGGATATCGACCAAGCCGGGAACGGCCAGGCTGTAGCAGGCAAAATCAATCGTGCCGGGCTGACGCTCGGGCAGGTAATTGACCGTTCCTTCGTCCATCGCCGCCTCCAGCACGAAGGTGCCGCGCCCAACCTGACTGCTGAGAAGCTGGCGTTCCTTGGCGACATTATAGGCGCGCCCAACCGTGCCGACCGTCACGTTCAACTTGCGGGCCAGATCACGCTGCGGCGGCAGTTGCCCACCGGGGGGAAGGTCGCCATTTTCGATGGCTTCGGATATGGCGCTGGCCAGGGCAAGATACCGCGGCCCTTCGCTGTCGGAAATCTCGGGTACCCACATGGTTTGAATTCCTTGTTGTCGCTCAGCTTTGTGCCGATGTCCGCACATTCTGTTACCACTATATGCGACACGATGGGTCAAAATAAAGGTGCAATAGGCGATTTGACGGGGTCAAGTTACCGCATTTGCCTCATAACAGCACCAAGACATTGTATTCATAGCACCTTGCAAACCGCGCGAGCCACCCACGGGTGCGCGCGCGGCGCTGGCACAGATCGAAGGAAGACGACCAAATGACCAATCCTTTTATCAACCTGACGTATGCTGAAAGTCTGGCGTTGATCGCCCGGCAGTACGGCGACCAGACCGCGCTTGTGTTCCGCGATCAGCGGTATTCCTTTGCCGACCTCAAGGATCAGGCCGACACAATGTCGAAACGGTTTCATGATCTGGGTCTGCGCAGCGGGGACAAGGTGGCGATCCTGATGCCCAACCGCCCGGAATTCCTGTTTGCGTGGCTGGGGGCCGCGCAAATGGGCATGGTTGCGGTGATGATCAACACCCGCCTGCGGGGCGAAGAGATTGCCTATCAACTGGCTCAATCCGAAAGTGACGCGGTCCTCATTCCGGGGCACGGCGCCTTTCGCGATTTCGTTGCCGAGATAGCCGACCTTGCGCCCGCCGTTCGGGATGGCAATCCGGGGCAGCTGGCATCGGAAAAGCTGCCGCATCTGCGCTGGGTTATCTTGCTGGATACGCCGCCTGACGGGTTTTCCGGTGTCACCGACTGGTCGGGGCCTGCGCCGGATGACCTGCCGATGCCTGCGATAGAGACCGACATCAATCAGCCCGGCATCATCGCCTACAGCTCGGGCACCACGGCGCTGCCCAAGGGCGCGATGATCGGTCATCAGGTGTGGCGCAAGGGGTGGGATATCGGGATTCGCGTCGATTTCCATCAGGACGATTGCCTATATATGGCGATCCCGTTGTTCGGATCGATGGCCACGATGAACGGGGTTCTGCCGTTCTGGACCCGTGGCGCCAAGGTGGTGTTGGGCGAACAATTCGATGCCGCAACCTGCCTGCAAGCGATCGAGACCGAAAAAGTAACCTCCATGCATTTGCTGCCGCCGATCATCCGCCAATTGGCCGAGCATCCGGATCTAAAGACATATGATACGTCGTCATTCAGGGTCGGCTTTGTCCTGTCAATCGCGCCCGAGATTCTGGATATGGTCGCGGATGTCCTGAAAGTGCCGGGGGTCATGACCGGCTATGGCATGACCGAAACCACAACCGTGCTGACGCGCAACCGCTGGGACGATCCGCGTGAGGTGCGCCACGCGACCCAAGGCTATGCATTGCCCGACATCGACCTGAAAATCGTCGATCCCGAAACCTTGCAGGAATTGCCGCCCAACCAACTTGGCGAAATCTGGTCCTATGGGTATTGCAACATGTTGGGATACTACAAGAAACCCGAAGAAACCGCGCGGGTGCTGCGCCCTGATGGCTGGCTGCGCACCGGCGATGTCGGGCGGCTGGACGAAACCGGGCGGCTGACCTTTACCGGGCGTTTGGGTGACGGGTACAAATCGCGCGGCTTCAACGTTGCCCCCGAAGAGATCGAGCATATTCTGGCCCGCATCAAAGGTGTCTCGCAATGTGCTGTTGTCGGGGTGCCCGACGGCACAGACGACAACATCGGTGTGGCCTATGTGATTGCCCAAGACGGCTCGGAGGTGACGGACTCGGAGATTCTGGATCAGTTGCGTCCGCAACTTGCCAGCTACAAGATGCCCCAAGTGGTCTTTTTGGTGGATGACCTGCCGCTGACCTCGGGGACCGGGAAGGTACAGAAATTCAAGCTGCGCAAGGACGCATTGGCGCGTTTGAATCTGTAGGTGGGGGTGCGCCGACGCGCCGGGGCTTGATTTTGTTCCCCTTATGTTCTATAATAAGGACACCACCAGCAAGGGAGGTTTCCAATGGACAACACCACCAATTTCCAGCCCGCAACGCCCAAGCAGATTGCCTATGCCCGCGCGCTGTCGCTGCGCAACCAGACCATTTTACCGGTAGAGGTTCAGCAGGACCGGCGCAGCCTGAGTGCGTGGATCGACGCGCAGGCCAAAATGACGCCGGCAAGCCAGAATGACAGCCGCCCGTCCTCGAAACAGGTGGCCTTTGCCGAACGTCTGGCCCGGATCAAACGCCGCGCCGTGCCCGACGCATGTTTTCGCGACAAAGGGCTGATGTCAAAATGGATTGACGGGAACAAGTGACGGCTGGTCGCGCACCGCGTCAGCCGACCGCGATCACCGAATAATCGGGCGACCCGTCCCAAACCAGATCCCAGGACGCGCCGGGGCGCACGTTCTGGATCGCCCGCGGCTCAAAACACACCAGACAGGCACCGCCCGGCGCAGGGGCGCGCACAGACGGATAGATCAATCCGCGTGATCCCTCGCGGCGCAGGTGCCGGGCCAGGCTTTGGCCTTCGGGGTATCCGATGTCCGGGTCGGGATGCAGGGCCGGGTGATCCGGCTGGTCGGTGATGTCGTCAAAGCCGCCGATGAAATCTGCCAACAATTCGACATAGCGGGCGTTGTCGTTGAACCAGCCGGTATAGCCCAGTTCGCGTGTGCGATGCCAAGCGACCTCGCTGATCGACACCAGACTGTTCCAGGCGCAATACCACGCGCCGCGGTCTTCGGAATTAAAACGGTTCCCGCCTGCGCGCGTATAGGTAAAGGCGGCATTGACGTGGCTGTCGCCGTAAATGCGCAAATCGCGGCTGCGTCGCCGCCACGCCAATTCGCGCGGGTCCAGATGCGGGTTCTGGCCGTGTTCAGCCATCAGGCGCGCGCTGGTCAACCCCTCGATCTGTTCCAGAACCTCAAGTTCGTCTGGCGTATCGGTCAGGCCCCGCAGCGCCGGGGGCTTGTGATAGGTCGCGGGCACAAGGCGCACCAAGGCGCGATCCGAAATCTGGGTCTGCGTCATGCGCCGCCACGCAGGGCATCCAGATAGGTGCGCACGGCCAAAATTCGCGGCAACCCGCCGTCAATCGCCGTGTCTATGGGCCGGGTGCCGCCAAACAGCGGGCCGGTGTTGGGTCGGGTGAACCATTGCCGCGCCAGAGGGTCGGAAAAATACAGATCAAGCGATTTGTAGATACCGATCACCGCGCTGAGGCGCAGCAATTGATCCTTGGTCAATTCGCCGGAAAACGCGGGTTTTTTGGCGCGTTTCCATGTGCTGATCGACATATCGGCAAGGCCTGCCGCCTCTTTCAGGGTCAGATCCCAGGCATCGGCAATGCGCCCATAGGCCTTCAATGCGACGGCATTGACCTCGGCGGGGTCGCGGACTGTGGCGGCAAGGTGCATGGTGATCTCCTTTGAATACAATATAGTCCATATGGACCATTTGTAAAGATCATATGGCCGGAGTGCGCGGGCATCAGGCCAAAGGCGGGCCCGATTTTCGGTCGCTGTCTTGGACGATACGCCCGTCTTCCAGCGTGATGATCCTGTCGGCCATTTCCAGAATCCGGGGGTCGTGGGTGACCATGATCGTTGTGGTCCCGCGGTTCTGTCCCATCGTCTTGAGCATTTGGACCACCGTGTGACCGGACTCTTTATCAAGGGCGGCGGTCGGTTCGTCCGCCAACACGATTTCGGGGTTCGACACCAAGGCGCGGGCGACCGCGACGCGCTGTTTCTGCCCGCCGGACAGATTGCCGGGCAGGTAATCGCGCCGTTCGGACAGACCCAGAAGGTCCAGCATGTGGGTGGCAGCCGCGCGTTGTTTTACCGCGCGGCCCTTGCCGTGCACCTCAAGGCCCATCAGCACATTTTGCGTGGCGGTCAGGCTTTCATGCAGGTTATGCGCCTGAAAGATGAACCCCAACCGGCGACGCAGGGCGACCAATTGCGCCTCGGACGCGCCGCGCAGTTCTTGGTCCAGCACCGTCACACTGCCGTCTTGCACCTCGCGCAGGGCACCGATCAGGGTCAACAATGTGGTCTTGCCCGATCCCGACGGCCCCATAAGGATCGTCAGGCTGCCTTGGGCAATTGTCAGGTTGATATCAAAGATCGCCTGTTTCTGCGCCTCGCCTGTGCCGAAAAAATGGTTCAGCGCGCGGACCTCGACCGGGGCCGTGGTCATCGTGAGCCACCCGACACAACGACCCACGGCGGGCGGTTTGAAACTGATCGCCGGAAAACATGCCTGACCATAGTCCACCACCTTCCATATTCGGTCAGGTGATCGGCCATGTCAGAGGGGCGCACCTGATGTCCCATATCTAGGGGTGATCCGTGCGAATCGAAAGCGTATTGCGCCCGGTCGCAAGGGGACCGGACGCTGGCAATCTGTTGGTTGACGGTATTTCAATGCGCCAGATCAATGCGCCAGAAAAACCACCTGATCGGTTTGCGAAATCAGGGTCTTGGTGGTGCCGCCAAAGATGGTCTCGCGCGTTCTGGAATGGCCATAGGCGCCCATCACGATCAGATCTGCGCCTGCTTCCTTGGCGCGGTCCAGAATACAGGTGCCGATATCCTTGCCACCGCTGGGATAGGTCGCGACGACAACGTTGCAGCCGTGGTGCGTCAGCCATTTGGCAACGTCCACGCCGGGATCTTCGCCGTCGCGAAATTCGGACATCACGGGATCGACCATGGCGATCACCACCTCATCTGCCTGACGCAGCATCGGCAGGGCCTGATGCAGGGCGCGGGCGGAATGCAATTGGGTGTTCCAGGCGACGAACACCCGTTTGGGCGCGGTCATCGCCTCGGCGGTGGGATCGTTCAGCACAACGCCGACCGGCGATTGGAACAAAACGCCATGGACCGCCTGCCGGAACAGGGTGTCGGGGTCGCGCAGATCGTCGCTGATGATCGCCATGTCGCACAGCATCGCACGGCGGGCGACCGCGTCGGCCATCAGCGCGGGTTCGCAGGCGACGGTCGACACCTCGCCAGAAACATCATGCTGTTGCAGAAGGGTTCTTACGTCCTTGGCCTTGTCATCAAGCACGGCCTTGTGGCTGGCGACCTCACCTGACCAGTCGCCCGGAACGTCAGTTGTGCCAAAAGTGTCAATACCGACCGCATAATAGGGGAACGCAGGCATTTCGCCGACAATAAGAATGACCACATGCGCCGACACAGTGCGCAGCGTTTCCAGTTTCTTTGCAAGATCGTCCATCGGGGCATCCTTGCCGATGACAATCAGAATGGTGTTTTTTTTCATGACTTTGTCCTTGCTGAGATACAGCCCCAATACCGCATCTCAAACCGGCCCGTATTGACCGACGTCAATTTCCGCGCGTCAATTGTCGGGCGGGCGGGACGCGACAAGAAACTGTTTGGGAATTGATCAATATCAATGTCGTGAACGCGGCGCGCTGTAGTCTGCCAAAAAACGCCTGCACTGATCCTTCATTTCCGGGGGTATCGGCAGGGTAAGGTGGAGGGATAGATTTCATGCAAGATGATACGCCAAACGCATCAGCGCCGGTAGACCATACAAAATCCAGGTTTCCGACGGCTTTTACAATTCTGTTTTTTCTGCTCATTTTCGTTGCGGTCCTGACTTGGATTATTCCGGCCGGGCAATATGACCGCGCGATGAGCGAATCCGTCGGCAGGGAGATTGCCGTTTCGGGCACCTACAAGGTGGTCCCGTCAAACCCCCAAGGGTTCGTTGACGTGATGCTTGCACCGGGTGCCGGGTTTTATGACCCGGACAGCTATGTTGCCAACGCGGTCGACGTTGCGTTGTTCGTGCTGTTTATCGGTGGTTTCCTTGGTATCGTTAACGCCACCGGCGCGATTGATACCGGCATCCGCACAGCAATGCGCATGTTCAAGGGCAAAGAGATCTGGATGATTCCGATCATGATGTCTCTTTTCGCTTTGGGCGGCACGACATATGGCATGGGCGAGGAAACGTTGGCGTTTTATGCCATCCTTGTGCCGGTCATGATTGTCGCAGGCTATGATACGGTGACTGGTGTTGCGGTTATCCTGATTGGCGCGGGCGTTGGTGTGTTGGGATCAACCATTAACCCGTTCGCGACCGTTATCGCCGCCAATGCGGCGGACATTCCGTTCACCGATGGCATGGCGTTGCGGCTGATTATTCTGGTGGGTGGGGTGGCCTTATGTGCCGCCTATGTCATGCGCTATGCCGCCAAGGTTAAGGCCGACCCCTCACGTTCGGTTGTGGCCAATCAGGCTGCGTCCAACCAGGCGTTTTTCCTTAAGGACAGCCAAACAGATCACCTGGACGCCACGTTGACGGGTACGCAGAAGATCATTCTGGTTGTCTTTGCTCTGACCTTTGCTGTGATGATCTGGGGCGTGTCCACGCAAGAGTGGTGGATGGCGCGTATGGGGGCGTTGTTCCTTGGGTCGGGTATTGTCATCGGCATAATCGGCCGCTTGGGCGAAAAGAAACTGACCGACAGCTTTGTTAATGGTGCGCGGGATTTGTTGGGCGTGGCCCTGATTGTGGGGCTTGCCCGCGCGATTGTGGTGATCATGGACAACGGCCTGATCGCTGACACCATTCTGCACAGTGCCGAACAATCGCTGGGCGGCCTGCCCGAGCTTGCGTTCATCAACCTGATGTTCTGGATCGAAGTCGGGATGAGCTTCTTCGTGCCATCGTCGTCCGGTCTGGCCGTGCTGTCGATGCCAATTCTGGCCCCGCTTGGTGATTTTGCAGGCGTCAGTCGGGATCTGATCGTCACCGCATATCAATCGGCAAGCGGTCTGGTGAACCTTATCAACCCGACCTACGCAGTCGTCCTTGGCGGTTTGGCCGTCGGACGTGTGCCTTTTGACCGCTGGTTGGCCTTCATCTGGCCACTGCTTTTGATGCTTACCGTGTTCATCAGTGCGGCACTTAGCATCGCAGCAATTTTGTAAGAAAGGGTCCTAAAATGACCGATCAATCCTTAGGTGTTCATTCTGAAACCGGTAAGCTGCGTCAGGTCGTGGTGTGCCGCCCGGGCGCGGCGCACCGCCGCCTGACACCCGAAAACTGTCAGGAGTTGCTGTTTGATGATGTGTTCTGGGTCAAACAGGCCCAGAAAGATCACGATGTGTTTTCCAAGACGATGCGCGATGAGGGTGTCGAGGTTCTGGACGTCAACGACCTGCTGGCGCAGACGCTGGACATAGCGAAGGCGCGCGATTGGGTGCTGGATCACCGGGTCACGCCGGACCATATCGGCGTCGGCATGATGTCCGACCTGCGCGCATGGATGGATGAATTGTCGGGCGCGCAACTGGCCGACTATCTGTTGGGCGGGCTGGCGGCGGACGATCTGCCGTTCAAGCCGTCCGGCCTGTTTGGTGGCTATCTGGGGGCGCACGGGTTTATCCTGCCGCCGCTGCCCAATGCGTTGTTCACGCGGGACAACTCGGCGTGGATCTATAACGGTGTGGCGGTCAATCCGATGCACTGGCCCGCGCGGCGCCCTGAGACCCTGTTGAACACTGCGATCTACAAATTCCATCCCAACTTTGCCGGACGCACCACGATCCATTGGGGTGATCCCACGATTGATCACGGTTTGGCGACGGTCGAGGGCGGCGATATCATGCCCGTCGGTGATGGCACCGTTCTGGTCGGCATGGGCGAGCGGTCCTCGCCTCAGGGTGTTGGCCAACTGGCCGAGGCGCTGTTCGATACCGGTGTCGCGCAGCGGGTGCTGGCCTTTGCGATCCCCAAATCGCGGGCGGCGATGCATCTGGATACGGTGTTTACCCTGTGCGGCGGTGATGTGGTGACGACGTTCAAGGAGGTCGCGGATGAATTGGTCTGCTATGACATCCGCCCGGGCGAAGGGGCGGCCCCCTTGCAATTCCGTCACGACCCGCGCCCGATTTTCGATATCGTGGCCGAGGTTCTGGGCTATAAATCTCTGACAATCGTGCCGACCGGCGGCAGTACCCCGGAAGAGCGCGCGCGCGAACAGTGGAACGATGGTAACAACGTGCTGGCCCTGCGCCCCGGCGTTGTCATTGGCTATGACCGCAACGACGATACCAACGCCGCATTGAAGGCGGCAGGCATCGAGGTGCTGGCCATTCCGGGGGCCGAACTGGGCCGCGGGCGCGGTGGCGGCCACTGCATGAGCTGCCCGACCATGCGCGACCCTGTTTGACCCTGAAAGGCACACTCAATGGCTTATAACCTGAAAAACCGGCATTTGCTGACCCTGCGCGATTTCTCTCCGCGCGAGATCGCCTTTCTGCTGAAACTGGCGGCGGACCTGAAGGTGGCGAAATACACCGGCACCGAAGTGGCAAAGTTGCAGGGCAAGGACATCGCGCTAATCTTTGAAAAGGACAGCACCCGCACCCGTGTCGGGTTCGAAGTGGCGGCCTATGACCAAGGTGCGCGCGTGACCTATCTGGGGCCGACAGGGTCGCATATCGGGCACAAGGAATCGGTCAAGGACACGGCCCGCGTGTTGGGGCGGATCTATGACGCGATCGAATATCGCGGCTTTGGCCAGAAGATCGTTGACGAGTTGGCCCAGTATTCGGGCGTGCCCGTCTACAACGGGCTGACGAACGAATTCCACCCGACCCAGATCCTTGCTGACTTTTTGACCATGCAGGAACATGTGGACAAGCCGTTGCATCAGGTTGCCTTTGCCTTTCTCGGGGACGCCGGCAACAACATGGGCGACAGCCTGCTGATCGGTGGGGCCAAGATGGGCATGGATGTGCGCCTGTGTGCGCCCAAGGCCTGCTGGCCCAAGGATGCGATCATCACCGAGGCCCGCGCGATTGCGGCTGAAACCGGCGCGCAGGTGACCATCACCGAAGACGTGGATGCGGCAGTGAAGGGCGTCGATTTCATCTATACCGACGTCTGGGTGTCGATGGGCGAGCCCAAAGAAAAATGGGCCGAGCGGATCAAGCTGCTGACCCCCTACCGGGTCACAACCGAGGTGATGCAGAAAACTGGCAATCCACGCGCCTGTTTCATGCATTGCCTGCCCGCTTTTCATAACACGGAAACCACCGTCGGTGCCGAAATCAAGGCCGACTTTGGGCTGGACTGCATGGAAGTGACCGAGGAGGTGTTTGAAAGCGCCGCGTCGATCGTGTTCGATCAGGCGGAAAACCGGATGCACACGATCAAGGCGGTTCTTGTCGCCACATTGGGTTCCTGAGATGCTGGTCGTTGCCGCTGTCGGGGGCAACGCGCTGTTAAAGCGTGGTCAACCCCTGACCGCCGAGGCGCAGCGCACCAACGTGCGCACCGCCGCGCAGGCGCTGGCCCGCATCGTGCGGGCCGGGCATCGGTTGATCGTGACCCACGGCAACGGTCCGCAGGTGGGTTTGCTGGCATTGCAGGGCGCGGCCTATAAACCGGACGAAGCTTATCCGCTGGACGTGCTGGGGGCCGAAACCGAAGGCATGATCGGTTATCTGATCGAACAAGAGCTGGAAAATGCGCTGGGTCATAACCATGCGGTCGCAACCCTGCTGACGCAGGTTGTTGTGGACGCAAGTGATCCGGCGTTTCGCACTCCGACCAAATTCGTCGGTCCGGTCTATTCCAAGGACGAGGCGCATGAGCGCGCCAAGGTGGCCGGCTGGACCATCGCGCAGGACGGAGACTATTGGCGTCGCGTCGTGCCGTCGCCCAAGCCGGTCGAAATCCCGGATCTGCGCGTTGTGCGCCTGCTGCTGGATCAGGGCGTGATCGTGATCTGTGCAGGCGGCGGGGGTATCCCGGTGCTGCGCCGCGCCGATGACAGCATGATCGGCGTCGAGGCCGTGATCGACAAGGACGCCGCCAGCGCGCTGTTGGCGGGCGATATCGGCGCGGACGCGCTGTTGTTGTTGACCGATGTGGATGCCGTCTATGACGGTTTTGGAACGGACGCGGCCAAGCCGGTGCGCCATGTGACCCCGGATCAGGGGCGCGCACTGGACATGCCCAAAGGCTCGATGGGGCCAAAGGTGCAGGCGGCCTGCGATTTTGCGGATCGCGGCGGCGTTGCGGGCATTGGCCGTCTGGCCGACGCACTGGAGCTACTGGAGGGCACGGCGGGCACGCGTGTGTCCAAAACCAAACAGGGCGAATGATGACGACACAGACCCTTTCAGACACCCCCGCCACCACCGATGGCCGCATCGCCGCCATTCGGGGCGGGGTTGTCGATGTGGTGTTTGACGGGCCGGTGCCGCGCGTCCATGACCTGCTTTATGCCGGGTCCGTCGCGTTGGAAGTGGCGGGATTGATCGGGCATGGCATGGTGCGCGCCATCGCGATGGCGCCGGTGCGGGGCTTGGGTCTGGGCATGACCGTCACGGCCACGGGCGGGCCGATCAAGGTGCCTGTCGGGGATGGTGTTCTGGGTCGGATGCTGGACGTGTTCGGCGCGCCGATTGACGGACGTCCTGCGCCCGAGGCGGTCGATCACCGCTCGATCCACCGCCCGCCCCCTAAGTTAAGCGACCGGGTGCTGCACTCGGCGATCCTTGAAACGGGGATCAAGGCCATCGATCTGTTGTCGCCCATTGAACGCGGCGGCAAGACCGGTTTGTTCGGCGGCGCGGGCGTGGGCAAGACCGTGCTGATCACCGAATTGATCAACAACACCGTGCAGCACCACAAGGGCGTCAGCCTGTTCTGCGGCATCGGAGAACGCTCGCGCGAGGCCGAGGAACTGTACCGCGAAATGGGCGAGGCGGGCGTGCGCGAAAAAACCGTGATGCTGTTCGGCCAGATGAACGAGGCCCCCGGCGTGCGGTTTCTGGTGGGCAATACCGCGTTGACCATGGCCGAGTATTTCCGCGACGACAAAGGCCAAGACGTTTTGCTGCTGATCGACAACATCTTTCGCTTTGTTCAGGCGGGGTCCGAGGTGTCGGGCCTGATGGGGCGGATGCCGTCGCGCGTGGGGTATCAGCCGACGCTGGCTACCGAACTGGCCGGGCTGGAGGAACGCATTACCTCGACCAAACGCGGCGCGATCACGTCGATTCAGGCGGTCTATGTGCCCGCCGACGATTTTACCGATCCGGCGGCGGCGCATATCTTTTCGCACCTTTCGGCCTCGGTCGTGTTGTCGCGCAAACGCGCCAGCGAGGGGCTGTATCCGGCGGTTGATCCGCTGGCCTCGGCGTCGGTCATGTTGACGCCCTCGGTCGTGGGGCAGCGCCACTATGACATCGCGCGCGCGGTGCGCCGCACGTTGGCCGAGTACGAAGAGTTGCGCGATATTATCGCGATGCTGGGCCTTGAGGAACTGTCATCCGCCGACCGCGCCACCGTGGGCCGCGCCCGCCGGTTAGAGCGGTTTTTGACGCAGCCGTTTTTCACCACCGGATCGTTCAGCGGGGTCGAGGGCAAGTTGGTTTCGATTGCCGACACGCTGGATGGATGTGAGACTATTCTGGCCCAAACCGAGTTTGACCTGCCGGAAAGTGCCTATTACATGATCGGCGGTCTGGACGATCTGAAGGCCAAGACATGAGTATCGCCACTGACATGACGGTGATCCTGCGTCTGCCCACTCGCACCTTGTTTCAGGGGCAGGCCACGCGCATGACCGCCGTTGCGCCAAACGGGGCCTTTGGCATCCTGCCAAACCATGTGGATTTCGTGACCGCCCTTGTGCCTTCGGTTTTGACGCTGTGCATGGTCGACGGGTCCGAGCAGATCTTTGGTCTGGACGAGGGGCTGTTGGTCAAGAAGGGCCACACCGTCAGCGTTGCCACTCTGCGCGGGGTGCATGGCGATGATCTGGACACTTTGCAGCAGACGGTCGAGACCAGTTTTGTGCAGATGGACGAAGACGAACGTCAGGCCCGCTCGGCGCTATCGCGGCTAGAGGCCGACATGGTGCGCCGCTTTGCCGAATTGCAAAGGCCGCTGCAATGACGTCAAAACCTGACAGGTCCAAACCAGACAGGCCCAGCGAGGAAATCGCCCGCCGCGCCCGGCGTATGAAATCGCGCCGTGACAATCCGGGGCCAAGCCCTCTGCGCGGCATCAGCACGTTCGGAATGGTCGGCTGGTCTATCGCGGTGCCGACGGTGGGGGGCGCGTTTTTGGGTCTGTGGCTGGACCGGGTCGCGCCGCAAGGCTTTAACTGGACGCTGGCGCTGATTTTGGGCGGTGTGGTGATTGGCGGTTTTATCGCCGCCGCATGGATCAACAAGGAAGGGGGAGACGAATGATTTCTGTAGACTGGACAGCGGTGCTGATGGGTCTGGCAGTGGGCGTCGTCATGGGCGGGCTGTACTTTGTCGGGCTGGCCGTGGGCATGCGCCGCGCCTTGCACAGCGCGAAGCCTGTCATGCTGTTATCGCTCAGCGCGGCCCTGCGCATGTTGGCGCTGCTTGGTGTGGGCTGGATCGTGGCGGGGCAGGGCGGGCCGTGGGCCGCTGTTGGCTACGCCGCCGCCTTTGTCGTTTCGCGTTTTGTTGCCACGACATGGGCGCGGTCAAGCGCGACCCCGCGAGGCGCGTCATGACCCTGTCACCGGATCAGATCATTTTGTTGACCATCTGGGGTATCCCGATCAATGCCACCATAGTCTATACATGGATCGTCATGGGCGTGCTGACCATCGGGTCCTACCTGATCACGCGCAACTTGCGCCCGGATGTGCCGCCCAACCGCTGGCGCACCACGCTGGAGGTGATCGTGCAGGGTATTCAGGATCAGATTCACGAAATTTCGCCCGGGCCGTCGCGGTATCTGTTGTATTACGCGGGCACGCTGTTTTTGTTCGTTGCAGTGTCTAACCTGATGCTGGTCATTCCGGGGTTCGATCCGCCCACCTCATCCCTGTCGACCACAACCGCGCTGGCCCTGTCGGTCCTGATCGCGGTGCCGATGTTCGGCATCACCAGCCGGGGCATCGGGGGCTACCTTGGCACCTACCTTCAGCCGTCGTTCATCATGCTGCCCTTCAACATTATTTCGGAATTCTCGCGCGGGATATCATTGGCGATCCGCCTTTACGGCAACATCATGAGCGGGGCGGTCATTGCCGCCATTTTGCTTAGCGTCGCACCGTTCTTCTTTCCGGTGGTGATGGATGTTCTGGGCCTGCTGACCGGCATGATCCAGGCCTATATCTTTGCCATTCTGGCAACCGTTTATATTTCCAGCGCGATTGCGCCCTCCAAACCCACTCTACCGACAAAGGACATATCATGACTGATCTTGGACTTATTGCCGCGATCTCAATCTTTACGGCGGGCCTGACCGTTGCGTTCGGGGCTATCGGTCCGGCCCTTGGCGAGGGGCGCGCGGCGTCAACCGCCCTTAGCGCGATTGCGCAACAGCCCGACGCGGCGCCGACCATTTCGCGCACGTTGTTTGTCAGTCTGGCGATGATCGAATCCACCGCGATCTATTGCTTTGTGGTGTCGATGATCCTGCTGTTCGCCAATCCGTTCTGGACCGCTGCCCTTGCCGCCGCACAGGCGACAGGGAACTGATTCATGTCCATTGACTGGATCACTGTCGCGGCGCAGATCGCCAACTTTTTGGTGCTGGTCTGGCTATTGAAGCGGTTTTTGTACCGTCCCATTCTGGATGGTATCGACGCGCGTGAGGCTGAAATTACCGCCCGTATGCAAGAGGCCGCTAAGGCCAAGGCCAAGGCCGAGGCAACCGAGGCCGCGTTTCACGAGCAATCGCGCGCGCTGCATGTGGCCCAGTCGGAACTGACCGAAACCGTGCGCAAAAAGGCCGAGGCACAGCGCGACGCCCTGCTGGCCGAGGCGCAGAAGAAAATGCAGCGCGAACAGGCCGAGTGGCAGGCGCATCTTGACGAAGAGGCGCATAAATACACCGCCAAACTGCATGGCGCGGGGGCCGCGGCCCTGCTGGCCCTGACGCGCAAGGCGTTGTGCGATCTGGCGGATGAAACGCTGGAGGCGCGCATGGCGCAACACCTGCTGACCCAGATCAAGCCGATGGCGGCGGACATGACCCGCGCCGCCGGACAGGCCACAGCGGCGATTATCACCAGCCATGATACCTTGCCGGATCCGGTGCAGGACAGCCTGCGCGCAGAGCTTCGCGCCGTGTTCCCGCAGGTGGCCGTTACATTTCAAACCGACCCGGATCAGTCCCCCGGTCTGGTATTGCGCATGGGCGGCGCGCAACTGGCCTGGACAGTGGATACCTATATCGACGGGCTGGACGCATCGATTGCCAAACATCTGACCAAGGGCCCCGATCCAAGGGCAAAGACCCATGGCCAATGACCCCGCCATGATCACGCCGGACCCCGAAACGCTGGTTCAGGCCCTGCTGGACAGCCCCGCACCCGTCCCTAGCCTTAGCGAAATCGGGCAGGTGGCCGAGGTGGCCGATGGCATCGCCATCGTGACGGGGCTGGAGCGCGCATTGTCCGACGAATTGCTGCGCTTTGCCAGTGGCGTGCAGGGCATCGTTCTGGATTTGGAGCCGGGGCGTCTGGGGGTGGTTCTGCTGGGTGCGTCAGATGCCGTGACCGTCGGGGAAAGCGTGATGCGCACCCACAAGGTCGTCAGCGCCCGCGTCGGTCCCACCCTGCTGGGCCGGGTGGTGAACGCTTTGGGCGAGCCGCAGGATGACAAGGGCGCGATCAAAGCCGAGGCCCTGCACCCCGTCGAGGCCGAGGCCCCCAAGATCCTTGAGCGTAAGGCGATCTCGCGCCCCTTGGCGACGGGGATCAAGGCGATTGATGCTGCTGTGCCGGTCGGTCTGGGACAGCGTCAGCTGGTGATCGGGGATCGCCAGACCGGCAAGACATCCTTGGCCGTGGATGCGATCCTGAACCAGAAAACCACCGATGTGATCTGTATCTACTGCGCCATCGGACAGCGCGGTGATGCGGTGGCCAAGGTGATCGGCGCGATCACCGAGGGCGGCATGATGGAACGCACGATTATCGTCGCGGCGGGCGACGAAGGCGCCGCCGGGCTGGCCTATGTCGCGCCCTATGCGGCCCTGACCATGGCCGAATATTTCGCCGCTGAGGGCCGCGATGTTCTGGTGGTGCTGGACGATCTGACCCATCACGCGCGCTCGTACCGCGAACTGTCGTTGCTGCTGCGCCGCCCGCCTGGCCGCGAGGCGTTTCCCGGCGACATCTTCTATATTCACGCGCGCTTGCTGGAACGTGCAGGTCAGTTCAGCGATGGTGTGGGCGGTGGCTCGATCACAGTGCTGCCGGTTGTTGAAACGCAGGCCGAAAACCTGTCGGCCTATATCCCGACCAACCTGATTTCGATCACCGACGGGCAGATTTACCTGTCGCCTCGTTTGGTGCGCAAGAACCAGTTTCCTGCCGTCGATCTGGGTGTCTCGGTCAGCCGCGTTGGCGGTAAGGCGCAAAGCCGCGCGTTCCGATCTGTGGCTGGCAACCTGCGCGTCACCCTGTCGCAATTTGAGGAACTTGAGGATTTCGCCCGCTTTGGTACCCGGCTGGATGATGCCACACGCGCGCGCCTGACGCGCGGGGCCGCCGTGCGCGCCTCGCTGGGTCAGGCCGAACGTGATCCGATCCCCCCGGTTGAGCAGCTGGCCATTCTGGTGGCGGCGATGGACGGCCATCTGGACGGTCTGAACGAGGTGGACACAACAACGGTCATGGCGGCGATCCGCACGGCGGCGGCCCGCGATCTGGGCGATACGGCACAGCAAATCGCGCAGAACGATGCGTTTGACGACGCCGCGCGCGCCCGTTTGGCGGCAGTGGGCCAACAGGCCCGCGCCACGCTGGAGGGTTAGACCATGGCGCAAACCCTTGAAACGCTGGCGCGACGCACGACCAGCATGCAGGGCATCCGTAGCGTTGTGCACACGATGAAAACGCTGTCGGTCATCAATGCGGCCCCCTACGACCACGCCGCCCGCGCGATCGAAGCCTATCACGACACGGTGCTGGAAGGGCTGCACGCCTTCTTGTCCCAAGCGCGCCCTATCAACAGCGCGCCGTCCGACCGCGCGACGCAGGTGATGGTCGTGTTCGGCTCGGATCACGGGTTGTGCGGTAATTATAACGAGTCGCTGGCGGCCCATGTCGCACAGCACGCCACCGCCGACAGCGCGATTATTTTGTGCATCGGGGCGCAGATGGCCGATGCGCTGACGGATCAGGGGTTTAGCATCAAGAAGGCGTTTTTTCCGCCCGCCTCGGTTGATGGGATCGGGCGGTTGGCGAACCTTCTGACGCAAAAACTGGACGATATTCGCAGCAATAGCCCGGCCCATGACATCGCCGTTTCGCTGGCCTATTTCGCGCGCGACGACGGGGCCACGCAATCGCCCAGAATCGCGGCCCTGCTACCGCTGGATGCGGCGCTTGTGGCTGATATGCAGGACAAACCGTGGAAGTCGCGCAGCCTGCCGACCTTCACGATGCCCCCTGACAGCCTGTTCATGGCGTTGATCCGGGGGCACCTGTTTGCCAGCCTGTTTCGCGCCTCGGCCGAGGCACTGGTCACCGAAAACGCCGCGCGGCTGGCCCTGATGCAGCAGGCCGAGCAATCGGTGGATGACCGGCTGGATGCGCTGAAATCCGACACGCGGGCCATGCGTCAAAGCGAAATCACGACCGAGCTTTTGGATGTCATCATCGGCTTTGAGGCGTTAAAGAAGGACAGGCGCCACAAGACCAGCGCCGTCGCAAGCGGTGCGACAGACCGCTCTGTGACCACCTCCGAAAAGGAAACGCCGTGAAATCGATCGCCACCCTTGCCGCCGTTCTGATGCTGACCGTCGTGGGCGGATGCACAGATCCCGACCACTATCCAATCAGCGGGCAGGAATGTGGCCCCAACGATCCCGTTCTGGACGTTGCCGTCGCCGACTGCGCACCCGCCGTCTAAGGCGGTTCAGGATTCAGGCCAGTCGAAAAGCAGGCGTCGCCGGTTTGGCGTTGCCTGCACGCTTGGGAATCCGGAACTTTTCCGCACAGGCAAGGTCAATGCGCCCCTTCGCCTTCAGATCGCTGAAGGCGCGGCTGACGGTTTCCACCGACATGCCCAGATGATCCGCGATATCGCGGCGGCACATCGGCAGCGCGATGTAATCCGCAGTCGGGCGAGAGGCCGCAAATGCACTGAGAAATTGAAACAACCGGACCGAGGCTTTGGTGGTCATAAAGGCCAGCAACTGCTTTTCGCGACTTTGCAGTTGCGCGCACATATGCGCCTGCAATTCTTGAAGCAGCGAGGGGTCGTCGGCGCAGGAGTGTTCGACCAACGCGCGCGGAATGGCTTTGACGATGACATGATCGACCGCCTCGACGGTGAAATGCCAGGTCTGCATCCCTGCAATCCCGACCAATTCGCCCTTTCGCGCAAAGCGAAAGATCTGTCGCTGGCCTTCTTCGCTGATCGTGCAGCAGCGCACCGTTCCCGAAACAATCAGATAGATCGTATCGGCGGCATCGCCATGTAGCATGATCGTGCTGTCGGGCTGATGGTGCTGCGTGTGCGATATCGTGCGGAACAGGGACATCATCGGGCTGGTGGTGTCGGGCTGCGCGGCAGGGCGGGCCGGGGGATGGGCAACATGGCCGTAACACAGCGCGGCTATCGGTGACTGATCCCATGGATCAATGTTGCGGCACTGGTCGCTTGTGGTCATGTCTTTCATTTTATCACTCCCCCGGAGTGTGGCCGCGACATAGTATGACGGTCAGACGACCGTCACAGGCACGGCTGTGTTTCTGTCGTGCAGGTCAGTTTTAGTTATCTTTGATGTGTCAACGTGGACTATGGTGGTTAACACGCAACCGGAACGGTCGTGAAACGCTGAGAACATGAAGGCATCAATCGACCATCCGCACTGGAGTTTCAAGTGATTCACAGTGAAGCTGAGGGTGAGGGGCCGTGCCTGACGCATCTCGGTACGACTGGAAGAATGGGAAGAACAGCTTGGCATCATCGACATCCGTCCCACCCCAGATGGTTAACGCCCAGTTGTCGCGCATTATCAACAGCCGCCAGTTTTGTAACGCACCGCGCCTAACGCGCTTTTTGACATATGTTGTTCAGGAATGTCTGGCGGGGCGGACGGATCGCCTTAAAGGCTATGCGATCGGTCTGGAAGTTTTCGACCGGCCTGATGATTTCGACCCGCAAACCGATACGATCGTGCGCGTTCAGGCGCGTGCGCTACGTCAGAAGCTGGGTCAATATTATGCGCAGGCGGGCGCAGAGGATCCCCTGCGCATTTCCATCGCAAAAGGCGCATACGAGCCGACGTTTGATTACATCGACGCCGCAAATGCCCCCCCTGAACAAGACGCCTCGGCGCCTCTTGTCCCGACCAACAAACCCTCTATCGCGGTGCTGCCGTTTGATGATTTCAGTCAGCTGGCGGACAATGAATTCTTCTTGTTAGGCCTAACCGAAGAAATCATCGTCGATCTGTCCCGGTTCAAGGACTTGTCGGTGTTTTCCCGCGCAACGGCCCAGCAGGCCAAGGCCGACGGGTTAAGTATCCGCCAGATGCGTGACCGGTTTCACCCCGATTTCGTTCTGGAAGGCAGCCTGAGAGCCGATAATCAGACCCTAAAAGTCACCACAAACCTGATTGAAACCAGCGAGGACAGGGTGATCCTTGTCGATCAGTTCGCCTGCCCGCTGGACCCTACCGCACTCTACACGATGCAGGACCGGATCGCGGAACAGATCGTGTCGCGCATTTCCGACAGGTTCGGACCCATCGGGCGCTTTGCGAAACGCGCGGGAAATTCCGGGCAATCCATGAAGTGGGACACGATCAACTGGATCTACCGCTATCACCGCAAGGGGATCGAACTGGACCAAGTCGAGCGGACGGAAATCCGGGCAGGGCTGGAAAAGGCGGTGGCGCTGGACCCCAACTCGTCCAATGCGCATGCCGTTTTGGCGTTTTTATGGCTGGATGACTATCAACTGGACACCGGGGGGCTGCCCGACGACATCCTGGATCGGGCGCTGGCCTGCGCGCAACGGGCTGTCGACAGTGACGAAGAAAGCGCGCAGGCCTATTGTGCGATGGCGCGCACGCAATTTCATCTGGGCAATCTGGTCGCGTTCCGAAGGGCCGCCGATCAGGCGGTCAGGCTGAACCCCGGCAATGCCGATATGCTGGCGATGTTGGGGATGTGTTTTATGGTGTGCGGCCAGGCGCAGCACGCGCGGCCCATGCTGGACAAGGCGGTTCTGCTGAACCCGCTGCACCCCGGTTGGTATCGCCTGATTCGTGCCTATATTCTAATGCAGACAGACGGGCCCGAGGCCGCATTGGCCGAAGTGCGGATTGATCCGCTGCCGGACAAGTATTTTTATATCTGCCACCTGATCTGGATGCTGGTCGAAGGCGGTGACATGGAGGGCGCATATCGCGAAAAGGCCGCACTGCTGGCGCGTTTTCCCGATTTTGAGCGGTTCATCGGCCGGCATTATCGCGCCGCAAGCGTGGATCCGGCGCTAAAGGCGCGTGTGTTTGGGGCGTGGCGGCAGGTTGGTCTGGAGGTGCGCGACCATAGCGCCCCGGACCTGAAAACAGGAGAAGACGATGAGTGAGAATGGTGTGAAACTGACATGCCTGTCCTGCGGACAGGTAAACCGTATCCCCGCGCAAAAGGTCGGCGCAGGGCCGAAATGCGCCACATGTGGCGCGCTGTTGGTTGACGGCGATGTGCGCGCGCTGGATGTGGCGATCCATGACCGCGCGGTGCGCACCGACGGCCTTCCTTTGATCGTGGACTATTGGGCGCCTTGGTGCGGCCCGTGCAAAATGATGGCCCCGGAATATGCCAAGGCGGCGGGCGCGTTGCGCCACAAATGCCGCTTTGCCAAGATCGACACGCAGCAGTTTCCAGCCGTGTCCGAGCGGTTGCAGATCCGGGGGATTCCGCTGTTGATCCTCTATGCAAAGGGGCGCGAGGTGGCCCGCCTGTCAGGCGCGCGTCCTGCGGCGGATATCGAGGCGTTTGTGCGCCAACATATCTAGGCGCGCGTGCCGCTAGGTTTGACCGACGCGGGAGCGTAAACCGCGCAAAACGCTGGTGCCCAGAAACACAAACGCGGCAACGCAGACGATCGACGGACCGGCGGGCGTGTCCAGAACATAGGCCGCCCGAAGGCCGACCACGGCGGATATGCCGCCGATCACCGCCGCGATCAGGGCCATCTGTTCGGGCGTGCGCGACAGCGGGCGCGCGGCGGCGGCGGGGATGATCAGCATCGCGGCAATCAGCAACACACCCACCACCTTGATCGCGACCGCAACGGTGATTGCCAGCGCCAGGGTTAGGATCAACTGTTCACGGCGGGGATCAATGTCGCTGGCATAGGCCAGTTCCTCGCTGAGGGTGGAGGTTAACAGCGCTGACCAACGCCAGCCGATCAGCCCGATCACTAACGCGGCCCCTCCCCATATCACCGCCAGATCGCCGCGCGAAACCGCCAGAATATCACCAAACAGGTAGGCCATCAGGTCTATCCGGATGCCCGACAGGAACGACACCGCCACCAGCCCAAAGGCCAGCGCGGAATGGGCCAACACGCCCAGCAACGTGTCCATCGCATAGCCGCGCCCGGTCAGCGCTGTCACGGTCAGCGCCATCGCCAGCGCCACAGCCACCGCGCCCGCAAAAACCGAGATGTTCAACGCCAGCGCCAGTGCCACGCCAAGGATTGCCGCATGTGCGGTCGCGTCCCCGAAATAGGCCATCCGCCGCCAGACCACGAAACTGCCCAGAGGGGCGGCGGCGCAGGCCACGCCGACCCCGGCCAGAATGGCGCGGGTCATGAAATCGTCCAGCATCATTCGGCCGCCTCGGTGTGGGTGTGATTGCAGGTTTCGTCGTGATTATGATCATGATCGTGGCGATACAGCGCCAGCGCCCCACCTGTGCCCGTCCCGAACAGCGCGCGGTATTCCGGCGCGGCCGAGACGATCTCGGGGGTGCCTTCGCAGCAGACATGCCCGTTCAGGCAGATCACCCGGTCAGACGCGCTCATCACGACGTGCAATTCGTGGCTGATCATCAGAACCGCGCAGCCGGTGGTTTTGCGCACTTCCTCGATCTGGCGATAGAACGCGGCCGAGCCGGGTTGATCCAGACCCTGCGTCGCCTCGTCCAGCAACAGCAGTTCGGGGTCGTTGATCAGCGCGCGCGCCAGCAGGACGCGCTGCATCTGCCCGCCGGACAGGGCCGACATTTGATGCCCTGACAGGTCCGGCACGCCCGCGCGCTCCAACGCGGGTCGGCAGGCGGCGCGCGGAATGTTGCGCGGCAGGCGCAAGAACCGCTCAACCGTCATCGGCAGAGTCGGGTCGATATGCAGTTTTTGCGGCACGTACCCGATGCGCAAGCCGGGTTTCTGGGTAATCCGCCCGGATGTCAGACGGGCGGCGCCGATCAACGCGCGCAGCAATGTCGTTTTGCCGGACCCGTTGGGGCCAACGATGGTCACGATCTCGCCCGGCTCAACCGTTAGCGAAACGTTGTGCAACACCGTATGCGCACCGTAACCGGCGCTGATGTTCTCGACGGTGACAAGGCTCATGAGGGGGCCTTTTCGACGCAGGCGGGGCACAGGCCGACCGCCTCGACCATGGTGCCTTCGATCTGGAAACCCGCCGCGCGCGCCGCATGGCCAAGCGCGCCGCGCGCCGGGGCCGACTGCGCCTCGGCCACGGATTGGCACTGGCGGCAGATCATGAAGGCGGGCGAATGGTTGGCTCCGGGGTGGGCGCAGGCGATGAAGGCGTTCAGACGCTCGATCTTGTGCGCAAATCCATTGGCGACAAGAAATTCCAGCGCCCGATACGCCACCGGCGGCTGCGATCCAAAGCCCGCATCGCGCAACCGGTCCAGCATGTCATACGCCCCAAGCGCACGATGTTCCTGCAACAGAATTTCCAACGCCTTGCGCCGCACTGGCGTAAAACGCAGGCCGTTTTCGGCGCAATGCTGTTCCGCAGAGGCAACGGCGCTGCTGATACAGTCGCTGTGATCATGCCGTTTGAACCCGACGGGATCGGGCGGCGGGGCATTTTGGGGACGGGGACCACTTGTCATATTATTACATTTCTTGTATTCGGCGTTAAACGTTATAAGATCACATGGAGTTGGATATGTCCAGAAACCTCGTCACGCTGTCGCTTACGGCCTCACTTCTTGCCGGAACGGCGCTTGCAGAAGTCCCGCAGGTCGCCGTCGATATCGCGCCGGTTCATTCGCTGGTGGCGCGGGTCATGGACGGTGTCGGCGAGGCGACGCTGATCGTGCAGCCCGGCGCCAGCCCGCATGAATACAGCCTGCGTCCCTCCGAGGCCGCCGCCCTGCAAAGCGCGGATATCGTGTTCTGGGTCGGTCCCGATCTGACCCCTTGGCTGGACGGTGCGCTCGACACGCTGGCCGGGGACGCAACGGTGATCGAGCTGCTGGAAAGCGACGGAACGATCGAACTGCCGATGCGCGAAGACGCCTTGTTCGAGGCGCATGAGCACGGCGATCATGACGATCACGATGAGCATGAAGAACATGACGAGCACGCGGAAGATCACGATGCGGATCATGAAGGCCACGACCACGGCGACCACGATCCTCACGCATGGCTGTCCCCCGATAACGGCGCGATCTGGCTGAATACGATTGCCGCCACGCTGTCGGCGGCCGACCCGGACAATGCCGGGGCCTATTACGCCAACGCAACCGCCGGGCGGGCCGAGATCGAGGCGCTGAAATCCGAGATCGCGACCATCCTTGACCCGATGCGCGACCGCAATTTCATCGTCTTTCACGACGCCTATCAGTATTTCGAATCCGCCTTTGATTTCCCCGCTTCGGGCGCGATTTCGGTGTCGGATGCCACCGACCCCAGCCCGGCGCGCATCGCTGAAATTCAGGCCCGTGTCGCGGATCAGGGTGTGACTTGCGTCCTGTCCGAGCCACAGTTCAATGCGGGCATTCTGGCCGCCGTCATGGATCGAACCGACGCGCATACCGGTGTTCTGGACCCGCTGGGATCTGACTTGGAGCCGGGTGCGGCGCTGTATCCCCAGATGCTGCGCAATCTTGCCACCTCGCTGGCCGAGTGCCTGTAATCAACTGTTCCCTGCTGCGGCCCCCAAGGGTGTCGCAGCAGGTTTTCTCCATTTTTTTGTGCCGAGCAAATGTGATGTGATAACATTGTCGTTTAGTGCGGCGCACAGACCCAAACCTACCGCAGGAGACCACCCTATGACCGATCCCCGCCTGCCCGTTACCGTCCTGTCCGGCTTTCTTGGTGCCGGCAAAACCACCTTGTTGAACCGTGTTTTGAACAATCGCGAAGGCCGTCGTGTTGCCGTGATCGTCAACGATATGTCCGAGGTGAACATAGACGCCGATCTGATCCGCGAAGGCGGGGCGAACCTTAGCCAGACTGACGAAACGCTGGTCGAGATGTCGAACGGCTGCATTTGCTGCACCCTGCGCGATGACCTGCTGCAAGAGGTCCGCCGACTGGCCGATGACGGGCGCTTTGACTACTTGCTGATCGAATCCACCGGCATTTCCGAACCGCTGCCTGTCGCGGCAACCTTCGATTTTCGCGATGAACATGGCGAAAGCCTGTCGGATGTGTCCCGTCTGGATACGATGGTGACGGTCGTGGATGCGGTGAACCTGCTGCGCGATTACTCCAGCCACGATTTCCTAAGCGACCGGGGCGAAACCCTGGGCGACGACGACGAGCGTACGCTGGTCAACCTGTTGGTCGAGCAGATCGAATTTGCCGATGTCGTGATCCTGAACAAGGTGGCGGATGCCGAACCCCATCAGGTGGACGGCGCGCGCAAGATTATTCGCAGCCTCAACGCCGACGCCCGGATCATCGAAACCAGCCATTCGGACGTGCCCGCCAGCGCGATCTTGGACACCGGCCTGTTCGATTTTGAAAAGGCGCATGAGCATCCGATGTGGGCCAAAGAACTGTATGGCTTTGCCGATCACGTTCCCGAAACCGAGGAATATGGCGTCCAGAGCTTTGTCTATCGTGCCCGCCAACCGTTCGAGCCGGACGCGATCTTGGCCGTTCTGAACGGTGACCTGCCCGGTGTGATCCGCGCCAAGGGTCATTTCTGGATCGCCACACGGCCCGATTGGGTGGCGGAATTTTCGCTGGCCGGGGCGCTGTCGTCGGTTCAGCCGCTGGGAACATGGTGGGCCTCGGTGCCGCAGGATCGCTGGCCCGATCACGAAGGCGCGCGCGAATACATGACCCAGAACTGGTCAGAGCCTTGGGGTGATCGACGCCAGGAAATCGTCTTTATCGGGACGGGGATTGATTGGGCGCAGTTGCGCGCGCGACTGAACGCGTGCCTTGTGCCCGAGCACCTTGCGCCGGGCCCGGACGCCCTGCCTGACATGCCGGATTCCTTTCCGATCTGGCGGCGTCAGGGGGTGGCGGCGTGACGGCGACAGTCTCGAACCTTGGTGAAACGCGGCAGCGCAAGCGCAGGCGCACCGACGATCCGATGCGCGCCTTCGATGCCTTGCCGCCGCCCTTGCGCCGCTGGCTGTCCGAGGCAGCGCTGCCGTGGTCGCCAAAATCCTGTCGCCGCATTTGGCAACGCGCGCGTCAGGACGGCGAAACTGTCGAGGCGGTTATTGCACGGTTGGACCGCGCGCAGGCGGCCTGCCTGACCCGTGAAACCCCACCGCGTCCGGCCCGCAGGCCCGGCGAACGGCGCGCGAGCGGGCAAAATCACGCCAACCCGACCGGCCCGGTCGTATCTAAGTTGCACTGACCCCTTGAACCAAGCTCAAATAAAATAGAAAGGAATCAATATGAAAATCCTTACCCTTGCTTTGCTGGCCTCAGTCGCCGCAACCCCAATTCTTGCCGAGGAAACCCGCGAGATGGGCGCGCATGTGCACGGTGTCAGCAAACTGGAGCTAGCCATCGAGGGGGGCATCGTCGAGATGAACCTGACCTCGCCCGGTATGGATATCGTCGGGTTCGAATACGCAGCCAGCACCGATGCGGACAAGGACGCCGTAAAGGATGCGATCCGAACCTTGCTGGTGTCTGAGAATATCGTCACGTTCCCGGCGGCGGCAAAATGTCGTCCGACCGGCGTGCTGGCTCATCTCGGCGACGACGCGCATGGAGAGGATGACCACGAGGAACATGACGATCATGCCGACGCAGATGATCACGAGCACCAAGAGGGTGGCGAACACACCGAATTCAATATGCGCTACATCTTTGCCTGCGAACACCCCGAGGCCCTGACGGCCATCGCCTTTCCGTTCTTTGAACGGTTCGAGCATGCGCAAGAAATCGAAGCGCAATTCGTGACCGAGACAGGCGCAGGCGCGGCGGAAATCGGCCGCGATGCGGCTGTGCTGACCCTGAACTAGGTATGACCGCGCCCGCCCTTTCCCTGAAGGATGTGATATTTACTTGGCCGGGGCGGGGCGGGTTCGCCCTGTCCTGTCCGGCGTTTCAGGTCGCGGCGGGGGAAAGCGTGCTGTTGCTTGGCGCTAGCGGGTCGGGCAAGTCAACGCTGTTGTCCCTGATCTGCGGGATTGCCACGGCGGATGCGGGGCAGGTGACGGTGGGAGGCACTGATCTGGGCGGGTTGGGCGCGGGCGCGCGTGACCGGTTTCGTGCCGAGCATATTGGCGTGATTTTCCAGCAGTTTAACCTGCTGCCCTACGCCAGCGTTCTGGACAACATCCTGTTACCGCTGCGCTTTGCCCCCCAACGCCGCGCACGTGCCAGGGATGGGCCGGCGCAGGCCGCGCACCTGTGCGCCGCGCTGGACCTGCCCGAGGACGTTCTGACAACACAGGCCGCGCGCCTTAGCGTGGGCCAGCAACAGCGCGTCGCGGTCGCGCGCGCGCTGATCGGCGCGCCGCCGTTGATTGTGGCGGACGAACCCACCTCGGCGCTGGATGCCGCGACGCAGGACACATTCCTCAGCCTGCTGTTTAAGCAGACAAAACAGGCCGGGTCGTCCCTGTTGATGGTCAGCCACGACGCGCGCCTTGGGCCGCGCTTTGACCGGGTGATCCGGCTGGAAGACATCGTAAACACGCAGAGGGATGCGGCATGATCCTGCGTCTTGCTGCCCAATCGCTGATGGCGCGCGCGCTGACCGTGGGCATGACGGTGCTGGCCATTGCCCTGTCGGTCACGCTGTTTCTGGGGGTGGAAAAGCTACGCACCGGGGCGCGGGCCAGCTTTGCCGACACGATTTCAGGGACCGACCTGATTGTCGGCGCGCGCTCGGGGCCGGTGCAGTTGTTGCTTTATTCGGTGTTCCGGATCGGGAACGCGACCAACAACATCACTTGGCAAAGCTATCAGGATATCGCCGCCCGGTCCGAGGTGGATTGGATCGTGCCGATCTCATTGGGCGACAGCCATCGACAGTTTCGGGTGATGGGCACAACGCCTGCGTTTTTTGACCACTACCAGTTTCGCGGTGGCAGGTCGCTGGAGATTGCGCAGGGCGCGGGGCTGAACGATCTTTACGATACGGTGATCGGGGCCGATGTGGCCGCGACGCTGGGCTATAGCGTGGGCGATCCGATTGTGGTGTCGCACGGCATTGCGTCCTTCACCGCGCATGACGATCAGCCGTTTCGCGTGGCGGGCATCATCGCCAAGACCGGCACGCCGGTGGACCGCACGGTGGTCGTCAGCCTTGAGGCGATCGAGGCGATCCATGTCGATTGGCAGGGCGGGGCCAAGACCGGCCAATCCACCCCGGTCGAAGTGATCCGGGCGAGGGACCTGACACCCAACGCGATCACTGCCGCGCTGGTCGGGGTCAACTCGCGCTTGCAGATCTTTGGCCTGCAACGCTGGATCAACGACTACGCCGAAGAGCCGCTGATGGCGATCCTGCCGGGCGTCGCCTTGCAAGAGTTGTGGCAGATCGTCGGCGTGGCGGAAACCGCGCTGATCGGGGTGTCCGCGATGGTGGTGGTTACGGCGCTGATCGGCATGATGGCGATGATATTCGCCAGCTTGAATGAACGCCGCCGCGAAATGGCGATCTGGCGGGCGATGGGCGCGCGGCCCACGACCATTCTGGGACTGCTGGTGCTGGAAGCCACGCTGATGGCGGCCGTGGGGGCCGTTCTGGGCCTTGGGTTGCTGTATCTTGGGCTGTTTGTGGGACAGCCGATGGTGGATGCGGCATTCGGTATCTGGCTGCCGATCACGCCGCCCACGCTGCGCGAACTGTGGGGTCTCGCAATCGTGATCGTTGCGGCGGCACTGGCCAGCCTTCTACCCGCGATTCGGGCCTATCGACTGTCCTTGGCGGATGGTATGATGGTGCGGATATGAACACACATCGCCTGACCCTGACCCGCCGTCATTTCGGCCTTCTGCTGGCCTCCGGCCTGACCCTGCCGGTGCGCGCAGCCGCCGATGCGTATCGCGAGATTACGTGGGATGACCTGATCCCCCTTGGCGTGCCCTATTCCGAGATCATCGGCGAGGGCGAAAAGGACGACGAGGCCGATACATGGTCCCCCATTTTTGACGAAAACGGGTCCAAATTGAATCTGGGTCTGGACGGTCAAGTCATCAAAATGCCGGGCTATATCATCCCGCTGGAAAGCGCGTCGGACGGGGTGACCGAATTTATTTTGGTGCCCTATGTCGGGGCCTGTATCCACGTCCCGCCGCCGCCGCCAAATCAATTGGTCTTTGTGACGACGACTGAACCCTGGCCCAGTGATCAACTGTGGGATGCGATTTGGGTGACGGGCACGTTGTCGGCCCGGATGCAGTCCACCACTCTGGGCGACATCGGGTATGAACTGACGGCGAACAGTATCGAAATCTACGAATGGTAAGCGCGCCCCGGTCTGTGTGACAGGCTCAACCGGGCCCCTTAAAACAGGTCCGCGGGATCGGCATTGGCCAGACGGCGCGTGGCGATGGCACCGGACAGGGTGCAAGCTGTCAGTGTGCCCACAAACACCAGAATTGCGCGGGCGGTTTCCATCGCCACTGGCAGGCCCGTCACGGCGTTCAGCCCGGCATACAGCCCCATCGAGACGATAAATCCGGGGATGAACCCGAAGACCGCCAGAATAATCGCCTCTTCAAAAATGATGCCCAGAAAGAACGGCTGACCATAGCCCATGGCCTTGAACGTTGCATATTCGCGCAGGTGGTCGGCCACATCGGTGGACAGCACTTGATAGACGATGACCAGCCCCACAAGGATGCCCATGAACACGCCAAACCCAAAGATAATGCCGGTCGGACGTTCCGACGACATAAAGGCCAGATCGGCCGCCTGCGCCTCGGCGGTGGTTTGCACGCGGACACTTTCGGTGGGCAGAACGGCGCGCAGGCGCGCGGCCACGATATCCGCAGACACGCCATCCGCGACGCGTAGCAGGATGTGATCGGGCGCGCCGCTGTCGCGCGATTCAAAGAAACGCAGAAAGGTCTGATCGGACGTGACCAGCATCCCATCGGCCAGAAATCCCCCGCCGACCTTCATCGCGCCGATGGCGGTCAGGGTAGAGCCCTTGGTTTCGAACGACACCGGATCACCGGCCAGCAGGGTGTCGACCACTTCTGTGGGCAAACCTCGGGTGTCCTGATCCAGCAGGGCGGTATTTTCGATCGTCAACTGGTCCAGCGCGGCACCAATCGCAGGCGACACAAAGCCGGGTTGCGCGGTGTCCACGCCAAAGGTCAGCAGCGACACCGTGGTGCCATCCTCAAGGGTGAAGGGCAGGTTGCCGATGAACAGCGGCATCGCATCGACCACGCCCGCCACGCCAAGGGCCTGATACATCCGCACCCGCGCGACAGGTTCACTGTCGGTCAGGGTGTTGCCCTCTTGCGCGGACAGGATGATGTCGGTGTCCAGCAGCGCATAGGGCGCAATCGTCGACCCGTTCAGCGCGCCCATGATCCCCAGCTGCATGAACACCAGCAGATTGGCAAAGGCCACGCCGGACAGGGCGGCGAACAGGCGGCCCTTGTTATGTGTCAGTTGCAGCCAGCCGATGGGCAGACGTCCGAACAGCAGGGTCAACAGCCTGCTCATTCCTGTCGGCCCGCGTCGATGCGCACGATCGCCTCCAGATTGGTGAACCGCTGCGCCAGCTTGGACGACTGGGGGTCCAGCAGGATGATGACATCCACGACGCGCGCGTCCGTGTTGCTGGCCGGATCGTCGGACGTGATCGACTGACGCCCGATCTTTAACCCGATGGCCGAGACCACACCGGTCAGATCCTGTTTCAGCGCCGCCGCCGAAACCGTCACCGGATCGCCGATGGTCACACGGCCGATCATGGTCTGATAAACTTCGGCCTCGACCGTCATTTGCGTGGTGTCGCCAAGGTAAATGATCCCGTCCGAGGGCGGGCGTTCACCCGCGCGCACCAAAATGTCCAGCACGGTGGCGGATTCGGGCGCGCGCACATAGGCGCGGTCCAAGTTCTGGCGTGCACTGTCCAGATCGGCGCGGGCGGCGGCCAGATTGGCCTCGGCCACGGCAATATCGGCCTGCACGGTTTCTGATCCGGTGGCATAGCGCGACAGAGTGGCAAGGGCGCGCTCCACGTCGCGCTCGGCTTCGGTGGCGGCGGCGATGACGCGATCAAAGTCGGCGCGCGTGGTCACGCCCCTCTCGAACAATGAGGTGGCGCGCGTCAGATCCGCCTGCGCGGCGACCGATGTGGCCTGCGCGCGTTCCAGCGATGCCTGCGCCTCGGCCAGAGAGGCGCTGTTTGACGCGCGGGTCTGGATCAACGTCGCCTCACGCACGGCCACGGTGGCCTCGGCCGAGGCAACGGCGCTTTGCAGTTGCGCCAGATTGTCCAGCACGGCCAGAATATCCCCCGCCGCCACGCTGTCACCGATACTGACCCGAACCTCGGCAATGCGCGCATCCCCGGCACCTGACGGGGTTGCGACGCTAGTGACATCCCCAAAGGGAATGATGCGGCCAAGGGCCACGACATCGCCCTCGCTGATGACGGCGACCTGTTCCTGCGTGCTGACCTGCTGGATCGCGACCGCAATGGGCGTCTGGGTGCCGGCACCGGGTTGCAGGCCGGTGAGGCCGAAAAACACCCGCAGGCCCGGAGGCTGAAAATACATCCCGATGACCGCCCCGGTGAACAGCGTCAGCATCAACAGTGGAATCAACAGCAAGCGTGAGCGCCCCGTCGTGCGCCGCCGGGGTTGCGCCGTGTTTTTCGCGGTTCCGTTGTCGGACAAGGGCAGCGCCGCTGAGGTGTCTTTGGATTCTGGGGTCATGGGGTCTCTTGCAGGATCAACCGAGGGGCTTTGTGAATATTGTACTGCCGAACACCCCCGGCGGTCGACGTCCGATTTGACTCACAGTGTCGCGCCCCAACGGATCAGCCCAGAAGGCGGCGACAGGCGCGGGCCACGACGGCCTCTTCGTTGGTGGGCAAAGTCAGAACGCGCACGCGCGACGCGGCCGTGCTGATCACGGTCGCGTTGTCCGCGTTTGCGCTGTCGTCCAGCGCAAGACCCAGCCATGCCAACCGGTCACAGATATGTTTGCGCACAAAGGCCGAATTTTCACCGATCCCGGCCGTAAACACAACCGCGTCCAGCCCCCCGATTGCAGGCACCAGCCCGCCAAGGATCGACGCGGCGCGATAGCAAAACAGATCCAGCGCCTCTTTGGCGTGGGGATCGTCGCTGTCTTGCAGGACCTGCGCATCGTTGGTCAGGCCGGACACGCCGAACAGGCCGGATTCCTTATACAGCAGGGTTTCGATTTCTGCCGCGCTCATCCCCTTTTCCTGCATCAGGTACAGCACGACACCGGGGTCCAACGCGCCACAGCGCCGCCCCATCATCAGACCGTCCAGCGCGGTGAACCCCATGCTGGTCGCCACGCTCTGGCGGTCCTTCATGGCGCACATACTGGACCCGTTGCCCAAATGCGCCACGATCACACGGCCCCCCGCCTGTGCGCCCAGATGGTCGGGCAGGGCGCTGGCGATATAGTCATAGGACAGCCCGTGAAAACCGTAACGCAAGATGCCCTGATCTGTCAGATGGCGGGGCAGGGCGAACAGTTGGGCCAGATGGTCCTGCGTGCGGTGGAAACTGGTGTCGAAACAGGCCACTTGCGCCACGTCCGGCTGCCATTTCGAAACGGCGCGGATGGCGGCGATGTTGTGGGGCTGGTGCAAGGGCGCCAGCGGCACCAGCGTTTCCAGTTGCTTCAGAACATCGGGCGCAATCAGGGTCGGTCGATCATAAAACTGACCGCCATGCACCACCCGGTGCCCGACCGCCAACAGAGGCCTGTCGCCAAGTTGCGCGGCCAACCAAGGCAGAAGCTGCGCAATCACCACCTCGTGGCTGAACGCGCCGCCCAATGTCAGCGCGCCGGGGTCCAGCGCCGCGCCGCTGGGATCCTTGGCGGAAAACACCGACACGCCTGCAAGTTCCGCGATCTTGCCCCGGATCAGGGGCAGCGCGGACGGATTGCCCGCCTCGAACACCGCGAACTTCAGGCTGGACGAGCCCGCGTTGAGGGTCAGGAACACGCCGGTCATGTTTGGGCCACCTTGGCCTGGTGATGCACGAACAGTTGCGCAATCGCCGCCGAGGCCAGACGCGACATCACCCCATCGGCCCGACTGGTCAGTACGATCGGAATCTGCGCGCCCAGAACGACACCGGCCGCATCCGCGCCCGCCAGATAAATCAGTTGCTTGGCGATCATGTTGCCCGCCTCAAGGTCGGGCACGATCAGGATATCGGCCTGCCCGGCGACTTCGGATTTAATGCCCTTGGCCTCGGCAGCGGCCTTGGAGATGGCATTGTCAAAGGCGAGCGGCCCGTCGAGCAGACCGCCGGTGATCTGCCCGCGTTCCGCCATCTTGCACAGGCCCGCCGCATCCACCGTCGACGGGATGCTCGGCGTCACGGTTTCCACCGCAGACAACAGTGCGACGCGGGGCAGGTCGATCCCAAGGGCGTGGGCCAGATCAATCGCGTTCTGCACGATGTCGCGTTTGGTGTTCATGTCGGGGAAAATGTTGATCGCCGCATCGCTGATCAACAGCGGCTTGGGATAGTTCGGCACATCCAGTGCGAATACATGGGTGATCCGGCGGTCGGTGCGCAGGCCGGTGTCCTTGTGCACGACAGGTTCCAGCAACTCGTCGGTGTGGATCTTGCCCTTCATCAGCATGCCGACCTTGCCCGCGCGCGCGAGCGCAACGGCGGTGTCGGCGGCGGCGTGACTGTGGGGCACGTCGACAATCTCGACCCCGGTCAAATCGCGACCGATTTCGGCGGCGGTCGCTTTGATCCGGTCCTTGGGGCCAACCAGAACCGGCACGATCATGCCTTTGTCGGCGGCTTCCAGCGCGCCACCCAGCGACAGCGCGTCACAGGGATGCACGACGGCGGTGCGCACCGGGTCCAGCGCGGCAGTTGCCGCCATCAGCGCGTTGAACCGCGCCCCGCGTTCATGCAGATGCACCTCTGGCAGGGTGACGCGCGGGCGGCGGATTTTGACCGATGGTGCGATCACCAGGGCCTGACCCTCGATAACGGTTTTGCCGTCCTGATTGAGGCATATGCAATCCAGCGTCACATGCTGATGTTTCTCTATTTTCTCCGTCACGGTGACGCGGATCGTCACCGTATCCCCGAGGCCAACGGGCGCGCGAAAGTTGAAATTCTGGCTTAGATAGATCGTGCCCGGCCCCGGTAGTTCGGTGCCCAGCACGGCGGAAATCAACGCGCCGCCCCACATGCCATGGGCGATAACATGGTGGAACATATCCGATTTGGCAAAATCGGCATCGACATGGGCCGGGTTTACATCGCCGGACATGACGGCAAACAGCTCGATATCCTCATGTTTCAGGGTACGGGTCAGTTCCGCGCTGTCCCCGACATTAATTTCGTCAAAGGTTTTGTTTTCGATGTATTGCATGCCAATGTGCCTTTTGCCGAAACCGGCCTTTGAGTGTGACGGCATCGGGCCGTCCTTTGGGTCTATACGCGCCGCGCCGTCAGGCCTGAACGTGAAACCCCCCGTCGACGAAGGCGATGTTGCCCGTCACCTTGCGCGACAGGTCGCTGACCAGCCCGACTGCCATGTGGCCGACATCCTCAATTGTGACGAGGCTTTGTTCGGGGGCGCGCTTTTGTGCCGCGTCGATCAGATCGTCGAAATGGTCGATCCCCGATCCGGCGCGCGTGTGCAGCGGCCCCGGCGAGATGGCGTTGACGCGGATCTGTTTCGGCCCCAGCTCGGCGGCCAGATACCTTACCGTACCTTCCAGAGCCGATTTGACCGGGCCCATGATGTTGTAATGATCCACCACCTTTTCGGCGCCATAATAGCTCATCGTCAGGATGCTGCCGCCATTGGGCATCAACGGGATGGCAAGGTGGGTCATTCGGATCAGCGAGTGGACCGAGATGTCCATCGCCTGCGCAAATCCGGCCTTGGAACAGGCGCTGACCGGGCCGTGCAGATCATCCTTGGGGCAAAAGGCGATGGAATGGACGATGAAATCCAGCTGTCCCCATGTGTCGCGGATTGCGTCGAATACGGCCTCCATCTGACCGTCAATCTCGACATCCAGCGGCAGGAACAGGGGCGTATCCAGTTTGGCCACAACCGGTGCCACGAAGGGTTTCGAGCGCGCGTTGGCATAGGTTACGGCCACCTCGGCCCCCGCCGCGCGCATGGCCAGGGCACACCCGGCGGCGATCGAGTGTTCATTCGCAATGCCAACGACCAGCCCGCGTTTTCCATGTAAAAGAGTATCCAACATCACAGTTCACTTCTGAAGAACATAGGTGCCGGGGGCGTCGCACAGCGGCGCGTATCCCTTGGCCTTGGCGCCCATTCGGGGCGGTTTCACCGGGTCGCCAGACGCAGCGCCCAACCATTTGGTCAGGGCAGGCCACCATGATCCATCGACAGGATCGGTTTCCTCAAACCACCGATCCGGGTCGACATAAAGCGCGTCTTTGCCCTTGGCGTGGAGACGATAGTGGCGATGCGGGTGGCCCGGTTCGGACACGATCCCCGCATTGTGGCCACCGCTGGTCAACACAAAGGTCACGTCAGTATCGGACAGCAGGTTGAACTTATAGACGGAATGCCACGGCGCAACGTGATCGTGTTCGGTGCCCACCATGAACACCGGTGCGCGAATATCCGAAATCGCGATGTGGCGGTCATCGACCTGATACCGCCCCTCGGCCAGATCGTTTTCCAGAAACAGCCGTCGCAGGTATTCGGAATGCATCCGGTACGGCATGCGCGTCGCATCCGCATTCCATGCCATCAGGTCGAACATTGGTGTGCGTTCGCCCATAAGGTAGTCGTGGATCACCCGCGACCAGATCAGATCGTTCGAGCGCAGCAACTGGAACGCGCCTGCCATCTGTGTGGTGTCCAGATAGCCCTTTTCCCACATCATATCTTCCAGATAGGTTAACTGGCTTTCGTTGATGAACAGGGTCAGTTCCCCGGCCTCGGTAAAATCGACCTGCGCGGCCAGCAGTGTCAGCGTTTTCAGCCGTGCATCACCGTCGCGCGCCATTGTCGCTGCCGCGATCGACAACAGCGTCCCGCCCAGACAATAGCCAATGGCGTGGATCTTTTGCCCCTGGGTGATGGTGTCGATCGCGTCGACCGCCTCCATGATGCCCAACGACTGATAATCTTCCATCCCAAGGTCACGATCCTCGGCATCGGGGTTGCGCCACGACACCATGAAGACGGTGAACCCCTGCGAGGTCAGGTAGCGGACCAGCGAATTATTCTCGGACAAATCGAGAATGTAGTATTTCATGATCCAGGCGGGCACGATCAGGATCGGCTCGGGGCGGACGGTGTCGGTGGTCGGCGCATACTGGATCAATTCGATCAGGCGGTTGCGATAGACAACCTTGCCGGGCGCGGTGGCCATGTTCTGACCGACCTTGAACGCATCCGACCCGACAGGTCCCTTGCCAGCCTGCGCGCGCGCCGCGTCTTCCATGAAGTTTTGCAAGCCATGCACCAAATTCATACCGCCCTGACTGTAGGTCTGGGCCAGAACCTCGGGGTTGGTCAGCGCATAGTTCGACGGCGAGAAAATATCGAGGATCTGACGGGCGGTGAAGGTGACGACATTCTCATGTTGGCTGGTCACGCCCTCGACGTTGGTGGTAGCGTTGTGCCACCATTGCTGATTCAGTAAGAATGCCTGCGACATCACGTTGAACGGCCATTTTCGCCACTGTTCGTCGGTAAACCGATTGTCTTGGGGCAGGGGGTCGATGCAGGTCTCGTCCGAATTCGGATTTTGCGCGCACAGCGATGCATATCTGGCCAGACGCCACGCCTTTTTGCCCGCTTTCTCCGCCAATTCCAACTGCTTGCCGGGGGCCGACGACAGATGCAACAGCCAATCCGCATAGGCCCCGGCCAACGCGATGGGCGACAATCCCCCGGTAAATTTTGCCTGAGCGGCCCTTAGCGACTTGTCCAGCGCCTGTTCCAAATTGGGGGTCTCTTCCGCCGACGGATGCAGGTTATGTCCCACAGGGGCATGTGGTTTGTCTGCGGAACTCCGTTTGGGACGAGGGGAGGGAGCATGCGCCATGGGCCAAACCTTTCGCGGTCATAAGGGGTCAATGCACAGCTATAAAGGAATTTAGAAGCGGGAGATTGATGTAGGTCAATAGCTGCGTCGTAGTTTATGTATATCTGGCCTTGATATGAAAGAAGTGCGACAAACCGCGCTCGTAAGTCGCTTTTGCCTAAGGATGGGGCTCAGATCATGAAAAAAACGAGTGTCGCGGTGGTTGTCGCGCTGATTGTGGCGGGCATTGCCGGGGTCGCATGGTGGCAGATTTCCCAACAAGAGACCCTGCCGGCGGGAATCAGTCAGTCCAACGGCCGGATCGAAGCCGAGCGTATCGCGGTCGCGACCAAACTTGCGGGCCGCGTGGCCGAGGTTGTGGTCTCGGAAGGCGATTGGGTCGAGGCCGAGCAGGTGATTGCGCGCATGGACACCGCCGATCTGGAGGCCGAATTGCGTCAGGCGAAGGCGGCCGTAGAACAGGCGAAGCAACAGAAACTGCAGGCCGAGGCCGTGTTGCGTCAGCATCAATCGGAATTGACCACTGCCGAGGCGGAATTCGCCCGTGTCGAAAAATTGGCCGCTGACGGTTTCACCACTCAGGCCCGCCTGGACACGCAGCGCACGGTGCTTGTCTCGGCGCAGGCTGCCGTGGCCGCCGCTGAGGCGGGTATCCCTCTGGCCGAAGCCACCATCGCCGCTGCCGAGGCGGCAGTAGACGGTGTGCAAGCCCTGATCGACGATTCCACGCTGACAGCGCCGCGCGCCGGGCGGGTGCAATACGTGCTGGAACATGTCGGCGAGGTCGTCGCCGCGGGCAGCAGCATCGTCACCCTGACGGATCTTTCGGACATGTATATGACCGTTTTCCTGCCCTCGGCGGATGCCGGGCGGCTGGCTATGGGTGCCGAGGCGCGGATCGTTCTGGACGCCCTGCCGGACTATGTCATTCCCGCGTCGGTCACATTCGTCGCCAGCACCGCGCAGTTCACGCCAAAGTCGGTCGAAACCAGCGAAGAGCGCGATCAACTGATGTTTCGCGTCAAACTGACCATCCCGCCAACGCTATTGGCCGATTACCTTGACTACGCGCGGGCGGGGGTTCCGGGGGTTGGCTATGTCTTGGTCGATCCAAACGTGGCCTGGCCCCCTGAACTTGAGGTGAGACTGCCACAATGACCGACCTGCCGGTTGCCAGCCTGACCGGGGTGACGCATCGCTATGGCGACACGGCGGCGTTGGACGATGTCACGCTGGCGGTGCCGGCGGGCTGCATGGCGGGGCTGATCGGGCCGGACGGTGTGGGCAAATCAACGCTGCTGGCGCTTACGGCAGGGGTTCGCCGGTTACAAACCGGCGATGTGCAGGTCTTGGGCGGCGATATCCGCAACCGCGCGCATCTACAGGACTGTAACCACCGCATCGCCTATATGCCGCAGGGGTTGGGGCGCAATCTGTACCCGACGCTGACCGTCACCGAGAATCTTGATTTCTTCGGCAGGCTGTTCGCCCAGTCCCGCGCCGAGCGGCGCGCGCGGATTGATGATCTGCTGCGCGCGACCGGGCTGGACCCGTTTCCCGACCGCCCCGCTGGCAAACTGTCGGGGGGTATGAAACAGAAACTCTCATTGTGTTCGGCACTGATCCATGACCCCGATCTGCTGATCCTGGACGAGCCGACAACAGGCGTGGACCCGCTGTCACGTCAACAATTCTGGGAGCTGATCCAGCGCATCCGCACGCAGCGCCCCCAGATGAGCGTGATCGTCGCCACCGCCTATATGGAAGAGGCCGAGCAGTTTGATTGGCTGGCCGCCATGACAGACGGCAAGGTGATCGCGACGGGCGCCCCGGCCGAGATTTTGACGCAAACCAACCAGCCAACGCTGGAAAAGGCATTCATCGCCATGCTGCCCGAGGACGTGCGCCGTGGGCACCATGATGTTGTCGTACCGCCGCGCCAGCACAGCGAAGGCCCCCCGGCCATTCAGGCCAAGGACCTGACCCGCCGGTTCGGTGATTTCGTCGCCGTCGACAGCGTGAATTTCCAGATCGAGCGCGGCGAGATCTTTGGCTTTCTCGGGTCGAACGGCTGCGGCAAGACGACAACCATGAAGATGTTGACCGGCCTGCTGCCCGCCAGCGAGGGCGAGGCGCTGCTGTTTGGTGAAACGCTGAATGCCCGCGACATGGCGACCCGCAAACGGGTTGGATACATGTCGCAATCCTTTTCGCTCTATAGCGAACTGACGGTGCGCCAGAACCTGCAATTGCACGCCGAACTCTATCAACTGCCCGTGGCCGAACGCGCCGGGCGGGTGGCGCAGATGATGCAGACCTTCGATCTGGCCGATGACGCGGACGCGCGGCCCGATGCGCTGCCTCTGGGGATTCGGCAGCGGCTGCAACTGGCGGTGGCGATGATCCACGGCCCCGAAGTGCTTATTCTGGACGAGCCGACCTCGGGCGTTGATCCCATCGCGCGTGATGCGTTTTGGGAGCACCTGATCGGGCTGTCGCGCAATGACGGTGTGACGATTTTTGTGTCGACCCATTTCATGAACGAAGCAGAGCGTTGTGACCGGATTTCCCTGATGCATGCCGGGCGCGTTCTGGCCGTCGGGAGCCCAGCGGAAATTGCCGCGACCAAGGGCACGGAAAACCTTAGCGAGGCTTTTGTCAGCTATTTGCGCGACGCCGCCGGAGAATCCGATACGCCCGCGCCCGCCGAAACCGCGATCCCGACCGCACAGCCCGCGTCGCAGCGGGCAGGGGGCGGGGTGGCGCGGATGTGGGCCTTTGCGCGCCGCGAAACGATGGAAATCCTGCGTGATCCGCTGCGCCTGACGTTTGCGTTTCTGGGGCCGATCATCCTGATGCTGACCTTTGGTTACGGCATCTCTTTTGACGTGACGGACCTGCCCTATGCGGTGCTGGATCAGGACAAGAGCCTCGAAAGCCGCACCTTGCTTGAGG
Organism: Rhodobacteraceae bacterium KMM 6894; assembly: GCA_035798175.1. Taxonomy (GTDB): domain Bacteria; phylum Pseudomonadota; class Alphaproteobacteria; order Rhodobacterales; family Rhodobacteraceae; genus Roseovarius. The sequence continues at coordinate 108,399 of JAPFBS010000003.1, forward strand.
CGTTTTCAGGCTCGCGTTATTTCGAGGAACATGACGAGGCGTCCAGCGCGGCAGAGTTGGATGCGCGTCTGCGCGAGGGCGAGATCGCTATCGCCATCGAAATCCCGCCCGACTTTGGCAGATCCTTGTTGCGCGGTGAGGTGCCCGAAGTGCGCGCCGCCGTCGATGCCGCTATGCCGTTTCGCGCGGAAACGACGCGCGGTTATCTTCTGGGTCTGGCCGAATCCTATATGGCCGACCAGATCGAACGGAACTATGGCGAAGAGATCGACACCAGCGCCGCTTCGATCGAGACCCGGTTCCGCTATAATCAAGCCTTTAAAAGCGTGGTCGCGATGGTGCCATCGGTGATTATGCTGATGCTGGTCCTGATCCCGGCGATGATGGCGGCGATGGGTGTCGTGCGCGAAAAGGAAACCGGCTCGATTGCCAACTTCCGCTCGACCCCTGTTACGCGGGCCGAGTTTCTGCTGGGCAAACAACTGCCCTATGTGGCGATCGCCATGATCAGTTTCGTGACCCTTCTGATCGCCGCATATGTGGTGTTTCAGGTGCCTGTCACGGGGTCCTTCATGGCGCTTTTGACCGGGACGTTCCTGTATGTTTTTGCGACCACCGGCTTTGGTTTGCTGATTTCGACATTTACCAAAACGCAGGTCGCGGCGACCTTTGCAGCGGCGATCATCGCGATCATTCCGGCGGTCAATTTCTCGGGGTTGCTGGTGCCGGTGTCGTCGCTGTCGGGCAGCGGGCAGGTGATCGGGCTTAGCTTTCCGTCCGGGTGGTATCAACAGATCAGCGTCGGCACCTTCACCAAGGCCCTTGGCTTTGCCGAATTGTGGCAGAACCACCTGGCCCTGGCAGGGTTCGCGGTATTTTTCATAGTCGCGTCGATCCTTGCACTGAGAAAACAGGAAGCCTGAGATGATGCAGTGGTTGTCCAATATCTATCGGCTGGGCGTAAAAGAGTTGCGCAGCCTGCGCGCCGATCCGGTGCTGTTGCTGCTGATCGTCTATGTCTTCAGCTTTGCGGTTTATGCGGTTGCGACGGGCGCAAAACTGGAGGTCATCAACGCGTCGGTGGCCTATGTCGATCTGGACCAATCCGAGCTGAGCGGGCGGATCACGGGGGCCATCCTGCCGCCTGAATTCGACACGCCCCAACAGATTTCAGCGGGGGACGTGGACCGTGTGATGAACAATGGCCAGTATGTTTTCGTGCTGTCCTTTCCGCCCCGGTTCGAGGCCGATGTTCTGGCCGGACTGCAACCGGAGCTGCAATTGAACGTGGACGCCACGGCGATGGTGCAAGCCGGAAACGGGTCGGTGTTCTTGCAGGAAATCATCGCCGCCGAGATCACCAAATTCGTCACGGGTGACGACACCTCCAGCAGCCTGCCCATCGACCTGATCGTCACGGCGCATTTCAATCCCAACCTGCAATCGACGTGGTTTTCATCGGTCATGCAGGTCATCAACAACGTGACGATCCTGTCGGTCCTGCTGACCGGCGCGGCCCTGATCCGCGAGCGCGAGCACGGCACGATCGAGCATCTTCTGGTCATGCCTGTCTCACCGTCCGAGATCATGCTGGCCAAGATCTGGGCCAATGGGCTGGCGATTATCGTGGCGGCGGTCCTGTCGCTGTGGCTGGTGGTTCAGGGCATTTTGGCCGTGCCCATCGCCGGGTCGATCACGCTTTTTGTGGCGGGGACGGTTTTATATCTGGTGTCGGTCACGGGGTTGGGTATTTTGCTGGCAACGTTCACCACCTCGATGCCGCAATTCGGGCTGCTGGCCCTGCCGGTGCTGGTGATCATGAACCTGCTGTCGGGCAGTACCACACCAATGGAAAGCATCCCCGACTGGCTTCAGACCGCGATGCAGATTTCGCCCTCGACGCATTTTGTAGCTTTTTCGCAGGCGATCCTGTATCGCGGCGCGGGCTTGCACACGGTTTGGCCGGATATGGTGGTGATGGCGGGGCTAAGCGTTCTTTTCTTTGTTATCGCGCTGATGCGATTCCGACACACGATGGCGGGATCGTCATAGGGCCAGCCGCGCCTGCCTGACCGTGTCGTCCAAAGGGCCTGCCGCCGACACGATCCGCCAGCCGGCGGGGGGCTGACAGGTCTTGACCTGTTGCTGCACCACGGTTTCGTCCGCGTCCGACGCATCGCGTTGGCGCGCACGTACCCGGTCCAGCAGAACGGGCAGCGGCGCATCCAGCCACAGCGCCCGTAGCGCCACTTTAGACTTATCCGCCAACAACCGGGCATCGGCCTGACAGGCCGGATCGAGAAAGGTTGCATCCAGCAAAACAGACTGTCCCGCGCCCAGAATCCTCTCGGCGCGCGCAAACATCCGGTGATAGACCGCCTGACGCGCAGCGGATGTATAGGCCTCGGCGGTCAGCCGGTCTTCTGCCGGCTTATCGTGCATCACCTTGCGTTCAAGATCTGTGCGCAGATGCACCGCACCGGGGGGCGGGCCGATCGAGGGGGCCAGCGCGCGGGATACGGCGGTTTTGCCGGTGCCCGACAGGCCCCCGATCAGCACCAGAGACGCGGGCTCTGGCCGCAAAAAGGCGACCGCCGCCTGAAGATATCGCTCCGCCTCGTTGTTGGGGGGCGTGCCGGTTGCAAGGGTGGTCTGCACCGACACCATCGCGCGGATCGCTGCCCGGATCGCCAGAAACAGGGGCAGGGCGGCCAGCCCGTCATCCTCGCCGCCCTTGGCCGCCAGAAGATAGGCATTCAGCGCGATATTGGCCGCGCGATCCTGTGCGCGGTGCAGCAGGTCCATGATCAGAAACGCCAGATCATACAGCACATCACAGGTGCCAAGTGCCTCGTCAAATTCCAGTGCATCGAACGGCACCGGCCTGTCCTTCACCAGCACCAGATTGCCCAGATGCAGATCGCCATGACACCGCCGCACATGCCCGGTCGCCGCGCGTTGGCGCAGCACACCGGCCACTCGATCCAACATTGCGCGGCTGTCGTGATGGAAGCGGTCGATTGCTCCCGCGCCAAGCGGCACGGTCATGGTTGCGAAACTGCGGTCCAATCCGTCCAGAATATCGCGGATTCCGGTCGCGCCGTCGGCATCGCGCTGGGGGGCCTGCGCGTGATAGTCAAAAACGACCGCGCCCAGATCGCGCGCCAGCGTGTCGTCAATGCCGCGTGTTTCGGCAATAGTGGCCAGTTCGTCAGCGTTGGGAAACCGCCACATGCGCAACACCCATTCCACGGGCGTGCCATCCCCATCCAGCGCTAGGTGCCCATCCGCCTGACGTGTGACGGGGACGACGTCGCGGTAAATCTCTGGGGCCGTTGGCCGGTTCAGATCCAGTTCACGCAGCAACATTGCCTTGCGCCGGTCCAGTGTGGAAAAATCCATGTAGTCATATTTGACCGCGCGTTTGATCTTTAACGCGGCAGTGTCGCCCAGAAAGATCAGCGCGCCGTGGGTCTGCACAACCTCGACAGGCCCGCCGCCGGACTGCCAGTCCGGGGATTTCAAGAAGGCAATCACCACGTCTTGCATAAAACAGCACCCTTTCGATCTGATGGGCACCCATCAAAACCGCGCGGCCCGTGCGCCATATCAGTTAAGGCCCGGCGCGCCCTGACACATTGACGCGGATCAAACCTGTACCAGTCGCAGCGGCCCAACCAACAGTTGCCCGAAGCATAACCCTAGAAAAAAGATGGACAGCGAGAATTCAGTGGCCGCATGGGCCGCCCCTATAGACGTCGCCAAAGCACAGCAGCGTGGGGAACTTTCGCCAATGCGTAACCCGGAAATGATTTTTACCATTATTCACGGTGCATTTTGGTATCGCCTGCTGAACCGCGGCACACTGGATGCCAAATTCGCGCAGGATTTGACGTCTGAGGTGTTTTCATGATGTCCCGGTTTTTGGTCCCGCTTCTATAACTGGCGCACAGTTTAAACCCTGCTAAGCGGAACTTGGTTGAATATTCCCGAGACCAGAGCCGGTAATCCCAAAAAATTCGCACGGGGCAAAGCACCCGATCGTGATCAACCTTTCCGCGATCAATGTCTGTGATTTCCCAGGAAATAACCAAAAAGGCCGCGAACAGCGCGCGCCTATGACCGTGCTGACGGGGGGCGATACACGCGCCGTCACAAAATGGTGTTGCTGGATGGTGAAACAAACGGCGTCCTCGGGGGTCACCTAAACATCACCAGCGTGGGCCGATACGCAGCTAACCAGACTGTAAGGCCCTCAAAAAACAAAAGGAAAACGATATGACCTATACAACAAAAACCTCCGCTCGTCGCTTTGTTGCTTTGGCTCTTGCCGGCGCTTTGGCTGTGGCAGCCATCCCTGCCAGTGCCCGGGATCAGGACCCAACCAGCCAAGTCCCCACTTGGATCAGTGAGAGCACATTCAAATCGCTGGACGCCAACGAGATCTACGAAATTGATCGGGCTCAGAAGCTTGGCAGCCCTGTTGTCATCGAAGGGCATACTGTTTCCGAAAGCCGTGATCTGGTGGATGGGGCGCTGAACTCGGGCACGATCGGCACGCAGTCAGCATCGGTTGGGGAAAGCGACTTTGCCGCCCATAACGAACAGAGCGGCCCCGGCAACCGCTAAACAGGTGGTGGTTTTTACCGCCTGATAACTGACGATACTAAACAGCCCCTCGCCATGACTATGGCGGGGGGCTGTGTACGTTAAAACGTCAAGGTCGTTGCGATTTCAGGCTTCATGGTGCGACGGCTCCTTTCAGGGCGATGACGGGCCCGTCGGCGGCTGTGGCATCATCCGGGTCGTGTGTGACCATCAGCGTCGGGACCGCGCGCGATTTCACATGTTCAAAGGCAAATCTGCGCATGTCTCCGCGTAATTCGGGGTCAAGCTTGGAAAACGGCTCGTCCAGAAGCAGGGCCGCAGGCTCGGCCAGCAGGGTGCGCATCAATGCCGCGCGGGCGCGTTGACCGCCCGATAATGTGGCGGGGTCGCGCTCGTATAGCCCGGCCAGCCCCGCCTGAGACAGCGCAGCCTCTACCGCCGCCCGTCGCTGTGCCCGCCCGCGCAGGCCGGGTGGTAGACCAAAGGCCAGATTATCCCCGACAGAAAGATGCGGAAACAGAAGTGCGTCCTGAAACATCAGTCCGATGCGCCGCGCCTCGGCGGGCAGGGCCGTTACGTCGCGTCCGTTCAGGCCCACAGTGCCTGACAGGCGAAACCCATGCGCCAGATGCCCGCCGATCGCGTCGAACAACGTCGATTTCCCCACACCCGATGGGCCCATCACCGTGACCACACTGCCCGCCGGGACGTGCAGCGTCAGCGGCTGGAACAGCGCGGTGCCGTTGGCCGAACGGATACAAAGGGCGTCGAGGTCAAGGCTCATGTCATGGCTCCGGACAGGTTGCGGCGATTGCGGTGCACGATCGCAGGAATGATAACAGCGGCAAGATAGGCGGCAAAAGGTAGCCCGGCCTGCAACGTCGCATAGACCCCAGTCACCCGCCGGTCAGACCCCGACGACAGGGTGACCGCCTCGGTGGTCAGGGTCGCAACGCGGCCTGCGCCCATGAACAGGGTCGGCAGGTATTGTGCAACGGACACGGCCACACCGATGGCGGCGGCGGTCAGGATCGGGCGCAGCAAAACCGGCAGTTTGACCGCCCACAACCTGCGTCCCGGCCCCGCGCCAAGCGCGGCGGCGGCGCGGATCATACGCGGGTCCAGCGCGCGCCATGGATCGGACAGGGCGATCATCACATAGGGAAAGACAAACAGCGCCTGCGCCCAGACCACGGCCCAGATCCCGCCAGACAACCCGATGTGCAGGAACCCGACGTTCAGACCGTAGAGAAACCCGATCTGCGGGATCAACAGCGGCAGATAGATCAGCGCCTCGGCCCAAGGCGCGCGGTTTCGCCGGGCAAGGTCTTCGCCCTCAAGCCACGCAATCGCCAAGGCCAGTGACAGGCCCACCGTCGCCCCCGCCAAAAGCAGCGTATTGATCAGGGCCCGCATCCAGCCGCCTTGCGCGCCGGTCCAGGGTTTCAGTGACCAGCTTTCCGGCAGGATCTGCGGAAAGGACCAGCGCCAGGCCAGCGACCAGACCACCAGCGACAGCATCGCCAGAACGCCCGTCGCCATCAGCGCCATAACTGCCGCGCTGGCCGCCCACAGGCCCGGCTCGGCTGACAGACCGCGCCCGCCGCGCCTGATCCACCAGCGGCCCAGTGTTTTGCCGACTGTCTCGGCGGCCATCAACAAAGCCACCGAAAGACCGACGATTAGCGCCTGCAAGATGGCCCCTGCCGATGCGGGCAGGATCATTGTCGGGTCAGGGTCGCTGAACCAACGTGTCACCGCCACGGCCAGTGTCGGCGGGTTTGACGGGCCAAGGATGATCGCCATGTCCACAACCGACAGCGCATAGGCCAGCACCACCCAGACCGGCAGCCGGATAAGTGGCCAGACTTGCGGCATGATGATCTTGATCCAGACGATCCCGCGCCCATAGCCAAGCGCGCGCCCCGCCGCCACGTGGCGTGCCAACGGGATCTGGCTGAGCGCCGAGAGGATCACCAGCAACAGAAACGGCACCTCCTTGATCATCAACCCGATCATCAACGCAAGGCCCCAGCCATCATTGACAGTGGCAATATCCGGTGGCCGGTCCCATCCCGCCAAGGGCGCCAGCATTCGTGCGATCCACCCCGAAGGCGCCAGAACAAAGGCCAGCCCCACCGCCATGGCCGCATGGGGAATGGCCAGAAACGGCGTCAACAACTGTGCCCCCGCTGAAGGTTTCATTCGTGCGTGAACGGCGGCGCAAAAACCGGCGGCCAACAACAGCGATAGCAGGGTGGACCCAATTCCGGTGATCAGCGTTAAACGCAGGCTGGTGCCAAAGCCGGGCAGGGCTGTCAGGTCGCGCCACGCCTCCAGCGATGCCGCGTTTTGCCCCAGCGCGGGCAGGATGCCGAATGCGGCATGTCCGGTGTGCCACAGGCCAACAACAATGGGCGCGATCAGGCCAAGCCCGACCACCGCCAACACGATAGCGCGTAACAGACGGCCATCTTCGGTCATTTAATGTATCGCCGCGCCCATTGCTCGGTCAGGTGGCTCATCCAGCTGGCATGGGGTTCCAGCAACGTCGGGCCCAACTGGTCCAAGGTCGGCAGCGCCGGAGACGTGGGCAAAGCGGCAAATGCGGCGTTTGCGGCCTCGTCCAGTCGCGCCGGATCCAGCACCGAAAATGACCCCAACACGTCGATATTCTGCATATGCGCCTGTGTCGCAGGATCCAGCAGGAAGTTCGCCACAACCTCGGCCCCTTCGACATTGGCGGCATTATAGGGAATGGCGACAAAGCTGATGTTGCCGATACTGCCGCCTTCGGGGACGAACACCCGCGCGCTGTCGGGCAACAGCCCATCCGTGATCGCGGCGGCGGTCGAGGCCGGATCAAGGGACATTGAAATATCCACCTCGCCGTCGTTCAGCAATTGCTGCTGCACGGATTGATTTGCCGGATAGGTTTCGCCGCCGCGCCACAGGTTCGGGCGCAGCGCATCATACCAGTCCCAAAACGGGGCCGTCGCTGTGTCAAAGGCCGCGTCGGTGACGGGCTGTTGCAGCGCGGTTGTGTCCGGCGCCAGTTCGATCAACGCCTGCTTCAGAAACGTTGCCCCCATGAAGTTCGACGGATCGGGATGGGTAAACCGCCCCGGATTGGACGCCGCCCAATCCACAAAGCCCGCCATGTTGCGCGGTGGTTCTGCGACGCGGGCGGAATCATAGGTAAAAACGAACCGCGCCAGCCGCCAAGGGCTTTCCATACCGTCCACTGGCACGGTGAAATCGACCGACGCGGGTGACGTTGGCGTAAGGTCCAGATATTGCGCGTTGGGCAGGTCGGCCACGAAGGGTCCGTGCAGCAGGCCCTGTTCCTTCATCGCCAGAAAGTTCGGCCCGTTGATCCAGATCATATCCACACTGCCGCCCGCGTCCTGCCCCGCCGCCTTCTCGGAAATCACGCGGGTTACGGCCTCGGCGGTGTCGCTTAGCTTGGCCTGTTCGACGCGGACGCCATACCGCGCCTCGGTCTGTTCACCCACCCAGGCGATGAAGGCGTTTGTGCGCGCATCCCCGCCCCAAGCGTTCCAATAAACGGTCTGACCACGCGCGGCGTCCAGGGTTTGCTGCCAATCCGCAAATGCCGGGGTGGCAAGCAAAGACAAGGCAAAGACGAGGGAAAGTTTCATGTGGCCTCCGATATCTGGCAAATGGTCCTTGGGAAGGGTCAGGCGCTTAACTGTCGTATTACGGTCTATCACTCTTCACTGTTCTGTCGAAAATTCCAGCCACGCCTGACGCCAGCGCAGAACCGTGGTCAACGCACAGGCCGCGGCGAACCCGTAGGCAAAGATCGGAAATACGCCGGGAAACACGCACATCAGCGCGAATATAGCAATCGTTTCAAACCCTTCAGTCAGGCCACCAAGGTAATATATTCCTTTGGTGGAAAAGGCCGCAGCACGTTTCCTGCGCTTGGCCGCGATGGTCGCGAAGGCCAGAAATGATGATCCGGTTCCCACGAAGGCCGCAATCAGCACGGCCGCAGGCAAGGCATTTATCATCGGGTCCGCCAGCGCAAAACCCAGCGGAAACAGCGCGTAGAACACAAAATCCAGCGCGATGTCCAGAAACGCCCCACGATCAGTCGGGCCGGACAGGCGCGCCACTGCGCCATCCAACCCATCAGCCAGACGGTTCAACGCCAGCAGTGCCAGCGCCAGACCATAGGCCCCAAACGCTAATGCAGGGACCGCCATCAAACCCAAGGCAAAACCGACAAGCGTGATTTGGTCGGCGTGGATACCGCGCGCCAACAGCCACCGACCCGGCAGGATCAGCACACGCCGTTGCAAGGGCAGAATGGCCGCGTCGATCACGCCCGTCTCCAATCGTCCAAGTGTTTCGCCAAGGTCGGGATTCTGGGGGGCATATGCGCGCGCCGCCATTCGCCCGCGTGCGTCCCGACCAGTGTCACGCCAATAATGCGGTCGCGGCCCGGCACGGTCAGCACCTTGACACAGCCCTCGGCGGTTCCGTTGCTTCGGCCCCGGACAGCCCGACACGCCACCGCGAGGGTGCCGAAAAGCAGAGGGTTTTTCATGCGGTCTGACCGATGGTAAAACATCTCAGAAACTGCATTGAAATTTGATGTGTCACTGTTAACGGCACCTTTTGTTGCCAAAGCCTGTCGTTAGGACTGATGAAACCCGAAAACGTTACAGATTTCACTGAAGTATCGTTCACATTGAACATCAGTGCCTCCTGACTGTGAGTTTGAAGGGACCACGCAGACAGCACTCCTTAGCACCTATCGTTATATGCAATTGTGGGAAAAGCTGCCAAAGGGTCAGGCGCGCGGCGGCTAATGAAACGCGCGCGCGGCGGCACGGCCAACCGCGCGCAGCTCATCGGCAGGCGCCCCCGAGCGGGCGCGCAATGTCAGTCCGCGCGCAACCGAGGCCAGAACGACCGCCAGAACCTCCGCAGGCGCGCCCAGCACTTCGTCGGACTGGCGCAACCGCTCGGCCAGGCCGTTTTCAAGGGATGTATAGCGGCGGTCCAATTCCGCCTTGAATAACGGGTTGGTTCCGGCCGCATCGCACAGAACGCTGGAAATCAGGCAGCCGGGCGTTGACGGGTCGTGCGTGGCAAGTGCTACAACCTGACCAAAAAACGCCTCAAGGTCATCTTTCAGTGGGCCAGAGGGCCCAAGGCTGTGCGCCAAAGGTTCCAGACGCGTCTTGGCGTAATAATCGACGACTGCCAGAAACAACCGCTGCTTGTCGCCAAAGCGTTGATAAAGGCTGGCGCGGGGCATGTTCATCGCGCGGCACAAGACATCAATCGGCGCGCCGTCATAGCCGTTGGCCCAGAACACGCATGTGGCGGCCTCAAGGGCATCCGTCACATCATAGCCGCGCGGCCTTCCGCGTTTGGGTTGTTCAAGCATGGCATCACCTTTTTGAACCAACTGTTTCGAAAATATGCCTCGCATCGGGCCAAGTCAAATTGCAGACTGGTCAGTCTGGAAAATAGAAGACCATCGTCAAACAGGGGCGATGCTGCATCGCGTGACGTTATCCTGGACGGCGCTAATCGGGACGGATTTTACGCGCTGCGTTTGAAGTTTGTACTGCCCCATCCGGTCATAGAGACGCGGAGGCGTTAACCGCCCTTTTGCTTTTCTTCGTGAAGTTGGCCAAGGATTGCATCAATGCTGTCGTCGACGCCGCCCTGCGGATCGTCGGAGGTCGGGATTTCGGTCAAACTGCGGGTTATACGCATTTGACCGATGAACCGTTTGCATCCACCGCACATCGCAAGATGCAACCGCATCTGGATAGCTTCCCACGTACTCAGATCCCCATCAATCAGGGCACTGGCGCGGTTTGCAACTTCCTTACAGTTCAACATCTGGCAGCGTCCTTTTCACGTGGGCCACATGAACAGGACAATCGAAACCCCGCCGCGTTACAAGCTTTTGCAAATAATCCCGTTCCAAGGATATGCAAGACCCGGTTCATGTTAGCCCGTCAAGAGCAGCCCGAACAGCCAAACGCGCCCGGTGTAACAGGACCCTCATGTTGCTTTCGGTGATCCCAAGGATGTCGCAAACTTCTTCCGCATCCAACCCCTGTTGCCCCCGCAGAACAATCACCGATCGCTGGCTTGGCGGTAGGGCTTCGATCGCTGCATTGACGTGTTCCATCACACTGCGCCCCTCCAAAATGCGCTCGGGGGTCAGGGTTTCCCACAGTTCGGGCATGTCTTTCCAGCGCCCCCGCCCGTCAAAGGCAGCCGCCAGATTGTCATCCTCGCCCACGCCATCAAACGAAACAACGCGCCCCTCGCGCTTTGCGCGGCTTCGGGCCTTGTTGATCAGAATCGAAAAAATCCAGCTTGCCAGCGAAGACCGCCCCTCAAAGCCTGAAATGTTTTTCAGAACGGCAATCCAGGCTTCCTGCGCGACCTCTTCTGCTATCGCACGGCTGTGCACCACGCCGGTCGCGACGCGGATCAATGATGTGTTGTGCCGTTTGTAAACCTGCTCGAATGCGGCTCTATCGCCATCAGCAAGCAGTTGAACAAGCGCCATTTCCTTGGCCCGAGGATTGGACATTTTAGTTCCCCATATGTTTTGGGGCACTAATCAGAACAATCGTTCTTAAAGTCCAGAGATGACTGCTTGGTACAAGGAAACGTGAATTCCCGTGACGGGATGCGCTTTCACCCCAAGGGTCATATCACCCTCGAAACTGCCGACGCAGCGGATAACGCCCCTGAGTGAACGCGGCCATCCCGTTTGCTAGGGCTTGCTTTGGGTATCGGCAGACGAAGGCCCGTGATGATCCAGCCGCGCAATGTCGCAGGTGAACGAATAGCCAACCCCGCGCACCGTCGTGATCAGTTTGGGGTTTGAGGCATCGCGCTCAACCTTCTTGCGAAGGCGCGCGATCTGGTTGTCTATCGTCCGGTCCAGCGGGGTCCAGTCTGGCCCGCCGATCAGATCCATCAGCTGTTCGCGCGAAAGGATACGCTTGGGCCGTTGAATAAAAACGTTGAGCAGTTTGAATTCTCCGCTGGTCAGCTCACAGGGCTGTCCATCGCGGTCGAACAGTTCAAACCGGTCAGGAAAGGCCGTCATACCATCGAAGTGAAATGCCCCATCAACGGGCTTGGTTGCGTGGTCAGCGTCCGATACCCGTTTGGTATCGATATCGGGATTTGACGGCTTGGTACGACGTAGCACCGATTTCACGCGCGCAATCAGTTCGCGCAGATGAAACGGCTTGGTGATATAATCGTCCGCGCCCAGTTCAAGGCCAACGACCCTATCAATCACGTCATCCTTGCCGGTGACCATGATAATGGGCACCTGTGAAAACTGACGGATTTTTCGGGCCAAAGAAAATCCATCATCTTCACCAAGATTGATATCAAGCGTCATAAGGTCAAACGATGTGCATTTCGCCAAAGCCAGGGCTTGCGGTTCATCTTCAGCCTCCACGACTGCGAATCCTTCGCCCTTCAGGCAGCGCGACAGGACATTGCGCACCTTTGGGTCGTCCTCGACGATAAGAATTTGCGTCTGTGTCATAAGCTCCGATTACCAACAGAGTTCCTGCCCCTTAAGGCGGTTCCAGCCCGTGAAGGCAATAAAAACATCATGGCTAGGCGATTTATAGCAAGCCAAAGCGCGTTTCATGGGCGCGATACAATTTGATACAATTTGATACGTGCGCTGAGAAAAACTGGTGACGAAGTCACTTCACGGTCTTTTAAGAATTGATAGGAGATCAATATGAATATGCTGAGTCCTGCCAGGCTTAAGGCGCACCCCGTTTCCATTGCTCCCTCAGACAAGAAACGCACACTATTGCCGTACTGCGTACAGGCCGAAACAAACCTGTTTCGCGATGGCGACATCTGTTCCGGTTTGTTCGAAGTCGTCAGCGGTGTGTTCCGGATCAGTCGACTGACACGGGGCGGGCGACGGTATGTGATTGGTTTCGGGTTTCCCGGAGATATCTTGGGCTATGGTCCTGATCGCTTTCATATTTCGGATTGCGACGCCGTCAGTGCTGCGAAAGTGATCCGGCATCGGGCAGATGTCCTGTACGGTGATAGCGCACAGTTGCAACGGCATCAGACGCTGGTGAAAGGTGCCTTGCAACAGGTCGAAGCCATGCAAGACCACTGTATGATGCTGGGCCGTAATACTGCCCGTGATCGCATTGCTGCGTTCCTTTCGCTTTTTGGGGAGCGCATAGGAACGCCGCTGGGGCGGTATGTTGAATTTGATTTGCTGATGCCCCGCACAGACATTGCCGACTATCTGGGGTTAAGCACGGAAACCGTCAGTCGCTGCCTGACGGAGTTGCGCCACGATAATCTGATTGCCATCGAAAACGTGCATCATTTCGTGCTTTTGCAACCACAACATCTGGAAGAGCTGGCGGAAGGCGACGGTTGAGGCACGACCATCCGTGCCCTATGGTTCTGGCCACAGGGCACGGATATCTTCGGGCAGATTGGCGCGAATATCGTTGATCTCACCAACAGAAATCCGGGCATTAAGCAGTTTGAAGACGGTCACGATGTCTTGTTGACCACGATACTCCATCACATCACCGACGTGGTGCTCAATTGCAGTGATCAGGTCGATGGCGCTGCGGTCTTTTAGCGGCACCAGATGTGGCTGCCAGCCCTCAAAGAACAGCCCCCGGATCAGGATCGGAAGCTGCGCCGAGATCTGAGCCGATTCATTCGCCTGCACGCGGTCGCGGATCTGTTGCAGCGTGACCCGCAAGAGGCGCAATGCGTCACGATCGCTGCTCCAATCCAGCCGCCCCTTGAGTTCATTGATCCACTCATAGGTTTTCTGCACCGTTGCATCGATGACTTCCAAACCCCTTGCAGACATGTGATATTCTCCCGTTTTATCGTTGTTCAAGATGTTTGACGGCCCTTTCGGCCACAAAAGTGTCTCCGTCAGGAACCTGCGCGAATGTCTGGGCAGTTGCGGGGGAAACAGGGCCAAGCCAAAAAACCAGCAGTGTTATCAGGGCGATGCGAAACATGCGCAGACCTACGCGTTGTCAACTTTGATCCAAAATCTAGCGCTGGCTTGGCCAAACGTTTTGACGAAAATCAATCTGGCATGCGATGAAAGGTGATGACGCTACGTCAATTCAATGGATTTGGGTAAAGCGGCGAACGCCGGAAACCTTTTACACCAACTCATGTATCAAAAATTGAAATTGCGGGTGGGCAAAGGTAAAGGCTCTTATGACAAAGAAGAAAACGCCAAAGACCAAGCCCTTAGTGCACGATGATGTGGATACATCCTGCGTTGAATCACTGAACGAGGAACTGGCCGCCCTCAAATCCCAGCTTCAACAAAAGATCGAGACCGAGCGACAGCTTTCAAATGATCTGGATAACCTCCTGGCCAGTTCGGGGATCGCCAAGATACTTCTGAACCGCGATGGGGACATCATGCGATTTACCCCCAAGGCACAAGATATCTTCAACTTAATCAACCAAGACATCGGACGCCCGATTGGCGACGTTTCCGGCAAGATTGACGATCCGACCCTGCTTGATGACATCGCCAAAGCGCGGGACACTCTTGTTCCTGTTCAGGACGACGTAAAGATGAAGAATGGCGACTGGTACAATCGTCGTATTCTACCGCACGGCACGCAGGACCAAGTTTTTGACGGGATGGTCATCGCCTTTTCGGATGTGTCCGAACTCAAAAGATATCAGCGCCAGTCCCTTTGGGCGCAGCATCTTACGCAGAATATCCTGAATACGGTTCATAACCCGTTGTTGGCGCTGGACAGCGATATGAACGTGGTCTGGGCCGGTCGATCCTTTTACCGGCTTTTCGAGACAACAGATAAGAACGTCATTGGCAAAAGCCTGTTTTCTGTTGCACAGGGTCAATGGAACATCCCCGAGCTGCGCCGCAATCTTGCACGTGTTCTGCCGGACCAGATGCCGATAGACTCTTTCAGTCTAAGCGTGGAAACGCCGGACAAGGGAAAAAGAGAACTGGTGCTGACTGCCCGCAAACTGGCCAATGAACATGCGGAAACTGATCTGATCCTAGTGGCACTAAAGGACGTCACAGAACAAAAGCAGGCGCGCCAGGGGTTGTTGGATCGCGAGGCCCGTTTGCAAGCGATCCTGAATGCTGTTCCCGAGGCCATCATCACGATTGATACCGACGGGATCATCACACGCTTCAGCCCTCCTTCGACCGGATTGATGGGCTATACTCAGGCCGAGGTCTTGGGCCAGAATGTCAGTATACTGATGCCGGCACCCTACCGGCACAAACACGACAGCTATATTTCGGCGTTTCTTGAAACCGGCAATGCCAAGATAATCGGGACCGGCCGCGAGTTGGAAGCGCGCCACAAATCCGGAAAATTAGTGCCGATCCACCTGTCGGTTTCGGAGGTTATGATTGATGACAAACGGCAATTCATCGGGGTCATTCGTGATCTGACCAAAGAAAAGGAAAGCCGCAAACAACTGGAACAGGCCCAAAAGATGGAGGCCATAGGCCAGCTGACAGGCGGAATTGCGCATGATTTCAATAATCTACTGACCGTAATCATCGGCAATATTGAGCTTCTGGAACAACGCCCTGACCACCCTGACCGCGCGGCCATGCTGGGCGAGGCACTGGAGGCGGCGAACCTTGGTGAGGCTCTGGTGTCCAAACTGCTGTTGTTCTCAAAAAATCGCAATCTGGCACCCAAAAGGTTGAACCTCAGGCATGTTGTCGAGGACATTCAACCGCTCTTGCTTCGGTCACTGGGCGAGCAGATCGAGATCAGGATGGATCTGGCAAACGATCTGGATCTGGTTTTCGCAGATCCCGGACAGATAGAAACCGCAGTGCTGAATTTGGCGATCAACGCGCGCGATGCGATGCCACATGGTGGGACACTGACGCTGGCTGCACGTCAATTGATACATGACGGCGACAAGGCCCAGACCAACCTGAACGACCTCGCGCCGGGGCGATATGTTGTCCTGTCGGTCGCTGATACCGGGATAGGCATGACGCCAAAGGTTCTGGATCGTGCGTTTGAGCCGTTTTTCACGACCAAAGACGTGGGCAAGGGCAGCGGTCTGGGGCTGTCGATGATTTACGGGTGGGTCAGACAATACGGAGGCAATCTTATCCTGTCGAGTAAGACACACGAAGGCACGGTCGCCAGCCTTTATCTGCCGACAGTCACGGCAGAAGAGATCGGGCTGCCCGCGCCTGTTTCGCTGTCGGATACACCGGTCAGTCACAGGGGCGGTGCCGTCATCTTGTTGGTCGAAGACGATCCGAGGGTTCTGAACCTGACGCGAAGTCGACTTGAACATCTGGGCTATTCGGTAATCGAAGCCACAGATGGCCCGGCAGCTTTGAAGCAGTTGGAAAAGCATAAAAACATCAGTTTGATGCTGTCCGATGTTGTGATGCCGCACGGCATTGACGGTATCGAATTGGCAAACAAAGCAAATGCGCTCTACCCGGAATTAAAGATCATCCTTGCAACGGGGTATGCGCCAAAGGCCGAAAATGTGATCTGGCCCGTCTTGCGCAAGCCTTACGGGATCGAAACACTTGCGGATGCTCTGGACAAGGCTCTTGGTGGTTCTGTGTGACTGCGACGGGCAGTTGCGTCAGATGTTTGAGAATTGTCAATTCGGCCACTCTGAAATGAAACACTTGGTACGCGCACCTTTTGGCGCTGTAATCTCCTCTGACAAGACACAGCCGCGCTGGGGAAGAAAACCTTCCTCAGCGCGGGTATTTCATTTCTTCGGTTTTGGACATCTGACGTGAAAATGCTCTCCCGCCCGGATATGGGCGGGAGAGAAGTTTATTAGCTGGCAGGTGCCTCTTCGGCGTCTTCTTTGGGCGATTCAGAGTCATCTGGTGCAGTCTTTTCTTCGACCGCATCCGCAGGCGGTAGAACTTTGAACAAGATCTTCTGATCGTCCGCCGACCACGACGCCTCTACGCTGTCGCCATCCTCGACCTTTCCGCCCAGCATGGCACGGGCCAGTTGGGTTTCCAGCTCTGAGCGGATCAAACGACGCAACTCGCGCGCGCCGTATTCCGGTTGGAACCCGACGGTGCTGAAGTGATTGACCGCACTTTCGTGGAAGGTCAATTCGATCCCTTGCGTCAGCGCCGTGCGGGCCACGCGGGCCAGTTGCAATTCGACAATCTTGCGGATCTCGTCGCGGTTCAGTGAATGGAACACGATGATTTCATCGATCCGGTTGATGAACTCGGGCCGGAAATGGTGGCGAAGCACCTCCATCAATTCCGACTTCTGCTTGGCCTCATCAAACTCCTTGGTTCCCCGCTTCGTGAGGTTTTTCTGGATGATGTCCGAGCCAAGATTGGATGTCGCGATGATGATCGTATTGGTGAAATCCACCACACGGCCCTTGCCGTCCGTCAGGCGTCCGTCGTCGAACACCTGCAACAGGATGTTGTAGACATCCGGGTGCGCCTTTTCGATTTCATCCAGCAGCACCACGGAATGTGGCCGACGCCGGACCTTTTCGGTCAACTGCCCGCCTTCGTCATACCCGACATAGCCCGGAGGTGCGCCGACCAGCCGCGCCACGGCATGCCGCTCGCCATATTCCGACATGTCGATGCGGATCATGGCGTCTTCATCACCGTAGACAGTCGACGCAAGCGCCTTGGCCAATTCGGTTTTGCCGACACCCGTGGGCCCAAGAAACAGGAACGTCGCCGTGGGGGCCGAACCTTCGCGCAGACCCGCGCGGGCCAGACGCACGGCATCGGCGACCGAGGCGATGGCCTCGTCCTGTCCGATGACGCGTTCGTGCAGGCGGCCCTCCAGCGACAACAGTTTTTCGCGTTCTTCGCTGGTCAGTTCTGTCACAGGCACGCCGGTAAGTTTGCTGACAATCTGGGCGACATGATCCGCCCGCACCTCGGCCGTGGCGGATGCGCGATCCCGCTTCCAGACGGCCAGAAGCTCATCAAGCTCTTTCTGTTTGCCCTCCAGCTCGGTCTTTAGGCCTGCCGCACGATCAAACTGTTTGCGCGCTGCGGCATAATCCTGCTCGCGCTTGATCTGCTCGACTTCGGCCTCCAACTCTTGCACGTCGATGGGGCGCGCGGTGGCGCTGATCTTGACGCGGGCGGCGGCCTGATCAATCAGGTCGATGGCCTTGTCGGGCATGAAACGCCCGGTGATATAGCGATCCGACAATTCGGCCGCCGCAATGATGGCTTCATCGGTGATCGTCACCTTGTGGTGGCTTTCCAGCGTATCGCGCAGGCCACGCAGGATCATGATTGTCTGGGCGACGGTCGGCTCATCGACATAGACAGGTTGGAACCGACGTTCTAGCGCGGCGTCCTTTTCGATGTATTTCTGATATTCGCTAAGCGTCGTGGCGCCGATCAGGTTCAACTCGCCACGTGCCAACGCCGGTTTGAAGGTGTTGGCAATATCAAGGCCCCCTTCACCACCGCCTTGCCCGGCACCGACGATGGTGTGGATTTCATCAATGAACAGGATCAGATCATCCTTGTTCTCGGTGATTTCCTTGAGGATCTTCTGCACGCGTTCTTCAAATTCGCCGCGGTATTTCGAACCGGCCACCATCGAGTTGATATTCAACTCGACCAGCCGCTTGTCGCGCAGCGCCTCTGGCACCTGTCCCGCCACGATACGTTGAGCCAACCCTTCGATGATCGCGGTCTTGCCGACGCCCGGTTCGCCGATCAGAACCGGATTGTTCTTTTTGCGACGGGCCAGAACCTCGATTGTTGTCTCGATCTCGCGGGCGCGGCCGATCACCGGATCCAGCTTACCCTCGCGGGCGAATTTGGTCAGGTCGCGGCTGAATTCATCCAGATCAGGCGTGTTCGACGGCGCATCTACGCGACCTTCTTCTGCGCCCTTGCCCACCACCTTGGTGACTTGTTGGCGCAGGGCCTGCGGGGTCAGCCCGTATTTGCGCAGAATATCCGCTGCGACCCCTTCGCCTTCTTCGGCCAGACCGATCAACAGGTGCTCTGGACCGACATAGGAATGTCCCAGTTCATTGGACGCAATCAACGCTCGGTTCAGCGCGTCCTTCAGGCGGGGGCTGACGCCGATATCGGTATCCTTGCCTTCTTGCGGCGTGCCGCGTTTGGCGTCTTTTTCGATCTGCTGGCGCAGATCATCCGCATCAATCTTGAACTGATCCAGCAGCGTGACCACGACGTCGGATTTCGTGAGCGCAAGCAACAGGTGCTCGGTATCCACCTCGGTGCGGCCGAATTCCTGCGCCTGTCGTGCGGCATCCTGTAAAAGCTTGGTGGCCTGTTCGCTGAGACGGTCCGCAATATTCACGCCCGTCCCCCGCGAAGGTGTTGGCCGGGATGGCGTGGGGTCTTGATTGCCAGCGCCGGTGCCAGCGCTGCCGCCAAGCCGGTCAAACACGCTCTCGCCTGCGTTGCGATCGCCGAAAAACTCGTCGAACAGCGAGTTGCCACCAAAGAGCGACTCCAAAGGCGAACTGGTGCGACCCTGACTTCGGGCCAGTTTGCGATAATCTTCGTCGCAAAGCTCCATGGTTTGGCGTTTGCCATTCACCATAACCTGCGCCCGAATAGTTGCGGGGCGGGTCTTGCAGACGTCGCATATGCCGTTTGCCATTTTGAGGTCTCCTTTTTCCACAAATGCCACGCGCATCGCGCCATGGCCGAACAAATTGGTTTTGATCGATAGACGTGGCCATTTGCAAAATGCGCGGCCCGTCCCGGATATCCCCTCAACGTCTAATGGGCCGTTCGGAGGAGGGATTGACGAATATCAATCCGCGGTAACGGGGTGCTTTTGTCATGTGATTGGGGCAAGGCGGCTTGTTAGAGGCAGATCAGACAAGGGGCTGAACAATTACATCGACGGCGCTTAGCAGCGCTATAGATCGGCGTGGGTCACGACCGGTCTATATTCAGAGCAAATTAGCCAACCAGTGCGGATCAATATGATCCATTTCAGGCAGACAGGTGCGGCCATCCAGCAATGCCGCGATACGTGGCGGCGTCATAGGCAGGGTTGTCACCGACTTGCCCGTGGCATTTGTTACGGCACATCCAATGGCGGCTGCCACATTCAGGATTGGCACTTCTCCGGCGCCTTTCGTGCCCAAGGGGCCGATGGATGGCGCGCCCTCGTACAAGTCGAACTCGATTTGCACCACATCCCCTGCCAACGGCAACCGGTACGTTTCAAACCCGGTTTGATCAAAGGCACCGTTGGCGTCGATGGTGATTTCCTCGCTCAGGGCATATCCGATGCCCTGCACCACGCCGCCCTGGATCTGGCCGTGGATGGCCCGAGGGTTCAGGGCCAAGCCGACATCTTGAACAAGCCTGTAAGACAGGATTTCGACGTGACCTGTCACTGGATCGACCGCGACCTCGCAGTCATGCACGGCGAACACGGGGATATCTATGGCGTCGATAAAATGCCCTGCGGCGCACCCGGGCATGGACCGCTCGCCCGGGGCGGTGAACGCGCCACTGCCCGACAAGGGGCCGATTGACACCTCGGCCTGCTGCACGATCTTTTCTATTGTCGTTCCAGAACCGGGGCGGCCCCGGATTTCGACCCGCCCGCCCGACAGAACCAACTTGTCCGCGCTGGTCTGAAGCAGTTCCGCCGCCACGCCCAGCAATTTTTCACGCACCTGCGCGCAGGCTGCTTCGCTTGCTGCGCCAATAGACACGGTGGTGCGTCCGCCACCAACCCCAAGATCGCGGCCCGCCGCATCTGTATCCGCCGTCTTGACGATAACCTTGTCAGGGTGAATCCCCAGATTGGCCGCGACGATTTGTGGCAAGGATTGCATCATGGTGCCTGAGCCGATCTCGACGCCCGCAGTGACCAGTGTTGCGCTGCCATCTGCATTCAGGTTGACCGTCGCCGCCGATGGCCCGACGAAAATAAACCATGTGCCGACCGTCGTGGCACGCCCATACAGCCGCCCGTCCGGCAAGGTCCCTGACCGCCGCTTGACCGGGTATTTCGCCGTTAATTGATCCAGCATCGGTGCAAGGACGTTGCCCTGAAATACCTGCCCCGTCGCGCCGATATCGCCGTCGCCCACCACATTCCGGTGACGAAACGCGATCGGGTCCATGTCGATTGCGGCGCAAATTTCATCTGTATGACGCTCAAGCGCAAAGGTGTTGTAAACGCCGTTGCAGGCGCGAAAGGCGCCGTTGGGGGGCGTGTTGGTATAGACAGCTTTAGTGCATAACCGCACTGACCCCAGTTTGTAATTACCACCCAGCGTGTGCGCCGTCATCGTGGTCAGAAACACCTGTTCGCCGCCATAGGCACCGCAATCCATCAGGACGGTTGCCTCACGCCCGACAATTTCGCCGTCTTGCGTCACAGCCGAGCGGATCCGGATGTCCGCGTTTTCGCGGCACAGGCAGGTCATCATCTCTTCCTTGCGGGAATTGACCTGTGAAACGGTGCGCCCCGTCTTGCGCGCAAGGATCGCGGCGTAAGGTTCAAGCGAACAGTCGAATTTCAGGCCAAAGCCACCGCCGACGGCGGGCACGGTCACATGCACCGCTGATTCAGGAACGCCCAAAACACGCGCCGTCACGTGTTTGACAGTCCAGGGGGCCTGCGTCGATGTGTGGATATGATAGCGGCCATCCTCATAGGTGGCAGTGACCGCGCGCGGCTCAAACGGGACATGGTTCTGACGCCCGACCTGATAGACGCCCTCAACGATGGTCACATCGTCACGCGCAAACGCCGCGTCCGTATCACCGCGCACAACCGTTGCCTGCCAGGCCACATTGCCCCCGCGCACACCGCCATCAAACAGAATCTCGTAATCGCGCCACTCGGGATGCACCAATGGCGCATCTGACGCTAGCGCGTCCGCCATTGTCAGCACGGCGGGCAAACGGTCATATTCAACCACGATTGCCGCAGCAGCGGCGCGGGCCTGCGCCAGAGTGTCGGCGGCAATCGCCGCAATCGGTTCGCCGTGATAGCGCACGGTATTGGCGGCAAAGATCGGATGATCGGCGACACCCATCCCGTGCAGACCGGGGGCATCGCTGGCGGAGACGATGGCCTGCACGCCGGGCATGGCCAATGCCGCGCTGATATCAACGCGCTTGATCCTTGCGCTGGCCACCTCTGCGCGCAGCAACGCTGCATGAAGCACCTCGACCCCGCCCACATCGACGGTGTATTTTGTGCGCCCTTGAAGCTTGTCACGCGCATCGCGCCGCGGCAGGTTCATGACAACTGAGTCTTTCACAGAACTCATTCCGGCCCCTCCGCGCTGTTGTGCAGCGACATGACGGCGTCGATAATGCGCTCATAGCCTGTGCAACGACAGATATTTCCGACAAGCGCCGATTTGACATCGTCGCGGCTGGGTCTTGGATTGGTTTGCAGGAAATGGGTCACGGTTAACACCATCCCCGGAAAGCACATGCCGCATTGCACCACATCGAAATCCTCAAATGCCTGTTGGACCGGTGTCAGCGTCTCACGCGCGCCCACACCTTCGATGGTTGTGACCTTGGACCCTTCCAGCGCGCCGATGGGAAGCAGGCAGGACACCTTGGGCACGCCGTCGATATAGACAAGACAGGCACCGCAGAACCCTTCGCCGCAGACGTCCTTGGTGCCCGTCAAGCGAAAGTCCCTGCGCAAGGCATCCAAAAGAGATGCCCGGGGATCGCCCGAAAACTGGCGCTGCTGGCCGTTAAGGGTGAATGTCACAGGCATCTAGGCCCCTTCCAACATGTGATCAGCGATGGTCGCAAACGCCTGCCCAACCAGACCCGGCAAGACACGCAGGCGATACCATCCGGGTGCGTCGGTGCTGTCGCGGGGTGCAAATTCATCAAGATGATCATGCGCCTTTTCGGCGGCAGCGGTGCTGAACGGCAGTCCCTTCAGCGCGGTTTCCAAACCGTGCCAGCGTTTTGGCGTGGCTTCGAGTGCGCCGACCGCAATGCGCACCGTTTCAATGACATTGTCCGCATTCAGGCCAATGAAGGCGCTGACATTCGCGACAGGGTATTCGCCCGCCTTGCGCAACAGTGCCCGCGCGTGGGCCGAACGGCCCGTTTGGCGGGGGATCAAGATTGTCGTGAGGATTTCCTTGCCGCCGCGATAAGCGCCGCTTTGCAAATAGGTCGCAACATTCACCGTTTCCGGCCCGGTTTGGGTCTGAACCTCAAAACGCGCATCCAGCGCGATAAGGGCGGGCACGAGATCCGCTGCGGGAAACCCAACCGCGCAGATGTTGCCGCCCAGTGTCGCGGTGCTGCGGATCGCCGGATTTGCGGACATGGTGGCCGCCTGCATCAGCGCGCCCATTTCCGGCAGGTTTCGGGTGCAGGCCCCAAGGCCGTCGTGGGTGACAAGCGCGCCAAGGCGCAAAAATTCGGTGTCGTGCGAAATGGCATGCATGTGCGCGATGCCAGACAGCGAGACGAACACCCGGTCGATGCTTTCACCGCGCAAAGGTGCGCGCATGACCCAGGTGCCCCCCGCCACCAGAACCGCCTGATCGCCCAAGGCGGCAAGCGCTGCCTCGACGCTGACGGGCCGAAGAAACAGGTCGTCTGTGTTTGCTGTATTCACGTGTCCACGTCCAATCAGATTGAGAAACAGCGTGTCCTTCCCCGCCAGACTGGCGGGAAAGGTTTCGTTTCACAATCGTCATCAGGTCCAATGGGCGACAGACCGCTTTTCAAAGCTTTCACGGAACTGTTTCGTTGATTTCGGCATCAGCTCACCCGTGCCCCAATCCATGATCACAGCGTATTTGCGCACGGCGTCCATCTCGTTGATCTCGCCATCCTTGTACATTTGCGAGACCTTTTCGGGATCCATCCGCGCCCAGGCAACGCGGTTCGCTCGGATGTCTGCGCGCGATTTTTCGGTCGCCTCGGGATCAATTTCATAGTCCAGCAGGTCCGGGTCGTTCACCTTGATCACGACGCCATAGTCCTTTTCGGCGCGCTCGACCGAAACGTATTCGTCAATCACATCCTGAAGCACACGCTGGGGATCGCGCTCCATCGGGTCGCCGTATCCGCCGCCACCTGCGGTTGGGCGGGTAAACTTGTCGCCGCTTTCGATCTTGTAGTTAGAGAACACCGATCCAAGCCAGGTTTCCTCGCCCGTCGCGGCGTGCTGTACCATCAGGCCGTGCGGCATGGACGGCAAACCGCCTTCGACACCCCAGACCACGGCGCGTTCACGGTCGCAGATGTACGACATCACGGTGTTTTCCGCCTCAAGCAGCGTCGATGCCTTGATCACACCCGCACCCCCGCGCCATTTTCCGGGGCCCGCGCTGTCCTGTTTGATCTGGAAAACATCGGCGCGGGTCGGGTTGACCCGTTCGTTGCCTTCTGAGGGCTGCGACATCAAACCGGTGCCAAAACAAGCGGTCGTCACGTCGCTGCCGTCCTTGCCGTTGCGTCCGCCCCAGCCGCCGGGAAGCCATTCGTAGAACATATAGATCGGTTTTTCCGGCTTGCGCAGGTCGTTGCCGCCCGCCAGCAGGTATTCCAGATTGAAGGCACAGGCGATGGCGCGTTCGGGCATGATCTTGGACCACATCTCGAAGCTGGCGTTCATGATTTTCTCAAACGGCATGAGAAATCCGGTCACGGCCACCGGCCATTGCGCGCTGACGACGCTGTTTTTCGGGGCTTTGATGTCGACCATGCGATAAAAACCGCTGTTCATCGGCAAATCGGGAAAGAACATCTTCATGCCCGCGACCACGGCCGAAAACGTCGCACCATCCGCGGAATTGTAGATCGACGAAATCGTCGGGTGGCTGCCCTCGAAATCATAGGTGATCTGATCGCCTTTGATCGTCATCTTGATGTGAATCGGGATCATGCCCTCGCCAGCGCCGGGATCACGGTCGATGTAATCCACCGCCTCCCACGTGCCGTCAGGAAGGTCGGCAATCCGCTGTCGTACCGAACGTTCGACATAGTCCTGCACTTCGTTCATGCCCTGCGTGACCGTATCGCGGCCATATTTTTCGACAAGACGCTGCAATTCACGTTCTGCGACCTGTGTGGCCTGAGCCTGAGAGTGGATGTCCCCGATGATGGAGGCAGGATCGCGTGTGTTGGCGGCAATCATATTGGCCACATCGGAACAAAACTTGCCTTTGTGAAACAGCCGGATCGGCGTGATGCGCACCGCCTCGCCGAACATTTCATGGGCCGTCACGTTGAACGAGCCGGGAACAGACCCGCCCAGATCGGACCAGTGCCCGTTCGATTGCGAAAACCCGATAAGGGTTTCTTCGTCAAAAATCGGGCGGATCAGGCGCACGTCGCTGAAATGGGTGCCACCGGCATAGGGGTCGTTGATGGCATAGACATCGCCGGGGTACATATCGCCCTTGAAGACGCGGATTACGTCCTTGCAGGTATAGTGCAGCGTGCCGACGTGAACGGCGATATCCGCATTGCCTTGTGCCACGCAGTTGCCTTCGGCGTCATGTAGACCGTTGGAAAAATCACGGTTGTAGATCACGAAGGAATAGCAGGTGCGCAGCATCTGTTCGGCCATCTGATCGACCGAGGTGATGAATGAGTTCTTGAGAACCTCGAACGTTACCGGGTCCAGTTCGTTTTGTGTCGTGCTGTTCATGCCTCGGCCCTCCAGCGGATAAGAATATTCATGTATTGATCGACCGTTGCTGTCGTGTTTGGCGGAACAACCACGGTTGAATCGACCTGTTCGACGATGGCCGGGCCGCTGAACTGCGCGCCTGCCTTGAACTCCGCCCGGTCATAAACGTCGGCTTTGCAGCACTTGCCATCGAACCAGACATCCCGCTGAGTGGCGGGTGTCGGCGTATTCTCGACGACCTCGTATTTGGGCAGCTCGGCCTTGGGGACCACCCCTGTCGCCTTCACGCCAACCCGAAAGATGCTGACCGGCGCGTCTTCGCGGCGGAAATTGTATTCGCGCTCGTGCTGTTCGTGGAACCCTGCGATGAGATCTTCTGTGCTGGTGACCTTTGACGGGGTCGAAACCGCCAGCGAGCGCCATTGGCCTTGATACATCATCTCGGTTGTCCGTTGCAGGACGGTGTTTTCGGGCGCGACGCCTTCATGGCGCAAACGCTCGACAGCCTCGGCCTCGATCTTCTGAAAGGCCGCCTCTAGGTCCTTGGGGTCAGTCGATGCAGCGTCAGCCATAAAGCTGTCGGAAAAGTCGTGCTGGATATCGACCAGCAAACATCCCATGGCCGACGTGACGCCGGGGTTTGGTGGTACGATCACAACCGGGATAGACAGTTCTTTCGCTACCTCCGCGCCATGTAGCGCCCCCGCACCGCCAAAGGCGACCAGCGCGAAATCGCGTGGATCATGGCCGCGGGTGATGGACAACAGACGCACCGCGTTGGCCATGTTGGCGTTCGCGACGTCGATGATGGCCTCGGCCGCCTCGTGCAGTTCCATACCAAAGGGTTCGGCCACGGTGTCACGCACCGCCGCTTCGGCCAGTTTGGGATCAAGCGTGATTTCCCCACCTGCCAGGCTGGTGCCAAGACGCCCCAGAACCAGATTGGCATCGCTGTTGGTGGCAACCTCGTTGCCGTTCGAATAGCAGGCCGGCCCCGGATACGCGCCCGCAGATTGCGGACCGTTACGAAGCGAACCGCCCTCGTCCTTCCAGGCCAGCGATCCACCACCGGCACCGATGGTCAAAACCTCGATGCTGGGGAACCGGATCGGATAGCCATATTCGATGTACCAATCCTTGGTCATGATCGGTTCGCCGTGGTGGGCAAGTGACACGTCGGTACTGGTCCCGCCCATATCGAACCCGATGGAGTTCTCGAACCCGCATAGATTGCCGATAAAGCGGCTGGCAATTGCCCCCGCCGCGATCCCCGATCCGGCCAGACGAGCGGCAAAATCCTTGACGCTGGCGGGGGTCATCACACCGCCGCCGGTATGCAGCAACAGCAGGTCGCGCGTATAGCCGCCCTCTTGCAACTTATCGCTTAACCGCGAGACGTAATCGACCACCACGGGCGATACCGCCGCGTTCACCATCGTCGTCGAGAACCGCTCGTGCTCGAAGATCTCGGGCATGATCTGGGACGAGATCGAGACATGCACGCCCGGCATTACCTCGGCGAGGATCTCTTTCATGCGCCGCTCGTTCTGACCGTTGACGTAGGAGTTGATAAAGCAGACGGCGATGGCTTTGACGTCACGTTTTTTGAGGATCTCGGCGACCTTGCGGGCCTCTTTCTCGTCCAGCTCCTGAAGGATCTCGCCCGCCGCGTCGATGCGTTCCCTGACCGTCAGCCGGTCACGCCGGGGGATATATGGCTTGGCGACGTCCTTGTAAGTGTCCCAAAGGTCCTCTTTGTTCGAGCGGCGAATTTCCACAACATCGCGAAATCCCTCGGTGCAAATCATCGCCGTACGGGGCAGTTTGCGGGTGATCAGCGCGTTTGTCGCCACGGTGGTGCCGTGCGAAAACATCGTCACATCCGCCAGATTCACCTTCGAATCCGCGACCCCGTTCATGATCGCGCGCATCGGATCATCCGGTGTCGACGGCGTCTTTTCGATACGGATTTCGCCGGTATCCTCGTCCATGATGCACACGTCGGTGAAGGTTCCACCCACATCGACAGCTACCCTAGATTTTGTCATGTTTCTTCCTTGCATTTCTCGCCATGCCTTGGGCATAACTTCATCCCGCCCCTGAAAAGGGGCTTTCACTGGTTTAAATTTTCGTAGGTGCCAGGCGGGTGTCAGCCCCGTTTTTCATCCTTGGCTTCAGCCGCCAGGCGGCTCATCTTTCTGGTTTCGGTCGGCGTGCAACCAAAGCGGTTGCGATAATGTTTGCAGAATTGGGCCTGATCGTAAAAACCCCATTTATAGGCGATGTTGGCCACGGTCGTTGTGTCATTCGTCATCTTCAATGCTTCGTCACACCGCGTCAGACGCTTGTCCCGGATGTACCCAACGATGGAGTGGTCATCTTCGGCGAACAACCGCTGCAAATAGCGCAGCGATATCCCGCAGGAATCCGCAACAAGTTGCGAGTTCAGATTTGCATTCGCCAGATTGTCACGAATGAACTGTTCGGCGCGTTGCAGATGGGCGGCGCGGATCGAAGAAGAATTGCTGTCCAGAATGCGATCATCCGTGCGCATGGACAGGCACAACAAATCCAGCAGATGTTGCCCCGCCATTTCGCGCGCCGCATCGTTGATCGTGTCGATGTTTTCAATCGCGTTGCGCACCGCACCAACGAAAAACATGCCGACGCCCTGCGTCGCATCGAACGTCAACGCCCCAAAGCGATCCGTCGCGCCCAGCCGGGACCGCACGCTGGCTGTCGGCACCTTCAGCACCCACAGCTTGTTGCGTTTGCCATGCCAGAAATCATACGGAATATCGCCACGTTCGACCAGAAAGCCACCGGGGCTGCACCGTGCATCGCGCGATGACTGCTTGAAGTGAACATCTTCGGCTTGCGGGATCGTAATCAACAGGCTGCTGTCTTTTTCGTTCGTAAAGTGGCTTTTCTTGCGACGATAGAGGGTGGCGTTGCACTCCATTTGCGACAGCCCCAGAATACCAAGCGTCCAGGATTGCAGCGTGCCATCGAACCCTGTGTCATCCTGAAACTCGGTTGAAAGCGGAAAGTAGGTTTCGGACAAGGTCCGGGCCCACATCTGATTTCTGTCTGCTCCATCGTACTGTTTGGTCGAAAAATGCATACTCTCTCCTGTCGAGGCGGAAATTCTGGCCGATTCCTCACCTTTCGATACACTTCACTTTCGTTCGGCGGCGCGCGGAATACTTGGTGAAATACGCATAATTGTTTGGCCTTGATGCACGCCCTCCAGCAACGATTATGCGTTTGCGCCCTAGCGCACTTTGGTCCGATACGCATCCAGCGCGGCCCCAAACACCAGAATAGCACCAATCACCACCGGTTGCAGCGATCCGTTGATCTGTTGCAGATTCATGCCGATCGACAGGCACACGATCAGCAGCGATCCATAGACCGGCGCCGAGATACCGCCGGTGCCGCCGCGCAAAGACGCCCCCCCGATAACGGCCGCCGCAATACTGCTAAGAACAAGCGACGTGCCCAAATTCGGTTCGCCCGACCCGGTTTGCGCGGTCATCAACAACCCGGCAATCGACGCCAGAACGCCACTGGTGACATAGGCAAAAAACAGGTGTTCCTTGACGCGACGCCCCCCGACGTGGGCCACTTCGTTGCTGTCACCCAGCACATACAACACGCGACCATGTACCGTGCGCGTCAGCGCGAAATGCAGGCCATAAGCAACAAGCCCTGCGATGATCAGCGGGATCGGCAATAGCAGGATCGTCATTTGGTTGAACGCAAAGGTAAAGGCATCGGGCAGATTGAAGATAGGAAAGCCCCCTGAAATCGTCGTTGCGACCCCGGTAAAGATACTCATGGTTGCCAGGGTGACGACAAACGGATTGATCCGCCCATAGGCGACCAGCAGACCGTTAACCGCACCAATGGCCGCGCCGATCAGTAGACCGATGACAACACCGGCAAAGATGCCCAACCCGTCACCCAGCGACGGTATCAGCGCGGTCATCACCATCGAGGACGCGACCGATACCAAAGACACCGTGGCCCCGACCGACAGATCAAAACCCCGCGTGATGATCACGACCAGCTGCGCACAGGCGACGAAAAAGAACAGCGAGGACTGCTTCATTATGTTGACGACGTTGTCCCCCGACAACATTGCCGGTTGCAGCATCGCAAAGACTGCGATCACGGCGACAATCGCCAGCGGCAACAACAGGTGCGGCCCCAAGGCGCGCAGATCGAGGCCGGATGTTTGGGTTTGCTCAGACATGCCCGCTTCTCCGATTTTCACGATAACTTTCGGCGGCAACAGCGATGATGATGACCAGACCGATGATGATGATGTGATATTTGCTGTCAATCCGCGCCAGGCTCATCCCGTTACTGAGGACCGACAGGAAAATTGCGCTAAGCGCGACCATCTGGATACGACCAACGCCACCTTTCAGGGCGACACCACCGATGACGGCCACCGAAATGCTTTCCAGCATAAGGTTGCTGCCAAGCGTCGCTTCGCCGGATCCCACGCGAGCCGTCAGGAATATCCCGACAATCCCCGCCAAAAGCGCGCTAAGGATATAAGCCAGCCAGATATATTTGCGCGTATTCAGCCCCGAAAGGCGCGAGGCCTTTTCATTGCCGCCCACGGCATAGAAATACCGGCCCAGCCGGGTCTGGGTCTGCATATACCAAAGGACCATAAGAACGATGACCGCCGCATAAACGACATAGGGCAGCTCCATAAGCCTGCCGCGCCCGATCTCACGGGTGAACAGCTCGGGCATGTCATAGATCGGCGTGCCGCCGGTCACATATCCGGCGATCCCGGCGGCCATGGTCATGGTGCCGATGGTCACCATGAACGGCGAAATTTTCATCACGCTGACGAAAAACCCGTTGGCAACGCCCACGATCAACGCGGGGATCAATCCGCCCAGACAGCCCAGAAAGACGATCATCGGCGCGCTTTCGACACCCATCGAGGTCAACCCGGCCATGGACAGTGCGGAACTGACACTGGTCAATGCCACGATGGCCCCGACGGAAATGTCAAACCCGCCAACGATAATGACCAGCATCTGACCGGCGGAAATGATCGCCAGAAACGATGCATTGCGCAGCACGTTGATCAGGTTGGAGGTCCGCAGGAACCGGGGTTCGTACAGGGCCAGCAGGACGCAGGTTATAAGCAGGACCACCGGCAGAATTCCGATGGCCTTCATGACCCTGCCGAGGCGGCTTGGTTGACTTGCAGCTATTGCCGTCATGGTGCGTGGTGTTCCTCTGCTTGGCTTTCGCTTTCGTGATCGAAGAAATGCGACAGCACGGCGTTTTCCGTAACGTCCTCTCCGTCCAGCTCTCCGACGATGTGCCCTTCGCGCATGACGAGGACGCGATGCGACATATGCATCACCTCGGCCAGTTCAGAGGACGCGATCACCACCGCTTTGCCTTCTTCGGTCAGGGCCTTGATCACGTCGTAGATTTCCAGTTTGGCCTGAATATCCACCCCGACGGTCGGTTCATCGAACAGGAACACGTCGAATTCCCGTGACAGCCCGCGCGCGATCATCAGCTTTTGCTTGTTGCCACCCGACAGTTGATCGGCCTTGGCCGTCAGGCCGGGTGTGCGGATCTTCAGCTTGTCGATCATCTTTTCGGTAAACCCGCGCTCGGCGCGCCGGTTCAAAAGGGTCTTGCCGCGCGAAAACACTGGATCGTCCAGCGCGGCAATGGTGCTGTTGAACGTCAGGCTTTGATGCATCGCCAGCCCCTCGGTTGAGCGATCCGAAGGGAAATAACATATCCGGTTGCTCAGCGCCTTGCGTGGGTTGTGTTTCTCCAGCGCGACGCCATTTGCAGTGATCCGACCGGTTGCAATACGCTCTAACCCGAAGGCCGCGCGCAGCACTTCCGACTTGCCACAGCCTGCAAGCCCGGCAAATCCCAAGACCTCGCCACGGCGCACCTCGAAACTCAGGTTTTCAGCAAGACCACTTTGCAACGTCACATTGTCAAACGTCAGAACCGTCTCGCCCGGGGTGCGCTCGATATGTGGAAAAAAGTTCTCGAAGGACCGCCCCGTCATTAGTTGGACAAGTTCCTTTTCCGAAGTATCACACTGGTTCACCGTCGCGATGTATTTGCCATCGCGCAGCACCGTGATCCGGTCCGCCAGCCGGGTGATTTCCGGCATCCGGTGCGAAACATAGATGATGCCCAGCCCTTCGTCGCGCAGTTGTTCGATAATATCAAAAAGCTGCGCCGCTTCTTGATCTGTCAGGGATGCTGTCGGCTCGTCAAGAATGAGAACACGGCAATCCCAAAGCAGCGCCTTGGCGATTTCGACCATCTGCTGATGCGCCCGCCGCAAACTGCTGACACGTGCCGCAGGATCAAGGTGGAAGCCAAGCCGGCTCAAAACCGATTGCACCTTTGCGCGCATCGCCGATTTTGCCAGCCGCCAACCGCCCGTCATCTCGTGCCCGAGAAACAGGTTTTCTTCGACCGTCATGTCGGGGATCAGGCTAAACTCCTGAAAAACGATGCTGACCCCTTTTTCATGCGCCATGGCGGGGGTTAGCCCGGTCAGTGCCTCGCCAAAAAGGCGATACTCACCACTGTCATAATTCTGCACGCCGCAGATGATCTGGATCAGTGTCGATTTGCCCGCGCCGTTTTCACCGAACAGCACATGAACCTCGCCGGGGCGCAATTCAAATTGCATGTCCTCTAGCGCCTTGAAGGCGCCATAGGATTTATCCAGATGCGAAATCTCGACCAAGGGGGTGCCGGGCGTAGATACTACGCCCGGACCAGTTGATGTTGCGTTCATCGACCCTTACTCGACCGAATACACCGGATCGAAATCCGTCGGCGCGAAGGCGCGCGTCAGGTCGATATCGTCGATGTTGTCCTTGGTCACGACCGTCATCGAGGGCCGCAGGTTCGACAGGTGCTCTTTGCCCTCAAGGATGCGCACGGCCATATCCATCGCGATGCGGGCCTCCATCACCGGGGACTCGGTGACAGTGGCGGTCACGACGCCCGAACGCACCAGATCAACCATGCCTTCGTTGGAGTAATATGCCGCAACAAGAGCATCTTCGTTTCCGGCTTCTTCCAGCGCTTGTGCGGCAACTTCGGCGGTCACGGCAGTGCCGTAGACGATGTTCACATCGCCATATGCCTGCAACGCATCTTCGACCAGGCGCAGCTGGATGCTTTTGCCGGTGTCGCCGTACTTGGCCTCAAGCAGTTCGATGTTGCTGCCCTCGATTGCACGTTCGACACCTTCGGTCGATGCTTCTGCCCAACCCGAGCCTTGGGGACCGGGGAAGTGGACCATGCGCATCGGAGTGTCGCCCGTCATTTCGACAAGGAACTTGGCCCCTGCTTCGGCAGCGTCATCATAATTTGCAAAGATCCGGGCATCCGCGACATCGCTCATCGGGTTGATCACGCCAACCTGCACGATGCCTTTTTCTTTGCCTTCGGACATGCTTTTGGCAAGACCGGCTTCGGAAATCGCGGCAATTACGATCGCATCCACGCCCAACGCCAGACAGTCGTTATACTGCGACACCTGCTTGGCCGCTTCGGTATATCCACCGGCCTCAAGGATTGTCGCCTTGACGCCCAGCTTGCGCGCCTGATCAACGATGCCATAGTTCACGCCAACCCAATAGCTGTCCTTCATATGCGGGAACAGAACGCAGATATGCCAAGGCTTTTCGGCCTTTTCCAATCCGGTGTAGGGGGTGATCTCGGCAGTGCCGTCGGCGACGTTGACCACGTCAAAAGGCCACAGCGGGCCTTCTGCAGATGCCATCGTTGCCATTGATGCAACGGCCAACGCAGATATGGACACTCTGGAAAACAGTTTCTTCATTTTGAACCTCCTAGTTCATCTTATTATTATAGTTTTTAGGCATTTCTTCGGGTTAGCCGCCGTAGAGCGCGCTCTGTACCGACTCGGCCCTTGCCGATGCTTTTTCCCTACTATCCTGACGGATCAGGCGGGATTATTGGTGGTAAGCGGCCATTTTCGACTTGAATAGCGCACAAACGCAGCCCTCCGTCTCTTTGGATTTTCGACTTTGACAGTCTAGCGTAGTCCGTCTGGATCAATCGGCCCAAGTAAATTGTCAGGACATGGCCGGCTGACCTGAAACCTATGATTTTCGGGCAAATCTTAGGCAGCGTAGGTTCCGTTTGGGGCGTGCGGCGTAGATTTTAGGCTCCTTATTTTCCCCGCAACTTGGATGGCAGGTCAGGCCGCGCGCCTGAGTGGGTGCAAACCCCTGTCAGGACAGGGATTTGCGGGATTTTTCTAAACGCTCGTGGCGCTCGCGGCGCGCCGTCAGGGCCTGATCCATATCGACCTGCACAAAACGAACGGGCGTATTGGGCTGCAACTGTCCGATCAGATCCATATCCGCCGAGATGATCGCACCGATGGTGAAATATCCCCCGCCCGAGACCGCGTCGCGGTGCAGGACGATGGGTTCGGTTCCACCAGGCACCTGAATCGAGCCATAAGAATAGCAGCCGTCAACGATGTTTGACGGGTCTGATCCGGCCCCGAAAGGTTGGTCACGCTCGACAAACTCCATCGCCGTGCCGCCGCGGAAACGATA
Source organism: Rhodobacteraceae bacterium KMM 6894 (assembly GCA_035798175.1). Lineage (GTDB taxonomy): Bacteria > Pseudomonadota > Alphaproteobacteria > Rhodobacterales > Rhodobacteraceae > Roseovarius. The sequence goes on from JAPFBS010000003.1 coordinate 142,327, forward strand.
CCCCATGCGATCCGCCTCGGGCGCGACTTTCCATTCGTCCGCAAAGAACTGTTCTTGCGATTTTTCGGTCAACCGGTGCCAGTAAAGGCCGGGCAGCACGCGCAGCTCCACCGGGTTCGGCAGCGTCGCCAGCAGGGATTGATCCAGCGCGCGTTCTTGTGTCTGGCCCGCCGCCTTAGCGACAGGAACAGTATCGCCCGCCGCCAGTGCGCGGCCTTCAAAACCACCCAAGGCACCGATGGGGTAGGTTGACCGACTGCCAAGCGCCGGGGGCGTGTCGATACCGCCCGCCATCGCAATATAGATGCGTGCGCCGGATTTCAGAAAGCCGAATTTCAACGTCTGGCCAGCCTTGACCATGAAGGACGACCAACTGTCGCGCGGCTCGCCATCGACAAGGATCGGCATCTGCGCGCCGCACACGGCGACCAATGTATCATCGTTGAATTTAAGTTCTGGGCCCATAAACACGGCTTCCAGACCGGCGGCGTCTTCGGGGTTGCCGACCAGCATGTTGGCGATACGCATCGCCTCACGATCCATGGCACCGCCTTCGGGGATTCCAAGGTGGAAATACCCCGGACGCCCCAGATCCTGAATGGTGGTCAAAAGGCCGGGTTTGACAACTTCAAACGTCATTGAGAGCCTCCATCAGCTTGGCGTTGGTGCCTGCCATATCGCCGTTGAAATCTTCCAGATCAAAGGTGACGTTGGCGATGCGTGGTTGGTATGTGCCGTCTTCGACACCCTTGAGAATACGGTCGTATTCCTCACGGTCGATCGGCTTCCATTTGACGATATCGCCGGGCTTGAAGAACACCATGAAGTCCTTGAGATAGCTGACCTTCTGGTCGGCATCAAAGATGGTCAACGGTGTGATACCGAACATCTGATAACCACCCGCGCCGCGCACGGAATAGACGCAAGAGAAACAGCCACCGTACCCGACGGTCTGCTTTGGCGTGTCGGTGCGCGGTTTAAGGTATTTCGGGACCTCGATCTGCTTGTCGCGTTCGACCAGCTGATAAAGGAACGGCAAGCCCGACACGAAACCGACCATCGACACGAACCAAGGGGCCGAGTGATGCGCCTCGATGAAGGCCTCGACACTGTCATAGCCATTGATGCGCGCCGCGTAATCCAGATCGGTGCCGGAAGGATCCTGATGCCGTTCGCGAAACCGCATCACACAGTCATGCGTCCACGGATCCTGATAGTAGACGGGCACTTCGACAATGCGCGTGTTCAGTCGCTTTTCTGCGTTTTCGGCCTTCTTTTCCAGCTCTTTCAGCTTGGCCATCATATCCTCTGGCGCGATCACCTCGGGATCATAGCGCACCTGAAACGACGCGTTGGCGGGGCAAATCTCGCGGATGCCGTCGATGTTGGCGTCGCGGGTGGCGTTGCTCATCGCGAGGGATTTGAAGAATGCGTCCAGCGACATTTCTTCGTCCATCTCGACAAAGATATGCTCGTCGCCGCCGTATGAATACCGTGTCTTCACGATGCTCCTCCTGTCTGGTCGTTGAGATTGCCCGCATCCAGCCACGGCTCAAGCCACTGGGTATGGATGCGACCGGCGCGCACGTCGTCCGACCGTGCCAGCGCCTTATGCAGCGGGATGGTGGTTTTCAGGCCATCAATCTTGATGCCGTCCAGCGCGGATTGCATTTTGTCGATAGCCTGTTCGCGGGTGTCTCCGTGAACGATCAGTTTGCCAATAAGCGAGTCATAGAATGGCGGGATCTGATAGCCTTCGTAAAGGAAGTGATCGACACGGACGCCATCGGATTCGGGCAGGTCAAGCGCACCAACCTTGCCCGGAAATGGCATGAATTTCTTATGCGGATCTTCGGCATTCAATCGCACTTCGATGGCATGGCCGGTCAGGTGAATATCATCCTGAACAAGCGGCAGAGGTTCACCGCCCGCGACGCGGATCATCAGGGCCACCAGATCCAGACCGGTGATCATTTCGGTGACGGGGTGTTCCACCTGAATGCGGGTGTTCATCTCGATGAAATAATAGGCGTCTGCCTGTTGATCATAAAGATACTCGACCGTCCCGGCCCCGCGATATCCCACGGCCTCGGCCAGATCGACGGCGCTTTTGCACATCGCCTGCCGCGTCGCTTCGGGCAGATCAAAAGCGGGCGCTTCTTCCCACACCTTCTGGCGGCGGCGCTGAAGCGAGCATTCGCGCTCGAAACAATGCACGGCGCGGGTGCCGTCACCCAATATCTGCACCTCGATGTGGCGCGGCTGACGAATGACCTTTTCGATATAAATGCCACCGTCGCCAAACGCGGCCTGGGCCTCTTGCCGGGCCTGCGGTGCCAACTTTGACAGGTCTTCGGCGGTCTCGGCAATCCGTATGCCGCGCCCTCCGCCCCCTGCACTGGCCTTGATCATCACCGGAAAACCGATGTCGCTGGCCAGTCGGGCGGCCACATCCATGTCGTCGACCCTGCCGTCCGAGCCGGGAACAACCGGCACGCCCGCTGCGCCGGCGGCCTGTCGGGCCGATACCTTGTCACCCATGCTTTGAATCGTGTCGGCAGATGGGCCGACAAAGATCATCCCGGCCTCGGTCACGGCGCGGGCAAAGGCCGGGCTTTCGGCAAGAAAGCCATAGCCCGGATGCACCGCATCGGCACCCGCATCGCGAGCCGCCTTCACGACCGCTTCAATGTCCAGATAGGATTTCGCAGCCTGCGGCGGGCCAATGCAAACGGCCTCATCCGCCATGCGCACGGCCAGCATGTCGGCATCCGCCTCGGAATGGGCCTGAATGGTATGGATCCCCAGGGATTTCGCGGCGCGCACGATGCGCACGGCGATTTCCCCCCGGTTCGCGATAAAGAGCCGTTGAATACTCATTTCACTTCAACGTCGCCAGAACGTCACCGGCCGATACGGCGGCTTCGTTTTCGACCGCATAGCCCGCGAACGTGCCAGCCTCTTCGGCCTGCACCTCGATGAAGGATTTCATCACCTCGACAAGGCCGATGGTATCACCAACGGCGACACTGTCGCCTTCGGATTTGAAAACAGCATCTTCGGGCGAGGGGCGGTGATAGAAAGTGCCCGGAACCGGGGATTGGATGTCAGCCATGTGTCGTTTCTCCTTGGAAGATCCTAGTTATCGTTGGCCTGCGCCAATACGTCCCTGGCGGACGCGATCGAAATGTCGTTATCGTTCAGTATCTTTCGAATGGCGCTAAGGATCTGCACCGCGCCGGGCGTGTCAGAATGGACGCAGATCGATTCAAAGGCCACGTCGATAACCTTGCCACTGGCGGTTTCGACCTGACCGTCCAAGCAGGCGCGCAGGCATTTCTGCGCAATGGTATCGGGATCCATCGCCGCCGGTTTGCGGGTGAACACGATCATCCCGTCATCGCCATAATCGCGGTCGGAATAGAATTCGCGCACCACCGGTTGTGACAGGCGCTTTGCAACCTCGTAGGTCGTGGATGCGCCCATGCAGAACAGGATCAAATCGGGGCTTGTCCGCTGGAGCGTTTCCACCAGATGGCGCGATAGTTCCTCGTTGCACGCGGCCTCCATATAAAGGGCACCATGCGGCTTTACGTGGCTTAGGGCCACATCGTGACGGCGGCCAAATTCACGCAATGCGCCGATTTGATACAGGATATCGTTAACCAGCTCATCAGTGGCCGCGTCAATGCGGCGACGCCCGAACCCTTGCAAATCCTTGTAGGCTGGATGCGCGCCCAGTCCGACACCATGCGCCTTGGCCAGTGCCGCCAGCCGGTTCATCGAGTTGGGATCGCCGGCGTGAAACCCGGTGGCAACGTTGGCGGAACTGATGATCTCCATCAGCGCGTCATCGGGCGCATCGCCATAGGTCCAATGGCCGAACCCTTCGCCCATGTCGCAATTGAGATCGACCATCTTACGCATCAAACACATCCCTCATATTCCTACGAGAAAGCTTGCAACGCGGATTGTTGTTTGTAAATTTCAGAATCTTGAGGTTAATTTATCGGAAAAACCGATAATGCTCGGACCCATTCTGAAGGAGCGCGTACCTTGAATTTTCGTCAGCTGAAGTATTTTGTCGCAACTGCCGAAACCGGTCAGGTCAGCCGTGCGGCCTCGGCTCTGTCTATCTCGCAATCCTCGGTGACAACCGCGATCCGCGAACTGGAGACCTCGCTGGGGGTCGAGCTGTTTGTGCGGACGCATCACGGCATGGACCTGACCCATGCCGGGCGCGACCTGCTGACGTCGGCCTATGCGATCCTGTCAAAGGTGGAAGAGGCCCAAAGTCTGCGACACCGTAACTCGGAAACCTCCGGTACGATCCGCATCGCCGCAAGCTATACGGTAATCGGGTATTTTCTGCCATCGCATCTGGACCGGTTGCGCCAGTTACACCCCAATCTGGACATCCGTCTGTTTGAGCAAAACCGAGACAGCATCGAAGAGGGGCTTCTGGCCAACAGATTCGATATTGCGATTTTGCTGACCTCCAATATCGCCAACCCCGCACTGGACAGTGAAACCCTGATGCGGTCCTCCCGGCGGCTTTGGGTGTCGAACACGCACCGCCTTGCACATCGCCGCACGGCGTCCTTCGAAGACATCGCCGAAGAAGATTATATCATGCTGACGGTGGATGAGGCGGCGAACTCTGCAATGAAATACTGGAGTTACCAGCGCGCTCAACCACGCGTCACCCTGCGCACATCGTCGGTCGAGGCCGTCCGGTCACTGGTGGCCAACGGTCACGGCGTCGCGATCTTGTCGGACATGGTGTACCGGCCCTGGTCGTTGGAAGGGAAACGGATCGCCACGGTGTTGACCGAAACGCCGGTGCCGACGATGGATGTCGGATTAGCATGGCGCAAGAACGCCGGTTTTTCGCCCCAGATGCAGTTAATATATGACTACTTCCGGCAAACCTTCAATTCGCCCTACACAACGTAAACCGCAACGGCATTATGTTGGTTTTTATCGACGGCAAGAGTTTCAGCTTTTGCAGCGGTCAATCCGGCCAATGCTCGGGTTCCAGTCCTTTGGCTGAGTCTGGGTAATGAAATAGCTGGGCAGTGTGCATAAAGCCCGTATTGTGCACATATGAATTCGCAAGACTCACCTTCCGACACGTCCAAAGACCCCTTTGACGAGGCTGAACAGACCGATGGCGCGTCCCAAGACGACCTGTGGTTTCTGCCCGGCCCGTTAGAGGATGAGCCGGACTATCTGTTCCCCGGCCAGCAGGTCGCGCCGGGGGAGGATCAGATTATTGCGGACTGGGCGGGGGCCGAGGCCGGGCTGGCCGCGCGTCTGGCGCGGGTGGCCGGACGGTTGGGCGCGCTGGATGACAGGCTGCGGCGCGGGCCGGAAGGGTGGCGGCATCGGTTGGCGTTGTTGGAGGCGTCTGACCTTAGCTGGTTTGTCGGGGACCGGGTTGGCCCTGATCGGCTGGCGCTGTGGATTGCGCTGCGGTTGTCGGGCGCGCAGGACGATACCGGCGATTTGTCGCGCGTCGGCTGGGCGGTGCGGCGGTTGACGGGTGGGCCGGGGCCCGAGGCGGGTCTTGCCGATTTTCTGGATCGCCGTGATCCGGACGCGATGGAAGACACCGCCGAACGTTTTGAGGATCGCGCGGGCAGTTGGCTGACCCTGATGGCGGCGGCGCGCGACCTGCATCCGATCAGCCGCGCCTGTATGGGCTTCCACCTGTGGGGCCTTGCGGGTCTAGGACAGCATGGCGATCAGATGGAGGCGGCGGTGACGGCGGGACGCATCGTGGCGGGTGACGGTGGGGGGGCGGTTTTCGCGCCAATGGCAATGGGCGGGGCCGGGGGGCTGCGCGCGGGCGGCACACCGCCCCAACGGCTGGCCCGCTGGCTGGACGGGATGGAGAACGCGACCCTGACGGCTATGCGCCATCTGGACGACATCGACGCATGGGTGGCGCGGGCAGGGGCCTGCATGGCACAATTATCAGGCCGCACACCGGCGGCCTTGGGCAGGGTTCTGACGGACTGGCCGTTGGTGTCGGCCCCGATGGCCGAGGCGCTGACCGGTGCCAGCCGCGCAGCCATCCAGCGCAACCTGACATGGATGGAGGCGCAGGGCCTGATCCGTGAGGTCACGGGGCAGGGCCGCTTTCGCATGTGGCGGGTGGCCATCTAAGACCCCAAGATCATGCCACGACCGAGCCCGAGCGTTTTGCCGATGCCCTGATCAGTTCGGCCATGCGCGTGACCGAAGGACTTTTAGGCCGCGACTTGGGGAAGAAGAAAATGTATTCCAGCCGGATCGTCGGCGTGAAGGGGCGGTACACCATTCCCGGTTTTAACCACGATCTGGCAACCAGCCCATCTGCAACCGCCACGCCCAGTCCCCGCGCCGCCAGTTCACATGCAATGACGCCGTTTGGCGTTTCCAGACGGATGTTGGGCGTAACGTCGATTTTGCGGAACAACGCATCGATGCGTTGGCGCATCACGGTCCTGGGACTGTTGATCACCAGCGGCAGACCGACAAGATCCTGAATGGTCACGGCATCGCGCGCGGCCAGTGGATGATCCTCGTGCATGACGGCGACGGCATCGACCTGGCCCATCGGTTCGATGTCCCACGCGCGGTCGTCCAGCGGCAAGACGGTGATGCCGATGTCAAACTGTTCGCGGCCCAGCCACAGGTCGATGTCGATGCGCGTGCGGCTGTCGATTGTCGCCGTGAAATGCGGGTCTTCTTGCGTCAGTTGTTCGATGGCCTCGACGACCAGAATGTTGGTGACATGCGGGGCCGTCAGGATGCGGACGTGGCTGTTTTGGCGGTTGCCGATCCGGCGGGCTTCGTTTTCGACCTCGTCCAGCTCGGATAGGGCGCGTTCGACCTGATGGAAAAGTTCGCGCGCCTCTGGTGTCGGCAAAAGGCGGCGTCCCTTGCGAAAAAACAATGGGAATCCCACGTCTTCCTCAAGGGCGGTCAGCAATCTGCTGACCTGTGACTGGGTCCGGCGCAATCTGTCGGCGGCGTCATTGACGGATCCGCCTTCCATGAAGGCGCGAAAAGCCAGCAGGCTTTTGTGATTCATAACGGAGGCCTTTCGCCATATGCGTTTTGTGCATGAATAGCCGCAAAAATGGAATTTGACACATACAAATATAATGGCGCACCTTGCGGCCAAATGCGGCGATCCGTGCAGGACCGGATCAACCTTTGGGGAATGACATGTCAGACAGCGATCGCGACAGCACGGCATGGGTTCAGACCCCGTCGCATTATTTGGACACCCGTCCGGCGACCTGCACCTTGCCGAAAACGCCGACCTCGCAGTATGTCGAAATGCGCGACGGCTGCCGTCTGGCTGTGGACACGTATCTGCCCGAAGGGGCGGACGGACCTTTTCCGACGATCCTGATCCTGACGCCCTACTACCGGCGTTTCGCCTTGCGTGACGGGCATGACGGCACGTCCGAGCCCAGCCCGAATATCGCGCTTTACCGTGATTTTTTCGTGCCGCGCGGCTATGCCTTGGTGGTGGTGGATGTGCGCGGCACCGGGGCCAGTTTTGGCACGCGTGACAGTTTCAGATCACCCGCCGAGCGCGATGATTTCCACGAGATCGCGGATTGGATCATTGCCCATGAGTGGTCCGATGGCACGATTGGGTCCACCGGCATTTCCTATCTGGGGGCGGCGGCCTGTTTTCTGGCCAGCACCGGACATCCGGCAGTCAAGGCGATTGCGCCGTTGTTTGCGGTCTGGAACACCTATGCCGATCATTTCTATCCCGGCGGGGTGATGATGAATCAGCTGGCGTTCAGCTATGACCACATCATGGTCGGTCTGGACCATGACAGGCGGGATGTTCTGGCGACGCTGCCGTATTTCAGCAACCCCGACTATGCCGGGCCGCAACCGGTGGATGACGATCCCGAGGGGCATCTGAAAGAGGCCGCAGTCAAAGAGCATCTGGGCAACTTCCATATGCCCGATTTTATCACCGAATTCCGCTTTACCGATGATCGCCTGCCCTATGACCCTGAGTTTGGCAGCCATTCCTTCAGCCCGTTTCACTATGCCGATGGCATGCGCGAGGATCTGGCGATCCTGTCGGTGTCGGGGTGGATGGACGGTGCGGGCTTTGCCAATGGTGCGATTGCGCGCTGGCTGTCCCTGCCCAATCGCGACAATCACTTGCTGATCGGCCCATGGGATCATGGCGCGCGCAGCAACGTGTCGCCGTGGCGGGACACAGCGGGCAGCGCGTTCCCGTTGATGGGGGCGGTGCTGCGGTTCTTCGACCAATACCTGATGGGGCAAGAGACCGGTCTGCGGGACGAGGCCCCGATCCAGTATTACAGCCTGCATGACGAGGCATGGAAATCGGCGCAGTCGTGGCCGCCTGTGAAGGATATGCAGCGTTTCTATCCCTCGGCGGACGGCGTTCTGGCATCCGAGGCCGGCGCCGAAGGGCACGATTCATTTCAGGCGGATTTCGCTTGGGGCAGTGGCACGAACACCCGGCACGAGCGTCTGTCGGCCCTGCCTGTCACCGACTATTACACCGACTGGACCGCGCAGGAACGCGGGCTGCTGTCATGGACGTCCGCCCCGCTGGACGCCGCCGCCGAGATTGCCGGGCATCCGGTTATCAACCTGAACGTCAGCGCCAATCAGGGCGACGCGGTGCTGCATGTCTACCTGTCCGAGCTTGAGCAGGACGGCACCTTGCGGTATGTCACCGAGGGCGTGTTGCGCGCGCTGCACCGCAAGGTCATTCCGGCCCCTGCCGATCAGAACTGGACCTGGCCCTATCGTGATTTCAGCCGCAAAAACAGCGCGCCACTGATACCGGGCGAGCCTGCCGAGCTACGCTTTGCCCTGCTGCCGACGGCGTGGCGCTTTGCCAAGGGAAGTGCGATCCGCGTCTCGATCGCGGCCGCCGACAAGGACCACTACGTGCAACTGCCCTACGGGCGCCCGCCGGACATTTCGCTAGGGCGGGGTGGCACCAAAGACACCGCGTTATCATGGATTGACCTGCCGTGGGTGGCAGACCGCCCGACAAATAACACTCAACAAGGAGGATAATGAAAAAATGCTACTTACAAGAACCATTCTGGCCAGCGGGATTCTGGCAATCGCTGCGGGGTCTGCGCATGCAGGCAAGGAAAACGATACGTTCACCTGGGCAACGTCGACCGAAATGGATACCGCCGACATCTATTACGGCAACCAGCGCGAGGCGTTGATCAACGCCTATGCGATGTGCGACGGCTTGCTGCACCGCGATCCCATCACCAACGAATTCCAGGCCCTTCTGGCAACCAGCTGGGAATGGACGGACGATGTGACGCTTGAATTTAAGCTGCGCGAGGGCGTCACGTTCCACGATGGCACCGATTTCGACGCCGAGGATGTGGCCTATACCCTGAACCACGTCGCCGCGCCTGACAGCGATATGAAAATCCGCGTGCTGGTCGACTGGATTGACACGGTCGAGGCGGTTGACCCGCTGACCGTGCGTATTCACGCCAAGCGCCCGACACCTGCGGCGCTGCAATATCTGACCGGAACGTCCCCGATGTATCCGTCGGGCCATTACGACAGCGCGCCTGTTGTGCCCGGCACTGACGGCGCCGAGCGGCGCGATTGGGGCGCGGTTCAACCGGTCTGCACCGGACCTTACAAGTTGACCGATTACGTCGCCGGCGACTCGCTGACGTTGGAAGCGAACCCCGACTATTTCGAGGGCAGCCCCAAGGGCAAGCCGTCGATTGGCAAGCTGATCTATCGCACGATCAAAGACCCCGAAGCACAGATTGCCGAGGTCGTCACCGGCGGCATCGACTGGATCTGGGGCGTTCCGCCCGAGAACGCCGAAATGCTGGCCGATATGGGCAACCTGACGGTCGTGTCCGCGCCCTCGATGCGGATGTCGTTCCTGGCGCTGGACGCTGCGGGACGCACCGGTGACAATCCGATGATGGATGTTAACGTGCGCCGCGCCGTCGCCCATGCGATCAACCGCGAAGCGATCACCAACGAGTTGGTCGGTGATGGTGCCGTGGTGATGGATTCGATCTGCGCGCCCGTGCAGTTCGGTTGTGAAACCGATGTCACGACCTATGACTATGACCCCGCCAAGGCCAAGGCCCTTCTGGCCGAGGCCGGATATCCCGATGGGTTCAGCCTGCCGTTCTATGCGTATCGTGACCGCGCCTATACCGAGGCCGTGCTGAACGATCTGCGTCAGGTCGGCATTGATACCGATCTTCAGTTCCTGCAATGGAAGGCCCTGCGCCCGAAGATTGCCGGTGACGAAACGCCGATGGCGCACCTGACATTCGGGTCCAACGGCATCTTGGATGTGTCGGCCTCGACCAGCTACTATTTCACCGGTAGCGTCGATGACTATGCCCGTGACGAAGAAGTCATGGCATGGCTGAAAGAGGCAGACAGCACCGCCGATCAGGACGCGCGCAAGGGGCTTTATTCCAAGGCGCTGAAGAAGATCGCGGATCAGGCGTATTATATCCCGCTGTTCGTCTATGGCCGGACCTACGCCTTTAACAAGGATCTGGACTATCCCGTCACACCCGACGAGATGGCGCACTTCTATCTGGCCAAGTGGAAATAACACTTTTCACCTTGCTGAAAAATCATGTGGAGGGCCTTGCGCCCTCCACTGTTTTCGCCCGGAGGCGACATGCTGATATATCTTGCAAAGCGGCTGTTCATGACCGTTTTGGTGATTGCCGTAACATCGGTGATCGCCTTTCTACTGGTACACCTGTCGGGCGATCCGGCGGCGGCCATGGCTGGCGAGGGCGCGACCCAAGCCGACATCGAGGCCGTGCGCGTCACCTATGGGTTTGATCGTCCGATCTATGCCCAATATCTGGATTGGGCCGGGCGGGTTCTGGGCGGGGATCTGGGTCGCTCGACCTATCTGCGCGCGGATGTGACCGACGTTCTGGCCACGCATATTCCCGTCACCGCCACGCTGGGCGCCTGTGCGCTGCTGTTCGCGCTGGGGCTGTCGATCCCGCTGGGGGTGTTTGCCGCGCTGCGTCCCAATACGATCATCGACCGCCTGTCGTTGTGGGTGGCCGTGGCCGGTCAGGCGCTGCCGTCGTTTCTGTTCGCGCTGGGGCTGATCTATCTGTTCGGGCTGTATCTGCGCTGGTTGCCCATATCCGGCAGCGACAGCTGGCTGAACTATCTGATGCCGTCGGTCGCGCTGGGATATTACGCGACGCCTGCCATCATGCGGCTGACGCGGTCGGGTATGTTGGACGTGCTGCAATCGGACCATGTGCGCACGGCGCGTGCCTATGGCCTGTCGCCCTGGCGCGTTGTCATCCGTCACGGGCTGCGCCATGCGGTGGTGCCGGTGGTGTCGCTGGCGGCTGTGCAGCTGGGTTTCATGCTGGGCGGGTCCATCGTGATCGAGACTATCTTTTCTCTTAAGGGCATCGGCCATCTGGCGTGGGAGTCGATCCAGCGCGCCGATATCGAAGTCATTCAGGCGATCCTGCTGGTTATTGCGACGGCCTATGCTGTGCTGACCCTGCTGGCGGATCTGCTGAACGCCGCCCTTGACCCGCGCATCAGGATTTCATGACGCTATGTTGATTACACCACAAAACCCGGCCTCTGTATCCGTCTCGCCCGCGCGCGTTGCCCTTGGGCGTGCGCTGCGTCATGGCGGTTTCTGGATCGGCGGGGTGATCATTGTCGCGATCATTCTGGTCGCCATTTTGGCCCCGCTTTTGACGCCGCATGATCCATCGGTTCAGGATCTGTCCCTGCGCTATGTGCCGCCTGTCTGGAACGAAAAGGGCAGTTGGCTGCACCCGTTTGGCACCGACAATCTGGGGCGCGATTATCTGGCGCGGTTGATGTATGGCGCGCGGATTTCGCTGGGGATCGGGGTTCTGACGGTGCTGATTTCCGGCACGATTGGCACGGCGATGGGCATCACGGCGGGCTATTGGGGCGGCTGGCCGGACATGATCATCAACTTTTTCATCACCGTGCGCCTGACACTGCCCGTCGTTCTGGTGGCGCTGGTTGCGGTGGCGCTGATTGGCAGTTCGCTGTGGTTGTTGATCCTTGTGATCGGCCTGCTGCTGTGGGACCGCTTTGCCATCGTCGTGCGCAGTGCGACACAGCAATTGGCGCAGCGTGAATATATCACCGCCGCCCGCGCCATCGGCAGTTCGACCCCCCGCATCCTGTTCCGCGAGATTTTGCCGAACATCACCGGCCCGCTGGTGGTCGTGGCCTCGATCGAGATCGCTCACGCGATCCTGCTGGAGGCGGCGCTGTCGTTCCTTGGGCTGGGTGTGCAACCGCCCGATGTAAGCTGGGGCCTGATGGTGGCCGAGGCCAAATCGCAGCTTCTGTTCCGCCCGTGGATGATTGCCATCCCCGGTACGGCGCTGGTGCTGCTGGTGTTCGCGATCAATCTGGTCGGTGACGCGCTGCGCGATGTGACAACCCCCGAGGGGAAAGCCTGAGATGACCGATGACACCCGTATCCTTGATGTCCGCAACCTAAGCGTTCAGATCCCCGTTCATGGGGCCACCCTGCGCCCGGTGCGCGACGTCAGCCTGACTGTCGGGCAGGGCGAAACCGTGGCGGTGGTCGGTGAATCCGGCTGTGGCAAAAGCCTGACCGCGCTGGCGATTATGGGCCTGCTGCCGCGTCAGGCGAAACTGGGCTGTGACGCGCTGACGCTTGACGGTGAATCGCTGGCCGATGCCACCGCGCGCCGGTTGCGTCAGTTGCGCGGTGACCGGATTTCGATGATCTTTCAGGATCCGATGACGGCGCTGGACCCGTGTTATCGCATTGGCGATCAGATGTGCGAGATCCTGCGCCAGCATCGCAAAATCTCGCGGCGGGATGCGATGACGCGCGCCCGCGATCTGCTGGGCAAGGTCGGTATCCCGTCGCCTCAAGAACGGCTAAGCCAGTTTCCCCATCAACTGTCGGGTGGTCTGCGCCAGCGGGTGATGATTGCCATGGCCCTGCTGTGCGAGCCGCGGTTGATCATCGCGGATGAGCCGACAACAGCGCTGGACGTGACCATTCAGGCCCAAATTCTGCGCCTGTTGCGCGATATTCAGCGCGAAACGCAGATTGGTCTGTTGCTGATCACCCATGATCTGGGCGTTGTCGCAGGGATCGCGGATCGCATCGTGGTGATGTATGGCGGCGAAGTGGTCGAGGTCGGCACCTGCGACGACGTGCTGTCGCTGCCGCTGCACCCCTATACCGAAGGGTTGGTTCATTCGATCCCGGTTCCGGGCGAGACGAAACAGGGCGAAACCCTGGGCTATATTCCCGGTGTTGTACCGCGTCAGGTGGGCGAATTGCACGCCTGCGGCTTTGTTGATCGCTGCCCCTATGCCAGCGACATTTGCCGCGCCGGACCGATTGCAATGCGCGATGCAGGCGGTGGGCGGCAGATGCGCTGCGTGTTGTCTGTCGACGGAAGCGGACGTGATCCGGCGGTCTGGGTCATGCCCGACAGCGCGGATGCATCACCCGAACGCGAGGGCGTAGTATGACCGAAGTTCTGACAATGCGCGGCGTCACCCGCGACTATAGCGTCGGCGGCAACTTTGCACGCAAGCGGACCTTGCAGGCGTTGCGCGGCATTGATCTGGGCCTTGAACGGGGCCGTACTTTGGGTCTTGTGGGGGAATCCGGCTGTGGCAAAAGCACGCTGGCCAAGGTTCTTCTGGGCGTCGAACAGCCCTCGTCGGGGGAGGTTCTGATTGGCGGAAAATCCATCGACTCTTACGACCGGATCGCGCGGGCGCGCCTGATTCAGCCGGTGTTTCAGGACCCCTATTCGTCACTGAATCCGCGCATGACCGTTCAGGCAATCATCGCCGCCCCGATGCGAGTGCGCGGCGAAGGTGGCCCGGCCCTGACGGCGCGGGTGCGCGAATTGGCGGGCGAGGTCGGCCTGCCCCGACATCTGGTCGATGCCTATCCCAGCCAGCTGTCCGGCGGGCAGCGTCAACGAGTGGCCATCGCCCGCGCCCTGATCGGTGAGCCCGAAATCCTGATCTGCGACGAACCGACCTCGGCGTTGGATGTGTCGGTGCAAAGCCAAATCCTGAACCTGCTGCACGGATTAAAGAAGCAGTTGAACCTGACGATGATCCTGATCAGTCACAACTTGGCCGTGGTGCACCATTTGGCCGACGAGGTCGCGGTGATGTATCTGGGTCAGATCGTCGAACGTGGCCCCAGTGCCGAGGTTTTTGCCAAGGCAAGGCACCCCTATTCCGAGGCCCTGCTGAAGGCGGTTCTGCCGCCGCGCGCCGGGGCGCGCCTGCCGGAAATGGGGCTGGAGGCCGAGTTTCCCAGCCCGCTGGACCCGCCCAGTGGCTGCGCGTTCCATCCTCGCTGCCCCAAGGCGCAGGCGTTGTGCAGTACTGAAGTGCCGCAAAAAAGCGGTGGTGCGCATTATTACCGGTGCCATTTTCCCAACGTTTGAGGACTGCCAAGATGCCCGCCACCATCATCGATTATCGGGTGACAGATCGCCGTCCCTTCGCGGACGGGCAGAGTTTCGGACAGGTGGGGGCCTATGAGCGCCTAACCGGGCGCGCAACATTCCGTATCGACCCTGATGCACCGGAGGTGGCCGGTGTCACCGACATCGCGCTGGGACAGCGGGATGCCGACGGGCTGCTGACCTGCGAGTCTGATTTCTGCATCCTGCGCCCGGTTGATCCCGCGCGCGGCAACGGCGCGCTGTTTTACGACTATGGCAATCGCGGCGACAAACGCGCGCTGCAATTCTTCAATGCCGCCGTGGGCAGCAACGCGCCCTTGGACGCCGCGCATGCCGGTGACGGATTCCTGATGCGGCGCGGTTACACCGTGGTCTGGCTGGGATGGCAGGGCGATCTGTATCCCGGCGACGGACGCGTTGTGCTGGACGTGCCGATTGCCACCGAAGGCGGCCAGCCGGTGACGGGGCAGATCACTGTCGAGCTGATGGCCTCTCAGGCTGGCGTCACCTCGATGCCGCTTAGCGCGTTTGCTACGACCCGCAGCTATCCCGCCGTCTCGCAGGAGACCACGCGCGCGCGGCTGACGCGCCGTCCCTATACCCATGCCCCGCGAGAATGTGTCGCCGCCTCGGACTGGTCCTTTGCGCGGCTGGCGCAGGGGGGTGGCATTGTCGGCAATGTGCAAAGCGCGGTCATCCCGTCGCCCACGGATATCTACCTGCCCGGCGGGTTTGAACCCGGTTGGATCTATGAGTTGACCTATCAGGCCCGCGATCCGCGTCTGTTGGGTCTGGGTCATGTCGTGGTGCGCGATTTCATCAGCTATCTGCGCAACGGGGCCGCGCCTGTCGCCGGACAACCGGCCCTGACCGAGGCGCAAATTGACCGTGCCTATGCGTGGGGGCGGTCGCAGACCGGGCGTTGCATCCGCGATTTTGTCTATCTGGGGTTCAACGCCGATGCGGATGGGCGGCGGGTGTTTGACGGGGTGATGCCGCATGTCGCCGGGGCAGGGCGGATGTGGATGAACCACCGTTTTGCGAACATCAACCTGCTGCCGGGGCAAGAGCATGAAAACCATTTCGCCCCTGCCGACCGGTTTCCGTTTTCCTATGCGCTTAGCACCGACCATGTGAGTGGCGCGCAGGACGCGATCCTGAAACGCCCTGAGACCGATCCGCTGGTCATTCACACCGATACTGCCAGCGAATATTGGCACCGGCGGGCCTCGCTGGTGCATACCGAAACCACCGGGGCCGATCTGGATTTGCCCGAGGGCGTACGCGTCTATTTCTGGGCCAGTTCGCAACATTTCTCCGACCCGCAATTGGGCGCGCCTACGCAGGGGATCACCCAGACACCGTGTAACGTGGTGGCGACGCATTACTTTTTCCGCGCCGCGCTGGACGCGCTGGATGCTTGGTCGCGCGACGGCACGCCCCCGCCCGACAGCAGATATCCCCGCCGCTCGGACGACACGCTGGTGTCTTACAAAACGTGGCGCGATGCGTTTCCCGACATTCCCGGTTTGGCCCTGCCGCGCGGTCCCAGCGCGCTGGAGCATCTGGATTTTGGCGCGGCCTTTGCCGAAACCGGCGCGATTGCCGACCCGCCGCAGATCGTGCCGGGGGCCGAGTATGCGGTGCAGGTGCCGATGGTGGACAGCGACGGCAACGATCTGGGCGGGCTGCGCGCGCCGATGGTGGACGCGCCGCTGGGCACCTACACGGGCTGGGCGGTGCGGCGGCGCGGTGTTGGCCACGGTGCGATGCTGGGCATTACCGGCAGCTATATTCCCTTTTCCGATAGTGAGGCCGAGCGTGAGCAGACGGGCGATCCGCGCCCCTCGATCCAATCGCGCCATCAGACGTCGGATGCCTATGTCGATGCCATCCGCACCGCCGCAACCGCGCTGGTCGCTGACCGTTTTATGCTGGACGAAGACATCCAGCGTTGTGCCGATCTGGCCCGTGACTGGGGCCGTCCGCGCCATTTGACGCGCCTGCCCGTCACCCCCTCAACCCCTGACCACGAGGACCTATCATGACCCAAGATGCAATGATCGTTTGCCCCCAACCCGAAGCCGCCGATGCAGGTGCCGATATCCTGCGCAAGGGCGGCAATGCCGTCGATGCGGCGATCGCCTGTGCACTGGCGCAAGGGGTGGTTGATCCGCTGATGTGCGGCATCGCGGGCTTTGGCAGCATGGCGTTGTATCGTCCCGAAACCGGACAGACCGAGTACCTCGATTTCCACGCCAAGGCCCCGCTGGCGGCAACGCCCGACATGTGGGAGGACCTGATCGAGGGCGAGGCACGTGACGGGTTTGGTTTCGTGTTGAAGGGGCGGGTGAATGATCTGGGCTATGGCGCAATCAGCACGCCGCCCGCTTTGCGCGCCTATTGGGAGGCGCATCGCGCGCATGGTTCCCTGCCTTGGGCCGATATTGTCGCCCCCGCTATCGCCTGGGCCGAGGACGGCTTTTTCGTGCGTCCGGCAATGCAGACCTTCTTTGCCGAAGGCAGCGGCATGGGCCGCGCAGCAACGGCCGAGCGTCTGACCTATAGCGACGATGGCCGTGCGCTCTATTGTGACGAGAATGGCCGCCCAAAGGCGACCGGCACCCCGATCCAGAATCCCGACCTTGCCCGCACCTTGCGGATCATCGCACAGGACGGCGCGGACGCGTTTTATTCCGGGCAGATCGCGGAACAGATCCTTGGCGACATGACGGCCAATGGGGGGCTGCTGACGGCGCAGGATCTGGAAAACTGCGCGCCAGAGTGGGCCAAACCGATTGAGGGCAGTTATCGCGGCAAGCGCATCGTCACCAACCCGCCCCCCGGCGGCGGCGTGATGTTGCTGGAGATGCTGAACATTCTTGAGAATTTCGATCTGGCCGCGCTGGAACACAATTCCCCCGAGTATATCCGCATCGTGTCCGAGGCGATGAAATACGCGACCATCGACAAGGACAATTTCGTCGGCGACCCCCGGTTCGTCGATATCCCGCTGGAGCGTCTGACCTCGAAAGAGCACGCTGCCGAACTGGCGGCGAAAATCCGCAACGGCGAGCGCGCCAGCGTGCAACGTTTGCAGGCCACTGACGTGGTGCCGCGCGATACCACGCATATTTCGGTGGTGGATGGTGACGGCACCTGCGTGGCCATCACCCATTCGCTGGGCATGCCGTCGGGGGTTATCACGCCGGGCCTTGGGTTCATGTATAACGGCTGTATGGGTGTGTTCGATCCGCGCCCCGGCCGGGCAGGGTCCATTGCGCCGGGCAAGTCGCGCTTTAGCGCGATGTGTCCGACAATCGTGTTCGACGGTGACGCGCCCGCGCTTGTGCTGGGCGCGCCGGGGGGCACGCAGATTGTGATGGGGGTTCTGCAAACCATCCTGAACACCATCGATTTTGGCATGCCGGTGGATCATGCCGTGTCGGCCCCGCGGTTTTCCTCGACCAGCAATGCGATTGATGTCTGCAACCGGATTTCGCGTACCGTGACCAAATCGCTGGAAGCCAGCGGGTATCCTGTGATCCGCAATCCTTATGGCTATACGATTGGCTGGGTTCACGCGATCAGTCTCGCCGATGGCGCATTGGCTGGCATGGCCGATCCCGGGCGTGACGGCGTGGCCTATCGGGTGCGCCCCGGCGACATCACACAGCGCGAGGCGTGACGCGCCCGGTTTTCATATCGTGATCCGGCGCTAAAGGCCCGGATCGCACTTTGCCAACATACGTAACACCAGAAAGCACCAGACGATGACCTCTTTCGCCGCAACGCCCGCCCTTCAGACCACCGTCGATCATGCCTTGGCCCATGAGACAAAGTGGCCCCGCAGCATGTTTTATCCCGACGGATCGTATGTCGGGAATGTCGAGTGGAACGAAAGCGGCCCTTGGACCGAGATCGTCGGCCCCGTCGCCGAGCGCGGCGGGCCATCGGGTGTTATCCTGCACGGCAACGAGAGGGTCGCGGAATGGGGCGATCCCAACCGCGCCGACATGACGTTTTCCATCGCCAAAAGTTATCTTTCGGTTCTGGCGGGATTGGCCGTGAAGGATGGGCTGATTACCGATCTGGACGCGCCTGTCGGTGATACAGTGGACGGCCCGCATTTTTCCAGCGCGCATAATTCCAAGATCACATGGCGCAACATGCTGCAAATGAACAGCGAATGGCGCGGCGAGATTTTTGGCAAGGACGATCAGGTCGATCATTTCCGCCAGATTGGCGTGGGGGCCGACAACAGTCGCAAGGGCCAGCTGCGCGAGGTCGGCGCACCGGGCAGCTATTATGAATACAACGATGTGCGCGTAAATGCCTTGGCCTATGCCCTGCTGTGCCTGTTCCGCCGCCCCCTGCCCGAGGTGCTGCGCGAACGGATCATGGACCCCATTGGTGCCTCGAAGGGCTGGCGATGGGAGGGCTATTCGACCTCATGGGTCGAAATTGACGGCCAGCGTGTGCAGTCGGTCACCGGCGGCGGGCATTGGGGTGGGGGGCTGGTTATCAGCGCCAACGATCATGCGAAATTCGGCCTGTTCATCAAACAGAACGGCGCATGGGGCGGCCAGCAGATCCTGCCGGAAAACTGGATGCAGATGTCATGCGAACAGACTCCGACGCTGGACAACTACGGGTTCCTTTGGTGGCTGAACAAGGGTCAGGCCGCCAATCCCAAGCTGCCTTCGACCGCGTTCAGCGCGCTGGGGGCAGGGGGGCATACCCTGTGGATCAGCCCTGAAAACGATGTCGTTGCGGTTATGCGGTGGCTGGACCCTGCCCATTCGCAGGGCTTTCTTGAGGCACTGATGCAGGCAATCCCGCGCTAAACCGCAGGGCCTGTTGCAAACGTTTGTCGTTGGGGCTGGATAGCTAAAGTGTGTTCGCGCGGGCAAACGTTTCCGCGATGGCAAGAACGGCGGCATGAATCGGCCCCGCAGTCAGGCTGGGCATGACCGAGGCGTCCACGACGAAAAGGTTGTCCAGCGATCTGACGCGCAGGTTCGGGTCAACAACAGACGTGTCGTCCTTGCCCATTCTACAGGTGCCACATGGATGATGGTGGGTGATAGCGGCCTGTGCGATGAAGGCGTCGATTTCGGCATTGGTGGTTAAGGGACCGGGATAAATCTCGGCCCCGCGCCACTCGGCAAGGCCGTCGGCCTGTCCGATAGTGCGGGCCGCTGCCAAGGCTTTGCGGAACATGCTGCGATCGTGATCAGTTTGCAGATACGCCGGATCAATGATCAGCCGGTCGTCCAATTCTGGCCCACTGATACGAAGGGTGCCGCGACTGATGGGGTGGGTGACGCCAAACAACAGGGAATAGGCGGTACCGGCATCCGGTGCCTGAAGGCATTCGGACACGATCGGCGCGACACCACAGCCAACCACGATTTCCGGCTGTCCTGTTGCCGTGAAATCGTCGGCCCGCATGTAGGCCATGGATTCCGAATGCTGTAGTTGCGAAGGCGCCAGGTGTTTGCGGGTTGCGTACAGGTTCCCGGCGCCAAGCAGGTGATCCTGAAGGTTTTGCCCGATTCCCGGCATGTCGATCCGGCAGGTGACAGAGGCGGCTTTAAGCGAGTCTTGCGGCCCGATGCCGGACCGCATCAGCAAGGCCGGACTTTCCAGTGAGCCGGCGCACAATATCACTTGGTCGGCCTGAATTTCCAGACGGCCCTGTGGTCCTTGGGCCTCGATCCGGCGCACGTTGTTCGCCTCCAGAATCAATCGGTGGGCGCGTGTCCCGGTCAGGATCTGCAAGTTTTTGCGCGCGCGCACGTCTGGCGTCAGCCACGCATCCGCAACCGTGACACGTTTTCCGTTCCGGATGTTCAGGGTGTTCGGCGTAACGCCGATCATCCTGCCGTCGTTGTGGTGTGGCAGGCGCGGCAGGCCAAGAGTTTGGCCAGTTTCAAGAAATGCGCGGGTAAGCGGGCTTAGGTCCGTGTCGGGCATGAACAAGGGCAGGGGGCCGCCCGTGGTATCGTCGCTGTCTGAGGGTGATTCTTCGTTCGCCTGAAACGCGGGCAACAATCCGTCCCATCCCCACCGGGAATCGCCTGTCGCATCAACCCATGCCTGATAATCATCGGGATGTCCGCGCATATACCCCATTGCATGCAGACAACTTGACCCACCGATCAAACGGCCCCGTGCCCAATGATGGACGCGGCCATTCGTTCCGCTTTGTGGTTCGGTTCGGTAATCCCAATCATAGCTGCGCCCCTGAAGTGCGGGCCATGCCGACGGCGTCCAGATGTCGGGATCTTGTGGTTCTTCGCCCGCTTCGATCAGCAGGACACTGCGCGATGCGTCTTCGCTAAGCCGTGCAGCCAGCAACGCGCCCGACGACCCGCCGCCAACGATGACCACATCGGCGGTCACTTGGTTTTGGGGGTGTGGTTTTAACATTGCCGGTGTCTGTGACATGAAGGTCCCTTGGATATAAGGTTGCGTGAATGTCCTGAAAGCGACCGTGCCGGCAATAGTGTCAGGTGGCGGTTTCCATGGCTTTTTTTGCGGCGGACATCGCGTTCAGGATGTGTTTCCTGGAGGCGTTTCTGGCTGCCTTTTCATCCCCTGCGGCGATGGCTTCGTAGATGGCTTTCATCTCGGCCAGACTGTTGATTGCGCGGCCTTGCAGCGACATCGACCGCGAGCGGAACAGGCTGATTCTGGCGACAAGGCCCCGATGAATTTCTTCCAGGATCGGATTGCCGCAGTTCGCCAGGATGATCGAATAGAAGTCCTCGGTCGTGGTGATGCGTGCCAGACTATCATTGCTTGAGGCGGCCTCTTCAAATGCCACAAGCGACTTTTCCAAGTCCTGCAACTGTTCCTTGGATATCCTTTGAGAGCATCGCCCGACTGCGTTCACTTCCAGCATTTCGCGGACTTCGTAGATCGCGGTGACTTCTTCCCATGTAAGATTCGGGATCGACGGGCCGCGATTGGGCACAAGGTCAATCAGGCGTTCAGCAGCCAGACTGCGCAATGCCTCGCGCAGGGACGGGCGGCTAATGCCAAGTTGCGTGCACAATTGGCTTTCGACCAAGCGGCTGCCGGGTTCGAAATGGCCCGAGAAAATCGCCTGTCTCAGGGTATTTACCGTCTCTTGCTGCACGGTCCGTGGGGACACTCGCAGATTAATATCTTGTGACATCGTTTGGGCCTCGTGAATCAAGGATTCAATTAGGGCGATGATAGAAATTAGGTCCAATTTGACATTAGAAAGGCACGCTGTGTCAACATGTCTTATTGCAAGATTGTAAGACAATTTTCTTGACTTGTGATTTGCGCGTGCCATGCTGACGACTGAAATCGACAGAAATGCAGAGCGTGGAACACATGACGACAGCCGCCTTGGATACCGAAGTGAACATGCGCCGAATCGATACGGGCCGCATCAATTTGAACATCCGCGAATGTGGTGATGGCCCTTTGATGCTGTTCTTTCACGGCATTACTGCCAACTCGGCAACGCTGATGCCGCTGGCGTCCAAATTCAGTGATCGCTTCACCACGATTGCCGTTGATCAACGCGGCCATGGCCGCAGCGACAAGCCGGACAGCGGCTACGAGGCCGATGATTTTGCCGATGATATCGCCAGCCTGATCCGGACGTTGGACCGGGGCCCGGCGATTTTGGTGGGCCATTCTCTGGGGTCACGGAATTCGGTTGTCTGCGCTGCGAAATACCCCGAGCTGGTTCATTCAGCCGTCGCAATCGACTTTACGCCCTATATCGAAACCGAAGTGTTTGACGCGCTGGAATCGCGGGTGAATGCGGGTGCGCAAACCTTTGAGAACCTTGACGCGGTCGAGGCATATCTTGCCGCGCGTTACCCGAATATTCCCGCCCCGGCGATCAAGATCCGCGCTGAAAGCGGCTATGAAACCGTTGATGGCGGATTGCGGCCCTTCGCATCGCCACAGGCCATGTCCCTGACGGCCACAGGGCTGAGGGCCGACCTGACACAGACCTATCGTGACCTTCGCAAGCCCGTTCTGCTGGTGAGGGGCGGCGACAGCAAGCTGGTGTCAGCCGAGGCATTGGCAAAGACAAGCGCGTTGCGCCCCGACCTTCCGGTTGTCGTTGTTCCGGGCGCTGATCACTACGTGAACGAAGTGGCGCCGGACATCACTGCGCAAGCAATCACAAACTTTATCGATTCCAGAGGGCGCAACTAACGCCCCCTCAATAACTGACAGGAAGTGGACAATGGCTAATATCAATAAGACGTCTGGGAAGGTCCTTAGCGCGCAAGTTGCAGGTGCCGGTTTTGCGGGGCTGACCGCAGCGATCGCACTGCGTCAGAATGGCTGGGATGTCACGCTGCACGAAAAGGATTCCGAACTGCGGGCCTTTGGGGCCGGTATCTATCTGTGGCACAACGGGCTGCGTGTGCTGGAAGGCGTTGACGCGCTGAATGACGTTCTGGAAGGCACGCACACGCCTCCGGCGTATGAAACATGGATGCAGAATAAATCGGTCTCGAAGGAAACGTTCAACGGCCTGCCGTGGCGGATCATGACGCGCAGCCACCTGCACAATGCGCTGGTCAAACGCGCGCATGAGGTTGGTGTCAAAGTCTGCGTCAATTCCGAGGCGGTTGCAGCCGATGCCGAGGGTCGCTTGACCCTTGCCAGTGGTGAAGTGCTGGAGGCCGACCTGATTGTCGGCGCCGATGGTGTCGGCTCGAAGGTGCGCGACTCGATGGGGTTCAAGCAGGATCGCTGGGTCTCGACGGATGGCATCATTCGCCTGATCGTGCCGCGGTTGAAAGACCAGCTTGGCGAAGGCGAGTGGGACAACACGATCGACATGTGGAATTTTGAGCCCCGCGTTCAGCGTATTCTCTATTCCCCCTGCAACGACAAGGAACTGTATCTGGGCCTGATGGCGCCTGCCGCCGATCCGCGTGGGTCGCGTGTGCCGCTGGATCTGGAAGTCTGGGTCGAGATGTTCCCGTTTCTTGAACCATGCCTGGCCGAAGCGGCCAAATTGGAAAAGGCGCGTTACGACAATTACGCGACAACCAAACTGGATACATGGGTCAAGGGTAAGGTCGCCTTGGTCGGCGATTCCGCCCACGCCATGTGCCCTGCTTTGGCGCAGGGTGCTGGCTGCGCGATGGTCAACGCCTTCAGCCTGTCTCAGGACGTGCAAGAACATTCCACGGTCGAGGATGCTTTGGTCGCATGGCAAGACCGTATTCGCCCGATCACGGATCGCTGTCAGGCGCTGTCCGGTAACTATGCGGAGAACCGCGCGCTTTCAAAGGGCAACATGTTCACGAACGCCGCCCTTGAGGCTGCGCGTTATGACCCGCTTCGCCGTGTCTTTTCGTGGCCGCAACAATAACACCGATGCGCGCTTTGACGGCGCGCCACTAAGGAGAAAAAGATGGACCATTCTGCCGAAGTCGAAAAACACTACGAGGTGCGCAGCTGGCATTCCAGCGTTCAGGAAATCCGGCATGATGGCGGCGAACCTGGTGAGGTGCTGATCAAGGCCGCTGTTGGCGTGATCATTCGCAATCCGTTTGTCGGCAAGTTCAATGCCGATCTGTCGGATTTTACGAACCCCAGCGCCAGCCTTGGCCACGCGCTTGGAAAGCGTGCGATGGATTTGCTGGGGGGCCGGCCTGCTGAAAGCTATGGCAAGGGCGGGATCGCGGGCGTCGCGGGCGAGCAAGAACATGTTGTTGCCTGCGTCACCACCGAATTCGGCAACCCGCTGCGTGACGAGCTGGGCGGCGGCGAAGCATGGATTTCGTCGGTATCCAAGGTTGCGTCCGCTGGCACGTCGATCGACATTCCGCTGGCGCATAAGGACGACCTTTACATACGCTCGCATTATGACGCGATCACCTTCTGCGTGCCGGACGGCCCGCGCCCCGACGAGGTGTTGATCTGCGTTGGCGTCGCAACCGGCCCACGCGTCCACCAGCGTGTCGGCGGCAAAACCGTCGCCGAATTTGAAGCTGAAAAGTAAACCGAAACTCAAAAAGACAAGGAAACCTCCATGCCCCTGAATATCAAAGACCTTAAGATCACATGCGCAGATTTCCAGCCTTTGGAAATGATGCGCGACGAACACGCCGGCGACAAAGGCAACGTATTGCCCAAGCTGACCGTCAGCGGCGTTCCCGCCGAGGCCAAGGAACTGGCCGTGATCTGTCACGACCCGGATGCGCCCTTGGCGCGCGGTTTCACCCATTGGACCGTTTACGGAATTGATCCATCCGCAACCGATCTTTCCGATGCGCAGGAAAAATACCGCGTCGGCCCGAACGGTGCAGGCGGCATGCAGTATTACGGCCCCCAGCCGCCCAACGGCCACGGCAAGCATCACTATTACTTCTGGGTCTACGCCCTGAACACAAACGTCGAAGGAACGCCCACGCGGGAAGAGTTCCTGGACAAATATGCTGACAATATCATCGAACAGAACCGGATCGTCGGCCTGTACGAAAACAAATAGGACGTCGCGGTCCCGACGGTGGCACACCAAAACATGTCGGGACCGCAGCGATCCAGGAGATTACGACAATGACCACGACCCCTACACAGCAGACGGTTTTCGAAGAGCTGGTGATCGCGACCAAGATCCTGGTTCACGAAGGCATCATGGATACCTTCGGCCATATCAGCGCGCGTGACCCGGAAGATCCAGACAGCTTTTTCATGGCTCAGAAACTGGCCCCCAGCCACATTACCGTGGATGACATGCAGCGTTTCAATCTGGAAGGCGAAACCGAAGACAATCGCCCCTCCTATCTGGAGCGCTTTATCCACAGCGAAATCTACAAGGCGCGGCCAGATGTGAATTGCGTGCTGCATACCCATTCACCGGCGGTTCTGCCCTATTGCTTTACCGATCAACCACTGCGTCCCGTGACCCATATGGGCGCGTTCCTGGGTGAGTCCGTGCCCGTCTATGAAATCCGCGATACGCAGGGCGATGCAACGGATCTTTTCGGTGGTGACAACCTGGTTTGTGGTGAGATCGCCGCCAGCCTTGGGGATCAGCCTGTCGTTCTTATGGCGCGCCACGGTGTTGTGGGTGTTGGCAATTCCGTCCGCGAAGTGACGTTCCGTGCCTTCTATCTGGAACAGGAGGCCGCCGCCCAGACCGAGGGCCTGAAGATCGGCAACATCAAGTATCTGTCGCCCGGAGAAGTGAAAGCCGCCGGGAACCTTGTCGGCGCGCAGATCGATCGCGGTTGGGACCACTGGAGCATGCGCCTGCGTCAGGCGGGGCTGCTTGCGTAACGCTTAAGGCAATCGGAAATCCCGGCCTGCCGGGGTTTCCAACCCTCCCGATCTGATCGGGCCGAAGATGTCAGTTGAAAGAAGCAAAGCCATGTCGCACGCACAAAGTTATGACTACGTTATCGTCGGGGCCGGATCGGCCGGATGTGTGCTTGCCCATCGGCTAAGTGATGATCCCAACTGTTCCGTTCTGCTGCTGGAAGCCGGTGGTTGGGATCGTGATCCCATGATCCACATCCCGTTGGGCTGGGGCAAAATCCTGACCGAGCGGCGTCATGACTGGATGTATTTCTGCGAACCCGAGGCAAACGTTGGTGGGCGCAGTGTTGAATGTGCGCGCGGTAAGGTTATCGGTGGATCATCATCGACCAATGCCATGGCCTATGTGCGCGGCAATCGCGGTGATTACGATCGTTGGGCCGAGAACGGGCTGAGCGGGTGGTCCTTCGATGAAATTCTTCCCTATTTCCTGAAGCAGGAAACATGGGAAGGCGGGGCAAACCAGTATCGCGGCGGTTCCGGCCCGCTAAGCACCCAACATTGCCGTTACAAAGATCCGCTGATCGACGCCTTTGCCGAGGCCAGCGTTCAGGCGGGGTATCCCCAGACGGATGATTATAACGGCGCGCAGCAAGAGGGCTTTGGCCACTTGCAGATGACAATTTCCAAGGGGCGGCGCTCGTCCACGGCGACGGCATATTTGCGGCCCGCGTTGAAGCGGCCGAACCTGACCGTGCTGACAAATGCGATGGCGTCCCGGATCGAGATGCAAGGCAAGCGCGCCACCGGCGTGACGATCAAACACGAAGGCGTCGAGAAGACGATCAAGGCAAACCGCGAGGTTCTTTTGTCGGGGGGCGTTATCAATACGCCGCAACTTTTGATGCTGTCCGGTATCGGTGCGCCCGACGAGTTGGCAGAGCAGGGTATCCAGACACAGGTGGCGTTGCCGTCTGTTGGCAAGAACCTGCAAGATCACGTGTCGGTCATCCTGATGTATAAACGGCGCGAGCCGGGACCGTTCCTAAAGAAAATGCGCGCTGACCGGATCGGATTGGATTTCATCAAGACCTATCTGACGGGGCGCGGTTTTTCCGCAGATGTTCCCGGCGGTGTCGTGGCCTTCCTGAAAAGCGGCGAGGATCGCCCGTTGCCTGATGTGCAGCTGTTGTTCACGGCAGCCCCGCTTGCGGCGTGGCCCTATTTCAAACCTTTCAAAGCGCCGTTTCAGGATGGGTTTGCCACGCGCATCGTGGCCACGCAGCCCGAAAGCCGGGGATCGGTCAAACTGGCCTCTGCGGATCCATTCGCGGCGCCGCTTATCCATCAGAATTTCCTCGATTCCGCAAAAGACTGGGACTCGCTGCGCGCTGGTTTCCGGGTGGCACGCGATCTGGCGGCACAACCGTCGATGCAACCGTTCATCGAGGCCGAGTTCTTTCCGGGGGCAAAGTGCCAAAGCGACGAAGAGATTGACGAACATATTCGCAATACCTGCATCACGGTTCACCATCCCGCAGGCACTTGTCGTGCCGGCACTGATCCGGACGCGGTGGTTGATCCCGACCTGCGCGTGCGCGGCATTGACGGGCTGCGCGTGGTTGATGCGTCGGTCATGCCCGATCTTGTCTGCGGCAATATCAACGCCGCCGTTATCATGATCGCCGAGAAGGCCGCGGATCTTATCAAAACGTCGAAAAAACACGAGGTAGCGGCATGATTAAACGTATAGCCATCATTGGTCTGGGCACGATGGGGCCTGGCATGGCGGCCCGTCTTGCACGGGGCGGAATCGAGGTTGTGGCCTATGATATCGCGCCCGAAGCGATTGAGCGCGCGCGTTCCATGATGGAGCAGGCGAACGGCGTTCTGGATGCGTTGGGCATTGAGGCACCTTCCGGTGGTGCCGGCACGATCCGCTTTACCGATGATCTTGGCGATGCCGTCAAAGACGCCGATCTGGTGATCGAGAATGTCCCCGAAAAGGAAGAGATCAAGGCAGACGTCTATCGCAAGATCGACGCGTTGGTCGGCCCCGATACCATCGTCGCGTCGGACACATCCGGCATTCCGATCACCAAGTTGCAGGCGCATATTTCGAATCCGTCGCGCATGGTCGGCATGCATTGGTCAAACCCGCCGCATATCATTCCGATGATCGAGGTCATCCGGGGTGAACAGACTGCCGTTGAAACGGTTGCGATGATCCGCGATTTCATCCGCTCGATCGGGCTGTTGCCTGTCATGCTGAAAAAAGACGTGCCGGGTTTTGTCGAAAACCGCGTACTTTATGCGCTGCTGCGCGAAGTTGTGGATCTGGTCGAGCGCGATGTGATCGAACCCGAAGATATCGACACCTGCGTGTCGTGGGGGATCGGTTACAAACTGGCCGTGGTCGGACCCATGGCGCTGCTGGATATGGCCGGAATGGACATCTATCATTCGGTGTCGTCGTTCCTGAACGAAGATCTGTGCGACCGCAAAGACGTGTCGCCATTGGTGCGCGATCAGATTGCCGCCGGGAAACTGGGAATCAAATCGGGGGGTGGTATTTACCCCTACACCCCCGAAAGCATCGCTGAACTGCAACCCGAACGTGCGCGCAAACTGGTTGCGATCCGCCGTATTCTAGAGGGGCGCGAATAAACCATGACACAGGGTCAGGCAGTGGGTGCAGACGCATGAACGACAGCGCAATCATAAAGATTGAGGCGTTGGTCGTCCAAATCATCGGTGTCGTTTTGGGGATCGGTCTGATCGCGATGGTCGTGGTGAATGTTGTCAACGCCATTGGCCGGTACAGCGGATGGTTTTCGTTCGTGGGCTCAGATGAATTGCTGGTCTACGGCATGATCTGGATTGTGATGCTGGGGTCGATCCTGGCGGCACGTAACCGCGACCACCTGTCGGTAAACCTGTTGCCATCGGCCCTGACAGGCCGTTCGGCCGCCGCCGTTCAAATCCTCATTGATCTGGTCACGGTGGCCGTATCTGCCTTTATCGCGTGCCAGAGCCTGAATTTCATCGAGCGCATCGCGATGCTTAATCAAAAAAGCATGGGATTGGGTGTCCCGATGGTCATCCCACATTCCGCGATTTTCGTCGGCTTCGCCGGTATCGCAGCGGTCACAGCATTTCTGAGCGTGGTTGATATCATCCGCTTCACCCAACCCAAGCGAGGCCGCACATGACCTGGGTTCTAGGCGTAAGCGTCGCGACATTGATCGCACTTGGCGCACCGATCTTTGTGGCCCTGCTGGTTGCGGCGTCGCTGGCGCTGCTGCTTTTCGACGGGCCACCTCTGATTGCCTTGCAACAGACGATTTTCGGCGGTCTGGATGCTTATGCGCTTTTGTCGGTTCCGTTCTTTGTCTTTGCCGGCGAGCTGATGGCGATCAGCGGGATCGCGGACAGGCTGATCAATCTGGTGCGGGCGTTGTTTGGGCGTGTGCCCGGCTCGCTGGGTATCGCGGCCCTTGGCGGCTCGACGTTGATCGGCACGATTTGCGGGTCTTCTGCGGCGGCGGTTTCTGCGGTGGGGCGCAACATGTATCCGCAGCTGATCAAGGCCGGATACGGCAAACAACGCGCGGCTGGCATCATCACGTCAAGCGGGGCGATTGATATCGTCATTCCACCCTCGATCGCGATGATCCTTTATGGCGCATCCGCAGAACAATCGATTGCAAAGCTGTTCATCGCGGGGATCATTCCGGGCATCGTGATGGCGTTGATGATGGCGGCCTATATCGCGTTTTCAGCCCTGCGCGCGCGCATCCCAAGAGACGAGAGTTTCCGTGCGCAAATTGCATGGGCTGCATTCCAGAATGCCTTTTGGGCGCTGACGATGCCGGCCTTTGTCATGGTGGGTATCTACGCCGGGTTCTTTTCGCCCACAGAAGCAGGCGGTTTTGCCTGTGCCTATGCGGCCTTTCTGGGGATGGTTGTCTATCGCACTGTCACCTTCGGCAGTCTGATCACAGCGGCGGTAAGTTCTGCCAAGATGACCGCGCGGATCATGATTGTCGTGGCGGCGGCGGGCGTAATAAGCTGGGTTCTGACGGTGGAAGGCATCCCGCAGGCGTTGATCGCGGCCACGGCCAATGCGGGCCTGTCGCCCCTTGGATTCTTGCTGACGGTGAACCTGCTGTTGCTGGCCATCGGCTGTGTTCTGGATCCGACATCCGCGATCTTGGTTCTGTCGCCCTTGCTGGTGCCTATCGCGATTTCACTGGGCATTGATCCCATCCATTTCGGCGTGGTGATGACAGTCAACCTGGCCATCGGGATGTTTACACCGCCCTTCGGCCTGAACATTTTTGTTGCCCAATCGGTGCTTGGTCTGCGCACCGCCGATATCTACCGTGGCGTATTGCCCTTCATGGTCGTCCAGATTGCGGCACTCGTCCTTATCACCCTCGTACCCGCACTATCGTTGTGGATGTTGTCCGGCATGTCCTGACAACGCCCAAACAAAAGGAGAATAAAAAAATGACGGTACAATCCAACAGGTTTACAATTTCACGGCGCACATTGGGCGTTGCACTGGCCCTGATGCTGCCCTTTGCCGGTGCCGCACAGGCGCAAAGCACGATGAAGCTGGCCTCGGCCACGATCAACGATGTTCAGCATGAATGGCAAAAGGAATTCCAAAAAGAGATGGAGGCCCGCGTTGGCGATGCGGTGACGGTCGAGATTTACCCCGCCTCGCAGCTGGGTGCGATCCCGCGCATGTCCGAAGGTGTCCTGCTGGGCACGATCGAGGCCTTCACGACACCGACGTCCTTTGTGACCAATGTCGATCCGCGCTTTCAGGCGTTTGATGTGCCGGGAATGTTCAAGGACGCCGATGAGGTGGACGCGGTGATCCATGACCCCGAGTTCCGTGATTACATGGAAACTCTGTTTCTGAACAAAGGCGTGCGGATCATCGGTGCGATCTTCAACTCGCCCACACAAATGCTTAGCCGTGAACCGGTGACGACGCTGGACGGGTTCAAGGGGCTTAAGGTGCGCACCTTTGCATCGCCTCTTCAGATGGAGCCGATGAAGGCAATCGGATCAAGCCCGGTGCCTCTGGCCCTGTCCGAAGTGATCCCGCAGCTTCAGGCGGGCGGCATCGACGGCATTCTGGCCGGTATACCGATCCTCTCGGCGTTCAAATTCTATGACACGGCCAAATATGTGACTGAATTTGACATGAACCAGATCGTATCGGTGACTTTGGTCAACGAAGCGTGGTTCCAATCGCAGTCAGCCGAGGTGCAGACCGCCATCATCGACGCAGGCCGGGCCGCCGAAATGACCGTGTTCCCTTGGGGCGTGGCAAACGTTGAGCGCGCCAGAAATGTATGGCTGGAAAACGGTGGCGAATTCATCGCGCTTTCGGATGAAGAGCAGGCTGAAATTCATGCTGTGTTCGCCGAAGCGGCCGAAGGTATCGTCAGCAGTGACTCTGACGTCGCCGAAGTCCGTGACCGGATCATGTCCACGCTGGAACAGAGCCGCGCGAAGTGACCCGATCAGCCGCCCATAGCATCGCAGGTGAGGTTTGCGCCATCAACCGCTTCGCAGGTGAAATGCAATTTCGCCTCGGCTTGGCCGGTTGTCATGGGCAGATCAAGGCGGGTGCGGGCGGTGTCCGTCGCGCACCAAACGGCCTCGACCGGCATGCGGTCATTGGTGGCGTTCATCAGGTTGAGAACGCCGGTTTCGCTGTCGTGCCAAAAGGTCAGCGTCAGCTGGCCGTCAGCGACAATGCGGCCCAGCTCATCGGAGTACCAATGCGCAAGTGCGGCGCGGCAATCAAGCGGACCACCCGTTGCATTCATAATGGAGACTTCAACCGGGTCGGCGCCATCAGTGCCATGAATTATGCCTGAATAAGGCACATAAGTTTCGCTGTCGGCATGGACCGGCAGCGAGAAGAGCCCCGCAGACAGGGTAAGTAGCAGTCTGGCAACCGCTTTCTTCTTCGGGGGGAAGTATGAAAACAAAACAGGGAACAACATGATGAAAAACCTACTTATTTCTACCGCGCTTAGCATGGCTCTTGGGGCCACGGCGGCATTCGCTGCTGAGGTCAATACCATAGCAATTCTGACTCCGGAACAAGGGAGTGACTTTGGCTGGAACCAGCAAGGTGTGGACGCCGCAAAGGCCGCTGCCGAAGCAACGGGTGTCGAAATTATCGTCGCCGAGGGCCTGGGCTATGGTGACGTGCGCGCGCCGATGCGTGAACTGGCGGCCGAAGGTGCCGACCTGATGATCGCCCATGCCAGCGGTTACAACACTGCCGGTCCCGAAATTGCCGACGAGACAGGTATCGCGGTTGCGATCGTTGACAGCCCTCAGGCGCTGAAAGAAGGCCTTGTGGCGGATTATACGCTGTCGGGCCACGAAGGCGCGTATCTGGCGGGTCGTCTGGCCGCGAAGATGTCAACGACGGGCACTGTCGGTATCGTTGTCTCGGGTGAGCCACCCTCGTGGAACTCGCAGTCCGCTGGTTTCGCCGAGGGCGTCAAGGCCGAAAACGCCGACGTGAAGGTCCTCTATTCGGTGATTGGCCCTGCGGCCTATTCGGATGCGGCAGGCGGAAACCGTGTGACGACTTCGGTGATCGCGGCGGGTGCCGATATCATCTTTGGTCAGGGTAACGGATCCAGCTTTGGCATGATCCAGGCCGTTGAATCGAACAAGGCCACCGACGGGTCGGACGTGATGTTCATCGACGTGATCGGTGACAAATCGGAGCTGGATAGCGGTCATTTGCTGACCTCGGTCGTGTGGGACATGACCCCGGTTTACATCGCGATGATCGAGGATCTGAAGGCCGACAAATACGGCTTGCACGGGTATTCGATTGGTTTGGCCGACGACTCGGTCAAGTTGCTGAAGACCCCACAGATCACAGACGACGCGGCATGGGCCGAGATCATGGACCTGCGTGACCAGATCATCGCAGGGGATGTTGTCGTCGAGCCAAAGTTCGACGTGGAAGACGTCCGCGCTTTGGTCACCGTGGCTGAGTGAGTACATCAGTGACAAACTTAATGGAAACCCAAACAGATCTGCCGCCACACGCGGCGGCAGGTCTTATCGGTGTGCATGGCGTCACCAAACGCTTCCCGGGTGTTATTGCGGTCAACAATGTATCGCTTACGTTTCATCCGGGCGAGGTGCATGTCCTTCTTGGCGAAAATGGCGCGGGAAAGTCCACACTGGTGGGGATCTTGTCGGGTATCCAAGAACCGGACGAAGGCTTTTTGTCACTGAACGGAAAGAAAACAAGGCTGGCCAGCCCATCGGCCAGTCTTGAGGCTGGAATCAGCACGGTATTTCAGCACTCGATGATGGTGCCGACACTGACCGTGTTGGAAAACCTGATCTTGGGCGCACCGTGGTACGAGCGCCCGCCGCGCGCCCGGATTGCGGCCCGGATGGAAGAATTGAAGCGCGAATTCGGCCTGTCACTGCCGCTTGACGCCATAACCGGCGAGTTGTCGCTGGGTCAGCAACAACAGATCGAAATCGCCCGCGCGCTTTTGCGCGATAGCAAGGTGGTGATCCTTGACGAGGCGACATCGATGCTCACGCCTCAGGGCGCCCAGGAATTGGGCGAACGGATGCAGCATCTGGCCAAAAGCGGGCTGGCCGTGGTCTTTATCACGCACAAGCTGTCCGAGGCCTATCGTTATGGCAACCGTATCTCGGTGTTAAAACAGGGTGCTCTTGCCGGTGAAATTGGCCCGGATGAATTGAAATCCATGTCCGAAGATGGCGCAGTGGAAGAGATCGTGCGCCTGATGTTCGGGCGTGAAGCGGGCGGCACTTCGACCGAACACCGTCAAAGCAGCGCACGGGACGACACCCTTTTGGAGGTTCAGAACCTTGCGACGCAAGGGGATGCCGATGTTATGGGCACCGAAGGTATTTCGCTGTCATTGCGGGCGGGTGAAATTCTGGGCATCGCCGGGATTGACGGCAACGGGCAAAAACAACTTGCCGAGGCCTTGGCGGGGCAACGTCCGGTCACGTCGGGACATGTTGTTCTGGGTGGCGAAGAGATTACGCAAGCCTCGGTGGCGCAGCGCCGCCTGAGGGGGCTACGGTATCTGACCGATGACCGACTTGAAGAAGGCTCGGTTGCCGCGTTCCCCGTGTCTGAAAACACCGTTCTTAAAGACATCGGATTGTCCCCGTTCTGGGTGAACGGTGTCGAGCGACCGAACCTTATTGCGCAACATGCGCGCGATCTGATCGAGAAGTTTTCGGTGCGGACCCCGAATGAAACGACGCCCATCGGGCGGCTTTCAGGCGGGAACATTCAAAAGGTTCTGCTGGGCCGTGAACTGTCGGGCGAAGCGCGTGTCGTGGTGTTCAATAAACCCACCTACGGGCTGGATTTGCAAAACATCGACACCTCGCGGCAACGCATCGCAGAGATTGCCGAACGCGGGCTGGGTGTCGTGCTGATCTCGACCGACCTGGACGAATTGATGGCCCTGTCAGACCGTATCGCGGTGATGGAAGGCGGCCGTATCCGCGGGATCGTGCAGAACGACGGCAGTGGCGAAGCGCTGCGTTTGCGGATCGGGCGGATGATGGCCGGTGAAGAAGAACAGGAACGGGCAACGGCATGAGTATGGAAAATGACGTGAACCTTGAGGCAGTGGAAGCCGTTGAAAACGCAGCCAACAGTGCCGGAGAGATTGCCGAGCGCAGCGCGCTACAGCGTGTCCTGACCGTTACGGTTGGCCCGATCATCGCGGCCTTTGTGTTGTCTGCGATTATCCTGATGTTGGTGGGGGTAAACCCGCTGACCTATTACGGTTACATTCTGGAACGGTCGCTGTTTTCCGAGCTGGGCTTGGAACAGACAGCAACCCGGATGGCGCCTCTGTTGTTTCTGTGTGCCAGTCTGATCATCGCCTTTCGGGCGGGGATCTGGAACCTTGGAACGGACGGGCAATTCCTGTTGGGCGCGGTCTTTTCTGCTGCTACGGCCCCTCTTTTGGTGGGTGTGTTGCCGGGGTGGGCGGTTTTGCTGGTTGGCTTTGCCGTTGCGGCCGTTGTCGGGGCTGTCTGGTCGATCATTCCGGCCCTGCTTAAGGCGTATCAGGGCGTGAACGAGATCGTGACAACCTTGATGATGTCCTTTCTGGGCGTGCTTTTGGCGTCGACCTTGGTGAAGCTGGTTTTCAGAGATCCATCGACCACGGTGCCGCAAACGCGGACCTTGCCGGTGGATGACCGTTTGCCACGGCTGTTCGATACGTCGATTTCCAGCGGTCTGATCTGGGGTTTGATCGCGGTTCTGGCGGTCCATTTGATGATGACGCGCACCGCCTTTGGGTTAAGGTTGCGTATGGTGGGGGCCAATCCTGCGGCCGCCACGCACGCAGGGCTGTCAGTGCCGTTGTTGACCATGGCAACCTTCGCCTTGTCCGCCGGCTTTGCCGGGCTATCCGGTGCCACCGAGATCCTTGGTGTGGCGGGCAATGTGCGGGCCAATTGGAACCCGGCCTATGGGCTGATGGTGATTCCGCTTGTCTTTCTGGCCCGGTTTCATGGGGTGGGGGCCATTGTGTTGGTCTTTTTC
Organism: Rhodobacteraceae bacterium KMM 6894; assembly: GCA_035798175.1. Lineage (GTDB taxonomy): Bacteria > Pseudomonadota > Alphaproteobacteria > Rhodobacterales > Rhodobacteraceae > Roseovarius. The sequence continues at coordinate 177,766 of JAPFBS010000003.1, forward strand.
TACTCAGCGTTGATGATCGGCAGCGAAAGCGCCGCGCGCCGTCTTGGCGTGCCACAGGACTTTACACTGGTGCTGGTCGCCTGCCTGCTGATCTGTCTGGGGCTGGGCGAATATATTGATCACCGCAAACGAAAGAAGGAGCGCTGAGATGGGCGGACTACTGACTGAGGCGTTTCTGTCGTCCTTGCTGACCGGCGCTATTGTTGCGGCAATCCCCGTGCTGTTGGCCGGGTTGGGCGAACAGATGTCCGAGAAGGCAGGTGTGCTGAACATCGGCATCGAGGGTATGATGCTGATGGGGGCCTATATGGGCTTTCTTGTAGCGTTTGAGACCAACTCACTCTGGATGGGTTTTCTTGGCGGGATGTTGGGCGGCGTGTTGACGGCTGCCGTGATGGCGGTGCTGTGTGTTCGGCTGGGCCTGAACCAGATCGTGATCGGTATCGGTCTGACACTGGGGGTCGAGGGGCTGACGGCGCTGCTGCACCATTTCCAGTTTTCCCGCACCTATCCGCGCCTTCCCGCGCCCGAGCGCGTCGATATTCCGTGGCTGACGGATCTGCCTATCATCGGGCCCTCGCTGTTTGGGCGACATCTGTTGGTCTATCTGGCGCTTCTGGCGGTGGTTGTCTTGGCGATGCTTTATCGGCGTACCAATCTGGGCATGACCCTGCGTGCCGCGGGCGAGCGTCCGGCGGCACTGGATGTGGCCGGGGGCAACGTGTTGGGTATCCGTGTTTTCGTGGTGCTGTTCACCGGTGCCATGGCGGGGCTGGGTGGGGCGTATCTTGCCAATATCGGGGCCGGGCTGTTCATTCCGTTCATGACGGGCGGGGCCGGTTTCATCGGCATCGTGTTGGCCATGCTGGCGCGGGGCCGTCCGCTGTGGGTCTTGATCGGGTCGCTTATCTTCGGTGCAGCGCTGTCGTTGACCACGGCGTTGCAGGTCGCGGGATCGAACATTCCGACCGACGTGATCCAGATGCTGCCCTTTGCGGCGGTGATGCTGGTGCTGGTGCTGTATGGCCGACGGGCAAAATTACCCGCAGCCTTGGGCGCTGCTTATGAACGTGGCGCCCGCTGAGGACGTCGATAAATTGCCATTCCGCCAACCGGGGAGGGGGGCGGGTAACAACAAGGAGAAGTGACATGGCCGATACCAAAGTCTTTTTGCTCGACGGGGGATCGCTGGTGCTGGATGGGTTCCATATCTGGTGGAACAAGGGCCCCGGTGGTGAGGTCCGCTTTCCGGTCTATTCGGTGCTTGTTGATCATCCTCAGGGCAAGTTCCTGATTGATACCGGGTATGATTTCGATCACGTCCAGAAGGTTTTGCCGTTCGAGAAGCCGCAGCAAACGAAACAGCAAACCATCCCCGGCGCGCTGAAACTGTTGGGGTTAGAGCCCAAGGACATTGATGTCCTGTTCAACTCGCATTTTCATTTCGATCATGTGGGCGGAAACAAGTTTTTTCCCGACACCAAGAAGATCTGCCACAAGGATGAGCTGCCACAGGCGGCCAAATGTCAGCCGTTCGAGGTGCTGGGTTATTCCGATCTGGCCTTTTCCAAGGACGTGGCCGAAGCGCGCGGTCTAAGCGAGCAACTCGATCAGGGGCAAACCGCCGCAAACACCAAGTTCGAGCTGATCGAAGGCGACGTGCAATTGGCGCCGGGTGTGACGCTGCTGTACACGCCGGGCCATACGGTGGGGCACTATTCGATGCTGGTCGAATTCGACAGCCGCCGACCGCTGCTGTTGACGCTGGATGCGGCCTATACGCGCAAGAATTACGACAATGACATCAACGCCGGGTTCCACATTGATCCTGTTGCGGGCGTCAACTCGATGCGCCGCCTGAAGCAGATCGAAAAGGACACGAACGCCGAAGTTCTGTTCAGCCACGATCCCGAAAGCTTCAAGGATTACAAAACCGGCGTCAATTTCTACGGCTGAGGAGGCTACGATGAGATACGAAGAAACAACTCCGCCCGTCTTTACGCTGACGGCCGGTCCCGTTGATGCCTATCCCGAAGTGTTGCGGGCCTTGGGCACAACTGTGCTGTACGACTACGACCCGGCCTTTCAGGCATTCTATGAAAGCGTCGTACTTAAGGCTCAAAAAGCGCTGAACAGCGACAGCCCGCCGATGATCCTGCAAGGCGAACCGGTGCTGGCGCTAGAGGGCGCGGCGGCGTCGTTGATTGCCAAGGACGATGTTGTTCTGAACCTTGCGTCAGGGGTTTACGGCAAAGGCTTTGGATATTGGGCGGCGCGCTATGCCAAAAGCGTCGAAGAAATCGAAGTGCCATATGACACCGCGATTGACCCCGAAACAGTACGCGGCTTTTTGAAAGACCACCCCGAGGTCAAAGTGGTCTGCGTGTGCCATCACGATACCCCGTCGGGGACGATCAATGACATCAACGCAATCGGCGCCATTGTGGCCGAAGCGGGTGCATTGTTGATTGTTGATGCCGTGTCGTCATGGGCGGGGATGCCCACCGGCCCGTCGGCCTGTCAGGCTGGTATCTATGTTACGGGGCCAAACAAGTGCCTTGGCTGTCCGCCGGCCCTGTCATTGGTCGCGGTATCGGATGCGGCCTGGGCCAAGATCGAAGCAAACCCCGACGCGCCTTTTGCGTCGATGCTAAGCTTTACGGATTGGAAAAACGCCTGGAAAAAATCCGAGCCTTTCCCGTTCACCCCGTCGGTGGCCGAAATCAACGGGTTGAACGCGGGGTTGGACCGTTACCTTGGCGAAGGGGCCGAAGCGGTCTGGAAACGCCACGCCGTAACGGCGAAGGTGTGCCGTGAAGGGTGCAAGGCGATGGGTGTCGCTCTGTGGGCTGACACCGAAGAAATTGCCTCGCCAACGACAACAGCGGTGCGCATGCCTGATGGCATCGACGCGGGTCCGGTTCTGGCCGAAGCACGGGCGCGTTATGGCGTGACCTTGTCGGCAGGGCGCAATGAAACTTTGGGCAAACTGATCCGCATCGGACACATGGGTCCGACCGCGCAGCCTGCATATGCGTTGGTCGCCGTGGCGGCCCTGGGCGGGGCGCTAAAGGCGTTGGGCGCAAAGGTGGATGTGGCCGCGGGGCTGGCTGCTGCACAGGAATGCTGGGACGCAGCGATTGACAAATAAGGCCGGGAACGGCGAACAGGAAGGGATACCAAGATGAGTAGAAACCTTGAAGGCCGCACGGCTGTCGTAACGGGCGGTGCACAGGGCATCGGCAAGGCAATTGCAGAAGCCCTCGCAGATGCAGGGGCAACCGTTGTCATTTCCGACATCAACGGCGAAGGCGCAAAAGCGGCGGCCGCGGAAATTGGTCGCGGTGCCACGGGTGTGACCTGCGATTCCACCGATGCCGCGCAGGTCGAGGCGATGCTGGAAGGTGCCGCCGTTGACGGGGCGATTGATATTCTGGTCAACAACGCTTCGATCGTGCCGTTCATTGCGTGGGACGATGTTGATCTGGCCCATTGGGAAAAGATCATCACCACCAACCTGACAAGTGTCTTTATCGCCAGCCGTAAGGCGACCGATATGATGCGTGCCGCAGATCGCAAGGGAACGGTTCTGAACATCGCATCGAATTCGTTCTACGCAGGCACGCCGAACATGGCGGCCTATGTGTCGGCCAAAGGTGGGGTCATCGGCTTTACCCGCGCGCTTGCCACCGAAGTGGGCAAATACGGTATCCGCGTGAACGCTGTTACACCGGGTCTGACAGAATCCGATGGCGTAAAAGCCAGCCCTCACGCCGAAGCCTTCGGGTTTGTCGAGATGCTGCAAGCGATGCCGGGCAAAGGCCAGCCCGAGGATATCGCCAAGGTTGCGGCCTTCCTTGTGTCAGACGATGCCGGCTGGATGACGGGCCAATGTGTCAACGTCGATGCGGGGATGATCCGGCTTTAATAGGATCTTCAAAGCAGACCCCGACCATTCAAGTGAGAGGGGCCTGATACAGACGTAACCGGTTTGCGTTTCAGACCAATGAGGCTGGGCAGCGATCAAGTCGCTGCCCAGTCACGTTTGGCCCTGAGATTATGGTGGTCGTCTGAGTTTCGCCAATGCGGATCAGGTCACGGTTCGATCGCGCCGTTGTCGGAATGGACCTGAGAGGGTTCGCGCCAAACGCTAGGCGTGTCCGGGGCCAGGATTACAGGTTCGGAAAAACATGACCCTGTTTCACGACGCCATAGACGAAACTGGTATCAATCGAGTTGATACACCCGATTTCATGCAGGCGCTGGCGCACAAAACGCTCGTAATCCTCAAGATCTTGGGCAACGACACGCAGCAGATAATCTGCGGCGCCCGTCATGATATAGCACTCCAACACCTCGGGAATGTTGCGCACTTCTTCTTCGAACTTCTTGACGATGTCGGCGGTATGTCCATCCAGTGCGACACGGACAAAAACGGTGATGGGCAGGCCATAGGCCTTGGCATCCACGTCGACGCTATACCCTTTTATGACGCCATTCTGCTCTAGATTCCGCAACCTGCGTAGGCAGGGCGAGGGCGACAGATTTACCTGCTCGGCCAGTTCCAGATTCGTCATCCTGCCGTTGGTTTGCAGCGCCTGAATCATCTTGCGATCAGTGGCATCGAGTTTTGAATTTATTGGCATTTAATACTAACTTATGGACCTAAGGGGGGTCATATTAGCAACCAAATGCCCTTCGATCTACTCTAATATGCCTTTAGGCAAATGTGAGTAATGACTATGACCAAGAAAACACCAGGATTTTCCACGCGCGCAATCCACCACGGTTATGATGCGTCCAAGCATCAAGGATCGTTGAACCCCCCTGTCTATCTGACATCGACCTTTGCATTTGAGACTGCCGAAGACGGTGGCGCCATGTTCGCGGGCGAAAAATCCGGCCATTTCTACAGCCGCATTTCAAACCCCACGCTGGATCATCTGGAAACGCGGATCGCAAACCTTGAAGGCGCCGAAGCCGGGCTTGCAACCGCGTCCGGGATGGGGGCCATCACATCTGTTTTCTGGTCATTCATCGAAGCGGGCGATGAGGTTATCATCGACAAGACGCTGTATGGATGCACCTTTGCGTTTCTGACCCATGGCCTGACCCGCTTTAATGTGACGGTGACACCCGTTGATATGTCTGATCCCGCAAATCTGGAAGCGGCCATCAGTGACAAGACCAAAATCGTTTACTTTGAGACACCGGCCAACCCCAACAACCGCCTTGTCGATATCGCAGCAGTCTCGCAGATCGCGCATCGGTTTGGGGCGCGGGTGATTGTCGACAACACCTATGCAACCCCGGTTCTAACCCGCCCGCTAGAGCATGGGGCGGATATCGTTGTGCACTCTGCGACGAAATATCTGGGGGGGCACGGTGATCTTGTTGCTGGGCTGGTCGTGGGATCTGCAGAGGATATGACGCAGGTGCGTTTGGTCGGTCTAAAGGACATGACGGGATCTGTGATGTCGCCCTTCACGGCGATGCTTATCCTGCGTGGTCTCAAAACGCTGGAACTGCGGATCGAGCGTCACTGCCAATCGGCCATGAAGGTCGCGCAGGCGTTAGAGGCGCATCCGGCCGTGGCGCAAGTGTTCTACCCCGGTCTGGACAGCTTCCCGCAGGCTGATCTGGCGCGGCGTCAAATGGCCAATTTTGGCGGGATGATCCCGTTTGAGGTGACAGGCGGCAAAGCGGGCGGTATCGCAATGATGAACCGGCTGCAGTTGATCCAACGCGCGGTCAGTCTGGGCGACGCCGAAAGCCTTATTCAGCATCCGGCCAGCATGACACATTCGACCTATACACCCGAAGAACGCGCAAAGCATGGGATCGCAGAAGGGTTGGTACGCCTATCAGTCGGGTTGGAAACCGCAGACGATATTATCGACGATTTGATGCGCGCACTCTCACAACACAACGAAATGCCGGCATAAAAACCTGCGGCGCGCGCAGGGCGGGAACTGGTCGCGTCAGATTTGTTTATTTGCGCCACGGTCGTGCGCAGGCGATTATATCTCCTGTCGCTTTGGCAGGGCAAATCATCCGCGAACAGTTCAAAGTATAAATCCAACCACAGGATACACGCCATGACATGTCAGTCTGAACATCTCAAAACAGTTGAGCAACTTTTGTTGTGGCATTCACATTGGATGATCCATCACGCCAATCATATCCGCCCCAAGGCAGACGGCATCAAGGTTGGCGGTCATCAGGCAAGCTCGGCGTCGATGGTGTCGATCATGACCGCGCTTTATTTCTCGGCGTTGCGCCCGCAAGACCGGGTTGCAGTGAAACCGCACGCCTCTCCTGTTTTTCATGCGGCGCAGTATCTTTTGGGCAACCAGACCCGTGAAAAGATGGAGAATTTCCGTGGCTATGGCGGTGTGCAAAGCTATCCGTCACGCACCAAGGATATTGATGATGTGGATTTTTCGACCGGGTCTGTCGGACTTGGCGTTGCGATCACATCGTTCGCGTCGATCATTCAGGATTATATCGCTGCAAAATCATGGGGCAAAGGCGCGCCCATGGGGCGTATGGTTGCGTTGGTGGGCGATGCCGAACTGGACGAAGGCAACGTTTATGAGGCGCTTCAAGAAGGCTGGAAAAACGATCTGCGCAACACGTGGTGGGTCATCGATTACAACCGCCAGTCCCTTGACGGGATCGTGCGTGAGGGTCTTTTTGAACGTATCGAGAAAATTTTTGATGCCTTTGGCTGGGATGTGGTGCGCATCAAACATGGCGCGTTGCAGCGGGCGGCATTTGATGAACCCGGAGGGACAAAACTTCGCGATTGGATCGACGCCTGCCCGAACCAGCAATATTCGGCACTGACGTTCATGGGCGGCGCTGTCTGGCGCAAACGCCTGTTGGATGACCTTGGGGATCAGGGCGACGTGTCCGCGCTGATTGAGCGGCGCAGCGATAGCGAGCTGGCCGCGTTGATGGAAAACCTTGGTGGGAATTGCGTACGCACGATGGCCGAAACATTCGCCGCCATCGACCATGACCGCCCGACCTGTTTTCTGGCCTATACGATCAAGGGTTGGGGCACGCCAATTGCAGGGCACAAGGACAACCACGGCGGGTTGATGAACAAGACGCAGTTCGCCCAGTGGCAGGCCCATATGGGCATCCCGGAGGGGCAGGAATGGGAACGGTTCGCCGGTGTCGAAGATGTTCCGGCGCTAGAAGAATTCCTGAGGGACGTTGCGTTCTTCGCTGACGGTCCGCGCCGCTTCGCTGATGCAAAAATCGACGTGCCGGCATTGAATTTCAGCAGCGACCGCGAGGTTTCAACCCAAACCGCCTTTGGCAAGATTCTGGATGATCTGTCCAAAGGTGACAGTGATCTGGCAGCCCGGATCGTGACGACATCACCTGATGTTACCGGCACGACCAGCCTTGGACCTTGGGTCAATCGCCGCAAGCTGTTCGCGCGCGCCGAGCAGGCCGACGCCTTTATCGAACACCGCATACCTTCGACGGCCAAATGGACATTTGCACCCGATGGCCAGCATATCGAGCTGGGGATTGCCGAGATGAACCTGTTCCTGCTGTTGGGTGCGGCGGGCCTTTCGCATTCGATCTTTGGCAAGCGTTTGATCCCGATCGGAACTGTGTATGATCCGTTCGTATGTCGGGGCCTCGATGCGCTGAATTATGCGTGCTATCAGGATGCGCGGTTCATGATTGTTGGCACCCCCTCTGGTGTTACGCTGGCCCCCGAAGGCGGTGCGCATCAATCCATTGGTACGCCACTGATCGGGATGAGCCAGGATGGTCTTGCCTCTTTCGAGCCTGCCTTTGCGGATGAGCTGGCCGTTATCATGGAATGGGCCTTTGACTATATGCAGCGCGACGGCGAAGGCGATCCGGACGAGCGCACTTGGTTGCGCGATGAGACCGGCGGAAGCGTCTATTTGCGCCTGACGACAAGTCCTATCGAACAGCCGGGCAAACGCCATGATAATGCTTTCCGGCAGGGCGCAATTGATGGGGCGTACTGGCTGCGCGAACCGGGGCCGAACTGTGAAGTTGTTATTGCGTACCAAGGCGCCGTCGCACCCGAAGCGATCCGTGCGGCGGGTCTGATCGGCGAAGGGCGCCGCGATGTTGGTGTGCTTGCAGTGACGTCCGCAGACCGGCTGAACGCAGGCTGGACCGCAGCCCAACGTGCCCGCGCGCGCGGGGCCACGCACGCGAAATCCCATATTGAGACGCTGTTGGAATCCGTTCCGCGTCATTGCAAATTCATCACCGCGATTGACGGTCATCCGGCAACTCTGGCTTGGCTGGGTGGGGTTGGTGGCCACCAGACGATCTCGCTTGGGGTCGAGCATTTTGGGCAAACAGGGACCATTGGCGATCTCTACAAACATCACGGGCTGGATGCCGAATCGATCGTGGAGAAAGTGCAAGGGCTAACGGGTGGGCGCGATATTCGGGCCCCTATGGCGATCTAATAATTAGCGCAATGCGGTCGGGGGCGGTGGTTTTGCACCGTCCCCGACGGCCGTAAATCTACACGCTGTGTGGGATCGTCAGGTTATCTTGGCGGCTGAAACGGCTGCGTTATTGGCGCTTTTCGCTGACACTCCATTGTTGACAACAGGGGCGACTGCTTGCAATGTGAGATGTGAGATCGCAGATCATAGATGGCAAAATGAAGAACCAACTGGACGGCACAAATTCCGCTTTCGAGGTTGCCGAAGGCCCCTTGCGGCGAGGGACCCTGCAACAGCAGGTGTATGACAGGTTGCGATTGCGCCTGATTTCCGGCGCGTACCGACCGGGCGAAGCTCTGTCCAGTCGCGGACTGGCCGGTGAGCTGGGCGTCAGTGCAATGCCTGTGCGTGAGGCGTTGACGCGTCTCACCGCCGAAGGCGCGCTGGAATTGACCAGCGGCCGGACCTTGCAACTGCCGTTGTTAAGCCCCGAAGATTTCGACGAAATCACGGCAATCCGTTTGGATCTGGAGGGCCGCGCCGCAAGCCGTGCGGCGGTCGAAGTCACGCCAGAGGGTGTCGAGGCCGTCCGTCAGGCCCATGCCGTGTTGTGCAAAGCGGCCGAGGCCAAGGATATTGATGCCTACCTTGTCGCCAATGCCTCGTTCCACAGTTGCATATCTGCGGCTGCCGGGTGGCCGCGACTGCTGGACATGATCCACCGCCTATGGATGATCGTGGGGCCGTCGATCCGCGCCTGCCTTACCGACAGCAGCCATTTGGCGACATCCATGCGGTTCCACGATGCTGCATTGGCGGCAATCGAAGCGCGGGATGAGGTGGCTTTGCGTGCTGCAATTGTCGATGACATTCAGGCCGCCGCCACCAACATTCGGGCCTTTCTCGCTGCGGGAAACGCTGAACCATCAACAGGGAGAAAATAAAGTGTCAATTCTCGGATCACTGACGCCTAGAACTGGCTTGCGGGTTCTGGTGACTGCCGGAGCGGGCGGTATCGGAGGCAGAATTGTTGCCGGCTTTGTCGAGGCCGGTGCGAAGGTGCACATTTCCGACGTCGATGCGGATGCCGTGACGGCGGCCACGGGCGGTGCTGTCACCGGCTCGGTGGCTGATGCTGGCGACGAGGCCGCGTCCCGGCGGTTGTTCGGCGAAGCCCGTGACGCGATGGGCGGGATCGATGTTGTGGTCGCCAACGCCGGAATCGCAGGACCAACCGCAGCAGTGGCTGAAATTTCTGCAGAAGAGTGGGATCAGACGCTGGACGTAAACCTGCGGGGTGCCTATCTGGCCGCGCGGTTCGGTACGCCTGATCTGATTGCCAATCAAGGCTCTTTTATCGCGATGTCATCGGTTGCCGGGCGGCTTGGCTTTCCATATCGCACGCCCTATGCGGCTGCTAAATGGGGCATTGTCGGATTGATCAAAAGTCTGGCTGGCGAGCTGGGTCCGCAGGGCGTGCGGGCCAATGCAATCCTGCCCGGCATCGTCGAGGGCCCGCGCATTGATCGGGTAATTTCGGCCCGCGCCAAAGAGCTAGATATTTCCTTTGAAGAGATGAAGACACGCAACCTCGAAAAGGTTTCGTTGCGCCGAATGGTCAGCGCGGACGACATCGCGGCGGCCTGCCTGTTTCTTTGCTCGCCGGGTGGCGGCAACATCTCGGGTCAGGCGCTAAGCGTCTGCGGCAACGTCGAAGCCCTATAATGGCTGTGGCCCCCGTGGTCACGATCATCCTGCGTGAACAACGCCCATAATGGCAACGCGGTGCGTCGGGTTGATGCGCCGTATTGGCAAGAAACCGATCCTGACGAAGCGCGGGACCGGTGGCTTTTTAAACAACTGGCTGTTGTCGCCACGTCGACGCGGCAATGCACAACACGACTATACATGACATCCAGAGGACCGAAGTAATGGCCAAATCCAACCGAAAAGTCATCATCAGTTGCGCCGTGACCGGCGCGATCCATACCCCCTCGATGTCAAGGTATCTACCGGTCACGCCGGACGAGATCATCACCGCCGCCGTCGACGCGGCCGAGGCCGGTGCCACGATCCTGCACCTGCACGCCCGCGACCCGCAGAACGGTCGCCCGACGCAGGACCCGGACGCCTTTCGCGCCTTCCTGCCGCAGATCAAACAGGCCACCTCTGCGGTGATCAACCTGACCACAGGGGGCAGCCCGCATATGGGTGTGGCCGAGCGCATGCGTCCCGCGGCCGAGCTGAAGCCCGAGGTTGCCTCTTTGAATATGGGGTCGATGAATTTCGGGCTGTATCCGATGTTGGACCGTTTCACCGAATTCAAGCACGAGTGGGAGCGCGAGCACCTCGAAAACAGCCGTGACCTTGTGTTCAAGAACACCTTCAAGGACATCGAGCACATCCTGCGGACCGGCAACGAGAACGGGACCCGGTTCGAGTTTGAGTGTTACGACACCAGTCACCTCTACAATCTGGCGCACTTCGTTGATCGCGGGTTGGTAAAGGGTCCGTTTCTGATCCAGACGGTCTTTGGCCTTCTTGGCGGGATTGGCGCCCATCCTGAGGACGTTCTGCATATGAAGCGCACGGCCGACCGGCTGTTTGGCGATGACTATGTCTGGTCCGTTCTGGGTGCGGGGCGCAACCAGATGAATGTTGCAGCACAGGCGGCCGCACAGGGCGGCAATGTCCGTGTTGGTCTGGAGGATTCGCTATGGATCGCACCCGGACAACTGGCTGAAAGCAACGCTGATCAGGTCAGAAAGGTCCGCCACCTTCTGGAAGGATTGAGTTTGGAGGTGGCCACCCCGGACGAGGCGCGCGAAGCGTTGGCCCTGAAGGGCGGATCAAACGTCGCGTTCTAAGCGCGTCTTTTTGTTCACGTGTGGCGGCGTGGCATTTCTGAACGTGGTTATGCAGGCCGCCGCGCACTGACTGCACTGTTTCACTGTGCGCCACAAGGCGTTCGCGTTGTGCCGAAAGTATAATGTTATGATGACCTTAGGCCAATGCAGCAGGGAATTTTTGCATGATGTGATCTGTGATCGCAGATCGTTGACATAAAGGCGACGTTATTGCACAGTGCCGTAGAAGGGCAATTGCCAAGGGCGCAAATCTGCATGCTGGGGACACCAGGGCATGATCAGAAGTTGTGAGGGAGAGTAAAATGACCAGATATCCAGATTGCCCGTTCGGGCATTCGGTGACGAAAGGTTTCAAACGGCATGGCTGATAGTAGTGCTGGGGGAGTACCTGCGTCGGGAGGCGTTTCAAAATATCTTGGCCAAGAAGGGATCGTTTTCGCCCTCACGGTTATCCTGCTTATTGTCTTTACAGGAATGATCAGCGGATTTTCTTCGCCGGAAAATTTGTTGTCTTTGACACGAAACGTCGCTGTGCTTGGTATTCTTTCTGTCGGAATGGCCGTTGTCGTAATTTCGCGCGGAATTGACCTGGCTATCACCGTAACGATGAGCATCACCGCAGCATTCTCGGTCGTGCTTATGACGGCGGGTTACAGCGAGGTTTTTGCCCTAGGCGCGGGTTTGGCGGCCGCATTGGCAATCGGCATTTTCCACGGTTGGATCATTGCCTATGTCGAAATGCCGGCCCTGTTCGCGACCCTTGCGTCAGCGTTGTTTATCAACGGTTTTGGCCGTTGGCTGTTCATGGATGGTCAGCAGCGCGCCTATGTTCCGCAAGAAGGCGTGAACTATATCATGATCGCGCAAGAGCGCATTCTTGGCGTCCCGATCCCCGTGATCATGTTCGTTGTGATGTCGTTACTGGTCGCGGCCCTGTTGAAATACACCAATCTGGGGCGGCACATTTACGCCACCGGGGACAATCTGGGCACCGCCCGTCTAAGCGGCATTTCCACCCGTGTTCTGGCGCTGATTACATACAGCCTATGCGCCGTAATCGGCTTTATTGCTGGTATCATACAGTCTGCGTCAACGATGCTGGTGAATACGCAGGTATTCACATCGACACTTTTGTTCGATGTCATTCTTGTCGTCGTCATTGGGGGCGTCAGTCTACAGGGCGGTCGTGGACGGATAAGGGGGGTCGTTCTGGGGACGCTTCTGGTTGGCATCGTTTTGAACGGGCTGACGCTTCTTAATGTTCATTCGGATATTCAGGCGATCATCAAGGGCTTGCTTCTGCTTGCGGCGATCCTTGTCGATAATTGGCTTCACCCGCGCAACGAGGAGACTGCGCGGCAAGGAGACATGTAGAACTACAAAGGGTCGAAAACGTCCATAGAGGAGGAAAGACGTTGAAAAAATTTCGTAAGAGTATTCTTGCAGGACTAGCCGTGGTTGCCGCGGCGGGTCTGGGCACAATGGCGGCGGCGCAGCAGGGTGCAGACGCAAAACAACGCGCAGCCTATTTCGAAGCGCTGGCCGGAAAGAAAATCGTGTTTGTTCCGATCGCTATGGGCGATCCGCTTATGCAGGGCTGGGATGCTGCCTTGCGGATCCAGTCCCACGATGCCGGTATGGAATACGAGCTGAAGGACGCCAACTGGAGCACGCAGTCCATGTCGCAGGCCATTGCGGCGGCCATTTCTGAAAAGCCTGATGTTATTGTTGCCCACAATATCAACGTGCAACTTCTGGCGCGGGATCTGAAGCGGGCCAATGACGAAGGGATCTATGTCATCCAGTTGAATCTGGCTTCGAACCAGCCGACTGACGCGCTGGTCGGTGCAGACTGGACCGGCATTGCCGAAGCGACCAGTAATCAGATTATCGCAGACTGCGGCGAGGGCTCGGGCAAAAGCGGCAAGGTCGCCATTCTTGCGGGTCAGTTGACGGCGGCAGACAGTGTTCTGATGAATCAGGCGATGACCCGGATCTTTGACGGTCGCGATGACATCGAGATCGTTGCAAGTCAGGCAACAAACTGGGAAGCGGAAAAGGCACGCGAAGTCACGGCGACGCTTTTGCAGCAGCACCCAGATCTTTGTGCGGTCTTTGCGCACTGGGACGGTTTCGCATTCGGCGCGGGTCAAGCCGTGAAGCAAGCAGGCAAGTCGGGCGAGACCCTGATTTATACCAATGGTGGTGGTGACCGCCGCGCCTGCGATGCATTGGGAAGTGGCATTTTTGACCGCTACTGGAGCTACAATTCGTTGGCTCAGGGACGCGATTTGGTCCTCGCCGCAAAGTGGTTGATCCAGTCGGGCATCAAGCCGGGATCGCAGAACATCGCGCTCTATTCACCCAGCACTTACATGACGCCAGAGACCTATACCGACGATCAATGCTGGGACGTCCCTGACGTTTCGCATCTCAAGTAAGTCTCTCTAAGAACACTCCCTTGCCATCGCGCAAGGGAGCCCCCTAGACCATAGGACCTACCGTGCAAGTAATCGCAAAAGAATTCGGGCAATTCGTCCGTTCGATCTCGCTTCGAAAATCAATGTCGGAATTGCTGGGCAAGCGTTTTATGGACCCGGTAATCCCGTTTATTTTCCTCGTTCTGATTATAGGCGTCATCTCTGTATTCACGCCCAGTTATCTGTCGGTGGGAAATTTACAAAGCCTTGCGTATCAATTTTCGGAATTCGGATTCATCGCCTTGGCTATGGCATTGGTGGTGATGATCGGTGGGATTGACCTAAGCGTTGGCTCGGTTTTTGCATTGTCGAATTTCTTTGCCTTGGTTCTGTTCAATGTTGTCGGACTGCCTGTTGGCCTTGTGATCCCCGCGACACTTCTCTTCGGTGCGTTTCTTGGATCGATCAACGGTTTCATTATCGGCATCCTGAAGGCGCGCGCGTTTCTGGTCACGCTAGTCACGATGATCATCTTTCGCGCCATTTTCCTGTTGTCCGCTGAACATTTTGCCATGCGGATGGCGATTTCATTCAATTACAGTGATGCATGGGATTTTATCGGCGGCGGTCGGATCTTGGGCATTCCATTCAATGCTTTGGTTCTTGTCGCGGTTTGTATCATCATCTGGGTGTTGCTGACACGGTCGCGTCTGGGATGGCATCTGTTGGCTATTGGTGGCGCGCGCAGGTCGGCGCGAAACGCAGGTATTCCAATTCAGCGGATGGTCTTTTCGACCTATGTTCTTTCATCTGTTTTGTGCTCGCTTGCGGGTCTGCTGTATGCCGCACGTCAGAACAGTTCGGGGTCTGACACCGGGCAATCCTTTGAGGTTCTTGCGCTGACAGCTGTCGTTTTGGGCGGTGTGGCGATGTCTGGCGGACGTGGGTCGGTTGGCCGCGCGATGATCGGTGCGGCCATCATTATGGTGCTGACCAACGGGCTTGTTCGCAACGGCGCCTCGGGCGAAATGAGTTCGCTTGTACTGGGCGCGGTGCTGTTGATTGCCGTTGGTGTTGACGTGAAGTGGACCAAGCACAAAGAGCGCGCGATCGAAAAAATCTATGTCTCGCCCGCCTTTTACCAATTGCCGGAGTGTCCCAGCGTCACGGCCGATGCCGGGTCAGCCTATCAGATCAACGACCGGGCCCAGAACGCCGAGGCCCTGGGTCTGGGTAAGTTGGACGGACCCGAAGATATTATTTTCGACCGGCAAAATAGGATGTACGCAGGGACCCGCGATGGCCTAATCGTCCGGCTTTACGGCGACAATTACGAGCATATCGAAACCTTTGCACGGACCGGCGGGCGGCCCTTGGGCATGGCCTTTGACAAGGACGACAACCTTGTTGTCTGCGTTGCGGGCATGGGTCTGTACATGGTCACGCCGGACCGCGAGGTCAAAAAACTGACCGATGAGACCAATCGAACGTGGTATTCGATCAATGACGACTCGCGATTGCGGCTGGCGGATGATTTGGACATCGCGCCCGACGGCAAGATCTATTTCTCGGAGGCGACGAAACGTTACGAGATGGAGGAATGGCCGCTGGACGGGATCGAGTGTCGGGGTAGCGGGCGCATCATTTGCTACGATCCCGCCACAGATCGGACGCGGACGGTTATTAACAATCTGATCTTCCCGAACGGGGTTTGTGTCAGCCATGACAACAAATCGATTCTGTTCGCGCAAACCTGGTCGTGCAAACTCAGCCGGTATTGGCTGGAAGGGCCAAAAGCGGGCAAAGTCGAAACCGTCATTCCCAATCTGCCGGGCTATCCCGACAACATTAACCGGTCGTCTGATGGCAAGTACTGGCTGGCGCTCGTCGGTATGCGTAACCCCGCTTACGATATGGCGCTAAGTGACCCCGGTTTCCGAACCCGAATGGTCAAGCGTATTCCACCGGATGAGTGGCTGTGCCCGAACCTGAACAATGGTGGCGCACTGAAGATTACGGACAGCGGCGAGGTGCAGGAAACGATCTGGGATCCGGGTGCAAAATCGCACGCGATGATCACCTCGATGCGCGAGCATAAGGGCTATCTCTATCTGGGGGGTGTGACGAATAACCGGGTTGGGCGTATACCGCTTCCCGATGCCGATCCCAATTGGTCCTCTTGCGAAGATTATTGGGGCCCGTCTTCCGTCAAGGAGAAGAAGGCATGAGTCAGCTTGGTTTTATCTTCAAGGAAATGTTTTTCCCCAACCGGGATAGGCACGCAATTCCACCGCTTGACGGGGCGATGCGCCCGAATTCCGAACTGGACGACGTCGAAACAATCGCGCGTTTCGATGTCCCGCCCGTTGGCTTGACCTCGGATGGGGTAGGGGGTGTGTACTGCGCTGTTGGCAACGTCATCATGAAACGGAATGACGCGGGGCTTTTCGAGGATTTCGAAGGCCTTGATGGCGAAATTTCCGCATTGGCGGCCGACGGTCAGAACGGACTGGTTGCTGGGGTCGTTGGCAAAGGCGTCAGATACATCGGGGGCAGCGCGGCAGGTACCGAATGGACCCACGCCGGCGGTAAGTCGATCTTGCATCCGACAGCGATCGGGATTGCGCCGGATGGCTCTATCTGGGTCGCTGAAGGATCGCAGCAGAACGCGCCGAAAGATATTATTCGGGATCTTCTGGAGCACGGCAACAGTGGCCGGATAATCAAATGTTCGGCCAGCGGCGAAACGAAAGTGATCACGCAGGGCTTGGCCTATCCTTCGGGGTTGGTGTGCCAATCGGATGGTTCGGTCCTTGTCACGGAAGCCTGGAAACACAGGCTATTGCGGTTTCGCGACGATGGACGCGCGCCGGAAGTGGTGGTGCCCAATTTTGCGGGGTATCCCGGGCATCTTTCAACAGGGATTGATGATGGATTCCTGCTGTGTTTTTTCGCAATGCGCACCCACCTGATAGAATTTCTTCTAGAGGAAGATACGTATCGCAAGAACATGATTGATCACGTTCCACCAGAGTATTGGGTCGCCCCAAGTCTGGATTGTAATGAGACCCTTTTGACCCCATTGCAATTCGGGCGCATCAAAGTGCACGGCGAAACGAAAGCATGGGCACCGCCGCGATCATACGGACTTGTCGCGCATTTCGATTCCGAGGCGATTGCCACAGACAGTTACCACAGCCGCACAAACGGCGAAACGCATGGAATTACGTCAAGTTGCTTTGCAAATGGTGAACTGCTGGCAACCTGTCATGCTCAGAAATCTATCGTCAGAATATTGAGCGGCCAAAAGGAGGGTCAGAATGTCTGAGTCTTTAGTTGAATTAAAGGGCGCCTCGAAAATTTATGAAGGCAACTATGCCATCCGGAATGTGGATTTCACCCTGAAACACGGCGAAATCCACGCCCTGTTAGGTGAAAACGGCGCAGGGAAATCAACCCTATGCAAGATCATCGCCGGCGTGACCGAATTGAGCGAAGGCGAGTTGAAGATGGACGGAGAACCCGCCCATTTCACCGCACCATCACAAGCCTTGAGCCGCGGTGTGATGATGGTCTATCAGGAAACCAGTTTGGTGCCGGGCATGACCGTTGCCCAAAATATTGTTCTTGGAAAAGAAAACATTCTGAACCGTTTGCGTGGTTTGGAAATCATGGCGCAGCAGCTGTTGCGGTCGATGAATTTCTATGTGGACCCAACGAAAACAGTTTCACAATTGACGTCGGCACAAAAGCAGATGGTAGAAATTGCGCGTGCGGTCCATCACGGGGCGCGCATCATTATCTTTGATGAACCCACTGCCACACTCACGCCGGAAGAAAAGCTATATTTCTTTGCAGTTGTGGACAAGCTGCGCAAGCAGGGCGTGTCGATGATTTATATTTCACATGCTTTGGAAGAGGCTTTGGAAATATCCGACCGCATTTCGATTCTGCGGGATGGTGAACTGGTGAAAACGGCCAATACATCTGATCTGGATCGAGATACGATTGTCCGAAATATGGTGGGCCGGGATCTGGCCAGCCCTGTCAGCAAGTCGGCGAATAAACATGACAACGAGACGGCCAAAGCGCGCAAACCGGTTTTGAAGGTTGAAAACGTGATTTACGGTAACGTCGTAAAGAACATGTCGTTTTCAGTTTTCCCCGGCGAGATCACCTGTATTGGTGGATTGATTGGATCTGGCCGGACAGAAATTGCCCAAGTAATCTGCGGCGAGGTTAAACGGAATATCCTGAACGGCGGTATGATTTATCTGAACGATAAACCAATCCGTTACACCGTCCCGGCGCAAGGGGTACGTGATGGCATTGCGTATGTTACCGAAGACCGCAAGTTAAACGGATTCTTTGAGACAATGGATATTGCCCAAAACATCTATATCGGACGAAGTACAACGCCCGAATACCGGGGTCTCAGATATTCAGAGGCGGTTGAAGAAACGGTTGCCGAGCATTGGATCAAAAAACTGCAAATCCGTGCGATCGGAAAGAAGATCGGCGTTAAAGAGCTGTCTGGCGGAAACCAACAGAAGGTTGTTATTGCAAAATCAATGGTTCAAGAACCCGAGTTGATTATCTTCGATGAACCAACGCGCGGTGTCGATGTTGGTGCAATTGACGAGATCCATGCCGCTATTCGACAGCTGGCGAACTCTGGTGTGGCAGTGATCGTTATTTCCTCCTACCTTCCAGAACTGTTAAGCCTTGGGGACAGGATTTTGGTCGCGAAACAGGGGCGCATCATCGAAGAATTCTCTCCTGAAACTGTGACCGAAGAGGCGATCATGCATGCGGCTATTCACTAGCCGGGCATTGCAAACCTGATTGGACTACCAAAGGGCGATGTGGCGCAGTTTCAAGCCGCCCTTTTGCCGCCGCTACCTTGATCGGCCCTAAAAATTTGGCCCCGAGCCTGTGATGCGCTCGGGGCTATACGCCTAGGCGCTTTATCTGGGTGGCCTATCAGGCAGGTGTGTCGCCTGCGCCCACGTCCCAGAACAGGCCCGCCATCACGCGCAGCGCATCGCGGCTGAGGGATTTAAGCACATGTTCGTTCGGCGCATGTTGCGAGCAGCCACGATACGAGTGCGGCACCCAGACGGTCGGCATACCCAGAATATCGGCAAAGCAATCATTGGGCAGCGATCCGGCCAGATTGGGCAATACATGGGGCGGTTGCCCTGCCGTGCGCTCGATCGAGCCGGTTACGAATTTCACCCAAGGGTGCGACGGGTCCAGCCGTGTGGCGGCAAAAATCCCGCGATCATGCGGCACGATTTCGATGGCATTGAACCCATGCTTGTCCAGATGACGGCGCAGCGCGGGCAGGATATCGTCCGCGTCGGTGCCGACGACATAGCGCAGCTGACAAGTGGCGCGCGCGCTGGCGGAAATGGCATTTACTGGCGCCTCTGGCACGCCGCTGGTCATTGCCAGCACCGCAAAGCTGTTCCAGCCATAAACACGCTCGGCCGGGGTCAGGCTTTCTTCGCCCCAATCCTCATCGACGCTTGGGCCGTCGCCGCCAGTGACGGGCAGACCGTCCAGCGCCGCGCGCACATCGTCGGTCAGGCTGGTGGGACGCCACTCGGGGATCTGGATCTGGCCGCGCACGTCGGTGATCGAGGCCAGCGCATGCGCCATGATCATCGCCGGGTCCGCCAACAAACCACCCCAGTTGCCCGAATGGTGTGCCCCCTCGCGCAGGGTCAGTTTCAGATCAAAGGTGGCGCCGCCGCGTGACCCCATAAAGACGGTCGGCACTTCGGGCTGCAAACGCGGCCCGTCCGAGGCAATCAGAACATCTGCCGTCAGCCGGTCCTTGTGGGTGTGGAATACCTCGGCCAGACCGCTTGAACCGACCTCTTCGCTCATCTCCAGAACGATGCGGGTGTTAAAGCCAAGGCTGCCGCGCACCGCCAGCACCGATTCCAGCGCGGCGATGTTGATCAGGTGCTGGCCCTTGTTGTCGGCACTGCCGCGTCCGTACAGGCGGTCGCCCTCTTCGATCAGCTCGAATGGGGTCAGCCCCTCGCGCCACATGCCTTCTTGCGCGCGGATCACGTCGCCGTGGCCATAGGTCAGCACGGTGGGCAGGTCGTCGCCTTCGCGCCGCTCACCGATCAACAGGGGGCCGCCGCGTGGGTCTGGGTTGGCGATGATTTCACAGGTGAAACCCATCCGCTCCAGCCGGGGCTGCATCGCCTCGGCCAAATAGCGGGTCAGTTCGGGGCCGGTGCCCTCTTTCTGGCTTTCCGTGCGATAGGTGACCAGATCGGCCAGCTCGGATTTGAACGTGCCCTTGTCGAAATAGGCGGAAACAGTGTCGATTGCGGTATCACGGCTCATGTGTTCGGTCCTTCGTCTTCCAGCGCGGCGTCGCCCCAAGGCGACATGATTTCGGTGCATCCGGTGTTGGTGTGGCCATCGCGCATCACCCCGGCGGGGCAGCCAAAGGCATAGGGAAAGACCGTGCGCGGTGCGGTGACCACATCATATTCCGCACGCAGCCGGTCCAGCACGGCAGGCGGATGCGCCTCGTCCGCGACCACCTTGGGGCCGCCGGAAACGTCGATGCGCGGATGGTGAAACGCGGCCTCGATGTCCATTCCGTGATCCGTAACGAACGACGCCATTTGCGTCATGGTCGACACGATCTTGCGCCCGCCCGATGCGCCAAAGGCAAAGCGGCGGTCGCCCTGTTCCCCGATCACCGGGCAGACATTCATCAAGCAGCGCTTGTCCGGCCCTAATGAGTTGGGCCGCCCCTGCACCGGATCAAACCACATGATGCCGTTGTTCATCAGGAATCCCGTCGAGGGCGAGACCACCCGACTGCCAAATATCGACAGCAGTGTCTGTGTCTGGCTGACCATGTTGCCATCGCGATCCACGACCGAGAAGTGCGTGGTGCATCCGGGCGCATCGGGGGATTCGCCAGTGTCACCCATCCGCCCCAGCCGCGCGGCGTAGGCCCCGTTCAACGCGCCGGCATAGGCGGCGAAGGCATCGGGCTTGCTGCTTAGATCGCGGGTTTCCAGATCACCCATTGCATGTGCAAAGGTCGGCCCGGCGGTCAGCCCGTCCACCAGATGAAACCGCGCATCGCGGTAGGTCATGCTAAGGGGTTTTTGCATCTGCGCGCGGTAGGCGCGCAGATCATCCACGCTTAGATATCCGCCCTTGTCCTGCACATCGCGCGCCATCGCTGCGCCCAGATCGCCATCATATAGCGCGCGCGCGCCGTCCTTAGCGAGGATCGCCAAACTGTCGGCCATGCGGCTCTGATCCAGCCGCTTTTCGGCCAAAGCGGTCCAGCCCGAGATCGTCGGCCACTGTCCGTCCTCAAGGAAAAGCGCCGCCGCATCCGGATCATCGACCAGCGCGCGGGTGGCCGAGGCGATGACCAGTGCTGCATACCAATCAACCAGCATCCCTTCGCGGGCGTGCGCAATTGCCGGGGCCAGCAGATCGGTCCAGGGCATCCGCCCATATTGATCGTGCACCTGCCCCAAACCATCGACAACGCCCGGCACGGCAATCGCCTTGGCGCCTTGGACGTTCACATCGCCGGTCACATGTTCCCACGGGAACAGATCGCTGGCGACACCGCGCCCGGACAGGGGATAATCCTCAATGCGCAGTCCCTTGGGCGCACGCATGCCGTGGTTCACCGCCACGGTCTTTTCCTCGCCCGCGCGCCACAGCATCATTGCACCGCCACCGGCGGGGCCGCTCATCCAAGGCTCTAGAACGCCCACGACAAAGGACGTGGCGACGGCGGCGTCCACCGCATCGCCGCCCGCGCGCAGCACCTCGGCCCCGGCCTCGGCGGCAAGGCGATGCTGTGACGCAACAACCCCGCCTTTCGTCTCTATAACGGTCTTTCGGGTCTGCATTGTGCGCGACAGCGACGAGGCCATGGCGAGGCTCCTTGTAGGTTAGACAGTAAAATCGGCCCGATACATCGGGCTGTCCGGGTCGTGCAGATGACATTCCACATGGCCCGCACCAATCGGCACCGGGCGCGGGGCGACGATCTTGCAATGGTCCTGCGCGAAAGGGCAGCGGGGGTGAAAATGACACCCCGACGGCGGCGCGATCGGGTTGGGATAGGCCGCGCCCAGTTGCGTGTCGGGCACACCCAGTGACGGATCGGGCGTCAGCACCGAATTCAGCAACGCGCGCGCATAGGGGTGGCGCGGCGCATCAAACAGGTCGGCCACGGGCGCCTCTTCGACGATGCGGCCCAGATACATCACCGCCACCCGCGTCGCCAGATGCTCGACCACGGCCAGATCGTGACTGATGAACAGATAGGTCAGGCCGAATTCTGTGCGCAGATCGTTCAGCAGGTTCAGGATTTGCGATTGCACGGACACGTCCAGCGCCGATGTGGGCTCGTCGCAGATGACGATTTCGGGGTGCATGATCAGGGCGCGGGCGATGGCAACGCGCTGACGCTGACCGCCCGACATCTGACTGGGGTAGGTGTTCAGCACGCGCGCGGGCAGGCCGACCAGTTCCAGTGTGTCGCGCACCGATTTGGCGCGGCTGGCCGCATCACCCACCCCGTGCACCCGCAACGGAAGCGAGACGATGTCGGCAATCGTTTTGCGCGGGTTCAGAGACGAATAAGGGTCCTGAAAGATCGGCTGAATACGGCGCGCCAGCGCCAGACGATCCTGTCCGCCGATTTCTTCGCCATCGACCAGTACCTGCCCGGATGTGGGCATTTCCAGCCCCAACAGGATCTTGGCGAGCGTAGATTTACCACAGCCCGATTCACCGACAAGGCCCAGAACCTCGCCCCGGGCCAGCGTCAGCGACACGTCGTTGACCGCCGTCAGGGGTTTGGGTTTGCCGAACAGGCCCTGCTTGACCTGATAGGTCTTTGCGACGTTTTTAAGTTCGAGAACGGGGGCGGTCATGCGGGCTCTCCTTCTGCCGCGCGGGCGCCATCGGCATGCACGCACAGGAATTGATGGGGCGGCGTGCCGCGTTCGGGAATGGCCGCGCGACACGCATCCACCGCATGCGGACAGCGGGTGCGAAATGCGCAACCGGCGACCTCGCCCACCAGCGAGGGCACGATACCGGGGATGGTGCCCAAGGGCGCGCCGCGCTCGGTCTTGCCGGGTTGCGGGATGCAGTGCAGCAAGCCGCGCGTGTAGGGGTGCATCGGCGTGCCGAACACGTCCGACGCGGGGCCGGATTCGACCAACTCGCCCGCATACATCACGCCGACATTGTCAGCGACACGTGCAACAACGCCCAGATCGTGGGTGATCAGGATCATCGCCACGTTCATTTCCTTGGTCAGATCCACCAGCAGACGCAGGATTTGGGCCTGAATAGTGACGTCCAGTGCCGTTGTGGGTTCGTCCGCGATAATCAACTCGGGCTCGCACATCAGGGCCATGGCGATCACGACACGCTGACGCAGACCACCCGACAACTGGTGGGGATATTGGCCCAGACGGTTGGCGGCGGCGGTGATGCCGACCTTTTCCAACAACTCAATCGCGCGCTTGCGGGCGGTGTCACGGCTGACCGAGCGGTGCAGTTGCAGCGCCTCGATCAACTGGTCCCCGATGGTATAGGCCGGGTTCAGCGAGGTCATCGGTTCCTGAAAGATCATCGCGATCCGGTCACCGCGCAGCGCGCGCATCTGGCGCTTTGAGGCGGTGGTCAGTTCCGTCCCGTCAAAATCCATGCGCGTGGCACTGCGCCGGATATTGCGGTCCAACAGGCCCATGATCGCCAGCGATGTCAGGGATTTGCCCGACCCCGATTCACCGACGATGCACAGGGTTTCGCCCCGGTGAAGATCAAAGTCGATGCCGCGCACGGCGTGCAACATGCCGCTGGCCAATGGAATGTCCAAGGTCAGGCCGCGCACCGACAGCAGTGGTTTTGCGTTTGCGTCAGTCATGGCATCAGCTCCGGTTTTCGGGGGCGGTGACGTCGCGCAGACCGTCGCCCATCAGGTTGATTGCCAGCACCAGCACGAACAGCACGACACCGGGGATCAGCACCAGCCATGGCTCAAACAGCATCATGTTCTTGCCCTCGGATACCATCAGACCCCAACTGGGCGTGGGCGGTTGCACGCCAAGCCCAAGAAAGGACAGCGCCGCCTCCAGCAGGATGGCGTGGGCCATTTCCAGGGTGACGATCACGATCAGGTTGTTGACGATGTTGGGCATGATTTCCGACAGGATCACGCGCGAGGTCGACGCGCCGATGGCCTGCGCGGCGGCGACATATTCGCGCCGGCGCACCTGAAGGGTCGAGGCGCGCATGACCACGGCAAACCGATCCCACAACAGCAGGCCCAGCACGCCAATCACCACCTCAAGCGACCCGCCAAGGATGGCGACCACCGCCAGCGCGACCAGAACGACAGGCATCGCAAGGCGCACGTTGATCAAGAAGGTCACAACCGCGTCCACCTTGCCGCCGAAATACCCCGCGGCCACGCCCATCGCAGTGCCGATCACGCCGGAAATGCCAGCGGCAACCGACCCGATCAACAGCGACACCCGTGCGCCGTAAATCAGACGCGACAGGTAATCGCGGCCCAGATGGTCAGTGCCAAGGGGGTGGTCCCACGTGCCGCCCATAAAGACGGGTTTGACCATGCGATTGGTCAGATCCTGAACATAGGGGTCATGCGGGGCCAGCAGCGGGGCAAAAATGGCGACCAGCACCAGCAACAAAACCACGCCAAGACCAAACAGCAGGCCGATATGGCCGGTGACGCGCTTGCGCAGGATTTGGCGGGGCGTCGGCCCCTGAATTTCCTCTAGCAGCGGGTCGAGTGTTTTTTCAGCAGCCATCTTACGAGCTCCTCATGCGGGGGTCGAGCCATGCGTTCAGCACGTCCGCCAGAAAGGTGAAGATGATGTAGAACATCGAAAAAATCAGGATCAGCGCCTGCACCGTCGGCAGATCGTTTCGCGCGATGCTTTCCCACGCCAGATAGCCCGCGCCGTGCAGGGCAAAGACCGATTCCACAACGATCGACCCGCCCAGCATGAACCCCATCTGAACGGCGGCCAGACTGACAACCGGGATGATCGCGTTACGCAATGCGTGCTTGAACAACACGCGCCCTTCGCCTGCGCCTTTGGCGCGCGCAGTACGGATGTAATCCGAATTCAGAACCTCCAGCATCCCCGCGCGCGTCAGGCGCATGATGGCGGGCATGGCGTAATAGCCCAGCACGATGGTGGGCATGATGAAATGCTTCCACGTCGACGCCCCGGACGGCGGCAACCACCCCAACTGAATGCCAAAGACCACGATCAGGATCAGACCGAACCAGAAGCTGGGCATCGCCTGTCCGGCAACGGACAGGAACAGCGCAAAGCGGTCGATGATCGAATTGGGCCGGATCGCGGCAACAACCCCCAGCGGCACAGCGGTCAGCAGCGCAAAGGTGATGCCGCAGACGCCCAACGTCATCGTGACCGACAGGCGGTCCCCGATCAGCGTGGAAACGGGCAGCTTGAAATAATAGCTTTCCCCGAAATCGCCGCGCAGTGCCTGAAACAGCCAATCGCCGTATTGCACCAGCATGGGCCGATCAAAGCCATAGATGCGACGCAACGCCTCGATGTCTTCGCCGCTGGCTGTCTCGCCCGCCAGCGCGGTCGCAGGATCACCGGATAAAAACAACAGGGAGAAACTGATAAAACTGACCGTGAAGGCCACCAGCAGGGCAAGGCCCAGCCGCTTGAGTATATATGGCAGCATATGATGCTATCCCCCCCCTGCGGGTTTGGCTATTATCCGGAAGATAAAGACACGAAAGGCCCGGCGGATCGTACCTTGATCCGCCGGGCCAATGAATTAAGGCTTAGTTCCAGCTCATGTTGGTAAAGCGCAGCACCTCGTCCGCCGTCGGGGTGTATTCCACCTCGTTGGTCATGACGTAGTTGGTGTTGTAGCTGAACAGCGGCGCCCAGAATGCCTGATCCGCGATGCGTTGCAGGGCCTTGGTATAGTACTCGATCCGCGTATCGGGGTCGGTCGAGCTGTCGGCGATGTCCAGCCACTCTTTGGTTTGGTCATCCTGTGCGTCGTCCAAGCTGCCCTTTTTGAAGAACTGGCTGGTAATGGCCGAGGCATCGTTGATCGAATAGCTACCCCATGTCAGGAACGACAACGGCACTTCGCCCTTCATGTTCAGCTCGCGCAGGGCCGAATACTGCAACAGTTTGAAGTCGGTCTTGATGCCGACGGCGTTCAGATAGCTGCTGATCGCCTCGGCATATTCACGGTTGCGATAGGCGTAGAACGCGGTGCTGAATCCATCGGGATAGCCCGCCTCGGCCAACAGCGCCTTGGCCTTTTCGGGGTCGTAGTCATAGCTGGTCACATCCTGCACACAACCGAACTGGCTGGGGAAACAGGCGGTCGAGACAACCTTGGATTTGCCCTTCAGCAGGTTGTCGACCAGTGACTGACGGTCGATGGCATGGTTAATCGCCTGACGCACCTTCAAATCGGTGAACGGGTTGGGATCTATCCCCGAGCGACCCGCAGCATCCATCGTCAAATAACCAATACGCATGGTCGATTCGTTCAGCACTGTGAAACGGTCATCCATCGCTGACATCTTTTCCGCCTGATCCGCCGGCACCTGCCAGATCAGATCAAGCGAGCCCGAGAACAGTTCGGCCAGCTGGGTGTTGACGTCCGGAATTGTGCGGATGTCGATCTTGTCGATAGAGGGACTGCCCTTTGGGCTGTCATGATAGCCTTCGTATTTTTCCAGCACGAAATGCTGGCCGGGAACGACTTCAACCACTTTGTAGGGGCCGGTGCCCACGGGTTTCAGGCCCATGCCAGACGGGCCGACCTCGGCATAGTAATCAGCCGGATACATCGACACCGGGCCGGACAGAAATTCGATCGCGGCCGGGAACACGTTCTTGGTTTTGATGCGCACGGTGAAATCGTCGACCTTTTCGGCCGATTCCATCCAGTTCACGTTGCGCTGAGTTTTGACGCCGTTTTCTTCTTTGGCGACGAAATTGACGGTGGCGACCACATCATCGGCGTTGAAATCGGACCCGTCGTGAAACTTGACGCCTTCGCGCAGGGTCAGTTCCAGCGTTTTGTCGTCGATCCATGTCCAATCGGTGGCAAGGTTGCCTTTGTATTCGTTGGTGATGGGATCGCGATAGATCAGACCATCCCAGACAGCGCGTTGCATCACAACACCCTCGCGCGACGAGTTGAAGAAGCTGTCGACGTTCTCAAGCTCCTTGGTGAACGCGACGCTCAACGTGCCACTGGCCTTGTCTGCCAGTGCGACGCCTGTTGCGGCGACCGACATGGCCAGCGCCAGTGCGCTTGTCTTCAGAAATGCGGTTTTCATTTATGATCCTCCCTGCCACAGGGGCGCTGCAGCTTTTTTATGTTTACCGTTTACGTCTGCGGAAATATCATATTATGATACGATAGATCGCCATATAATTAGTTGAACCCTTAGACCTTACCAAAATCAAGCCCGAAACGCTAACTTTCTTCATTTCGGTCAAACTGAGCGAGTGCCAATGACCCAACCCAAGCAGAATACGCTCTTTGTGGGGGCGCTTGCCAAGGGGCTTCGCGTGCTGCGGGCCTTTGACGAATCGCACACCGAGCTGTCGTTGGGCGCGCTGGCCGAGATCACAGGTCTGGACAAAAGCGCGGTACAGCGTTTGGCCAATACGCTGCATGTCGAGGGTATGCTGGACAAGGATCCGGTGACGCGCCGCTATCGTCCGTCGCATGCATGGCTGCGCATGGCCTATGCGTATTATTGGTCAGATCCGCTGGTCGCGCACGCGATGCCAAAACTGATCGAGCTGTCGCAGCGTCTGGGCGAAACGGTGAATCTGGCGGAACTTACGGGCCAGCACATCATATATGTCGCGCGACTGCCCTGCACGCGCACCGTGTTCGCCGCGTCGGTTCCGGGGCGCACGGTTCCGGCGCTTTGCACCTCGGCGGGGCAGGCGGTGCTGGCCACGTTCCCCAAGGCCGAGCGCGCAGCGGCGATTGACCATTGGCATCTGGAGGCGGTGACCCCGCGCACCACGACAGATCGCGCCACAATCACCCAGCAAATCGACACGACCGCGAGCCGGGGTTATGCGCTGACCCATGATCAGATGATCCTGAACGAAGTCGGCATCGCCTGCGCCATTCGCGGGCCGGACGGACGGGCATGGTCGGCTGTGCATTGCTCAGTGTCGGCCCATCACTGGGATGACGTGCGCATCCGGTCCGAAATACTGCCATGGTTGCAGGACACCGCCAATGCGATTTCGCCCTAAGCCCGCTAAGGGGCCAAGGGCGGGTTAAGGGCCTGGCGCCCGGATCGGCCGTCCTGTCAGTCCCGCTTGAGACAGATTTCGTAGCGAAAGCGCCCGGCGGGATGCATGTTGATCGACGCCTCGACCAGACGGGCGTCTTCGGTGTAATAGCGCCGGGTAATTTCCAGCATCGGATGGCCGACGTTGATCGACAGGCGCGAGGCGACGTTGGACGTGGCCAGCCCGGCATCAATATCCTGATCGACGCGCAGGATCTTCACGCCGTATGTTTCCTCTAGCAGGGTATAGACGGCCTTGGCGCGGGTGCCGATTTCCTTGACCACGTCGGCGTAATCCGGGTGTATGAAGATCTCGGAAAACCCGATGGCCGCGTCGCCCTGTTCGGCGATGCGCAGCACGCTGATCCGGATCCAGTTGGTGCCCAGTTCACAACGCAGGCGCGCGGCGGTCGCGAGGTCGGCCAGAATACTGTCCACCGCCAGCACCTCTAGCTTGGTGTTGCTGGCGTATTGCAGCAGATCCTCCAGCGAGTTGATCGAATAGGAGAAATTCTTTTTGGGCGAGTCCGCAATCAGATAGGTTCCCGCCCCCTTGCGCCGTTCGATCATGCCCAGATCCTGAAGACAGCGCATGGTTTCACGGATCGTGTGACGGCTGACCGCGTATTGCGTGGCCAGATCGGTTTCGGGCGGCAGGCGATCACCCAATTTTAGATCGCCTGCGGTCACCTTTTCCAGCAATTCGTTCACGATTTCCCGGTACAGGGGAACTGTCGGACTGTTCTGCGTCATGGACTGTGTTGGCCTCCTTGACCGGACCTGAGAACGTAATGCGCGCCTTGGCCCGGGATTATGGCACAAGTGCCAGTGACAGCAAGGGCACAGCGTTGATGACAAGCAGCCCCAGCAGTTGCACCGAATAGAACGGCAGGACGCTGCGCGTGATTTTTTGCACCGGCAATTTGGTGATCCTGCTCATCACGAACAGGTTCAGCCCGATGGGCGGCGTCAGCGTGGCGATTTCAACCAGCGCGGTGATAATCACGGCGAAATGGATCGGGTTGATGCCCACCGCATGCGCCATCGGAAACAAAACCGGGCTCAGTAGCACAATCAGTGAAATACCGTCCAGAAACATACCCAGAACGATCATCAACAGGTTGATGGCCAGCAGGAATTGCCAAGGTTCGATATCGGCCTCGGCGATCATCGCTGTCAGTTCGCTTGACAGGCCCAGTCGGGTCAACACCGCCGTCAGCAGGCCCGAGCCGATGAGGATGCCGTAGATCATCACCGTTTGCGAGACAGAATCACGCGCGGTGCCCCATACCTCGCCGACGGTGCTGGTGCGATAGATGAAGAGGACCAGAACGACAGCGTAAATTGCGGCCAAGGCGGACACTTCGGTGGGGGTGAAATAGCCCAGATAGATCGTGCCGATAATCAGAACCGGCATCAGCAACGCTCCACTGGCCCCCGGCAGGCGACGGCGAAACTGCTTCCAATCGGGCGGCTGAATCTCGGCGCCGTATCCATGGCGACGCGACAACCACAGGGTCATCGCGGTCAACAGCGTGGCTTGCAACAGGCCCGGCAAAATGCCCGCGATGAACAGATCGGTGATCGGCATCCCGACGATCGAGCCGATCAGGATGAAGGTCAGCGATGGTGGGATCATCAACCCCAGCGTCGCGTTGACCGCCACGATCGAGGCCGCGAACTGTTTGGGATAGCCTTCTCGCGGCAACAGATCGACCGCCGCCGGGCCCATCGCCACGGCGCAGGCCACCGACGATCCGTTGACGGCCGAAAAGAACACGCTGGACAGCGACAGGGCCAACGCTATTCCGCCGCGGAAACAGCGCAGAACGCTGCCCATCAGTTCTAGCAGGACCAGCGCCAGATTGCCGCGCGTCATCAGATTGCCCGCAAAGATGAAGAACGGGATCGCCACCAGCGCATAGCCGTCTATCGCGCCCCATGCCATCTGCGCGATCAGGATGATCGGAATATTGAAGTTGAAACTAAGCATCAGCGTGGCGACGACGCCCAACGCGATGGCGATGTGAATCCCGGCTGCAACCAGCAGCATCAGGGCGATGAAAGCAATAACGGTCAACATGTGGTCGCCCCTCAGGAAATGATTTTGGTGTTCGGGTCAACGCCACGCGACAGCGCATACATTGATCCCAGGAAATGCAGGGCGAACAGCGTGCCCCCGATGGGCGTGGCAAGGCGCACAAACCACAACGGCAGATCCAGATTGGAATCCGTCATCATGCCGATATAGGCCATGTGCAGCACCTCGACCCAACCGGCGTAGATCAGGATGCCTGAAAACGCCAATCCAATCAGGCAGTTAAGCCATGAAGATGCGGTCCGAACCCAAGGCGGGCTCATATCCAGCAGCAGGTCCATGCGGATGAAATGGTGATGGCGCGTCGCCACGCCCAGACCGAACATGACGCTCCAAACGACAAGAAAACGCACCAGCTCTTCTGCCCACCAGTGGCTTTTGGACAGCACGGACCGGCTTATCGCTTCGTAGAACATCACGCCCATCGCAGAGCACATCAGCACGGTCGCAAAATTGAGGATCACGCGTTCTTCGATGAAAACCCACCAGCGCGGCAGCAGCGGCACTGTTTCGGCGTCCAGCGTCATGGCCTCGGCCTCGGCGTCGGACAGGGGCGGCAGGATAGGATCAGCGGTCATTGCGGGTTCCAATCTTGGCGGTACAGGGCGGGATATGGCCCACGTCGCGTTCGGCGGCGGCACCTGCGCGCAGCAGGGTTGCCTCGGACAGGGGCGGACCGATCAGTTGCAGGGCAATCGGCAACCCGGCCGCGTCAAACCCGGCAGGCACGGATAGTGCGGGAAAGCCCAGATAGGACACCGGGCGCGTCAGATCCGACAGGCCCGCGATCAGGGCGCGCATGTCCGCGCCCGCCCCGACATCGGCGGCGGCGGCGGTCGGGACCGGCGCACGCAGCACCGGGGCAAAGACCAGATCGCAGTTTGCAAAGGTCGCAGCCATCATGGCGCGCGCGTGGGCCGCGCGCAGTTGCAACGCCTGCCGATACTGGACCGCCGAAATTGTTAGCCCCTGCGACAGCCGCGACAGAACCTGCGGGCCGTAGTGATCGGGGTGGGACTGCATCCGGTCGGCGTGCAGGGCTGCCGCCTCGGGGGTGAAGACGATGTTTGCCATCTCGCCCAGATTGGTGTGATCTGGGACAGCGACATCGCGAAATATCGCGCCGCGTTTTTCCAGATCGCGGCGCAGATCGGTCAGCCGGTCCGCGATTTGCGTGTCCAGATCGTCGAAATACCACGATGTCGGGATGCCAAAGCACATTCCGTCTACCCCGGCATCAATTCCGCTGGCATAATCGGTGCCATTATCCGCGAGGGTGGTAAACAACAGCGCAACATCCTGCGCGGAACGTGCCAGAACGCCGGGGCAATCCAGACTTTCGGACAGGCCCATCATGCCCCCCTGCGGCAACATCCCCTGCGTGGGTTTCAACCCTGCCACGCCGCACATCGCGGCAGGCAAGCGGACCGAGCCGCCAGTGTCGGACCCCAGCGCCCCCGCCGCCAGTCCGGCCGCGACGGCCGCGCCCGATCCCGAGGACGACCCGCCGCTGATATAATCTGTATTCCACGGGTTGCAGCATCGGCCCAGATGGGCGTTATGCCCGGTCGGACCCATGGCAAATTCGCTCATGTGCAAGCGCCCGAGAGACAGCGCACCCGCGTCGTTCAAGCGCGCCATCAGCGGGCCGGTTTTGTCGGGGCGATGTCCGGCCATCGCGCGCGCGCCGTATTCGCACAGATGCCCGGCGCGGTGATACATGTCCTTATGCGCCAGCGGGATGCCGTGCAGCGGCCCGCGCCCACGCCCGGTGCGCCGGTCTGCATCGCATTGGCGCGCATCTGCGAGGGCCGCGTCGGCCTGCACCTCGACAAAGCAGTTCAGCGTCTCGGCGTGCTGCGTGATCCGGTCCAGATGGGTGCGAACCAAGACTTCGGATGTGATCTGCCCGGCGTCAAGCGCGCGGGACATCTCCAAAAGCGAGGGCAGGGGGTGCGCGCTCATATCGGGGTATCGCCGCGCATCAGGCGCGCGTGATCCGAGCAGGGCAGGTGGAATAAATCCACGGGCGGGGACAAGGCGCGCATCTTGGCGCGCTCGGCGATCAGGATCTGCGACGTGGGGTTGTCAGGGGGCAATTGCCCCTGCGCCGCGGTATCCGTTGTGGATATGTTGCTCACTTGTCCCCTCCCAAAGATGCGTGGTGCGATATGTGTCGGGATCAGATGACCCCGTCCTTGCGCAGTTGTGCCTGATCCTCTGCCCCCCAACCCAATTGGTCCAGCAGATCGGCGGTGTCAGCCCCCAGATCGGGCGCGGCGTTCAACCCGCCCTGCGCCCCGTTGACCAGGATTGGCGGGCTGAGCATATCCAGCGTGCTGCCGTCCTTGCGCGCGAAGGTTTCGGTGCGGTGCCCTTCGGTCACAAAATCGGACTCAAGCGCCTGACCGATGTCGTTGACCGGGGAGACCGGGACAGTACCGCCCAGTTTCGCCATCCATTCCGCCGTGGTTTTCTCGCTTAGCGCTGCGTCCACCATCGTGGTCAGCTCTTCGCGGTGTTTCAAACGGGCGGCGAAATTTACGAAGCGCGGGTCGGTGGCCCATTCCGGTCGGTTCATCTTTTCCGCGAAGATGGGCCAGAATTTTTCCTTGTTGCACATCACAAAGATCCAGCCGTCCTTTGTTTTGAACATCTGGGACGGCGTCAGGGACGGGTGCGCGCCGCGCGGTTCGCGCCCCTGAATATGGCCGTTGTTCAGATACCATGTCGCAAGGTAGCTGAGATTGTGCAACGCGGTGTCGAACAGGTTCACGTCCATATCCATGCCCTTGCCCTGCGCGCGCGCGCCCAACACCCCCGAGACCAGCGCAAAACCGGTCATCAGCCCGGTCATCATGTCCACGATCGACACGCCAAAGCGCGCGGGCGGGCCATCGGGTTCGCCCGTGACGCTGAGGTACCCCGCCTCGGCCTGCATCAGGTAATCATATCCCGGCCAGTTCTTGCGCGATCCGGTGCGCCCATAGGCCGACAGATGCGCGCAGACGATTTTCGGGTTCACCTTGGACAGCGAGGCATAGTCCAGACCCAACTTTTCGGGCAGATCGCCGCGCAGGTTGTTCATCACCGCATCCGCGTTTTGAACCAGCGCCTCCAAGATACGTCGGCCCTCGGCGTGTTTGAGGTTCAGTGTCATGCTGCGTTTGTTGCGGTTGAACGACTGGTGAAAATAGCTGTCGCCCTCGCTGAAGTAATACGGCCCCACCTTGCGGCCAACATCGCCGTCCTCGGCGGGGTTTTCGATCTTGATCACATCCGCGCCCAGATCCCCCAACAGCATAGTGCCAAAGGGACCTGCGCCGTATTGTTCGACCGCGATCACGGTCACGCCCTTGAGGGGCTGCATCATGTCATTCATTGCGGGGTCCCCTTACAACGGGTTCTGTTCAATGTGGCGTTTGGCGATGATCAGGCGCTGAATCTCGTTCGTGCCCTCACCGATGCAGAGCAGCGGTGCGTCGCGATACAGGCGCTCGACGTTGAATTCCTTGCTGTAGCCATAGCCGCCATGAATGCGCAGCGCCTCTTCCGCGTTTTTCAGCGCGGATTCAGTGGCGAACAGTTTCGCCATGCCAGCCTCGAAATCGCAGCGTTCGCCACGATCCAGCGCAGCGGCCGCGTTTTCCACCAACAGACGCGAGGCGGTGACGCGGGTCACCATATCGCCCAGTTTCAACGCGATGGCCTGATGTTCGTGGATCGGCTTGCCAAACGTGCTGCGCTGTTGGCTGTATTTCGTCGCCTCATCCAGCGCGGCCTGCGCAATACCCACGCCCCGCGCGGCGACGTTGACCCGGCCCAGTTCCAGTCCGCTGATGGCGCAGATCATGCCGCGCCCTTCGGTTTCACCGATCAGGCGGCTGGCGGGGATGCGGTAATTGTCAAACACCAGTTCGGCACTGTCGATACCCTTATAGCCCAGCTTTTCCAGCTTGCGGGACACGGTGAATCCTTCGCCCTTTTCGGCGATGAACATCGACATGCCCTTGTGGCGCGGGTCGGCCTTTGTGTCGGTCTTGACCAGCAGCGCAAAGCACGAGCCCTCGATCCCGTTGCTGATCCAGGTCTTTGTGCCGTTGATGACATAATCGTCGCCGTCGCGCTTGGCAGTCATGCGGATCGCCTGAAGGTCGGTGCCGCAATCGGGTTCGGTCAGGGCCAGCCCGCCGCGCAGCTCGCCGGTGGCAAAGCGGGGCAACAGTGCCTCTTTTTGTTGATCGGTGCCGTTTTTCATCACGATATAGGCCATGATAAGATGGCTGTTGATGATCCCCGACAGCGACATCCACGTGGTCGAAATCCGCTCGATAATCTTGGCATATGTCGACGGTTTCAGGCCCAGTCCGCCGAATTCCTCGGGGATGATCGCGCCGAACAGGCCCATTTCCTTCATCTGCTCGACGATCTCGGCGGGGTAGATATCGCCGTGTTCCAGCCGCATCACATGTTGCTTCACGTCGCGGTCCAGCCAGCGATCGACGCTGTCCAGAATCATGCGGTCGCGTTCGGCGTCGTCATCGTCCAGATTGGTTACTTGGCGGTTCATGGGAAAGGTCCTTTTGATGTCTCAGGCGTGGGCACGTTCGGCAGCGTGGGGCGCGAAGGCATGCAGCAGCGTTTTCAAGGGTTCAGTCGTATCCAGCGACAACA
Source organism: Rhodobacteraceae bacterium KMM 6894 (assembly GCA_035798175.1). GTDB lineage: Bacteria > Pseudomonadota > Alphaproteobacteria > Rhodobacterales > Rhodobacteraceae > Roseovarius. The sequence goes on from JAPFBS010000003.1 coordinate 212,679, forward strand.
GCATGTCGCGCACCGCGTCGGCCTGATCCGTTGGTCCGGCAACGGCGGCGTTGGCGTCGTATTTTTCGACGATCTCAGCGTTTGTCAGCGGGCGTTCGTCGGCGCCTCGGTTGATCTGTTCGCGGTGGCGCAATTCGGTGCCGTCTTTCAGCGTCACGATCAATTCGCCCGAATAGGCCTTGGGGAAGGGCGAGTCGGGATCGGTGCGATAGGTTACGCGTGCGGCCAGATGCAGCGTTTGTGGATCGCTCAGCGCGCTATCTTCCAGCTCGGCAAGGGTCATGCGGCCGTTACGGAACGCTGTCGCCACCAGATAGGGCACCGAGAATTGCGCGTCATAGCTGTTGGCCGGGCGTTGTTTGTTCGCGACGGGTTCGCACACGGTCTTGACCACTTCGGCAGGCACCAGCGCGACGATGCTGTCGATCGTGTCCAAGGTCGCGCCCTGTTCGCGCAGCGCCAGCGCCGCATCCACGCTGGCGTGGGTAAAGTGGCAGGCGGGATAGGGCTTGATCGCGGTCTTCAACAGCTCCCATGTGGTGCCCAACCCGTCTGTCGCCAGCGCGATATCCGCCTTTTCGGCCAGCGGACCAAGATAGGCATTATACAGGCCAAAGCGACCGGCGAAGGGGCGCGAGATGCCGTTGAACCCTTCCTTGGCCATCGCGGCGGCGGTCATGCCCGCCTGTGCCGCCCAACCGGGGTGAAACCGTTTGTTCCACGCGCCGTCTTCGAGAAACTCAAGACTGCCGGACGCCAGCGACAGGGCAATGCCCAGTGCGTTTTGCAACTGATCCTCGGTCAGCCCCATCAGCCGCCCGGCGGTCATTGCCGCGCCAAACACGCCGACGATGCCGGTGGGGTGGAATCCAACCTGATGAAAGCCACCCTTGGCCACCGCGCCCAGCCGGGCTGTGACCTCGACACCGGCGATAAAGGCGGTCAGCATCTCGCGCCCGGTGGCGTAGGCATGCAGCCCTGCCGACAGTGCGGCAGCAAAGGCGCTGGACGACGGGTGGACGACGCCCGCGATATGCGTGTCGTCGAAATCCAGCCCGTGAATCAGAAAGCCGTTCATCATCGCCGCATCGCGCGGCGACAGCGACGCCGCCATGCCGATCACCGGGACCGCGCCATCGCCGCCCAGACCGTGGATCGCCTTGAACGTGCGTTTGGAGAAATCGAACGTTGCGCTGGCCATTGCGATGCCGGCCGAATCCAGCAGGTGATGCATACCGCGCACGCGAACGTCATCGGGAATATCGCTATCCTTCAGGGTCGCGACAAAGGCGGCGATGGCGTGGGACGGGTCGGTGATTTCGCTGAATGACATGGGGTGTGTCCTCGACTGGTTGTAACGCGGGGTGGCGGGGCCTAGGCGGGGCGGCGCGGGATCAGGCTGCTGCGCACGAAGGTCATGAAGACGGTTCCGTCCGCATGCACGCCCTCCGTCCGGGTCTTTACGATGCCTTGGGTCGGGCGCGATTTCGATCCGCGCACTTCCAGCACTTCGGAACGCGCATAGACTGTGTCGCCGGGAAACACCGGGGCCTTCAGGGTGATTTCCTCCCAGCCGAGGTTGGCGATGGATTTATAGCTGATATCGTCCACTGTCATGCCCAGCACGATGGCCAGCGTCAGACCGCTGTTGACCAATGGCTTGCCGAATTCCGATTTGGCCGCGAACGCCGCGTCGCAATGCATCGGGTGGCGGTTCATCGTCATCAAGCTGAAGTTGATGTTGTCCGCATCGGTGATGGTGCGGCCCGGGCGATGCTCGTATATGTCGCCCACGACGAAGTCCTCCAGATAGCGCCCCAAATCGGCGGTCACGGTCATCGGTTCTGTTCTGGCTGTGGTCGTCACGGGGGGTCCTTCCGGAAAATGTCTCTTGCGCCTTCAAAGATGTCCGGACAAATTGATAGTGTCAAGTTAATCCTGCGCCAACAATGTGAAAGGCCCTGTCCCATGAGCGAAACACCCCCCGCATCCCAGCAGCCCCTGATCCGGTCCTGGCTGTTTGTTCCGGGGAACCGCCCCGAGCGTTTCTCCAAGGCACTGACCAGCGGCGCAGATGCTGTGATCATCGATCTGGAAGACGCCGTCGCGCCCGACGCCAAGGGCGCCGCGCGTCAGGCGGTGGTGGATCATATCATGCAAGGTGCCACCCCGGAGGGCGTGCCGGCCTTTGTGCGGATCAACGACCTGCGCTCGGCCAACGGGCTGCGCGATTTGCTGGCGATTTGCGATGCCGCCGCGCGCGTCGCGCACCCGGCCATCGCGGGCATCATGGTGCCCAAAGCGTCCTGCGCCGAGGACATCACATTGCTCAGCGATATCTTGGATGAGGCGGGACTGGCGCTGAGGATCGGGGCCTTGATCGAATCGGTCGCAGGGGTCGAGCAGGCAGCGCGGATCGCCCGTGCGTCTGTGCGGATGCGTTTTGTAATGTTCGGCGGGGCCGATATGGCGTTGGATTTGCGCGTGCGGATGGAGTGGGATGCGCTGTTGTCGGCGCGCTCGGACGTGTTGCGCGCGGCGGCGAGGGCCGGGATCGACGCGGTCGATATGCCGTGGATCGATCTGGGCGATCAGGACGGATACACGCGCGAATTGCAGCGCAGTTTCGGGCTGGGATTCACCTCGCGCGCGGCCATCCATCCGGCGCAGATCGCGGCGATCCACGCCGCCCTTGCCCCCTCGGAGGAGGCGGTTGCGCAGGCGCGCGACGTAGTGCGCGCATCGCAGGCCGCCAAGGGTGGTGTCGCCACCCTCAACGGCAAGTTGATCGAGAAGCCGCTGGTGGCCAATGCCGAACGCATTCTGGGGCTGGCCGCGCAAGCCCGGACCGCAGGCTGAACGCATGAGCCGCAGTCGCAAATCCGATTTCGCCGTGGTGCTGGGCACCGTCACGCTGGTACAGGCGTTGTTGTCTCTGGCCGTTCTGGCGACTGCCAGCATCGGCCCCACAATCACGCAAGCCTATGGAATTGGGCCAGAAACCATCGGATATCAGATCAGCGCGATCTATTTTTCCGCGTCCCTCGGATCGGTCGGGGCAGGTGTAATCGTGCGGCGTTATGGGCCTGCGACGACCAGCATTTTCGCACTGTTGCTGGCGGCGGTGGGACTGATCGGGCTGGCCAGCGGGGTTCTGGTGATTGCTGCGATTGCGGCCTTGTGTATCGGCATCGGCTATTCACTGACGAACCCCTCGGCGGGGCAGATTCTAGAGCGGCACTGTCCGCCGGGGCGGCGCAATCTGGTGTTCTCGCTGAAACAGACAAGCGTGCCGATTGGCGGCACGATAGCCGGTCTTGCATTGCCCTTGATTGCCGAGGTGGCGGGGTGGCGCATCGCGATCCTGTCGGCGGCGGGTCTGTGCCTGTTGGCCTGCGCATTGGTGGTGCCGTTCCGGACGCAATGGGACGCGGATAAGGACCGCTCGGTCCGCTTTAAAACCGGCATCTTCGAGGGCCTGCGCGAGGTGCGGATCAATCCGGGTCTCAGGGCATTGGCCACAACGTCCTTCTGTTTTTCGGCCATGCAATTATCGTTGATGTCCTATGTTGTGTCGACGCTGGTGATTGATTTCCACTGGGTTCTTGTGGCCGCGGGCGCGATGGCCGCAGGGGTGCAGGTGTGCGGCGCGGTGGGCCGTGTGATCTGGGGTTGGCTGGCCGACAAGACACGCAGTCCGATGGCGGTTCTGGGCACTATCGGCGTCATCACCACGACTGCGGCGGTGTCGATGCAGACCCTTGCGCCCGACAGCACACCACTGGCGGCGGCGGTGATTTTGCTCCCGTTCGGCTTTGCCTCGATCGGGTGGAACGGGATTCTGCTCGCGAATATCGCGCACCATGTACCGTTGGCTAAGGTAAGCTCTTCGACGGGGGCGGTGATGGCGCTGACCTTTGGCGGGGTGGTGGTTGGCCCGGCCGTTCTGGCGTTGGTGCACGGCTTTACCGACAGCTTTGCGCAGGCGTTCATGTGGTTGGCGCTGTTCCCTTTGATTGGGACAATCACGGCATTTCGGGCGCATGTTCGGGCCGGTCGCCCCCAAGGATTCTGATATTAGTCCGGACAAAAAAGTTGATTCGTATCCGAACTTGCGCAAGTATGTTCGACACAGGCGGTTCGATTGCTTGATTTCCAGGGAGGAACACAATGAAAAATTACAGTTTGGCGGCGTTAATCGCAGCCGCAGTGACGGCCGGGTCGGCCACGTTTGCACAAGACACCTATGAAATGGTGATGACAAACGAACTGGCCACGTCGCATTGGACGGCCAAGATGATGGACAACTATGCCGCGACCATCGAAGAGCGCAGCGAGGGGCGCATTGACGTGTCGGTCTTCCATTCGGGGACGCTGTACACGGACCGCGACGCGATAGCCGCGCTTGGCACCGGAGGGGTGCATATGGTCTGGCCGGTCAGCGTCAATTTGGAGTCCATAGCGCCAGAATACGGCGTCGTGAACCTGCCATTCTCGCTGACGGATGCGTTCATGCAATCCGAAGGCGCCGTGCCCGAACTGTCCGACATGATGTCCAAGATCATCGAGGGGCGCGGCATTCGCGTCATGGGCCTGATGCGCACCGCCGACCTTATTTTCCTGTTCAAGGAAAAGGCCATCACACAGCCGTCGGACCTGTCCGGCGAGCGGGTGCGGATGACGGGCGGGCGTGTCCTGCAATCCATGATGCGTGAATTTGGCGCCAGCCCGATTTCGATGCCTGCGACGGAAATGGCGGCGGCGTTGATGCAGGGCGCGATCGACGGGATCTTTACCTCGGCTGGCGGCTGGGAGATGGTCGGCACCAACGCGGCCCAGACGGCCAGCTATATCCCCGGCCTCAGCCTGTTGTCCTATACCATCGTCGCCGACGACAAATGGATCAACAGCCTGCCCGAAGACCTGCGCAAGGTTGTCGTTGATGCCACTAACGAGCTGGTCGCGATGCAATGGCAAGAAGGCATCGACAAGGACAAGGCGACGATGCAGATGTTGCTGGACCAAGGCGGCACATTGGTAACGGCGGATGACGCTGCAATCGCCGAATTCCGCGCGCTGGCGGAAACGGCCTCGGCTGAATTCACCGACCGCTTCCCCGAAGTCTGGGAGCAATTCCAAGCGTTGAAGGCAAAATACGAATAATGCAATTTACGCGGGGCGGCGATGGGTCGCCCCGCGTCTTTTTCTTTGCGACGGACATCACATGAGCATCGAACAACCCGCAACCGCACTGGACGTGATCGCGCGCGCCCTTAACGACGGGGCCTGCGCGACGCTGCTGGATGTGGGATGCGGCGCGGGCAGGTTGAAGCGGCATGTCGAAAATCTGGGCGTGATCTGGACCGGGGTTGACCCTGCCGCGCCCGTCGCTGGCAGCGACATCCACCGTGCCGGGGCCGAGGCGCTGCCGTTTGACGCAGGCGCGTTCGATGCGGTCCTGTTCCTGAATTCCCTGCATCATGTGCCGACCCCCCTGATGGACGCGGCCCTGTGCGAAGCCCTGCGCGTGCTGGCGCGGTCAAAAGGCCCGGTTATCGTGATCGAACCCGACATCGACGGTGCCCTAAGCGAAGCCTTGCGCCGCGTTGACGACGAAACGCAGATCCGCACCGCCGCGCAAGCCGCGCTAGGGCATATCGTGGCCACCGGACGGGCCACCAGACAGGCCGCCTACAGCTATATGCGCCACGAACGTTATCAGGATTTCGCCGATTTCACCGCCCGCCTGTCAGCGGCTGACGCCACGCGTGCGGCCAGTATTCGGAGGCACCGTGCCGCGCTGGAGGATGATTTTCACCGGCTTGCCACGCGCGATGATAACGGGCTGACCCTGTGCCAGCCGATGAACGTCTGTCTGCTGCGTCCCGCCTAGGGCCCGTACGGGGCGTTCACTGAAAATCTTTCGATTTGAAGGTCGCGCTGGCTGCTGTGCCGCGCAAGGTGTCACGGTTAATGTTATTTGACCCGGCTTCGTTATGACGCCATTGGTTCACGCACAGATCCCCGCCCTTGCAGCCGCGATCACCGGCAGCACTTTGCCGGTTGACGGTGGCTGGACGGCACACTGATGGAGAACGTTGTGAACCACCCTCGCAAATCGCCCGGCCCAAAACCCAAGCGGATCAATCTGGCCCTGCAAGGTGGCGGGGCCCACGGCGCCTTTACCTGGGGCGTGCTGGATTACCTGTTGGAGGACGGACGGTTGGAAATCGCCGCTATTTCCGGCACCTCCGCCGGGGCGATGAATGCGGTGGCCCTCGCCGATGGATACATCGCGGGTGGGCGCGAGGGCGCGCGCGAAAAGCTGCACGGTTTCTGGCAGGCCATGAGCGATGCGGCCAAAGGCAGTCCGATCAAACGCGCGCCGATTGACGTCATGATGGGAAATTGGGGCCTTGATCGGTCCTGGGGCTATCATATGATGGATTCGTTGAGCAGGATGTTCTCGCCCTACCAGCTGAACCCGATGAACATGAACCCGCTGAAAGACGTGCTGGAATCCTGTGTGGATTTCGACTGTGTGCGAAGCTGTAAAAGCATCCAACTTTATATTTCTGCGACCAACGTGGAGACCGGAACAGTAAAGGTTTTCGACAGTAACCTGCTGACGGCGGATATGGTCATGGCCTCGGCCTGCCTGCCCAACGTCTTTCGGTCGGTGATCATCGACGGCGTGCCCTATTGGGATGGCGGCTATATCGGCAACCCGGCGCTGTTTCCGTTCCATGCCGGAACTGACACCGGGGATATCGTGGTGGTGCAGATTAACCCGATCGAACGCAAGGGCGTGCCGAAAACCGCGCAGGAAATTCAGAATCGCGTCAACGAGATCAGCTTCAACTCCAGCCTTCTGAAAGAGTTGCGTGCGATAGATTTCGTCGCGCGACTGATCGAAGAGGGCAAGCTGGACGAGGCCCGGTATCGGCTGGAACGTATTCACATCATCGAGAACGAAACTGCCCTGATGAAGCTGGGGGCGTCGTCAAAGATGAATACCGAATGGGACTTTCTGATCCATCTGCGCGATCTGGGCCGCGATACGGCGGCGTCATGGCTGGACCGGAACTACGCCGATGTTGGCACACGCAGCACTGTGGACCTGCGCCGGATGTTTCACGGCACCGGGCCTGACACTACGTCTGCCCCATCGAAATAGAGCGCGACCGATCCGCGGCCCGGTTTCGAGCGGCGCTCAGAACAGCCCGTTGTCATTCGCGGACGCTTGCGAAATCACCTGCAACACGTCCCAATGCTCGATGATCTTACCGTTTTCATCAAAGCGAAAGATGTCCATTCCGGCGTAATCGTCACTGCCGGGCCAGATCTGATGGCAGTGCAGAACCACAAGATCGCCTTCCGCGATTGCCCGTTTGACATGGGTGACTTTGCCAGGATACTCGGCCGCCATGCGTTCAAAATAGTCGATAAACGCCTCTTTGCCGTCACCAACGTGCGGGTTGTGCTGGGTGTAATCATCGCCTGCGAACTGTTCGATCGCAGCGCGCGGTTCGCATTTGTTGAACATCATCTCATAGAACGCGATTGCATTGCGTTTGTTGGCTTGCAGGTCGTTGGGCATTGGGCACCTCGTCATGATTTGGGTCGTTTGTAGGTTAGCAATGATGCGCGATGGCGTCGTTGCCTGTTTTTGCGGCGTTCAGAATTTGCCGCTCTCAACGCTTGGGATCATCATGCGGGCCTTTCGACTCGGTTGATTTCTATATTGGTTGTCAGTATCAAATTTGCACTAGGTATCAATTACGCACTATTTGGGAACCAGGTATGCTTCAGGTAACTGCCCTTTCAAAACAAGAGGCCGGGCTGTGTCCGGTTCGACAGGTTTTGTCGAAGGTCACCGGCAAATGGCAGGTGTTGCTTATCCTCGCGCTTGAGGATGGCGCGTTGCGGTTCGGGGTGCTGAGACGGACGATTGGCGACATCACTCAACGTGTCCTGACCGAGAACCTGCGCAGTCTGGAACGCGATGGATATTTGACGCGCACTGTGGATGCGGGGCCGCCCGTTGCCGTGTTTTACGAGCTGACACCGCTTGGCCATCAGTTGCTTATCCTGCTCAAACCGCTGGTGATCTGGGCCGGTGAAAATCACCGCGATATCGCCAAATCGCGCGAGGCTTATGATGTCATTTGACCTCAAGACACTGGAGCTATTCGTGCGGGTCGCCACATTGGGTGCAATCGGGCGGGCAGGGGCCGAGTTTGATTTGTCGCCCACCAACGCATCACAGCGGATCAAAGCGCTGGAGGCCGAGTTGGGTGTGAAGCTGCTGAACCGAACCACCCGAGCGGTCTCACTGACACCGGACGGGGATGTCCTGCTTGAAAGCGCAAAGCGTATTCTGGATGATCTGGAGGACGTGCGCACGGTTCTGACGCAATCAAGGGATGCAGTTTCGGGCGCGTTGCGCGTGACGGCATCCGCAACTTTCGGGCGGGCGCATATCATCCCGTTCGTTCCCGAATTTCTGGCCCTATACCCCAACGTCTCGCTTGATCTGGATCTGTCGGACACGGTCGTCGATATCGTTGAAAAGGGCTATGATCTGGCGTTTCGCATTGGTCCGCTGGCACCCTCCAGTCTGTTGGCGCAAAAGATTGATACAAATCCCGAATGGTTGGTCGCATCACCCGAATATCTGGAACGGGCAGGGCACCCGCAGACGCCACAGGATTTGACGCATCACGCCTGCCTGCCCTTGGGAAAAACACAGCAATGGCATTTGGTAGGGGCGGATGGAATTGTGCATGACGTGCCTGTTAGCGGCCCGATAACGGTAAATTTTGGCGAAGCGGTTGGCGAATGGGTGGTTGCGGGCGTGGGGATCGGGCGGGCGGCATTATGGCACGCGGGGCCTGATCTGACGGCGGGGCGTTTGGTGCGCGTTTTGCCGGACTATGACGTGACACCCCAAACCAATATCTGGGCCGTGCGCCCTCCGGGGCGGATGATGCCCACGCGGGTACGCGCGTTTTTGTCGTTCATGCAAGACAAGATCGGGGTGACCAATCAGGCGCGATATGGCGGGCTGCTGTAATCTGATTATCCCGCGTGGCGACATAATCATTGCCGAAATGCAGCGATAGTCACTGGGCTGAACCTCTATATTTTAGCCTCAACATTTATACATGAGGTTTGATATGAACGCCCTGACCGAAATCACCGCAAAATCCGATTTTGACATCACTGATGTCGTCAAAACGCGCCACACGACCAAAGGCTATGACGCCAGCAAAAAGATTTCGGATGCCGACATTGCAAAGGTGAAAGAGCTTTTGCGCTTTAGCCCGTCCAGCACGAACAACCAGCCTTGGCATTTCATTCTGGCATCAACGGATGCAGGCAAGGCGCGGGTTGCAGTCGGCACTGACGCGAAATTCCCGTTCAACAGCCCGTCCATTCGGGCCGCGTCGCATGTCGTGGTGTTTACCGCGCGCACGGTTTTGAAAGAGGACTATCAGCAAAAGGTTCTGGATCAGGAAGAGACCGATGGCCGCTATGTCGGTGATCCCGTCACCCAGAAGGCGCAGATGGCTGCGGGGCGGACCATGTTTCTGAATCTCCACAAGGACGAGTTGCACGATCTGCAGCAATGGAACGAAAAGCAGGTATATCTGAACGTTGGCCAGTTCCTGCTGGGCGTTGCGGCGTTGGGTATTGATGCCACCCCGATGGAGGGCTTTGATCCCGCCGCGCTGGACGCTGAATTCGGCCTTGCCGAACAAGGGCTGACCAGCCTTGTGATCGTTCCAATCGGCTATAGCGATGCGGCGACAGATTATAATGCTGCCCTGCCAAAATCGCGCCTGACCTACGCGGACATCCTGACCGAAATTTAACCCCGCACACCCGACAAGCATGCGCCCCCCCCCCCGACATGATCGCGCGCGATCGTATCAGGGGGGCGCATGCATTTGTTATGGCGGGGGTGCGCGCTATGTAACGGATACTACAGGAATGGGCCTTCTGATCTCAAATATGGTGACATCACCGTATCTGCGGGATAGAGGGGCCAATGTTGGTGTGTCCAAATCAGGGGCGATAAGGAATCCGGATCTGACCGATTTCATGCAGAATTGCAGAAATGCGGTTGGTGTTGTCGAAAATGACAGTGTACCGGGTACGCTTATCCGCACGCTTGTGGACTTGTATGTGGTGGGAAAGGTCCCTTTTGATAGGCTGGTTAAAATCTATGACAAGCATAAAACCAATCAGGCCGCCGCAGATAGCGAAGCGGGCGTAACACTTGACCCCATCGTTCACATGCAATCGCACGCATGATGCACGACCTGCCCAAAGCCGACCCCGTGTCACGGAAATAGATCAGGATACTTTAATGTTGTTTTCTCAATCAAAGACCAGAATCCCGACGCATCTTGTTTTGTGCGCATTGATTTTATCTGTACCGGTTTCAGCAAAAGCGCAGAACGCGCCACCCCCTCCGGCGGTGACTGTCGTCACGTTGCAGGCACAGGATGTGACCCTGACGTCTGAATTGCCCGGACGTGTGGTCGCATTGGGGGTCGCAGAAGTGCGCCCGCAGGTGTCGGGAATTATCACCGAGCAATTGTTCGAAGAAGGCGGCGCGGTCAAACAGGGCGATCCCATGTACCGGATCGACGACGCGATCTATGAGGCAAAGGTCCAGATGTCGCGCGCGGCGACCGAGCAGGCGCGCGTGGCCGTCAGAAACGCGGAACGCGATGAATCGCGCAACGCCGAGCTTTTCCTGCGTAATGTTGTCAGCCAGACAGCCGTAGACGATTCCAAAGCGATACGAGACGAAGCGCGTGCGGCCCTCGTTGTTGCGCAAGCGCAGCTTAAATCGTCTGAAATCGATCTTGAGCATACCACCGTGCGCGCCCCCCTGTCCGGCGTCGTTGGCCGCGCGTTGACCTCACGCGGCGCGTTGGCGACTGCGGCACAGGCAAACCCGTTGGCCGTGATCCGCCAGATCGACAATGTTTTCGTGGACGTAACAGCCTCGGCTGCGGATGTGGTCAAGCGCCGCCGCACCGCAAGCGGCGCGCAGGCGGCGGCCCCGGTATTTTTAGATACAACCGTGACGCTGACGCTGGCGGATGGGTTGCCCTATGATCAAACTGGCACAATTCTGGCCATGGAACCGCAGGTAAATGCCCTGACCGGGGTGTCGGTCCTGCGGCTTAAATTCCCGAACCCGGATGGCATCCTGTTGCCCGGCATGTACGTCAATGCGACCCTGCCATCGGGAACAGCGAAGGGCGCTATTCTTGCCCCGCAGGAAGGTGTCTCAAGGGACAGGCGCGGCGCACCAACGGCGCTGGTGGTGAATTCCGACAATACCGTGGAGCTGCGTAATCTGACCGTGGTGGGAACCCGCGATAACAACTGGATCGTGACCGATGGTCTTGCCGCCGGTGATCGGCTGATCGTTGCCGGCCTGCAAAAAGCGCCTCCCGGTGCGGTTGTCTCGCCGCAGGAACGCGCGACTGAAACAGCTTCGGATTGATTTTCAAAATTTCTACGACAGCCCGCGGCTGACAGTAAGGATATAACATGGCACGTTTTTTCATAGATCGGCCCATTTTTGCTTGGGTCATCGCAATCATGTTGATGGGCGTGGGGGTGTTGTCGGTTCTCATCCTTCCCGTGGCGCAATATCCCGAAATCGCGCCACCAACCGTGGTGGTCAGTGCGGCCTACCCCGGGGCGTCGGCAGAGACTGTGAACAACACCGTCACGCAAGTCATCGAAGAACAGATGACCGGCCTTGATGGGCTGCGATACATCAATTCCTCGTCGACATCGACCGGCGCAACCAGTGTCACGCTGACCTTTGAGACAGGGACCGATCCCGACATCGCGCAGGTTCAGGTCCAGAACAAGTTAAGCCAGGCCACCGCCCTGTTGCCAGAGCAGGTGCAACGTCAGGGCGTCACAGTTCAGAAATCCGCAGGCGGGTTCCTGATGGTTGTCGGGCTGGTGTCCAAAAACGGTAACATGGATGCCGTCGACCTGTCCGACTACCTTGTCACCAATCTGGTGGATGAATTCAGCCGGTTGGAAGGCGTCGGCAAAGTGCAGGTCTTTGGTGCGAAATACGCCATGCGGATCTGGCTGAACCCAGATCAACTGGCCGCGTTCGAGTTGACGCCAGATGATGTTGTGGCGGCGGTTTCGGCGCAAAACGCACAGGTCTCCGCAGGCTCTTTCGGCGCCCTTCCGGCCATTGACGGTCAGGCGTTGACTGCGACGATCACGGCCCAGTCGCTGTTGTCCACTCCGCAGGATTTTGAGCAGATCGTCGTGCGCGCCGAAAGCGATGGCGGGCTGGTACTGTTGCGCGATGTGTCGCGGGTCGAAATCGGTGCGGAAAACTATGCCACGGCGGCCAGATACAATGGCGCGCCAACGTCCGGCATGGCGATACAACTTGCCACCGGGGCCAATGCACTGGACACCGCAGATCTGGTCAAAGAGCGTCTGGAAAACGTATCAGAGTTCTTTCCCGAGGGTGTCGAATACATCATTCCCTATGACACAACGCCGTTTGTGGAACTGTCCATCGAAGAGGTTGTAATTACCCTGTTCGAGGCGCTGGTTCTGGTGTTCCTGGTCATGCTGCTGTTCCTTCAGAACCTGCGTGCAACGCTGATCCCGACACTTGCTGTTCCTGTTGTTTTGTTGGGCACATTCGGCGTGATTGCGGCGTTCGGATTTACCATCAACACATTGACCATGCTCGCAATGGTGCTGGCGATTGGTCTGTTGGTGGATGACGCGATTGTCGTGGTGGAAAACGTCGAACGTCTGATGGAGGAAGAGGGGCTGGACCCCTATGAGGCAACAAAGAAATCAATGGGCCAGATCACGGGCGCGTTGATCGGTATCGCGCTGGTTCTGTCTGCGGTTTTTGTTCCTATGGCATTCTTTGGCGGCTCGACGGGTGTTATTTATCAGCAATTTTCGATCACCATCATTTCAGCGATGGCGTTGTCTGTGTTGGTTGCCCTGACGCTGACCCCCGCGCTGTGTGCGACGCTTTTGCGTAAACCCGAACATGGCGGCACTAAACGTGGCTTCTTTGGTCTGTTCAACCGAGGGTTCGACAAGATGCTGGGGGGCTATGCCGGATCTGTCGGCTGGATGATCCGCAGACCTGTGCGGGTCGGGCTGGTTTATCTGATGATTGGCGGGCTGATGGTATTCCTGTTTGCGCGCACCCCAACGGGGTTTTTGCCTGATGAAGATCAGGGGATCCTGTTCACGCTTGTTCAAGGGCCTACAGGGTCAACGGCCGAGGCGACAGACCGCGTGCTGGCGCAGGTGACTGACCATTATATGAACAACGAATCCGACTTGGTTAAAGGTATCTTTACGGTCAGCGGATTCAGCTTTGCCGGACAAGGCCAGAACATGGGGCTTGCCTTTGTCGGGCTAAAGGACTGGTCCGAACGGACCAGACCGGATCAAAGCGTTAGCGCCATTGCGGGGCGGGCCTTTGGGGCATTTTCCCAAATTCAAGAGGCATTTGCCTTTCCGATCGTGCCGCCCGCGGTTATCGAATTGGGCAACGTCAGCGGGTTTGATTTCTATCTTCAGGCCCGTAACGGGCAGTCCCATGAACAGCTGATTAACGCGCGAAACCAACTGATGGGCATGGTCGCGCAAAGCGACAAAATCGCCTCCGTGCGGCCCAACGGTCTGGAAGATGCGGCGCAATTCAAGCTGAACATCGACTGGCGGGCGGCGGGTGCTATGGGGCTTTCCCCGACCGAAGTCGGCAACATGTTGTCGGTGGCGTGGGCTGGCCGCTATGTGAATGATTTCCTTGATGGCGGACGCATCAAGCGGGTCTACGTGCAAGGCGACGCGCCCTACCGCATGGTGCCGGAAGATATCGAACGGTGGCGCGTGCGCAACGCCACGGGTGGGTTGGTGCCATTCTCGGCGTTCTCGACCGCCAATTGGGAATATGGCGCGCAAGGGCTGTACCGTTACAACGGCGTTTCCGCAGTCCAGTTGCAAGGCAACCCGGCACCGGGCGTCAGCTCCGGCGAGGCGATGGATGAAATGATGGCGCTCGCAGCCCAATTGCCGCCCGGTTTCGAAATCGCGTGGACCGGGCTTTCATTGGAAGAAGTCGAATCCGGTGATCAGGCGGCCCTGCTGTATGCATTGTCACTGGCAGCCGTATTTCTGTGTCTCGCCGCCCTTTACGAAAGCTGGTCAATCCCGTTCGCCGTCATGCTTGCAATGCCGATTGGTGTCACCGGTGCCTTGATCGGGGCATGGCTGGGGGACTTTCAAAACGGGGTATATTTTCAGGTCGCCTTGCTGACCGTGATCGGGCTGACCGGCAAGAACGCGATCCTGATCGTCGAATTTGCCCGCGAACAGGTCGAAGCGGGAATGCCGCTGTACGAGGGTGTCGTCGAGGCCTCAAGGCAGCGATTGCGCCCGATCCTGATGACGTCCATGGCGTTTTCGCTGGGGGTTTTACCGCTGGTCGTTGCGACCGGCGCGGGCTCTGGCGGGCGTACGGCAATTGGGTCGGGTGTGTTCAGTGGTACAGTTTCGGCCACGGTTCTGGGGGTCTTGTTCGTGCCGGTGTTCTTCGTTGTCATCCAAAAGCTGTTTCAAAAGCGTAAGACATGATGCGCCTTTGATACCGCCGACGATCAATGGTTCCGTCGAAAATTTTTGTAGGTGTTCGAGAAGGCTACCCTGCGGACATGACTATGCCGCTAGCGCTGCAAATTGCTGGAAGGCAGCTATGCCTTGCCGCAAATTGTTTCTTGCGGATCACATGGGCCCCCTTGATCCCTGCGATAGTTGCGGGACCTGAATGGAAGGCCTTGAAGCCCACATGACATCAAACAGATCTGCGACCAGCTGAAGAATACACCGCGCAAATGCCTCGGATGGAAGACGCCGACCGAGGTGTTCCGCGTAAAGATGATGGGGGAAATGGGCCTCAGCCCGTACCCTCAACAGCAATAGGAGTAGAATTTCGAGTATCGCTCACACGTATTCTGCCCGGCCTTTCGCTGTAGCCCCCGCGTCAGCCTGCACCGCAGGCCAACGCGAAGGATGCGCTTAGGCCCGGTTCAAGGCCTGCGCCATACAGTGAATCCCGCCCCCGGTTTTCGAGATTTCGGCGGTGTCCACCGCAGCCACCTCGAACCCGCGCGCGCGCAGGGCGTCCACCAACACGGTTGATGCCTTGGGCGCGATCACCTTATCATTGCCCAGGCTCATCACGTTGCAGCCAAGGTTCATCGTATCGCGAAACGGCACATCAATGATTTCGTGCCCCTTGCCCTTCAGCCACTCCACAATCCAAGGATCGGTGCAATCCAGGCAAACCGCCGTCAGCTTTTCCGCGATAGGCACGACCATCAGGTCGATATGGACGTAATATTCGTCGATAAAGGCCAGCTTGACCTCCCATCCCTCGTCCTCGAACCATGACACGACCTGTCGCGCGCCCGCCTCGTTGGTGCGCGCGCCGCCGCATCCGACCAGAAGGACGCCCTCTTCGATCACGTTGAAATCGCCGCCCTCAAAGGTGCCCGCCGTGACCATGTCGTAGATCGGGATTCCCAGTTCTTCATACGTGCGGATCGCGGCGTAATTTTCGCCACGCCGCCACCACTGGGACATGGCGGTGATGATCGCACCGTAAGGTGTCATGACCGAGGAATCGCGCGCATAGACCTGCATCGGTAGTTCCGGTTCGGGTTTGTGCATCTGCACCTTGACGCCGAAATGTTCGTAGGCCGCGACCATCTCGGCGTGCTGGGATTGTGCGACCTGGATGTTGCAAGGATTCTCGCGCAGATGCTTGGACGACAGGCTGGATGTCGACAGATGCTTGAGATGCGCGGGCGATCCCAGCAAAACGTGGCTCAGCACGCCCGTTTCGTTGGGCAGGTGCCAGTTTTGCATGGGGGCGGTGCCGCCGCCACGCTTGCGGCGTTGCAGGGTGAATTCGCTGTGGGTCTTGTCGAGCATGTCAGTCTCCTATCAGGCGTCAGGCATGGCAGAGGGTATCCACCAATCCATGCCACGGGGGGTTGTTACATATTCCGGCCAGCGGAAATGGATGGGCGGGGGGTAATCACACAGCGGCGGCATCCAGTTGGCGCCGCCCACACCGCCGTCGGTGCGGTGCTTGAATTCGGCCATCGCAGCGTCGCGGGCGGTCGGATCCTCCAGCAGGCGCAGGGCGGACAGGGCGCAGACGCGCGCGGCTGTCCTGACCATCGGGTCAATCGTCGCTGGGATACCGCCAAGCGCGTTCATCACCCAGTTCGGATAGGGCGCGCCAGCAGTCTTCAACGCAGGGCGCGCGATATAGAACCGGGCCAGCGGTGCGTGCCAGCTCATGTCGGTGTAGTCGTCGCTGGTGCTGTTCAGTTGGCTGGGCGGCAGATCGCGGCGCAGGATCGCTTCGGCCTCTTGCGGAGGGATCAGGCGGCTCATCTCGTCGATAAACGGCTCTGCCATCGGGGTCAGGCCCAGGTTTTCCTGAATTTCCTGCGCCACGCGTACTGCGTCCTCGCCCCATTCGGGTGCGCCCGCCTGTTGCAACGCGTCCCAGACCACATTTGCCATCGCGTGATTGGCCAGACCGGGGCGCGATTTGCAGACCCAGTGCCGCTCCCACCGGCAGCCGGTCATGGCCGCGACTGCCGCCGCGTTGCGATCCAGCGCGGCTGTCACCTGCTCGGCCATGTCGACGGTCGGCACGCGCATCATGTATTGCACCTCGGCCAGTCCGGCGGGCTGATTGTCTGCGGTTGCCTGTCCGGCGGTCAGGATCGCCTCGGAGATTGACCAACCGCCCTGATGCGGCAACATCGACTCGCGCAGCGCCTTGGACAGGGCATACATCTGCACCAGCGCCTCGGACGCGCCGGGCGCACGGATGGCACTGTGCGATTGCGGGATTGGCGCGCCGTCCCCACTGCCCCACGCCTCGGGGGCGTCGCAAATAAAGCGATAGATCATCGAATATGCGGCACCGCAATGTGTGTCCCAGCGCACGGTATTGCACATCGGCAGCATGTAGAATGGATGGAATGACAGCATCCCGGCCAGCCCGTCGTAATAACCCGCAGCGGCATGGATGGGTTTGGACCCGCGCACCTTTTCGGCAGGCTCGCCGGTAAAGCGCAGCCCGCCCTTGATGCCATGCGCCTGCATCGCGGCCTTGGTCGCCAGCAGCCCGCCCAAGGCGCCGATGCCCAGCCCCGAATGCGGATCGGTATGACCGCCGGCCTGATATCCCAACCCATCGCGCGGCGCGCGGTGGGTGGTGGGTGCCTGACAATTGCCGGGAATCGCGTCGTATTCGCCATACATGCCGATGATCGGCCCATCGCCGTTCGACCAGTCGGCGCAGAATGCTGTGGGCATTCCGGCGCTGCCTTCTTCGACGGTGAAACCCTCGGCGCGCAGACGGGTCACATACCATTCGGCAGATCGGTACTCGCGCCAGGCGGTTTCGCCATAGCCAAAGATCGTGCTGCACCATTGTGACAGCTCCGGCATGCGGGCTTCAACAGTGCCAAGCGCATGGGTTTGTGCATCACTCAGGGTCATCGGCATCCTCCTGCGCAGAGTTAGCCAGCAGGGCGCACCGGATCAAAGTGAAACCTTTTCCTTGCATTGGCAAAATTTACTCACCTTACTTGGCCCAAACTAATCAGGACGGAGCCGCCCCATGTCCCGCATCCCCTCGACACAGGCCTTGCGCGCGCTGGAATGTTTTGCGCGCCACGGCACCGTCTGGGCCGCCGCGGACGAGCTGAATCTGACGCGCAGCGCGGTCAGCCATCAACTGCGCCTGCTGGAACGCGATCTAGGCTTTCCTTTGTTCAACCGCGTGGGGACGCGGATTGCGCTGACACCGCGCGGGCGTGCCTATGCTGGCGATGTGCGCGGGGCGCTGTCGGTCATCACCGGATCGGCCGCGCGCAATGCCGGGCACGGCCTGTCCGGCACGCTGACCGTCAGTTGCACGCCGGGTTTCGCCGCTTTCTGGCTGGCCCCGCGCATTGCCGAGTTTCGCGCGATCTGCCCCGATGTGGACCTGCGCATCGTCACGCCCCGCCGTCTGGACGATGTTAGCAACCCGGATGCGGATCTGTTCATCGCCTTTGGGGATGGCACCATGCGCAACGTCGATGTGGAATTGCTGCAAGAGGTGGATTTCGTCCCGTTGCTTAGCCCCGTTCTGGCCAACCGGTTGGGCGGGCTGAAAACCTGCGAGGATATCTTGCGCGCCGATCTGCTGCATCTGGGCGATCACGAGGATTGGCGGCGCTGGATGCAGGCGGCGGGCCTGCCGCCCCGCACAGCCGCGCGGGGGCCGATCTTTGCCGATATGAACCTTGTCTATGCGGCCACGATCGCCGGGCAAGGCGTGTCGATGGGCGATGTCTTTATCTGCAACAGCGCGATGGAATCGGGTCAGTTGATGCGCGTGACGGATGTCGTGATCCAGTCCCCCAACGCATATTACCTTGGCATCCCGCCGCAAAAAGAGGCGCTGGAACCGGCGCGTGCCTTTCGCGGCTGGATTCGCGGCGCGCTTGCGGCGCGGACACGCTAGGTTCGCGTCATTGGCAAATTATATTTGCCGATTGGGATAAAACAATTCGTTTGCGCGGCTGTGCCGCCCGCCACTACGCTTTGGACTGTAAAGGGAGTGCGCAATGACCACCAACACCCGCGCCGCTGAAATCGGCGTCTCAGGCATCGGCAAGGATTTCGGCAGGTTCACCGCCCTCGACAGTATTTCGCTGACCATCGGGCGGGGCGAGTTCCTGACGCTGCTGGGTCCTTCGGGATCGGGCAAGACGACCTTCCTGATGCTTCTGGCCGGATTCGAGGTGCCGACGCGCGGCACCATGACGCTGGACGGCGCGCCGATGACCGGCGTTCCGGCAGAAAAGCGCGGCTTTGGCATGGTGTTTCAGGGCTATGCGCTGTTTCCGCACATGAGTGTCGCACAAAACATCGCCTTTCCGCTTCAGGTGCAAAAACGCAGCGCCAGCCAGATCCGCGCCCGCGTGGCCGAGATCATCGAGATGGTGGGCCTTGGCGGTCACGCACACAAGCGCCCCGAGGCCCTGTCGGGCGGGCAGCAACAGCGCGTCGCGCTGGCCCGCGCGCTGGCCTGCGAGCCGCCCGTGATGCTGCTGGACGAACCGTTTTCGGCGCTGGACAAGAACCTGCGCGGCCAGATGCAGGACGAGGTGCGCCGCCTGCACCGCGAAACCGGCACGACCTTTGTTTTCGTCACCCATGATCAGTCCGAGGCGCTGGCGCTATCGTCGCGCGTGGCAATTTTCGAGGCGGGAAAGCTACAACAGCTTGCCCCGCCGCGTGAGGTGTATGAGCGCCCCGAAAACCGTTTCGTGGCCGAGTTTCTGGGTGATATCAACCTTTTGCCGCTAAGCGACACACGACGCGATGGTGACATGCTGTGCGGTCAGTTTGGCGGGCGCGCCCTGCGCGCGCCGGGGCATGAAAACGGCCATACGCTGGCGATCCGCCCTGAATACATGCGTCTGGGTGCCAGCGCACCGGACAGGGGCAATGCGATCCCCGCGACCGTGATCGACCTGACCTATCTGGGTGCCGAGACCCGGATTGATCTGACCGGCCCCGAAGGCACGGCGATCACCCTGACTCATCCAACCGACGATCTGCCGCCCGGAATCGCCCCGGGCAGTGATATCTGGGCCAGCTGGCCCGAGCAGAAAGGGTTCCTTCTGTAATGGCGAATAATAACAAGGGAGAATACCAATGAAGCCGACCGAAAAATTTACCGACGACCAACTGGAATTGCTGGCCGACAAGGCCCGCGAAGGCAAGATTACCCGCCGCAAGTTCACCCAATTGGGCGCGGCCCTTCTGGGGGCCACAGTATTGGCCACGCGCGGCGCGCCGGTGCTGGCCGACGATGGCCAGATCGTCTTTGTCAGCTGGGGCGGCGACGCCGTTGACGCCTATAACGATGCCTATGGCGCGCCCTTCGAGGCCGAAACAGGCATCCGCGTGCGTCAGGACGGTTCCGGCCCGACCGAAGGCGCGATTCAGGCCCAGTTCGAAAGCGGCAAACCCACCTGGGACATCGTCGATGCCGACGCGTTTTCCGCCGAGTCCCTGGGCAAGAAGGGCATGATCGAGCCGATTGATTACGCCATCGTCGACAAATCAAAAATGCGCGAAGGCTTTGGCTGGGAATATGCGGCCTCCAGCTATTTCTTCAGCTATATCATCGCTTATGACGCGGCAAAATTCGGCGACAATCCCCCCACCACGATGGCCGATTTCTTTGACACCGACAAATTCCCCGGCAAACGCTCCATGTATAAATGGGGCTCTGGCATGTGGGAGGCCCTGTTGATGGGCGATGGCGTGGCGCAGGCCGATCTCTATCCGCTGGACATCGCGCGCGCGCATGAAAAGCTGAAAGGCTTCAAGGAGCATGTGATCAGCTTCTGGGGCAACGGCGCTGAAAGCCAGACCTTGATGATGGACGGCGAGGCGTCGATGGCCCTGATCTGGTCTACCCGCGCGCGCCTGCTGGAACAGGACACCGAGGGCGAGGTCAGCTTTACCTGGCAGGACGGCGTTCTGTCGCCGGGCGCGATGGCGGTGATCAAAGGCAATCCCGGCGGGGCCGAAGCCGCGATGAAATTCATCGCTTCTGCACAGGACCCAGAAAAACAGCTGGTCATGTTCGACATGCTGTCCCAAGGCCCGGCCAACCCCGCAGCCGACGATCTGATCCCCGAAGACCAGCGCCGCTACAACCCGGTTGCGCCGGATAATTTCGCGGTTCAGGTCCCGCTGGACGTGGCCTGGTACGAGGAAAACTACGGTGCCGCGCTGGACGAATACCTGGGTATCATATCGGCCTGATGCGACCTTGCCGCCCCTTGCCGACGCGCCGGGGGCGGCCCACTGACCTTGCGACGGGATAGCCATGCTTCGTATCCGCCCCTTTTTGCGCCCCATGATTCTGCTGGCGCCGCTGCTGATGTTCCTTGGGCTGGCCTATGTGCTGCCCTTTGCGGGCGTCGTCGGCTGGAGCGTGACCCTCCCCCAGCCGGGTATGCAGAACTATACGGCGGCGCTCAGTGATCCACTGATCCTGTCGGTGTTCTGGCGCACCTTGCGGATCTGCGCGATCGTCACGGTCATCTCGGTCGCTATGGGATATATGCTGGCGCTGCTCTGGGTGCGCGGATCGCCCTTGGTGCGCACCCTGACCGAGCTGTGCATCCTGATCCCGTTCTGGATTTCGGTGCTGACCCGCGCCTTTGGATGGCTGGCGCTGTTGTCCAGCCGCGGCCTGCTGAACGGCTGGCTTGAGGGGTTGGGCATCATCGACGATCCCCTGCGCCTTGTGCGCAACGAGTTTGGCGTAATCGTCGGCATGGTGCATTTCATGATCCCCTTCGCGGTTTTTCCAATCGCCTCGGCCATGCGCAGCGTGGACGAACGGGTGCTGATGGCCGCGCGCGGCATGGGGGCCAGCCGAACGCGCATCTTTGCACGGGTGTTCGTGCCGATGACGGCGGCGGGCATCATGGGCGCGGCGCTGCTGGTGTTTGTCTTTGCCATCGGATTTTTCATCACCCCTGCCATTCTGGGTGGCGGGCGCAGCGTGATGGTGGCCGAGCTGATCTATCTGCGCATCTTCCAGTCGCCCGACTGGGGGCTGGCGGCGGCGGTCAGCGTGATCCTGATGATCGCGATCTCGGCGCTGCTGGCGTTGCTATTGAAACAACTCAGCCCGAAGGACGCCAAATGATCCGCCTGCGCCCCGGCCTGTTGGCCACGTTTCTGGCTGTCCTGATTGGCATTTTCATGCTGTTGCCGTTGCTGTCGGTGGTGCCGGTGTCCTTCACGCCCAAGCGGTTCCTGTCCTTGCCCAATGGCGAGCTGTCACTGCGCCATTACCGCACCCTGATCGAGGATCGCGACTGGATCATGGGGATCTGGCTGTCGCTGCGCATCGGCGTTCTGTCGGCGGGGATCGCCACGGCACTGGCGACGTTTTTCAGCCTTGGCATCTGGATGTTCCGCCCGCGCTTTGCCGGTCTGTTGATGGGGGTTGCCCTGTTGCCGATGGTCGCGCCACCGGTGGTGTCTGCGCTGACGCTGTATTTCTTTTTGATCACGCTGTCGGGCTATAACGATGTGGTCGCCTATGACACGATGCTGGGAGTGGTTCTGGCTCATACGGTGATGATCCTGCCCTTTGCGGTCGTGCTGGTATCGGTGTCGCTGGCGCGGGTCGATCGGCGGATGGACATGGCCGCGCGCGCCATGGGGGCCGGCCTTGGAACCCGCGTCTTCAAGGTGATCCTGCCCAACATAAAGTTCGGCGTGATCGCATCGTTCTTCCTGACCTTCGTGCTGTCGTGGGAGGAAATCGCCGTCACGATCTTTATCACCTCGGTCGAGGCGGTCACCCTGCCACGCCTGATGTGGCAGGGGCTGCGCGACAACATCGATCCGGCCATCGCGGCTATCTCGGTGGTGCTGATCGTAATTGTTGCAGCGGCCGTTGTGGGGCGCGCTGTTTGGACTGCGACGCGGGCGCGCTAAATCGCCCGGCGACCCTTGGCCAGTCGGCATCGTCAGCTGGCCGCGCCTGATCTGGAATCGTACCGACCGGCATGACATCTGCCACCGGACGCATCGGCTTCGGGTTCTCATCTTTGAGCCGCGTCACCCGCTTGTCGCGGGTCCGTTCCTCAATGGCCTCGGTTTCTGTCTGCGAGCCATGCGATCGCCCATAATGCGAAGATGCCGATTGGAATAAGAAGCCAGGGAACGATTGCTACGCCTTGGAAATATGCAAGCGCGGCCTGGCTTGTGAGAGACAGCAATGTTCCGGTGGAAAAAACCAACAGTCCTTGCCGACCCATCACGCTGAGCGGTTCCGCGAAACGGTGGGCGCTGATGCGTGTGATGACCGGCAGGTATGACATCACATAGACCAGCGCCAAAACATGAAGTAGGCGCAGAAGCGGCAGAAAGGTCTTGTCATGGGATGTGATGTGAAACGGCAGGCCGAACGACGACAGTTGCGCCATCCCGTGATTCAACGACGATCCCAAGGCCGGAACATAGCGCCACGCCAGAACGACCACCAGCCATCCAGCGGCTAGGCCAAACAGTATCCCGTTTCTAGGCACAAATCGTCTGCGATCGCGCAGGGCCATTCCGGTCAGCAGGCCGATGACAAAGACAAGCTGCCATGCGAACGGGTTGAAGAACCAGCCGCCATCGTTCGGGTAGGACGGAATGTTCAGGTAGAGCAGCCCCGTAAAAAACCAGATCACGACAGATGCGGCCAAAAGAACATAAGGTCTGCGGTGCCCCAAAAGGATCGCGAAAGGTGCGGCGAGTAGAAGAACAGAGTACGCGGGAAGAATGTTGACATAGCCGATCTGGTGGCCAAGCGACACAATGCCGAGGATGGCCGGGCCAGTGTTTTCAAAGACTTGTCGCAGATTGTTCTTAGTCAACAGTTGCGTCAGGCCGAAGGCCTCCGCGCCGAGTGCAAAGATGGCAATGCCTGCCATAGTCAGAAAAATATGGGACAGATAAAGCACCCACGCCCGTTTCCAAATCGGCGCAATGCCGGGCCACAGACCAGTATCGCGCGCGCGCTTGATGCCCGCCGTATAGGCCAGTCCGGCGGCCATGCCTGACATGACGAAAAAACTTTCGGCGGCGTCTGAGAATCCCAAATTGCGCAAGGTGAGGACTTCGTACCAATTTCCCGGAACGTGATCGACGAAGATCATGACCAACAACAGCCCCCGAAAAAAATCTATTCGGGGGTCGCGGGGGCGTCGTTGAGATGCCGTGGCGGCACCGTCAGACCGCAGCATGCGACAGCTTTTCTACGGGCATTGGATCGCGTGTCTGCTGGCACCACTTTGCGTGAATGTCTTGAAACGCGCTGACCACGGGCGGCAGGTTCAGGTCTTCGGGCACGGTAAACAGACGCTGAAGGGCAGGGCGGGACGACCACGCGATCAAAATCGGGGCGGCGATCATCGGCAGCGTTACAGGCAGCAGCCAGATCATCAGGTGCGGCGCAAGGTACCAGACCGCCAGAAGGGAAAGCGCGCCGATTGTGACAATCCAAAGCGATGACCGCGCGGCCTGCGCGAGAGTCAGAGTGCCTTCACCGCGCGCATTGGCAGGCCAGCCGCCGTCCTGACGGAACAATACCTGCAACACGGCGCGCGTTTGATAGGCAAGCATGATTGGGGCCAGCATAGAGGTGAACAGGATTTCAGTCAGGACTGACATCACAGCCCGCGCAATCCCGCCAAAGCCCCGCGTGCGTGCTGTCATCGCGGCATCGACAAGGATCGCGATTTTTGGCAGTATCAGCAGCCCGATAATCCCAAGCGCCAATGCAATGATTTCCCGACTGCGATCAGACGGGAAAACCGGGAAAAGTTGATTGGGATCGGGAAAATAATCAGGCTCGGGGGCAAAGATGGCGCCGGTTATCGTGCTTAGCAGGAAAACGGCCCAAAACAGCGAAACAAGATATGCAGTGATGCCTTGCACAAAGACAAGGCGGCTCCAATTTGCAAGGCCGGGTGCAAGCAAAAGTCGCATATGTTGCAGGTTGCCCTGACACCAACGGCGGTCACGTTTGGCAAAGGCCAACACGTTTTCCGGCCCTTCCTCAAAGGATCCGTCAATGCTGTGGTCGGCAAGGACACGCCAACCATTGCGCGCCAACAGGGCCGCCTCGACGTAGTCGTGCGACAGGATATGGCCCCCGAAAGGGGCCTTGCCGGGAAGTTCAGGCAGGCAGCAGGATTGCGCAAAAGCGTCCACGCGGATGATGGCATTATGCCCCCAATAGGGGCCGACAGCGCCCTGCATCTGTTCAAGCCCGTTGGTAAAGACGGGTCCGTGAAAAGCAGCGGAAAATTGCAGCGCTCGGGCGAAGAAACTGCTGGCACCCGTCATTTGGGGCAAGGTTTGAAGCAGCCCCAAGTGCGGATCGGCGTCCATGCGCAGGATCATCGTGCGAAACGCATCGCCCGACATCAGACTGTCTGCATCCAGCGTTACTGCATACTTATACGCGCCACCGGATTTCACGATGAAGTCCTCGACATTGCCCGCCTTGCGGCCGCGATTGTCTTTGCGGTTGCGATAATAAATACGGCCGGCGCCGTGCGTTTCTGCAATCAGCATCCTGAACGCCGCATGTTCTGCGGCCTGTTTGTCTTCGGCCCGCGTATCCGACAGGATCACGATATCCAAGTCCAGCCCTGCCTGCCGGATGGAATGATCCATTGCCGCAATCCTTGCGAAGGTCGCTATGGCATCCTCGTTGCAGATTGGGACAAGAACAACAGTCCTGTAGTCCGGGTTCGGCGTGGACCCCATTGCGCGCCCGGTGCGAGAACGGCGTTGTGGAACAAGCCCGATCAACCCCAGTGCAGCGCCCCATGCCAGCCAGGCCGTAGTCAGCAAAATCAACATCGCTCGAAAGGCGTCCCAGATCTGAAAGCCGTCTTGACGATCCGCTTCAACGACAAGCAAGCATGCGCCGCCCGCTGCAAAAACGGCAAAGGCAATGGCCAGACTGCGCGCTGTAATGGTGGCAGCGTCCGGCGAAAGATCGAATTTTGTCTGCAAATTAGATCTCGCGCTGATGTCCGGTGCGCAGGCCGGACAACACCTGACGCAGGTGCGTCACGAACCCAAACCGAACAGGGGCAGGCGAGAGGTTTTGAACAGGCATGTGAAGAGGGGCCTCGGGCGGGCCCCATGTGGAAGGGTCGTCAGAAATGCCGGTCATTGCGGTGCTGATATGATGTCTCGTTTCGCTCATCATGCTTTCCATTGGTATAGCCATGTCTCGGACAAGATATGACCGTAACCGCTTATTGCGGCCTGTAGTTCCATCGAAGTTTCAGAATCTTCCGGCACTGCTTCTACCACAAGGCGCCACATATCCGTTCCGTCGACCCGCGAGAAGATCGCTTGTGCGAGTTCGCCGCGCATGACCGTAACCTGTGGCGTAATATCGGCATCATCTGGCAGGTTTGAAAGTGCGCCGCCCTCAAAATCCACTACAAATTTTATTCTGTCGGTTTTTTCTTCTACCCCTGCAACGCCGCCGGCCCCGATACGGGTGCGCACGATCCGGGCACGATCTGTCGATCTGTCGCCACTTGGCGACATGCCCCAGTGCAAACGATACGATATTTCAAGGCTTTCCCCCTGGATCGGCAGCGTTTCGGGCACCCAGTAGGCGACAATATTGTCGTTGCCTTCCAGTTTCGAAGGGATTTCCATCAGCCGCACGGACCCTTGCCCCCAGTCACCGATCGGTTCGACCATAAGGGATGGGCGGCGTTCATAATGCGCTTGCGCATCAAGGTATTGGTCGAAATCGCGCTGGCGCTGTATCAGGCCAAAAGAAACCGGATTTTGTGCGGCAAGGTATGAATGTCCCAGATGGCCAGGATTTGTCAGGGGCCGCACAAATGTCTCGCCGTTGCGCGTATTCAGCACAAGGTGGTCGCTGTCGTGAACTGCGGGGCGAAAATCGTTGAAGTCCCCCGGATCTGCGCCACCAAAAAGGAACATGGATGTCAGCGGGGCTATCCCTATTTGCTGCACGTTCTCACGCATGAAAAGGCGGGCGGTGACCTCCATCACGGTGGTTTGTCCGGGGATGATGACAAATTGAAATGCACCTGTCACGGACTTAGATGCAAGGGCGGCATAAACCACGACCCTGTCAGCGTCCGCTGTCGGGCGTTCAAGCCAGAAGTCGGTGAAGCGCGGGAATTCTTCGCCATCCGGCATACCGGTATTTACGGCCAGACCGCGTGCAGACAGCCCATAGAGGTTGTCACGCCCAAGCGCGCGAAAATAACTCGCGCCCAGAAACGCAACCAGCTCGTCATGGTGATCCGCGCGGTTCAACGGAGTCATCAACCGGAACCCCGCAACACCGGGCATTTCAAAATTGGCCGGGATTTCGGCCTTTACGTCAGAATAGTCAAAGTCTGCCGTTGAAAACCCCATCGGTGTCGCACTGCCATCAACGACCTCGTAGAGATGGACAGGCTCGTTGAACAACCATCCGGGATGAAAGGCATTCAGTTGGAAGGGTTCGTATTCAGCGTCTGCCCAGCGTGTCCGCGTACGATCAAAACGCACACGTTGATAATCGTCGTAGGAAAATTCCGTCAGAAACCCTTCGATAGCTTCCACAGGTTTTGGCGGTTCAAGTGCTGCCGCGCGCATGCGCTCGCTCAGGAGATCGAAATCAAACGGCGTCTGTTCGGGCGCCTCCGAGACATCTTCGGCCAGCGCTGACATAGGCGGCACGATTGCTGTCGCAGCGACTGTGGACAGTAGGCCTATGATGGCGCGGCGGCGCGTAAGCGGTCTACGGGTTTCGCGGTTTGGCATGAGCAACAGAAATCCCTAAGTCCCTGACAAGTCTTTACGAATACCGTTTGAATATCACGAATACAATGCTGCGATGCAGAAAATTCGAGGTGGGATAGGTGGGTTCGGCACAAAATCGCGCTTCGTTCAGTGAAACCGGCGGGACCTTGCTCAAATTCATGCAGGCTTGGCGCCGACCCCGCGCCTCCGGTCACATTATGCGAAAGGTTTTAGACTAGGGGCATCGCGACAGGACGGCATTAGTCAGCGCAGTAATCTCCTTTGGGGGCATTAGCACCTTACTTTTGTGGTAGTGTCGCAAAGTTTCCGCTAGTTTAAGAAAGCTGTTTAGCTGGGCGCACTTAACCAGAGAGTGCTGTGAACTGCGCGAAGCCAGACTGCTCTGACTGATCGAACTGACCTTTCCGGATCATATGCGCGACCTCAATCCCGGCAAGAGTGGCCGAAGCGGAATTCAACGATTTGAAGGTTTGCATCGGTCGGGTAAGTTTTTTGATGAACCGATGATCCTGCTCAATGATATTGTTGAGATATTTTGTGCGCCGGACAGTGATCAACCAACACCAGCCGCACATCACTAGCAGGCAATTTATGTTGAACAATCCAACCGTATTCGATCCGCTCTTGTCGATAACAACTTTGTCTGGCCAACCGTTATTGCCAATGGCTTTCGCGAAGAACGCAGTAGCTGCGGCCTCGTCGCGGCGCTCCGACAGCATGAAATCAAGGGTTTTGCTTTCCTTGTCGATCGCGAGATATAGGTATGTCCACTCGCCTCTTACTTTGACGTAGGTCTCATCCATTCGCCAAGAGCGGCCAGTGGGGGCTTTCCGGCGATGCGCTTCTTCAGCAATAGCGCCAGCGTAACTCTCGACCCAACGGTTGAGAGTCGCATGATCCAAATCGACGCCGCGTTCGGCCATGATCTCGTCAAGGGCGCGATATGAAATGGGAAAGCGAACGTAGAAATTGACGGCATATAAGATAACGGATTTCGGGTGCTGCGCGCCTTTGAAACTGATCAACTCTTCAATCCTGATGGTTCCTGCGGGAAAGTACCCGACCTGGCTCGCCACGCCCAAAAACGCAACTGAAATCCGAAACTTCGCGACACTACCGTTTGCGACAGAACCGCTTTTCGGGAAGGTTTGACTTCAGAGCTCAATACATGCCGTCGTCGTTTCTTCGATGAAAGCACGGTTGAGGGTCACGCCGATCCCGGGGCCCGAAGGGAGGGGCATCAAACCGTTATCCGTTTCAAGAGGCTCGTTCACGATATCGGTGTGAAAATAGCGGCTGGAACTGGAGGTGTCGCCGGGAAGGATGAAATTGGGCAGGCTGGCCAAATGGATGTTGTGAGCACGGCCAACTCCGGCCTCCAACATTCCGCCGCACCAGACAGGGGCGTTGAAGGCGGCGGCAACATCATGGATGCGCAGCGCCTCACCAAAGCCGCCAACCCGGCCCACCTTGATGTTGATGACCCGCGCGGCACCGGTCTGCAGCGCTTTACGCGCATCCATCGCCGAGCGGATGCTCTCATCCAGACATATTGACGTTCGCAGCCTCGCTTGTAGAGCAGCATGGTCGTGCAGATCATCGAAAGCCAACGGTTGTTCAATATAATCCAGACGCATTGTATCGAGCCCATACATCACGTCCATATCCGACAATGAATAAGCGGCGTTGGCGTCCACCGTCATTGGAGTGTTGGGCAGCGCGTCGCGCACCGCGCGGACAAGCTCGACGTCATGTCCCGGCTTGATCTTGAGTTTGATCCGGCGATAGCCTTGCGCTACGTGATCTTTGGCTTTCTTCACGGTGGCATCGATTTCGTCAATCCCGAGTGAGACACCGACCGGCACCGCGCTTCGCACTCCTCCCAAAAGGGTAGCGAGGGGCAGACCAAGCGATTTTGCCCAAAGGTCTCGGAAGGCCATCTCGAACATCGCCTTGGCCATCCAGTGTCCGCGCCACGGCGCCAGCACCAGCTCGAACATTGCGGGATTATCAAAGCTCTGCCCGATCATCGCGGGAAGCAGCGCATTTTCAGCCAGATCCAATGCAGCCGGAATCGTATCCTCCAAATAACCGGGCAATGGGTCCATCACACCTTCGCCGTAGCCCTCCAGTTTACCGCTGCGCAAGGTGAGCAACGGGAATACCTTGTGATGCATTGTGCCGCTCGAAATTGTGAATGGATTGATCAGTGGCAGCCGGATCAACCGGATTTCAGCACTGTCGACAGTCAGTGAATGGGTCATCGAAACCTCAAGAAGGGATGGGGTGGAAGCAAGGCGTCACAGCGGCCGCCATTCAGGGATGGTGTTTTGGATCTGGCGCGCAAAATCAGGGCGAAGTACCGCAAGACGCGCGCCGGTAGTCTTTGTTCGGACGGCCGGTTGGAAACCGGCCGAGGTCAAGCCCGAAGGATCCACATGGATCCCTCGGGCTTGGTGGCAGAGTTACTTCCAACTGGCCTCATTGAAGTGGAGGATCTCATCCGTCGTCGGCGTGTAAGATACCTCGTCCGTCATGATGTAGTTCGTATTGTATGAGAATAGAGGTGCCCAATACGCTTGCTCGGCAATGATATTCAAAGCGGTTGCATAGTTTTCCCTGCGCACGTCTGGATCCGTCGAGCTATCGGCGGCGTCCAGTGCGGCAAGAACCGCATCATCGCGCGCATCGTCTTGATCCCCATGTTTGAAGAAATGGCTAACCATGGCCGAAGCGTCGTTGATCGAGGATGATCCCCAGGTCAGCGAGCCAATCGGGACCCCACCTGAACTGTTCAGGTCGCGAAGCGCCGAATACTGCAACATGCGAAAGTTGGTCGTGATCCCGACGGCATTCAGGTAGCTGGTGATCGCTTCGGCATATTCGCGGTCGCGGTAGGCGTAAAAGTCAGTCGTGAACCCATCAGGGTATCCCGCTTGTGCCAGCAATGCCTTGGCCTTTTCGGGATCGTAGGGATACTTCTGCACGTCCTCGGTGCAGCCGAACTGGCTTGGAAAGCATGCTGTCCAGACAACTTTGGATTGACCCTTGAGCAAATTGTCCACGATCGCTTGCCGGTCGATCGCGTGGTTGACCGCCTGGCGGACTTCAAGTTTTGTAAATGGATTGTCTGCGCCGGTTCTTCCGGCGGCATCCATTGGCAGATATGCAACCCGCATCGTGCTTTCGTTCTTGACGACGAACCCCGCGCGCCCCTCCATCTTCTCGGCCATATCCGCTGGCACTTGCCAGACAAGATCCAGATTTCCGGTAAACAATTCCGCCAGTTGCGCATTCACATCCGGGATCACGCGCACATCAACAGTGCTGATTTGCGCGTTTGGCTTGGGGCTATCAAAACGGTCTTCGAACGCTTCCAAAACGAGCATCTTACCCGGATCAACCGAGGTCACTCGGTACGGTCCGGTCCCGACGGGCTCCGTGTTCATGCCCTTGGAACCAACTTTCGCATAGTATTCATCAGGATAGATTGCGATCGCTCCTGACAGGTATTCCAGAGCAGCAGGAAATGTCGTCTTGAGGTTGAGACGGACGGTATAGTCGTCAATCTTTTCCGCGTTCTTCATCCAGTTTATGTTGCTTTGAGACAACACACCATTTTCGACATTTGTAACGTAGTCGATTGTGAAAACGACGTCGTCGGCATTGAAAGCTTCACCGTTGTGAAACGTTACGCCCTCTCGCAGTTTGAACTCGATGGTCAGGTCGTCGATCCATTCCCACTCTGTTGCCAGGTTTCCGCTGTACTCATTCGTGATTGGATCCCGGTACAAAAGATTGTCCCAGATCGCCAGGCTCATCACCATGCCTTCACGGGAGTTGTTGTAATAGCTGTCCAGGCTTTCCAACGACTTCGCGATGGAAATGTTCAACGTATCGTTCGCTTTGTCGGCATAGCTCGCACTGCCAATCACGGCGAACAAAACCGCGGCTAGGGGGATGCAATTAGATTTGTCCATTCAAGTCACTCCTGAGTTATATGCGATGTTCGCGGGTTACGGTCTGCGGGCCGGTCACTGACGAATGTGCAATTTGCCCATTTTCCTACAGGCAGTCTGAGCAATCCCAATTTTTGGAAGAAGACGCGCCGTTCCTGACGTGTGCGAGCCAACACCTTCCAACGATCAAGATATGTTTGGCGCTCCTTGCATGATGTATCAAATAATAATACGTTGTAGTTAATTTTAATACAAGCATAGCGCGCTTGCGTGTGTCAAGAATGCTGAAGCGATTTCAGGAGCTCCTAGATGGACAACTCACCCAACACTCTCTTTGTTGGCTCTCTGGCCAAAGGTCTGAAGATCTTGCGTGCGTTTGATATGAACGAAACAGAGATGTCCCTGAGTGAACTGGTGCGCAAAACCGGGCTCGACAAAAGCTCGGTGCAGCGGCTTGCCAATACGCTGTATCTTGAAGGGTTCTTGTACAAGGACGGCGTGACGCGGCGTTTCAAACCGTCGCTTGCTTGGCTGGAAATGGCGAATGCCTATTATTGGTCCGACCCTCTTGTGGCCCTTGCCATGCCCAAGCTGATCGACTTGTCGAGGGATATTGGCGAGACAGTCAACCTGGCCAGGTTATCCGACGGTCACATCATTTATGTATTCCGCCTACCCAACACGAGGTCCAGATTTGCCGCCACGATTGCGGGCAGCAAGTTGCCGGCACTGGGAACCGCTTCCGGCCGAGCAATCCTGTCCACCTGGGACCCAGCAAGCCGCGCAAACGCCCTGAGAGATTGGCCGACATACGCCGCCACTCCCGCTACAATTCTGGATCGCGACCAGATCGCGCGTGAGGTCGAAGATGCTGTTCGCAACGGATATTCGATTACGCACGGACAAGCGTTGGTCAATGAAATCAGCATCGCAGCCCCCATACGCGACGCAAGCGGGCGCGCCACAGCGGCCGTCCAGTGTTCAGTTTCAGGACTACAGTGGGATCACGATCGTATCACTGCCAACATCGTTCCGGCCCTTACCAACACCGCCAATAGTATTCTCATACCTTCCCGTGCGGGCTACCCAAATGCCGATATGAACGATCAATAACTGCTTCACTGGCTTTGGCAGACGCAGAGCCATGGTAAAGCGAAATTTGAGCGCTGGAAGCGCATCATCAGGTCAAAAAACTGCAAGCGCGGAACTTCGAAAGCCAGACAAAAGTGGTTCGGGTCGGCGTCGGCGTTCTCAACAAAATGACCGAACTGGGCCGACCCGAAATCGAGGTGGTCTGCTAAGGCTAACGCTGGGTAAGGGCGTGATCCCGCTAATCAGTGGCCATGCAACAACGCCCACCCTGAGGCGCTGGTCGTTGGCACCAGCCTTGGGGGCTTCTATGCCGCTTGGCTAGGCGCTGAGTTTGACCGTCCATTCATCGCGATTAACCCCGCGATCGCGCCGAACAGGTCTTTACGGGCCTATGTTGGCGTGGGTGTCAATCATGCCGGGGTGCCGTTCGAACTGACAGAGGATTGCGTGATGGCTTATGACGCGTTCAGCTTCCGGTTGGACGGACAGGGCACTATTGTGCTCGACATGGATGACGAAGTTCTGAGCGCACAGGCAACGCTTGATTTTGTCAGAGGGCGTTTGCCAGTTGTCGCCTTCGAGGGCGGATCCCACCGCTTTGACCACATGGCCGAACTGGTAGAAAATCGACCAGATCTCTTCCACAACCACTGAGGCCAAAAGTCTGGGCTGTTGAAGTGCCCGTTCTTGAGCGTCGCGTAAGCACCTCACTGAAGGAAAACCAAATCGTGAGAGAGTTTGAGACCGTAGACGGGTCGCCAAGCGGCGCACTGGAATGTGTAAATACTGTGAACAGTCCCGAATTGGGCTATGCTGGAAAACCTCCGTAGCCATGAGAGCAACCCAGGTCCGACTTTTTACACGAGGCTGGTCTTGGTACCAAATCAGTATCGGCATTCCGCTTGTCGTTGACCGCTGCTAAAGTCCGCCAAGACAATATGGGTTTCTAATGGCATCGAAGACGACACTGAACGCAAAAAACCTTGAGGCGCTCGGCGCTGCCCGTCTGGCCGATTTGCTGATTGAGATCAGCACCGGCTCGGCCGTGGCCAAACGGCGGCTGCGGTTGGAGCTTGCAGGAGCGCAAAGCCCGAAGGAAGCGAGGCGGGTGGTGGCCAAGCGGCTGACCAGCATTGCGCGGGCCCGCAGCTTTGTGAACTGGCGAACCCGCAAGCCGCTTGTCACCGATCTGCACAGCCAACTCAGAGCGATCAAAGAGCAGATCGCACCGGCCGATCCGGATGAAGCACTCGCGCTGGCCTGGCGCTTCATGCAGGTGGCAACACCGCTGTTCGAGCGCTGCGATGACGGCAGCGGAATCGTCATCGGCGTGTTTCATGACGCCTGCGCTTTGCTGGGCGAGATAGCACTTGCTGCCGGGGCGCAGCCTGAGTTGCTGGCCGATGCGGTGGTCGAAGCCCTGCGTGACAATGGCTACGGCCAGTATGACGGTTTGATCGCAATCCTGACACCGGCGCTTGGGGAAGAGGGGCTTGCCCATCTGAAGCAGCGGATCGAGGCAATTGCCGCGACGCCTGTTCCCGTCCCGCCGAAAGGGGAATGGGAGGTTGTGGGCTATGGCATGGGTGGTGCGACCTATGCGCACCAAATGGAAGAACGCGCCCGGCAAAGCATGGTGGAGATGGCGCTGAAGGACATCGCCGATGCAATGGGCGACGTGGATGGCTTCATCGCCCAATACGATGCGAGGACGCGCAAGGTGCCGCAGATCGCTGCCAAAATCGCGACGCGCCTACTGGCCGCGGGCAGGGCAGGAGATGCGCTCGGGTTCATCGAACGCGCTGATATGAAAGACAGCTGGGTGCCGCGCGAGTGGCAGGATACTCGTCTTGATGTGCTTGAAGCGCTTGATCGAAAGGACGAGGCGCAGACCTTTCGCTGGAGCTGCTTCGAGAACACGCTCGTGTCTGAATACCTACGCGACTTTCTGAAGCGGCTTCCAGATTTCGATGATGTTGAGGCCGAAGAACGGTCGATGGCACATGCCGCAGCTTATTCAAGCCTGCTCTCCGCGCTTGGTTTTTTCCTGGAGTGGCCGTCGCCGGATCGCGCTGCCCGGCTGCTGATCGACCGCCATGACGAGATCAATGGCGACCGATATGAGCTTCTCGTACCCGCTGCTGATGCCTTATCAGAGCGATTTCCTCTGGCCGCTACACTTGCCTTGAGAGCCATGATCGACTTCACGCTGTCAAAGGCTAGGTCTAAGCGCTACGGCTATGCCGCTCAGCACCTAGCCGAATGCGATGTATTAGCCGGTCGGATTGAGGATTTCGGGACGTTTGAAGCTCACGCCACCTACGTCGAGCGCCTGAAGCGCGACCATGGACGCAAAACAGGTTTCTGGGGGCACTTCGCATGACGACGCACTACGACATCATTCCTGATATCCATGCGAACATCGACCGCCTGACGCAAACGTTGTCGACCCTTGGCTATGTGTCGGACGGGGAGGTTTGGGGACATCCAGAAGGGCGTATTGCTGCGTTTCTAGGAGATTTCATAGATATGGGCCAGGCGAATAGGGCTGTCCTGACCCTCGTCCGCACCATGCGTGATCAGGGCAATGCGGTCGCAATCATGGGTAACCACGAGCTGAATGCGCTCTTGTACCATCAGCCTGGTTTGAACGCTGATGGCACCGATGATGGCTACATGCGCGCGCATTCCGACAAGAATCGGGCCCAGCATCAGACGTTTCTGGATGAGTTCCCCGTGGGGCATGCGGACACTGCTGAAATGTTGGAGTGGTTTCTGACGCTGCCCCTGTTTGTCGATCTGGGCGGGTTGCGCTTGGTGCATGCCTGTTGGGATGATGTGCGGATCGAAACGATCCTCGCCCGGCGTCCGAGCGGCCTTCTGGCACAAGACGATCTCCAAGAGGTTGCGCTGGAAGACGACGCAAGTGGTTTTGCTGAGGCAGTCCTGACCACTCTGAAAGGACCAGAAGCAGAACTGCCGACGCCTTACTTCTTCCACGATATCAAGGGGCACAAGCGTACGGGGCTTCGCCTCAAATGGTGGCAATCAGGCGCGATGACCTGGCGCGATGCAGCACTGTCCGTGCCTGACCCCGCAGCGCTTCCTGGAACGCCAATCGAGGGCGAGGTCGCGTTTCGCGCTTATGATGCCGAGGCGAAGCCGGTGTTCTTCGGCCACTACAAAAGGCTTGGCTCTCCGGCGATAGACGCGCCAAATGCGGTTTGCCTCGACTATCCCCGCGTGACCTGCGCCTACAAATGGACTGGTGAACATCAGCTGGATCCGAAAAACCTCATCCTGATCGATTGAGTTTGCGGGAGTGTATTGCCAAGTTGTTGGCGTCAGCTTGCGAAGCTTGGCAAAGGGAGGATCATGCTACCAATTCCGCGGTGTAATCTGCCCAGAGGTTGAAAGCATCGGAGTGGGCGTGGCGGTATGAAGTTGCGTTCAGTTGATAGCGGCGGGGACGGAAGAGCAAGTTGATCTGGTCATGTGCGGCCAAAAACCTCTGTGCCTGCCGGTGGGATTTGAATTTGCCGAAGATCTTCTCTCGTTTACGTGTCGGCCGGTGCGACACTTCGATCGCGTTGTTCAGGCCCTTGTGCGCGCGATGGTCAGCGTTCGGGGTCAATGTTTTGACCGGCTTGATATAGCTACGCAATTTGGCAGTTATAACCACCCTCGGCTCGCCAAACTGTGAAACCAATCTTTGGAAAAAGCGCTTTGCTGCTTTGGCATTGCGGCGTGTTTGCACGAGAATATCGAGGACGTCTCCATCCGCGTCGATCGCACGCCACAGCTAATGTTTCTTGCCACGGATCGTGATCACGACTTCATCCATGTGCCACTTGTTGTTCGGCCGTGGTCTATCCCGGCGAATGAAATTTGCAAAGTGTTGACCAAAGCGATTGACCCACAGTCGGATCGCTTCTCGGCTGACAATCACTCCCCGCGCTGCCAACAGGTCTTCAACATCAGCCGCGCTCAGAGCTAACCGATGGTATGCCCAGACAGCGTACGCAATAATCTCACGAGGATAACGGAAGCCCTTCAGGCGTGGCTAATCAAATGGAATATTCATGGGCGCCACATACCTTTGGCAAACCCAGTCAACAACTTGGCAATACCGTCAATTTATCTAGCTTGGGGTGGATAGGCACATCCTTTGATCGATAGTCTTGACTTCTATGCGTCAAAAATGATCTGTATGTGAGTTATAGAAAGGTTGTTTATAACTCATGGCTTGGAACTGGACACTACAAGATTGGCCGAATTTCCGGTATGACGCCTCCGTTCTGGACGCGTTCGAGCAGGAATTTCTGCTATCCTCCGGCGAAATCGTCGGTGCCGTGCATCATGTCAGCCAGCCTGATCGCGAGCAACTGCGCATCGAACTTCTAAGCGAAGAAGCAATGCAGACCAGTGCCATTGAGGGCGAAATCCTCGATCGACTGAGCGTCCAGTCGTCCTTGCGCCGCCATATGGGACTGGACCCCGACAGCTACCCCACCAAGCCGCGTGAGCAGGGCGTGGCTGAAATGATGTTAGACCTCTATTCAGGTTTTGCGGATCCGCTCGACCACGAGACGTTGCTTCGCTGGCACCGGATGCTCCTGTCCCATGATCGTCGACTGGAGACCATTGGCGAGTACCGAGGGCACGCCGAGGCGATGCAAATCGTCTCGGGCCGCCTTGACCGACCAACGATCCATTTTGAAGCGCCTCCCTCAGTTCAGATCACACCCGAGATGGAGCGCTACGTTGCCTGGTTCAACAAGACCGGACCCGGCTGCGCGGCACCGCTCCCAGCCCTGACACGTGCGGGGCTCGGCCACCTATACTTTGAGAGCATCCATCCTTTCGAGGATGGCAACGGCCGGTTGGGCCGCGCCCTAGCTGAAAAGTCGTTGGCGCAGAACATTGGCCAACCAAGCCTCATAGCGCTCGCCTTCACCATCGAAAGAGAACGGAAGGCTTATTACGACCGGCTCGAGTTCCATCAAAAGACGCTGGACGTGACGGAGTGGCTCATCTGGTTCGCCGAGATCGTCCTGAAGGCCCAACAGATCACGCTCGAACGTGTCGGGTTCTTCATCAGCAAGGCGCACTTTTACGACCGCCACCGCGGTCAATTGAACGAGCGCCAGGACAAAGTTATTGCGCGGATGTTTCGGGAAGGTCCTACCGGGTTCAAAGGCGGGCTAAGCGCCGAGAATTACCTCAAGATCACCGGCACCTCGCGCGCGACCGCGACCCGGGACCTGCAGGACCTCGTCGAAAAGGGTACGCTCAAACGAACTGGTGAGCGGCGGCACACGCGATACTGGTTGAACTTGGACAAGCGGAGTGAACCTTGAACACAAAAGGGACTCAATTGTGATACTTTATCATTTATAAACAAAGGTTTCCAAAATTTCGCGTAAGCTTTATTATGTAATAGAGTTCTCACAGATCCGTCTACGCGGGCAAAATAGATGACGATTAATGGGCTTTGTTGCACAAATCGGGTGAAGGTCGTTCTTC
Source organism: Rhodobacteraceae bacterium KMM 6894 (assembly GCA_035798175.1). GTDB lineage: Bacteria > Pseudomonadota > Alphaproteobacteria > Rhodobacterales > Rhodobacteraceae > Roseovarius. The sequence goes on from JAPFBS010000003.1 coordinate 250,784, forward strand.
CCCTTTACTCAGACGCACTTATCCTGCGGGCTCAGTGGCAGGTATGCCAAGAGCTGTTTAGCGGTTCAACACGGCGATGCGGACTTGGATCTCGGCAACCCGCCTTTCAAAGTCCCTCGCCATCAGCGATTGGCCGAGTAGTTTCATACAATGCATCTTGGTTTCGACGCGGCTTCGGCGGTGGTATCCGGTCCAATGGGTAGTGTCGCGAAGTTTCGGATTTCAGTTGCGTTTTTGGGCGTGGCGAGCCAGGTCGGGTACTTTCCCGCAGGAACCATCAGGATTGAAGAGTTGATCAGTTTCAAAGGCGCGCAGTACCCGAAATCCGTTATCTTATATGCCGTCTATTTCTAAGTTCGCTTTCCCATTTCATATCGCGACCTTGAAGAGATCATGGCCGAACGCGGCGTCGATTTGGATCATGCGACTCTCAACCGTTGGGTCGAGAGTTACGCTGGTGCTATTGCTGAAGAAGCGCATCGCCGGAAATCCCCCACTGGCCGCTCTTGGCGAATTGATGAGACCTACGTCAAAGTAAGAGGCGAGTGGACATACGTACATCGCGCGATCGACAAGGAAGGCAAAACCCTTGATTTCATGCTATCGGAGCGCCGCGACGAGGCCGCAGCTACTGCGTTCTTCGCGAAAGCCATTGGCAATAACGGTTGGCCAGACAAAGTTGTTATCGACAAGAGCGGATCGAATACGGTTGGATTGTTCAACATGAATTGCCTGCTCGTGATGTGCGGCTGGTGTTGGTTGATCACTGGCCGGCGCACAAAATATCTCAACAATATCATTGAGCAAGATCATCGGTTCATCAAGAAACTTACCCGACCGATGCAGACCTTCAAATCGCGGAATTCCGCTTCGGCCACTCTTGCCGGGGTTGACGTCGCGCATATGATCCGGAAAGGTCAGTTCGATCAGCCAGAGCAGTCTGGCTTCGCGCAGTTCGCAGCACTCTCTGGTTAAGTGCGCCCAGCTAAACAGCTTTCTCAAACTAGTGGAAACTTTGCGACACTACCCCCAGCGCGTTATTGCAGCACGCGGGGAAGCCACAGGGCGATAATCGGGAAGGCTGCGACACAGGCTAGGCCAGTCAGCTGGATCAGGACAAAGGGAATAATCCCGCGGTAAATATCGCCGATGGTAATAGAGGCTGGCGCGCTGCCTTTCAGGAAAAACAGGGCAAAGCCAAAGGGCGGGGTCAGGAAACTTGTCTGTAGGTTCACCGCCACAAGGATCGCGAACCAGAACATCATCTGTGATTTCTGCTCGGCCAGAGGCAGGCCTTCCATGCCAAGGCTTGATGCAAATTCCGGGGCTAGATTGGCCATGACCGGCGCGAACACCGGCAGCACGATCAGAGTAATTTCGATCCAGTCGAAAAAGAAGCCCAGCACAAAGATCAGCAGCATCAGCATGGCCAGAAAGCTCCAGTGCCCCAGATTCATCCACGCGATGAAATCAAGGATCAGATCCTCGCCATAGAGCGCGCGGAAGACATAGGAAAACGCCGTCGCGCCTGCGAAAATAAGAAAGATCATGGCCGATGTCGTCGCCGTCTGGATACAGACCTTATCCAGCCCCGCCCATGTCAGCCGCCGTTTCAACAGCGCCAGCACTGTCGCACCAAATGCACCCACGCCGGAGGCCTCGGTCGGGGTGGCCCAACCGGCAAAGATCGACCCCAGGACCAGCGATATCAGCGCCACGGGCGGAACAAACCCCCGCAACATCATACGGGTCAGGTTGGCGGCGCCGATTTCGTCCTGGCGCCGCTCTATCCGGGGGGCAAGGTCAGGGCGGAAGGCGCCCATCAGCATCACGTAGACACTGTATAGCGTCGCCAGCAACAGCCCCGGCAGAATTGCTGCGACAAAAAGATTGCCGACAGGAATGACCATCAGATCCGCCATGATCACCAGCATGATCGACGGTGGGATCAAGATCCCCAGCGTGGCAGAGGCCGCAACAGTCCCCGAGGCCAGCCGCTTGTCATATCCGCTGTCCAGCATCGCGGGCAGCGCCATCATGCTGAGCATCACCACAGACGCGCCGATAATGCCGGTGGTCGCCGCCATGATCGTTCCCAGTAGGGTAACAGCAAGGGCCAGACCGCCCGGCACGGCGCGCAGCAAAACCTGAAGAATGCGCAGCAGGTCGGCGGCAACGCGGCTTCGTTCCAGCATGATCCCCATGAAGACAAAGCAGGGCACCGCCACCAAGACCTGATTGACCGCTGCCGATTGCCACAGTCTTTCGGCAAAAAGGTACAGCTCGGCCGAAGACATCAGGTTCATCCCCATGCCACCAACGGCGAAAAGCAACGCCAGCCCGCCCAGAACCAAACCGACCGGAAAGCCCGAGAACAACGCAAAGGCCAGCGCCAGAAACATATAGGCCGCGAAGTAGTCGTAAAGATGGTAATAGATGGCCTGAATCACGCTTTGGCCTCATCGGTTTCGGGTGTCAGCATTGTCAGCCGCGCCCGCGCTTGCGCGCGCAGGGGATCCGGCCCGAAGAGGAACAGAAAAACGCGCAACAAGGTCGAGACTAGCGCGCAAATCAACAATGCGGTGCCGATCGGCAGAAACGACTTGATGATCCAGCGATGGGGTATCCCCGTCAACGCCGCCGAGCCTTCGCCCTGACGCCACGCAGAATAGACCATGTCCACAGAATGATAGAGCAGCACAGAACAGAACGGTATGGCAAGGATCAGGATCGCGGTCAGCTCGATCCAGCCTTGGGTGCGCGGCTTGCGGCCTTCGCGCCAAAGATCGACCCGCACGTGCCCGCCACTAAGGTAGGCCATCCCGTATGCCAGCAGAAAGATAATCGCATGCAGATGCCATTCGGCCTCTTGCAGCTTGGTCGGTGAAATGAAGTCATACAGCGGAGAGTTCAGAACCGCCTGCTGAATAAAGACAATCTTACGGGTGAGGACATCATAAACGATGATCAAGATCAACGGCACGACCATCCACGCCCCGATCCGGCCGATGACAGTGCAGAGCCGCTCAAGTAGATCGGATAGTCGCAAAAGGTGACGCATCGAAAGCCCTGCCCGAAAACGCCATGGCGCAGAAATTGCGCCATGGCATGTCAGATGCGGTATCAGTCAAGATACGCCGCGTCACCCCAAACCGCATAGTTTTTGCGGTAGGCCTGAAGGCTGTCCCAGACGCGCGCGCTGTCGGGGTTCGCCGCTGTTTCCTCGACGATCACCTCGTCCCAGGCGCTACGGAAGGCCGCAAGGAATTCTTCGGGCCAGATCTTGATCTGAACGCCGTCTTCCTCGTTTTGTTGCATGATGGCGTATTCCATCGCCTCGCCATCCGCGAACTGATCAACCGTGGCTTTGTCGCAGGCCAGGTTGACCATCGTGCGCTGTGCGTCCGTCAGGGCATTCCAGCTATCCAAGTTGATCAGCAGCTCTTGAACTGTGGATTGCTGATGCCAACCCGGGAAATAGTTGAACTTGGCAATCTGATAGAAGCCAAGGCCACGGTCGATGGCGGGGATGGATTGCTCGGCCGCGTCCAGCGTGCCCAACTCCAGCGCTTGATAAACTTCGCCCGGTGCCAGAAGCTGTGTGGAGACGCCGAATTTTTCCATCACCTTCGCGCCCAGACCCAAGAAGCGCATCTTGATGCCCTTCAGATCGTCCAGAGATGTGATTTCTTCCTTGAACCAACCGGCGCTTTCCGGGGGCAGGATGCCACAGGCCAGCATGTGGATGTTGTCACGCGCATACATTTCCTGCGCGATTTCCAATCCGCCGCCATGGCGCAACCACGCCAGCATTTCGCCCGCGCCCGGGCCAAAGGGAATGGCCGCAAAGAACGGATAGGCCGAGTTTTTGCCAGCGTTAAACCCCGGCGAACCATAGGCCGCATCGATGGACCCTTTGGACACCGCGTCATAATAGGCCGCGCCGTTTACCAATGCGCCCGGTTCGAACACGCGGATATCAAAGTTGCCCCCCGAAATGGTGTTGACCGTTTCACCGATCTCGAACGCGGTTTTCCCTGCGACCGGCAATGCGTGTGAATAGGTCGAGTGCATACGCCAGCGTACGCGATCCTGCGCGTTGGCCACCGTCGCGGACGACAGGCCGCTGACAGCGACAAGTGCCGCCATGAGAGCGGTCGATAGTTTCAATTTCATTGGTAGGTTTCTCCCCATTTTTAAAACAAATTGCGCGACATCAACCAAACGTGTGGTCGATTTCCTCGTATCGCGCCAAATCCAGCGTTTTGCTGATCTCCCCGTACGTATCCATGTCCCCGGCCCTCCCCGAGGTGCCCCCGCCGGCCCGCAGCGCCTGCAACGTGTCGCGCACGCCTTTGGTCGCGGATAGAAGGCACGACAGGGCATGGAAAACAACATCAAACCCCATCTGCTGGGCGTCCGTTATTGTCAGGTTGGCCGTTTCGTTGCCGTCCACGATGCTGAGAACGGTTGGAAAATCTATCTGGCGGCCAATTGCCTCGGCATCGGCGATGGATTTGACGCCATCCACAAAAACCAGATCAACACCGGTATCCGCATAGCGTTTCGCACGATCAATCGCGGCGTCGCGGCCCTCCACTCCCAAGGCATCGGTGCGCGCGATAATCAGCATGTCATCACCCTCGCGCGCCTTCAGCGCGACCTGCAAGTGACGGATGTTTTGGTCCACTTCGGCCAGACGCACACCGCCCAGCTGCCCGCATCTTTTCGGCAGCAGCTGATCCTCCAGATGGATCGCCGCAACACCCGATTGCACATACTCTCTGATGGTGCGGTGCAGGTTGTTAACGCCACCGTATCCTGTGTCCGCATCGGCGATCACCGGAATATCGGTCACACGCACCATGTCGCGGGCATGGCCGGCCATTTCCGATTGCGTCATGAACCCTAGGTCCGGCAGGCCCAAGCGTGAAACAGTCGCGCCAAAACCGCTCATGTAGATGGCCGGAAACCCAGCCTCCTGGATCAATCGCGCGCTGATGGTGTCATACGCGCCGGGCGCCGAAACAATGCCCGGCGCGGCGATTGCAGCGCGAAGAGCGCGGGCAGCAGAGGTGTTGGGTTTCATAATGCCTGAAAATATAAATTACAGTCCGGCGCTTATATCACTTTGTTTTTCAAGCGCAAGATTGCGCCTTCTGATGGCGTGGACCCCTCAGATGGCATCGCAATACACCATTGTGGCGCGTGTTCGGCCGCGACTGTCCCGTTGCCCATTGGTGCCGCCATGACCAAGTCGGCCCAAGATGTCGCAATATGGTCGGAATGCACGGATCTCTCGGGCGAATTGATATTCGTAAATCCGCCAATTCTAAAGCGGCGTAAACTTCACTCAGGCATAAGCTTGGGAGGAAGGTTATGAAGAACTACTCCAAAATAGTGAGCGAATACAGCGACGGGCTTGGCAAACTGGCCAACGACATTCCCGGACCTGTAAAGGCGTTTGGTGACCTTGTCGGCACTGCAACTGCGGACAACGCGCTATCCAAAAAGGTGAAAGAACTTATCGCCTTTGGCATCGCGATCACAGTGCGATGCGACGGGTGCATCGCCGCCGATGCAAACGCAGTCCACAAGGCGGGCGCAACCCGTGAGGAAGTCGCCGAGATGATTGGCGTTGCATTGCTGATGGGTGGTGGGCCTTCTTCTGTCTACGGCGTCGAAGCCATGCGGGCCTATGATGAATTCGCTGCGCTGTAACCGGTTTTGGCCAGCGCGCCCAAGATATCTTAAACACCCCGATCCAAAGGATATCCGACATGAAAATCAACAAGGAACAGCTTCTTGATGGATACCGCAAGATGCGGACGATCCGTGCGTTTGAAGAACGCGTGCACAAGTAATTCATGACCGGTCTGATTCCCGGATTCGTCCACCTTTATGCTGGTGAAGAGGCCTCCGCCGCCGCCATCATCCAGAAACTTGGCGACGCTGACACAGTGGTCGCGATTGGCTGGATGGTCGGTTTTGCCAAAAAAGCGGCTGACAAACTGGCCAAGGACGGTATCGAATGCACGGTGCTTGACCCGCGCACAACCTCTCCTCTGGATACAGACGCCATTCTGGCATCGGTCGAAAAAACCGGGCGATTGGTTGTTGTGGACGAAGCGTCGCCACGATGCGGGATGGCCTCTGATATTTCCGCCATTGTCGCCGAATACGCCTTTGGCGCGCTGAAGGCCCCTGTCAAACGGGTGACGCCGCCCCATTCACCGGTGCCCTTCGCGCCCGGAAAGCTTGCCTATGCCGATGCAGAGGGCGGCACTTTCACAGTGACCAGTCTTGGCAAAATCGGCGGCACGGCCTTCACGCCAATCATCAATGCCCCCGAAGTGGCAATTCTGGGTGTGTCCCGCGCGCGGCAAAAACCGGTCGAATATGGCGGCGAAATTGCGCTGCGGCTTATTCTGCCCCTGTCCCTATCCTATGATCACCGCGTTATCGACGGCGCCAAAGCCGCCCTGTTCATGGGGTTTATCCGTGATCAACTGGAAAAGCCGGACGCCTTTATGTGACCGGGTCGGCACCCCCGATCCATTCGCCACACGGACAATAGCCTCGCGGCAAACCCATCGAATTCTAAGTCAGGCTCACGTCCAGAAAGAGCATAAGAACCAAACCGATCATCAGTCCGATCGTTGCTGCATCTTGGTGGCCGCGTCTGTGCGTTTCAGGAATGATTTCGTGGCTAATCACATAGATCATCGCACCAGCCGCAAAAACCAGACCCCAAGGCAGCACAAATTCGGAAATGCCCACCGCCGCCGCCCCGACGGCACCGGCCACGGGCTCGACCAGTCCGGTGAGCCCCGCGATCATAAAGGCGTACGCATTTGAATAACCTTCGCCTTTGAGGGCAAGCGCGACCGCCAGACCCTCGGGGGCGTTCTGCAACCCGATCCCGATCGCCAGTTCCATACCAGCGGCGAAATCTCCGCCGCCAAAGCCGATGCCAACGGCAAGACCCTCGGGGATATTGTGAATCGTGATGGCGATGACGAACAGCCATATTTTCTTCAGCGCTTCGCCGGAAGGTCCCTCCCGGCCTGACACAAAATGGCGGTGCGGGATTGCGCGGTCCATCGCCAGTATCGCAGCCCCACCCAGAAGAATACCAATGACGGCAATCAAGGCTGGCTTCCATCCCGCGCCGTAAATACGCTCGGACACTTCAAGGCTGGGGATAATCAGCGAGAAAAAAGACGCGGCCAGCATCACACCCGCCGCAAATCCCAGAAGGACATCCTGCGTCTTGGGCGTAATTGTGCGCCCAAAAAGTATCGGAACGGCACCAACGGCGGTTAACATACCCGCAGCGAAACTTCCTAAAACTCCGGCGATGAAAGGGGTCACACACTCTCCTGCCTGTTTCGATTGCAAATGCGGCCATCGCCGTGGTCCAGTTAATCGGACCTATTTCCGAACTCATGAAAAATCAATTCGAGAAAATGCGCTGTTCTCCAAATGCGACGTGATCGAGATTGGTATAGCCCACGTCAACTGTTGAAAACGCCGGATACACATGAACGATACAACCGGTTCATGACCTAAGATTGATTCTGATCAATCTCTCGCCGCACCAGCGGCCTATAGAGAGAACGCGGTGCATTGTGTCAGAATCGATAGGAGCACGGCAAATTCAAGGTAACATGTATAGAGTAACCGCCTGAAATTGGGCCATCTTGAGGAAACGTGAAGGATATTAACCGCGCCTCTATCCGGAAGAGACAAGTCTTGCAGACACAAGGAAAGATCATGAAAAACAGCACAATCCTGATCGCGATTGGCAAAGACGCCGCCGTGGACGAACTGGCAGAAAGCTTTGAGGCCATTCGCGCCTTGTCGGCCCATGCATTCATCCTCGTTATCGACGATATGCCGAACTATCCCTATTACACCGTGGGTGCCCCGTCTGGTGGGGCGGCAGGGGTTTCGACTGGGTGGATCGAAGAACGGGTGACCCTTGCGGCTGATTTGGAAGCCAAAGCCACAGATGTCCGGGAGCTGCTTCAACGGCACAATGTTTCGGGAGAAGTCTCTACCGTCTTTCGTGAGTCCTCCATGACAGCAGGTGCCACTGCACGACGGGCCATGCTCTGCGATATGGCGTTGATCAACAGCGATTTGCGCGCGTCCGCTGCATTGTTCCGACGGGTCCTGCACGGTATTCTGTTTCAGTCTCCGGTCGGTGTTTTGCTAAATGATGATGCGATGTCGACTTTGAGCGGACCAAAGCGGATATTTGTTGCCTGGAAGGCGCATTTGCACTCGGCAAGAGCCGTGCACCAAGCCCTGCCAATGTTGCGTCGCGCAGATGAGGTGGTTGTCGGAACGATTGATCCAGTTATGACAGAATTGCGTGACGGCGAAGATCCGGGCGTTGATATCGCCAAATGGCTTACGCGCCATGGCTGCAAGGTAACGGTCCAGCAATTTCCCAGCGGCGGTCAGGACATCGGCGACTGTATCCTCGATCGATCTTCAGAAATCGGCGCCGATTTGATCGTGATGGGGTCCTATGGCCATTCCAGAGCGCGCCAGGCCATTTTCGGCGGCACAACCCAATCCTTGATCGATCAAACCGAACAGGCCGTATTTCTCGCGCACTAGTCGGTCTGTTCCGTTTGAAACTGGAGGTGGTCAGCGTTTCTTTTTCGGTCGAACGCTGACTATTTCGTGGCCTCGTGTGCTGCCTGTTTGGTGCGCTGAAACCCTTCGGCGTCACCATACTCGGCGAAGTCCGGGTAATGCGCATGCAATCCGGCCATACGCTTTGCGTGCTTGATCGGACACCAATGCATCTCGGTACGGGCTGCGATTTCGCGCACATAAGCCAACAGGCCATTGCCGTACCCGCAGTACATGCAGTTCAGCTTTTCCAACCCGTTCAGATAGGACAAGTGCCTGCGATCAAGGGTGATGTAATCTGCACGGCGCACTTTTTCGATCCGATACACAGGGAAACATATGATGTGATAGATCGTCACAAACACATCCAGCAAAACAAGCGGAATAATGATTGAATAGATGACCGGGGCCGTCAGAACAACAAGCGGGCGCGCCTCTACCAGATAAGACGTCAGCCTTTGTTTCAACGCCTGCTGACGTCGCAGCACATCGCGTTTGAACACGACGCGGTTCTGTTCGGTCCGGTATCCGAACGCGCTACGACGACGCGCGTATTCTTCTTCAAGCTCATCTTCCAGAGCGCGAATTCGCTTAACCAGACTGGCAACTTTATCTGTCAATTCTTCGTCCCCCGGTCTTGGTTGTCATTCACTACGCAGTTTTGCTCGGCTCGGACGCCTCCTGATTGGACGCACGCGCTATCGGTTTGAACTCTGCTGGCGTGATGGTCTCTTTCTCCAGCAAAAGCGCCGCCCCTGCCTTTAGCTCTGAAAGGTGTTCGGACAAGACGGTTTTTGCCTGCTGATAGGCATCGTCAAGCAATTGGCGCACGGCCAGATCGACCTCACGCGCGGTCTCTTCGGAATAGTCCCTGCCCATCATGCCGCGGGTCCGCTGGTCCATGAACTGCCCGGGCTTGTCCTCTAGCACCGCCTGCCCCACGCTTGCGACCATACCAAATCGCGTGACACATTCCCGCGCGATGTCGGTTGCTTTGGCCAGATCGTCCGACGCTCCGGTCGAAATTTCTCCAAAGATCAAATCCTCGGCAGCGCGACCGGCCATCAAGACGGTCATGCGGTCCTTCAATTCAGCGAAAGTTATCAGGAAGCGATCCTCGGTCGGGCGCTGCATCGTGTAGCCAAGTGCGCCGATCGACCTTGGAATGATCGAAACCTTGTGCACCGGATCCGCATGGGCAACATTTGCGGCGGCCAGTGCATGGCCCATTTCGTGATGTGCCACCCGCGCGCGTTCTGCCTTGCCAAGCACCCTTGATTTGCGCTCGACGCCCGCTACGATCCGTTCAACGGCCGCGGTCAGATCGGCCATTGTCACCTTGTCCCCGTTGCGGCGGGTTGCCACGATTGCGGCCTCATTCACAAGGTTGGCCAAATCTGCACCAGTAAAACCCGGTGTGATGGCTGCGACCTGATCCAGATCCACATCCTCACCAAGGGTCACACCTTTGACATGGACCTTGAGAATGGCGGCGCGCCCTTTGCGTTCCGGCCGGTCCACGACAATCTGGCGGTCAAATCTGCCTGCACGCAAAAGCGCCGCATCCAGAACTTCGGGCCGGTTTGTCGCCGCCAACAGGACAATGCCGACGCGCGGATCGAACCCATCCAATTCCGACAAAAGCTGATTCAAGGTCTGCTCTTTCTCATCGCCGCCGCCATATCCAGAGACCGCCGATCTTGCGCGGCCAAGCGCATCCAGTTCATCAATGAAGATAATGCACGGTGCCGCCTTGCGGGCCTGTTCGAAAAGGTCACGCACCCGCGCGGCACCAACGCCGACAAACATCTCGACAAACTCTGACCCGGAAATCGAAAAGAACGGCACGCCCGCCTCACCTGCGACCGCACGGGCCAACAATGTCTTGCCTGTGCCCGGCGGGCCAACCAGAAGAATACCCTTCGGGATGTGCGCGCCAAGGCGGCCGTATTTGTCCTTATCCTTCAGGAACGACACAATCTCCTGCAACTCGCCCTTGGCTTCATCAATGCCAGCGACATCATCGAAGGTGACGCCGGTTTTGGTCTCAAGATAGACCTTCGCCTTTGACTTGCCGATATTCACCAGACTGCCAAAACCGCCTTGCCCACCGGACATTCGGCGCATCAGAAACATCCAAAGGCCAAAGAACAACAAGACAGGCAGGACCCAAGACGCCAGGTTGGTCAGCCAATTCTGATCTGAACCGCCAGTAAAGGTGACGTCATACTTTTCCAATTCTGCGGCAAAATCCGGATCGATGCGATGGGCAACGAAATACTCCTTGCCGTCGACCGGCTGTGCAAATCGTCCCTCGATCATGCTTTCGGTGACCGTCAATTCCGCAACCTGCCCCTTTTCAAGATAAGACAGGAATTCACTGTATTGCAGCGGCATAACCGTGCGGTAACTCATCCAGACCTGAATCCCCATCCAGACGAGTGCCGCGATTATCCAGAATGACCAGTTGAATTGCTTTTGCTTATCCATTTTCACACCTTAAGAATCGGTTCATCTCATATTTCCATCACGTGCCGGATAGTAACGATCCATGGCGCTGATTTCGCGGCTTTCCGGCACGTGGCTTTCGCTTTTCGCACCACTGGGGAAAAGTGGGCGATCGCTGTCCATTTGAACAAACACCACCTTATGAAGACAGACGACCCGGACCCGCAACCTTGCGCGATCAAGCCACATTCGGGGGGCGCAGTTCCTGTCTCGTCAGTCATTCTGCACGATACACCGGGGGCTGGCGCGGCTTCTTGACAGAGATCAAGCAGTTGCCATTCAAGTTCCGAAAGCACACTGACCAGCGCAAGAAAAGCGTGTGCGCTGTCTTGGTGTTGCGCAGACGCGTCAAACAAATGACCAACGTTTTGGGCCGAAACAAAGAATGACCTGCCCGATGATCAGCGGCGCGGCACTTCCTGCCAATGCCAGCAGCAAACCTGTACGTCCGGGATCCGGTAAATCCAGAACCTCGGACAGCCCCGGCACCCAAAAAACCGCCGCAATCAGCCCGATACACAGCGCGATTGCGCCCCAGACCCAGATATTGCGCGTCACCTCGTTGACGAACAGGCCACTGCCGGGCACGCGCACATTGAACACGTTCCACAATTGCGCCAAGGCCAACGTCAGAAACGCCACGGTAACAGCCTCTTCAGTGGGCAGCATCAGCCAGTGCAAGGCCAGCGAGAAAGCGGCGAGCGTGGCCACGGTAATTGCACCGCCAAGAACACCGATCAATATCCAGCGGCTGCGGTCGAGGATCTGTTCGGTGGGGTCGCGCGGGGGCTGGCGCATAACGCGCTCGTCACCGGCACCAAAGCCCAACGCAAAAGCCGGAAACACGTCTGTCACGAGGTTCAGAAACAGGATCTGCAACGGCAGCAACGGCATCGGCAACCCGGCTCCGACGGCAAGACCGACAATCAAAACTTCGCTGACATTGCAGGACATCAGATACACGACAAATTTGCGGATATTGTCAAAAATAACCCGCCCCTGCCGCATGGCAGCAATGATTGTCCCGACGGAATCGTCCTTCAGCACCATATCTGCCGCCTCGCGGGCCACTTCGGTGCCGCGCTGCCCCATGGCGATGCCGATATCGGCCTGTTTCAACGCCGGCGCATCATTCACGCCGTCACCCGTCATCGCCACGATGTGCCCGTTTTTCTGATAAAGCGCCGCCAGCTTCAGCTTGGTCGCAGGGGCGACACGGGCAAAGACATCGGCGGACAGGATCCGATCACGCAAACTGCCTTCCGCCTCGTCGGTGTCGAGTGCGTCCAGATCGCCGCCCTCCATAACGGTCAGGTGTCCCCCCTGCCCCAGACCTGCTTTGCGCGCGATGGCGGCGGCAGTATCGGCATGATCGCCGGTCAGCATCACAATACGGACGCCGGCCGCTTGCGCGTCAGCGATTGCCCCAGCAACATCAGCGCGCAATGGATCGCGCAGGCAGACCATCCCGGCAAGGGTGAGACCCTCGTAAGGGGCCAGATCCTCGCGGTCGGCCTGTTTTGACGCCAAAGCCAACAGACGCAACCCATCACTGGCTGCGGCGCGACTGCGCTCTTGCCACTGCGCGCGGGTGGCGGCGTCCAGTTCACGCGCACCACCTGGCCCCAGATACCGGGTGCACACCTCCAAAACCGCTTCGGGGGCCCCTTTGACAGCGTAAAAGAAACCATCCTTGTCGCGGTGGACGGTGGCCATCATCTTTGTATCCTGATCAAAGGCGTGTTCGCGCACCTCGTCATAGGCCTGTTGCAAGGTATCACGGCCTTGTCCCGCATCCCGGGCCACCCGCAGCAATGCCAACTCCATCGGATCGCCCGAGGGACCCTGGTCTGCTTGCGCAAGCGCGGCATCGTTGCACAGCGCGCCTATCCGCAGAACCATGCCCAGTTGTCGATCAGTTTGCGGATCAATTCCGTCCGCGCCAACCTTAAACTGTGCCGTTTCGCCATTGCGAACGACATCTATGTCCGCTCCGGCCGTCAAGTAGTGGACCACTGTCATGCGGTTTTCAGTCAGGGTGCCGGTCTTGTCTGTCAGGATCACCGTTGTTGCGCCCAGCGTCTCGACCGAGGACAGGTGCGAGATAACCGCATTTCGCGCAGCCATGCGCCACATGCCCCGCGCCAGACAGAGCGTGGCAACCACAGGCAAACCTTCGGGCACGGCGGCAACGGCCAGCGCCACGCCCGTCTGAATCATCGCCTCGACCTCGTGACCGCGCAAAATACCCGCACCGATGACCAGCACAGCCAGAACCAAAGTCAACCAGACCAGCCGATGCCCCAACCGATCAAGCCGCATTTCAAGCGGCGATGCCACCGATTCCGCAGTCTGAACAAGATGGTTGATCCGGCCCAGTTCGGTGGCCATGCCGGTGGCCGTCACAATACCTTCGCCCGCGCCCTGTGTAATCGCCGTTCCCTTGAACGTCATGCTTTTGCGGTCGCCGATGACAGAATTGGGGGCGACGGGGTCAACCTGCTTGGCGACGGGCACGGATTCACCGGTCAGCACGGATTCATCGCATTGCAAGTTCGACGCTTGAACAAGCCGCAGATCGGCTGTCACCATATCGCCCGCCTCTAACAGGACGATGTCACCCGGCACCAGTTCATGCGCGTCAACATTGATAACCTGACCGCCCCGCCGCACCCGCGTGCTAAATTCTGACATGCGCGCCAGTGCTTCCATAGACCGGGCGGCCCGCAATTCGGTGAAAAATCCGATTGCAGCGTTGATGGCAAGCACGACAATGATGGCGATGCCTTCGGCAATATCGCGATAGTAAAACGACAGCCCGGCGGCAAAGGCCAAAAGCCAGACGATCACCCCCTCGAATTGATGCACCAAAATGTCCAGCGCACTTCGCTTTTCAGTGGCGCGCAATTGGTTCGGGCCGTACTGGCCGCGACGTTTCAGGACATCTTGATCGTCCAGACCACACTTGGGATCAACTTTTTGGCTTTTTGCCACCACGTCGGCCGGCGTTGCAAAAGCTTCATTTTGGACAATGTCAGTCATTTCTGCCTTTCAATACACCGTAAGAACCCGAAATGACGCCAGCCAGCGAACCTTCCCCTGTATGCGTCACCATTCATGTCTGACCATCTCCATTTATCTCAAACGTCTCGATCAATTTTGAAACACATACGTACCGGGAGCATCATTTGTAGCCCCGGCCAGACCTTTGAAACCGCCCATGGGGGGCGGTTTTCGTGCGCTGTCGGAATGACTGCGCAGCCATCCCACCAATTCAGGCCACCATGAGCCGTCTTGGCAAGGTGTCCTCTCTTGCCAGTCTGTCGCGTTGATCGCATCTGCAGTTTTGGACAATCGTCCTATTTGATAGCTCTGTCCCCTGCCGTCAGGGTCGCCGATGATGCCGTCCACATGTCCGCCGGTCGTCAAAGCAAAGGTAACGCTGGATTTTACAAGCTGACGTAGCTTGAAAAGGGATCGCCAAGGCGCGATGCGGTCGTCACGCGCTGCAACGCTGAACACTGGCACCGTGATATCGCCCAGGGAAATCGGGCGGCCGTCCACATCATACCGGCCCTCTGCCACTGCGTTATTCAGAACCATGCTGCGCAGGTATTCACTGTGCGCACGACCGGGCAATCGCGTTGTATCAACGCTCCACGCCTCAATATCCGACATCGGCTGGCGCCGTCCCATCAGGTAATCGTTAATGTGGCGAGGCCAGATCCACTCACCTGCGCGCAAGACCTTGTAAGCCTCAGCAATGTGTTTGCCGTCCAAATACCCCACCTTCGACATCAGGTGTTCGAGCATCAAGATTTCAGTCTCACCCAGAAGCATCTGAAACTCTGCGCGTTCTTCAAAATCTATCTGGCTTGCAAACAGCGTCAGAGTTTTCAGCCTTTCGTCATGATCACGCGCCATCTGCGCCGCTTTGACCGTCAAAAGGGTACCGCCCAAGCAATACCCGATTGCGTGTACCCGGGCATCCGGCACGATACTGCCCACGCCATCCAAGGCCTCTGTGACCGCATCAAGATAGTCGGCCATACAAATATCGCCATCTTGCGCGCCCGGATTTACCCAGGAAATCATGAAAACCGTGAAACCTTGCCCGCATAGATAGTTAACCAGCGAATTTTGCGGCGACAGATCAAGAATGTAGTACTTCATCAGCCATGCCGGAACGATCAGCACAGGCTCGGCCGCGACTGTTTCAGTTTGCGGACTGTATTGAATAAGCTCTAGCAAATCAGAACGATACACCACCTTGCCCGGCGCCACTGCAACATCTCGACCGGGCCTGTAGTCATCGGCACCGACAGGGGGCAACCCCCAGGCAGCGCGCTGCCAATCCTGGGCCAGGTGCAACGCACCGCGCAACAGATTGGTCCCGCCCTCGGACATGGTTCGGGCAATCACTTCGGGATTGCTCCACACTCCGTTTGCGGGCGAGGCCATGTCGAATATCTGCTGCGCCGCGATAGACGCAATGTATTTTTCGCGCGGCGGCACACCATCGAAAGAGTCCAATGCGTCATGCCACGATTTTTGCGACAATTGAAAGCTTTGGTGCATCATGTTGAATGGCCAAATTTCCCATTCCGGCCCTTTGAACTGGATCAGGCCCGACTTGGATGTTGGGAACGCGTCTTGCGGCGTCTCGGCCTCTGGATCGGACTCTCCTGTATCTGGCGCGCCCGGTTGGGTTTTATCGTCAGGCGGGTTATTGGGTCCAGTCATGAACGTGGACATCCTTGCCAGAGTGGGCTTTTAATATTTCGACCGCTTTTCGTTCCTCGTCCTCATTCTCGACGCGCACCCACAAAAGGATGCCACCATGTTCGATCTGTCGGGCATAGTAATCCTTGTGATGTTTATCTGCCCGACGCGCCAAAAGTGTGCCGATGATTGCGGCGGGTACGCCGACAATTGCCAGCGCTGCCAGCATCGAGGTTCCTGCCGCGGCGGCGGCTGCCATGGCGGCATAGGTCGGAATGAAAAACACCCCGCCCGCAATCGCGCCTTCCAGCTCGCCCATTGCCTCTTCGGAAACAAAATTGGCGCGGGGATCGTTTGGGCTGTCCTCCAAATCCTCAGTACGCCAGAACGCTTTTCCAAGCTTTTCTTTCAACGTCTTTTCGTCGCCAAGAAGGCTCATTCTGGAATGGTGAAAACCCGCGTCGCGTAGATCATAAAATGCAGCTTGCAAGGCCTCAACGCTGTCAAACACACCAACCGCCTCGGGTACTTCAATGACAACCGTATGTTCGGAATGCGGTGTTTCAGACTTTTTCATAGCCGGTTTCCATTCTAATTATTGATTGATTTCTTCTTTGGTCCCGTCATTCACGTGGAAACGCCACTGTCATGGCGGCGCAATTTGCGCGTGGTCAGTTTACAATTTTCACTTGGGCAGGTGCTGGCCATCAATTGAACAGCCAACCGCGATCCGTTTTATCAGTTGGCGTCGGTGTGCCAAAAACAGCCTCGTAGGTTCGCGTCTCAAACCGCTCCAAATTGTCCTCTGTTCGAAGAGAATCCGGAGCATCATCACGCAGATAAGCGCAATACCCGGTAATCATCAGATCAGCGATTTCTGCATCGCTTGCCTTTGGGTATTCCATGCGGAGCGACTGAGCCACTTCGCGCAATTGCCGATCATCTAGCGGCCCTCCAGCGACAATTCTGGCCAGTTGCGGCACGGATATGGTGATACGGGCGCCACCATCTACGGCAAATACCTCAGCTGCATCCGGGCAGGTCAAGGATTGTGCGGACACAAGTGTCGGCAAAACAAGTGTCGTTGCAACGGTCAAAAGCCGGGGGATATGAAACATAAGATTTCTCCTTTGTAGATGGGTGAATGGTCGCGCGGCGTGGACCCACCTCGGTTTTTGTTGACCTAAGCCTGATCAGTGTTCGCGTTGCCGGTGTTCGTCAGTTGGCCAATCGCCTTCTGGGTAAGTCTTACAGCCGTACATATCGCATCGCTCAAGCGATCAAGATTGACCTTCGTCAATTCGTTGACGGATATGGAATTTCAAAGGAACGGACTGCCCAATCGGAACAAACCTTCGATACTACGTCTGAACCGGCCAACGGGGACAGGACGTGACGTTGCGCGTGTCGCAAGGTCCTGGACCCAGCTTTTCAGGCGTGTGACGTCTTCTTTTGAGTACAATACAAGCATAGTTTCAAAGTTAAGCATCAGGCTTCGAACGTCAAAATTTGCCGAGCCAATGAACCCTGTATCGTCCATGATCCACGCTTTGGCATGGACCATTTCGCCGGGGCATAAATGGATCTTGCATCCCGCGGATTGTAACTCGCGCAGATAGCTTCCACGGGCCAAATCCGTGATCCGCTGGTTGGACTTTTCAGGGACAACTATATGTATCGCGACATTGCGGTGGGCGGTGGTCACAAGTGCAGTCATAAGTTCTGGCGTCGGCAAAAAATACGGCGTCACGATCCAAATCTCGGTTCTGGCAGAATAGATTGCCTGCACAAGAGAGCTGTGTAAAACATCTTCGGCGACATCCGGCCCGGATATTGCCAGTTGCGTGGTCGAACTGCCTACGTTTAGCGCTGGATCTGATTTGGCCGCGGGCGGAATCTCAACGACACCACAGGTCTGCCAATCTGAAAGAAAAACTTGGCACAGCGTATCGACCGTTGGGCCCTCTAACAAATAGGCAAGGTCAACCCACCGCCCCTTCATCGGGGTCGGCCCCATATAATTGCTGGCGACGTTCATACCGCCGGAAAACGCGCGTTGTGAATCCACTATAATCATCTTTCGATGATTGCGCAGGTCCATATGACCGCGAAACGGCGACTGAACGAAGGGCGAAAACAGACGGACTTCCCCACCAGCGTGCTTCAAGCGTCGCAGTGCTTTGCGAGGACGGCGCAGAGAACCGAACCAATCCAGCAACAAACGCACCTGCACCCCGTCTTTTTGTCTCTGTGTCAGCGCATCTACAAAATCGCGTCCAACCGCATCGTCCCAGACCAGATACAATGTGATGTCGATCGTCCTTTGCGCCCCTCTAATCTCGGCCATCAATGCCGCATGCGCCTGTGTTCCCGTGGCAAGCAGTTGAAACTTGTTTCCGTTCGCAGCAGCCGGAAGGCCGTACCCTTTGAACAACCCGTCCAAAAGATTGTTTCCCGAAGTGTCTGACAGAGTTTCATCCCTGTGCGGAAACTCTATTGTTCGGTATTTACCATGGTCTTTTCTGAACCCGAGGGCAAAGAACAGCGGGATACCCAAATAGGGTAAGAACACGATAAACAGCAGCCACGCAAAGGCAGATTGCGGCGTTCGCCGCTGTTGCAGGACAACAAGAGACGCTGACAGGACCATCAAACCGCCTGCGATCAGTGTGAAATGGGCGGTTAACCATGTCATTCTTTGGCGCAGTTCATCTTCTTCTCCATATCTGGTATCGCTTAAGACTGGTTAGGCCGGCATGCCCCAGTGTGCTGACCGGCTTCATGGTAGATTGGCTGATCGGAAACAGATAGTGGAGCTGGTCAATTGTTAAGAAGATACACGGATCATGCGGCCAACGAACGGACTTTTCTTGCCTGGGTCAGAACGGCAATTTCGATTGTCGGGTTTGGTTTACTTATCACGTTTGGCCACGGAGGGTCAGGCACCAGCATCGACAGTGCGACGGGACTGGCGCTGTTGATACTTGGAATGGCGCTGGTTGGTGCCGCCGGTGTGCGGTTTCTGATGATCCGAAAACTGATCCGGTCAAACGAACACGAGCATGCCACCTCTGTGTTGCTCGACGTGGCGCTGATGGTCATCATCGTTATCATGATAGCCACACTTCTGGTTTTCGGTTTGCACGTTACAAACGTTGCTTAGCCGAAAATCAGACACCATCAGAGTGAAACCGGGGCGTTTTGCAGGCCTGAAATAATCGTCTTTTTCACCAGGGTCAGGGCACCTAACCTGAATATGACGTTAGCAGCTGGGGCTATTGCGGAGAGGAAGACTTTGAGAGATCAATCAGAGCGTGTTGATACGCGCCGCCTGTCCTTAAGCCTGCCAAACAGCCGTACGACACGCTTCAGGTAGGTCGCGTCAATTGATATGGTCTTAATCGGGCGTCGTCTCGCTTCGGACCCGATTGGGTGGATCTCGTGTTCTGGATGAATTGGTGAGTGATCCACCGCCCCGGATTTGTTAAACACCCGCACGATTAATGCTGGCCACCTTCGCCTAGACGGTTACAACCGGTTTCAAAGTGGCCGCCAGTCGGAACCAGAACAGGTGCGACACAGCTATCGGGCGCATTGATTTTAAGATATAGGCACCCTGAGTAAAAGGATGTTGCATTGAGACTGAGTTTCACCCCGTTCTGCTTGATTTGGGCAACCTGCATCCTTCTTGCCGCGTGCGCGGCACCCCAACGCGCACATATGACATTGTCACAACAACTTGCCGCTACGCCGCGCGGGTTCGAGAACATTCGCTTTTTCGCCGATAGTCCAAATGAAGATCTCTCGCCATTTTTGTCTGATTTCAGGCCCTCCCCTACGGGCCATCCGACTTACCTTGCCCTTTCCGGTGGTGGGCAGGATGGTGCATTCGGTGCTGGTGTTTTGGTTGGTTGGAGTGAAAGCGGCACACGACCGCAATTTGATTTGGTGACCGGGATAAGCATAGGGGCGTTGATCGCACCGTTCGCATTTATAGGTTCTGAAACCGACGGCGATCTCCAGCGGGTTTTTGCAAGCGATATCGCAACTCGATTGAACGCAAAGCGATCATTTCTTCGCGGGCTTCTCGGCGAAAGCTTCATGGATTCGGCACCCTTGCGGGCGCTCGTGACCGAGTACATGGATGAGGATCTACTTCGACGCGTCGCAGCGCGCCACCGCCAAGGTGCACGTCTTCTTGTCGCCACAACCAATATCGACGCGCAGCGCAGCGTTGTATGGAATATGGGCGCCATAGCCGCGTCAAACCATCCGGATGCAGCGCAATTGTTTGTTGACGTGCTTGTCGCGTCAGCAAGCATTCCCGCCATTTTTCCACCAACACTGATATCGGCGACCGTCGACAATGAACAGTTCGAAGAAATGCATGTCGATGGTGGTGCAATCCGGCAAATTTTCTTCTTTCCAGATGCCTTCTTTGAGAACCCAAACTGGCGGGGCATGACCTCGCAACGCCCTCAAATTTTCGCCATTGTGAACAATGAAATCACACCAAGGTTTGACCCTGTGGAAGATCGCGCTGTTTTGGTTGGCGAAGCGGCCTACAGGGCCTTCGTCAAAGCAAACATCGTTCAGTCATTGTTTCAAATAGAAGATTTTGGCAAAGCGCACGGCATGCGGTTTCAACTGATGTTCATCGACAAGTATCTGGTCAGCGACGCGGATGTGCCCTTTGATGGCACCTATATGCGCACCCTGTTTTCTCTTGGCCAGCGGGCGGGGCAGGCCCAATCTTGGGTTAACAAGGTTCCAATCGGCACCGATCTGCTAAGCAGGCCCCCGACAAACTGAAATCCCACCACAGTATTTGACATACCAGTCACAGAGCCCGTGGGATAACTTCGTCCGGGGAAAGGGGAGTTCAGCCAAACCTCGGTTTGCGCAACAAAGCCTCTTAGCGGCACAACGATTGAAGAACGGCTAATTGCCATCGCGGCAATTGAAGCTACCCATGCTGCCGCATCCGTCCGATCGACAAGCCGAAAATTGAAAGAAACAATTTGATGCCAGATACACCGACACCCGGCACACCGTTCCCCAAGGGTGTTGGAACAACACCTGACAAAGGCGTGGTTAACGCCAAATCGTTAACCCTGAGCACCGCACAGGCGGCTAATCTGACTTTCTGACACCACGTTCGGACAATTCTGCGCCATGCCCTGTCACGCAAGGCGCGCTCGGATGAAGGCAGCGTCGCATTGTGCATTGACGCGGCGGGTCATGGTCTGTCAATTAAGCGTCATGACCGGTCCCGTCGTTTTTCGGGCGAAAGAGGGAATGTAGTGAGGCACCTTGCCGTGCCAAATCTGCAGCTGCCCCCGCAACTGTCAGCGGCGAGCAGGGCCAACATGCCACTGGAGAAATCCGGGAAGGCTGGCCCAACGCATTGACCCGCAAGCCAGGAGACCTGCCGGACATGTGCCCCATGGTAAACGGGGCGTATCCACCGGGCGCCGGGGTGTGCGTTTGGCCGTGGCATGCGCGCGCCGATCCATGGTGCTCCGTCCCGGTCTGATCCATCCCCCCGCTCAAACGCAAAGGCGCCGGGTGTGGCGTCAAGAACGGGACAGATTGATGAAAAAGACCCTGATTGCCAGCGCTGTTGCGCTGACCCTTCCTGTAATGGCCTCGGGACATTTCCTGCTGGAATATACCACGGATACGATGATCGATCGGCCCGGCGATGTGCCGGTCAAGCTGATCTTCTGGCATCCCATGGACAATGGGCATGTGATGGACATGGAACTTCCGCAGGAGTTTTACATGATCCACAACGGCGAAAAGACCGATCTGATTGACACGCTGGAGCCCGTGCAATTCACTGGCGGCGAAAACGACGGTGCCGCGTTCAAGGGCAGCGTGCCGGTCAAGCGGTCCGGTGATTACGTTCTGGTCACGGTCCCGACCCCATATTACGAGGAATCCGAGGATCTTTATATCCAGCAAATCACCAAGGCGTTCCTGAACCGCAACGAGCTGCCGACGGACTGGATGAACCCGGTTGGCCTGCCCGTCGAAATCCTGCCACTGAACAAGCCCTACAATATTCTGGCCGGATCAACCTTTACCGGACAGGTTGTCGCCCAGGGTCAGCCCGTCGCAGGGGCCGAGATCGAAATCGAATACATGGCAGCCCAGCCCGACATGGAAAGTGCTGCATCAACCACGCCGGTCGTCGGAGCCATGCCCGGTGGGGCGATTGTCGCGATTTCCGATGCCAACGGCTATTTCACCTTTGGCGTTCCCAAGGCCGGATATTGGGGCTTTGCCGCGCTTGGCGCCGGCCCCGTGACCGAGCATCAGGGCAAAGAGCTTAGTCAGGATGCGGTGATCTGGATTCGCGCCTGGGATATGGAGTGATCCTGCCATGCACATTGTAGATGGCGCGTTGTCCAATCCGGTGGTGATTGCCGGGGCGATCGCAGCAGCGGGGGGCATTGCCTATGGCCTGCGCAGTTTGACATTGGAACGCATCCCCGCCGCCGGGGTTCTGTCGGCCAGTTTCTTTGTCGCCTCGTTGATCCATGTCCCTATCGGGCCATCTTCGGTGCATCTGATCCTGAACGGTCTGGCCGGGCTTTTGCTTGGCTGGGCCGTTTTTCCCGCGCTTTTTGTCGGCCTGTTATTGCAGGCCGTGTTCTTTGGCTTTGGCGGGTTGACGGTTCTTGGGGTCAACACAGTGAATATCGCGCTGCCCGCCGTACTGGCGTGGATGCTGTTCGGGCGATTGATCGGGCGCGGTTCGCCGGTTCAGGGCGCAATCTGGGGCGCTGTCGGCGGCGCCTTTGCCATCGCCGCCACGACAGGGATGGTCGCCTTGAGCTTGGCAATGACGGGCGACGAATTCCTGCCCGCCGCAAAGCTGGTGTTTTTCGCTCATATCCCGGTCATGGCCATCGAGGCCGTGCTGACCGGCTTTGCCATCCTGCTAACCCGCAAGGTCAAACCCGAGCTGTTCCATACAAGAGTGCCGATATGAAACATCTGTTGCTTGCCGTGGCGCTGATCATCGCCGCCATGCCCGCGCTGGCGCATAAGGTCATCGTCGGGGTTTTCCCCGCTGGCGACGCTATCGAGGGTGAAATCGGATTTTCAAACGGTGACATGGCCGCCAATGCCGAGATCATCGTGACCGGCGAAGACGGTAGCGAACTGGGGCGGGTCATGACGGACGATGACGGGTTCTTTGTTTTTGTGCCCACGCAACCTGTCACTCATATATTCCGGTCCGATCTGGGCGCTGGTCATGTGGCCAAAATCACGATGCCCCAGAATGAAGTGGCCGAAATTCTGGGAGATACGAATTCTGACGCCCCCGCGCCCTTGGGCGAAACCCCGGTTGCCCCGATGGCGCCCACCGTCACCGCCCTGACAGAAGCAGAGCGTGACCTGGTCGCCGAAGTCGTGCGCGACGAAATCCGCCCGCTTCGCCGCGAGATTGCGGCCTATAAGGAACATAACAACCTTCAGACCATCCTTGGGGGTATCGGCTATATCGCGGGCCTTTTCGGTCTGGGCTTTTACCTTGCGGCGCGCCGCAAGTTGGCGGTGTAGAACTTGGCACATGCGTTAGGGCAGGATGAAAAGACGCTGACCGAAACCGGCGCCCTGCGCGTGTCCGGCCTGATCGGCTGTGTTGACCCACGGGTGCGCATCCTGTCCGCAGTTTCGTTTGGCATCGTGGTGGTGGGGCTGTCATCGCTGATGACGCTGGCCGTCGCGATGGCCCTGTCGATGGCGTTACTGTTTCTGTCGCGCCTGCCGTTGCGCGCAACCCTGAAACGCATGGCGATGATGGACGGCTTTATTGTTTTCATGTTGCTGCTCCTGCCCTTTACCGTGCCGGGTGATCCGATGTTCACGCTGTGGGGGGCCAGTGCCACCTGGCAGGGGCTGTGGCGTGGCGTGGAAATCGCGCTGACGGCCAACGCGGTCATTCTGGCACTGATGACCCTGGTCGGCTCGATGGAGCCGGTGACACTGGGCCACGCATTGTACAGACTGCGGGTGCCCGAAACCCTTGTGCATCTGCTGATGTTCACGATCCGCTATATCGAGGTTCTGCGCGAAGAATATCTGCGACTGCGCGCAGCGATGAAAGTGCGCGGCTTTCGCCCCGGCACAAACTGGCACACCTACCGCAGTTTCGGCTATTTGGTGGGCATGATGCTGGTACGCGCCATCGAGCGATCCGAACGGATATTGCAGGCGATGAAATGCCGTGGTTTTTCCGGGCAAATCTATCTGTTGCAGGACTTTGCCCTGACTGCATATGATCGCAGGTTTGCGGCCCTGTTTGCGGCATCGTTGACCCTGTTAATCTGTCTGGAGCTTGTATGGCGGTGATCGAGCTGGACGATATTCATATCTGCTACCCCGGTCAGGCTGCGATCCTGTCGGGGGCTTCGCTGCGGTTGTTTCCCGGTCAACGCCTGTCTTTGACGGGGCCAAACGGGTCGGGAAAATCCACGTTGCTTCGGGTGATCCTTGGCCTGCAAACCCCGCAGCGCGGGGTGGTGCGCGCCTTTGGCCGTCCCCGCGCGCAAGAGGCGGATTTCCACGAGGTTCGCCGCCGCGTAGGCTTGGTGTTTCAGGACGCCGACGATCAACTGTTTTGCCCCACGGTTGCCGAAGATATTGCCTTTGGCCCATTGAATCTTGGAAAATCAAAGGCCGAGGCGATAGAGATCGTTGACCGACTGCTGGAGGAACTGCGCCTGATGCATCTGCGTGACCGCATCACGCACAAACTGTCGGGCGGTGAAAAGCGGCTGATCACGTTGGCAACCGTTCTGGCAATGGAGCCGGAGGTGCTGTTACTGGACGAGCCGACAAATGCCCTGGACCCGGAAAACGAAGCGCGATTGGTCGAAATCCTGCAAGGGTTGCCTCAAACGATCCTGCTGGTCAGCCACTCGGTCCAGTTTCGCGCCAAGATCACCAATGCCGAGATCGAAATCCGCGACGGCGTGATACAGCCAGTCCCGACACCGGGCCGCGTCTGAATATCCCGATTTAAAGACCTCGCTTTCCGTCCGAGGGGCTGTGCCTACGACTTAGTCGCGGCGCGCAACAGGTAAGTGTCCATGATCCAGCCGTGGTGCGCGCGGGCCTCTGCGCGGGTCCGGATGATCCGGTCTGCGACATCGCCAATCCTGCCGTGGTCCAGAATCTGTTCCGGCATGCCCAAAAAGGCACCCCACCAGATCTGCGTATCCGGCGGCAGCGTCTGAAAGGCACAGTCCCCATCCAGCATCACAACCAGCGTTTCGGTCCCCTCAGGCCAGCCATGATCGCGCAACCGCCGCCCGGTGGTTATAGTCACAGGCCCGTTCAGCGTGTTCAGCGTCATCGCATGTGCCGCCGTCAGGGCCTGAATGGCGGTAATCCCCGGCACGACCCGCAAGCGCGGCGTAGGGGTCAGCCGTTTGGCGATGCGCAAGGTGCTGTCATAAAGGGACGGATCCCCCCAAACCAACAGCGCCACAGGCCCCGCCTGCGCTGCCTTGGCCAACGCGCCCTGCCAGCGGCGGGCAATCTCGTCATGCCAGCGCTCAACTCGCTCAAGATAGGGCAAGGCAGGGTCGCGCACCGGATAATCAAAGGGGACAACCTGCGCCCCTGTGCCGCTGGCCGTCAGAATATCGTGGCGCAGTGCCGCCAGATCGTCCTTGCCCGCGCCCTTGTCGGGCACCAGCACCACAGCCGCATCGCGCAGGGCCTGCATGCCCTCGCCGGTGACATGCGCCGGACTGCCCGTGCCAATACCAACCAGCCAAAGATCAATCGCGGCGCTGCTCATGCTGGTGGCTCGGCCAGCGGGCCATACAGGATCAACGCCGCGCTATCGCCAACCTCTTGCGACAGTTGCTCGGCCAGGGTCGAGACATCAGACCGGGTGATGCGTTGTTCGGGGCGGCTGACGTCTTCGGCCAGAATGGCGGGCGTATCGGGTGGCAGGCCATGCGCCAACAGTTGGGCCAGCAGACCGGGAAAGGTGCGCTTGCCCATGAAAATCACCGTCGATGCGGTGGGGTCGGCCAGCGCCGTCAGGCTGATGTCGTCCGGCAGTTTGCCCGTCACGTCATGGCCGGTGACGAATTGCACCCGCCGCGCGGTCAACCGCCGGGTCAGCGGAATACCTGCCGCCGCCGCCGCCGCCACGGCCGAGGGCACGCCGGGAATGATCTCATAGGGGATACCGGCGGCGCGCAGGGCAACCAGCTCTTCCTCCAGCCGGCCAAAAAGGCCCCCGTCACCGGATTTCAACCGGACCACCCGTTGGTCGATCTGTGCGTAATCAACCAACAGGCGGCTGACATGATCCTGTCGCGGTGACGCCCGCCCGGCGCGTTTGCCAACCCCCACCAGATCGGCACCGCTGCGCGCGTGGGTCAGGATCGGACCGGCGCTGAGATCATCAAACAGCACCGCATCCGCGCGCTTTAGCCGGTCCACCGCCTTCAGGGTCAACAATTCGGGATCGCCGGGGCCCGAACCTACAAAACTGACAAAACCGGTCATCGCGGGGCCTCTTGCGCTGTGATCAAATGAAAGAACGTGCCAGTGACATGGCCCCGGCACGATCCGGTTTCAGGCACTGGCGCGCGATCGGCATCCGACACGCGCGCCAAGGGGGCATCGGGCTGTTCAAGAATGGTGGAGTAGTGAAATTCGTGCCCCAACAGCTGCGTTCCGGCATCATATCCCGCCATCGGGGACACCAGATCGACGCGCCGATAGCCCAGATGAAACTTGCGTTTCTCATAGCTGGTCACAAGGCCCAACAAGCCCGCCATTTCGTGTGACGTGCCGTTCTTGTCGATCAATGCCGCCCCCAGCGCCATGTATCCCCCGCATTCGCCATGAATGGGCCGGGTCTGAGCATGTTTGATCAATCCCTGACGAAAACGGCTTGCCGCTGCCAGCCGTCCGGCGTGCAATTCGGGATAGCCCCCGGGCAGCCAGACCAGATCGGCACTGGCATCGGGTGCCTCATCGGCCAGTGGCGAAAAGGGCAAAATCTCGGCCCCTGCCGCGCGCCAGCCTTCCAGCTGGTGCGGGTAGGTGAATGAAAACGCCGCGTCCTGCGCCAGTGCGATCCGTCCCGCCGGTGCCTTGGGCAGGGGGCGCGCGCTGCCATAGCTGCGCTGCCCTTGGGCCAGTTTGCGCAGGGCGTCCAGATCGACATGGGCACGCAGGAAATCGGCGTAACCTGTGATCGCGGCCTCCAGATCGGGATGCTCGACCGCCTGAATCAGGCCCAGATGCCGTTCAGGCAGAACCAGATCCCCCCGACGTGGCAATGCCCCCAGAACAGTCACGCCAGCCTGTTCCATGCCAAGCCGCGCCAACCGTTCGTGGCGCGGAGATGCGACACGGTTCAGGATCACCCCGGCAAAGGGCAGGTCAGGGCGATAGGCCTTGAACCCCAGCGCGGTCGCCGCCGCAGATTGCGCCTGACCGCTGACATCAACGACCAGAACCACCGGCCATCCCATATGCGCCGCCGTTTCGGCAGAACTGCCAAAACCGCTTTGACCGCGCGTAGCGACCCCGTCATACAGCCCCATCGACCCTTCGGCGATGCAGATATCCGCGCCTTTGGACTGGGCCGTGACCGCATCCAACAGGTCGGGGCCCATCGCCCATGTATCCAGATTGAACGAGGCCCGACCGCACGCCGCGCGGTGAAAGGCGGGGTCGATATAGTCGGGACCGGATTTATAGGGCTGAACTGTCAGCCCCTCTTCGGACAAGGCGCGCAACAGGCCCAGCATCACCGTTGTCTTGCCGGTGCCCGAGGAAGGCGCCGAAATCAACAGACCCGGCGGAGTGGTGGTCGGATCAATCATCGCCATGGCTCCATCCTGCCCAAGGGCTATCCGCGGTTTGCGGCCGATAGCGGCGGTCATAATCCACCGAATAAAGACAGCTTTCGCTGAACCCTTCGCCCGCCAAGGCAGGCCCGACAAGGATCAGGGCCGTGCGGGTGATGTCGGCCCCCAATCGCCCGGCAATGTCCGCCAAGGTGCCGCGAATGATCTGCTCATCCGGCCAACTGGCGCGATAGACCACGGCAACGGGGCAATCCGCGCCGTAGGCAGGCGTCAGGTCGGCGGTGACGGTGGCGATATTCTGAACCGACAGGTGGATTGCCAGCGTCGCACCGGTGGCGGCGAAATTTGTCAGGCTCTCGCCCTTGGGCATGCTTGAGGCGCGTCCGGGTGTGCGCGTCAGCACCACCGATTGCGCCAGCCCCGGCAGGGTCAATTCGGCCCCAAGCGCGGCAGCGGCAGCCGCGAATGACGGCACGCCGGGTGTCACCGAAACCGGGATATCCAGCGCCCGCAGGCGGCGCATCTGTTCGCCCATGGCGGACCAGACGGACAGATCCCCCGAATGGAGCCGCGCCACATCCTGCCCGTTTTCATGGGCGATCTGCATATGCGCAATGATGGCGTCGAGGTCCAGCGACGCGGTGTTGATGATCTCAGCCCCTTCAGGGCAATGGGCCAAAATCGCCTCGGGAACCAGCGATCCGGCATAAAGGCAGACCGGGCAGGACGCGATGATATCACGGCCCCGCAGGGTCAACAGGTCGGGTGCACCGGGTCCGGCACCGATAAAATGAACGGTCATGTCGCGTCTCCTATCGCGATTGCGCAGGTCGCTAACCTGTCGGGGGAAATCACACGCGCGGACAGCAGGCGCGCGCCCGGTCCGGCCACAGCCAATGCCGCAGCTTCGGCAACGCTGCCGGTGTTGTAGCGGTCTTGCGATGCAGCCGACTGCGTCAGCACGGGCTGAACCGCAAGTTGATCGTCAGGCACCGCGTCCACAGGCAGGCCCAGCATCTGTGCAAGCGCGACAAACGGCGCATCCTCTGCCTTGGCCGCTGCGGTGGCCAGCCTGTCGGGGGAAATGGCGTGCAATTCAAGCGCACTGCGCAGGCTGGCAACATCCGCGCCGCTGCGAAATCCAAAACCGGCGACGATCATAACGTCACGCTCCATTGCACAATCGGATAGCTGCCCTTCCAGCCGCGCCCCGGCCCCAGCGGCCCGGCGCGGGCCAGATCGATGCGCAGCAAATCACCGCCACGGCGCGCCTGCGCCTGCATCAGCACGGTCTCGCTTTCCAGTGTCACTGCATTGGCAACCAATCGCGTGCCAGCGGGTAGGCCCGCCTCCAGCCAATCCAAAAGATCGCCGGACAGCCCCCCACCGACAAAGACGCAATCGGGCCGTTGTAATCCCTTCAGCGCGTTAGGGGCGGTGCCTTCGATGATGTGCAGACGATCCACGCCTAGGGTCGCAGCGTTTGCCGCAATCCGGGCGGCGCGCGCGGGCTTGTTCTCGATCGTGGTCGCGCTCAGGCTGGGATCGCTTAGCAGCCATTCGATCGCGATCGAGCCGGATCCCCCACCAATGTCCCACAGATGTTCAAATGGGCGCGGGGCCAGCGCGGACAGGGTCAGCGCCCGCACGGGCCGCTTCGTCATCGTGCCGTCGCTGTCAAACAAATCGTCCGGTCGTCCACTGGCCAGTGGCATTGCCGTGCCCGATCCGGCAACCTTGATCGCGGCGCAGACCGGATGCGCGTGATCGCCCGCCACGCCGTCATCTGCGCGCAGGTCGCTGCGGCGTGCGCGTGGCCCGCCCAGCGATTCCAGCACGCTGATCGTGGACGCGCCCCAGCCTTGGCTTGTCAGATATTGCGCCAGCATCGCCACCGCAGCCCCATCGCGCAGCAGCACGACCATCCGCACGCCTGCGGCCAACGCCGGGCGCAACCGGGTCAACGGGGCCGCGTGCAATCCAAAACACCGGGTCGTTTCCAAGGGCCAGCCCATGACACTGGCGGCCAGCGAAAATGTCGAGACACCGGGCAAAGCCCGCCATTCTTCGGGTGCAAGGTGGCGCATCAGGCTGCCGCCCGCCCCGAACCAGAACGGATCGCCCGAGGCCAGCACGACAACGCGCTGCCCGCGCAACTTCAAAAGCTGTTCAATTCCGTCGGCAAACGGCACGGGCCAAGTGATCCGTTGGGCGTTCAAATCGGGCAATAGTTCCAGATGGCGCGCTGCGCCCATGACGATTTCCGCCTCGGAAAGGGCGGCAAGGCTTGCAGCGCCCAACCCGTTTGCGCCATCTTCGCCCAACCCGACAATTGTCACCCAATGCGAGTCACCCATGCGCCTGAACCCCCTGATCCTTGGCGGCACGACCGAGGCCACGGCCCTGTGCAATGCAATGGCCACCGCCGGACTGCCCGGAACGGTATCGTTGGCAGGGCGCGTCAATCGCCCGATCCGACAACCGCTGGCACAGCGCGTTGGTGGCTTTGGCGGGGCCGAGGGGCTGGCACAGCACATCCGCGACCATGAAATCAGCCACCTGATAGATGCCACGCACCCTTTTGCCGCCCAGATGAGCCATAACGCAGCCTTGGCCGCGCAGATCACCGGCACACCGTTGATCGCGCTGACCCGCGCGCCGTGGCAGGCCGGTGCGGGCGACAGGTGGACCCATGTACCGGATATCGCCGGCGCCGTTGACGCATTGCAAGGGCCGCGCGAACGTGTCCTTTTGGCCGTGGGGCGCATGCATTTGGCCCAGTTTGCGCCAAATCCGCAGCATTTCTACCTGCTGCGCCTGATTGATGCGCCCGACGTGCAGCCGCCGTTTCCGGATCATGTGGTCGTGTTGGATCGCGGGCCGTTCACACAGGCCGGTGATCAGGACCTGATGCGCCAGCATGGCATCACCCGCGTCGTGTCCAAAAACTCGGGTGGGACCGGCGCGCAGGCCAAGCTGCTGGCGGCGCGCGCCCTTGGGGTAGAGGTCATTATGATCGACCGCCCCGCCCTGCCCCCTCGCCGCGAGGCGCATGATGTGGCAACGGTTCTGGACTGGCTGGGTCATGGCAGGACCGATCTGGGCGTATAGACGATGGGGCGCTGCGCGCCCTCGATCACCCGTGTGTTCGACGCGCCCACAATGACCACCGTGCGCATATCGGCCATTTCCGGCCGTGCGTCGGTCAGAGGCACGACGCGAATATCCTCCTCGGGGGTGGACACGGCCCGCGCAAAGATGACCGGCCGCGCGTCGCCACACGCCTGTTGCAAAAGCTCCAGCGCGCGCACAAACCCTTGGGGCCGCGATTTCGAGCGGGGATTGTAAAAGGCCATCGCGAAATCGCCCTCGACCGCAAGGCGCAGGCGCTTTTCGATCAAGGCCCAAGGTTTTAGATTGTCGCTAAGGTTGATGGCGCAGAAATCATGGCCCAGAGGTGCGCCCGCCCGCGCGGCGGCGGCCAGCATCGCGGTAATGCCTGGCAACACCTCGATTTCCAAGGCACGCCACGCGTTTGGCCCGGCCTCTAGCGCCTCATAAACGGCTGACGCCATGGCAAACACACCCGGATCGCCGGACGAAACCACCGCCACCTTGTGCCCCTGCGCCGCCAGCGACAAGGCATGGTGCGCGCGGTCAAGCTCGACCCGGTTATCGCTGGGATGCAGGGTCAGCCCCGCACGCGGCGAAATTCTGGCGACATAGGGGATATAGCCGATCACATCGCTCGCCTCGGCCAGCGCCGCCGACACCTGCGGCGTGACAAGATCATCGGCACCGGGGCCAAGCCCCACAATCCTGACCCAACCCGTCATGGCCGCCGCCCCTGCCCATGCACGATAATGATCGAGAAATAGGGCGCGTCACGGCCTGTCACCTCGGACAGGCGTTGAACGGTTTGGCCCGGCATGCTGGCATATTCAACCAACCAAGCGTCGTCATATTTACCCGCCGCAACCAGCGCCGCGCAGACCTTTTCGATGTTGCGCCCGATCTTCATCACGACCAGAGCGTCGGTGGTCCGCATTCGTTCGGTCAGGTCGGCCTCGCTCAGGGTGCCCATCAGCACCGTCAGCACGTCGTCACCCCACGTGATCGGGGCGCCCGTGGCGGTCCATGCGGCTGACATTCCGGTAATCGCAGGCACCACCTGAACCGGGACATCATCCTTTAGTCGGGTGTAAAGATGCATGAACGAGCCGTAAAAGAACGGATCGCCTTCGCTGAGGATCAATACATCTTCGCCCTTCAGCGCCAAGTCGCGCAGATGGTCGGCCCATTCGGTGTAAAACGCCGACAGAATCCGGTTATAGGCCGGGTCGGACACGGGGATCTCGGTCGTCACCGGGTATTCCATCGCGATTTCCACGACGTCGGGGTGCAGCAGCCCGTCGATGATCGCGCGTGCCTGACCGGTGCGACCAGCCTTGCGAAAATAGGCAACATGGCGCGTGTTGGCCAGCAACCTGTGGGCGCGCAGGCTCATCAAATCAGGATCGCCGGGGCCAAGGCCGACGCCGTGGACTGTCCCGACGCTCATTCTGCGCGGCTCGCGATAGCGTTGATGGCGGCGACGGTGATGGCGCTGCCCCCCAACCGACCCTCGACGATGCAGCTTGGCACCGGTTGATCGGCCCACAGCGCATCCTTACTTTCGCGCGCGCCGACAAAGCCGACGGGACAGCCGATAATCGCGGCAGGGCGCGGACAGGCCGGATCCTGAAGCATGTTCAGCAGGTGAAACAGCGCGGTCGGCGCGTTGCCGATCGCCACCAGCGCCCCACCCAGATGCGGACGCCACAGTTCCAGCGCGGCGGCCGAGCGCGTGTTGCCCATCTGCGCCGCCAGATCGCGCACCTGCGGGTCATGCAGGGTGCAGATCACCTGATTGTCCGCAGGCAGACGCGTGCGGGTCACGCCCTCGGACACCATACGCGCATCGCACAGAATGGGCGCGCCCCCTTCCAGTGCGGCGCGTGCGGCATCGGCAAACCCCGGCGACAGGCGCACATCCCGTTCCAGACCGACCAGTCCGGCGGCATGGATCATGCGCACGACGATAGGTTCCTCGGCAGGCGTAAAGCGACCCAGATCGGCCTCGGCCCGGATCATGGCGAAGGATTGGCGATAGATCTCGGCGCCATCGGTTTCATAAGAATACGGCATCGGGGTCAGAATGCTCCTGTTAGCAAAGTGTCAGGGTCAAGCCCTGTTTTGATCGGGGTGTCGCCTGCGCAGCCCCCTGTCACGAGATCGAATGTTCCGTCCCGCCCGGTCAGCGTGACATCGGCCGCGCGTGACCGGGCACAGCCCTTGGAGCAGCCCGACACATGCAGGCTGCCGCGCATGTGCGGTGCCAGCGCCCGCGCCAAACTGCGCGTCTCGACACTGGCCGAAGGGCAAAGCGGGGCACCGGGACAGGCATCAACGCGCAACAGCGGATCGTCAGGCGCGATGATGAAGGCCTGATTGTCGGGCATTTCCCCGCCTTCCAGCACAAAGGTCCGCCACGGCGTCAACCGAAGGCCCGCCGCACCCTTCAGGGCATCGCGCAAGGCGCGCGCGTCAATCTGGCCAAACGGCGCGCCAACCAGCGCCCCAAGGGGGTGCCGACCGATCTGCGGGTGTTTAGCGGGCCCGCGCGGGGGCGTGTTGGTCCAATCACTGGGCAGGGGTTCGCGGGCAAAGACCAACGCCATCCGCCGTGCCTCGGGCGTGATATGATCGGCCAGCCATTCTGCCATTTCGATCAGCGCGGGTATCACCGTTTCGACCGTCACGGCGCGGCCACCGACGGCCCCATCGGCGCGCAGGATCAGGCCTGTGTCGCCTTGTTCGACCCTGATATCGCCGGAACAGCCTGTCAGCAGCGGACCCACCGGATCGCAATCAATCGCAAAGCCGACTTTGGCGGGCAGATCCGGCAGATCGGCAAGGCGGTCCACCAACCCCCGCGTCAGCCGCGCCGTCAGATCGCCCTCGGCCCAGAAGGGCGCGACCAGAATGTTGCGGCGCCCCTCGTGGCCCGGGTCCGCGTCCAGCAGGCCCAGTGCATTCAGCCCCGCCAGAACGGCCTCATGATCCGTCTCCGCCACGCCCCGTATTTGCAGATTGGCGCGATTGGTCAGGTCGATATACCCCGACCCAAAGTGCAGCGCGATATCGCATAGCCCTGCGGCCTGATCAGGTGTCAGCCGCGCCAGACTTGGGCGCACGCGCACCACCAGACCATCCACCGACATCATCGGACGGTAGGCACCGGGGCACCAGCCCTTGACGGTGGGGGCGGCTGTCATTGCAGGCCCTCCAAATCGGCCAGAACCGAGTTTCGCCGCGTCTGCCACAGGCCCGCCTGCAACAGGGCGGCGAAACGCGCCTGCATCGCCGCATGGGCCTGCGGATTGGCGTCACGCAAAAAGCCGTCGGTTTCCGGATCGCCCAATGTGGCGTCGTGATAGTGATCAAACAGATGCGGTGCCACGGCCCCGGCCAGATGCGCAAAGCTGGCCATGTGATCCAAGGTCGCGGCGATCTCGGCCGCGCCTCGGAAACCGTGCTGCTTCATCCCCGCGATCCAGCCGGGATGCGCCGCGCGGGCATGCACAACGCGGGCGATCTCTTCGGACAGGGGGCGGGCACGGGGGCGCGCGGGATCGGTATTGTCCAGATGATACAGCGCGGCATTCCCGCCCGTGACCTGCTGCGCGGCGGCAAAGCCAGCCTCATGGGCGGCATAGTCACTGGCCACCAGCAGATCGGTTTCCGGCAGGTCCTGCCCGTGAACAAAACTGTCAGCCTGCGCCACGCGGTTCCGGATACCGGTGGCGTCCGGCACTGCCGCCTCGCCATCCAGTGCCCAGCTGCTGGCCTTCAGCCATGCCTCGCCCGCCTTGCGCCGCCCTGCATCGGTGTAATCCTCCAGCGCGGTGCCCATTGCCAGACCGAATTCGCCCGGCGCGGGGCCATAAACCCGCGCCAGATCCGCGCGCCCGACATAGGGGTTCCAATCTGCCGCCTCGTCGCGGGCGGCAAGGGCGCGCACGGCCTGCGCAAAAAGCGCCGACAGCGTCGGGAAAACGTCTCTGAACAGGCCCGAAACCCGCAGGGTGACGTCAATGCGCGGGCGATCCATCTCGCTCAGGGGGACCACCTCGATGCCCGAGACGCGCTCGGATCCGGCGTCCCATACGGGGCGCACGCCCAGCAGATCCAGCGCCATTGCGAAATCTTCGCCC
Source organism: Rhodobacteraceae bacterium KMM 6894 (assembly GCA_035798175.1). GTDB lineage: Bacteria > Pseudomonadota > Alphaproteobacteria > Rhodobacterales > Rhodobacteraceae > Roseovarius. The sequence continues at coordinate 285,780 of JAPFBS010000003.1, forward strand.
GCCGTGCGCATCGTGGCCGACCCCCAGAGATCGACGATCAGGCCGCGCGGCCAATCGCCCTCGTCCTGCAAATGGCGGCGGATCAATTCCTGTGACAGCCGCACACCCTGAGCATGGGCCGCGCGTGTCGGAACCGCGCGCGGATCGGTGGTAAACAGGTTGCGCCCGGTTGGCAGAACATCGCGCCGTCCGCGATAGGGCGATCCCGACGGACCGGCGGCGATGCGCCGCCCGTCCAACGCATCCAACAACGCCTGTCGCTCACCCTCGACCGAACCGCTGGCACCAAAGGGCGTTTCGCCAAGCGGCTGGCGGCCCCAGATGTGCAGGCCCTCGCCAAACTGGCTTTCCTTGATATCGCAGACAAAGCGGTCGATGCGGCTGATCGCCTCGGCGCTGCACGACGCGCCATCCAGACCCAGATCACGTTCAACCCCTTGGGCCTGTGCCTCTGTGCGGATGTCGCCTTGCAGGCGGTCCCGGCGGCGCGGGTCCAGCCCGTCGGCGTTGGAAAATTCATCCAGCAGCGCCTCTAGCCGGGCCAGCCGTTCGGGCGTGCCGCTGTCGCGCAGCGGGGGCGGGATATGGCCCAAAGTCACGGCCCCGATCCGGCGTTTGGCCTGTGCGGCCTCGCCGGGATCGTTGACGATAAACGGATAAATCACCGGCAGGGCACCTGTCAGCACCTCGGGCCAGCAGGTGCCGGACAGGGCGACCGATTTGCCCGGCAACCACTCCAACGTGCCATGCGCGCCGATATGAATCAGTGCGTCACACTGTTGCTGAAGCCACAGATAGAAGGCGACATAGCCATGTCGGGGCACGCGCGACAGATCGTGATAGCTGTCCTCGCGCCCATCAAGCATCCCGCGCTCGGGCTGTAGCGCGATCCACTGTTTGCCACAGGCCGTGGCGGCAAAATGAAAGGCCCCATCATGGACGTCGGGATCGTCCTCGGGCGCGCCCCAGGCCGTTTGCAGATCATCGCGCATGGCGGCTGGCAGGTTGTCCAACGCCGCCGCGTACTCCGCCAGTGACCACCGCGTTTGGCGCGCGGCCAGACTGTTCTGCAACGCGGTGCCAGTGGGCAGCGCCCCCTCGCCAATATCATACCCGGCCGTGCCAAGGTCATCGAGGATCGCCTGCGCGGATTGCGGCGCATCAAGGCCAATCGCATGGCCCATATTCCAATCCTTGCCCGGATAGGTCGACAACACCAGTGCGGTGCGCCGCATCATGGGGTGTTTACCGCCAAGGGTCAGCCAGCCCATGACGCGGTCGGCAATCGCGCTGACCCGTTCGGCGTCCGCCTGATGCGCATAACGGGAAAACTGTAGATCAGCGTCGCGCGGGCCGGGTTGCTTGAATGAGGCGACCCCGGCCAAAATACGCCCATCCACCTCGGGCAGGACGACATGCATGGCCAGATCAGCAGGGGATAGCCCGCGTTCGGAAGTGGCCCACGCCTCGTGGGTGGAGGTGGCCAGCGCCACCTGAAACACGGGCACCCCCGCCACATCCAGCGGCGAGCGGCCATCGTCACCCTTGCCGGAAAACGCGGTCGCGTTGACGATGGCGCCGGGGCGTAAATGTGCGATCTGACGGCGCAGCCAACCTGCCACCTCTGGGGCCTTCAGCGATGGCGCGAACAGGGCCACCACATCGCAGCCTTGGGCGCGGAACGCGGCGAACAGTGCCGTGATCGGGGCCAGATCCGCCGCGACCAGATAAGAGCGGTAAAAGACGATGGCGACGCGCCGGCGAGCCGCCAATGCCGCCGGTTGGCCCAATGCCAGCACCGGACAGGCCGGTCCGGTTTCAGGGGTCCATGCGCCGACCGGCGGCAGGCCCTTGGTGCCTTGCACAGGCCCGGCATACAGCCCCGCCGCCAGCGCCATCTGCGCCAATGCCGCCTGCGCCGCGATTGTCCCGCCAGTATCGCAAAGATGCGCCAGACGGCGCAGCGTGGACAGCGGCAGGGTGGACATGTCATCCAGTCGGCTGTCGGGGCGACCGTCGGCAGGCAGGACCGCCAGCGCAATACCCTGCGCGCGGGCCAGCGCCTGAATATGTTGCAGACCATAGGGCCAATAAGGCACGCCCCCGATCAGCCGGATCAGGATGCCCTTGGCGCCGGACAGTGTGTTTTCGACGTAGGTATCGACCGACAGCGGATGTTTGAGCGCGGCTATATTGGCCAGCCGAAGCGAGGGCAGACGCCCCTCTGGTCCGCCCCCCCTGTGCCACCCTTCCGCGAAGGCCCCAAGGTCGGAATCAGACAGCGACAGCACCACCAGATCCGCGGCATCCTGCCCCAGATCGGTTGGTGTCTCGGTCTCTTCCAGCCCGTGACTTTCGCGAAAGATGACATGCATCGCCGGTTACTCTGCCGCTTGGGTCTGGGCCGCCCCAAGGGCGGCGCGGATCACGTCAGGGTTGATGTCGTCATGTTCGGCGATCACAACCAATCGGCCTTGGCGCACGTCGCCTTGGCCCCATGGACGGTCATATTGATGACGCACGCGCGCACCCACTGCCTGCACCAACAGGCGCATTGGTTTGCCCGTTACTGCGGCATAGCCCTTGATGCGCAGAATGTTGTGATCGCGCGCCAGCCCTTCGATTGCGGCCACCAGTGCGGCGGGATCGGTCTGTTCGGGGATGTCCACAACGATGGATTCGAAATCGTCATGTTCGTGATCGTCGTGATCATCATGATGGCTGGGCCGGGCGTCCATGTCGTCCTCGGCGGCGGCCCCTAGTCCCAGAATAATACGAGGATCAATCGCGCCCTCAGCAACCTCGATCACAGGCAAGGGGCGTGAAAGTTCGGCCGCGATCAGGGCCTTGGCCTTGGCGACGCCTTCGGGACCGGCCAGATCCGGCTTGGTCAACAGGATGATGTCGGCGCAGGAAATCTGATCCTCGAACACCTCGGACAGGGGTGTTTCATGGTCGATACTGTCATCGGCAAGGCGCTGCGCATCGACGGCAGCCACGTTGGGCGCGAACCGGCCAGCGGCCACTGCCTCGGCATCGGCGAGGGCAATCACCCCGTCCACCGTAATCTTGGAACGAATATCAGGCCAATCAAACGCCTTGAGCAACGGTTTCGGCAAGGCCAATCCCGAGGTTTCGATCAGGATGTGATCGGGGCGCGGATCCAGCGCCATCAGCGCCTCGATCGTGGGAATGAAATCATCCGCCACAGTGCAGCAGATACAGCCATTGGCCAGTTCCAGAATATTCTCGGCCGGGCATTCCGGGATCGCGCAGCTTTTCAGGATATCGCCATCCACACCGACATCGCCAAACTCGTTGACGATCACCGCCAGACGCTTGCCGCCGGGGTTCTGCATCAGCCCCCGGATCAACGTGGTTTTGCCAGAGCCTAGAAAACCGGTGATCACGGTAACGGGCAGTTTTGCAAGGTCAGTCATTCAGGGTCTCCTCGGGCTGGGTCATCGGGGGAATACGCGCAACGCAATTGCGCTTGAAATGCTCGGGGCGCTCACGCCAGGGGATCAGCCCGTCATCGGTCGCGTGATAGCGGATAACGCCGTCCAGTATCATCTGGGGATGCGCGGCCTCATCAACATTGGCAAAGACGTAGGTCCATTTATCCGCGCCGCCGCGCAGTGCGACGGTGCAGCCGTGGTCACAATTTTGCAGGCATTCGACGGGCGCGATGCTGATACCGTTTGGCAGATCCAGCGCGCTGATCTCGTCATACAGCGCCTGTCCGGGACGACGCGCGTCCTGTGGTATTTCTTGGCCCCGGCGGCATTTTACGCAAACCAGCAGCTGCGTCGCGGGCCATTCCGCGTTTGCGGGGGATTGGTCGTCAGTCATTGTCTTTGGTCCCATTCTAAAATGGGACGCGGGTCTGATGGCGAGGTGGCACTGACCAGCAGAGCGTTCCCCCGACACCGGAACTCCCCGTCCGGTCGTGGCTATACGCGCTGGCAGGTCTCCCGGCTCACGGATTTAAGGGCGGTGCCCTGCGCCTGATCCACCTTCCCAGCACTATGCCAGTGGCCTTGATCCTGCTTTAGTCCGTTCACGGTCGCGGGGGCGGCTGTGCTTGATCGGAAAGCTCCGGGTGCACATTCCCTTTTCACCTGTTTACACAGGCACCAACTGACGTGCAGATGTTAGCAATCCAAATCAATTGTCAAGAACAAGGACTGCCATGACCGACGAAATCAACACGCGCCATTCCGAGAAGATGCGCAAGATCAAACAGGCCCGTGACAAGATGATGGAAACCAAGACCGAAGAGAAAGGTCTGATCATCGTCCACACCGGAACCGGCAAGGGCAAATCGTCATCCGGGTTCGGCATGATCATGCGTTGCATCGCCCATGAAATGCCCTGCGCCGTGGTTCAATTCATCAAGGGCAATTGGGTGACGGGCGAAAAACTGTTCCTGCGCGAACATTTTGCCGATGAATGTCGGTTCTTCGTCTCGGGCGAAGGGTTCACTTGGGAAACGCAGGACCGCGAGCGTGATATCGCCGCCGCCCAAAACGGCTGGAAGATCGCCAAGGAGCAGATTTTGGACCCCAGCATCCGGTTTGTCCTGCTGGACGAAATCAATATCGCGCTGCGCTATGATTATCTGGATATCGACGAGGTGGTCGATTTCCTGTTGCATCAAAAACCCGCCATGACCCACGTGTGCCTGACCGGGCGCAATGCCAAACCCGAGCTGATCGAGGCGGCGGACCTCGTGACCGAAATGACGCTGGTCAAACATCCCTTCCGCGATGGTATCAAGGCCCAGAACGGCGTGGAGATGTAACGCATGGCACGGTCGCTGATGATACAGGGCACCGGTTCAAACGTCGGCAAATCCATGCTGGTTGCAGGGCTGTGCCGCGCGGCCCGCAATCGTGGCCTGTCGGTGGCCCCGTTCAAGCCGCAGAACATGTCCAACAACGCCGCCGTCACATCGGATGGCGGCGAGATTGGCCGCGCGCAGGCACTTCAGGCGCGGGCCTGTGGGCTGCGGGCGCATACCGATATGAACCCCGTTCTGCTGAAACCGGAAACAGAAACGGGCGCGCAGGTGATCGTGCAGGGTCATCGCCTGACCACCACGCGGGCGGGCGATTATTACAAGATCAAGCCAACCCTGATGGCGTCTGTTCTGGACAGTTTCAACCGGCTGCGCGGCGCGCATGATCTGGTGATCGTCGAAGGGGCGGGCAGCCCGGCGGAAATCAATCTGCGACAGGGCGACATTGCCAATATGGGCTTTGCCCAAGCGGCCGAGGTGCCTGTCGTGCTGTGCGGAGACATCGACCGGGGCGGCGTGATTGCACAGATCGTCGGAACGCAGGCCGTGATGGACGCCGCCGATGCCGCCCGCGTCTGCGGTTTTATCATCAACAAGTTTCGCGGTGATCCGCGGCTGTTCGACGACGGTTATACCATGATCGAAACGCGGACCGGCTGGCCCGGTTTTGGTGTCGCACCCTGGTTTTCCGATGCGTGGCGCCTGCCCGCCGAGGACGCGCTGGACATTCGGCAGGCCCCGACCGAGGACGGGTTTCACATCGTCTGTTTGCAATTTTCGCGCATTGCCAATTTTGACGATCTGGACCCGCTGCTGGCCGAGCCCGGTGTGCGGCTGACCATGCTTCCCGCCGGACAACCTGTGCCAGCGGACGCTGGCGTGGTGATATTGCCCGGATCGAAATCAACACGCGGCGATCTGGCGTTTTTGCGCGCGCAGGGCTGGGACATCGACCTGATCGCGCATCATCGGCGCGGTGGGCGTATTCTGGGGATTTGCGGCGGCTATCAGATGCTGGGGCAAAGCGTTGCCGACCCCGAGGGTCTGGAGGGACCGCCCGGCGAAACACCCGGTCTGGGGTTGCTCGACATCACAACAGTGATGGGCGGTGACAAGCACCTGACCGAGGTGACGGCCCATCACACTGCAACCGACCTGCCCTTTCGCGGTTATGAAATCCACATCGGAGCCAGCAAAGGCCCCGACCGCGCACGTCCCTTTGCCCATGTCGCGGGTGCGCCGGAAGGCGCGGTATCGCCTGATGGCCGGGTCAGCGGCAGCTATCTGCACGGCATGTTCGCCGACGATGCGTTCCGCCGCGCCTGGCTGGCCGGTTTGGGGGTGCCCGCAGGTCCGCAATCCTATGATGGCGTGGTCGATGAAACGCTGGACGCGCTGGCCGCGCATCTTGAGACGCATCTGGATGTCGAGGGGTTACTCATGCGCGCGACATCAAACTGAGCGAACCTCGGCGGGCAGGTCGGGGGGCGGGTCAAATGCGCCACGCTCAGTATTCACGACGATAGTCCCACGTTTCATTTTCTCGATCCGGGCAGCGTCGATTATGTGGCGTGTTTCCTGCGTCAATGGCGGCTGGAGCAATAGAATATCGGAACGCTGAATAACGTCGTCCAATGGCAGGTACAAAATCGCCAAACCGGTGGCCGTTTTCGGTGGCATTAAATCATAAGCGATCACCTCGCATCCAAAGCCTTGCGCGAGGCCGGCCGGTCGCTTACTGCAAGTGCGCTTCAAGAAACCATCGCGACTTATCCAGCGTTCGCGAAACGGCAGTGAAAATATCTGCTGTATCGGCATCACCTGCCTCGCCAGCTTCATCAATCGCTTTGCGCGTGGTCTTTGCCAAAGCGGCGTATCGGGCAACCAGCAGTTCGACCGACTGTTTTTCGTTCTCAAACCGCTCTGGCATATCATCAAGTCGGCTGTTCTTCGCGGCCATTCTTGCGGTCCCTTTGGCGGCCCCGCCCAGTGCAGCTGCACGTTCAGCAATCGTATCGATATGGGTTGGCAGTTCCTCTGCCAACTGATCATACAGCAGATGCAACTGCATGAAATTCATGCCCCGGACGTTCCAATGCGCCTGTTTAACCTGACTATGAAGGTCAAATGTATCCGCCAATTGCTGGTTGAGTAACTCAACCATACTGCTGCGCAGGTTGTCATCCAGATCAATCGTCGTCTTAAATGTCGTAGTCATTGCGCGTCCTTCTCATCAATGTTGCACTAACTTTTTTGACATCTTCATCAGTAGTTTAAGTGACTGTGTGCAAAATGATCCACGTCAATTTCCAGTTGTCTTCGCGCTACAATCGTCCGCACCAATGCGATCTGTTCGTGAGTGATGTGTTGCACCATTTAAAGGCCAAAGGAAACTCGCTCCACGCCCGCTACGGCAGGTTTATCAAGCCATTCTGTGGCCCTGCCACAAAGAACCTCGATGGCTACATCCGCTGGCTGGAGGTGCGGCTTGCTGGACTGCGGCCAGCGGAGATTGTCTGGGCATCCTAAACACAGCACGGCGAACGAAAGCGATGTCCGCTCCGAGCCCATACTTTAAAATGCTGCACGCTGCACCAATGGCCGCTTTCTAGAGGTGTGGAAAATGCAAAAATGCACTACAGACTGAAGAGTGCGAGCAATGGTGCTCTTCCGGAATAGAAAATGAATAAAGTATGAAGCAGGTTGCGAAAGAGCTTCGCATTGATTTTGTCGAAGGTCCAGTCGCCCATCGTCTTCGGTTCGGTGGTGGTCGTGGTCAAGATCTGGCCAAGGCTATGGGGTTGCGGGAGGGCAAAACGCCCACGATCGTTGATGCGACGGCCGGATTGGGGCGGGACTCATTTCTTTTAGCGTCTTTAGGTGCGCAGGTCACTTTGATCGAACGCTCAGAGAAAATGCATTCATTGTTAGTTCAGGGCATGAAACGCGCAGCCAGAGAAGGTGGTCAGCTTCGCGAAATTATTGGCCGCATGACACTTTTGAAGGGCGACGCCCTGGATTTGATCCCTGAATTATCTGGCGAAGTAATTCTGATCGATCCAATGCATCCTGAACGGAAAAACTCTGCACTGGTGAAGCTAGAACTGCGTCAAGTCCGCGAAATCGTCGGCACCGACGATGACGCTGGTGATCTCGTACGATTGGCGATCGCACATGCACGTAAACGCGTGGTGCTAAAGTGGCCCGCTAAGGCTGACCCTCTTGAGGGTGTTCAGAAATGCACCCACCAAATTATCGGTAAAACAACACGATATGATGTTTTTATGATAGGTTGAGCGGACCTCGGCGCAACAGTGGAAAATGGCAGTTTTGTTCTGCATATCCGACCTTGCTGTACAATTTGGTTTAGGGTTGCTATCCGGTCAGTTGCTGCAAATCATTGCAATTTAAACAAGAAAGTTGGTGGAAACCACATGCAGGTTAGTGTTCGCGACAACAACGTTGATCAAGCCCTCCGAGTTCTAAAGAAAAAACTCCAAAAGGAAGGCGTATTCCGTGAAATGAAGCTCAAGCAGCATTTCGAGAAACCTTCCGAGAAAAACGCGCGTCAGAAAGCAGAAGCGATCCGTCGTGCCCGCAAGCTGGCACGTAAGAAGCTGGAACGCGAAGGATGATCTAATTCAACACTTAATGTTGAATAAGCAGGCCCCGTTGTCCGATGGCAGCGGGGGTTTTCCTTACAAGATAGGCATTTTTGAATGGACAGCCCAAATTTTAGAATCTCCTAAAGCGGACTTTGCCATATCCGCAGCGAAGGTCTACTTCGTCCCGCATAGCGGACCAACACGATATGCGGACACCCCCATTTTTTAAGCGGCATAAGGTTGGGGTTGATAACCATTGCATATCGCCGATCAGGCAGCCTTATCACTGGCCACCAAGGGTTTGATCGCCTGCACCATTTGACCGATGACATCCTTGGCATCGCCGTAGACCATGTTGCAGTTATCAGCATAGAAAAGCTCGTTTTCGATGCCCGCATAACCACGCCCCTGCCCGCGTTTGATTACATAAACCTGCTTGGCCTGATCAACATTGAGGATCGACATTCCATAGATAGGCGACGCCTTGTTGGTGCGCGCGGCGGGGTTCACCACGTCGTTCGCGCCGATAACAAGCGCGACATCGGCTGTCTTGAACTCTTCGTTGATCTCGTCAAGGTCGAACAGCAGGTCGTACGGCACACCCGCCTCGGCCAACAGAACATCCATGTGTCCGGGCATACGGCCCGCGACAGGGTGGATCGCGAATTTAACCTCGACATCAGCGGCCTGAAGCAATTGCACAAACTCATACAGCTTTTGCTGCGCCTGCGCCGCCGCAAGGCCGTAACCCGGTGCGATGATAACCTTGTCCGCATAGCGCATCGTCGTCGCTGCATCACTGGCTTCGACGGGCTTCATTTCGCCTTGAATGTCGCCTTGCTGTTCAATCGCCGCGTCACCGAAATTACTAAACAGAACATTGGTGATCGAGCGGTTCATTGCCTTGGCCATCACAACTGTCAAAAGCAACCCGGATGAGCCGACAACCATACCTGCGATCATCAGTGCGGCGTTCTGCAATACGTATCCGTCCAGCGCAACGGCAAGACCTGTCAGCGCGTTAAACAGTGCGATGATCACGGGCATATCTGCCCCGCCAATCGGCGCGGTGACCGTCACACCAAGCGCAAGAGCAAGTACGAAGAAGATCACGCCAGCAGCGGTGTTTTGAGTGACGAACACCAGATAGGCACCTAGCACGATCAGCACCAAAAACAGGGCGCTGTTCAGAACACTTTGGCCTTTGACCCTCCAGGGTTTTCGCATCCGCCCGTCCAGCTTGGCCCACGCGATAATAGATCCCGACAAAGCGACAGAACCGATCAGCGCCCCCACCATGACAACCGTCATACTGACAACGCCATGACTGCTTGTGCCAAATAACTCAGATGCGGCAATTGCAGCCGCTGACCCGCCGCCCATACCGTTGAACAGCGCCGTCATCTGCGGCATCTTGGTCAAGGCCACGCGCCGCCCCGTCCACCATGCCCAGCCCGCGCCGATGGCAATCGCCAACAACACAAGTGTCAGGTTCACCACAAGGTTGGCTTCGGCATCTGCCTCAATCCCGAAAGCATAAAGAAAACTGGCCAGAACAACGACAAGCATACCATATCCAGCCACCACGATCCCGCGCACAGCCGTCAGGGGCGACGACATCTGCTTCAGGCCGTATATGAGAAGGAATGAGGCGACGATCCCGCAAACGAAGATTATCGTAGTCATGATTTGTGCTCCTTAGTCTTGCTGGGCTTGAACATCTCCAGCATTCGCACGGTGACCACATAGCCCCCTGCAACGTTTGCCGCGCCAAGCAAGACACCGACGAACCCGATGATTTGTTCGGCAGTGCTGCTAGCATTCAGCAACACATAGATCGCACCGACAACGACGATCCCGTGAACAAAGTTGGACCCCGACATAAGCGGCGTGTGCAGCAATGTCGGCACGCGCAGAATGACGACGTACCCCGTGAACGCCGCAAGCATGAGGATATAGAGGGCGGCAAAGCCTGAAATTTCTGCTGTCATTGTTTTGCTCCTGAATTCACGGCCTCAAGGGCAGGTTTGGCCTGCTCCGGCGTCACCTCGGGGGCGCCAGTCAACGCGGTCTTGGCGATCACTTCGTCACTCCAATCGGGTGCAAGTTTGCCGTCCACGATCAATAGCTTGAGAAGGTTGAGGATATTTTTTGCGTAAAGCTCACTTGCGTGCTCGCCGAGCAGGGAGGGCACGTTGATCGGCGCGACAATTGTCACCTGCCCCACCTGCGTGGTTTTACCCGCTTCGGTATAGGCGCAGTTGCCGCCGCCATCAGCAGCAAGATCGACAATCACGGATCCCGCCTTCATCCCGTCGACCTGCGCTTTGCTGATCAGTTTGGGCGCGGGACGACCGGGAACATTGGCCGTCGTGATAACGACATCGGCCTGTTGAATATGTTTGGTGACAACCTGCGCCACCTTGTCTTTTTCGTCTTTCGTCAATTCGCGGGCGTATCCGCCCTCGCCTGTGGCATCGACACCGGTATCCACAAACTTCGCGCCTAGCGATGCGGCCTCGCCCTTTGTTTCCGGGCGCACGTCGTAGCCTTCAACAACCGCCCCTAAACGATGCGCGGTGGCAATCGCTTGCAAGCCTGCGACACCAAGGCCCATCACAAGGACTTTGGCGGGATGAAGGGTGCCCACAGCGGTCGTCATGCGCGGAAAAATGCGGGCCAGATGGGTCGCCCCAAGTAACGCGCCATAGTATCCTGACAGCGTGGCTTGGCTGGTCAATGCATCCATCGCCTGCGCACGACTGATCCGTGGAACGCGTTCCATCGCAAAACAGATGATGCCCTTTTTGCGCAATGCAGCAACCAGTTTTGGCTGCTTGTTTTCGTAGATGAACGAAATAAGAATGGCCGATGGTTTCATCTTTTGAACAACGGCCATGCGTGGTGCCTGAACGCACAGCACGATGTCGGCATCGCCAACGACCTTGGAAACGTCAGCCTCAAACTTGGCAGTGGGAAACGAGGCATCCGGTAGCTTCACTGCATCGCCAGCGCCCGATTGAATAACAAATTCAGCACCCAGCTTTTCCAGTTGCTCAACCACGCTGGGCACCATGGCGATGCGTTGCTCACCGGGCTGCGTCTCTTTGAGAACCGCAATTTTTATCGGCATCATGGCGCTCCTTCTTTTATACGGGAGGAAATTTGGCGGCGAGCATTACACCCGCCGCCACCGGTTTGCGGGCCTAGAACGCCGCGTCGATATCTACGACATCAATCAGCTTGTGGTTCACGAACTCCTTGATGCCGAGACCTAGCAATTCACGACCATAGCCAGAGTTGCGGACACCACCGAACGGCAAGTCAGCCTTCACCATTGTCGGGTGGTTCACGAACACCATGCCGGTCGAGATTTTCGCGGCCACTTCGGCCCCGCGTTTCGGGTTGGACGTAAAGACGGACCCGCCCAAACCGTAGGGGGAATCGTTGGCGATCCGGATTGCGTCGTCTTCATCCTTGGCCCGGAACATCATGGACACTGGCCCAAAGAATTCCCAAAGGCGCGCCGGATTGTCCGGGGCCATATCCGTCAGAATTGTCGGCTGCACAAAGTTGCCCTGATTGGGCACTTTCGGGCCGACCTCGGTCGCAGTTGCGCCATGTCCGACGGCTTTTTTGATCTGCGCCTTCACACCCTCGACCGCGCTTTGCGATGACAATGGTGCAAGCGTCGTGGCCGGATCAGACGGATCGCCCGCCTTGAGCGCGGCAACGCCAGCCGTATAACGTTTCATGAACTCGTCATAGATTTCGTCAGCGATGATCATCCGCTTGGACGACACACAAACCTGCCCCCCGTTCCAATGGCGGCCAAACACCGCCCAATCGACGGTTTTGTCCAGATCGGCGTCCGCCAGAACAACGAAGGCGTCCGCGCCGCCCAGTTCGAGCGTCGATTTTTTGAGGTTCTTACCAGCCGCAGACGCCACCACAGCCCCTGCTCCTTCGGATCCTGTCAGCGCAACACCACGCACCAGTGGATGCGCGATGATCTGTTCGACTTGCGCGTGGGTCGGGTAGAGGTTCGTAAATGCGCCCTTGGGCAGGCCCGCATCCAGCATCAGCTTTTCACAGGCTGCGGCACTTTGGGGAACAATACCTGCGTGCTTCAAAAGCAGCACGTTACCGGCCGACAGCTGAGGCGCGATAATCCGAGCCACCTGATAATAGGGAAAGTTCCAGGGTTCGACCGCAAGCAAGACACCAAGCGGGTCGTGGACCAACTTTGCATTTCCTTCAGCAGGGTCTGCAACAGGCAGCTTTACAGGTGCCAGCTGTTCCTCGGCATGGTCAGCATAGTATTCAAAGATCGCGGCGGACAGTTCTACTTCTGCTTTTGCTTCGGCTGTCAGTTTGCCCATTTCCAAGGTCAGCAACTTGGCAAAGGCATCGCTGTCCTTACGCAATATTTCTGCGGCTTTGCGCATAACTTTGGCGCGCTCGGCAAAAGACGTTTCTTTCCAAGACTGGAATGTCTTGTCTGCATTTTCAATTGCGCGGTTGATTTCCGCATCGGTGGCTTCGGGGAAGGTTTTCAGGGTTTCCCCTGTGTAAGGATTGGTGGTTTCGTAGGACATAGCCGTCTCCTTGGCACTGAAATTTCTAGACTGGCCCACAGCGTTTCACATAGGCGGCCTGTCGTGGCCTTGGTGAAACCTGTGGCTCCAATATGTCTGAGATAGGGGGTCAATCCGTTTTGAAATTGACCAGCATCAATCCTCAAACGGCTGAACGCATCACATAAGCGTTACATTGATAGCCCAATAAGAAACGTCGCGATGACTAAGGCGATGAACCTGCCTTTCCGATTGCCCCCAACGGCATCCATTATTGGTATGGTTCTGATTGTTTGGGCCCCAAAAAAGTTATCATGGCGCACGGGTGTTCCGACCTGGAAGGTGGAACACAAAATTATGGCGGGCACTGGCCCGACAGGCACCATCATATGCGATGGCGTCTTCGATACCGTCTGGCGCTTATGGCTAAAGGCCATGATCCGCAAATGACCGGCCCCATTAACCGGGACCGGTCAGTCACCAAACAGAGTGTCACGGGTCGATCAATTAAAGACCATACCGCCATCAATGATGATCGCCTGACCCGTCATGCAGTTAGAATCCGGCCCCGCGAGGAAAGACAACCCGCCCGCCACTTCTTCGGGCTCTGTCGGACGACCGATCAATGATCCTTGCGCCCAGTAATTAAGCCCCCATTCGAGGGATTCACCATTTTCGTCTGCGACATTTTTCGCGATGCTTTCCATCATCGGTGTGCGCACGATCCCGGGGCAATAGGCATTTACGGTGATCCCAAGTGCGGCCAAATCTTTCGCTGCGGTCTGTGTGATCCCGCGAATGGCAAACTTGCTTGCGCCGTAAACCGCAATTCCAGGGTTGCCTACTTGGCCGGCCTGCGAAGACGCGTTGATGATTTTGCCGATGATATCGCCCTTCTTGGCCGGGGTGCGGGTTTTGAAATGCTTCACAGCCGCTTGGATGCCCCAGAAGGTTCCGCCGACGTTCACATCAAACACCTTACGGCAAACCTCGGGCGTAATATCCTCGATAGGCGTTACTGGCGCTACGCCCGCGTTGTTGATCATCACGTCCAGACGCCCGAAGTGATCTACGACCTTGTCAACAGCGGCAAAAACCTCATCACGTTGGCTGACGTCCACTTTGGCAGCAAAGGCCTTGCCGCCAGCGGCAACGATCTTCTTCACACTTTCATTGGCGGCATCGATATTCATATCCAAACACCCGATGGCAAAGCCATCTTTCGCCAAGCGAACGGCGATGGCACGGCCAATGCCCTGGCCTGCGCCTGTGATTGCTGCAACTTTTCCATTCATCGACATCTCGATACTCCTTTAGATGTTCACTTTTAAAGAGGCTCGTCTCCAAGCTCCTTTCTTCGTAAGACAAATCAGGGTGGTGGTTTTGACCATCGTCAATTCCCGAACTCTTCATGACCATCGGTCGCCCAAGAAGGGTTCAGTGAGCGATGTCCGCCGATTAGGGCCAGAACAGTCATCCGTGATTAGCTGGAATGATGCGGCAAGGCGGCCACCGGGCTTTGCCCCCTCGGCAATCAGGCTCAGCCCTAAAGAGTTGATCACTCGCGTCTTCCGCTCTAACCGCCGAAATCTATTCCTGCCCAGTTTCATCGGCGAACGCCGCCAATGAAACGCCGGGTCGCGGGCGTGTCAGATGTGTCTCTTTCCATCACGAATTCTTGGGGCCGTTGTAATGGGGATACGCCTTGGCGCTTATTGAAACAGACATAGTCGGCACCGCATTAGCAGCCGGACAGATGCCTTTTGACGCAGACAGGATGACGTGTGAATACAGCAATTTGCCAGAAACCCCGTTCAGAAATTGATGTGCGTCAATCCAGACCTGTTTATCAAAGCGTACTGCAGAAAGGAGAGGTCAAGCACACCAAAATGGTGCCTGCCCTTCATCTCTAATACTGCATGGGAGCAATTCTAATGTCTTTGCATATCGGCGATACTGCCCCGAATTTTACAATCGACACCACAAAAGGTGAAATTGATTTTCACAAATGGTCAGGCAACTCTTGGGTCTTTTTCTTCAGTCATCCAGCTGATTTCACACCGGTCTGCACCACGGAAATGGGCCGGACGGCGCAATTGGCAGCAGAGTTTGCCAAACGGAATACAAAACCGTTGGGCCTGTCAACGGACACCGTCAAAGAGCACCTAAAGTGGATCAAGGACGTCGACGACACACAGCGGACGGATGTGCAATTCCCGATTGTGGCGGATGCCGACCTTAAGGTTTCAAAGCTTTACGACATGATCCATCCCCATGAAAGTACCACGCAAGCGGTGCGTTCTGTCTTTATCATCGACCCCGAACACAAAATTCGTCTGATCCTGACCTACCCAATGAATGTCGGGCGCAACTTTGAAGAGATTTTGCGTGTTATTGATGCGCTACAGCTTGTCGATTCAAAAGGCATCGCAACGCCCGCCGACTGGGAAGCAGGCGACAAGGTGATTATTCCACCCACCACGGACGATCCCAAAGCCGCAGATCTTTTTCCGCAAGGCTGGGAAGAACTGCGTCCCTATTTGCGACTGGTAAGGCTTTAAGATTTGGCGGCTATCGACGTTCGTTTAACTACAATGAACGCCTGGCCAATGAAGATTGGCCCAGATGAGCTGCTGGATTTCCACACTAAGGGCGAGGTCCATGAAAGCCTCCGTGGGGCACGAAATTTAGCAAACCTTTGGAAATCAAAGACACCAATCAGGTCTTTGCAGATCTTCAGCACAGTAAACTGGACGGTCGGATGTGATCTGCCTTTGAGTTTGGATCAGCGCAGCGGTGATAATCGGCCATCACCGAACCGCCCGACACGTCGGGGTTAGAGTACTTCAATGGAGTTTAAATAATGCGTGCAATGATACTGGATCATCCCCATAAACCGCTCCGGCTTGAGACGGATATGCCGATGCCGAAACCGGGGCCGAACGACGTGCTGATCCGCGTTCATGCTTGTGGTGTGTGCCGGACCGACCTTCACATCGTCGATGGCGAGCTTACGCATCCAAATCTGCCGCTTACGCCGGGGCACGAGGTTATCGGAACCGTCACTGAAACCGGGTCTGGTGTGACAACCCTGAAAATCGGTGATCGCGTCGGTGTCCCATGGCTGGGCTGGACCTGTGGCGAATGCGAGTTTTGCACCAGCGGCCGGGAGAATCTGTGTGATCGCGCGCGCTTCACCGGCTATGATATCAACGGCGGCTATGCCGAATACACTGTGGCCAACGCGCGTTTTTGCTTTCCGATCCCGGACGCCTTCACCGATGTCGAAGCGGCACCCTTGATGTGCGCCGGTCTGATCGGCTACCGCGCGCTTCGCATGGCGGGCCACGCCAACCGCATCGGGTTCTATGGTTTCGGGGCCGCTGCACATATCGCAATCCAGGTTGCGCGCCACCTGAACCAGCAGGTTTACGCTTTCACCAGACCGGGTGATGAGACTGGACAGGCTTTCGCCCGCGATTTGGGGGCGGTCTGGGCTGGCGGTTCGGACGTGGCCCCGCCCGACCCGCTGGATGCCGCCGTGATATTTGCGCCGGTCGGTGCGCTTGTTCCGTCGGCGCTCAGGGCGACAGCCAAGGGCGGCACCGTCGTGTGTGCTGGTATCCACATGAGCGACATCCCGAGTTTCCCCTACGATATTTTGTGGGACGAACGTATCGTGCGCTCGGTGGCCAACCTCACACGGCAAGATGGTGAGGAATTCCTCGCAATCGCCGCCAAGGTACCCGTGAAGACAACGACAACCACATTCCCCCTGTCGGACGCCAATGAGGCACTTAGTCAGTTGCGCAATGGTCAGTTCGAAGGGGCTGCCGTGCTGCTGCCCGAAACAGAGAAAAGCGCGCATCAAACCTAACCCGACGTCACCAAGTCTTCTGTACCCGCGACACAGATCAACCGGCAGGGTCACGATCCTTACGGCTTACACGGTTTTGGTAATAAACAGCTATGAAATTCCACTTACTTAGAACGCCCCAGGCCCCTCCTGACCGCCCTGACCCTGCACGAGATTTTCTATTTCGCCCCGATTCCGGAAAGCGGAGCATCCTTTGGTACGAAACCTACTCCACCAGAGAGCGGCACGTCATTCGATCGATCCTGCGCCACGCGGTAGAGCAGGCAACCCAGTCGACAACCGTGCAAATCGCCGTTCGGGTCCTGCCGCCCACAACAGACGAGCAGGCAGTTGCACGCGCACATGCCGTTGTGGCGGCGGGCTGGCAGGGTGCATTTCTGGGAATGCACCTTTTGCTGACCAGCGACGCGCCCCCGCATGACAAAACGGGTTTTCTGGACGCGGCCCGAACCCTTGGCCTTGATCTGGACAAATTCGAAACCGACCTCGATTCCGATCAAACCAAGGATCGCATAGAAGCGGACAGAAAGCTTGCGTTGGCATCCGGTCACACGTGGGGGCCGCTTCTGTTTATAGACGGGCGGATCTATAGCGGCGTTTATGACGAGGCCGCACTGACCGAAGCGCTGGAACGCCCGCTAGGCCTGCGCATCCACCGCGCAAGCATCGACTTTTTCCATTGGGCAGCGGCGGGGGGGCTTGTCCTGATCCTTGCCACCTTTGCGGCGTTGATGGCAGCCAATTTGGGGGCACAGGAGACTTACAAACATATCCGGGACAGCGTTTTGTCCATCGGGTGGAACGACGCGCTGTTTTCCCTTTCGGTCCAGGATTGGGTGAACGACGGGTTGATGACCATCTTTTTCCTCATCGTCGGCATCGAAATCAAACGTGAACTTGTCTGGGGTGAGCTGTCCGTCCCGTCGCGCGCCGCCCTTCCCATCGCGGCGGCGATTGGCGGCATGGCTATGCCTGCGGGCCTGTTTGCACTGCTGAACATAGGGCAGGACACCGTGCATGGCTGGGGCATCCCGATGTCCACCGACATCGCCTTTACGTTGGGCCTGCTCGCGCTTCTGGGCACGCGGGTTTCATCGTCGCTCAAGGTTTTTGTATCGGCGCTTGCGATTGCGGATGATCTGGGCGCGATTGTTGTCATCGCCTTTTTCTATTCGACGGACATTGCGATTGACCCGCTTATTGTCGCGGTGTTGATTTTTGCCGCAATGGTTGGATTGAACAGGGCGAAGGTCTATGCGCTCTGGCCTTATCTTCTGTTTGGCACATTGTTGTGGGCAAGCATCTTTGCATCGGGTTTGCATGCCACTCTTGCTGGCGTGCTGACGGCGCTCGCCATTCCGTCGCGCAGTTCCGCGACCGGTCGTGGCATCGTGGCCCAGACGAACGCATTGATGCGGGCTGAATCTGAACGGGCGGACAGCGGCGGCGGGGTCGCTGCGCAAACGGTCGAACGGCTCACGGCCATTGTTGACCGCTTGAACGAACCCGGTGTTCATCTTCAACGTGCGCTTGAAAACTGGACCAACTTCCTGATCCTGCCTCTATTCGCATTTTTCAACACCGGACTTGTGTTGATCGGCTTTAGTTTTGACGCCACGGCCCCTGCCCCGCTCGGCGTCTTTGTCGGTCTGGTGTTCGGCAAACCTCTGGGCATCTGCCTTGCCACGTGGATTGCTTTGAAGTCGGGGGTGGCCACAAAATCGGACGATATAAATTGGCATCATCTGATCGGGGCGGGATGTCTTGCCGGGATCGGTTTCACCATGTCGATCTTTGTTGCAGATTCTGCTTTTCAAGACGAAACACTGAACAGCGTCAAACTGAGCATCCTGCTCGCCTCGTCGTTTTCAGCCGTGCTTGGGATGGGTATTTTGTGGCGTGCTTCAAGCAGAAAGTGACGAAACGAGAGGACAAGAAGGAAACACAACCGTTGCTGTCGTAGCACTTGGTATCACCCACTATTTCGGGTTGTGGGGCGACTGCGTTTCAAATTCCTTAACCTCAGGCTGCCTTGCAAGACGCTCAAAGTTTTGCAGGGCCTGCCTCTGCGCAATTTCGGCACAGCACTGTGTAGGGCACCGCATCCAAACGTGCGTCTGTGATTTGCTCTCCGCAGTTTCGGCAAATTCCATAGGTTCCGTTCTGAATACGGTCCAAAGCCCGCTCCAGAAGCGCGGTTTCGCGCAGGCCCGTACGCCCCAACCCTTCCAAGACCTCATCATCCTCCAGTTCGATCGCCTGATCTTCCAGATCCGGGTCGATAGGCTCATCCAGTGCGTCTTCAACTTCACTCAGGCGGCCGCGAAGTTCTTTCAAACGCGCCTCTATTTGTCGCTTATGTCGGGCGATATCAGTCATCTGTTTCTCCGGGTTTAAGTTGAACCTGTTCGAGGCACCGTATCCAGTTGTCAAAGCCCAAACGGATAGGTCTCGTCCTCGCCTTTGGCGGCCAGCGTCGCCAAGGGCGTCACCGCATGGGTCTGATCAAACCAGACAAACCCGTCATATTGATCGGCCAGATTTGCCGGGCTGTAGTGGCTCGCTCTTTCGCTTTCGGGCCGATAGATCACACCGATATAGCGTTCCAGTCTCGGCTGCGCCAAGACACGCCGGAGTGCATCGTTCCCCGGCGCACGAAAATCGAACAGGAACCGCTCTAGATCTACGTCATGGCACAGGGCCTCATAACTGTCAGGGCGCGGCGGGCGCACTGTCTTGATCTCCATCGGGGCATCCCATTCAGAGGATGCGGCAACCGTCCCGGACGCTGTACCAAACCCGATCAGCGCGGCCTCATCGCCAAAATGTTCGCGGCAAAGCTGACCAATATTCAGCTCACCGCGCGTGCGGCCCATATCGGTGAAACGCGCATCGCCAATATGCGAATTATGTGCCCAGACGACGACCTTTTTGTCCGGCCCCGCGTGGTCCAGTATTTGCTTGAGCGTATCGAACATATGCTGATCGCGCAGGTTCCAGGACACATGCGATCCGTAATACATCGCGCGATAGTACCGTTCGGCATTGGCGACGAGGCGCGCATTTTGAGTGGCGTCAAAAAACTGGTCACCATCCTGATCTGTGTATTCCATTTCCTTCTTGAACAGATCCACCAAGATATTGGTGATAGGCGCTTCGCAAATCGCGAAACCGTGCGTCAGTGCCGCGCGGCCATAGGCGGCAGGCTCACGTGACCAAGGCGACAAACAGCCATACCGTTTGCGCGCAATCTCGGCCGCTGCGGAATCTACCTTGTCCAGATAGGCCAGCACTGCGGCGATAGAAGCGTTCATATTGTAAAGATCCAAGCCATAAAAGCTGACCTGATCCTCTTGCGCCGTATATTTGTTATGATCTGATAGGAAATCCGTGAAGGTCTGAAACTCGGCATTGCGCCACATCCAAGTGGGAAACCTTGCAAATGGGGTCATCCTTGCCGGACGGTGTGGGCTTTGCCGAACATGGTGGTTGATCGTCGCTGCGTCGGGCCAGTCGGCTTCGACAGCCACGAGGGTGAACCCGTGCTCTTCGATCAGTCTGCGGGTAATGGCGGCGCGCGCTTGATAAAATTCCGATGTGCCATGAGACGCCTCGCCCAGAAGAACCACGCGGTGCGACCCGAACCGATCAAATGCCTTTGCAAATTCCGGATCATTGATTGCCGCAAGCGGCTCTGCCGCAGCGCGCAGGACCTCAATGTCCGAGATCGCAGCAGAGGGTGTCAAATGAGATGATCCGTCCACTGCAAGGTGTTTTGCGAACCAATCCGCTGCATGCGCTATGGCGGCATCCAGCGTTCCGGCCTCCTCAAACAGATGACCTGCGCCGAGAACGATTTGCAGTTTCTTTTCACAGGTCAGGGCATCCAGCGCCTTTTCGTTGAGGGTAATTACCTCGTGGTCAAGGTTGCCGACGATCAAAAGCGTGGCGGCGGAAACTTTGACCAAGGATGGCCCCGCCAAATCGGGGCGCCCCCCGCGCGAGACAACCGCCGCAATCCGCCCCCTAAGTTCAGCCGCGGCGGCCAAGGCAGCACCCGCACCGGTACTTGCCCCGAATATCCCAAGTGGCAGATCGGCAATATCGGGCTCGGACCCAACCCACATACAGGCCTCTACAACACGTTCTGCCAACAACGGAATGTCAAAAACGTTCTGCCGGTCCTGTCCTTCGGCGGGTGTGAGCAGATCAAACAGCAGGGTCGCAAACCCCTTTTCGTTCAGCTTGGAAGCCACAAATGTGTTGCGGGGACTACGGCGACTTGATCCGCTGCCATGTGCAAACAGGACAATGCCACGCGGGTTTTTCGGGACAACCAGATCACCAACCAACCCAAGCGGCGGGATCTCAACGCGCCGTTTATCCGCACGGCCGGTTCGGGGTTCCAGCGTGTCAGGCGCCTGCGTCGACCACCGTCGATCAAGCAGGGCAATTGTTTCTTCATCGGACAACTGATGGAAATCACGAAAAAAGCCGCCGACGCCGCGAAACTCGGTGGCGGGATGCAGACAGATAATGTCATCTGCGAGGTGCGCCAGTTCTTCCAATGCCCGTTTTGGTGCGACGGGCAACGCAACAACTATTCGCGCTGCGTTATTCCGTCTCAATGCGGTCAGCGCCGCCTTCATTGTGGCCCCGGTCGCAAGCCCGTCATCGACAACAACAACGGTTCGCCCCGCAGGGTTCAACCGTGGCCTGTCACCAAGATATTGCACCCGCCTACGGTCAAGTTCTGCCAGCTGTTCGGCGTAGGCCCGTTCCAGATAGTTCATGTCCGCACCGGACAATCGTTTTACATCCTCGTTGATGACAACCTGCGCATTCGTCCCCTCGACAATCGCGCCAAGCGCAACTTCGGGATTTCCCGGCGCGCCAATTTTGCGCACCAGAACAAGATCAAGTGGGGCGTTCAACCTGTCTGCCACCTCAACCGCGACCGGAACACCGCCGCGTGGAAGCGCATAGATCTGCGGTTGGTCCAGATCCATCGCCAACAGCCGATCCGCCAGTTGCGCGCCAGCCTGAGCCCTATCCGAGAATTTGTGAGTATGAGTCTCCATAACGCGACTTTAATCGCCGATCTTCGAACAAAATTGACGAAACGCAATTGCCAACGAAATTTCCGCCGATGCGGATTGATCGCCGGCCTGTACTATTCGGCAGCGCGTTGGATCGCGGATCTGTGCGGTGGCTGATAAAGATACTCCCGCGTCAACGGCACCGCATCAATTTTGCGAGACAACTGAAATTGGAAGACGGCCTGTGGCCCATGCCGAAACGTCTGTTCACAAGCCGCAAGATAGAACCGCCACATTTTGACGAAACGGGTGTCATACAGGGTGCGAACCTCGTCCTCGTTTTGTGTGAAACGGTCAAACCAATGCCGAAGCGTGTAGGCATAGTGCAATCGCAAACACTCGATATCTGTTGTCCAGAGTTTGGAGTTTTCGATTGCCTCAGTGGTCTCGGACAATTTAGGGATATAGCCGCCGGGGAAGATGTATTTCGCGATCCACGGATTTGTTGCCTGTGAAGGGCCGATCCAGCCGATTGTATGGACAAGCGCCACTCCATCAGGTGACAGCCTGTCCCTGATTGTGTCAAAGAAGGCACTGTAATGGGGAAGGCCGACATGCTCGAACATGCCGATGGATACGATCCTGTCGAACGTGCCCGCCACATCGCGATAGTCCGTCAGTCGGAATTCAACCTGATCAGACAGCCCTTCGCGTGCCGCGCGCGCGGTCGCCCGGGCATGTTGTTCTTCTGACAGCGTAATCCCCAGAACACGCGCACCATGGTCCCGCGCAAGCGACAGCGCCATACCACCCCAGCCACAACCGATATCCAGAACACGCATGCCGGGTTCAAGCATCAGCTTGCGGGCAATATGATCCTTTTTCTGGGCCTGCGCCGTTTCAAGAGTATCGCCCGGATCGCGAAAATAGGCGCATGAATACTGCAAATCTGCATCCAGAAATTGATCATACAGACGCCCCGATAAATCATAGTGATGCGCCACATTACGCTGTGCCTTCGGCGCGATATTGTTCTGCGCAAACCGGCGTGACGCACTGCGTAGTTTCAAAAGCGGTTGCTGCCACCAGACACGGGGCGCGGCATGCATATTCTGAATGATCAGCGCAAGAAGACCCTGAACATCGTCATCATCGATCGTGAGTGTCCCGTTCATATAAGCTTCGCCAAGCGCCAGTTCCGGATTGATCACCAGTTGCCGGACGGTTGCGGCATCGTGCAATTGAACGGTCAACGATGTCCCGCTGCCATCGCCAAAACGCTGGCGCTGTCCGTCTGGCATTTCGACAATCAGCGAACCATGCCTCAGCATCGTTCTTAGCATGCGATCCAGTGCTTTTTGCCACATCAGATTATCCTTTCCTGCCGGTTTCGACCTCCAACGCGCTGACTCTGTTCCCAAAGACGCATGGCAAAATCATAATTCAGGCTGGCCAAAACTCCGGGATGAAACATCATCTACATTCGTAGCTTTGCAGGCTTCTGACCGGGCGTATTGGCAGACAGTTCAGATATAACATTGCGAACACGTCTATTTTCGCATCGAACGCTTCAAGAGACTAACAAGCACCGTGACCGGCAAATTGACTCATATCAAGACCCGCTCCATCGTTGTGTCTAGACACAAAGCATGATCGGGAAAGGTTTCGCCGTGACGGTCCCCAAGCAAATCAAGAAAACCGACAACCGCCTTGTGGCCGAAAAGCTGGATGAGGTTGCAGACCTGCTTGAACATCAGCAGGCAAATCTGTTTCGGGTCGCGGCCTACCGGGACGCCGCAGCCTATGTTGCGGGTCTGCAGAAACCGATTGGTGACTATCTGGCAGACGGCGGGCCCAAGGCGTTGGAAGCCCTGCCAACCATCGGCCCGTCCATTGCCGCATCAATTATCGAAATCCTGCAAACCGGATATTTGCGTTTGCTCGATAGTTTGCGCGGCGATGCTGATCCCGAAAAGCTGTTGCAAACGGTGCCTCAAATCGGGCCAGGTTTGGCAGAGAAAATTCACGAGCAGCTGGGCATTGAGACTTTGGAGGCGTTAGAAATTGCCGCCCATGACGGCAGGCTTGCCGCGCTGCCGGGTTTCGGACCGCGCCGCGTGCGTGGTATCCAATATGCCCTCAAGGACCTGTTGGCACGTCGCAGACCTATCTACACGGCTAACGCACAAGCCGCGCCGCCAATCGCGGAAACGTTGGATGTGGACAGGGAATATCGCCGCCGCGCAGCGTCAGGATCACTGCCCACGATTACACCAAAGCGGTTTAATCCGGACGCCAAACCTTGGCTGCCGATCCTGCATACCGAGCGGGGCGAATGGCGTTTCACTGCACTGTTTTCCAATACACCGCGAGCGCATCAGCTGCACCGCACCCACGATTGGGTCGTTATCCAATTTGAAAGGGATCACGAAGGCGCGGGCCAATGCACCGTTGTGACCCAACATGGTGGCAAGCTGGATGGCAAACGGGTCATCCGGGGCCATGAGGCCGCTTGCGCAGAGTATTATGAATATGTCCAGAATGCGCCATGTAGTTAAAACCTGAAAAGACGTAGCTGAAATCGAACCAGCCGAATAAGGATCTTGCACGGTTTGTCGATGCGCGATGGGCGCGCGTCGCCGTCGTGGCCAACATTGTCGGTCAAAGAAAACGAGATCGCATTACCGGCGGGTCACAAAAAAACGGCCCCTGTCCAAGGGCCGTTTTTGGTTTCAAAATTTAATGTAACGACCAAACGCTGGCTTACATATCGCAGTCTTTGGCGTAAAAGTCCTGAACGTTTTCGACCAGCGTCCCCTTGTTTTTCAGCACATACTGACCGGTCTCTGACTGCTCGACCTGACCCAGAAGCATTGTTTGAACGGGGTGATTGTTGTTGTTGAACGCAAAGTCGCCCCGCACCGAATCAAAGGGGGCGGTTTTCATCGCTGCGCGCACAGCGGCCATATCTGCGACCCCGCCTGCTGCGGTGATTGAACCATCGATCAAACGCAGTGAATCGTAAGCCATCGCCGCAAAGTCCGATGGGATAACGCCGAACTTGGCTTCGTAGGCTTCGACGAACTGTTTGTTAGCCTCATTGTCGAGGTCATAGGTCCATTGCGTCGACGCGTAGACGCCCAACCCGGCGTCTGCGACCGCTTCCAGCGCGGCACCGTTAAAGATGCTGTACACTGTATAAAGCGGCGTGGTGGCCTTGGTCCCCGATTGGTCGTATTGCTTCACGAACTGGATGCCCAAGCCGCCGGGATAAAACGCAAAGACCGCTTGCGGTGACGTGCTTCTCATGGCTGTCAGCTCGGCGGAGAAGTCGGTCTGTTCAAGCGAGGTATATACCTCGCCCAGAATTTCACCTTTAAAATTCCGTTTGAAACCTGCCATCACATCACGGCCCGCCTGATAATTCGGCGCGAGAAGGTACACGTTTTCGATGCCCTGCTCGTTCATATACGTTCCCAGTGCCTCGGATGGCTGGTCATTCTGGAACGGAACGGCAAAGTAATTCGGGTTACAATCCTTACCTGCCAGCGGTGCGGGCGCCGGGTTTGGAGAAATCAGGATGGTGTCGGTGCGCACCACGGGGCGATGCACCGCCATCATCACGTTTGAAAAACTGGGACCGATCACAAAATCGACTTTCTCGGACCGTACCAACCGCTCGGCGGCCTGTTTGCCGATGTCCGGTTTGCGTTGATCATCCTCAAATATCAGCTCGGCGTCCAAGCCGCCCAACTGTCCACCCAGCTGTTCAAACGCCAGATCGACACCGTTACGCATCTCTTCGCCCAAGACCGCGCCGGGCCCTGAGAGGGACAGGATCAGCCCGACTTTCACGTCTTCGGCAAAGGCAGCATTCGCTGCAAGACAGCTTGCGGCGAATGCCGAAAGAACCATTCGTTTATTAAGTCTCATCTAGACTCTCCTTGTTGATGCCAGTTTATTTTTATTTTGTATGTATATTAATCCAGAGCTTTTGCGATTCCGTCAAGTCTGGTGATCAAAGAAATGCGCAATTCGTCTTAAATTTAAGCTAAACAGCGTCACATTATGACCGTAGGTGATGGGCCGCGACCATCCGGCGGTACGGCAGCACAATGCGTGGTGCGGTACCGCCGGATGGGTTTCACGCGGCATTCCTTGGGGTCAGGCGTCTTTGTCGACCGCTCCGTATCCGCCGCCGCCGGGTGTCTCCATGACGAAAACGTCGTTCGGATGCACATCGATCGCGTCGTTGCCTTTTAGATCAACCACCGTCCCATCGGCCCTGATCAACGCATTGCGCCCGCAGGCACCGTGCCCACCCCCGTTTGCGCCCTGCGGCGGCACTTTGCGGTGTGACGTCAACACGGTTGTTGTCATGTCGTCGAGGAAACGCAGCTTGCGCACAATCCCGTTGCCACCGTTGAACGCACCGATGCCGCCGGAACCGCGCCTAATCGAGAACGCATCAACGCGCACCGGGAACCGCCATTCCAGAACTTCAGGGTCGGTCATCAATGTATTCGTCATGTGTGAATGGACCGCGTCCGTCCCATGGAATTTTGGCCCCGCACCCGTACCACCACAGATGGTTTCATAGTTCTGGAACTGGTCATTGCCCCAAATGTGGTTGTTCATCGTGCCCTGCGACCCGGCAATAACCCCCAAAGCGCCGTAAAGAGCGTCAGCGATTGATTGACTTACCTCGGTATTGCCCGCGATGACAGCCGCCGGGTACTTTGGGTTGATCATGGTGCCTTCGGGAACTTTGATCTGGATCGGCTTCAGGCATCCAGCGTTCATCGGAATATCAGAGCCGACCAACGTGCGGAAAACGTAAAGCACAACCGCGTGGCAGATCGAGATCGGTGCGTTGTAGTTGCCTCTGTCCTGCGGGGAGGTGCCAGTGAAATCAATCACCGCCTCGCGTGCCTCGCGATCCACCTTGATATCCACTTCGATCTGCAACCCGCTGTCCAGATGATAGATGTTGTGGCAATCCTTCAGGGCCCCCAGCACACGACGCACGCTTTCCTCGGCGTTGTCCTGAACGTGGCGCATAAAGGCCTGCACCACATCGATTCCGAACTGGCCCACCATCTTGCGGACTTCGTTCGCGCCGGTTTCGTTCGCGGCGATCTGGGCAGCAAGGTCCGCCATGTTGTTTTCAATATTGCGGCAGGGATATTTGCCCGACGCCAACAGGGCGCGTGTTTCGGATTCACGGAACTGGCCCTGATCCACCAACTTGAAGTTATCAATCAACACGCCTTCTTCGTCGATATGCGTCGAGTCGGGCGGCGCAGAGCCGGGGGTGCGCCCCCCGATGTCAGCATGGTGCCCCCTTGATCCGACATAAAACAGGGTCTTTTCGCCCGCCTCGTCAAAGACCGGAGTGATCACCGTCACATCAGGCAGGTGTGTGCCGCCGTTGAAGGGCGCGTTCAACATGAACACATCACCCGCTTTGATCATGCCCATGTTTTCACGGATCACTGTACGCACGGATTCACCCATGGAGCCAAGGTGAACCGGCACGTGCGGCGCGTTCGCCACCAACTCTCCGTCGGGATCAAAAAGCGCGCAGGAAAAATCCAAGCGTTCCTTGATGTTGACCGAATAGGCCGTATTGGCAAGCGTGGCTCCCATCTGTTCGGCGATCGACATGAACAGGTTCGAAAACACCTCCAGCATGACGGGGTCGGCCTGGGTTCCGACACTTTCGTTGGTTGTACGGGGTGTCGTCCGGTCAAGAATAAGATTGCCCCACGCGTCGACGGTTGCACTCCAGCCGTCATCAACAATGTTGGTGCCTGTGGCTTCGGTGATGATGGCCGGACCCTTGACCGTCTGACCGTGGTGAAGAAACTCCCGCTTGTACAGCGGTGCCTTACGCGCGCCCCCGCCAAAACTGATTTCAACCTCCGCAGCTGCCACTGCCGGGTTGCTGACCGCATCACTTTTGGATTCACTGACTTCTTCGGTCATGCCGATGGCCTCGACCGAAATGGCCTCGATCACCATGTCGCGTTCGGGCTCGGCAAAGCCGTACTTGGAGCGGTGGATCGTTTCGAATCCGGCGCGCATGTCGTCGGCCGCGCCAAAGGGCACTTCCAGCGCAAGATGCGAACCGGCATAGCGCAGATGAGCCACCCGCAGCACGTTGATCTTGTCGGCGGGCACACCCTGATCGGACACTTCGCGAACCGCTTCGTCCTCCAGTGTTTTGATCCGGCCTTCGGCATCGGCGACATTCCGGTCGGACAATTCCTGACTGAACTGAGCCTGCCGCATCGCCCGAATCTCGGCCAAACCCATACCGTAGGCTGACAGGACGCCGGCAAAGGGATGTAGAAAAACCCGCGTCATCCCAAGGGTGTCGGCGACCAGACAGGCGTGCTGCCCTCCGGCCCCTCCAAAGCTGCATAGCGTATAATCGGTAACGTCGTAGCCGCGCTGCACCGAGATCTTCTTGATCGCGCTAGCCATGTTTTCAACAGCGATGCGCAAGAACCCTTCGGCGACCTGTTCCACCGTCATCGGGGCTTCGCCGGTTTCCTCGGCAATTTGTGCCGCAAGCGTTTCAAACTTGCTGCGCACCACGTCGACGGCCAATGGTTCGTCCGCATTGGGACCAAAGACAGACGGAAAGTGCTGCGGCTGTAGCTTGCCCAACAGCAGGTTACAGTCCGTCACCGTAAGCGGGCCGCCACGGCGGTAACAGGCGGGGCCGGGGTTGGCACCGGCGCTTTCCGGGCCGACCTGAAAACGCCCGTCCTGAAAGGTCAGGATTGATCCCCCACCGGCGGCCACAGTGTGAATATTCATCATCGGTGCGCGCATACGTACGCCCGCAACTTCGGTCTCGAACGACCTTTCATAGGTGCCAGCATAGTGGCACACATCAGTCGAGGTACCCCCCATGTCGAACCCGATCAGCCGGTCGTGACCGGCCTGCTGTGCTGTTTTGACCATGCCCACCACACCGCCGGCAGGGCCGGAAAGGATGGCGTCCTTACCCTGAAACATCGACGCATCGGTCAGGCCGCCGCTTGATTGCATGAACAAAAGCTGCTTGTTGTCATCTCCGCCACGGTCAAGCGCCGAGCGCACCTGCTCCACATAGCGCCGCAGGATCGGCGACAGATAGGCATCAACAACCGTCGTATCGGCGCGGCTGATCAGCTTCATCAACGGGCTGGTTGCGTGGCTGGTGGAGACCTGTTCGAATCCGATTTCACGGGCCAGATCGGCCGCTTGTTGTTCATGGGCCGGGTTTTTATAGCCATGCATAAAGGCAATCGCGACCGAGCGAATACCCGCATCATAGGCCTGTTGTAGCGCCGCTTTGGTGGCGTTGACATCCAGCGGCGTCAGAACGTTCCCGTCCATATCCATCCGCTCGGGGATCTCGCTGGCCTGTTCGTAAAGCATCTCGGGCAGTTTGATATCCAGATCGAAAATCCGTGGTCGGTTCTGGTAACCGATGCGCAAAACATCTCCGAAACCTTCTGTAATCAGCAGCAATGTCCGGTCGCCAGCGCGTTCAAGCAGCGCATTGGTCGCCACGGTGGTGCCCATCTTGACCGCCTGGATTTGGCCGGGCGGGATCGCATCATCCCCACCAACCCCCAGTAGATCGCGAATCCCCTGCACCGCCGCATCTTTGTACTGCTCGGGGTTTTCAGACAGGAGTTTGTGGGTCAGCAGATCACCGTCCGGCTTGCGCGCCACGATGTCGGTAAAAGTGCCCCCGCGATCAACCCAAAATTGCCACATGATTTTCTACTCCTCACATCAGTTGGGCACCAAAGCACCCGATTCGATACGGTCGTCAGCCGACCCGAAAAGCATGAACCGCCCCAAACACAGGCAGCGCAGGCTGGTATTGCTTCTTTTATATACATGGTGTATTTTATTTGGAAAGTATTTTTTGCAACCGCGATTAAATCGCCGCATGCGCCTTGACCGAGGTCGAAAAATGTGTAGCGTTATTTTAAATACTCTATGTATAAAATTGGAGATACACATGCTTGCTTATCAACTTCTCGACTATGGAACGCCAGAGTCCCACGCCCTGAATGACGTTGCCGTCCCCACGCCAGCCGCCGATGAAGTTGTCATTCAGAATGAAGCCATCGGCCTGAACTACCCGGACCTGTTGATGGTTCAGGGCCTCTATCAAAAGCGCCCCGAGCCACCGTTCATCCCAGGACGCGATAGCGCTGGCACGGTGATTTCAGTCGGGGCCGACGTTACAGCGTTCAAGCCGGGCGACCGCGTTGTGGCGCAAACCTTCACCGGTGGATTTGCCGAGCAGGTTCTTGCCCCCGTAAACCGTGTATTCCACCGCCCAGAAGGCGTGTCCGCTGTGGATGCCGCAGGTGCGATCACGGTATTCAACACCGCCTTTGTTGCGGCCTCGATCCGGGCGGGCGTCAAAAAGGGCGACCGCGTTGTCGTAACCGGTGCCGCGGGTGGCGTTGGGGCCGCCGCCATCCAAGTTGCACACAACCTTGGCGCCGAGGTGGTCGCCATCGTATCGTCCGAAGAAAAAGCCGCCCTTGCCCGCGCAAGCGGCGCACAACAGACGCTTATCATCGCGGATCGTAGCGAAGACGCTTTAAAGGCCTTCTTTAAAAAGGATGTCCGCACCGCTTGGGGGGACGACAAGGGTGCAGATGTCGTGATTGACACTGTTGGGGGCACGATGTTCCAGGCGGGGCTGCGCTGCCTTGGCTTCGCGGGCCGTATGGTCGTGGTCGGCTTTGCCTCAGGCGATATTCCGGCGGCCAAAACCAACTATCTTCTCTACAACAACCTTTCTGTGATGGGCGCGCCCCTGGATATCCACTTTGACTACGCGCTGGACCAAATTCGCGGCGGGACCGATTGGTGGCTGAACCTGCTATCGCAAGGCAAGGCGGTGGCGAACGTAACCAAACAAATTCCCTTTGCAGAGCTGATGCAGGGCCTTGCAGACATTCGGGATCAAAAAGTTGTCGGCAAGATCGTTGTGACACTGGGATCCTCGGAATGAGCGACCCTGCGAAGCACCCTACCCCCTTTTCAGACGGGGATTTCGCCGCGTTCCGCCGCGACGATCCGCTGATGAACTTTTTCGGCGATACAATGATCGCCCGGATCGATGGGGCAACGGTGCTTCGCGTGGCCTGCAATCCGCAGGCCGCAAACCCGCAGGGCATCGTGCACGGAGGCGTGTTATCCTCGATTTGCGATGTCGGAATGTACGAAGCCGCAAAGCAGGTTCTGGACGGTGAATGCGTGACCCTGAATCAGGAAATGAAATTCCTGCGGGCTGGTGCAACCGGACAGCCGCTGCATGTGATCTGCAAGATCATGAAGCCAGGGCGCAGGGTAGTTTTCACCTCTGCAACTGTGGTGCAGGCCGACAAAGAAATTGCGACGTCAACAGCGCAATGGATCCCAGTCGGCAGTTAGTGTCGAAGAAAAAAGGGGCACGCCTCTTTCAAGAATAAGACGACAACCGACCAACGGTTTCCCGACAGAAGAGGAATTGAAATGACGGCATTAGTCGCAGAGCAGATTTTGAACGGCTTACAGTTGGGGATTCTGCTGTTCCTGATTGCAGCCGGGTTGACGCTGATTTTCGGGGTAATGGATTTTATCAATCTCAGCCACGGCTCGCTGTTTATGCTGGGGGCCTATCTGTCGGTGACATTCATCGGGCTGTTTGACAACTTTGCCTTGGCGATCCTTATGGCCTGTTTGTCCGTTTTCCTGATTGGCGCGATTTTCGAGGTCGCACTGGTGCGGCGTCTGTACAACCGCAGCCACCTTGACCATGTGCTTGTCACTTTCGGGGTCATCCTTTTCGCAAACGAAGCCGTCAGCCTGATCTGGGGCAGCGTTCCAATTTTCTCGGGCCTGCCTGATGCACTGTCGCACCAGATTTCCCTGCCGTTTGGCATCGAATATCCAAGTTACCGGCTGTTGGTTATCTTCTCGGGCATCGTCCTTGCCGCCGGGTTGTTCTTTTTGATCAACCGCACGCGACTGGGTATGCTGGTTCGGGCGGGGGCCAGCAATCGCACGATGGTGTCCGTGCTGGGCGTGAACATCAAACTTCTCTACACGCTTGTTTTCGGGCTGGGTGCGTTGCTGGCCGGTTTTGCCGGGGCCATGGCCGGGCCGCTGTTGTCCGTGCAGCCGGGCATGGGCGAAGCAATTCTGATCCAGTCCTTTGTCGTCGTGGTGATCGGCGGACTTGGCTCAATCAACGGGGCGCTGCTGGCCGCTATTCTTGTCGGCCTGATCGACACCATGGGACGCGCGTTCATGCGTGACATTCTTGGCTTCGTTTTCTCGCCGTCGGTTGCCAGCGATGCGGGCCCGGCCCTGTCTTCCATGCTGATTTACATCCTGATGGTGCTGGTCCTGTTCTTCCGTCCCGAAGGCCTGATCCCAATGCAGAAGAGGAACTGATCATGCACGGACGCCTTGAACTTCAATCCATCATCGTACCTCTGCTGGCCATTGCAATCGGTCCCATCGTGGCGCTGCTCACGGGTGACGTCTATGTCCTGCATGTATATGAGCGCGCGCTGATTTTTGCAGTAGCGGCTGCATCGCTGAACCTGATCCTCGGCTTTGGCGGGATGGTCAGTTTCGGCCACGCGGTCTTTATCGGTCTGGGCGCTTACGTCACGGGCATCATGTCAAACGCGGACATCACGGCGCTGTGGTTTCAGGTGCCTGCGATCCTGGCCGTGACAGGGATTGTTGCGCTTGTCATGGGCTTGATCGCCCTGCGCACGACGGGTGTTTATTTCATTATGATCACCCTCGCCCTTGCACAGATATTTTACTACACAGCGGTATCTACCTCGACCTTCGGGGGCGACGACGGTCTGGTGATCTACGAGCGCAGCACGTTCTTCGGTTTCTATGATCCTTGGGACAGCTGGCAGTTTTACGGCTTTATCGCGACTGTTTCACTAGGGCTGATCTGGTTCATCACCGCCGTTATCAACTCGGACTTCGGGCTGCGCCTTTTGGCCACCCGCGAAAATCCGCAACGCTCTGGCGCGCTTGGAATGCATGTGCTTGGCACCCGGCTTTTGGCCTTTGTCATTGCTGGTATGGTGTGCGGGCTGGCCGGAATGCTGCTGGCCAATCAAAGCGAATTTGCCACCCCCGGCTACGCCAACTGGCAACGTTCGGGTGAGCTTCTTGCGATCGTCATTCTGGGGGGTGTCGGGCTGCGGATGGGGCCGGTTTACGGCGCGTTCGCCTTCATTCTCGTGGAACACACGCTGGCAGCCTACACCAGCCACTGGGCGTTTTATTTTGGTCCGGTTCTGGTGCTGGTGGTCTTGTTCCTGAACCGCGGGCTGGGTGGTTTGGTGGACCGGATCCTGCATACGCGATCAACGACCCTCCCTGAATTTGAGGAGGCACGCTGATGGCCGCTCCTGCGCTTGATCTTAACGGTATCACAGTGACGTTTGGCGGGATTCACGCCCTGTGCGGCGTGGATTTGACCCTGCAACCCGGTCAAATACATGCACTTATCGGTCCCAACGGCGCCGGTAAAACCACCTTGGTCAGCGTTCTGTCCGGTGAATTGACACCCGATCACGGGACCGTCCATCTGGCGGGCGAAAACATCAGCGACCTGAAGCCCTACCAACGGGCGCGGCGCGGCCTGCTGCGCACCTATCAGCTGACAGCCCTGTTTCAGCATATTCCCCTTAAACAGAACATTCTTCTAAGCCTCGAAGCGCGCGACCGCGCGCGTCTGTCACTTGGCGATCTGTTGCGGTTCGGTGTTGCAAAACGCTATGAGGCCGAGATTGCCGAAGTGCTGGCAGACTTCAAACTGACGGACAAGGCCGACGTCGTGCCCGCCTCATTATCCCATGGCGATCGGCGGCGACTGGAACTGGCCATGGCGATCATTGCCAATCCCGGCGTGCTGTTGCTGGACGAACCGCTGGCGGGGCTGTCGATTGCCGATGCTGCTGCGCTGATTGAAATGATACAAACCCGGTTGCGCGGCAAGACCCCGATTTTGCTGATTGAACACGACATGGATGCGGTTTTCAGTCTTGCCGATGTGATTACGGTGATGGTGAACGGCAACGTGTTGATGACCGGTTCGCCCGAAGATGTGCGCAACTCCGAAGAAGTACAGGCGGCTTACCTTTCTGATGAGGATGATTTCTGATGCTGACATTGGATCGCGTTTGCGCAAGCTACGAAGACAGCCAGGTCTTGTTTGACCTTGAAATGGAGGTTGCCACCGGAACCGTCACCACGCTTTTGGGTAAAAACGGGATGGGTAAAACCACGACCATCCGCACCCTTTTCGGCCTGACGGACAAGATCCGCGGCGATGTCGTTCTGGACGGAAAAAAGATCAACGGGCTGGCCCCGCACAAAATCGCCGGCATGGGTGTTGCGCTGGTCCCCGAAGGCCGTCAGGTGTTCCCCACGCTGACAGTCGTCGAGAACCTGATCGCCACAGCCCGGTTCAAGAATGCCCGCGAACGCCAAGTGCAGATCGAAAAGGTCTACGAACTTTTCCCACGTCTTGCAGAACGCAAACGGTCATACGCGAACCTGTTGTCCGGTGGTGAACAACAGATGCTGGCCATCGGTCGCGCGCTGATGACGGACCCGCGGTTTCTGATCCTTGACGAGGCAACCGAAGGTCTGGCCCCCGTTGTGCGTCGGGAAATCTGGATGGCGCTGAAGGCCCTGAAAGAGCAAAATTATACGATCCTTGTCATCGACAAAAGCCTCAAACCCCTTTGCAAGCTTGGCGATGCACATAACATTCTGCAAAAAGGCTCCCTTGCCTGGACCGGCCCGTCGGACGAGCTGGCCGATCCCACCAGTGACGCCCGTCGCCACTTGAGCCTGTGAAACAGTCAAAAGAAGACGCCCCGAAACGATACCGACAAGGACCACCGAAATGACCTCTGCCTCACCCGCCATTTCAACTGATATCCAGTATTGCAAAATGGATGACGGTGCGCAGATCGCCGTGCGCCGCTGGTCCGCCCCGAAAAAAAGGCGGCTTTTGGTTTCGCATGGGAATGGGATGGCAGTCGATGCATTTTACCCGTTTGCAGAGGCGTTGTTTGACAGCTTCGAGGTTATCGCATTCGACCTTCGCAGCCATGGCAACAGCCCCCGCGTCCCACACCCCGAAACGCCGTGGCCACGCTATATCGCAGACATCCCGCAAATTTTTGAAGGGATCGAACAGCTGTTCGGCACTTGCGAAACCCACGGCGCGTTTCATTCGATGGCGTCGGTTTCGACATTATGCGCCCAGACATTCAAGCCAAGCCCATGGGCCAGCCTGACGCTTTTTGAACCTCCGATCACGCCCAGTGACGACAAAGAGATACGGGAGACGTTCAACGCGGTGCAGCAGATCATGGGCGCGCGAGCCTTGCGCCGCCGCAGAACCTTTTCCGATCCTTCCGTGCTTGCCGCGTCATTCCGTCGGGCCGCAACGTTTGACGGGGTATCAGACAGCACTTTGGGCCGATTGGCCATCGGCTCGGTGTTTCGCAGCGGTGAGTCAGTGGACGAGCCGTGGGAACTGGTGCTGCCACCCGAAGCCGAAGCCAGCAATTTTTCCCAGGCGACGGGATTAACGGCGTACTGGGATGCTCTTGTCGGCATCCGCACTCCGATACAGATCGTGACAGGCGACCCTGCGACGCATGACCTGCCCAATCTTGTCGACATCGCCCGGCATATGTCCAAATCATTTGGCTATCCTGTGTCGAAAATTCCCAACACAAATCACTTCATGCAGCTGCAGGAACCACTGCTTTGCGCTGAAAAAGTCAGGGATTTCGCCCTTACATCAGCCGAACACACTAATTCTGTCCAACAAGAAATATAATGAAAGGGAGGATGAAGATGCATCCACAAACACAACATCCCGCAACTCCGACGCCCCGTTTTGAATCCCTTCTCGATGCACTGATACACTGGGCCAAAGTTCAGCCCGATGCGGTCGCGGTCGAGACCGACGATCACGGGTCTCTCACGTACGCAGAGCTGCGGGACACCGCCCACAGCCTTGCAGCCGGTTTTATGTCCCTGGGCCTTCGACCCGGTGACCGGATCGCCGTTCAATTGCCGTCCTCCCCCGAATTCGTCGCCGCATATTTTGCCTGCCAGATGTCCGGCTGCGTGTTGACGACCCTCCACATGCCCTATCGCCAGGAAGAGCTGCGACCCTTGGTTAACTTTGGCAAACCAAAGGCAGTGTTGACCGCACAGGTTGGCAAATACGACGGCCCCGCCACCATGGCCCTTCTGGCGCAAGAGACCGGTCATCTCGATCATATCATCGTCGTGGGCGGCACCCCGGAAGGCAACCAGATCGGGTTCCACGATCTGGTTGCCGCAGGTCGGAACTGCCCCCCGGCGACCCCAACGGCGACGGACGGGGACACTGCGTTATGCTTTACCTCCGGCACCTCGTCGGCACCAAAGGCTGTGCGCAGGACGCAAGAGGTCTGGACCGAAGTGTCGCGCCTGTTTTCGGGCATGCTGTCCATGACCAGCGAAGACCGGGTTATGATTGCGCCCCCTCTTTCCCATGTGTTTGGTCTTAGCTGCGCGGGAAACGCGATCTATGTCGGCGCAACCGTCGTTCCTATTCCGATGTTTTCACCTGATATCTATGTCAAATACCTGACTGAACTGGCCCCGACGGTGGTCTATTCCGCACCTGCGCACCTTGCCGCGACGCTGAAAAGCGGCGCGATGGAGCGCACCCCCCCGGTATCGGTCCGCGATGTCATCGTTGGCGGCTCCATATGCCCACCAAAAATCGCGGCCGAATTCGAGGCCCATCTGCCAAACGGGCGGGTTGGCAACCTGTTTGGAATGACGGAAATGTCGCTGGCCACCCAGACCGATCCGAATGATCCTGCCGAAATCCGCCACCGTACGGTTGGCAAATTGGCCAAGTGCCTGAACGTGCGGATCGTTGCGAAGGACGGCACGATCTTGCCTATTGGCGAAGAAGGCGAAATGCAGCTTTCTGGCACATCGGTTCTGCGCGAGTACCACGAAAACCCGCAGGAAAACGCGACCGCTTTTACCGAAGACGGTTGGTTTCGCACGGGCGATCTGGCGATGCTGGACGACGCGGGAAACATCATGATCACCGGTCGTTCAAAGGACATCATCAACCGCGGCAGTATCAAGATCAATCCATCCGACATCGAAAGCCTGATCGACGCACATTCCAATGTTCTTCAATCCGCGTTGGTTCCGATGCCCGATCCGGTTCTGGGTGAACGAATTTGCGCTTATGCGGTCCTGAAGCCCGGCAAAACGCTTGATCTGCCGGAACTTTGCTCTTTTCTTGAAGGCCTCAAAATCGCCAAAATGCGTTGGCCCGAGCGGTTGGAAATTCTGGATGAGATGCCGATGACCCCGACGCGAAAAATCATCAAACCCGTTTTGGTGGCCGACATCCGCAAGAAAATCGAGGACGGGGTATAACCGCAAAGCGTGCCCTTACGCAGGCCAGTTGCCTGCGTAAGGGCACAAGGGCGGCATCGTGTAGCATTTCAATTCGGCGTAATACCTACTATGGTTCAGCGGCTTAAGTGATCGGAAACGATAGAGCCGCGTGAAACAGCACATAGGGGTGAAGGGTTAAACATGGCAAAGCTCAAAGCTCTCGACAGCGAAAAGTCGATCAACCTTGATGACATCGACAAGCGCGCAAAGCGCGGTCGCCCGCGGGGAAAGGCCACCCAGACAGTTTACGAAGCGCTGCGCAGCGAGATTCTGACGCTTGAGGCCAAACCGGGCGAATACCTTGATGAAACGCTGTTGGAGAAACGCTTTGGCGTTTCGCGCACCCCTATCCGCGAAGCACTTATTCGCCTGCAATCCGATCGTTTGGTGCGGTTTTCGGCCAATCGCGGCCACTTCGTTGAGGTGGTCAGTATCGAGCAGGTCCCCCGCATTTTCGAAGCGATGGATCTGTATCAGGCGGCGGTGTTCCGGCTTGCCGCGCGTTGGCACGAACCCGAAGCGCTGGTTGATTTGCACCAGATCAATGATGCCTATCTAAAGGCGTCTGAAAGCGGTGATTACAAATTGATGGCGGAAATGAATCATCAGTTTCATTTGCGCATTGGCAAAGCGTCTGGAAACCCTTTTCTTGCGGAAGCTTATGAAACGCTGCTGAACTGTAGTATTCGCCTGTCATATCTTATGTTCGAAAAAGCCGGCGCACAGCCTTCGGCACAGGCGGATTATTATGCGCGCGTCTATCATGAGCATAACGAGATGATCGAACTGATCGCCGCTGGCGATGGTGACAGGCTGGAAGAAATCAGCATAAAACACACCCAACTGTTCTGCGACCGTGTTTCGGCGTTCATTACGTCGCGGTCGGAATTCCGAACCGAGCCGACAAACTTCTTTGATCCGCAAAACGATTGATCCAAAACGCCAAGCGATCCCCTAGCACCAAAAGACCAAGGGCCTGCACATTCCCACATCCGCCACAAAAACTGTCGCGATCAATTTCTCCCTTGCCGATTATCGCGAGGATCCGAACTCGAAGCGCAGGCAAACAATAGACGCGACAGCCGCGCTGTTTCGCAAGAGTGGATTCAACGCCGTGTCGATGATCCAAATCGCGTCAGCGGTCGGTCTGTCCAAACCCGGTCTTTACCATCACTGGCCCAGCAAGGAAGCATTGCTTCATACGATCGTAAAGTTGTCAGGCGAACTGCTGCTTGCTCATCTCGCCCAGGTCGAAGCCTTTGATGGAAGCCACCGCGAGAAAATTCACCGGTTTGTCGCGACCCGTCTGCAAACCATAGCCGGACATCAGGATCTGTTTACTGTCACTTGGCAGGAGCGCGCGATTATCGGTTCGGTCGCGTTCAACGATTTGACCCGACTGGCCGAAGATTATCGGCACCGCGTGAGGTCAATGATTGAACAAGCGAAATCGGCAGGCGCAATCCGGCAGGATGTGGACAGTCACCTGATGATGCTGGCCCTCGACGGAATGACCGGGTGGGCGTATTTCTGGTATCGACCCGACGGGGACTATGACGTTGCAGAAATTGCAGACGCCTTTTGGGACATGTTGAGCACCGGGGTGGTTCCACCCGGCGCGACCTGACCAGAAGGCGGGTCCGTCTGCATCACTGCGGACCATAAGTTACTCTGCAAATACAGCTTGTTACCGTCCAATAAATATTTTCTTTGACTCAAGAACATCATTTAAATACTGTCAGTATATATATACCGACCGTCCGGTCGGTTGGGCGATATCAACGAAGAGACCCATCAGCATGACCGATACAAAATCCAATGCTACATGCCCGCTCACAGGGGCATCCAATGTGGCCGATATCTCGTTGTTATCTGCCGAAAACCGGGCCTGCCCTTACGGTGCATATGCGCAGATTCGAGCAGAGGACCCGGTGCATTTCCTGCCCGATCAGAACCTTTGGGTGATCAGCCGCTATGACGACGTCGAGTTCGTCCTGACCAACCCGGACAAGTTCACGTCCAAGGAAGCACTCTCAAGCGGCAACGCATACCGCGCCTGTCCCGAGGCCCTTGAAATTCTGTCGCGTTCCAAGGCGGTGCCACGTCAGCGCACGCTTATTCTTGCAGATCCGCCGATCCAGGCCTTCCACCGCAAGGTTGTGCAGCGCGCATTGGCGCCCGCAAAAACCCTGCGCGCCTTCGGTCCAACCATCGAAGAACGTGTCAACGGATTCATCGACCGCTTTATCGACAAGGGCCAATTTGAATGCGTCTCGCAGTTTTCGATTCCGCTGCCGATGGCGTTGGTGAGCGTGATCTTCAAAGTCGACGAAGAACAGGTCTACCGAATGAAAGGTTGGTCTGACAATTTCTTTGCAGCTTTAACCGGACACGTCCCCGACAAGACAGTTATTGATGCCGCGCTTGATACATTGGTTTTCGAAGACTTCGTGCTGGAACGGATGGAAAAGGCACGGACCGAGGGCAGCGACTGCTTTATTGGCAAGCTTCTGGATCAGCCCGAAGACGAGACGCCGCTGACAAATGCCGAGGTCATCAATATGTGCTCGCAGGTGTTGGTCGGAGGCAACGAAAGTACGATCAACTTTATTTCCAACCTTGTGCATATCATTGCGACCACCGAAGGACTGGAAAACCGCCTGCGCGAAAACCCCGATTTGATCCCCAACCTTCTGGAAGAAAGCCTGCGCCACGAAACGCCGCTTCAATCAATGTATCGGATCACGCTTGAACCTATGCAGATCGGCGGTGTGGACCTCCCGGCGGGGGCCAAGCTGATGCTTAACTTTGGGTCCGCAAACCGCGATGAAACCCATTACGATCA
Organism: Rhodobacteraceae bacterium KMM 6894; assembly: GCA_035798175.1. GTDB lineage: Bacteria > Pseudomonadota > Alphaproteobacteria > Rhodobacterales > Rhodobacteraceae > Roseovarius. Next base: position 326,073 of record JAPFBS010000003.1, read on the forward strand.
CGCTGAAAACTTTGATTTGGATCGTGACAACCGCGAAACGCTGCATATGGCGTTTGGTCGTGGCATTCACGCCTGTGCCGGTCAGACCATCGCGCGCCGGGAAGGTATGATCGCCCTGAAGGTTCTTTTGCGCCGGCTGCGCAATCTGCGTCTTGCCGATGACGCCACGACGCAACTGGCCCCCTTGTTCGGGGTCCGCGGTTTTCAGACGCTCAACATCGCCTTCGATATGAACGCAGACTAACACCACCATCAGTCCGAGGATTAGAAACATGCCTAAAGTGACCGTCGACATGACCCTTTGCGAATATCACGGCCAGTGTGTTTTCGTCGCGCCGAAAGAATTCTGGTTCGATGACGACGACGAACTTCGCCACTCGCAGGAGGTCCCCGAAGACGCGCGCGCCCGTGTCGAAAAAGCCGCCAAAGCCTGCCCACAACTTGCCATCAAGGTGGAATAAACCATGACAGCCTGTGCGCGTTTTGTCATCGTCGGTGCATCACTGGCCGGGTTGCGCGCCGCCGAGGCGCTGCGCGACACGGGCTACAAAGGCGAGATTGCAATCGTCGGCGCAGAAGCCCACCTGCCCTACAACCGCCCTCCCCTGTCCAAGCAAATCCTTTTTGGTTTGCAAGAGGTTGACGATCTGTCCTTTCCGATTGCCGAGGATCTGGACGCAGCATGGCACCTGGGATCCGCAGCGACGGGTTTGGATCTGGCGGATTGCAAGGTCACATTGGCCAATGGTGATACGCTTGGCTATGATCGCCTGTTGATCGCGACCGGCGTGACGCCCTTTGTGCCGCCGCTTCCCAACATCAACCTGCCCGGCGTCCACATTCTGCGCACCATTGATGACGCATGCGCCCTAAGCAACGAAATGCAGCCGGGAAGCAAGATTGCCATTGTCGGCGCGGGCTTTATCGGGTGCGAGGTCGCGGCAAGTGCGCGCAAACGCGGGTTGCATGTGACTGTACTGGACCAGATGAACAGGCCCATGGCGCGCGTGCTGCCCCCGTCACTGTCCCAGATTTTCCGCAACGCCCACGAAGAAGAAGGCGTGGCATTCCGCTTTGATGTCACCGTTAACGCGCTAGAGGGCACAGACCATGTGACCGGTGTCACCCTGAACACCGGCGAAACGATACAGGCCGACATTGTGCTGGTCGCTATCGGCTCGCGCCCCGCGACCGGCTGGCTAGAGGGCAGCGGGTTGATTTTGGACAACGGCGTGGTCTGCGATCAAAGCTGCCGGGCCCTGAACGGTGACAATCGGATTGCGGCCGCAGGTGACGTCGCGGTTTGGCCGCACCTGCACTATGGTGCCGAAAACATCAGGATTGAACACTGGACCAACGCCGCCGATCAGGGTGCCGCGGCTGCGCTTGCGCTGTTGCATGATTGCGATGCACCTTACGTGCCCCTGCCCTCGTTCTGGTCAGACCAGTTTGCGCTTAAACTTCAGTCGTTGGGGCGCCCCTCGGACGCTGACCGGATTGAAGTCGTTGCGGGGTCCATGGCGGACCGTAAATTTGTCGCCGAATGTTGGAAAGAGGATCAGATGGTGGGGGTTATCGCCCTTAACATGGCCCCCAAGCTGGCCCGCTATCGCATCCGGATGGAACAGGAACTACAGGCCTTGTTCGCCCTCCCAACTGACGCCGCCGAGTAACACGCGTGGTGCTTTCGGGGATTGCCAGCGTGTTTGCGGTGCACCGCTGGCTCAGCCGTTGAGTATGACTATGCCATCCACCATGCCCGCCTGCGCCAGCCGCTCAGGAAGGGCAATTCTTCGAGGTGCCCTTAAGCCTGGAAAGAGGATCGTAAATGTACGGTCGGTTTTTCTCCTGCAATAGAATTTTCATCCAGCCGGGCCCCGATCCCTCTGGAGGGATCCGCCGATGGCCGCCTATGACCTTTTTGACTGACATTACAATCACGCGAACCACTGTACCATCCGGCGCATAGCGGACCAGCTGCAGTCATCGATCGGTGCGTTACGCAGGTAACTTTCGGCGTCGACAGCACCGCCGTTGTACCCGTCGGTTTTGGTAACACGATCAGCCAGCACTGGCCGGGGCTTCAAGCTCTCTGTCCGGCATTTCTCGTTGTGTTAGTCATGCTGTCGGGCTGAACGCTATCCTTAGTAGTATCTTGCGCTTTGGTTCTGTCGGTATCGTTGCGCCGCAATTGCAATGGACGAATCTCGAAATGTTCCCGAAACCGTCGTGAAAAATGTGAGGTCGATCCAAAGCCACACACCAAAGCGATATCCGTGATTGCCATATTTGATTGCAGCAAAAGGTTGCGGGCGTGTTCCAGCCGCATCTTCGTGTAGTAGCTTTTGGGCGTGGATTTCAGGTAGCGCCGGAACAACCGCTCTAACTGTCGGGTTGAGATATTGACCGATTGGGCCAGATCACCGGGGCGCAGCGGCTCTTCCAGATTTGTTTCCATCAGCGAGATAATGACCGACAGTTTGGGGTGGCGAAATCCGGCGCGATCCACGGATTGAACCCGCTCGGAATCCTGCAAAACCCGTATCTTTGTATAGTTCAGTTGCCCTGAAACCGCATGCGCGACCTCTTCGCCACAAATGACTTCGATAAGATACAGCATCAGGTCAATCGAGGCCGTGCCCCCGGCGGTCGAGTAACGCTCGTTCAGGGTTGTATATGTGAAATCCGTCAGGGTCTCATCCGGGAATTCTTCTAAGAAACTCAGCCGGTTGCGCCAGTGAACAGTCGTGGGCGCGCCGTTCAGGACACCGGCCTTGGCCAGCACCAGACTGCCCGTGTTCAGACCGCCAATACGCGCCCCATGGCGGGCATTGCGACGCAGCCAATGCAGCATCGCATCCGGGGTGGTTTTCAAAACATCCTCGCCGCCGCACACGAGAATGATATCGCCATCGTTTACATTCACGAAATTCGTATCAACGGGCAGCTTAAGCCCCGTCAGATCCGGCACGGGCTGACCGTCTTGCGTGCAGAGTTGCCAGATAAATTCGTGGTCTGTCGCATAGTCATTCGCGTATTTGAGAGCTTCCAACGCGCCCGCAAATGACAATGCTGAATAGCCCGGCAATAGACCAAAGAAGATACGTGTGCGATTATCGGAACTGCTCATATAGTTCCTGCCTCCATATGCGATCCGCGTGCGAATCTTGTTTGGCATTGCCCACCAGGACAGGCCATACCGCCGCCGGGATCATACGGTCCGTCTATCGCGAAAGGCACTTCAGTGCAAAAATTACGCGACGCCGGATCATGCAGACCGGCGGCGCGCCATTTGCTTCAGAATACGACGTCTGATCAGCCGTCTTGCCCCAATTCACGCAGCGCCGACAACAGCCGTGCCACTTCGGTTTCCGTATTGTAATGGCACAGAGAGATCCGGATGCAATCGGACAGGCCCAGAGGGTCCAGAACATTGCCGCTATAGTGATCCGCCTTGCGGGTATGGGTGCGGATGCCCTGAGTGTTCAGCATCGTGACCACCTCGGGGGACGGGTGTCCGTTAACCACGATCGAAACCAGACCTTCGCGCGATGGATTGTCGGCACCGGCCAGAATGGTCACGTGCTCCATCTTGGCCAAACCGGGCTGATTGCCGGTGCCGTGGATCATCGCGTTGGTCAGGTGGGTCTCATACTCATGGATTGCGCGACCTGCGGCCTCGATCCGGGCGCGCGGATCGGTCTCGTCCGACACCTCGCCGCCCAGCCAGTCGAAATACTGAACCACATCCGACAGCGTCGCATAGGCGCCGGTGTCTCGGGTGCCGAATTCCCAACCGGTGGCGGGGGCATTGATCAGCATATCGTGGGGCATCGCGCTGAACCGGTCAGAAATCCACGCGATGCCATACCCGTGGCGCGAGAACATCTTGTAGGGTGAAATCACGTACCCATCGACGTTGTAGGCATCCAGATCCATCTGACCGTGCGCGGCGTGTTGGATACCATCGACAATGATCACGCAATCAGGGGCCACCGCACGGATCGCCGCCGAAATCGCGGCCACATCCATGCCCATCCCGGTGACGGGCGAGGCGTGCAGGATCGTGGCAACAGACACATCCGGGGTCATCACACGTGTATAATCATCGGCTGTGACCAGACCTGTCGCATCGTCATGGGGCACATTTACATAGTCCAGACCGGCGATTTCCGCCCACCGGCGCGCCGCGCTGCGCGTGGCGGGGTGTTCGATGGAACTGCCAACCACGCGGCTGCCCTTGGGGGCGTTCACACAGGCGGTGCGGATCAGACGAAACAGCAGTTCAGTGCCGCTTTCACCCGCAAAGAATTGGCCCGATGAGGTGTTCATCAGCACGGCCATATCGGCCTTGGCCTTATTGATGATATCGACCAGCGCATGTGCCGCAACGTTGTCGCGCCCTTGGTTATCGGGGATGGCTGCAAACTTGGCCGAGGTATCGACAACCGATTTCAACGTCAGCGCGCCGCCCGCGTTTTCAAAGAAAATGCGCGGTCCCTGAAAGGGGCAGGTGTCGACATGGGCAAAGCGATCACGGATCGCGGCAATCAGGTCAGGTTGGTCTTGGATCATCTTCGTTTCCTGTCGTTTACGCTATAAAGCGCGGGTAATAATTGTGCGGCAAAGCTCGGCAACTGCCAGGTGACTATGCCGGGTAAAGCCGTCAACACTGTCGTCGATCACCCCATGAGTCGAATTTATCAACCCGGCGCCAACCATTGTATCCAATAACAGTGCTTCACGTTCAGGCCTATGCACTAACGATGCCTTACCCACGCGCGCGCGGCCATCGCCGCGACAATCGCCGTGCATCTCCAGTTTGAACAGGCAGCAGTCACCAGCACATCACAGCCAGTAACAGCGCCAATGCCCCCGCCGCAACCGCATTGGCAGACATCGCCATAAGGCACATACGCTTTGACATGATCGGCCACGCGGACCATGCCGATTTCATTGCCACCGTCGCCAACGGCAACCACCGGGATGCCTCGGCGAGGCCTTCGTCAAACAGCAGATCTATCCTTGCGCGGCCCATGCCGTAATCAATTCCGCGCATCGAGTGATAGACGCCTTTGTCATTGCGCCCGACCCGCTCGGTCGAGAACAGAAGATCCGGCTTCAGATCGTCCAGCATTTGCACGGCCTGCACCTTGCCGGTGTCATCACCGGTGGCAAAGGGCAACATCACGATGGTCGCAAGGCTTTTGTCGGCCCGTGCAATTGCCGCTTGGGTATTGCCAAGTTGTTGGCCGGGTTTGATCAAGCTATGTCGGTCCCATGAACATTCTGACCCACATTCCGCGCCTGCAAGGCTTCCGCTACCCTCGCGAGATCATTGCTTACGCGGTTTGGGCGCACCATCGCTTTGCACTAAGCACGGCGGATGTCGAGGACCTGTTGGCAGCACGGGGCGTGGTTGTCAGCCGTGAGGCGATCCGGCTATGGGTCAATCGCTTTGGGCAACATTTCGCAAACTGCATCCGCCGGGATCGACCGCAACCGAACGACAACTGGCACCTAGACGAAGTCGTGATCACGATCCGTGGCAAGAAGCATTGGTTGTGGCGCGCGCTCGACGCAAATGGCGAAGTGCTCGATATTCTCGTGCAAACACGCCGAAATGCAAAGGCCGCAATGCGGTTCTTCCAAAGGTTGATCACCCTGTTCGGCGAACCACGGGTCGTGATCACCGACAAGTTGCGCAGTTATATCCAGCCCATCAGTAAACTGGCACCGGGCGCGGATCATCGCGCCCACAAGGGTTTGAACAATGCGATCGAAGTGTCGCACAGGCCGACGCGTAAACGAGAGAAAATATTTGGCCGATTCAAATCCCACCGGCAGGCTCAAAGGTTTCTGTCAGCACATGACCAGATCAACCTGATCTTCCGACCGCGCCGCTATCAACTTACTGCAACCTCATACCGCCACGCCCGCACTGATGCGTTCAACCTCTGGTCCGATTACACCGCCGAAATGGCGGCATGATCCAACCGTTGCCAATACTTCACAATCGGCCAACAACTTGGCAATATCGCGCGGTCACTTCCGCCGGTTCGATCACCAGCCCACTCAGCGCCATGACCGCCGTCAACGCTGGGAAAATCGCCAACAGCGCATAAAACGCGACCCCGGCGGCAATCAGTCCGACATAATCCGTGGCCAGTTCGTCCTTGACCCGGAACGCGATATCTTTCCATCCCTTGGCCGGGATCTCCGTCGGGGTTTCTGCTGCTCTGCCACGGGTCATTCAGGGTCTCCATATGTGACAGCCCGCGTCAATGGCACGGGCTGCTCAGTTGCTTCGGGATAGCGGTCACGATTTTTTCGCGCCGGTCTTGTGCTGCTCCTTGGCCTCGGTCTGGGCCGCGTCGGCAATCCGCTCGCCGGAGTCCCTAGCCTTGTCCACGACCGACTTGGCCATGTCCTTGGCGTCGCCCTTGACCTCGCTCACCACGGTTTTTGCCTCGTCGGTCGCGGCCTCGGCCACCTTGACAAGGCGTTGCTTTTCCTCGGCAAAGATGCGTTCGGCCTCGTCCATCAGATGATCGCTCTGCTGGCCTAGATAGTCATCCTCGACCCGGCTGCGGGGCAATGCGGCCCCCAGCGCGGCGCCCACGGCGACGGCCAGCGCGCCGGCGATCAGGGGCTGTTCCTCGAACAGGTCAGTCGCGCGCTCGCGCCCGTCACGGGCATAGGACATCGCCGCATCCCGCGCCTTGATCGCGTTCTCGCGTGCGGCAATGACACGGTTGCGGGCCTCTTCCGACAGGCTCTCGGTCCCTTCGGCAAGCCGCTCGCGCAGGGCCGCAGCCCGGTCCGAAGCAGAGGACGCAACGCCCTGGGCACTGTCGGCCAGCGATTTGCCCGCATCCGACACCGCGCCAGCGGCATCGCGGGCCTTGTCAGCGGCGGTGGACGCCGCCCCTGACACGCCCGACGCAGCACCGGATACCGCACCGCTTAGCCGTGCGCCGATGCCGCGCTCGTTCTCATGCGCGCGAACCCAGGATGGAGTATTCTCGGGCTCTGCATAGCGTCCCGCATAAGGGCGATGGGATGGGGTGCCGGGCTGGCGGCCAAGGCTGCGCTGCGTGCCCGCTGATCCGGCGCGATTTGGCAGACCTGTTCGCCCGACCTGATCGCCGTGGTCGTGATCATCGTCGCTCAGGGCCAGACGTTCCGATTTGTCGCGATCAAAACTGTCGCGCCGATCCGTCCGCCCGTATCGTGGGTCCGCATCATAATGATCGCGCTCATACCGGTCGCGCCCAGGGGAGCGGTCGCTCATCATCAACCACGCAAAGCCAATGCCCGTCACGGCCAGCGCCAGCGGATTGCGTTTGACCGCGTCCGTGACGGAGCGGCCAAACTCGCCGCCATGTTCGCGAAACTGGTCGCTGACCTGACGGGCCACCGTCTCGACCGAGAACTTGTCCTGCAATTGATCCAGCGTGCTGGTCAGACCGGCGCGTTCGCGTTCGATGGCGCGTTCGATTTCTTCGGGGCTGCGGGTATCAGTTGTCATCGTAAACCTCCTTCACGGCTTGCGCGTCGCGCTTTACGTTCTTGGCTGTCCGTCTGGGGGCGAGGCTGCTGAGCTTCAGGTCATTGGTGCCCTTGTTGAGCATCACATAGGCCACGATCGCTAAGGCAACGCCCACAATCAGCGCCGACCATCCACCGGGCACGCCCGCCTCGGTCAGTGCCGCGACCAGCGCGGCGGACAGCACGTTCAGCGATGTCAGCGCGACCACGACCGCGCCGACGATGACGCCAAGGGCAACACCGGCACTTTGCAGGTTCTCGTTGACCTCAGCACGGGCCAGATCAACTTCGTTGCGCACCAGGGATCCGACATGGGCAAGCGCATCGCCCAGAAGACCCCCGGTGGATTTGTTCGGAGATGTAGTCATACCGTGTTCCTTTCCTGTGCAGATGCGATTGACGCGCCCGGCGTGCTGCCCGCACTGGCAATGTCAGGACGCTCGGCTGGCGGGGGACGGTCCATCCGTTCCGCCCGCCGCTGGTACTCGGCGGAATTGGCATCGCGGCCCGAGGCCTTGGCGAACCGGGTGGCGGCAAAGCCGAGCAATGCGGCGCTGCCCAGAAAGACCAGCGGATTGCGCTTTGCGAAATCGCTAACCGCTCCCACCATTTGTCCGAGATCCTTGTCGTGCATCGCGTCAGATGCATCCGCCAGACCGTCAGCAATCTGGCTGAACGTACGTTCTTGCGGGGAGCCGCGGCGCATTTCATCCGCTGCGGTGCGCAACGCAGATGCCACGCCCTTGACCTCGTCGGCCGCCGCGTCCTTGGCCTGGTTGGCGTAGCCGGCGGCCTCGGTTGCGACCGTATCGGCGGCGCCTTGGGCACCGGCCTTGATCTGCTGCGATGCGGTTTGCGCCGCAGCCTTGGCCTTGTCCTTCAGGTCATTGCTTTGCCCAGGCTGGCTATGGCCTGGAGTGTGTCCAGTTGTATCCGTCATGGTAAGCTCCTTGGGTTAAGCGATCAGGTTTAAAACTGCGAGAACGACCACAATCAGGCCGATCAGGTAGATGATGCCGTGCATTTGAAATTCTCCCGATTTTTTCTGGTCCTTGTTAAAACAACCATGCAAAGCAAAAGTTGTTCCAGGGCCGCGTTGGCAATGCAGGGGCATTCGACAAGGGCGCGCGCGAAAAACCGCGCACGCCCCTGCGATGCTGCGCCTATCCCATCGCATCAAGATTGCGCGACCGTTCGGCCAATTCTGTCATGAACTCGTCAGAGCCATAGATCTTGTCCAGGGCCTGATCCAGTTGGCTGACCGCATCATCCGCGCCAAGCGCCTCGGCAAAGGCCTTGGTCGTGCCGAAACCGGCAATACCGTAGTGGCACAGGCGCTGGTATTGCGCGATGATCGCGACATCCAGCGCGGCACCGGACATGTCGGCGTCCAGTGCGTGTTTGCGCGCCTCCTTCACCAGACCCTCCATGCCCTTGCAATGCTCTTTTTTCACCTCGGCGTTCGTGTCTTCCAGCAACGATTTCAAAAGGCGCGTGTGCTGATCGATGCCGTCCTTGGCCGAACTGAGCCTATCGGCCAACCTGCTGTCCGCGGCCTTGTCGGCCATCGCGGACACCACTTCCGACATCTGATCATTCGCGGACCAGAGATCCTGAAGTTCTTCGATATAAAGGTCTCTTAGCGTCGGCATTTTAGTCTCCTTTCGCGGTCGGCAGGGCCGACGTTCTGGGTTGAGGGATTGCAGGCATGGCGATCCTTGACACCACATCGACCCGCTGGTCCGGGCCAGCGGAAATGTCCGCCGCCCCCGCGCCCGGACTTATCGAGGCGGAGCTTCCCGCGCTCTAATTCAGATAGCTTTCCAGAATACGGATATGGTCCGGCAGATCGCTGACTTTCAGGCGCAGATGCGCGGGCACTAGCGGCGGCCAGGGGCCCAGCGTGTTGCGCCCCGCGTGCCGGACCACCCAGTTCGCGGGCGGCAGGCCGTCGTCGATCAGGTAATCCGCGCCGTTGATCCGCGCCTTCAACGCGTCCGACATGCCCCCGGCGGCGCGCCCCGTCAGACGGCAGGAGGCGCGCACCGTGACATCGCTGGCATGGCGCACCTTGTGCCCGGCGTTGCGCAGCGCGCGCACGATCCGACGGTCCTCGCCGCACGTCACGCGGGTAAACCCGCCGACCGCAAGATAGGCCGATTTCGTCAAGCCTAGGCTGGCCCCGGCGGCCTCGCCGTGGGTGTCGGCAATATCCGCGCAGCCCGGCGCATGGCGCGCATAGATGGCTTGGACCAGATCCCGATAGGTGCCCTCAAACGTGGCAAACTGTTGGTCCATACCCTCAAGGATGTCGGCCTCGCCTGCGATCAGATCGACCTTGCCGCAGACCGCATCGACCGTTTGCAGATGGGCGCGATTGCGCGCGATCCAATCGGGCGCGACGATACAATCGGCATCCGTGGTCAGTAGATAACGCAGCCTTGGCAGGGTTTGCAGCGCGTGATCACACCCAATCCTTCGCGCCGTCCCCACCCCCTCATCGGCAGGTAATCTGCGGTCCAGCAGGGTCAGGGGCAAGTCACACCGCGCAGCGGTGGCGCGGGCAATATCGCCCGTGCGGTCGGTCGTGTTGTTGACGACCGCGATCACCGTGACGCCGGCGCTGCACTGCGTGGCCAGCGCGCTCAGGCATGTTGCGATCCGGTTCTCTTCGTTGCGGGCCGGGATGATAACGGCTGTGTCATGGTGCAAAACGTGGGTCATGATTGACTCTTTGGCAAACCGCGGTCGATGCGGTATCCGCCTGTCTGCGCGACAGGTTTGAAGTGATGCGATTCCAGCGCGGTACGGAACTCCGCCAATGCCTCGTTTCCCTGCAACTCATGCGCCGTGTCCCCCAGCCAGTTGACGCAAACGACCTCTGCCCGCGGCCAGCGGGTTTCGATGTCACATGCCAATCTGCGCAGGCTGTCGCGATCCAGGAAATACAGGATCTCGGACAGGATCAGCAGATCGAAATCCCCCTGCGGCAGCGGGCAGGGATAATAGCCGGGTGTGAAAACGGCCTTTGGCACTGCCGCGCGCGCGGCCCCAAGCGCGGCGCCCACCGCGTCCATCCCGGTATAGTTGTCGCAGATCGGGGCCAGATGCCGGGCCAATTCCCCGTTGCCACAGCCCAGCTCAAATGCGTGGTTGTAGCGGGGGCGGGACAGGGCGCGGCGCGTCGCGGCAAATTTCGCCTGCTCATAGGCGCTGTGCCGGAAATTCCAAGGATCAATGGCATCGGCGTAAACTGCGTGCAGATGATCGCGGCCCACCCCCATCACGGCATCCTCCAAAAGATTTCAGCGCTCAAAAGGAACTTGTCGACAAAACCGGGTGGCAGGGTGAACCCCGACGGATCGTCCGGCACGATCTGCCCCAGCTGGCTTTGATGAGCATGGATCGCGGCACGCTTTTTTGCGCACAGATCGCCAAGGGGCAGGAAGATCGGCGCGTGGCGGGCAATGTTGCTATCAAAATCCGGGTCATTCCAACGCGACCAGACGGGGTAGGCGTAGTATGTCCACTCCGGCCGCATGACCCGCAACTCTTGCGCGAATTTCGCGGCAGCCTGATGATCTTCGTGACTGTCCTCGACGGCGGGCACAAAGATCTGGCTGGCGTCCAGCCCGTCGATGATCCGCGCCAGTTCACCCGCCACCGCCTGCACGTCGGCGCGGTACAGCCCGGCGTCGGGCATCCCCATCCATGTCAGATCGCGAGCAGTGCCGCCAAGACGCTTTAGTGCCGTGATCATCTCGGTGTGCCGCCGCCGGGCCAATCGCCGGGGCGTCCACAGGGCCGAGTTGGGATGACTGGCGCTGCCATCAGTCAGGCAGACCACATGCGCCCCGGCACCGCCAAACGCCCGCGCCAACAACCCCCCGCACCCTAGGGATTCATCATCCGGGTGCGGCGCCAGCACAACAAGCCGTTGTTGTCCGGAAAACACGTCCGGCAGGAAGGGGGTTTGCGCGATAGTCATGCGAACACCCCCCAGACGCCACCCGGTGCGCCCAAAGCCGTCTGCGCCGCGCGCTGCATGAACGCATCCCGCGCCGCCTGACGCAAATAGACCGACAGGTCGCGGGCCATGCGCCCGGTTTCTGACGCCACCTCGAAATGGCGCAGGCCGATACTTTGCTCGACCGCGCGGATCGCGTCCAGTGCGACTTCTTCGGTGAACAGGCGGGCTGTGATCGACGCGGCCACGATGTCCTCCGGGAGCAGGTCCGGATCAATCACGGCCTGCGCGGCCCGCTCTGTCAGGGCAATACCGGCCCAGCCACGCATCAGCGCGCTCATCAAACGCGCCTTTTGCGCTTCGGCCTGCATGCGCTCTATCGCGCGCAGTTCTGACGCGGCCTGATCCAGAAGGCCGACAGCCGCGCCCGCCTGCAAGGCCGCTATACGCCACACTCCGCCGACAAAATGTGGCTCACGCTGGTAATCGCCGGGCGCGCCGACCCACGCGATCCGGTCTGTAGGCAGGTCGGTGAAATCATAGCTTCCTGACGCGGTCGCCTGCATGCCGTGCATGGCCCACGTCATGTGATCCGCCTGTTTAGGATCTGTCACATCGACCAGTGCCAAACGCGCGTCCGGCCCGGAATTGACCGTGACCAGCGCCTGCGTCACCGTTCCCAGCCCCGAGGCGAAACATTTGCCCCCCTGCAAGCGCCCGCCTGCCTCGGTTAGTGGCGTTTTGCCATCCGCCCCCCAGACGCCAAGCACGGCTCCGCCTGAAATACAGTCCTCCACCATGCGGGTCTGCGCGGCAGTGCCATAGAGCCGCATCAGATGCAGCGCATTGATGTGCCCCTCGTAGAGGCGCCCGACACCAAGGTTCGCGGCCCCAATCTGCATCAGTGCCCGTGCTGTCCGGGCAGGATCGGCCGTGCCGTCATCCGCCAACAGCGCGGCATTGCGCAGCATGTCAATCGAACGCGCTATAGGAACCTCGCCGCGCGCTTCACCGGCAGCGGCGGCTTGCAATGCCTTGGACAGGCCACGCGGTACGGGGCCGCTGGCCAGCCTCTGGGGCGCAGAAAAAGCAGGTTCGGAACGTGTCATTGTGACACCTCGCTCAGGTCAGGTTGCGCAACGGCGCGGTGGAGCAAATCCACCCAATGTTGCGCCACGGCGTTCAGCCGGAATGCGGGGTTGGCCGTGACCTGTGCAGGTGTCTGACGCCAGGCCAGTACACGCGACAGGATCTGCCCGGCATCCTGACCATCCACCTGCTGCTCTGCGTCCGCGACGATTTCGGCATTTGCCCCCAAACCGGCATGCACCAGCGCAGGTGTGCCGACTGCGTTCGCCTCGGCCAGAACCAGACCAAAGGTCTCGGCAAAGCTGGTTTGGGGATAAAACAGGCACAGCGCGCGCCGCATCTGGCGGATCAGCGCGGGGTGCGACAATGACCCCAGAAAAACCACGCCCTCGGGCACGGGCCCGGTGTCCCAGCTAAGGTAACCGGGATCGGCGACATACAGCGTCAGATCGGGAAGGTGTCTGCGCAGGGTCGAAAACTGTCCAAACACCTCGCCCAGCCCCTTGTGCGGCGAGCTGGCAAACAGCAGCCTGCCGGGGTCGCGGGGGGTGTCGTCGGGGCGCAGTGCATCATCCAGAGGGTTGTAGATCACCCGCAGGCTGGGCGTATCGTCCCCCAGAAAGCGTTTCAGGGTTTCGGCATGGGTGTGGGACACGCAGATGACGGTGACATTGGCCGCCTTCAACGCCGCGCCCATCTTGCGGTTGTGGCGACCGGGATAAACATGCAGCCACAGAAAGATCGACGTGTCGGTCGCCTGTCTGCGCAGTTTCAACGCGACCTTCCAGCGGTTGATAACCACGATCGCGTCATAGCTGGACGCGGGGCGCAGGTCGTTCAGACAGCGCAGGTTTCCCAAATTTGGCGCTCGCTGACCGGTTCGCCCGTTTTGATAAAGCGTCAGATCAAAATGCGGGGCCAGTGCGGCAGCGACGCGCAGAACAGTCGCCTCGGTGCCGCCCAACCCGCCTGTTTCCAGATCACTCAGATCATACCCGGCGGCCGAGCAAGGATCGACAATGGCAACATGCGCACGCGCATCTATGTGGCGTATCCGGTTCATTGCGCCGCCACCTGTGCCGAGATATTCGTCGACAGCATCTTGTCGCGCAGCGCGACTGTTCTCGGAGTGGCCGGAATATCGCGCCGTCGCAGCAGGTCGGGGCGGCTGACATAGCTTACCCCAAGGGACGCGATATCCACCGGAACCGGACGCACCGTTGCGCTGCGCCGCCATGCATCGACCTTGGCCCAGACCAGTTCGCGGTCCGCCTTGCGTCGGGTACTGTCGTAATCCGAAACCGCCGATTGGGTCAGGCTGTCGGGGGTTTCGATCTTGGTCAGCAACAGCTCGGGGACGATCCAGATCACCTCGCCATTCAGGACCAGCCGATTGCGAAACTCGCGGTCCTCTTCGATGCAATCCTCAAACCCGCCCAGCCGGTGAAATACATCCGCGCGGAACAGCCCCGAATTGATATGCGTCCAGTCGCCGGGCACCTGCGTGCCCATTTGCAGGTTGGGAAACACATCATCCAGCAGCGAGATGTCGCGCCGGATCGCCACCCGCCGTCCGTCCGGAAGGATCAGTTCGTGATGGGTCAGCGCGGCGGTGACTGTCAGCCTCTGACCGGCCTGCTTGCCGGACATGGACCAGTTCAGGCAATCATCCGCATGCACGTTCTGCGCGGTCAGGGCACGGACCTGGTGCAGAACCTTGTCGCGGTGGGGAATGTCGTCGGAATCGTGAAAGGTGACGGCATCGCCATCGCTTAACAACAGCCCCGCGTTCTTGGCCTGTGCGGTGCCCAGGTTGCTGGCCAGTCGAATATAGTTCAGGCGCGGATCGTCAAAAAAGGCCGAGACCGCCTGCTGCGTCGCATCGGTGCTGGCGTCATCGACCACCGTGACGCGAATGTTCCACCAGCTTTGATCAAGGGCTGCGCGGACCGCCACGGCAATCAGATGCGCACGGTTATAGGTCGGAATGATGATGTCGACCAACGGGGCCAAGGGATCGGATGTCATGCCGTATACTCCATTGTGGACGGGACCATTGCCTTGCGATAGGCGCGCAGACTGCGATCGGTCAGAAGGGCGGCGGGCAAGGGCGCCATCAGGATCAGCAACGCTACGATCACCAGCGGATTGGCCGGCTGAATCCCGAAAAGCAGCACCAGCGCCAGTGCGAACAGCCCCAAATGGCACAGCGGCAGATGCGCGGCGTCGGCGCGGGTATCGCCAGACTTGTCCGTCACCAGAAATTTCAGGCGCATGCCCGTCGCCGCGTCGAACGTGGCCTTGGACGATTGCGGCGCCAGCGCGATACGGCAGGCCAGCGCGTGCAGGATCACGGACAGGGGCAACCCGTCCCGCAGCCCGCGCGCAATGACGCGCAACGCAATGTCGCACAGGCTAAGAACGATAACGCCAGCGGCGAGCGCGGCCGCGACCGACCCGCCCTGCCCCGTCACCAGCCAGATTACCAACAGGACAGACGGCACCAGCGCCAGATTGAACCAGGCCGTCAGTTGCGACACGATGACCAACCGTTTGTGCAGGTTAAAGGAACCTGCGGGCGTGAAGATCGTCCGCAAGTGCCGCATCAGGGTCTGAAAATTGCCGCTGCACCAGCGGTAACGCTGCTTTTCCAGATCCGCCAGCGACAGTGGCAACAGCCCCTTTCCCACCACCTGATTGATAAAGCGCCCGGCAAATCCTGCCTGGCACAGGCGCACGCCCAGTTCGGCATCCTCGGTCGTGGTCGCGCCGGACCATCCGCCGGCGGCGATCAGCGCGTGCTTTGAAATGACGCAGAGCGTGCCGGTCAACAGCACTGCCTCGGCCTCGTCCGCGACGGCGGCATTGGTGCGAAAATACTCCTCCAGCTCGGCATCCACGCCCGCTGCGGTGGGGACCGTCCCGACATAGGATTGAGGAAACTGGACGAAATCCGCCCCGGTCCTGCCCAAGGCATTGGCGGCGAGGGTCAGGAAATCACGCTCGACAACATAATCGGCGTCAACGGTGATGATATGGGTGGTGCGCGGGTCCGTATGCGCCAGCGCGATGTTCAGCGCCCCGGCCTTGGCCCCTGTCACGCCGGTCTGGTGCAGGAACGTGATCCGCCCGGCATGCGGCGCGCAGAACCTTTCGACCGGCCGCCACAGGCCCGGATCGGCCGTGTTATTGTCCATCAGGATGATCTCATAGCCTTCAGCGGGCCAATCCTGATCCAGCAAGGCGCGCAGCGTGCGGATCACCACAGCGGGCGGCTCTGAACAGGTCGCGACATGGACCGAAAACTGAGGAGTCGTCATGGCCTGCCTGTCTGTCGACAAGCGCGAGGGCAAATGCGCAAGGGTTAGACGAATGGCCATCAGACCGACCTGAACAACAAGGATCGCCGCGCACACCATTCCACCTATGACCGGAAAAACAGCTGACAAAATCAGCACACCGCAGATTGTAAGAAGCCTAAGTCTCATCGTTCGCCCCCGGGCGTTAAAGCAAACTGAAATCTGCGTGAACAGCAGCATGGCCAATTTATCAGCCATCGAAGATGCAACGATTTTCTGTGCTGATCAGTTCCCATGCATGAGCGCATTAGACACTTGTAGCTATGCCGTCAGAATATAGGGGACGGCCAAGCCTTTCTTTCAAAAGGATTAAAGTGGGCCGAGATGGTTATCCTTCGACAAACCAACAAATGTCCATTTCGGCATAGCGATCATGGAAATCCGCTAGGTCCATCATCGCCTGTTTCCTGAGGATTCGGACGTTATCCTGCGCTCGCTGGATATAGCCGTCTTGTTCCATCCGGATAAATGTCTTGCTAATAATCGGCAATCTGGCTTTAGTTTATGGGCAGGCGGATCGTGTAAATTTCAGCGTAACTGTCATCAAAGCGGCCGACCCGATCGCAACCAGCACATAGGCCCCCGCGCCCAGCGGCTTGGCCTTTCTCTCGCGATCCAGCCCGACAATCAAACCGTAGGCCCCCGAAAACAGCACACGCAGCACAAATTCGCTGAAATCTATCATTTTGCGGAAACTCTCCTGCCTTTGAAACGGTTGATAATAGCATGCCGTTAGCGGCTGCCGAGTGTTTTGGGTTCAATCTGTATTCATACACGGCGCGGCGAACACATTATTGGTTCTTTGGGTGGTGGCGACGCCACCCCCGTAGGAAAGGAGACGACCCATGTTTATTGACGGCCCCTATATCGACGCATTGCTGAAAGGGGCGGTGCTGAGCGTGATCGGGCTGGGATGGATCATCCTGCTGGTGCGCGTGGTCGGCCTGAGGTCCTTCTCGAAGATGACGAATTTCGACTTCGTGATGACGGTGGCGATGGGCTCGCTTCTGGCGGGGGCATCGCAGTCACAGGAATGGCCCGGCTTTGTTCAGACCCTGACCGCGATGGCCTGTCTGTTTGCGGTGCAATATACCGTCTCCCGGCTGCGGCGCTGGTCCCCACGACTGGACGCGCTGGTTCAGAACACCCCTGTCCTGTTAATGAAGGACGGCGTGATCCTGAACGATGCGCTGACCAAGACCCGCGTGGCCGAAGAGGATCTGATCGCCAAACTGCGCGAGGCGAACGCGCTGGAATTGTCCGTCGTGCGCGCCGTGGTGCTGGAGACAACAGGAAACATCTCGGTGCTTCACGGCGATCATGTGGACGAGGCCCTGTTCAAAGGCGTGGCCCCGGCCCGCGATCGGGCCTGAACCGCGCCGTCGCGCGGGCGTCTATCCCCCAACCAGATCGCCGCCGTTGGGCCAGCAGTATCTGCGCTGTGAAATAGGATGAGCCCTCGCGCGACAGCGACAGCGACAGCGACAGCGACAGCGACAGCGACAGCGACAGCGACAGCGACAGCGACAGCGACAGCGACAGAATGATCCCCATGCTGGAGGTGTTACAAGCGGGACGCGACAATATAGTTCCAGATCTGGGCGACATGTCCGTTACAGGCGGGACGAGAAGCTCGTCTGCCTATACGTTGGCCAGAGCGGAAAATCGGAAAAATCGCCTTATTTTCCATACCGCCGTGTCCGATTGACATGTAACGGACATGTCTTCCTCCCAACCCCGGTCATGGCTGTTTGGTTCATTTCAGCACACCGGTTCCTTTGGCGATGGAACAAATGCCCGCCGAAAACCTTTTCTTGTGATGCAGCGAATTTGATCATCACGGGCTGCACCGGCAAGGAAAGGATCAACATGGCGCTTCGCGCACTTTGGAAAGGGCAGCTTCGCCTGTCGCTGGTCTCGATCCCGGTCGAGATCTTTTCGGCAACCAAGACCGGCGCCCGCGTGTCGTTCCGCCAGATCCACAAACCCTCCGGCAAACGCATACGCTATGAAAAATCCGTGCCCGGCATCGGACCGATCAAGACCGAGGACATCGTCAAGGGCTACGAGATGGATCGCGACGAATACATCCTTCTGGACCCGGACGAAATCGACGCGATCAAATTGGAGACGAAGAAAACCTTCGAGCTGGTCCAGTTTGTTGACGCCTGCGAGATTTCGCCGCTGTATTTCGACAAACCCTATTACATCAGCGCCACGGACGAACTGGCGCAGGATGCCTATCGGGTGGTGCGCGACGCCCTGCGTCAGGCCGGCAAGGTCGGGCTGGGCCAAGTCACGATGCGCGGCAAGGAATATCTGGCCGCCGTGAAACCCTGCGGCGACGGCCTGTTGATGGAGACCCTGCATTACGAGGACGAGCTGCGCGAGGCCGACCAGATTTTTACCGACATCAAAGACGAAAAGGTCGACAAGGACCTGCTAGAGGTCGCCACCTCGCTGATCGACCGCAAAAGCGCGCCGTTTGATGCGGGGGCCTATCACGACAAATACGCCGAGGCGATGCAAGCGCTGCTGGACGCCAAGATCAAGAACAAGAATACCCCGCGCGTGCGCGCCGACGATGACGACAGCGCCGGTGGCGATAACGTGGTCGATCTGATGAGCGCGCTGAAGCAAAGCCTGAAAAACGCGGACAGCAACAAAAAGACCAAGTCGGCCAGAAAGAAGGCATCGTGAATGGCCAAACCGCCCGACCCTCTCGAGGAATATAACCGCAAGCGGGATTTTGCCCGCACCAGCGAACCGCGCGGTGACGCGACAAAACCCGGCGCGCGGCGGCGTTTCGTGGTTCAGAAACACGCGGCCTCGCGCCTGCACTACGATTTTCGCCTTGAATGGAACGGTGTGCTGCTAAGTTGGGCGGTGACCAAGGGCCCCTCGCCGGATCCCGGCGAAAAACGTCTGGCCGTGCGCACCGAGGATCATCCGCTGGAGTATGGTGATTTCGAGGGCACCATCCCCAAGGGCGAGTATGGCGGCGGCACCGTCATGCTATGGGACACCGGCGGCTGGAGGCCGCAAGAGGATTTTGAACAGGGTCTGGCCGAGGGCAAGCTGAAATTCACCCTGCAAGGGCAACGGATGAAGGGGCGGTGGACACTGGTGCGGATGCGCGCCGAGTCGGGCGAAAAGCGCCAGAACTGGCTGCTGATCAAGGAACGCGATGACCATGCCCGCGAAGATCCCGATGCCTTTACCAAGGGCACGGCGGTCTCCGTCACTACGGGTCGCAGCATGCAGGACATCGCCGCCGATGCGCCGCCCAAGGCCGCGCCCGAGGTCAACACCGACACCGACCCCGATCGCAAGGGCAAACGCCCCGCCTTTGCCGCGCTGCAACTGGCCACGCTGGTCGACAGCGCGCCCGAAGGCGACGATTGGCTGCACGAGATGAAATTCGATGGCTATCGCTGTCTGGCCGCGTTGGGCAAGGGGGGCACGCGGCTTTACACTCGGTCGGGCAAGGATTGGACCGACAGGTTTCATGCGCTGGACGGGGCCTTTGACGCCCTGCCCTGTGATACCGCCCTGATCGACGGCGAGGTGATGGCTGCCCGCATCAACGGCTCCGCGTTTTCTTCACTGCAAAAGGCGCTGAAACAGGGCACTCCACTGGTGTTCTTCGCCTTCGACCTGCTTGAGCTAGACGGCAAGGACCTGCGCAAGGCCCCCCTGATCGAGCGCCGTGATCGGTTGGCGCTGTTGCTGGGCGACGCGCCGCCCGATGGCCCCATTCGGTTCAGTGCGCATATCGTTGGCAACGGCCCCAAGGTGTTTGCCCACGCCTGCAAGGCCGGAGCAGAGGGCATCATCAGCAAACGCATCGACGCCCCCTATCGCGGCACCCGCACCAAATCCTGGCGCAAAGTCAAATGCACCCGCCGGCAGGAATTCGTGATCGTTGGCTATTCCCCTTCGGACAAGGCCGGGCGGCCCTTTGCATCGCTTTTGCTGGCCAGTCACGAGGGCGGCAACCTGCGCTACAAGGGACGCGTCGGCACAGGGTTCAGCGAGGCGTTGATGTCCGATCTTGCGCAGGCGATGACTCCACGCAAGATACCGGCCTGCACGGGCGTGCCGGACGACATCGCAACCGATGCTCAATGGGTGCGCGCCGATCTGGTGGCCGAAATCGAATTTAGCGAATTCACCAGCGACGGCTATATACGGCATGGCAGCTTCCTTGGCCTACGCGATGACAAGACGCCAGACGATGTGCGACTGGAGGAACCGATGACATCCGATACTGACAGCGACACCCAGACCATCATCGAGGGTATCCACATCTCCAACGCGGATCGCCCTGTTTTTCCGGATGCGGGCGGCACCAAGGGCGACGTGGCGCGCCATTACGCCCGCGTCGGCGCGCGCCTGATCGCGCTGGCCGGGCATCGGCCGCTCTCGTTGTATCGCTGCCCATCGGGCATCGACGATGCCTGTTTCTTCCAGAAACACGACAGCGGCGGCATGCCCGACGCCCTGTCGCGCATCGCCATCGAGGAAAGCGACGGTGACACCGCCGATTACCTCTATGCCACCCGGACGCAAAGCCTGATCGCGGCGGCGCAGATGGGCACGATAGAATTTCACATTCAGGGCGTGCGCACCGACCGGCTGGAGCGCCCCGACCGCTTGGTGTTCGACCTTGACCCGGATGAAGGTCTGGACTGGGCCGATGTGCGCAACGCGGCCTTTGATGTGCGCGACACGCTTGCGGGGCTGGGTCTGGACAGTGGCGCAATCGTGACCGGGGGCAAGGGCGTGCATGTGTGGCTGGCGCTGCGGCGCACGCGCGGCTGGGACACGGTCCGCCTGTTCGCCAAAGGCTTTGCACATGTGTTGGCCGCCCGACAGCCGGATCGTTACACCGCGTCCATGTCGAAATCCAAACGCAGTGGCCGCATTTTCATCGACTGGCTGCGCAATGAACGCGGCGCGACGGCGGTGGCCCCCTATTCCCTGCGCGCCCGCCCAGGCGCCCCCGTGGCCGTGCCGGTCACTTGGGAAGAACTGATGACACTAGACAGCGCCAACAGCTTTTCCATGGCCGACATGGCCGCACGGCTGAAACAGGACTGCCCCGCCGTGCATGTTCAGGACAATTTGCAAACCCTCAGCGGGGGCGTCATCGACGCGCTTCAGGCGCTCGCGGATCAATGATCGCCGCTGGCAAAACCCCATCCGCCCTCAAACGGCAAAATACCGCCAGCGTGCCTAATGCCAAGGAACCGGACCCGGTGTTTTGCGGTTTTCCCCTCAGTAGAAACGAGGAGGAAATCCAGATGGAAAATACCACACATGCACGTCTCGTATCGTCGAATGATGTGAACGGAACCGACGTTTACGGCAATGACGGAACCCACATCGGCACAATCGATCACCTGATGATCGACAAACAATCCGGCAACGTCGCCTATGCCGTCATGAGCTTTGGCGGTTTTCTGGGACTGGGCGAAGAATACCACCCCGTCCCGTGGGCCAAGCTGCGCTACGACACGGCCAAGAGCGGTTTCGTGACGGATATAACCGAACAAGAGGTCAAGGGCGCCCCCACGCGCAGTGACAACTGGTTCGCCGACCGCGAGTGGGAGCGTCGGACCCACGAACACTATGATGTTCCGCATTACTGGGTCTGAACAGTACCGGGTCTGATCGCCTGATCAGCCCGTCTGACCTGCATCTCGGCGGCCCCTGTGTGCGGGGCCGTCCTTTTGACATTTGCGCTTTACCGCCTCTATCGAAGGTTTTGACATTATGTGGAACTGGTTGGCCGAAAATGCTGCGTCCGTTCAGGCCACGGTTGGCGGGATTACCGCGTTGGTCTGGATCGTCTATCTGCAAATCCTTGTGTCGGGCCTGCGGCGTCAGCGCCGCAACGAGATCCTGATCCATCTGGGGGGCAGTCAGAACGTGGATGCCCGCGCTTTTATCAGCAACCTCGGGTTCGAGCCGATCTATGTTTTGGAAATCATCCTTACGATCTGGTCCGAGGATGGCAATCGCGAGACATCGATCGCGGATCGCACGGAAACAGCCAGAGAGAACCTGCCGAACCCCAGCGCGTCCACCTTTCAGGGTCCGCTGAAAAGCGGTGAATTTGTCGATATCGGCTGTTTCGAGGATCTGTTGCAGCGGGCGCGCTGGAACACCTCGGAAGATCTGGATTTGGGGGCGATCAGTCGTGTGGAGTTGAAGGTGGCCGCGATTTCCGCCGCCAGCTCGGCGGTGGTGGCCGCCAAACGGCAATTCCACATCTCCGGGGACGGGGATGATTGCCGCATCCGCCCGACAACGCTGTATGCCACCCAGATCCGGTCCTGGTGGGGTCGATTCCGTCTGAAACGCGAATTGCATGCGCGATTGACCGGCTGACGACGCGCGGTACGGGAACCTCCGACACGGTTCGTCGGTTGGTCCTGCATCACACCCGAACAGGAGAACATCATGACCAAGCCAGAGGACGACAAGAAAAAGACGCCCCCGAAAAAGCCGGTCAAGGATCTGCACCGCCCCGAGGAGACGTTGGGCGACGCACCTGCCAGCGATCCCAAACCATCTGACAGATCACGCGTGGCGGATTGATCATGACCTATAACCCCGATCCCTCCCCGTCCGAAGTGCCATTCCCCGAACCCTCGGAAACACCGGCGCGCCCGCCTGCGGAAAATCCTGTAACGGACCCTATCGAAAACCCGGTCAGGGACCCGCAAGAGGCACCGCCCGAACCGCCCAGTGAGGTCCCGCCAGTGTAACCCCTCCTCCGCCGATCCCCGAGAACTTTCAACGTGCTGCACCGTGGTGTGCCCCGTAGGAAAATTTTTCAGGATCCTTCGCCACACTCACTCGTTGGGAAGGTGGAGATTGGGACATGGTGAAATTATCGCGGCGGGGTTTTCTGGGGGCGACAGTGCCAAGCTGTTTACGACTTTTTGCAAAAGGGGGTGGCAACTTCCACCTCCGCGGCTGACGGCTTAAGCCCAAACCGATCAATGCCTTGACGTCAGCGGCAAGTAGTCAGGGTCATCACCACATTCTAATCTAAACGGTTTTCCCAGCTCTTCGGGCGTTCGTCTTAGCCCCTGCTTTCCCAGTAAGCATCGTATTTGGGTTCATCTGGTTTGCATGGTTGTCACCGTTGTGTTTGGTCATCGAATAGCTTCCTTTCAGTTGCTATCGCCGCAAAGTTTGCGATGTTTCTCAACTTACCTCGGCATCTGAGCGCCACAGGTGACAAAAACTCAGAATGGTTTCCGGCAAGATGCGAATTGAACTTTCGAAATGCGTGGCATGACCGCGAACTGATGGTCCTGATGATCGGGTTCAAACCCTTTCGTAACGGTGGTTTGATCCGAAAACTGCTGGTCACATCGATCTCAAAACAAAAAAGCGCGGACCGATCAACGGTCCATGCCCCCGAAATTCGAATGAAAATTAAATCCAGTATCTGTCCGCCCCGTAATGGTCATGGGCGCGGTGCTCCCATCTGCGCCACGACTACCTGCACTACACGGATGACCTGCGCATTGCGGGCCGCCGCCCGGTGGAGCGACGCGATCGTGCCCGGCGATCTGGAGGCGGGAACAAAAACACTGCGAGAGTGGTTAACACTTCGCATCACCATTCGAAAAACCGTGACGCATCACTGAACAAGTGTCGCACCGCTTCTGGGGGCGATGACATTATATGAGGGAACTCAAAATGAAACTTCTCTGGACCACGGCAATTTGCACCGGACTGGCGCTCGGCGCTGGCCCTCTAGCTGCAATGGAAAAAACAGTGTCTGGCGTTGAGGTGATCGTCAACCTCAGTGCCTTTGAGGACTCAAATGCTCTCGACTACTGGCCCAAACTCGAGGACGACTTGGAGCAGGCAATCGCTGGGCAAGTCGATTTGGATGATGGTGCAGACGCACCGCGGATCACGGTCGAGATCAACAAGATCGCGATTGACGGAGATACAGTGCTGCCAGACTCTGGCGAATTCAATCAGATGGAAGGCACAGTTACCACTCGGGCGGGACTAAACCAAATCGTTACGAGTTCCGCTGAAGCAGCAGCGACTCCAGATGCGGTGATCGGCAGCTATCCCCTGCAGATGACGGCAGTAACTGGAGACAAAACAGCGCCGGAAGGCTGGATTGTAATCGCTCCGTCGCAGGATGATTTCTACAATGCGCTGCTTGGTGCCTATGCGATGTCAGTCGTTGAGCGTATCGACGATTAACAGTGCGCATGCGCTGTCAATCCGGGACCCGCCGGTTTGGCAGTGCATGCCGCCTTGATATGCAATCCCCTGGGTATTGCCAAGTTGTTGGCCGGGTTTGATCAAGCTATGTCGGTCCCATGAACATTCTGACCCACATGCCGCGCCTTAAAGGTTTCCGCTACCCCCGCGAGATCATTGCTTACGCGGTTTGGGCGCACCATCGCTTTGCACTGAGCACGGCGGATGTCGAGGACCTGTTGGCAGCACGGGGCATGATCACCGACAAGTTGCGCAGTTATATCCAGCCCATCAGTAAACTGGCACCGGGCGCGGATCATCGCGCCCACAAGGGTTTGAACAATGCGATCGAAGTGTCGCACAGGCCGACGCGTAAACGAGAGAAAATATTTGGCCGATTCAAATCCCACCGGCAGGCTCAAAGGTTTCTGTCAGCACATGACCAGATCAGCCTGATCTTCCGACCGCGCCGCTATCAACTTACTGCAACCTCATACCGCCACGCCCGCACTGATGCGTTCAACCTCTGGTCCGAT
>JAPFBS010000004.1:0-345631 GCA_035798175.1 Rhodobacteraceae bacterium KMM 6894
TATCTTCGGGCTTGGGTCTCTTAATTGCCATCTCTGGTCCTCCGCTTTCCTAACTATAGGGGCGGACCACTTCAAAGGGGGAGGCTCAACACAACAGGGAAAAGCCTTGCGTTTGCCTATCTCCAACCAGACACAACTGACGGGTTGGAGGTCGTCATCCTAGGCAAGCGCCGGGCGTTGACGCTGCTGGACGAACCCGCATGGGATCCAACGAATGCACGGCAGAAAACGTGATCTCAGGTACGATTGCTCACGAGCCTTGGCAACAAGCCGTAATCCCTAAGAGCGAGACCGGCGGAAAGTCCTTTGAGTAGCCCCGAAACCGCGCCACAAAGCTTTGCTTTGTTTAGGATCTGCAGGAGGTTATCAGGGTCTAACCCTACGGCTGGTAGGGCAAGGACGAATGATGCAGAACGATGCGCAGAGTTCCTGCCTCGTCCTTTTTGTAGCCAAAGCTTTTATCGACCGTGGTGACGGAGCCGTCTTTATTGGTCAGTTTGATCCAGCCCATCCACATCGCGACATCGCCCTGAATAAAGCTGGCCGAAGGGATGCTTTCCATCGCACGCCAGCCCATGATCGCGAAACCATTGTCGAGCGGGTATTCTTCGGAGTGGCCGCAGAAATAGGCCAACGCCCCCTCTTTGGTCGGGCGGAAGGTCTGCGCGCCGCTTGCCATGGTCGGTTTGAACAGGACCGGCCCCAAGTTGTAGCCATAATAGGTGTCGATATTGGACGAGGCGACCTTGCGGGCAGCCTCAATACCACCGTTCTCGAATGCCTTCGAAATGGCAATCTTACCTTCGCCCCAGATGGTCAGGGCTTTTGCAATGTCATCTTGGGTGATCTGCAAGGGAAGTTCCTCTTTGGTATGTTATTTCAACCGCTCAACGCCACAGTAAGCATCTAAATCATCTGGCCGTTTAAGCTTGGGTCGATCACGCGCGCAAGATACCCGGCACGTCTGTTTGCATCTTTTCGCCGCGTGCCGCCATCAGCCCTGCCCGCCCGGCGGGTGTGTCTCAGTGACCAGCACCTGAGCCGCCTCGCCCAGTGGCACGGTCTGGGTCTGATACCCTACGTTCTGCGCATATTAGATTGTCGGAAAGCAGACCAAAGGCAGGCAACGGATTGCCTGCCTGAAGTGACGGTCCTGTGTCAGGCTGTCGTGATCCTGTTCAGACCGCGCAGGCCTTGCAGAATGGGGTGGCGGGCAGCAGATCTAGCCGCGCGTCCGAGATTTCTTCGCCGCATTTTTGGCAGATGCCGTAGGTGCCATCCTTGATGCGTTCCAAGGCTGCATCGATGCGCAGCAACTCGGACTGATCGGACTGTCCCAGCGCCTCAAGCACCTCGTCGCCCTGCCGCTCGGACGAGCGATCCTCCCAATCCTTCGACGGTGGCTCTTCCAGCGCGTCCTCGACCTTTTCAAGATGTCCGACCAGTTCGTTTCGTCGCGCCAAAAGTGCTGATTTTCGCTGT
This sequence comes from Rhodobacteraceae bacterium KMM 6894, assembly GCA_035798175.1. Taxonomy (GTDB): domain Bacteria; phylum Pseudomonadota; class Alphaproteobacteria; order Rhodobacterales; family Rhodobacteraceae; genus Roseovarius. The sequence goes on from JAPFBS010000004.1 coordinate 1,483, forward strand.
GATGTGTCCATGTGGAATCCTCCTGTTTATCCACCTTAGCATAGGTTGGATAATACAGCCTTGATATGGATTAAATCATGCAAGGGCATACGCCCGTCGTTGGACCCTGCACCGCCCCTGCCGTTAGCCCTGAGGCTCGGCAATCAGCAAACAGGCCCCCAGCACCTTGCGGGTGTCGTCGTAGACATTGGGGCGTTCGCCGCGCCAGCGGGTATAAAGGCGACATGTGGGCTTTTTGCCCCGCTCCAAACAGTCAAGCGAAGCACGAACTTCGCCCCCTATCCGACTGAGGCGCAAACGAAAGTTGTCATGATAGGTCTCGCGGTGGCGGGCTTCCATGCGCAGGTGAAACAGCGAACTGCGGGCGCGGGGTGCGATGGTCATCAAGGCGATGGCGTCAGCCGCGTGGGCGTCCCACACCTGCCCCGCGCGCTTGAAATGGGCGGTGGCGCGGGCACTGCGGCCCTGTCGGCGCGCAATCATCCCAAGGTTGGCCTGCGCCGCCGCGTGACGCAGGTCGCTGCGCGCAAACGTCAGTTTCGCAACCCAAAACGCCCGGCGGAACAGGCGTGCAGCCAGGGGAATATCGCCTGCCAGCCAAGCCACGTTGCCCCCCTCCATCAGCCCCTCCCACAGGATATCCGAGCGCCGCCACCCTGCCCCAAGCGCGATGCGGGTCTGGGCCGAGGTGGGATCAAATCCCCAGATACGCAGCGCGAACATGTTCGTTGTCATGAAGCTCATCTGCGGGTCCTTCCAGTGCTAGATTTCCGGTCTCCAGAACATAGGCGTGATCGGCCAGTTCCAGCGCCAGCTCGGCGTTTTGTTCGACCAACACCACGGCCAGTCCGCGCGCGTTGATTTCTTCGATGATCACGGCGATTTCTTCGACGATCACCGGGGCCAGCCCCATCGAGGGTTCGTCCATCAACAACAGCTTGGGCGCGCTCATCAACGCGCGTCCGATGGCCAGCATCTGCTGTTCGCCACCCGACATCGTCTTGGCCATCTGGCGGCGGCGTTCGCGCAGGCGTTTGAAGCGGGTGAACACCTGTTCCAGATCGGTTTCGATCGCGTCCTTGTCACGGCGCAGGAACGCGCCGGTGCGTAGGTTTTCCTCGACCGTCATGTCGGGAAAGATGCGCCGCCCTTCGGGGACATGCGCCATACCCTTGGCCACGATCTTGTCCGAAGTCAGCCCGTCGATGCGCGACCCGTTAAAATGGATTTCACCGCTGGCGACAGGTACCATGCCAGACATGGCGCGCAATGTGCTGGTTTTGCCCGCGCCGTTGCCACCGATGATGGTGACGATTCCGCCCTCGGGGACGTTCAGCGACAGGTTGCGCAGAGCCGACACCTTGCCATAGTTGATCGACACGTCTTTCATCTCAAGCAACATGGCGCGCCCCCCCCAGATAGGCCTCAATCACCGCAGGGTGATTGCGGATCTCTTTCGGACCACCTTCGGCCAGGAATTTACCGAAACTCATGCAGGTGATCGTGTCACACAGGCCCATGATCGCCTGCATGTCGTGTTCGACCAGCAACAAGGTGATGCCATTGTCGCGCAGCTTACGCATCAGGTCCATCATGCGGCGGGTTTCCTCGGGGTTCATGCCGGTAAAGGGTTCATCCAGCAGCATCACGTCGGGGTGGCTGGCATAGGCCACGGCCATGCCCAACGCACGTTGGTGTCCGTGGCTAAGATCACCCGCCAGATCATCCTTCAGATGATCCAGACCGAAGAATTCCAGCGCCTCAAGGGCCCGGGCACGCGCGCCCTCGCGGTCCTCTTTGTCCCAGCCGATGATCGCGGCAAAGATGTTGGGGCGGAACGGCATATGCGTGCCGACCAGCGCGTTATCCATCACTGACAACTCGGCAAACAGGGTCGAGTGTTGAAACGTGCGTACCACGCCGCGACGGGCAACTTCGTGCATTTTCAGCCCCGAGATATCCTCGCCGCGCAACCGCACCTGCCCCGATGTAGGTTTGTAAAACCCCGAAATCATGTTGAACGTCGTGGTCTTGCCCGCCCCGTTGGGACCGATCAGACCGTGAATTTCGCCGTGATTGACCTTAAAACTAAGGCCGTCCACTGCAGTTAGCCCGCCAAAGCGCATGGTCAGGTTGTCGACTTCCAGGAATGTGGTCATGTCTTGGCCCTCCGGGCGAATATCTTTTGCACCACGCTTTCAAGGCCCTTGGGCATGAACAGGATCGACAGGATCATGATTGCGCCATAGATCAGCGGGCGCATCTGTTCGAACCCCAATTCGCGCAGGACGATTTCATTCAGCACGGTCAGCACGATACAGCCAAGGATCGGCCCATAGAACGTGCCGGTGCCGCCAACGATGGCCCAGGTCAGGACGAACACCATCACCTCGATGTCGAAACTGTTAGGGTTAATCGTACCGATGTAATGCGCCAGAAGCGCCCCCGCGATCCCGGCGAAGCCACTGGAAATCGCAAAGGCCAGCGTGCGGTAAGCGCGCAGGTTCACGCCGGATGCCTCGGCCAGCTTGTCCTGCCAATGCACTGCGTGAAAGGTCAGGCCGACCGGGCTACGCTCGATCCGCCACAGGATCCACAGGCAGACGGCGACGATCACGGCGGACAGGTAGTAATAGCTGACCGGCTCGAAGAAATCGAAATCGTAGATGCCGATGGAAAAGTCGGGCATCGGATCGATCCCCTTGATGCCCTTGGGCCCGCCGAACGGCTCGCGAAAGCGTTTCCAGAGCAGGCGGATGATTTCGCCTGCCGCGAAGCTGCCGATCAGGAAATAGAACCCTTTCATGCGAAACAGCGGGAAGGACAGAAGCACCGCCAGCAGCGCCGCGACGATCCCGCCCAGCAGGATGGATACCGGCACGTAGATGCCCAGTTCCTTGGAGAACAAGGCGCTGGCATAGGCCCCGACCCCCATGATCACCACATGACCCAGCGACCATTCGCCGGTTAGCGTCAGTAGACGGTAGGACGACACCAGCAGGATGTTGATGGTTAAGAAGACCAGAATTTCCTGCTGTGAGAAGCTTAAGCCATGCGGCAGGGCGATCAGCGCGGCGGCACAGGCGATGACGATCAACAGGTTACGCACGATCCGCACTCCCGAACAGGCCGGTGGGTTTGATGATCAACACCAACAGCATCAGCGACAGACCGGTGATGTCGGCGATCACCCCGTCAAAGAACGTCGTGACGAACGTGTGCACGATGGCATAGACCACCGAGGCGATCACCGCCCCTTCCAGCGACCCGACACCGCCGACGATGATCACGATGAACGCGGTCACAATCACCGAATGGCCCATATGCGGGTTGACCGATACCAGCGGCGCGGTCAGCGCCCCCGCGATCCCGGCCAGACCGGCGCCGATGAACATGGCGATACGCGCGGTCTGTTTTATGGAAATACCTTGCAGGGCCGCCGCCTCGGGATCTTGGGCCGCAGCACGCAGGGCCCAGCCAAAGCGCGTTTTCTTCAGGAACACCCACAGCATCGACAGCAGCACAACTGCGGCAATGATCACATAGAGGCGCGACAATGGCAGACGCACGCGGTCGGAAAACTCGATGACATATTGGGTGACCGGGGGGATATGCTCCATCCGGACGCCGAACCCGATGCTGGCCAGCGCCTGCATGATCATCAGAAACCCGATCGAGGCCACCAGCCCGCCCAGCGGATTGTCCTTGAGCGGGCGAAACAGCGCCCTCTCCATCAAAAGCCCCAGACAGCCGACGAATAGCAGACCAGCGGCCACCGCCACCATAAACGGCATGTGAAAATCGGAATACACCAGCACGACGCAGTACGCGCCCGCCATATAAAGTTCGCCATGCGCAAAGTTTATCACCCCCATCACGCCAAAAATCAGCACAAGGCCGACGGCGATCAGGGAAATGTAGGATGCAGCATAAACGGCATTCAGGCCGGTTTGGGCGAGAAGGTCCATGATAATATTTCTCAATGTGTTGGAAGTTGGGGCGGCGCATCGGCCGCCCCCTATGCCGTGCGGGTCTTAGCTACGCTGGTCCCACATCTGGCCATAGGCCTGCATGTGTTTGACCAAAAGATCGCCGTGCTTTTCGTACCACGCAGGGATGTTGCGGAATTCCTTGATCGTGGCCTTGCCGCCCTCAATCGCGACGACGGGCCAATCCCCGACCAGTGCGTTGTTGATCCCGAACAAGTCCTCGCCCCACCAATCCGCGTCACCAAAGGCGTGTTTGCCCTGACCGTCCTTCATGGCGGCCATCACGGCGTCCGGCTCGGCCGAGCCGGCCTTTTCGGCGGCGGCCATCCACAGATCCATGATCGACGCATATTCCCAGCTGACCGCGCCCCACTGACCGGGATACAACTCATTGTATTCCGCATAGAACCCGTTGGGATCCGGGAAATTGATCTGATCCGAATTCAGCGCCGGATCGTCGAAGTCGGGGAATTGGAACACGAAACCTTCCATGAACTCCTCGGACGTCTTGGCGATCATCTGGTCATAGAAATCGGCAGTGCAGCTGATGATCTGACCCTTGAAGCCCTGTTGAAACAGTTGCTCTGCGATCGGGTGGACATAGTCGGAATAACAGGTGTCCAAGCACACGATATCCGGGTTCCCCGAGATCAGACGCGTCACGACCGGCGCGAAATCCGTGGTCGCAGGGTCGAACAACAGCGGCTCGTCAAGCATCTCGATGCCAGCCGCCTCGAACGCGGCCAGATAGGTCGCGACCGATGGCAGACCCAGCGCGTCGTCCTGCGCGCACATCACGGCGGTTTTCAGGTCCGGCTTGTTCTCGGCCAGCCATTCGACACCGGTGACGTTGTAGATCGGGTGCACCTCGGCGGGGGCGATCAACGTCGTCGTATCGGGCGACAGGTCCGAGGGCAGCAGCGTGGAAAACAGCATCCCGGTCTTGTCGGCCACCGGTTGCACGCCGGGCCAAGTGTCGCCGCCCAGCATCATGATAAAGCTGACGCCGTCCTCGCGGATCAGCTTGGTCGCGCCGGTGCGCGCCTTGGCCGGATCATATTCGTTGTCATAAGACACGAACTCGACCATGTGATTGCCATCAGCCAGCTTGATTCCGCCCGCGGCATTCACCCGCTTGGCCCAGATTTCGCAGCCGTCCAGCCCGGGCTTGCCCCACGCGGCGACAGCGCCGGTCAGCGGTGCCAGAAAGCCGATCTTGACCACTTTGTCAGCGGCCAACGCCGCGCGTGGCAAGGCACCAACTGTGGCGGCAGCGGCGGTCGAGCGCAGGAACGTGCGGCGCGACAGGCCCGATTTTGCGAGTTTGGATAGCATAGACAATCTCCCTGATGTGCTGCCACGTTGTCCGGGCAGGCGTGTTTGTCGTGACCAAATGTCGCGCCTGAACCGGCGGTCGTGGGAACTGGTCCAGTTGGCGCAAATTGGTTTGGCCTTATCGTGAACGCTACCAGACATCCGCTAAGGCGCAAAGAAATTCGGTTCTTTTCAGGAAGAAATCGGCGCTTTTGGTCTATATCTGGTTCAGACCACAGGGCGAATTTTTTAGATTTTTTGTTTTCTTATAGCGCGTTACATTCCACGCCTCACCTAACGCACGCGCGCTTTACAAACCGCGCAATTTCGCAACGAATGGTCTATGTTTGGCTCACCTTTGGCGCTACGCAGTCCTGCAAGCGCCCCCTCGGCCCCTTCTGTTGGAGTGAAAATGCCGCACCCGATTGACCACAACACCACCACGCTCGTCTCTGTTCAGCCGGTCGGCGCGACCGTTCAGATCGTGGTCGACACGTTATTTGCGCGCATAAATTCCGATGAATATCCGATAGATACGCGGATGCCGTCGGAACGCACGCTGGCCTCGGAATTGGGCGTAGCGCGCAATACCGTTCGCGAGGCGCTGGACGTGCTGGAAACCCACAATGTGATTCGCCGCCGGGCCGGGTCGGGCAGTTTTGTCACCTATCGCTCGGACGCGCCGCGCAATGCCCCCGCCGACACCGTCGCGGATGAGACCAGTCCATTGGACCATTTGGTGGTACGCGGTATTCTGGAGCCGGAAATTGTGCGTCTGGCAGTCATCAACATGACCCCCCGTCTAATCGCGGAACTGGCCGAGACCCTGTCTCAGATCGAGGCAATCCAAACCGATGTCGACAGTTTCATCGAGTTAGAGGACAAACTGTACACCCAGATCGCCCAAGGAACGGGCAACCCACTGCTGGCGTCGTGCTATAATCTGGCGTTGGCCACCTATCGCCAAAGTTTCCGCACCAAACTGCGTCGGCGCGCGCTGACGCCCAAGCGTATGCAGGACTATCAGAAACGCTATAATACACTGTTTAATGCCATCGCGTCGCGCGATGTGGCCTCGGCTGTCGAATTCATCACCCTGCATTTGGTCGAGGAACAACAGCTGTTGATGCAAGACATCTAAGGCGGATCAGGCCTCGATATTGCGCGCGCCCAAAGCCGGGCCTTGGCGGGACCGCTCCAGTCGCTGGTCCCACAACTGGTCCAGATCATGCATTTCAGCCTTCAACAGATCGCCATGCGCCGCCAGCCATTTCGGAACCGAGCCGAATTCAACGATCCGCGCCTTGCCGCTCTGCATCGTCACCACCGGCCAATCCCCGACCAGCGCGTTGTCGATGCCGAAAAAGTCCTGACCCCACCACTCTGCCGGTCCAAAAGCATGGGTGACATGGCCCAACTGTTTCATCGCCGCCAAAACCGACATCGGGCGCACCGTGCCAGCCTTTTCTACCGCCGCATGCCAGATATCAAGGATGGCGGCATATTCCCAACTGACCGCGCTCCACGTATCGGGAAAGCGGGTGGTGTATTCCTGATAGAACCGTTTGGGCTGATTAAAGAAAAACGCCTTTTCGCGCAGCGCCGGATCGTCGAAATCCGGAAACTGAAACACCAAGCCCTCCATGAACTGCACACTGGTGCGGGCGGTCAGCACGTCATACTGGTCCAGCGTACAGGACAGAATTTGCCCGGTGAACCCTTGCGCATAGGCGTATTCCGTCATCGCATGCACCATTGGCGTGTAACTGGTACACCAGCACAAGATATCCGGATTGCTGTCCAGCATCGGCTGCACGATCTGTGCCACATCGCCGCCTTCTGCGGGGTATTGCACCTCTTTCAGCGCGGAGATCCCGGCGGCCTTGAACGCCGCGCGATAGGTCGCCAAAGACGGCAGCCCCATGCCATCCATTTGCGCACACATCGCCACTGTTTTCAATTCGGGACGCGTGCGCGCCAACCAATCGACGCCAGTGACCACATAGATAGGATGCACCTCGCTGGGCGCGATCAGATAGGGCGTATCTGGCGACAGATCGCTTGGCAGCAGGGTGGAGGTCAGGATGCGGCGATCCCGCAAGAATTCGGCCACAGCGGCAAAACTGTCGCCGCCCAGCATCATCATCAGTTGGATATCGTGGTTTTGCACCAGATGCAGTGCGCCCTTGCGCGCTTCGTCAGGATCCGTGCCGCAATCATAGGCATGGATCGAAATCGGATAGCGCCGCCCCCCGATCAACAGCCCTCCCGCGCGGTTCAGCCAATCCTCCCAGATGCGGCAGCCATTCAACCCCGGTAAGCCCCAGGATTCCACCTGCCCCGATAACGGCGCCAGAAATCCGATATCGACCGTCTTGGCCATCCCCACAGACAGGCGAGGCATCGCGCCAGAGACCGTCAGACGGGTTGCAAAACTTGACGTGTCCATAACTTTATTCACACCCGGCTAGATTATTCCCGGACCATAAAGGCCGGACCAGACCGGTTTGCCAATGCTTAACTGGTTCCCAAGCCGTCTGAGTAAGCGCAGCCATTAGGACCAAATGGCCTAACTGGTCCGCACCAATCAAAGCACCCTACGGTCGCGGTTCTAGTTGTCCATCTTCAACGCGCTGATGAACGCTTCCTGAGGAATGTCCACCTTGCCGAACTGGCGCATCTTCTTTTTGCCCGCCTTCTGCTTTTCCAGCAGCTTTTTCTTGCGCGTCGCGTCACCGCCGTAACATTTGGCGGTCACGTCCTTGCGCATCGCTGACAGGGTTTCGCGCGCGATCACCTTACCACCGATGGCGGCCTGAATCGGGATCTTGAACATGTGGCGCGGGATCAGGTCTTTTAGTTTTTCCACCATGGCCCTGCCCCGCATTTCGGCGCGATCGCGGTGGACCATCATCGACAAGGCGTCGACCGGTTCATCGTTGACCAGAATGGACATCTTGACCAACGCATCCTCGCGATAGCCCAGCATCTGATAATCGAACGACGCATAGCCCTTGGTCACTGATTTAAGGCGGTCGTAGAAATCGAACACCACCTCGTTCAGCGGCAGGTCATAGACCACCATCGCGCGGCTGCCCGCATAGGTCAGGTCCATCTGGATGCCGCGCCGGTCCTGACACAGCTTCAGCACGTCGCCCAGATATTCATCTGGCACCAGAATTGTCGCCTTGATGCGCGGCTCTTCCAAATGGTCGACCGTGCTCATGTCGGGCATGTCGGCGGGGTTGTGAAGGGGCTCCATCGTGCCGTCCTTCAGGAATATATTGTAGATCACCGAAGGCGCGGTGGTGATCAGGTCGATGTCATATTCGCGCTCGACCCGGTCGCGGATCACCTCAAGGTGCAACAACCCAAGGAATCCACAGCGAAAGCCAAAGCCAAGCGCGGCAGATGTTTCCATCTCATAGCTGAAACTCGCATCGTTCAACGCCAGTTTTTCGATAGCGTCGCGCAGATCCTCGAATTCGGCGGAATCCACCGGGAACAGACCACAGAACACCACCGGGACCGAGGGTTTGAAACCCGGCAAAGGCTTGTCGCAAGGCGCCTTGTCATGGGTGACGGTGTCGCCCACCTTGGTATCGCGGACCTGTTTGATCTGCGCGGTGATAAACCCGATTTCGCCGGGGCCCAACTCATCCACGACGGTCATCGCCGGGCGGAACACCCCGATGCGGTCTACCAGATGAACGGACCCGTTCTGCATCATGCGAACGCGGTCGCCCTTTTTCAGAACGCCGTCCATGATACGCACCAGAACGATCACGCCGAGGTAGGCATCATACCAGCTATCCACCAGCATCGCCTTTAGCGGCGCATCCCGATCGCCGGTAGGCGCGGGCAGATGGGTGATGATCGCCTCAAGCGTCTCGGTAATGCCCTGACCGGTTTTCGCACTAACCCGGATCGCGCCCGAGGCGTCGATGCCAATCACATCCTCAATCTGTTCGGCCACACGCTCGCAATCGGTGGCGGGCAGGTCGATTTTATTCAGGACCGGGACAATCTCGTGCCCCGCGTCAATCGCGTGATACACGTTGGCCAGCGTCTGCGCCTCGACGCCCTGCGTACTGTCCACCACCAGAAGCGAACCTTCGACAGCGCGCATCGAGCGGCTTACCTCATAGGCGAAATCGACGTGGCCGGGTGTGTCGATCAGGTTCAACACGTAATCTTCGCCGTTTAGCGCCGTGTAGTTGATGCGCACGGTCTGGGCCTTGATGGTGATACCGCGCTCGCGCTCGATATCCATGCTGTCCAGCATCTGTTCTTTCATATCGCGTTCCGCAACCGTATTGGTTTGCTGGATCAAGCGATCTGCAAGCGTGGATTTACCGTGGTCGATATGCGCCACGATCGAGAAGTTCCGGATGTGCGAAAGGTCTGTCATACAAGGGGATATGGCGGTGTTTCGGGGGGCGGTCAAGATGGATACGCAGTCATGCCACACCCGCCGCTTCCCGCACGCTATGGCATCTTGTGAATTGAAAAACCCGCGCGGATCAGGCAAAACACGCGTCATGGCCGATGCACAACAGGGGGTAAACCCCGATGGCCCAACGTAGATGAGGCAAAAGCAATGAAAAACGTCGTGATTCTGGGGCTGGTCCTGACACTTGCAGGCTGTGGCGGCGCCAAGCGTTTCAAAAACAATACCAAACCTGCGCCGTCCCGCAGCACTATGGTCATTTCGACCCCCTACGCCAGCGGCACCCTTAGCAACGCCTGTATGGCGTCGGACCGCAAGGCGCGCTCGCGTCAGTTGTGCGGTTGTGTACAGTCCGTCGCCGACCAGTACCTGTCTAACGGCGATCAGGCACGCGCGGCCAAATTCTATAACGATCCACAGATGGCACAGGATATCCGCCAGTCCGACCGCGCCAGCGACGAGCGATTCTGGAAGGCCTATTCTGACTACGCCAAGCAGGCGGCGGCGACCTGCCGCTAGGATATTTCAGGCGGCTTGCCAGCTCCGGACGTGGTCCGCGGCCTTATCCGGCGCTGTCACCCGCGCGCACACGCCACAATCGCCGTGGTCAGGCAGTCTAGGCTGTCCGTCCAAGCCGCATTTTCAGGCAAGGCATGTGTTATTAATGAGAGTTCGGTGCAGGCCACGACCAAGTGGTCGGCCCCATCCGCCAGCAGCCCCTCGGCGACCGTGCGCAGGTCATCCGTCACCGTCGCGGCCTGTCCGGCCTTGACCGCGCGAATGATGCGCAGCAACCCATCTTCATCCGCCGTCCAGACCGGCGTCAGGCCATGCGCTGCGAAGGGCGCGTCGAAAACGCCCGCGCGGCGTGTCGCGGGCGACGCCAGCATGCCGATCTGCCGCGCCCCCTGCCCGGCCAGCGCCGCCGCCGTCAGGTCCAGCATGTTGAGGAATGGCAGATCGCAGGCCGATGTCACCGCCCCGGCGTAGTGATGCGCGGTGTTGCACGGCATCGCCAGTGCCTGCGCGCCCGCCGCCTGCAAATCGCGCGCCATCTGCGCCAAGGTCGGCGCGGGGTCCGCGCCGGTTCCGTCAATCAACGCCGCAATGCGGCTGGGCACCTGAGGGTTCTGATGCACAATCAGCGGCACATGATCCGCATCGTCATGCGCCGGAACGGCGACCAAAACGCGCTGCATCAACAGCACCGTCGCCTCTGGCCCCATCCCGCCCAGAATGCCGACAGGCTTCACTCGGCCACATCAAAACAGTGGGTATAGCCCGTCAGGCCAATCGCGCCGCCGGTATGAAGGAATACAACCTTTTCACCCGCCTTGAAGTGACCCTTGCGGATCAGATCAATCAGGCCCGCCGCGCCCTTGGCCGAATAAACCGGGTCCAGCAGGATCGCCTCAGTGCGGGCGAACAGGTCAATCGCCTCCAGCGTGTCCTTGCCGGGCAAGCCATAGCCGGGGCCAACATAATCGGTGTTGGCCACCACATCCTTGCGCGCGACAACGCCGGGGCAACCCAGTTTTTCAGCGGTTTTCAACGCCAGGTTATAAACGTTCTCTTCCTGCTTGGCCTTCGGCGCGCGCACGCCGATGCCCAGCAGCGGGATCTGCGCATTCATCGCGCTAAGGCCCGTGATCAGACCCGCCTGCGTGCCCGCACTGCCGGTGGCGTGCACGATGTGATCCACATTCAGCCCCATGGTCACGAATTGACCCAGCATTTCCAGCGCACAATTCACATACCCCAAAGCGCCCGTCGGGTTCGAGCCGCCACCGGGGATAGTATACACCTTGCGCCGTTCGGCACGCATCTTGTCGGCCACGGCCTCCATTTCGGCGTTCATGTCCAAATCTGGGCCGCGGTGCTCGATCGTGGCGCCATGCAGGTGATCTAACAGGACGTTGCCGTTATGCTTGTAGTTGTCGTGATTATAGCCGGTGCGATCCTCCAGCAACAAATGACAGTCGAGGCCCAGCTTGGCCGCTGCCGCCGCCGTTTGACGCGCGTGGTTGGATTGGGTCGCGCCCTGCGTCATCACCATGTCCGCGCCCTCGGCCAGGGCCTCGGCCATCAGCCATTCCAGTTTGCGGGTCTTGTTGCCGCCGGTGGACAGGCCGGTGCAATCGTCGCGCTTGATCCACAGTTCGGGCCCGCCCAATGCGGCGCTAAGGCGCGGCATCGGTTCCAGCGGTGTGGGCAGATGGGCCAGGCTGACGCGTGGAAATTTGGCAAGGTTCATCGGGGTTTATCCTTATGAGTTAACGGTCATGGACGCAGGAAACGAGCGCCGCAAATCGGCCGAGCGCGCGTGGCCCTCCATCCGCTCGGCGCGGCTGATGCTGGCCGTCACGCGGGCCAGATCATCGCGCGCCGGGGAGTCAACGCGCTGCCACGTCACGGTTTTCAAAAACTTGTGGACAGACAGGCCCCCAGTATAACGCGCGGCACCGCTGGTGGGCAACACGTGGTTCGGGCCCGCTGCCTTGTCGCCAAAGCTGACCGTCGTGTCGGCCCCCAGAAACAGCGATCCATATGCCGTCAAACGATCCTGCCACCATGTCGGATCGGCGGCCATAACGTGCAGATGCTCGGCAGCGCGAGTGTCGGAAAACTGCGCCATATCTTCGCGTGTGGTGCACAAGACAACCTCGCCCAGATCCCGCCACGCGTTAAGCGCGGCAGTACGGTTCGGCTCGGGCAGATCATCAATCAGGGCGGGGATGGCGGCCATGACGGCCTCGGCCAAGGGTTGGTGCGTGGTGGCCAGCCAGACGGGGCTGTTGGCACCATGTTCCGCCTGAGCAACCAGATCGGTGGCGACGGTATGGGCGTCGGCGGTTTCATCCGCAAGGATCAGGATATCGGTGGGGCCCGCAAACATGTCGATGCCGATAGGGCCGAACAACTGACGCTTGGCCTCGGCCACATAGGCGTTGCCGGGTCCCACCAGAATGTCGGCCTTCGGCGCGCCGAACAGGCCAAAGGCCATCGCGGCCAGCCCCTGCACGCCGCCGATGGTCAGGATGCGTGTCGCCCCGGCCAAATCCATCGCGAACAGCATCGCATCAGGGATGCCCGCCGCGCCGTTGGGCGGCGACACTGCGGTGATGTCGGGCACGCCTGCCGCGCGCGCGGTCGCGATGCTCATCAGCGCGCTGGCGATGTGGCTGTAGCGTCCGCCGGGCACGTAACAACCCGCCGCGTTGACCGGGATATGACGTTGCCCCGCGATCAGGCCGGGCCGCAACTCGGCCTGCATATCATGCGCGGCGGCCCGTTGGGCGCGCGCAAAGGCGGCGATATTGTCATGCGCCCAAGATATATCATCCTTCAGCGCCTGAGGAACGCGTTGACAGGCGGCGGTGATCTGCGCGCGGGTAACGGTAATGTCGCCCTGCCAACCATCCAGCGTACGGGCATATTCCAGCGCGGTCTGCGCGCCACCTGTCCGCAATCGCGCCAGCATGATGGCAACCGTGTCTTCTATATCTGCCGCAGCCTCGGACGTGGGGGTGCAGGCGGTCTTCAGATAGGTCAAAGGCATGAACGCAGTCCTCCTCCCTCTCTGGTGCGCCGCGCGCCCGCGCCGGGCAAGCCCTTTAAGGGGGTGCCCGGCGTCATTTTATCACCAGCGAAACCGCATTTCCGATTTCCTGAACGTGGCTGGTCAGCCGCGCGCGGCGCGGATCAGACGCAGAATGTCCTGCGCCGCGTCTGGAATATTCGTGCCGGGGCCGAAAATCGCCTTCACGCCAGCCTTTTTAAGAAAGTCGTAATCCTGCTGTGGAATAACCCCGCCACAGATGACCAGAATATCGCCCGCGCCCTTTGCGCGCAGCGCCTCAATCAGCTTGGGGGCGAGGGTCTTGTGCCCGGCCGCCTGACTGGAGATGCCGATGACATGCACATCATTGTCCACCGCATCCTGCGCGGCCTCTTCCGGGGTCTGAAACAGCGGGCCGACATCCACATCAAAACCGATGTCGGCAAAGGCGGTCGCGATAACCTTGGCGCCGCGATCATGGCCGTCCTGACCCATCTTGACGACCAGCATCCGGGGGCGACGCCCCTCTTCCTCGGCGAACTCTTCCACCGATTTCTGGATCGCGGCAAAGCCTTCGTCGCCCTCATAGGCCGCGCCGTAAACCCCGGCCAGCGTCTTGACCTCGGCGCGGTGACGACCGAACACCTTTTCCATGCTCATGCTGATTTCCCCTACGGTGGCGCGGGCGCGCGCAGCTTCGACTGCGGCGTCCAAAAGGTTGCCGCCCTCACGCGCGCGGCGTTCAAGTTCGGCCAAGGCCGCATCACAGACGACCTGATCGCGGGTAGCGCGGATTCTCTCCAGCCGGGCAATCTGGCTTTTGCGCACGGCCACGTTATCGACATCCAGAATATCAATCGGGTCTTCGTTGTCCTTGCGGTACTTGTTGACGCCAACAACCACCTCCTGCCCGCGGTCGATCATCGCCTGACGGGTCGCGGCGGATTCCTCGATCCGCAGCTTGGGCATGCCGGTGGCCACGGCCTTGGTCATGCCGCCCATTTCATCGACTTCCTTGATGATCTCCCACGCCTTTTCGGCTAGTTCAGCCGTCAACGCCTCAACATAATAAGAGCCCGCCAGCGGATCGACCACGTTGGTCACACCGGTTTCTTCCTGCAACACCAGCTGAGTGTTGCGCGCGATACGGGCGCTGAAATCAGTGGGCAGGGCAATCGCCTCGTCCAGGGCATTGGTGTGCAGGGATTGCGTGCCGCCCAAAACCGCGCTCATCGCTTCATAGGCGGTGCGGATCACGTTGTTATAAGGATCAGCCTCTTGCAGGCTGACGCCGCTGGTCTGGCAATGGGTCCGCAGCATTTTCGAGCGGTCGGACTTGGCGTCAAACTCGGTCATGATACGGTGCCACAGCAGGCGCGCGGCGCGCAGTTTCGCCGCCTCCATGAAGAAATTCATGCCAATGGCGAAGAAAAAGGACAACCGCCCGGCGAATTTGTCCACGTCCATCCCGGCCTCGATCGCGGCGCGGACGTATTCCTTGCCGTCCGCCAGCGTGAAGGCCAACTCCTGCACCAGATTCGCGCCCGCCTCTTGCATGTGATAGCCCGAAATCGAGATCGAGTTGAATTTCGGCATGTGATCCGAGGTATAAGCGATGATGTCGCTGACGATCTTCATCGACGGTTCGGGCGGGTAGATGTAGGTGTTGCGCACCATAAATTCCTTCAGAATATCATTCTGAATAGTGCCCGACAGGGTGCTGCGGTCATGGCCCTGCTCTTCGCCCGCGACGATAAAACTGGCCAGGATCGGAATCACCGCGCCGTTCATCGTCATGCTGACGCTGACCTGGTCCAACGGGATACCGTCGAACAGGATCTTCATGTCTTCGACCGAATCTATCGCGACGCCAGCCTTGCCAACATCGCCTTCGACGCGCGCATGATCGCTGTCATAGCCCCGGTGGGTTGCCAGATCGAAGGCGACCGAAACGCCCTGCTGACCGGCCTCCAGATTGCGGCGATAGAACGCGTTGGATTCTTCGGCTGTCGAGAAGCCCGCATATTGGCGAATTGTCCACGGCCGGCCTGCATACATCGTGGCCTTGGGGCCGCGCGTAAACGGCGCGAACCCGGGCAGCGATCCCATATGCTCTAGGCCGTCTGTATCCTCGGCCGTATAAAGCGGTTTGACCGCGATGCCTTCCAACGTGTTCCAGGTCAGGTCATCAACGCTGCGCCCGCGCAGCTCCTTCGCGGCCAGGTCACGCCAATCTTCGGGTGTCTTCTTTGCCATCATGTCGTCCTCTTGTCTGAATCGGGCCGCGTGATGTTTGCCCCACGCAGGCCAGATCGGTTTCCTCAGTCAGTGTCGCCAGCCCTTCGGCCCCGGCGCGCAGCCAGAACAGGTCGTCGGCATAAGTCTCGGCCATTGCGGCCATTTGTGACGGCGCAAAGGGCCGCCACGGTCCGTCGCGCGGTGGCAGAGCCGCAGGTGACGCGCCTTGGCGCATGACCGCGCGGCGCAACTCCGGCAGGTCCGGCCCACGATTCAGCCATTCGCGGGCATGCCCGCGCGGCACGTCGCCCGTGCTCAGCATCACCGCCAGCTTGCGTTCGGGCATCGCGCCATAGATTTCGTGAGGCATCACCAAAATCTCGGCCCCCGGCATCGCGCAGGCCAGATCGGTGATCACATCGCGCCAACTGCGCGGCGATATCGCCATATGCTCTAGCGCGAGGGGCGTGGGAATGGACGCCCCTCGCGCCACACTGAACGCAAGACAGGACGCCCAGTATGCATCCTGCGCGCGGATCGACAGCGCGACACGCGTCACGCGCCCGCCCAAAACTGCCCCATAGCGCGCCATTCGCTCGCCTATGCCGGGATACAGACGCATATCGCGCAGGTTGGTGCGCGGGGTGCCGATCATATTCTCGTCCGTGATAATCAGCCGGGGTGTCCCATGCTGTTGCACCCGGTCCTGAAGAACCTTGTTCAGGGCCAGCGCCACACGACCGCGCGCCCGTGCAAATTGTTGCGCTGCCGGAATATGTCCCGGTTGGGGAAACACGCCTGAAAACAGGCCCTTGCGCGTATGGGATGGACCCCAGACCGTAATCCCCTGCTGATACAATCGGTTCGCGTTCTGGCGCAGGTAAAACTGAAAGCTGGTCGAGGCGCAGCGATGCGCCCCCAGATGCAGGGTAATATCCATGATTCAAAACGCCTTTCGTCAGACGGTGGCGCGATCGGCCACCTCTCAGGGAGGATCCCTCCTGACTAGCGCGCAATCCTGAGCAGGCAATTAACATTGATTTTTCCGGCCCCTGCGGCACAATAGCCTTCGCATTCGGGCCCAAGACGCCTATATCATGGCTGACAGGAGACAGTATGAAACCAATCCTAGCCATTGTTTTTGCAAGCCTTATTTGCCTTCCCGCCACCGCGCAAGAAGCCGCGCCATTGGTCGACGAACCGGCCACGCCCAGCATCGTCATGGACGGTTTGGACGTCGATTTAAGCCAATTTGTCTGGATTAAACGGCCCC
Source organism: Rhodobacteraceae bacterium KMM 6894 (assembly GCA_035798175.1). Taxonomy (GTDB): domain Bacteria; phylum Pseudomonadota; class Alphaproteobacteria; order Rhodobacterales; family Rhodobacteraceae; genus Roseovarius. The sequence goes on from JAPFBS010000004.1 coordinate 18,306, forward strand.
TCGTCGTCTTTGCCGACAGCCCCGCCGATCCGCGTTTCGTGCAACAGATGGAATTGCTGAACGAGCGGCTGGACGAGTTGGCGATCCGCGATGTGGTTGTCCTGACCGACACCGATCCCAGCGCCCAAGGCCCCTTGCGCACAAAGCTACGTCCGCGTGGCTTCATGTTGGCGCTGATTGCCAAGGACGGCACGGTGTCGCTGCGCAAACCTTTGCCGTGGGACGTGCGCGAAATCAGCCGCTCGATAGACAAGTTGCCAATGCGCCAGCAGGAAATCAAAGAACGCCGCAACGGCACGCATCCGGCTTCGTAACCCATCACTCGGCCCCCATCGACACGATCAACAGCAGATCATCCGCATCCAACAGGATCAACGCGCCGTTGTCGCGGTCCAGCACCAGAACCGCGCGCGGATTGATCAAAGCCCGCCCAAAGGCATTGCGCGTTGCATCATCCATGCAGGCGCGCCCCTCCAGACCCGCCAGCCGCATGCGCATCCCGATGGGCCGCGACGCGTTCACGATCTGCAACAGTGCGTCGTCCGGCGATTGGCGTGTATCATCTATCGCCACGGCGCCGCGCTTTTGCAGCGCGATCAGTGCCTCGGGCACATTGGTGGCAACGCGCAGCTTGGAAGCGATACGTTCGTCTACCAACGCAAAGGTCGCCGCCGCACAGCCGCGTTCCGCCCGAAATTCCAGCGTCTCGCCCAGCGAGAACCATTGCCCCAGATGCGCACGCAAACCGGCCTCTTCCGTGCGTTTGCACGCGCCCAGCATCAAACAGGCCGACAGCACGGCCAGCGCCGCACCGCGTCGCCAGCCGCCTGATATCCGGATGTGGGCGCGCGCTGTCATCCGATCACTCGAATTCCATGATCACATCGTCCACCGCCAGACTATCACCCGGCGCGGCGTTGATTTTCGACACGATCGCCTTCTTCTCGGCGCGTAGGATGTTTTCCATCTTCATCGCCTCGACAGTGCACAGCGCCTGCCCCTCGTGTACCTCGTCGCCCACGGCCACGTTGACCTTGGCGATCAGACCCGGCATCGGGCACAGCAACAGGCGCGACGTGTCAGGCGGCAGTTTTTCGGGCATCAACAGGGCCAGTTCGGCCTGACGCGGAGTGCGCACATGCACGGCTAGATCCGCGCCCCGGCTGCGGATGCGAAACCCGCCCGAGATCTTGCCAACCTTCAACACCACAGGCGCGCCGTCTACGTCGAATTTTGCCAGATGCTGACCGGGGGTCCAATCGCTTTCGACCTTCAGCGCATCGCCATCGGCAAAGGTGACGGTCGCTCCGCCCCGATAGGCGGATATGGTCACCGCATGGCTTTGCCCCTGCAAGGACACGACCCAATCATCACCAACGTGGCGTTCGTGATTGTCCATCCGTCCCGACACGCGGGTGCGGCGGATTTCGGCGACACGGTGCATGGCAGCACAAGAGGCCGCAATACGGCGCAGCGCGGCATCATCCAGTTGCACACCGTCGAACCCTTCGGGGTATTCTTCTTCGATGAAGGCCGTGGTGATGTTGCCGGAAATGAATTTCGGGTGATCATAGACTGCGGCCAAAAACGGCAGGTTATGCCCGATGCCTTCGACCTCGAAACTATCCAACGCCACGCGCATGCCCTCAATCGCATCGGCGCGGGTCGGCGCCCACGTGCAAAGTTTGGCGATCATCGGATCGTAGAACATGCTGATTTCGCCGCCCTCAAAAACGCCGGTATCGTTACGCACGACCAGATCCTTTGTGGCGCCCTCTTCTGGCGGACGATAGCGGGTCAGACGACCGATGGAGGGCAGGAAATTGCGATAGGGATCTTCGGCATACAGCCGGCTTTCCATCGCCCAACCGTTCAGTTTCACGTCACCTTGGGTCATCGACAGTTTTTCACCGTAAGCCACGCGGATCATTTGTTCGACCAGATCAATGCCAGTGATCAGCTCGGTCACCGGGTGTTCCACTTGCAAGCGGGTGTTCATCTCAAGGAAGTAGAACTTGCGATTGCCATCGACGATGAATTCCACGGTGCCCGCGCTGGCATAATCCACCGCCTGTGCCAGTGCGACGGCCTGTTCGCCCATCGCCTTGCGTGTTTCCGCGTCCAGAAAGGGGCTGGGCGCCTCTTCAATGACCTTCTGATTGCGGCGCTGGATCGAACATTCCCGTTCCCCCAAGTAGACACCGTTGCCGTGACTGTCGCAGAGCACCTGAATTTCGATATGGCGCGGTTGCGTGACGAATTTCTCGATAAAGATCCGGTCATCGCCAAAGCTGCTGGCGGCCTCGTTCTTTGAGCTTTGGAAACCTTCGCGCGCCTCGTCGTCGTTCCAGGCGATGCGCATCCCCTTGCCGCCGCCGCCTGCCGATGCCTTGATCATCACCGGATAGCCGATTTCGTTCGAAATCTTCACCGCCTCTTCGGCGTCCCCGATCAGGCCCATATAGCCGGGCACGGTGGACACGTCGGCCTCCTGCGCGATTTTCTTGGACGTAATCTTGTCGCCCATCGCCATGATCGCGCCTTTGGGGGGGCCGATAAACGCGACGCCCGCCGCCTCAAGTGCCTCGGCAAATTTGGCGTTCTCGGACAGGAAACCATAGCCGGGATGCACCGCTTCTGCGCCGGTCTGACGGACGGCGTCCATCACCTTGTCGATAACGATATAGCTCTCATTGGCGGGGGACGGGCCGATGTGCACCGCCTCGTCGGCCATGCGCACATGCAGTGCGTTGCGGTCGGCGTCGGAATAGATCGCCACCGTCTGAATCCCCATCTTCTGCGCGGTCTTGATGACCCGGCAGGCGATTTCACCCCGGTTGGCGATCAGGATCTTTTTGAACATGTCTCGTCCCCTTCAGTTATGCGGTGCCCGCGCGCGCAAGGCGCGTGCCGGGGCGTAAAAAACGACAAACCCACCCGCGCCGAAAGGCACGGATGGGTCAGCATGGATGTGATCTGTGCCGAAGCGCAGGTTATTTAAGACAGCGATCCGGGAAGGTCTGGCAATAGGCGACGTTGCCTGCCGCGCCGACAAGGGCGCCCGCGGCAATGTTGCCATCCAGAACCGCCGCTGTGCCAGCCCCGGCGCCCGCGCCAAAGAGGGCCTGCTCGGGGGCCGAGCCACCGCAGCCTGCAAGAACTGCGAGGGCGAGCGAACTGAATACTGCCTTGGGTTGTGTAAAGTTGGACCTGCGCATGTGGAGAAGCCTCGTGTATCTGAAAGGGAAATATGCCCCCCATCAGACGTCACAACACCGCCCGCGTCAAAGCATGGCGTGGCAAAGCGGCGTATATGCGCGGCACCTTGCCTATGCCGGCAAGTATCTGCCGAACAACGAAAAAAGGGCGGTGCGCATTCTGCAATGCAACACCGCCCATCAGGGGAAGGGTAACGGTTCAGACATGATGTCCCGGATCCTTGGGGAAGACCCGCCACTACAGTTTCAAGGGTGCCATTACTGCCAGCGTAGGCCAAGTGGGAATTCAAGACCACTCGCCCATCGGCTGTATTCCGCGTATTTTCCCCGGCCATGCGCAGAAATGCGCCAGACAAGGTTTCGCACGCGGCGCTCCGCGCAGACGGGCGCAGGCAGATGGCACAGGTCCGCATCAACGGCCTCGTTCGTCAAAGACGTCGGGAAAGTTGCGCCGCGCGGCTTCGATGTCCAGCACCAACAGCGCTTCGTAATCGGCAGGATCGAACGGATCGGTGGCGGGCACAACCTCGCGCCCGAACAGCCAACTTAGGCGTCCTGCGTCCAGATTGCCGCGCTCGAACGGCTGGTCGCCAAAATGCTCCCACAGCGCGCGCAAAAAGCCGACGTCGGCGCGCCGGTCGGCGGGACGGCGATCGGGATAACGCTCGCGTTTGGTCAGCGGTGTGACGCCTTTGGGATTACCCCGGCGAATTGTAAATTGGAAATCGGTGCTGGGCAAACGGCCCGGGAACCCGCGATGCTTTAGCATGTGCCATCTCCGGTTTGAGGCCGGGTGGCGCAACGGGCTATGTCACCCAGACCGTGAAAATTCGAAAACGCGGCCAAAATACCTTGGCGCGTATAGCGGTCATTGGTTGTCAGGGCAGGCGTCGCCGCCTGCCCTGACGTGCCTAAAAGGCGCGGTGGCTTAGTATTTGCCGCCGTATTTGCCAGTCGATACGGGCTCGACTGTGATGGGCTCGACGACGACGTAATCGTCTTGGGGCGCTTGCTGAGCGCAAGCTGCGAATGTGGCAACCAGACCGAGCGCGAGAACGCTCTTGATAACTTTCGACATTTATAACTCCTGTCACTTCCTAAGGGTCGTGCCGAAGGGTTTTCGGTCACAACCCACACTTCCGAGGTATGGATTGCTTGAGTGCAATCATATGCAACGATATCGCCTTTTTCGCGGAATTGATACTGTATCGCGCGGTTGCAGAAACGCTGTGGCGGCAAAGCATCACAATGGTGTGAGCCGGTCGTTTGAGCCGCAATATATTGTGCCCGCATCAAAAAAACTCCCAGATACAGAGATCACCTTGGATCGTAAACGCCTCGAATACTTGCCGAATTTCGGGATCATCCACCCCGAATTCGCTTGGTTGGTCAGCCAGCGATATCACCACATGCCCGTCCGTCAGCCCCGCGTTGTGCAACGCAGGCACCGCATGCGCGACACACAACCGGTGCAGGTCATCCGTCACGCTGTCCACCGTCCCAGTCTGCGGGTCAAACCCGTCCGCCACGTAGCGGAATCGCAGAATCATCCCGTCGTCTGACGCGTCGGTACGCACCTCATGTAACCGCGCGACGCCCCCCGATGGCAGGTCGATGCCCTCATCCGCAATGGGCTGCACCCGCGCGATAGCCGGCGCAAGCGGTTGAGGAAATACGGGGCCCACGCGCATTCAACCACGGCCCGTGCAAGGCACAGGCAGTGCGCCGCGTGGATTGGAAAGGCGATGCTTCATATTAAAAGCCCCCTGTGAGGGACCCGCCGGAAACGAAATGTCCGGCGGGAATATTCACAGTACTAACAAACGGTTACAGCGGAATGTTATCGTGTTTTTTCCACGGCATCTGAGCATCCTTGCCCCGCAGCGACGCAAAGGCGCGGCTGACCCGCTTGCGGGTGGAATGAGGCATGATCACCTCATCGATAAATCCACGCTCGGCGGCGATAAAGGGGTTCGCAAAGCGATCCTCGTAATCCTTCGTATGCGCCGCCAGCTTTTCCGGATCGTCGCGATCCTTGCGGTGGATGATCTCGGTCGCGCCTTTGGCCCCCATCACGGCGATCTCGGCGGTCGGCCAAGCATAGTTGAAATCGCTTTTCAGATGCTTTGAGGCCATCACGTCATACGCGCCGCCATAAGCCTTGCGGGTGATCACCGTGACCTTCGGCACCGTCGCCTCGCCGTAAGCAAACAACAGTTTGGCACCATGCTTGATCACGCCACCAAATTCCTGACCGGTGCCGGGCAAGAAGCCGGGCACATCCACCAGCGTCAGAATCGGGATCTCAAAAGCGTCGCAGAACCGCACAAAGCGCGCGGCCTTGCGGCTGCTGTCGATATCCAGACACCCGGCCAGCACCATCGGCTGGTTAGCGACGACGCCAACGGTCTGCCCTTCGAGGCGGATAAAGCCGGTGATGATGTTCTTGGCAAAATCCTGCTGAATTTCGTAAAAATCACCCTCATCGGCGACCTTCACGATCAACTCCTTCATGTCGTAAGGCGTATTGGCATTTTCCGGGATCAGTGTATCCAGACTGACCTCGGTCCGCCCCGGCGTGTCGAAAAACGGCCGCACGGGTGGTTTTTCGCGATTGCTGAGCGGCAGGAAATCGACAAGCCGGCGCACCTCGGCCAGCGCCTCGACGTCGTTTTCAAAGGCGCCGTCAGCAACGCTGGATTTGCGGGTGTGGGTGCTGGCGCCGCCCAATTCCTCGGCGGTCACCACCTCGTTGGTCACAGTCTTGACCACGTCGGGGCCGGTCACGAACATGTAACTGGAATCGCGCACCATGAAGATGAAATCGGTCATGGCGGGTGAATAGACGGCACCGCCCGCGCAGGGGCCCATGATGACGCTGATCTGCGGGATCACACCCGAAGCCATGATGTTACGCTGAAACACCTCGGCGTAGCCCGCAAGGCTGGCCACACCTTCCTGAATACGTGCGCCGCCAGAATCGTTCAGCCCGATCACCGGTGCGCCGTTCTGGATCGCCATATCCATGATCTTGCAGATCTTTTGCGCATGGGTTTCGGACAATGACCCACCAAAGACGGTGAAATCCTGACTGAAGAGATAGACCTGCCGACCGTTGATCGTGCCCCAACCGGTGACGACACCGTCTCCATAAGGGCGGTCTTTTTCCATGCCGAAATCAACGCAACGATGGGCGACAAACATGTCGAATTCCTCGAAGCTGTCTTCGTCCAGCAACAGTTCGATCCGCTCGCGCGCTGTCAGCTTGCCCTTGGCATGCTGGGCCGCGATACGGGTCTCGCCCCCGCCCATACGGGCCAGTTCGCGGCGGTCTTCCAGCTGTTGCAGAATATCTTTCATGATCGGCACTCTCCTCGGATTTGTCCGCAAACTAGGGCCGCGCGGACCGAAGGGAAAGATGAAATTGGCTAATTTGCAAAGTTATGTATAAAAGGTATTGCTAAGTTGAGAAGTTGCAAACTTTCGGGCACCTGCCCTGAACGGAAACAGGGGCTTAGGCCGAATAAGTGTCGCTGTTAAGGGGCAACGCCGCCGCGCCCTCTTGTACCTGCCGCGCGAATGTCCGAACTAGGGGCATGACACTCAAGACACGTTTTCTGGACCGCACCACACCACCGCATATCGTGACGCTGATCCTGATGTCAGGGCTGGCGGCGCTGGCGATGAATATCTTCCTGCCCTCTCTGCCCGGCATGGCGCTGTATTTCGAGGCCGACTATCGCCTGATGCAGCTGTCCGTCGCGATCTATCTGGCGGTCAATGCCGTGTTCCAGATTCTGCTGGGGCCGCTGTCTGATCAGCTTGGACGCCGCCCCGTGGTGCTGGGTGGGATGGTCATCTTCTTACTGGCCACTGCCGGCTGTGCCTTGGCGCAATCGGTCTGGGTGTTCCTGTTTTTTCGCATGATGCAGGCAACCATCGTGGTCGGCATGGTGCTAAGCCGGGCGATCGTGCGCGACATGGTTCCGGTCGACCGCGCTGCCAGCATGATCGGCTATGTCACGATGGGCATGGCGGTTGTGCCAATGATTGGCCCGGCGATCGGTGGTCTGCTGGATCAGGCCTTTGGCTGGCAGGCGAATTTCTGGTTGCTTCTGGGTCTGGGCGTGGTGGTGACATGGCTTGCCTGGACCGACCTAGGGGAAACCGCGGGGCGTTCGGGGCTAAGCTATCGACAACAGTTCAGCGAATACCCGGTGCTGTTCCGCTCGCTCCGGTTCTGGGGCTATGCGGGGTCGGCGGCGCTGACCGCAGGGGCGTTTTTCGCCTATCTGGGCGGGGCGCCATATGTGGGCGACCACGTGTTCGGCCTGACACCTGCGCAAGTGGGGCTGTATTTCGGCGCGCCTGCAATCGGGTATTTCGCTGGCAATTTCATCACCGGGCGATTTTCGGTACGCATTGGCGTGAACCGAATGGTGCTGTTCGGGTCGATCGCGAATGCGCTTGGCATCGCGTTGAATCTGATGGTGTTTTATATGGGGCACGGCACCGCGATCAGCTTTTTCGGGTTTATGATCCTGATGGGGCTTGGCAATGGCATGACCATCCCCAACGCCACCGCCGGCGCGCTGTCGGTGCGCCCGAAACTGGCCGGTACGGCCAGCGGTTTGGCGGGCGCGTTGATGATTGGCGGCGGCGCAGCCCTGTCGGCGCTGGCCGGGATGTGGATGACCCCCGAGGCCGGGGTTTTTGCGCTGTTGTGGATCATGCTGATCTCTGCGCTGGGGGCCGTGGTCACGATTATTCTGGTGATGCGGCGCGAGACGCGATTGTGGTTGAACACCTGACCGCCCCCTTGCGCGGATGGGTTTGCAAAGGCTAGGCTGGCTATTGGCAAATCTGCAAAGGGGCGGCGCATGGCCACGAAGAAACTCTACGCCGGGGCAAAGCTGCGCGAAACGCGTCAGCGGCTGACCCTGACGCAAAAGGATTTCGCGGCCCGGTTGGGCGTGTCCCTGCCCTATCTGAACCAGATGGAAAACAACAACCGCCCTGTCAGCACCACCGTCGTGCTAGCGCTGGCGCAAGAGTTCGGTTTTGACGTGACCGAACTGAGCACCGGCGACGCCGAGCGTATGGTCAGCGACATGCGCGAGGCCCTTGCCGATCCTATATTTGCCGACCCTCCCCCGCTGGCCGATTTGCGCCTGACGGCGGCCAATGCCCCCGCGCTGGCACGCGCGTTTCTGGAGCTGCACAGTGCCTATCGCCAAACCCATGAGCGCCTTGCCTCGCTGGACGAGGCCTTGGGGCGCGATGACGCGGGCGCACAGCAAAGCCCTTGGAACGAAGTCCGCGATTTCTTCCATTATTGCGACAATTACCTCGACGCGGTCGATCGCGCGGCCGAACGCTTCGGCACCGAAGGCAGCGCACAATTAACGGCCGAGGCCCGCGCCCTGAAGGGGCTGGCACAGATCGGCATCAACGTGGTCAACACCGATGGCGACGGCGCGCTGCGCCGCTTGGATCGCACCAATGGCGTGCTGTACCTGTCATCGCGCGCCGCGCCGGAAACGCGCAGCTTTCAGATGTTATTGCAACTGGCGCTGCTGACCCAGGAACAACTGTTCGAGGCAACGCTGGATCTGGCCCGTTTCCAATCCGGCGAGGCGCGCGCCATCGCCAAGATCGGGCTGGCCAATTATTACGCCGGGGCCGCGATGATGCCCTACGGCGCTTTCTTGCAGGCCGCGCGCGATTGTCGCCATGATCTGGAGGTTCTGGGCCATCGCTTTGGCGCGTCAATCGAACAAGTGGCGCATCGTCTGTCCACCCTGCAACGCACGGGCGCAAAGGGGATTCCGTTCTTCTTTGTGCGGGTCGATCAGGCGGGCACGATCACCAAACGCCACTCGGCCACGCGGCTGCAATTCGCGCGCTATGGCGGGGCCTGTCCGCTGTGGAACGTGCATCGCGCGTTCGAAACGCCGGGGCGTTTTCTGCGTCAACTGGCCGAAACGCCGGACGGGGCGCGCTATATCAATCTGGCGCGGGATGTCTCCAAACCCGGCGGGCATTTCGGCGCGCCGGTGCGACGGTTCGCTATCGCGCTGGGATGCGAGGTGAAACACGCCGACGCACTGGTTTACGCCGACAATCTGGACCTGACAAACCCCGCTGCGTTTGAACCTATCGGTATTTCCTGCCGCATCTGCGAGCGCACGAATTGCCATCAACGCTCGATCCCGCCACTGGAACGGCGGCTGTCGATCCGCCCCGACGGGCGGGGATTGCTGCCCTATGATGTGGGTTAAACGCGGCGCGCGGGCACTGGTGCTAATTCTGGTGTTGAGCGCGGGTGGCTGGCTGGGCCTAGGCGCGCTAGAGACACGCGCGATCTATCCGTTTGATACCACGCGGGTATTGCCCAGCGCGGTCGGCGTGACCGCGCGCGAAGCGGTGCATCAGACCAGTGGCGCAACCATGATCCTCTGGGTCGCGCAGCCCAAACCGGGCGCACCTGTGATCCTGTATCTGCACGGAAACGCGGGCAATCTGGCGGCGCGGGCGGGTCGATTTCAACAATTCATCGCGCGCGGGTACGGCGTGATTGCCCCTGCCTATCGCGGCTCATCAGGGAGCACAGGCACCCCGTCAGAGACCGCCATTACCGGCGATATGATCAGCCTTTACAAGGCGTTGGGTGACTACATTCCGGGAATGAACCCGAACGCCGTGGTGATCTACGGCGAAAGTCTGGGAACTGGAGTGGCGCTGAAACTGGTGGCAAGCGGGGCAAAGCCCGCTGCGGTCGTGCTGGAGGCACCGTTCACGTCCTTGCCCGATGTCGTGCGCGCCAGTGTGCCGCGCATGACGCCGCTGATCCCACGCATGACCAGCATCTGGGACAGTGTGCACCACGCCCGAACCCTGCGCGCGCCGCTGTTGGTGCTGCATGGCACACGGGACGGCCTGATCCCAATTGAACAGGGCCGCGCCATTGTGGACGCGGCCCGGTCAGGCATCAAGGAAATGATCGAGGTGCCGGGCGCGGACCATCACGATATCTGGCGGGGCGATATCCTGCCCCGCCTCTGGCGCTTTATCGAGGCCCATGGCCGACGGTAACGCCCTCAGGCGGTCAGCAGCCGATAGATTTCGTCCTTCAGCGCGCTGCGTTGTTTGCGCATCTGTACTTCGGCCAGTTCTTCGACCGGTTCGACATTGGTCTCGGCGCGATGCACGGCGCGGTTCACCTCGTGATACTCATCCGCCAGTTTGGCGAAATGCGCATCAGACGTCTTCATCTCGGTGATCTTGTCAGCGAGCTCGGGGAATTCTTCGTGCAGTTCGTGGGGAGTGTGCGTCATGTCGCTCTCTTTTTTGTTAAATCAGATGTGAAGTTAAGCTGGCATAGACTTTGTGACATTGATCCGGATCAATACCGCAAAAACCATCCGCCCCCACGTGTACAATTCGGTGGTGCCAAGACTCCGCGGCGCGTCCCGACACTTGGCAGGCAGGGGCCTATTCCCCCCTTGGAAAGCGCTGATTGGTTTCGACCGTGTTCAAATCCATATGGTTGCGCATATAGCGTTCGGACGCCTTTTGCAGGGGCTGATATTCCCACGGGTAATACCCACCCGAACGCAACGCCTCATAGACCACCCAGCGGCGGGCCTGACTTTCGCGGACCTGCGCGTCAAACGCATCCAGATCCCAGCGCGCGTCGGCCTGCGCCTGAAACCCGGCCAGCGTGTCGGCGTGGGTGGGATCGGGGGCGAGGTTGGTCAACTCATGCGGATCGGCGGCCAAATCGAACAGTTGATCGGGGTCCAGCGCGCAACGGGTGTATTTCCACTGACCCTGACGCAGCGCGACCATCGGGGCATAAGACGCCTCGGCCGCGTATTCCATTGCCACGGGGCTGGCGCGTCGCGCCCCCTGCCCCAGCGGCACCAGCGATTCACCCGCCACCCATGGCGCGACCTCGGCCATGTCGACGCCCGCCAGATCGCACAGCGTCGGACACACATCGATATTGCTGACCGGATCGCTGACCAGCCCCGGTGCCATCCCCGGCGCGGCTATCATCATCGGCACCCGCGCCGAGCCTTCCAGAAACGACATCTTGAACCACAACCCGCGCTCGCCCAGCATGTCACCGTGATCCGACACAAACAGGATAATCGCCTCTTGCCGGGTGGTTTCCAACGCCTCCATCACCTCGCCTATTTTGTCGTCCAGATAGCTGATGTTGGCGAAATACGCCTGCCGCGAGCGGCGGATATCCCTGCGCGTGATGTCAAAACTGCGCCAGTCGTTGGCATCAAAGATGCGTTTCGAGTGCGGATCGTGATCATCGTAATCCATCGCTGAAACAATCGGGTCCAAATGCTCGCAATCATTATACAAATCCCAATATTTGCGCCGCGCCACATAGGGATCATGCGGATGGGTGAAACTGACCGTCAGGCACCATGGGCGGTCGTCATGCCCGCGCGCCAGGTCATAGACCTTGCGGGTGGCGTGATAGGCGACCTCGTCGTCATATTCCATCTGGTTGGAAATCTCGGCCACGCCCGCGCCGGTCACCGACCCCATGTTGTGATACCACCAATCAATCCGCTCGCCCGGCTTGCGATAATCCGGGGTCCAGCCGAAATCGGCGGGGTAGATATCGGTCGTCAGACGCTCTTCAAAGCCGTGCATCTGGTCGGGGCCGACAAAATGCATCTTGCCCGACAGGCAGGTTTGATAGCCCGCGCGCCGCAGGTGATGCGCATAGGTGGGGATATCGGCGGCAAATTCGGCAGCATTGTCATAGACCCGGCTGCGCGACGGCAGCAGTCCCGACATGAAACTGGCCCGCCCCGGCGCGCACAGCGGGCTCGCGGTATAGGCATTTTCAAACCGGGTCGACCGCGCAGCCAGCTTTTTCAGGTTGGGCGCATGCAGCCAGTCGGCAGGGCCGTCGGGAAAGAAGGTTCCGTTCAACTGGTCCACCATGAAAATCAGGATGTTAGGGCGGGTCATGCGGGCGTCACTCCTTTAGTGAGTTCGAAACTCGGGCGTTCTGCCCCTGTGTCTTGTCCCGTGTCATCGCGCACGCGCCCCGGTCCCGTCAAGCGTTGCACAGATCCAAACCGCACCACGCCGCCGTCTGTATGGCCGCGAAACGGTCCGTCTGGTCCGGCAAGTGATTGTAGGCCGCTGTACCCTGCAAAATTTTCACGTTGCGCCAACCGTGCCTACCATAATACGCTTGCGCCATGAAATGGATCGCACGACCCTCCGCACATCACATCGCGGGCACATCACCACCCGCCATTTCATGGCGCAACAGGACGCCAGCCCGCAAGGACCAGACCTGCGTGTCTAGTGCAGCTTCTGGCGCGACGGACCTCCTGTGCACCATGTCGCAAGACCAATAATCAAATTTTCAGACCACCAAAGGGAGACACACTTCATGTCCAGCTTGATCACCAGCCGCTTCAATCGACGCGGTTTCCTTAAGACTACAGCCGCCACCGCCTTGGCGACGACCCTGCCCATGGGCGGCGCATTCGCGTCCACGCCCAAGCGCGGCGGCCATTTGCGCGTCGGCAAAGGCCACGGTCAAACCACCGACACACTGAACCCTGGCACGTGGGAAAACGGGTTCACGCTCGGCATGTCCTTCGCCATCCATGGTCGCCTGACAGAAGTGGCGGCAGACGGCTCGATCAAGCCCGAACTGGCCGAAAGCTGGGAAGCATCCCCTGATGCCAAGGTCTGGCGATTCAAGATCCGCCCCGGTGTGACTTTCCACTCGGGCAAATCGGTAACAGCCGAGGACGTCGTGGCGTCGATGAATTTCCACCGCGGCGAGGATTCAACCTCGGCGGCGGGGCCCCTGCTCGCACCGATTCAGGACATCACCATTGAGGGGGACACAGTTGTCTTCGCCCTTGACGGCGGCAACGCTGACTTTCCCTTTATCCTTAGCGATTACCACCTGACGGTTCACCCCGCCAAAGATGACAGCATCGATTGGCAGTCCGGCGACGGCTGCGGCAGCTACATCCTGAAGTCGCACAACTTCGGTGTTTCGATCACGATGGAGCGTAACCCCAACCATTGGCGTGACGATGTCGCTTGGTTTGACAGCATCGAAATGCTGGCTCTGGTCGATCAGAACGCCCGCACCACGGCGCTGATTTCGGGCGATGTCGACACCATCGACAAGTTGGACCTAAAAACCATCGGCATGATGGCCCGCAATCCTGCGATCAAGATCAACTCGGTCGCCGGGACGCAGCATTTTACCTTTGCGATGTCCTCGAACAAAGCACCGTTTGACGACAACAACGTGCGTCAGGCGCTGAAATACGCCATCAACCGCGAAGAATTGGTCGAGAAGATCCTGTTCGGTTACGGATCGGTCGGCAATGATGTGCCAATCGGCCAGAACCAACTGTATTACAACAAAGACCTCGAACAGAAGACATACGACCCGGACAAGGCCAAGTGGTACCTGAAACAGTCCGGTCTGGATTCGCTGGAAGTCAGCCTGTCCGCATCTGACGCGGCGTTTAGCGGCGCGGTTGACGCGGCAACGCTGTTCCAGAACTCGGCCAAGGGCGCGGGCATCGATCTGAAAGTCGTGCGCGAACCCAACGATGGCTATTGGTCGGACGTGTGGATGAAGAAACCCTTCTCGGCCGTGTATTGGGGCGGACGCCCGGTGCAGGATCAGATATATTCGACCGCCTTCACCTGTGGCGCGGCCTGGAACGACGGCTTCTGGTGCAACGACCGGTTCGAGGAACTTCTGGTTGCAGCACGCGCCGAACTGGACGCGGACAAACGCCGCGCGATGTATCACGAGATCCAGGATATTGTTTCGAACCAAGGCTCGATCATCATCCCGATGTTTGCAAACTACGTCTTTGCAACCACGGACAAGATCGGCACCCCCGAGCAGTTTGCATCCAACTGGGATGCCGACGGCGAGCGTTGGGCCGAACGCTGGTGGTTCGTCTAAGATCGCCTGCGCCGCTGACCGCGGCGGCGCATCCACTGCTTAAGTCAAGGAAAACCCCGGTGCGCTGCGCCGGGGTTTTTTTCACGCCCAGAGGTCGCATCAATGGCCAATCAGCCCTTGGTTTGGTGGACCGATGGCGTGACGCCCTTGCGCTTTAACACCGCTTCGCGCCAGCTCATGAAACTGACCGACGCGACGATAACCACCCCCCCCAGCACCACGAACGGATCGACGGCCTCGCCAAAGACGACCGTGCCCAGCGCGACGGCCCAGACCAGTTGCAGAAAGACGACGGGCTGCGTCACCGCCAATGGCGCGGCGCTGAAGGCCAGCGTCATCGTATAGTGGCCCGCCGTCGCCAGACTGGCTACCGCGAACAGGATCGCCAGCTCTAACAATGTGGGGGTGATCCAAACCGATGCAGCCAGCGGTGCCAGCCCGATCGTCACAGTGATCGACAACATCGCCACAACGATTCCCGGCGAAACCTCTTGCGTGCCCCGCTTGGCCAACAGATAGGACACGCCAAAGAACAGCCCCGTCACCAGCATCGCCAGATGCCCCGGCCCGATCTCGCGGAATCCGGGACGCAGGATGATCACCGCCCCCAGTAACCCCACTAGAATTGCCAGCACACGCCGCAGCGCCAGACGCTCGCCCAGAAACAGCGCCGCGCCAATCGTGACATAGATCGGCGACAGATAATTCATTGCCGTCACATCCGCGAGCGGGATCCGCGCCATGGCGAAAAACCAACAGACGACACCGATGGTGTGCACCACGCCGCGAAGGGCAAACAGTCGCATCAAGCGCGGTGAGATCGGCGCGCGCCGGATCGTCCCAAGCATCGGAATAAAGAACACCAGCCCCAGAACATAGCGCAGGAACGCAGATTCCGCCGCCGGAATGCGTGTGCCCATCATCTTGACCAACGCGGTAACGCCCACAAACAAGAGGCCTGTCACCACCATCCAGAGAATGCCCAGACCAGGGCGCGATACGTGTTCTGTGCTCATCCGGCCACCCAAAGATCAAATCGCGCCGATTGTCCATGCCGATCTGTCGCGCCGATCTGTCTTTCACCGGTCGCACAATACATCCGCCGGAGGGGCATCCTGTCGCCATGCCAATGGAACGTCGCCCAATCGTGAGGAAAAGGTTCCAGTGGGGCGGCAAAAAAGCCGAGCATGAACGGATCATGCTCGACCAAATTTCGATTACTGGGCGGAGATGTCGTACCCGAACCATTTTTCCGACAACGCGGTCATGGTACCATCCGCCAGCATGCTGGTGATCGCGTCGTTCATGCGGGATTGCAGTTCGGCGCTATCCTTTTTCAGCGCGACGGCTTGGCCCTGACCGAATTCTGGAAAATCGGCGCTGGTCAGCTGCGGGCCGACATAGCTGAGTTTATCTTTGTAATCGCCCTCAATGAACGATTCCCAAGCCGAGCGTTCCATCAGCGCGGCATCAATGCGCCCCGCCATCAGATCGTTTACCACCTGATCGGGCCGATCATAAACGCGCACTTCGGAGTCTGCGAAATGAGCGCGCACGACCTGCTCGTGGGTCGAGCCGACCTGAACACCAAAGGTCTTGCCTGACATAGCTTCGACCACTGCGGCCGCATCCTTTGGCGACCCAAACTCAGAGCCGGCCACAGCAGCGATACTGTTCGGCGCATCGGCGTAGGCCGCTGAAAAATCAACCATCTTCGCGCGTTCTTCGTTGATCGAGATGCCCGAGATCACCGCGTCGAACTTGCCGACATTGAGGCCCGGCAGCAGTCCGTCGAACGTTTGATTGTTCCAGACGCAGGTCGCCTCCATGCGCTTGCACATCTCATCGCCGAAATCGCGGTCAAAGCCGACGATTTCATTGTTTGCGTCGACTGATTCCCAAGGTGGGTAATCCGCGCTGGTGCCGATGCGCAGGTCTTCGGCCATAGCGCCGCTGCATGTCAGAAGTCCGATGGAAACCATCACTGCAAATTTCATAGTCATCTCCTTGTTTCTTGATCGCCCGTGGCATGCATCAAACCTGGCAGCCGCCACCGGGTGTCAGGGACGAACCTAGCAACCTTGTGCGTGAGAGTGAAATATGAAATTCGCAGCGATACATCGAATTACCCGATGTGACAGCGTAGTTTCCAAGGTATCAGTGATGAAACGATTGCAGGATTTCGACCTCAAGCTTTTGCGCGTGTTTCGGGCGATCATCGACGCAGGTGGGATCGCGGGGGCGCAGGCCACACTGAACTGTTCGCAATCAACGCTGTCCACGCAATTGGCCGATTTGGAAAAACGTCTTGGGTTTCGCGTCTGCCACCGCGGGCGCGGCGGATTTTCCATCACGGACGAGGGCAAGAAGCTGACCGAGGCGATGGACGATCTTTTTTCGGCGGCGGACCAGTTTCAGAACGCAGTCGCCACGATTTCCGGTGAAATGCGCGGGGTGCTGCGCATCGGCATCATGGATTCCATGTTGTCCAACGCGGCATGGCCACTGCCAGAGGTGCTGCGCCGGTTTTCCGAACGCGCGCAAGAGACTTATGTCGATCTGTCACTTGTCTCGCCCACCGCGATGGAGTCCCTGTTGCTGGACGGTCAGCGCGATGCCGTCATTGGCCCGTTTTCGACCAAGCGGGCGGGCATCGAATACATCCCCCTCTTTCAGGAACGCTCGTCGCTTTACGCGGTAAAATCGCACCCCTTGGCGCAGGTGAAGAACATCGGCTTTAATGAGTTGGGCGATCATGCGTTGATTGTCACGCCGGGAGATTTGCAACGGTTCCCCTTCATCCGTCAAAGCGCCTCCGCCCATGACCGCAGCGGCGGTGCGCAGGTATATTCCTCGGCCACGGTGGACCAGACCGAAACACATGCGGTGCTGATCAAATCGGGGCGATACGTCGGCTTTTTGCCAGACTACTATGGCAGCACCGTCGAGGGCCTTGTCGTGCTGCACACCACGGCAGAGGTGCGGTATCATACCGAGATCCATCTGGCGTATCGCAAGAATGCCAATCTCAACATCATCCTGCGCGCGTTTATCAATCGGGTGGTAGAGCAGAAATTGCTGGACGGGCCGCAATTGCAATCCGGTGCGGTTGCGCCTATCCCGGACTGACAGCGAATAACATCGATATTGCCGATGTTTGTGACGCACTTTTTAATGTTTTCGGCAAGGCTGCTTCAGTAGCTATCGGAATGGGCCGAGGTCCAGGCAAGCGGGGAGATGAAAAATGATCGAGGTCATCGGACCCTATGCCGGACAGCTGCTGATGGGGCTGATGCTGACGCTCAAGGTGGCGCTTAGCAGCTTTGCTATCGGGCTGGCGCTGGCGGTGATCGCGACGCCACTGACGCAGTCGGCGCGCAATCCGCTGCGCTATGTGTTGGACGTTTATGTAACGGTCATCCGCGGCATCCCGGAACTTCTGGTGATTTTCCTGATCTTCTATGGCGGCACGGTCGCCCTGACCAAGCTGTCGGGCAGCTATTTCGAGGTTGACGCGCTAAGTGCGGGCATCGTCGCGCTGGCCGCCGTGTCCTTTGCCTATCTGGTCGAGATCCTGCGCGCCGCGCTTCAAGCTATCCCCAAGGGCCAAACCGAGGCGGCATTGGTTCTGGGCCTGTCGCGCAGCCAGTTGTTCACACGCATCATTCTGCCCCAGATGTTCAAGCGCGCCCTGCCCGGTATCGGCAATCAGTGGCTTATCATCCTGAAGGAAAGCGCGCTGGTGTCCATCATCGGTCTGGAAGAGTTGATGCGCAAATCGGTGATCGCCGCCGGTGCGACGCATCATCCGCTTACGTTCTATATGAGCGCGGCGTGTCTTTATGTGGCGGTCACGGCCGTGTCGTCGGCGGCCTTCGGTGCTGCCGAGCGGCGGCTGAACCCGGCCCCGCGATAGGAGCGCGCGTATGTCCTACGATCTTTTCATGGCGTCTATCCCGGTCATCCTCGAAGGTTTCCGACTGACCGTCATCATCACACTTGCAGCGTTCCTTTTGGGGCAGGTCGCGGCATTGCCGCTGGCGTTGGCCGCCGCGTCGCGCCACCGCGTGGTCGCCTGGCCCGCGCAGTTCTACATTTTCTTTGTGCGGGGCAGCCCTGTTCTGGTGCAGTTGTTCATTATCTATTACGGCCTCGGCGGCCTCGAAGCGGTGCGCGACAGCATCCTTTGGCCCATCCTGAAAGAGCCAGTGGGCTGTGCGATCCTTGCCGTTGGGCTGAATTCTGCGGCTTATGTCGGCGCGCTTTTGCGCGGTGCAATCACGCAGATCCCCCCCGGCCAAAGCGAGGCCGCCCGCATCTTGGGTCTGGGGCGCTGGCAGACGCTGACGCGCGTGGTTCTGCCGCAGGCCTATCGCGATGTCCTGCCGGTGCTGGGCAACGAGATCACGCTGGTGATGAAGGCCAGTTCGCTTGCCTCGGCGGTGACGGTGATCGAGATGACAGGCGCGGCGCGCGTCATGGTCTCACGCACCTTCGCTCCGTTCGAGGCATTCACCGTGGCTGGCCTGTTCTACCTGGGGCTTGCTCTGATTTTTGCGTGGGTGTTCCGCTTTGTCGAGCGCCGCTCCGCTATCCCCGGCCTCTCGAACCGCGAGTCCTGAATGACAGACCGAAAAAAGGCAGAAAACGTGACGCAAACAGATGCCATAACAGTCCGCGGCCTAGAGAAATCCTATGGCTCAGTCAAAGTGATCAATGGGATCAGCCTGTCGGTCAAGCCCGGCGAGAAAGTCGTTGTGTGCGGGCCGTCTGGTTCGGGCAAGTCGACGTTCATCCGCTGTATTTGCGGGCTGGAGACGCGCAGCGCGGGCGATATTCGCGTCGCGGGCCATGATCTGGCACTCGATTGCAGCAACATCCGCGATTTTGGCGGTGATGTCGGGATGGTATTCCAGCATTTCAACCTCTTTCCGCACCTCACGGCGTTGCAGAATTTGATGCTGGCTCCGCGCCTTGTGCGTGGGCAAAAGCGCGAACAAATCCGCAAAAGCGCGATGGAGATGCTAGAGCGCGTCGGCATCGCCGAGCGGGCCCAGTATTACCCGAACCAGCTATCGGGTGGGCAGCAGCAACGCGTCGCCATCGCCCGCGCGTTGTGCATGCAGCCCAAGGTTATGCTGTTCGATGAACCGACATCGGCACTGGATCCCGAAACGGTAGGCGAGGTTCTGGAGGTGATGAGCACGCTTGCGCGGGACGGTATGACGATGATCGTCGTCACCCACGAGATGGGCTTTGCGCGCAGCGTGGCTGACCGCGTGATCCTGTTGGACGAAGGCCGCATCGTCGAAGAGAACACGCCCGAAGCGTTCTTTGAGCACCCCGAGCATGAACGCACCCGCGAATTTCTGAAGAAAATCGTTCACGAATAAGCGCCCTTAAGGAACTTAAAACATGACTGACACACCCCAAGCCGCATTGGTGTTGGATGCATCCGCCGTTGATGCCTTGCTGCCCCATGTTGACACGCTGGGCGCTATGCGCGCGCTGTTTGCCGAACTGGGCCGCGGCGAGGCGGTTCAGCCGCCACAAACGCTAACGCTTTTCCCCGAGGATCGCGGCGATTTCATTACCTATCTGGGGGCCAGCACTGGCGCGGGTGTCTTCGGGGCCAAACTGTCCCCTTATCTGGTCAAGCCGGGCAAGCCGGTGATCACGGCCTGGACCGTCCTGATGTCGATGGAGTCGGGCCTGCCCCTGATGTTGTGCGACGCGGGCGCGCTGACCACCGAGCGGACGGCGGGCACAACCGCGCTGGCGGTTGTTCATCTGGCGCGCAGCGGCGCCCAAGTGTTGGCGATCATCGGCGCGGGACAAGGTGCGCGCGCACATCTGCGGCATGTTCTGCCTCTGCGCGATTGGACAGAGGTCCGCGTCTATTCGCCCGGCCTTGCCGCCGACCCTTCCCGGCAGGCAGAGTGGACAGATCTGGACCCGCGCGTTGTAGTGGCATCCAGCGCAGAGGCCGCTGGCAATGGCGCGGATGCCGTATTGCTGTGCACCTCGTCCGGTACGCCGGTATTCGATGCTTCCACGCTGACGCCCGGCGCACTGGTCACGTCGATCAGCACCAACGTGGCGCAGGCGCATGAGGTCGCCCCCGGCTTTTTGTCCTCGGCAGATGTCTATTGCGACTACAGCGCGACAACGCCGGGCGCGGCAGGCGACATGGTGTTGGCCGCCGCCGCAGGTTGGGACCCGGCAATGATCCGCGGCGATCTGGCCGGATTGGCGACAGGCACAGCCCCTGCCCCTTCCGGCGAGCGGCCAGTCTATTTTCGGTCCATCGGTCTTGGACTGGAGGATATTTTCATGGCGCGCGCGATTTTTGCCACCGCCAACACGCCCCAAAACGGAGGGAACTAAGATGGACATCAAAGTCTTCGGCGTCGAAATGTGGATGAACGAGTTTGAGAATCACTGCGAATTCAACCTTGCCGAAACCTGCGTGAAATCCATCACGCTGGGCGAGCTGATCGACATGGCGGGCATAAACAACAGCATTCTGGACGAATTGCGTGGCATGCGGATGGGCTATGGTGAGATTGAAGGGGCCGAGCGGCTGCGCACGGCCATCGCATCACTTCATGAGCAGCAGACGGCCGACAATGTTCTTACCACGCATGGCACCATCGGGGCCAATTCGCTGGTGCATCAGACGCTTGTGAACCGCGGCGATCATGTAATCGCCATCGTGCCCACCTATCAACAGCACTATTCGATCCCCGCCAGCATCGGCGCCGAGGTCGAGCTGCTGCATCTGCGCGAGGAAAACGGTTTTCTACCCGATCTGGATGCGCTGCGCGCGATGATGCGCCCTGATACGCGCATGATTGCCACGAACAATCCCAACAACCCCACCGGCGCGCTGATGGACCGCGAGATGCTTCTGGCCATTGCCGACATCGCGCGCGGCAGCGACGCTTGGGTGCTTTGTGACGAGGTCTATCGCGGCACGGATCAAATGGGCGATGGGTACACCGTTTCAATCTGCGATCTTTACGACAAAGGCATCAGCACCGCTGGCATGTCCAAGGCCTATTCGCTGGCCGGGCTGCGCGTCGGCTGGATCGTGGCGCAACGCCCCCTGCTGGAGCAGGTGATGATCCACCGTGATTACAACACGATCTCGGTCGGCGGCGTGGACGAGTTGCTGTCGGCCATCGCGCTGGAAAACCGTGCAAAGATCCTTGAACGCGCGCATACCATCACGCGCGGCAATCTGGCGATCCTGTCCGATTGGGTCGAGGGGGAGCCGCTGATCAGTTGGGTGCGTCCGAAATCGGGTACGACAGCGTTGCTGAAATACGATCTGCCGACGGCATCGCGTGATTTCTGCACTCAGCTTCTGGACGAAGAAGGCGTGTTGTTCACCCCCGGCAGCGCGATGGACATGGAGGGCTGGCTACGTATCGGCTTTGCCAATCCCACGGATGATCTGCGTGCAGGTTTGGCGCGTGTGTCGGTATTCCTGGCCCGTCATGCGGCAGACGGGCCTGCATCCTCACGCGAGGCTGTCCACCAAGCGTAACAGGAACGCGGCCCCATTGCGCAGCTCATCGGCGGTGATGAACTCATCAGCCTGATGGGCCTGCGCGATGCTGCCCGGCCCGCAGACAACAGTGGAATACCCCGCCCCCTGAAAGTGCCCCGCCTCGGTCTGGTAAGATACAAGATTGTTGGAATTGTCGCCCGTCAGGCGGCGCGCGAACTGCTCGGCCTCGCCATTGGGAAGCGGGGCCAGAGCGGGCGCAACGTCGATGTCGCTGATTGTTACGCTGGCGCCGGGAAACTCGGCCTGCATCGCACGTTCGACCTTTGCGGCCTCTGCGCGATAGGCGGCGATCCACTGCTCGGCGGTTTGTGGCGGAACATAGCGGATATCGCTTTGCATGATGCATTCGTCCGGCACCGTGTTCAGCGACGTGCCCGCGTGCATGGTTCCCACCTGAAGCGTCGTAAAGGCAGGGAAGAAACCATTACTGGCATCCGCAACGCGTTCCTGTTCCGCCATCTGCGCGCTGTGCCATTCAATCAATGGCACTGCATGCGCGATCGCCGAGACCCCCCGCGCGGGCACCGACGAATGGGCCGCCTTGCCGCGCAACGTGGTGGTCATGCCTATGCCGCCCTTGTGACCGGTCACGACCTTCATCATGGTCGGCTCACCCACGATGACGCTGGCGGCGCGCGGGTAATGCTGCGCCAAGGCGTCAATCAAAGGCAACGTCCCAAGACAGCCCGGCTCTTCGTCATAGGAAAACGCCAGTTGGATCGGGCGTGTCAAAGACGTGGCCAGCATCCGTGGCACAGCGGCCAGCACCAGCGCGACAAACCCTTTCATGTCGCAGGTGCCGCGCCCGAAATACCGACCGTCTTCTTTGGTCAGCGCCCAAGGGTCATGTTGCCATGATTGGCCATCGACGGGCACCACATCGGTATGCCCCGACAGGATCACAGCACCCTCAACCATTGGGCCGATATGCGCGATCAGCCCTTCCTTTTCGCCTGTCTCATCAGGAAATATGTGATGCGCCACGCCCAGCCCTGTCAGGTACTGCGATATATAAGCAATCAGATCCCGGTTGGACCGGCTTGATACGGTCGGAAAGGCGATCAGCCGCTCCAATATGTCCAAAGCATCCTGAATATCCGCACTCATCCTGCATGTCCTTCTGCCTGAGCCTTAAGATCGTTGTATATAGTTGCGCGACTGACCCCCAGCATGCGGGCGACGTAGGCCGCCGCGTGCCGCTCGGCCAGCGCGCCAGAGGCGTTCAGATCGCCCATAAGGGCGCGCCTGTCGTCGCGGGCAAGATTGTCGATGCGCAGCCCCCGGTCGCCGCACCATGCGCTGGCGTAGGTGTTCAGCCGGTCATGCCAGTCATTGCGAAACAGCGCCGCCGGGCGCGGGGTCTGACTGGGCGGCGGGCACAACACCTCGACGGCGCGTTGCAACGCCTGCACATCTGCCTGATCGTGGTTCACGCAGATAACATAGGCGGGCGTACCATCGCCACGGCGCTGCATGATGCTGATAGAGCGCAGAATGCTGCCGTCCCAATTGACCTTTTCATATGGCCCCAGAACAGGCTGCGCGTCGCTTAGCTCGATCCCGGTCATGTTTGACGGATCGCCGGGCGCGCGGTGGGACAGCGGATTTGCGATATAGGCGATCCGTTCGTCCGCCAGATCGTGAACCACGACCTCAACGCGCGCTCCAAAAAGCAGCGCGACAGCATCCGCCGTCGCGCAAGCGTTGGCCAGTGTTGGGTCTGCGCGGCGCGTCATTTGGATCGGATCAGCCTCCACCGCATTGACAGGAATTACTAATTTAGATAATTCCGTCCAGAACTCGCGTCAACCGATATTTGCCCCGCCCCTGCCAAGAGGACACAGTGTGATTGATCTGGACAAGCCGACAATTCAGCAGCGTTTCGACATGGATGCAGCAGCAATTGCCATCCGAAATGCCTATATCGCCTCGGCGACTGGTCGTGTTCAGGCACCGCCCGTCACATATCTGGGGTTCGAGCAACACAACGGTGATTGCCACGTAAAAACCGGCCATATCGCCGGAACGGATGCGTTCGTGATCAAGATCGCAACCGGGTTCTATGACAATCCGGCGCAGGGTCTGCCCAGCTCGAATGGCCTTAATATTCTGTTTTCGGCCACGAACGGTGCCCCCCTTGCCCTTTTGCGCGATGAGGGGTGGCTGACCGACATGCGCACTGGCTTGGGTGGCGCGATTGCCTCTTGCGCGTTGGGCGCGGCGGGGTTCGAGCGGGTGCTGATCGTCGGCACAGGCCTGCAATGCCGCTATCAAGCGCGCTGTTTGCAAGCGCTGGTGCCGGACCGCAAGCTAAGCTTCGCCATCTGGGGTCGGGACACAGCCAAGGCCGCCGCCGCCGCCGCCGATCTGGCCGCGGACGGTCTGCGGGCGCATGCGGCACCGGATCTACAGGCCGCCTGCCGCGACGCGCAGATCATTGTGACCACCACACCTGCCCAGTCACCGCTTCTGGAACGGGACTGGATTGCGCCCGGTACGCATATTACCGCCATCGGCGCCGATAGCCCCGGCAAGCAAGAGCTGGCAACAGATCTGACGGCCAATGCAGATCTACTGGTGTGCGACGATGCGGAGCAATCTCTGGATCACGGCGAATTCCGCACTGCCCGCAGCGCGGGCCTGATCGACGCTAAATCTGTTACCGCGCTGGGTCTGATCCTGTCGGGCGACCATCCGGGCAGATCAAGCGCCGACCAGATCACCATTGCCGACCTGACCGGCCTTGCCGTTCAGGATGCCGCCATATCGCTTGCGGTGTTGAACGCCGCGCCGGATCACTGATCCCCCCTCAATTCAATGGAAATCCCTATGACCTTCCCTTCTGAACTTATTGTCCAGTCCGCCGCCCGCTCTGCCGCAGTCCACCGCAAGATTGCGCCTGCCATCTTCCGCACCCCCGTGATCCGGTCCCGTCTTCCGATGGAGGAAGGCACGCGTCTGATCTACAAGACCGAGAATTTTCAGCACACCGGATCGTTCAAGTTGCGCGGTGCCTCGGCCAAGCTGACAACCGTGCCGCTGGATCGCCCGGTCATCACGGCGTCGTCCGGCAATCATGGCATCGCCTGCTCGCTTGCGGCACAAACCACCGGGCACGAATTGATCGTCGTCCTACCCGAAACCGTGATCGCCAAGAAACGTGCCACGATCGAGGGATTTGGTACGCGCGTCGTGATCGCCGGTGCCGATTCCTCGCTTGCCGAGGTGCACGCGCAAAAGATGGCCAAGGCCGAGGGATACACTTATATCTCCCCCTATAACGACGCGCAGATCATCGCCGGCCAAGGCACCGCCGCGCTGGAACTGATCGATCAGGCCGACCAGATCGACAACGTGTTCATTACGATGGGCGGTGGCGGGCTGATCTCGGGCATGGGATCGGTGTTCAAGGTATTCTCGCCCAACACCCGCGTCATCGGCGTCAGTGCGGTGAACAGCGCAGCGCTGGCCGCGTCGATCAAGGCAGGCCGGATCGTGGAAACCGAGCATCTGGACACCCTCGCGGATGGCGTCGCCGGTGGAGTTGACGAAGATTCGCTGACCTTACCTATGGCCAGCGAAGTGATCGACGAGATCATCCATTGCGACGAAGCGCAGATCGAAGATGCGATCAAACAGCTGGCGTGGACTGAAAACATGCTGGTCGAGGGGGCAGCGGCGCTGGCGCTGGCGGCCTATCTGGCGGACAAAGAAAAATACGCCGGGCAGACGTCGGCCATCCTTCTGTGCGGATCGAATTACGACACCGAGCGATTTCGCAGCATTTTGTGACCTGGCCTCTACCGGGGCAGCACTCGGGTCACTCCGCGCCGGGCCGCATCGAACATGGGCTGTGACAGCCGCTGGTACAGCCTAAGCGCAGGCGTACCGGCGCGCTTGGGCACCGTTTTGAAGGGCCGCGTCATGTCGGTGGCCGTTCCCTTGAATTGCCCCTACAAGGATAAAACCGAAACGCGGGCACGCCCTGAGCCCGCTGCGAAACAGGAGCAGCGTCCATGGTAGAGCCTGAAACATTCATGTTCCTTGCAGATCTCGCAACGAACAACCGCAAGGCGTGGATGGATGCGCACCGCGAGGCCCGCGATGACGCTCTGCGCAATTTCACGGGCATCGCCATCACACTGCACGACTATGCTGATCGCTTTGATCCGTCCGTGGCGGATGCAAAGTTCAATGCGAGAAGAAGTTACTCAAAATTCTTTCAGGAGGCCCGCGATCGCGTCGGGCCGGGTCTGTATCGCACGGATGTCGATGTGTTCGCCAACGCAGGTGACCCCGCCGAAGAGGTCGGGTATTACCTTCATATCGAACCCGGAAATTGCCACGCCGGGGCGGGGCTTTTTCAACCGTCCAAAGCAGCCCTTGCAAGGTTACGCACACGCTTGGTCGACGATCCACAGGGCCTGAACGACGTCGTGACCGACCCTGATTTCCTAAAGACGTTCCCAAACGGGGTGGTTACACGAAAAGCGTTGGGGGCTGTGCCAGACGGTTTCAACAACAACGATCCGGCAGCGCCCTATCTGAAAATGATTGGCTTGGGGTGTCGCAAAGATCTGCCAGACGCGCTTTTGCTGAACGATGACGCGATTGATCCGTTGGTTGAAATCTTCCGCTCCGCCAGCCCGCTGGTGCGCTACTTTGAATGACAAGATACGCGGACGCGTTTTCACATAGTCGCGGTGCTGTAGCTGATGACTTTCAGCTCAATGGGGATTTTCGCATCCAATTTTGGTGCGGCAATGCAGCCTCCCCAAAGCCGGTGTTCATCGTTCTTGCAGCACTCAAGTACTCCAAGATTTACTGCGCGAGCAAAACCGGAATGACTGAATGGGATTGGCGCGACGGGATGCGGTTTGTGCTGGCGCTTGAGGGGATGTAACCGGGGTAAAGCTGCGACGCTTGGGTACGCGCCCCCGTTGGCCTTTGTCGCCGCCTTCCGGCGTCAAAGCGGGATGACGTCAACTGAATGGCGCCATCATCATTAGGGCCTCTACGATTAGCGGCTTTCAAAGTAATTCAACGGCAGATTCAGATAGGAGCGTCCATTGTTTTCAGGCTCTGGCAGGCGCCCTCCGCGAATATTGATCTGAAGCGCGGCCAGCATCAGTTTGGGCAAAGGCAACGTGGCGTCACGGGCATCGCGCACCGCGCGGTACTCGGCCTCCGATGGGTGGCCGGGTGAGAACATGACCCTTACCGGCACATTGCCAACCATTAATTCGTCGCCATCAGCGAACAGGTGGTCCCATTGACTGCCATCCCTGGCGAAGTCATCAGGCAGGTTATAAATGTCCTGCCAAAGGGTCTGCACTTGGGTGACTTTTTCACCAATCGCCGTTGGTGCGCCCGTCTGTGCCTTGATCCAATGCGCGGCCGAGAAGTGGTCGGCGTGCGGGTGCGTATCAAGAACCCAGACAAGCTCGATGCCCGCCGCGCGCACATAGTTGAGCGACCGCTGGGCGTTCTTGGTCGATGTCGCCCCCGCCAGTGGATCAAAATCCAGAACAGGGTCAATGATAGCCCCTTTCATCGTGTCGGGATCGTAAAACACATATTGCCAGCTTCCTGTTGGTTCATCCCAGAAGCCTTTTACGATTGGATTGCTCATTGGATTTCTCCTGCTCAAGCGGGTGGAGGCCAATCCTGAAGGGGTGGCCTTTTGGTTTAACGCGTGCTGGCTTTCATCATCCACAGCTCTTTCTCGTGCCATTCGAGACGATCAGTGAGCATACCTGCGGACACTTCGTCGCCAGCTTCTGCGCTGGTTTCAATCGCGTCACGCAGTGTCTGGGCGAGAGCGCCATGGCCTGCGATCAACTTGGCTATCATCTCGGCAGATGACTGCGTGGGCGAGTCCTCGGGCCCCGCCAGCGCCATCAAGTCTGCGACAGAAGCGGGGGCGTAGGCGCCTTGCGTGCGGATGCGTTCGGCGATCTCGTCAAGAGCGCCCCAGAGATTTTGGTATTGCTCTTCGAACAAGACGTGCATCTGGCGAAAATTCGAGCCTTCAACATTCCAGTGATAGCCGTGGGTCTGGACATAGAGGCGAAAGGTTTCACCCAAGACAGCGTTGAGGGCGGCGATATTCTTTGGGGATGACATGGTCATGGGGCGTTCCTTTGGATCACATTGGGTGGGGTAAAGCGGGCTGCAATGGCCCGCCCTTTTCATCAGAGTGTGCGGGTCGAGAAGTACCAGTCGACCGTCTCATAGCCCTCACCGGCGCGGGCCATTGCAGCCTCCGGAGTTGCAGGCGTCGGCACGATCACAGGCTTCCCAGGCGTCCAGTTTTCGGGCATCGCGCAGGCGTTTTCATCGGCCGTCTGCATGGCCACGAGCAGGCGATAGATCTCGTCGACAGAACGGCCTGCGTTCATCGGGTAGTAAACCATGGCACGCAACACGCCTTCGGGGTCAATCAGGAAGGTCGCGCGCACGGCGGCAGTGTCCGAGGCTCCTGGCTGGATCATGCCATAGGCCTGTGCGACGGCCATATTAAGGTCGGCGATGATCGGGAATTTAATCTCGACGCCGAACTTTTCCTTGATGTTCAGCATCCATGCGATGTGGCTGTAATGGCTGTCGATGGACAGGCCCAAAAGCTCGGTGTTGCGGGCCGCAAAGTCATCGTGCTTTTGGGCGAATGCGATGAATTCGGTTGTGCAAACCGGCGTGAAGTCGGCGGGGTGCGAGAACAGCACGAGCCACTTGCCGCGATAATCTTGCAGCGTTTTCCGACCGTGGGTTGTCGGGGCGTCAAATGCGGGTGCTACTTCGTTCAAACGTGCGCCGGTTTGGTTGGCTTGATCGGTCATTTTGCTGTCCTTCTTTTTTCAGCGTCTCGATGACACAGAAATAGCGGCTGGACAGATATAGGTGAAATTGAATATAAAACTCATCGTAATAGGAAAAATCTATTAATGATCACCCTTCGCCAAATGCGCTTTCTGA
The DNA here is from genome assembly GCA_035798175.1 of Rhodobacteraceae bacterium KMM 6894. Lineage (GTDB taxonomy): Bacteria > Pseudomonadota > Alphaproteobacteria > Rhodobacterales > Rhodobacteraceae > Roseovarius. The sequence continues at coordinate 47,068 of JAPFBS010000004.1, forward strand.
CCGCGGTTGCCGAAACTCTGAACTTCTCGCGGGCTGCAGAGATGTGTTTTGTGACGCAGCCAACCTTGAGTGCGGGCATAAAGGATCTCGAAGAGCGTTTGGGCGTGCAGTTGATCGAGCGGACACGCCAAAGTGTCATGCTAACGCCCTTGGGGCAGGAAATCACCGATCGGGCCCGCCGATTGCTGTTGGATACAGGTGAGATTGAAACGCTTGCGCGAGCGCACCGGAACCCTTTTGAGGGCGACTTGAAGCTCGGCTCGATCCCGACGATCGGGCCTTTCTTGTTGCCACGTGCCTTGCCTGCAATACGCAATGCTTTTCCTGCCATGCGCGTCTATCTGCGCGAAGAGATGACGGAAAGCCTATTAGAGGGTCTTCATGCGGGGCGCCTTGATCTGGTTCTGATCGCGCTGCCTTTTGACACTGGCGCGCTGGAACTCATGCCGCTGTTCGAAGACGGCTACCAACTTGCCTCGCCCGCCGGTTGGCCTGCGCCAAATGGTGCCGAAGCCTTGACAGAAAGTGGTCAACTCATGCTGCTGGAAAAAGGTCATTGCCTTCAACGGCATGCACTTGCAGCCTATCCGGGGCGGATATTCACGGCACAAGACAGCTTTGCCGCCACAAGCCTGACCACCCTAATTGCGATGGTGTCGGAGGGGTTGGGCGTGACGCTGTTGCCCAACCTTGCTGTCGAGGCTGGCGTGGTCGGCGCAGCCGCTGTGCAGCTGACACCATTGCCCGACGCCTGCCCGCGCACTGTTGCGCTCGCTTGGCGGCCAGGTTCGGCCAGAACGGAGCTTTTTGAGAGCCTCGGGATGTTGCTTATGAACCAACATCGAACGCCATCGGATCGCATCAAATAAGGAACTCAATTTGCGGTCTTAGCCGCGCAAACTGGGTACTGGCTATTTCTTGAGCAGCGGGAATGATGATCAATCCGGGGCGACCGCCACTATGAGCTGAAAAATCAGCGCTCAGTTGCGACATTACTGTTTTGCACAGTATCTTTCACATGGGCGCGCCCTTTAAAAGCGCGCGGCGATTCCGGGGTGTTCGGCCAAAATCTTGGCGACCCAGTCTTGCGACATTAACGCCTCTTCGGTTTCAAAAACGCCTTGGTTTATCCAGACGTTGCCTTCTACCGTATCAAAACGCGGCCCGGCCAATGCGTCGATATAGTCTTGGAATGTCGCGGAATCCAAGTTTTGTTGCAGTACATCGACTTCATACCGGCTCCAATTGTGGACCAAAGCTGTCCACACGTCGCGGGTAAGAGCATCAATCGATCCGATTGCCACGTCACCAAAAAAGTCCGACAGCTCAATCACCCAAGACGAGACGCGATCGATTGATGCCGTCTCAAGAAAATAGATATTGAACTGCGACCCGGGCAGGTTTTCGATTTCAAAGGTCGGTAATTTCCCGATTTTCCAGGATCGATACCCGGCTAAGAAATGATAGCGGTTTATCCATGACGCGAAAACCCCGCCACCAATGGCAACCAACGGGTTCCAACTTGCGCCAGCACCTATAGCGCCACCGATAAAGGGGCTTCCCGCGGCTGCACCGGCGGCGGTCCCCGTAGTTGTGCTTATGACAACCAAACCCGCAACTAGGGCCGCGGCCATCGCGGCATCGTTGCCCAGCGCGAAATTGCGCTTGAGGGTCTGGACCGCAAAGCTGTTGTGCTGACTGTGAATGACGCCGACCCAGTCATCATGCAGTCCGGTCGCATCAATTGTATCGAAAAATGCGTCCGCTTGACCAAGGAACTGCAGCGTGTCGCGGTCTTTGAACTGTCGCCCGGAGTGCAGAAAGTTGGTGGCGCTGTTGCGACGCAGTAGCTCGACACTCTCCTCGGCAAGATCCGGCCCCTCGCCATCGAAAATCTGCGGAAACAGGCGCGTAAAATGGCTGAAATGGTCGCGTTCATTGATCAGGACACCGCGGTCGGCAAAAAAGTAGACGCGATAGCGATCCGCGCGCCATGGCCCTGTGCCGTCTTCATGGGGATACAAAGGTGTAAACGGACCATCCGCGCCGCTTGCCATAGATGAGATAAAGTCCATGGCCGAAACGCCGCCATCAAAGCCCAACTCGGCCGCGGCACTTCTCAAGCTCAAGACGCCGTCGCCAAGTGCGTCGACCAGAAAACTACGTAGTGAAGCCATGGGTTTGGACCTCCTATCAGATTCAGCGCAACATGATCAGAACAGGGATGAGACCTTGGCCGTTTTGCAGCGCGCCCAAAGCCTTGCCGATGATTGCTCCGGTAGCTGTTGTCGCGCAGGAGACACGTTCGGCGTGTCCGGGCGTGGCACTTGTGGTAACAAGATCTCCGGGACGGATGGCGCCTGCGGTGTCGGCGTCGGCCTTTACCCATGCCCGCCCGACCAAAGCCAGCGGCACGGCATCCAAACCGGCCAATGCTGTGCCCATCACAACCGCAGGCCGCGTTTTTCCCGCGCCTGCAACAATGCCTGCGACACGGGTGTCGGCCACTTGCGCACAGGGTTCCAACTGCCCCACGCTGTCAAGAATCACAACCGTGCCGGGCGTGATGGCTGTCACTGCGCAGGGCGCTGGGTCAAAGAGTTCTGCCACATCGCCGTTTGGCAGGATGATATCCCCGGCCTCGCCGTTGACGAAAATTGTGGGATCACCGGCGGCGTTGTGCAATTCGATCTTGCCTGCAACATTTCCCGCACCGGACCCTAGCGCCAGCAAAGCCTCTTTGCCGTGCAGCCGGATCGAGTCGTCGCCACCCGCCCCGTTTGAGACGAAGATGCTTCCGGCGCTCCCGGAAGTGCCGATGTCGAGTGCGGCGCGTTCGCCATTGATGCTGACCGTCGGGCGATTGTCACTGTCACGCAGCGAGAGCAAGCCGCCATCGTCATGGGTTGCGGTCAACGTGGCAAGCGGTCCACCGTCGTTTTTGCTGAGAACCTCGATGCGGCCGCTTGCTTCCATGACATCGCCGTCGGCGTTTTCGATATTATCAGGATTTCCGGCATTCAGCAGGATCACGGGTTTTCCTACATTATTGTTTAGTATCAGCTCATTACCGCTCCCATTTATGTGCAGCGCGGTTTCGGAGCCTTTCCTGCGCACGAACAGATCTCCGTCTTGGTTGTCGCCGCCCAGAATGATGTTTCCGGCCTTTCCATCCAGACGAACACTGGTCTTGTTTTGTGCGTTGCGGACACGCAAATCGCCTTCCTGGTTCGCGCCGCCGACGATGACGCGGCCCGTTTCTCCATCCGCGAAAAAGACACCTTTGTTTTCACCGTCATGCACAATCAACCGCCCCACGCGGCCATTGCCGCCGACGGCGACGGCAGCTTCTTCCGCATCTATCAGCACTGACTGATTGCCGGACTTGTCGACACAGACCAGCTTGCCCGATGTCTGGGCGCCCCCGGTGCGGATGGTCCCCTGATCCCCGTTAAGGTGGATCGACGCTTCCACCACATCGGTGATATCGGTCGCTGATTTTGGAAACACCACGACGTCGCCGTCACGACCATGTCCACCCAGCCGCAGATTTGCGCCGGGGAATTCCGTGTGAAAGACAAGATTTCCGTCTTTGTCGCGCACTCGCACACTGCCCGTTGCACTGTCGATGCGCAGGCGTTGGGTGTTGTTATCATCGACAAGAATGATGTCGCCTTTAAAGGTCGTATCGTCGGATACGGTTCCGAACGGAAGATTTGGCGCTCTGCCCATGATCGTGTCCCTTCGCGTTGGTTAAGAACAATGCGTGCAGGCAAAAGCGACGCTAAAGCCATTTGCCGGCAAATATGTTATCCTAATTCTCAGACCCGCGAAGCGTATTGTAAAAAACGGCAACACTGATTGGATAGGACTGATGATAGGCCTCTACCATCGCTACCAACCACCAGCGCAACTGGCGCGCTACGTGCAGGCGTTTTACGTCGCCGACACGCCGGATCTGGACATCGACGTTGTCTCTCCGCCGACGGGCTATCCTCTGCTGGGTCTTATCTGGCACGGCTTTGGGGGCGCAGAGGTTGAGGGGCAATCACTGGACTTTGGTAAGGGGCGGATACGTCATTTTTCAGGGCAGCTTGACCGCAAACACGCGGTTGTTCGCTGGCGTGGGGGCATCGGCCACGCGGTTGCAGAATTTCGCGCGACTGGGTTTTACGAGCTCTTCGGGATGTCGGGTCAAATGCTGGTGAACACGACGCGCGCGGTCCAAGATGTCCATCCAGCTTTTGATAGGTCCCTCGCCGCCGCCCAATCGGGCTGTGTCGTGCCCGCCGACTATTTGACCGCGCTGCAAGACGCATTGGTGGGGCAGACAGAAGAAGCCTGCGAAACTCCGTCATACCTGCATGACGCCATCCACATGATAGAGGCGGCCGATGGCGCGATCCGTTTGTCTGACGTCATTGCCGCGTGTGGTGCGCGCGAACGCAGCTTTCATACGCTTTTCACATCCGTGGTCGGACTGACCCCAAAGTATTTCTGCCGGATCGTGCAGTTCAATCATGTCGGACGGCTGATTTTGTCTGGCGCCGGCAGTCAACTTGCAGGTCTTGCCGCTGAAGCAGGGTTTTATGACCAAGCCCATTTCACCCGGGCCTTCAAGGAGTTTGCGGAACAAAGTCCGCAAGCTTTCCTTGAAAGCGACGAGACCAACCTCTCCACTTTCATTCGTCAAAATCATATCAACACAAAGACCTGATGCTCAATGCCCGCAGAGAAACGACGCATTTATTGAAATTATGGCAACACGAAAAAGAGGTAACACGACCACTGCATAACGATGCGATTGGTCCTTCTTCTTCGTGACAAGGCCATGCTTCTGACAGCGTGGGGATTGTTCCGTTTCTGTGGTTGATTGGGTGGTGGATAGAAAATGTGCGGTTTCCGGCAACGCTTATAGATAACGCCCCTGCCGACGGCATCCTGCCCTTTCGCCCCGCGTCCCCGCTGGACAAAGCGAACATCGCCGCGCCAGATGGCGCCATGCCCCTGCACGCAAGATATCCCGCCCTCAGCGATCTCAAGTCCCGCGCCCGCCGCCGCCTGCCCCGCTTCGTGTGGGACTATCTGGACGCAGGCACCGGGGCCGAGCACGCGCGCCGCGCCAATGCGCAAGCGTTTCAGGCAGTAAATCTTATGCCGTCGATCCTGCACGGCGAATTTGCGCCCGATACCTCCGTCACCCTGCTGGGCAATACCTTTCCTCTGCCATTCGGTATCGGGCCTGTTGGTATGTCCGGTGTGATCTGGCCCGACGCCGAGCTGCATCTGGCGCGCGCCGCTGCCGCCGCCGGGCTGCCCTATACCCTGTCCACCGTCGCCAGCCAAACCCCCGACACCATCGGGCCGCTGGCGGGCAATCACGCGTGGTTTCAGCTGTACCCGCCCCGCGATCCTCTTATCCGCACCGATATGTTGGCCCGCGCGCGCGCCGCAGGTTTCAAGACACTGGTTCTGACGGTGGACGTGCCCGTCGCGTCCCGACGCGAGCGGCAGGCGCGCTCGGGGTTGACGCAGCCACCAAAGCTGACCCCGCGCCTGATGGCGCAGGTGGCGCTGCGCCCGGCATGGGCGCTGGCGGCCCTTGGCCCTGCGGGCCTGACGCACTTGATCGATATGCTGCATCAGGACTTACTGGCCAACTTGGGGCAACTGGGCACAGCCAAGCTGACGGATGCACGCACCCGCTGGACGCCGCCCGGGTAAGATTTCTCGCAATCGGGTAGGCGCGCGCGGTGAAACCTTGCGCAAATGCCTTTCAGTTCCTACAACTCCACGCAAATGCGCTGCACCGCGGCAATTTCGGCCTACATCGGCCATGCAACGCATCAGACACCACTCTGGGGGGACCAGCCTGTGACGAACACCCAATCCGCGCGGGATTTCAAGAAAATCCTGATCGCCAACCGCGGCGAAATCGCCATTCGCATCATGCGCGCTGCCAACGAATTGGGCAAACGCACGGTCGCCGTTTTTGCCGAAGAGGACAAGCTGGGCCTGCACCGGTTCAAGGCGGATGAGGCGTATCGGATTGGTGAGGGTCTGGGCCCGGTCGCCGCCTATCTCAGCATTGACGAGATTATTCGCGTGGCGTTGGAATGTGGCGCAGATGCGATCCACCCCGGCTATGGCCTGCTGTCTGAGAACCCTGATTTTGTGGATGCCTGCGCCAACAACGGCATCACCTTCATCGGCCCCAAGGCCGACACGATGCGCGCCCTTGGCGATAAGGCCAGCGCGCGCCGTGTGGCGATCGAGGCGGGCGTGCCCGTGATCCCTGCCACCGAGGTGCTGGGCGATGACATGGACAAGATCCGCGCGCAGGCGGCCGAGGTCGGCTATCCCCTGATGCTAAAGGCGTCCTGGGGCGGTGGCGGGCGCGGTATGCGTCCCATCGAATCCGAGAAAGAGCTCGAAGAAAAGGTGCTGGAAGGCCGGCGCGAGGCCGAGGCCGCCTTTGGCAATGGCGAGGGGTATCTGGAAAAGATGATCCTGCGCGCCCGCCACGTCGAGGTTCAGATCCTGGGCGATGCGCATGGCGGCATGTATCACTTGTTCGAGCGGGATTGTTCCGTCCAGCGCCGCAATCAAAAGGTGGTCGAACGCGCCCCCGCCCCCTACCTGTCAGACGCCCAACGCGAAGAAATCTGTCAGCTGGGCTATAAGATCTGCAAGCACGTCAATTATGAGTGTGCCGGCACCGTCGAATTTTTGATGGATATGGACACCGATCAGTTCTACTTTATCGAGGTGAACCCCCGCGTGCAGGTCGAACATACCGTCACCGAAGAAGTGACCGGCATCGACATCGTGCAGGCCCAGATCAAGATCGCCGAGGGGCGCAGCATTGCCGAGGCCACGGGCAAACCCACGCAGGAGGATGTGCGCCTGAACGGTCACGCCCTGCAAACCCGGATCACCACTGAGGATCCGCAGAACAACTTTATCCCCGATTATGGCCGCATCACCGCCTTTCGTGAGGCGACTGGCATGGGCATCCGTCTGGACGGCGGCACCGCCTATTCCGGCGGCGTAATCACACGGTTCTACGACAGCCTGCTGGTCAAGGTGACGGCGCATGCGCAAACGCCCGCTGCCGCGATTGCACGAATGGACCGCGCCCTGCGCGAATTCCGTATTCGCGGCGTGTCCACAAACATCGCCTTTGTCGAGAACCTGCTGAAACATCCGACGTTTCTGGACAACACCTATCACACCAAGTTCATCGACCAGACGCCCGAGTTGTTCCACTTTACCAAACGGCGCGACCGCGGCACCAAGGTGTTGACCTATATCGCGGACATCACCGTCAACGGTCACCCCGAGGTCAAGGACCGCCCCCGCCCCCGCGCCGACCTGAAGGATCCCCGTCCGCCCGCCCTGCGCGGCGAACCGATGATGGGCACCCGCAATCTGCTGGAACAAAAGGGCCCGGCGGCGGTGGCCGACTGGATGCGCAAGCAAAAGCAGGTGCTGATCACCGACACCACCATGCGCGACGGGCACCAATCCCTACTCGCCACGCGGATGCGCAGCCATGACATGATCGCGGTCGCCCCCGCCTATGCCGCCAACCTGCCACAGCTGTTTTCGGTCGAGTGCTGGGGCGGCGCCACGTTCGATGTCGCCTATCGGTTCCTGCAAGAATGTCCGTGGCAGCGCCTGCGCGACCTGCGCGCGGCCATGCCCAACGTGATGACGCAGATGTTGCTGCGCGGCTCGAACGGGGTGGGTTATACCAACTACCCCGACAACGTGGTGCAGGAATTCGTGCGCGTCGCCGCCAATACCGGCGTCGATGTGTTCCGCGTGTTTGACTCGCTTAACTGGGTGGAAAACATGCGCGTCGCGATGGACGCCGTGGTGGAATCGGGCAAGGTCTGTGAAGGCGCAATTTGCTACACCGGCGATATCCTGAACCCAGACCGTGCCAAGTATGACCTGAAATACTACGTCGGCATGGCGCGCGAATTGGAGGCGGCAGGCGCTCATGTGCTGGGCCTCAAGGACATGGCCGGGCTGCTGAAACCCGCCGCCGCGCGTGTTCTGATCAAGGCGCTGAAGCAGGAGGTCGGCCTGCCGATCCACTTCCACACCCACGACACTGCCGGGATCGCCTGTGCCACCATTCTGGCGGCGGCGGATGCGGGGGTGGACGCGGTCGATTGCGCAATGGACGCGCTGTCGGGCAACACGTCACAGGCCACGCTGGGATCCGTCGTCGAGGCGCTGGCCCATACCGACCGCGACACCGGGCTGGACATCACCGCGATCCGCGAAATCTCGGACTATTGGGACAGCGTGCGCGCGCATTATGCGGCGTTTGAATCCGGCATGCAGGCCCCCAGTTCCGAGGTCTATCTGCACGAAATGCCCGGCGGGCAGTTCACCAACCTCAAGGCGCAGGCGCGCAGCCTGGGCCTGGAAGATCGCTGGCCCGAGGTGGCGCAGACCTACGCGGACGTGAACCAGATGTTCGGTGATATCGTCAAGGTCACGCCCAGCTCCAAAGTGGTGGGCGATATGGCGTTGATGATGGTGTCTCAGGGCCTGACTCGCGCCGAGGTCGAGGACCCGAGCCACGATCTGGCCTTCCCTGACTCGGTCGTGGACATGCTGCGCGGCAATCTGGGACAGCCTCCCGGCGGCTTCCCAACCGCGCTGGTGCAAAAGGTGTTGAAAGGCGATGTGCCAGACACCGAGCGTCCCGGCAAACACCTGCCAGCGATTGATCTGGAAGCCACCCGCGCTAATCTGATGACCGAGATGGATGGCAGATCCGTCGATGACGAGGATCTGTCGGGCTACCTGATGTATCCCAAGGTGTTTCTGGACTACATGGGTCGCCACCGCAGCTATGGCCCCGTGCGCAGCCTGCCGACCAAAACCTTCTTTTACGGCATGAAACCGGGTGACGAAATCACCGCCGAGATCGACCCCGGAAAGACGCTGGAAATCCGCCTTCAGGCGGTGGCGGAAACCGCTGCGGATGGCGAGGTGAAGGTGTTCTTTGAGCTCAACGGCCAGCCGCGCGTGATCCGGGTGCCCAACCGTCTGGTCGCCGCGCAAACCGCCGCACGCCCCAAGGCCGAAGCAGGCAATCCAAACCATATCGGCGCGCCGATGCCGGGGGTGGTGGCGACGGTGACAGCCACAGTCGGGCAGTCAGTCAAAGAAGGCGATCTTCTGTTGACCATCGAGGCGATGAAGATGGAAACCGGCATCCACGCCGAACGTGACGCGGTGGTCAAGGCTGTCCACGTCACCCCCGGCGGTCAGATCGACGCCAAGGACCTGCTGATCGAGTTGGAGTAACCAAACGGATCAGCGCGCTACAAGGCCCCGGGTCGAACTCCGGGGCCTTGTGGCCACCTCAACCATCGCACCCCTTGCCCAAACGCCCCTGACCCGTCACACCTTTCCCGAAGGTCGCCACGCGAAGGGAGTGTCGCAATGCGCAAACTGCTGGTATTTACCGATATCCATTTCACCGAGACAGGCCAGTTGATCGGCCATCTCGACCCGCTCAGCCGGTTTCAGGCCGGACTGCGTCATGCACTTGATCAATTCCCCGATGCCGAGCGGATTATCATCACCGGCGATCTGACCCATCACGGCCGCACCGCCCAGTTTCAGCGCCTGCGCGATGCCTTGCATGGGTGTCCCCTGCCCGTGCACCTGATGCTGGGCAACCACGACACCCGCGCCAATTTTCGCGCCGTATTCCCGGACACGCCGGTGACGCAGGACGGGTTTGTCCAGCAGGTAATCGACACCGACGACTATCGGTTGATCCTTCTAGACACGCTGGATGAAACCCACGAAGTGCCCCATGCCGGGCGGCTGTGCGCGGCGCGGCTGACCTGGCTGGAGAATGCGCTGTCCACGGCCGGCGCGCGCCGAGTAATCGTATTTACCCACCACCCGCCGATGGATGTCGGTTTTCCCGCAATGGACGCTATCGGGCTAAGCGGCAGGGACGCGCTGCTGACCCTCCTGCAGGACTATTCCAACACCTGCCAGATCATCAGCGGTCACATCCATCGCGCCATTTCAGGCGCGGCAGGAAGAATTCCCACCGCCGTGTTCAAAAGCACCTGCCATCAGGCACCCATGATGCTGGCCGATGCCGACCCGCATGTATCGGTGGATGAACCCGGTGCCTATGGCGTTCTGTTTTTGGGCGCATCCGGCGTGATCGTGCATAGCGAAGACTTTGATATCCCCGGTCGGCGCGCCCTCAGCTATGCCTGACCCAACTGCGCGCCATGCCGCGCCCTGTCTGTGTTGCGCGCCTTACGGCGCGAGATGGGGGACGCTGTCCCCCACGTTGAATTCCCCTCGGAAATCCAACGCTCCCCCTGGGATATTTGCCGCCAGAAGATGCAAAAGAGGGCGCGTTAAATTTATTTGGCAAAAGGCGCAATTTGGGCTTGCGGCCCGCCGCCAGAATTTATATCTGAGCCTCACGACATGAAGCGGGCGTAGCTCAGGGGTAGAGCATAACCTTGCCAAGGTTAGGGTCGAGAGTTCGAATCTCTTCGCCCGCTCCAAGTCGGCCACATCACCCATGTGGAAATCAACACAGGTCGCCCTCGGGCGGCCTTTGTTGTTTTTGGGCTGGGGAAGCGTGGTAGGAAGTGCTGGGCACCCTGACCTAGCATCTCGGCATGTACTGGTCCTCGACACCATCGCGAACAAATCGACAGCGAGGGCGGAAACCAGACTCTCGTCGCGAACTGAAGTGGTCCGGCAAAACCGGACAGCACGCTAAGATGTATCCAACCTTGAAGACAGGATACGCAAATGACGAAGAGACGCAGTTTTTCAGATAAGTTCAAAGCGACTGTGGCGCTCGAGGCGCTGGGTGGTGACAAGACCGCGCTAGAGATTGCAGCGAAGCACAAGGTTCATTTGTTACCGGCAGGTGTTTGCCTGCAAACACCGATAGGCGACGCAGGTGACGACGTGGATAAGGCAGGCCATCGATGGGCTGACGGGCGTGTTTTCCGATAAGGTTAGGCGAGCTGAAGACAACTAGGCCGAAGTCAAAGAGCTTCATGCCAAGATCGGTAAATTGGCGGTCGAAAACGATTTTTTGTCACAAGGGCTGAAGCGATGAGCCCATCAGAACGCAAGACTTTGATCGACCGTAGGGGCGAGAGTTCGAATCTCTTCGCCCGCTCCAAGTCGGCCACATCACCCGTGTGGAACACTACACAGGTCGCCCTCGTGCGGCCTTTGTTGTTTTTGGGCTCTGGGAGCATGGTGGGGAGTGCCGACTGTTTTGGCCCTGACAGAATTCGGGTGATAACAGATTTTACGGAGTTTTGCTGCCCCTCCCCTAGAAACTTCAAATTTCTATGCCGACGAGCCATGGCAGTAGACTTTGATCCGGCGCTCGATCAGATCGGAGATCTAACACGAATCGCGCACGACAGCTGTCCTGGTGATTTCAACCTACTCAGAACTCCTGCATGATCTTGGCACGGTTTGAAGCCGCTCTTCTTATTGAATTTAGACGAACAATAGGGGGGCACCAACGTAGCACGGGGTAAACGACAGGCCGACTGCGCACGAATGTATGAACGGGACAACTCAATAGGGGCACGCCGGCTCTCGCACTAAACCGACATGATCGCATGTCCCATCAAAACAAAAAGGGCCACGCCCAACGGCGCAGCCCTTCAATTCCGACAGTCCGGCAGATCTTACTTGATCTTGCCTTCCTTGTACTCGACATGCTTGCGCACGACGGGGTCGTATTTCTTCATGCTCATCTTCTCGGTCATGGTACGGGCGTTCTTCTTGGTCACATAGAAGTGGCCCGAGCCCGCGGTCGAGTTCAGGCGGATCTTGATTGTGGTAGGCTTCGCCATTTGTCATCTCCTGCGCCGGGCAGCCGGACCGCCCGTGAATACATTTGTCTGCCTTTTAACCCCGCCAGCCCCCGAGTCAACCGCCATTGCACCATATTGCCCCTGACACAGCCCTGATTTTTTCTTGGTAAAAATATCCAAGTCCCACAGAGGCGGCCAGACGATACCGTCTGCCGTGACAAACACCCTAAAATGCGCGGAGGGCCTATAAGCCGGATTCTGTCCAGAGCGCGTTTGATCCCGCCCCTGGATGGCCATTCATCTAAAGACGGTGTTGCCACCGCCCCTTTGGCTGCCAACCCGGACCGCCGGGCCAAAACTGCCTTGCGGATGGTTTCGGTTGCCCGACCTTCCCGCATGCGGTCCCTATTTGGCATTGCTCCCGGTGGGGCTTGCCGTGCCGGCGCTGTTGCCAGCCCCGCGGTGGGCTCTTACCCCACCGTTTCACCCTGACTCGCACGTATCGCAAGCGATCCGTGAAAGCGGTCTGTTTTCTGTGGCGCTTTCCCTTGGGTTACCCCAGCCGGGCGTTACCCGGCACCGTTGTCTTGTGGAGTCCGGACTTTCCTCCCCGACAGGCTTGCGCCCGCCAAAGCGACCATCCGGCCCTCCGCGCAATCGCCAGTTAAGCGCCCTGCCCGTCCCCGTCAAGCGTTCGGATCAACCGGATAGTGCTTGGCAATATCCGCCAGCGCGGCAACATCCGCGTGCTCCAGCGGCCCACGCGCCCAAGGGCGCCAGCGCAGCCGCACCGCTTGCAACACCTCGGCATCGCTAAAACTGCGCCCATAGCCCACCTCAGCCGCCAAATCGCGAAACGCGGACAGCTCACCTGTCGCGCCCGGTTTCGGCCATACAGCCAGCCCCTGCAACGCCAGACGCCGCCAATCAAAGTGCGGCCCCGGGTCATCCTTGCGGTTGGGGGCCATGTCCGAGTGGCCGATCACGCGTTCGGGCACGATATCCCAGCGCGCCATGATCCCGCGCATCAGCCCCTCCAGCACTCGCATCTGTGGGTCTGGAAATGGCAGCGTGCCACGGTTGGCCAGTTCGATCCCGATCGAGCGCGAGTTGACCTCGTCCACACTACCCCACGATCCCAGACCGGCGTGCCAGGCACGCATGTCCTCATCCACCAGCTGCCACAGGCGGCCATCCTCGGCGATGACGTAGTGGCACGATACGCGTGCCTCGGGATCGCACAACCGTTCGACTGCAGCCTCCGCAGTCGCCATATTGGTGAAATGCAACAGCAGGATATCCGGACGCACCCCGTTCCAGCGTGCGTCGATATTGGGGGACGGGTGGCGGATCGGATCCAACAGAGTGCCGGATCCAACGTCGGCGGGCCGCGTCACCTTAACCCCGAACCGCCTTGCGGAACGGACGCGGGTCCCAGCCACAGGCGAAACCGTCTCCATCGGGGTCCAGACCCTGACGATCCCTCTCGGGACCACCGTTTTTCAGAAACTCGATTTGGGCGATATCCGGGCCGGTGAAGGCCGCGCAATTTCTTTCGGTGCGCCCGGCATTCAGACCGGAGCGTTTATAGACCTGCGTGCCCGGATTATGGTTCGTTTGCAGGGCGTATTCCACAATATTGGGCCCACCAGCATTGGTCCGGTTTGGCAGGGCCTCGACCGCGGCAACCTGATACTGCTGACGATTCGCCGCGATGCGGGCCGCGTCGCTTTCGATGCTGCGTTCTGCGCCAACGGCCTCGAAATCGTTTTCAATCGAAATACCGGCGCTGTTCACCACGGCCGGGGCCGGGTTCGTTGGGCTGGCTTGAATGATCGGCTGACCCGAGTTACCGGCCAAATCGTCCGCATCCGTGCCCAGCGCCGCACGGGTCTGTGCCGCGATCGACGCACCTTCGGACATGCTTGCGGCATTGCTGCTGGCACCACCCAGCGATGTCGTTGACACCTCACTGGCGGCAGGCAAGGTATTGCCCGCCAATTGCGCCTCGCGCGCCGCCTGCTTGGCTTGATAATCAGAGTAGCTGCCAAACCCGACACCTGTGCCGCTGTCCGGTCCGCTATCGGGAATCGATGGCCCGCACGCGGCCAGGGCGACAAGGGCCGTAGTAACAACAATCAAACGCATAAGATGTCCTGCAACAGGGGGTTTTGACGGTGGTTTACCACCATTTTCCGGGCTTGGCCACAAAACCGGCGGCCTCTTCCAGCGCATAGGCACAATTTAGCAGATCACCCTCTTCCCACGGCCGCCCAATCAGTTGCAGCCCCAAAGGCAGCCCCTGCGCGTTCAGACCGGTAGGAACAGTGATGCCCGGCAGGCCCGCCAGGTTGACCGTGACGGTAAAGACGTCGTTCAGATACATCTGCACCGGATCCACATCAGCCATCTCGCCCAGACCGAAGGCGGCGCTGGGAGTGGCGGGGGTCAGGATCGCATCGACGCCAGCCTCAAACGCCTGCTCGAAATCGCGCTTGATCAACGCGCGCACCTTGCGGGCGCGGTTGTAATAGGCGTCATAGAACCCGGCTGATAACACATAGGTGCCGATCATCACGCGGCGCTGCACCTCATGCCCGAACCCTTCGGCGCGGGTTTTCTCATACATCTCGGTGATGCCGTCACCTGGAGCCAGCTTGGCCCGGTGGCCATAGCGCACCCCGTCATAGCGCGCCAGATTGCTGGACGCCTCGGCTGGGGCGATCACGTAATAGGCAGGCAGCGCGTATTTGGTGTGCGGCAGAGAGATGTCGGTGATGTTCGCACCTGCATCCTTCAGCATTGCGGTGCCGTCGTCCCAAAGCTGCGCGATCTCGTCCGGGATACCGTCGATACGGTATTCTCGCGGAATGCCGATGGTCTTGCCCTTGATATCGCCGGTCAGCATGGCCTCGAAATTCGGCACGGGCAGATTGGCGCTGGTGCTGTCCTTGGGGTCATGGCCGCACATCGCTTCCAGCATGATCGCGGCGTCGCGGACGGTCTTGGTCATCGGCCCAGCCTGATCGAGGGACGAGGCAAACGCCACCACCCCCCAACGCGAGCAACGCCCGTAGGTCGGCTTGATGCCCGTGATCCCGGTGAACGCCGCGGGCTGACGGATCGACCCGCCAGTATCTGTGCCCGTTGCGCCCAGACACAGATCGGCGGCCACCGCACTGGCCGACCCACCGGATGATCCGCCGGGCGTCAACTGTGCCTCGTCATCGCCACGCCGCCACGGATTGACGGCATTGCCATAGACGCTGGTTTCATTGGACGAACCCATGGCGAATTCGTCCATGTTCAACTTGCCCAGCATGATGCTGCCCGCGTCCAGCAATTTCTGGCTGACGGTGGATTCGTATTCCGGCAGGAACCCTTCCAAAATGCGGCTGCCCGCTTGGCTGGGCACGCCCTTGGTGCAGAACAAATCCTTGATCCCCAAGGGGATACCGCACATAGCAGGCGCGTCGCCCGCTTGCAGACGGGCATCGGCAGCCTTGGCTTGGTCTTGGGCCAGATCAGGGGTGTGATGCACAAACGCGCCCAGCACACCCGCGCCCTCAATCGCGCTGAGGCAGGCATCGGTCAGGGCCTTGGCGGTGGTGTCGCCCTTACGCAGCGCGTCGCGCGCCTCGGCAATCGTCAGCGAATTCAGTTCGGTCATTATTCCACCACCTTCGGCACGGCAAAAAAGCCTTCGCGCGCATCGGGCGCGTTGGACAGGATGGCAGCCTGCTGATTACCATCAGTGACTACGTCCGCACGGCGCGGCAATGCCATGGGCGTGACCGAGGTCATCGGCTCGACCCCGTCAACATCGACCTCGTTCAACTGTTCAATAAATCCGAGGATCGTGTTGAACTCCTGCGCCAGCGCCGGCAAGGCATCGGTGCCGACATGGATGCGGGCCAGCTTGGCGACGCGGGCGGCGGTGCTTTCGTCAATGGACATGGGCAGACCTCTGATAAGTGTATTGCTCTTGCGTTTAGCGCCCGCCGGTTTGGCGTGCAAGCATCTGGCGACAGGAATGCGCTTCGTCGGACCATACGACTTGATGAGCCACCGACAAGTGCATGAAGGAATCGAGTCAGTCGGCTTTGATCTGAACGGCATGACAGTGATGATGGTGCATGTGACCCACTCCAATAACGTCGCTGGCCAAGACGTTCTTTCAGTTCAAGACGGTTATTCCCCGCCCCTTCCGTACGTTTTCGATTCTGGAACAACTGCCGATACGCTGGTCGCCGCCCCACCCCGCGTGGTTGTGATCCAACCGCAGATTACGCAACCGATCACTATGTAATGCTTGTGGATTTTAAGTATTTTTTAGAACGTTGTAAGACGACCTTGGCTTTTTCTTGGTCTAAATATCCATTCCCGGCTGGCTTAGGACGCGCGGCGGTTGGTGAAGAACGCCTTGAGCAACGCAGCACTTTCGTCCGCTGCGATCCCGTCATAGATCTCGGGTTTGTGATGAGATTGCGAGTGCGAAAACACTCGCGCGCCGTGCAGGACGCCGCCAGATTTGGGGTCTGAGGCGCCGAAACAGACCGCCTTCAGTCGTGCAGCGGCGATGGCGGCGGCGCACATCGCGCAGGGTTCCAGCGTGACATAAAGAGTGTGACCAGCCAGCCGTTCGGACCCGGCGGCGGCACAGGCGGCGCGCAGGGCCAGGATTTCAGCGTGGGCGGTGGGATCGCTGAGTTCGCGTGTTCGGTTTCCCGCCTGCGCCACCACGCGCCCGGACGAATCGACGATCACCACACCCACGGGCACTTCGCCGCGGTCGCCTGCCGCGCGGGCCTCAGTCAGGGCCGCTTGCATATGAGGGTTGGGCTTCATCCTGCCTTGGTGGCGTGCAATCCGCGCTTTCGCAAGGGCCGGATTTCAGCTAAGGCATTCCTTGAACAGCCAAAGGCACTGCATTTGTCGGACCGCGCGCAACATATCAACGTTGTGTGTGATCCGAATTATTTTCGTGTTTCAAGTATAACTCGAAACGCTGTAAGCGAGGCGACATGAGCAACACCCCTCCTCCCGGCGAGCGTATCGCCAAGGTCATCGCGCGTTCTGGCGTGGCCAGCCGCCGCGAGGCCGAACGGCTGATCGAAACCGGCTGCGTCACCGTCAACGGCACCGTCATCGACCGTGCCGCGCTGAACGTCACCGACAGCGACCGGATCGCCGTCAATGGCCGTCCGCTGGATGCACCCGAACCGGCGCGCCTGTGGCTATATCACAAGCCCACGGGACTGGTGACGACCAACAAAGACGAAAAAGGCCGCGAAACGATCTATGACGCATTGCCCGACGATTTGCCGCGCGTTATCACAGTCGGGCGCTTGGACATCAACTCGGAAGGGTTGCTGTTGCTGACCAACGATGGCGGGCTCAAGCGCAAGCTGGAACTGCCCAGCACCGGCTGGCTGCGCAAGTATCGTGTGCGCGTCAATGGCCGCCCGACCGACGCCACTTTTGCGCCCTTGCGCGAAGGATTGACGGTGGACGGCGAACATTTTGCGCCGATGACGGTCACGCTGGATCGTCAAAAGGGTGCAAATGCCTGGATCACCATTGCTCTGCGCGAAGGCAAAAACCGCGAGGTGCGCCGTGCGATGGAGGCTGTGGGGCTGATCGTGAACCGATTGATCCGCGTGTCTTACGGGCCTTTCCAATTGGGCCAGCTAAAGCCAGGCGCGGTCGAGGAAATTCGCCCCCGCGTGTTGCGCGACCAGTTGGGTATAGAGGCCCCCGTGGCCGAACCGGCGCCGGGCAAACCCAATCGGATGGTGCAGCGCAAGGTCGGTTCGGGGCGCTCAGGCTCTGGCAAGGCGGCAGGCACGACCGCGAAAACCGGGGCCAAACCGGGCACCGGGCGTGTGTTTACGGCCAAAACTGGCTCCGCCGCGGACCGCACAGATCGTACAGATCGTACAGAACGTCCGGACAAGCCTTGGGCGGCCAATAAGGCGGCCTCTGGCAAGCCTGCGGCGCGAAAACCGGCCTTTGGGAAGCCAGCCTTTGGCAAACCCGCGTCCGGAAAACCTGCGACTGGCAAACCTGCATCTGGCAGACCGACATCCGGAAAGCCTGCATCTGGCAGGCCGTCAGCCGGCAAAACCTGGGGCGGAAAGCCGTCGGGCGGTGGGGCCGGAAAACCGGGCGGACCAGCGCGTGGACCCGCGCCACGGGGTCGCAAACCATCATAGAGTTGGCGTATTTATCGTGATCAGAGCGCCCGCGCTCTGACACAAATTGCGGTATATGATGGAACCATCGGTCCAGAAAACACTTTATTCCTTGGGGGTCCCTGCGTTACAGCGACCCAATTGTTTTGCAAACTCCAAGGGAGCGTCGCCGCATGGCCGATCTGATCACCGCCCAAAATCTGGGCAACCTTTTGATGCTGTGCTTCTTGCAAGCGGTGCTTGGCTTTGACAACTTACTTTATATTTCCATCGAGTCTCAGCGCGCCCCAGTGGCGCAGCAGGCAGCGGTGCGGCGGTGGGGTATCCTGATCGCCGTCGCCCTCAGGGTGGTCCTGCTGTTTGTCATGATCCAGTTGATCGACGCTATGGCCGAGCCGTTTTTCATCTTCGACTGGACCGGTGTACTGGAGGGGGGCGTGAACTTTGCCACCTGTGTCTTTGTTCTGGGCGGGGTGTTCATCATGTACACGGCCGTCAAGGAAATCGGTCACATGCTGACGATCGAACATCTGGACAGCGACGTAGCGGCCAAATCGGGTAAGTCCGCCACACAGGTGGTGGTGCTGATCGTGATGATGAACCTGATCTTTTCCTTCGATTCGGTCTTGTCCGCGCTGGCGATTACCGATGTGTTTCCGATCCTGGCCTTCGCGATCCTGCTGTCCGGCCTAGCCATGGTATTGCTGGCAGACGGTGTCACGGCATTCCTGCAAAAGAACCGCATGTACGAGGTGCTGGGCCTGTTCATCCTGCTGATCGTCGGCGTTGTTCTGCTGGGCGAGGCCGGTCAGGCGGCGGCACATGCAATGCATGACGATGCGCTGGCGCTGAAATTTTTTGGCTACGAAGTCATCCCGATGTCCAAGACGACCTTCTACTTCTCGGTCGTTGTTCTGGTCGCGGTCGAGGTGATCCAGTCGGGCTATACCCGCAAGTTGAACGCGCAGCGTCGCACAGCCTCGCGCCGGTGATGCTGTCTTGGGCATTTGGCCGGACGTGAGGCGCGCGAGGCTATCTTCCCCCTAGCAACGGAGGGGGCGATTGCCTAAGTTTGAGACACGTAATCGCGCCGCGAAGGGAATGATGGGGCTTATGACGCAAACCGGCCTACAGAAACTGGCGTTTGTGCTGCTTGTTGTGCTGATCTTTTACGTCTCGCTGACAGGAGGCGGATGATGGCGCAGCGCTTTGGCGGCAAATACAGTCCTCAAACGGGCGATAACACTGGCGCGCCCGACGCGCCCCAGCCCACCCGTGGCAGTTTTCGCGGCGCCAAACGCACGCGCGCCGGGGGCCGGGTCAATCTGTTGTTTCTGGCCCCCTTGCCACTAGCGATTGCCGGATTCACCTCGGAACCCGGCGGATTGGCGATGTATTTGGGGGCGATGGGCCTTCTTTTACTGGCGGCGTGGATGACACGCGAAGGGATTTTGGCGCATGAGGCCTATGATGCGCGCCGCGTCGCGCGTCGTCCGGGGTTTCCGCGCAAGATAGCCGGGTCCGTTCTGACGGGGCTTGGTCTGGCGCTGGCCGGGATTGCCGGGACCGGCCCATTTGCGGCGGTGATCTTTGGCGTGCTGGGCGCGGGACTGCACAGCTTGGCCTTCGGGCTGGATCCGCTGACGGATAAGGGCATGGAGGGTGTCGACACCTTCCAAAGCGACCGTGTCGCGCGCGCCGTCGCACAGGCCGAATCGCATCTCAACGCCATGTCCGACGCCATCAAACGCGCCGGGGACCGTCAGGTTGAGGCGCGCGTCGAGCGTTTTCAAACCATCGTGCGCGACATGCTGCGCACGGTCGAGGAAGATCCCCGTGATCTGACCGCTGCAAAACGTTACATGGGCGTCTATCTGATGGGCGCGCGCGACGCGACGATCAAGTTTGCCGATATCTATGCGCGCAGTCAGGATCGCAGCGCGCGCAGCGATTACATGATGTTGCTGACAGATCTGGAAGAAAATTTTACCGCCAAGACCCGGAAACTGCTATTAGACAACAACAGCGATCTGGAGATCGAAATCAGCGTCCTGCGCGACCGTCTGTCGCGCGAGGGCGTTCACCTGACCCCCAACTCCGAGAGTTAAAGGACCGTCCATGTCAAATACCACGCGTCAAAAAGCCGAGGCCACATTGGCCGAAGTCGCCGAGGTCAGCGCCCACATCCTGCCCGAACCCGCCGATGCCAACGCCATCGTGCCGCTGGATCAGGCCGACGCACCCGTCGGCGCCGAAATCACCCGGCGAATGAACGAGGTGGACATGGACGACACGCAATCCATCGTCTCGTTCGGATCGGCCGCGCAGGCGGAGTTGCAGGAAATCTCGCAATCCATGCTGGCCGGTGTGCGCAACAAGGATGTCGGCCCCGCCGGGGATTCCCTGCGCGGCATTGTCACCACCATCCGCGGGTTTTCCGTGTCTGAACTGGATGTGCGCCGCGAACGCTCGTGGTGGGAAAAACTGCTGGGCCGCGCCGCCCCCTTTGCCAAGTTCACGGCAAAATTCGAAATGGTGCAAGGCCAGATCGACAAGATCACCGATGATCTTCTGGGCCACGAGCATGTCTTGCTAAAGGACATCAAGGCGCTGGACATGCTGTATGACAAGACGTTGAATTTCTACGACGAGTTGGCCCTGTACATTGCTGCGGGCACCGAAAAGCTGCGTATTCTGGATACGGTCGATATCCCCGCCCAAGAGGCTGTCGTCGAAAAGGCCCCCGAGAACGACAAGGTGATGAAAGCGCAGGAATTGCGCGATCTGCGCGCCGCGCGTGACGATCTGGAACGCCGGGTGCATGACCTGAAACTGACCCGTCAGGTGACGATGCAATCCCTGCCCTCGATCCGTCTGGTGCAGGAAAACGACAAGTCTCTGGTGACGAAAATCAACTCGACCTTGGTGAATACCGTGCCTTTGTGGGAAACCCAGCTGGCGCAGGCGGTGACCATCCAACGTTCGGCGCAGGCCGCAGCGGCGGTGCGCGACGCCAACGACCTCACGAACGAGTTGCTGACCGCCAATGCCGCCAACCTGCGCGAAAGCAACAAGGTAATCCGCACAGAAATGGAACGCGGCGTGTTCGACATCGAAGCCGTCAAACAGGCAAACGCCGACCTGATCGGCACCATCAACGAAAGCCTCCAGATCGCGGACGAAGGCAAGGCGCGTCGCGCCGCCGCCGAGGTGGAGCTGAAGAAGATGGAGACCGAGCTGCGCGAAACTCTGGCCTCGGCTCAGGCGCGCCGCCCCGTCTCTGACGCGGCCACGAAGGCCTAAGGCACGGAAATGGGCATGGCGCGCAACATACGCAACGGGCTGAATGTCTTGGCGATTATGGCGCTGGCCTCTTGCGTGGCGGCCCCCGCCCCGCCCAGCGTCACGCCCAAACCCCGCCCGGCGGGCCTGATCCCGCCTTCCGCGCCCACAGAAGCCGGCCCGTCCGAGCGAAGTCAGGCAATGTCACGCCATTTCGCGCGGATGCAAAGCAAACTTCAGACTGAGGGCCTGCTGCGCACGGATGGCGGCGGACCGGACACGCCCTACACCGACACCGATCTTATGCGCAACTTTGAGCAGATCGCGTTCCATGACGAATATGCGCGCAATCGCGGCCTGACCCGCTCCAACGGTGTTTCCGGTGGCTTGCGCAAATGGGATGTGCCGGTGCACATGGCGGTGGAATTCGGCGACTCCGTGCCGGCGCCCCAACGCGCGCCAGATACGGCGATGGTGGCACACTACGCCAAGCGGCTGGCCCGTATCACCGGCCACCCGATCAGCGCCGGCCCCAGCAACGCGGACACCAATTTTCACGTCCTGATCATGGGCGAGGACGACCGCGATCAGGCCGTCGCCCGCATTCGCCAACTGGTACCCAACATCAACCCCTCGTCGCTGGCCTTGTTCGACAACCTTCCACGCACGATCCACTGTCTGGTGGTGGCGTTTTCGGGCACCGACGACGACTATAGCTATCGCCGCGCGATTGCCTTTATCCGTTCGGAACACCCCGACCTGATGCGCCGCTCCTGCGTGCACGAAGAACTGGCCCAAGGTCTTGGTCTGGCCAACGACAGCCCCCAGGCCCGCCCCTCGATCTTCAACGATGACGACGAATTCGCGCTGCTGACAACCCACGACGAAGAGTTGCTGCGCCTGCTATACTCGCCCGAGCTCACGCCCGGCATGACCTACGATGTCGCCCGCCCGATCCTGTACCACCTGATCGCAACACGCCACAGCGGCGGCAGCTGACGCCCCTCATACGGAGACCTGACCCATGGGTATTTTCGACTTCCTGACCGGTGAATTCATCGACGTCATCCACTGGACCGATGACACTCGCGACACGATGGTCTGGCGGTTCCAGCGCGAAGGGCATGAAATCAAATACGGTGCCAAGCTGACCGTGCGCGAAGGTCAGGCCGCCGTATTCGTCCACGAAGGCCAGTTGGCCGATGTCTTCACCCCCGGCCTTTACATGTTGGAAACCAACAACATGCCGGTGATGACCACGCTGCAACACTGGGACCACGGCTTTAAAAGCCCGTTCAAATCCGAGGTGTATTTCGTCAACACCACCCGGTTCAACAACCTGAAATGGGGTACCAAGAACCCCATCATGCTGCGTGACCCCGAATTTGGCCCCACCCGCCTGCGCGCCTTTGGTTCCTACACCGTGCGCGTCAGCGACCCGGCCAAGTTCCTGACCGAAATCGTCGGCACCGACGGCGAATTCACCATGGACGAAATCAGCTACCAGATCCGCAATATCATCGTGCAGGAATTCTCGCGCGCGATCGCCGCCTCGGGCATTCCGGTGCTGGACATGGCCGCCAACACCGCCGATCTGGGCAAGCTGGTGGCGGCCGCGATCAGCGCCCCCATCGCCGAATACGGCCTCAACATTCCCGAACTCTATATCGAGAACATCTCCCTCCCCCCGGCGGTCGAGGCAGCGTTGGACAAACGCACCTCCGCCGGTCTGGCCGGTGATCTGGGCGCCTACACGCAATACTCCGCCGCCGAGGCGATGACCGAAGCAGCCAAGAACCCCTCGGGCGGCGGCGGCATGGGCGCCGGCCTTGGCATGGGTCTGGGCATGGCGATGGCAGGCCAAATGGCCCAACAGCCCGGCCCATGGGGGGCCCGCCCTGCTGCGGCCCCGCCCCCGCCACCGCCGGTGGAACACGTCTGGCACATTGCCGAAAACGGCAAGACGCATGGCCCTTATTCCAAGGCCCGTCTGGGCCGGATGGCCGCCGACGGCCAGATGACCCGCGACACCCAGGTCTGGACGGCAGGTCAGGACGGCTGGATGCGCGCCGAAGATGTAAGGGAGCTGGCTCAACTCTTCACCATCCTGCCCCCTCCTCCGCCCCCGAGCTGACCCAGCCCGGCTTTCATCGTTCCCAAAATACTCAATTGCACGGCGCTCGCCCCACATGACACCAGCCGATCCTGTCCCACCGGCCCAATCCGATCACCGCTTCCCTTGTGATCAATGCGGCGCAGACCTGCGGTTTGCCCCATCCGAGGGCCTGTTGATCTGCGATCACTGCGGCAATTCCGAGCCGATCGCAGGTGCCGGTCCTTGGGACGCCGCCGTCAGCGAACAGGATCTGGCCCGCGCCCTCAGCGCCAATTTGCCCGCACAGGACATGGAGGAAACCCGCGTCCTGACCTGCCCAAACTGCGCCGCGCAGGTCGAATTCGACGCCAACACCCATGCCGCCGAATGTCCGTTCTGCGCCACACCAATCGTCACCGACACCGGCACCAACCGCCATATCAAGCCGCGCGGCGTGCTGCCTTTCGCGCTGGACGAACGTGCCGCGCGCGACGCGATGACCGACTGGTTGGGCAAGCTGTGGTTTGCGCCCTCGGGCCTACAGGAGTACGCGCGCAAAGGCCGTAAGATGCAGGGCATTTACGTGCCCTACTGGACGTTCGATGCGCAAACCGCCTCGCGCTATCAGGGCGAACGCGGCACGGTCTACTATGAAACCCGCACCGTCATGCGCGACGGCAAACGTCAGCAAGTACGCGTGGCCAAGGTGCGCTGGCACGCGGTGTCGGGCCGTGTGTCGCGGTTTTTCGACGACATTCTAGTGCTCGCATCCCGCTCTCTCCCCAAGACCTATACCGACGGGCTGGAACCTTGGGATCTATCCGCGATGGAGCCCTACGCCCCCGAATTTCTGGCCGGTTTCCGCGCCGAGGCCTATACGGTCGAGTTGGATGACGGCTTTGTCGAGGCGCGCGCCAAGATGGACCGCACCATCGCGCGCGATGTGAAATTCGACATCGGCGGGGACCGTCAGCGTATCCACGGCATCGACACGACCGTCAGCGACGCCACATTCAAACATGTCCTGTTGCCCGTCTGGCTGGCTGCTTACAAATATCGCGGGACCAGCTATCGTTTTGTCGTCAACGGGCGCACCGGGCGCGTGCAGGGCGCGCGGCCTTGGTCTGCGTGGAAGATCGGCTTTGCGGTGGTGCTGGGTCTGCTTGTCGCCGGGGCCATTGGTTTTGCCATCGCCGTCAGCGAAGGCGGGATGTAACAAACACCACGACAGATTGGCACCCGAAAATCCTGCTCCGCCGTCCCCTTGCGCAAGATTCGGGTCGCGCAGGTTTGCTTGCTGCATCACAACCAATGCATGACATCACCAACGATCACCCCCGCCTCCGCTTTCATGCTTCTGATTCTCTCCGCGGTCTGGGGGGGATCGTTTTTCTTCACCGAAATAGCCCTGCGCGAGGTGCCCCCCCTCACCATTACCTTGCACCGCGTGGTCTGGGCACTGCCTGTTCTGGCGATGGTGGTCTGGGTGCAGGGCATCCCCCTGCCCCGTGCGCCGCGCCTTTGGGGGGCCTATCTGGTGATGGGGGCGCTGAACAATGCACTGCCATTTTCCCTGATCTTCTGGGCGCAGACCCGGATCGAGGGCGGGCTGGCCTCGATCCTGAACGGAACGACGGCCGTTTTCGGCGCCGTGGTGGCCGGCCTGTTGCTGAAGGATGAACCACTGACAGCGCGCAAGATCGCGGGTGCGGCCTTGGGCCTGGCGGGCGTGGCGGTGGTGATGGGGCCGGACGCGCTGCACCAGTTGGACCCGCGCAACGTGGCGCAACTGGCCGTGATCTGCGCGGCGCTGTGCTATGCGTCTGCTGGGGCTTGGGCCAAGATCACCTTGGGCGGGCAGCCGCCTCAGATGAACGCACTGGGCATGTTGATCGGCAGTACGCTGTGGATGATCCCGGTGGTTCTGTGGGTCGATGGGGTGCCGGATCTGTCGCTAAGAGGCGGAACCTGGGCCGCTTTGCTGTCGCTGGCGGTGGTGTCGACCTCCGGCGCATATCTGCTTTATTTCGCGATCCTCAAGCGGGCGGGCGCAGCCAATTTGATGCTGGTCACCTTGTTGCTGCCACCCTTTGCCATCGCATTGGGGGCGGTATTTCTGGGCGAGGTTCTGGGCCCGCGCGCCTTTGCCGGGTTCGGGGTGATCGCCTTGGGCATTCTGGTGACGGATGGGCGCATACTGCGCCTGTTGCAGCGCACCTGATCCTGCGTCAAAATAAACCCGTAACTAGGAGACTGCCATGCGCGCCCTTATCCAACGCGTCACGAATGCCCGCGTCGATGTCGATGGACAGACGATCGGTCAGACCGGACCCGGCCTGCTGATCCTGATCTGCGCCATGCAGGGCGATACAGACGCCCAAGCGCACGCAATGGCAGCCAAGATCGCCAAGCTGCGGATTTTTACCGACGCCGCTGGCAAGATGAACCTTTCGGTCCGCGATATCGGCGGCAGCGCGTTGGTCGTCAGCCAGTTCACACTGGCGGGCGACACGTCACGCGGGAATCGACCCGGCTTTTCCACCGCCGCGCCCCCGGCGGAAGGCGAGCGCCTGTATTCACTGTTCGCCGAGGCCCTGAGGACGCAGGGCGTTGACTGCGAAACCGGACAATTCGGAGCGGATATGCAGGTGACGCTAACCAATGACGGCCCGGTGACGATCTGGATCGACACCTGACACGGGTCAAGATTTCTCGCGCGCCTCAAGGTTCGCGAAACGCCTCGCGCGATTTATAGAGCGGTTTCAGAAGGTATTGCAGGACGGTTTTCTGGCCGGTGTGCAATTCCACCTCGGCCTGCATGCCGGGGCGGATTTCGATGCTGGCCTGACGTTGCGTAAGATTGGTCATATCGACGCGCAGTGTGACCTTGTAATGCGGATTGCCATCCGCCTCGCGCGCGTTTTCGTCCTTGAATGTATCCGCCGAGATGAAATCGACCGCGCCCTTCAGCGTGCCGTAGATCGTGTAGTCATAGGCCGTCAGCTTGATCGTGGCCTCTTGCCCGTGGCGCAGGTTGGCTATGTTTTCCGGCGGCACGCGGGCTTCAACGAACAGTTCTTCGTCCAACGGCGTGATCGACAGGATTTCTTCGCCCGGACGCACAACGCCGCCGATGGTGGTGACGCGCACATTGTTGACGACGCCCCGCATCGGGCTGAGCAGTGTGGTACGGTTCAACTGATCCTGACTGCTTTTGAGGTTTTGTTTTAACGTCGCCAGTTCCTTGAGCGTGTCGGAATATACCTGCGCGCGCTCCAGTTCGGTCTGGGTCATCACCTCGTCATAACGTTTCTGCGCGTCAGCGTGGGATTTGCGCGCACGGGTCACTTCGATCAGGGCGACAATCTTGCGCTCCAGCATTTTTTCCAGCAGTTTGCGTTCCTCAGTCGCCTGCGCCAGCACGCGTTTCGCGCCTTCGCTGCGGCCCACGAAATCAGCCTGACGCGCAGCCAGAAGGGCGCGTTCTGACTCGACGATATCAGGTGTGCGCGCGGCCATGTCGCCCGGCACCTGAAAATCATACTGCCCGGCCAATTCGGCCTCCAGCCGCAAACGTCGAATTTCCAGCGCGTTGATCTGATCCAGAAGATCGGCCACGGATGACCGAAACTGCGTGCCATGCAGCCGCGCCAACACATCGCCCTGTTGGACCACGTCCCCCTCCTGCACCGTCAGTTCGGCCAGAATGCCGCCTTCAAGGTTCTGGATGATCTGGGGGCGCGAACTGGAGATAAACTCGCCATTGGTGCGCACGATTTCGTCCAGCCACGCAAAGGCCGCCCACAACAGGAACAGCCCGACCGACGCGGCACACAGCCAGATCGTCACCGATGGACCGCGAAGCCGCCCGTTCAATTGCGCCGTCAGGTTGGGTGCCAGAACCGCCATGTCAGTTTTTCCCCTGATTGGCGGCCAGATGCGCCAGCACCTGATCGCGTGGCCCGTCCACCGCCATGCGGCCATTGGCCAGAATGACCGTACGGCTGGTCAGGCTCAGGATGGGCATCCGATGTGTGGCAATGATCGCCGTGCGCCCCTGCAGCCATGTTTCCAACCGGCTGACTAGCGTGCGTTCCAGCGTCTGATCCAGCGCCGCGGTGGGTTCGTCCAGCAGGCATATCTTGGGATCCTGCAGCCACAACCGCGCCCAGCCAATGGATTGGCGCTGTCCCTGGCTCAGCCCGTTGCCGCCGTCCAGAATGACCAGATCCAGCCCCTTGGGGTGGGAGCGGATAAACTGCCCCAGCCCGGCGAAATCCAGCGCGCGCAACAGGCGCTCGTCGTCGCGCTCCAGCAGGTTCAGGTTCAGGTTTTCGCGCAGGGTACCGGTGAACAGGCGCACGTCCTGTCCCAGATAGCCGATCAGGCGGCGCACATCGCGCGGGTCGATCTGGCTCATATCGGTGCCGTCCAGCAGGATGCGACCCTGATCGGGCGCATATAATCCCGACAGAAGTTTCAGCAGTGTCGATTTCCCCGACCCATTGGCCCCCAGAACCGCCACTGCCTGCCCCGGCTGGATTTTGATGTTGGATATATCCAGCGTCGGCGCGCCATCGTCGTAGCGGAATTGAACCTCGTTCAGTTCAAACCCGCCCTCGATCTTGTCCCGGCGCAGATAGCTGCGTTCGGGCGCGGTGTCCTGTTCGGCGTTGGCGATTGCGTCCAGTCCATCCAGCGCGGATTTGACGTTGCCCCAGCGGGCCATCGTGCCTGCGATCTGCGTCAAAGGCGCCAAGGTGCGGCTGGTCAGGATGCTGACCGCGATGATCGAGCCGACAGTGAATTCCCCCGCGAACACCAGATAGGTGCAGGTCACGATGGCGGCCACATAGGTCGTCTGCTGAACGCCCTGAGACCAGAACGTTAGGATTGACGCCAGACGCCGCTGTTCGCTGGATTTCAACGCGCTTAACGTGGTCAATTCCGTCCACAGGCGGCGAAACCGGTCCTCGGCGCGTTGGGTTTTCAGCGTATCCAACTCGAACACCGCCTCGTGCAGCAAGCGCGAGGATTTGGCCCCTGCCCCTTGGGTTTCCTGCGTCAGGCGGATCATTTTCTTTTGCAGAAAAATGCCGGGGATGACCATTACGATACCGCCCAGGATCAGCACCCAGACGACGTTGCCCGCGATGGACGCCACCAGCAGCAGAAAGACGAAGATGAACGGGATGTCCGCGATTGTGCCTACTGTCGAGGCCGTAAAAAACTCCCGGACCGAGCCGAATTCGCGCATGGATGAAAACAGCGCCGAGGGCGCGCGGCTGGCATGGTCCGAGCGCATGCCCAGCAACCGGTCCATCAGTAGTTTTTGGACCTTTACCTCGATCTGTCGCCCTGCGCCGTCCATCAGTTGTGCGCGCGCGATCTTGAGAAAGGATTCCATCAGCAACGCAAGGCCACAGCCGATGGCCAACACCCACAGCGTTGCCTCGGATTGATGCGGAATGACGCGGTCATAAACCTGCAAGCTGAACAGCGCGACCGCGACCGCCAGAAGATTGGCCACAAAAGAGCCCAACGCGACCTCACCGAACTGGCGACGGAACCCGGCAAAGTGTCCCCAGAACCAATGCGGCGCCTTTTCGGGTGCCACATGCGCGCGCGACAGGATGTCCAGCGGGGCCTCGGCGTGCACCAAGGTGCCGGTAAAATAGGGTGTGAACTCGGCCAAGGGCACTTCGGCGCGGTTGTCGGTACAGGTCGTATCAAAGATCACCAACGCGGTGTCGCGTTGCTCCAGCACCAGAATAAACTGCCCGCTGGTCATCTCCGCCAGCGCAGGTAAGTGATCGGGCGCAAGGTCCGAGACCCTTGAAACCGCGGTCAGCATGCCACAGGCGGCCAGACCATCGGCCAGCGCCTGGGGCTGAACCTGATCGTCGGCATCGGGACGCTTGGCCATGGCTTCCAGCATGTCGCGGGTGTGGATTTCCACCCCCAGAAGCGCGGCATATGTCGTGGCCAGCGCGGCGCGCGCCTGTGTCTGTGCCTGTGTCTGTGCCTGTGTTTTGTCGCGCGAACGCGGGGTTTGTGTTGGCTGTGACGTTTTCGCAGGGACGGCCGCGACGGTCGGCGGCGCATTGGCCGCAGTCACGGGTGTCGAAACGCACGCAGCATTCGACGCGGTGCTTACCCGACGCGTAGCGCCGCTGGTGATGGTCAATTTGACGGGGGATTGCGTCAAATCCTGCTCCCGTCTGCCAGGAGGCCCAGAAGGCGGGCGATTTCCAGCTGTGCCTTGGCCAGCTCGTATTTCAGACCAACACGCGAGGTTTCGCGCGCGGCAAAGGTTTCATAGACGCCGACGACATCCATCACTTGGCGTTGTCCCGCGTCGTATTGTTCCTGAAACAGGTCCAGATTGGCCTTTGCCTGCGCGGTCAGCGTGGTTGCGTCTGCCACCTGTCGGGTCAGGGCCTTGGTACGTTGCTGTAACCGGCCAAGGGCGCGGTCCGCGTCCTCCTGCGTCTGCCCGACGCGGCGCGCGGCGGCGTCCTTTTCCATCTCGATCGCTTTCAGGCTGGCCCCGGTGCCCAGCCCGATCAGATCGCCGCCGATGTTGATGCCGCCATCATTGGTATCGCCCACTGTGCCGCTGGCCGTGACGCCGGGCAAAAGGCCTGCGCGATTGACGCGGGCCTCGGCGATCGAGCGTTCCATTTCAGCCTCGGCGCGAAGAACCGACAGGGGTTTGGCGGCGGCGGGGCTAACCTGCACGTCTGACAGGCCGCTGACCCCATCCAGCGGGGCAATGGACATGGCATTTAATTCGGCCAGGGCCACGGCGGCAGAGTCTTGACTGGTGGACAGGCTTGAGCGGATCTCGCCCAGTTTCTGGGCCAGCACGCTGAGATCCGAGCGGTCCGAAACGCCGCCACGGACCCGTTCCCTCATAATCCACTCAAAGTGCGACATGTCTTTCAGCCTGCGCGCGTCCAGCGCGGCACGTTCGCGCCCCTCAACCACGTCCAGATAGAGGTCGAGCGCACTCAGCACCCGGTCATTGGTGTCATCGGCCAGACCGACGGCTGCCACCTCGACATCGGCGGCAGCAAATGCGCGCTCGGCCTTCAGGCGGCCATGATCGAACAGCACCTGTTCGACGATCAGGTTCGCCACAAGGTCACTCAAGCTGGTCAGGCTGATCGACGGGCCGATCTTGGGCAGCCAGTTTTTCGACGCTGCCTGTGCGCGCAGTCGGGCCGCGCGCAACTCGGCCTCGGCGGTGCGATTGTTGGCAGCCAGAACCGCGCTGGCCACCTGATCATACGGACCGGCGGGCGGTAACACGCTGCGCCGGGCCTGCAATTGCTGGATGATGACCGACGCGGCGGCCTCTTTTTGTGCGGCGGACGGTTGGGGGTGTTCCGGCGATTTCATCGCAAAACGCGACACGATGCCTCCATCGTCGTCGCCCGCCCCCATACATCCCCCAAGGATCACAGTGGACGCCGCAATCAACGACCACCGACCCGATCCAAACCAATACCTCATTTGTCGCCCCTGTAACCGGTAGCTTGTCGTTATTCCCGGTGGCGCGCCTGCCTGACGGCGCGGCCCCAAAACACGGGCCTCCCAACGATGGGATGCCGCGCCACCGGGTTGTTTTTTAGATGATGACGTTGGTGATATCGTCATCCACCAGCACCTGAACCGTATCGTCCAGCGTGTAGACGGTGTGGCTGTCCCCCTCCACATCCACCGTGCCGCCTTTCACGGCGCCGGTGATCGTCACGGTGTCGTCTGCTCCGCCATGCACAACCAGCGTATCGGACGCGTCTGACAGACCCTCGATCATCTCCTTGGTCAGGGTCAGATCGCTGCGATCCCCAAACCGCAGATCGACGGTTTCGATCTGGAAATCACCCAGATTGGCATTGCCCATGTCCACCACGGAACTGCGGGTTTCATCCAACACCACATAGGTGCCCGAAGCGTTGCCTGCGTCGTCTGTACTGGTCACGATCAATTGCGATCCGTCCGGGATCTTGGCTGTTGCGCCCAGATCGTTCAGGAAATGGTAATCGGTTTCGCCCAAGAAGGCATCGACGCTTTCATGTACGGCAACCTCGTTGACCGATCCGTCGCTGGCGATCCGGTGGATATCGATTGCCTCGTCCGGCGTGTCCAACGTGACCGAGCGATAGCCGGTTCCCTCGCGGAAATAGCCGATCACTTCGGGCTGGTCCGGCACGATTGTGTCGATGCTCAGCGTGTCATTGACGCTGCGCGCGTTGCCCGCCGCATCGGTCGCGGTAACGACCATGGCGAAATCGTCATCCGCCGATGGGATATCGCCCGCCGGGATGTTCAGTGACCACGTGCCGTCAGCGGCGACGACCGCATCATAGGTGTTGCCCAGAACGCCAACCTTGACGGTGCTGCCCGGCTCGACCTCGCCGGTCAGGGTCGCGCCATTGCGCGCCTCGGCGGCGTTGATGACCATGTCCCCGCCAAATTGGTCCTCTGCGCGGCTCAGCGTGTTGACCAGCGTGTCGACCCTGACCGTATCGCTCAGCGAGGACACGTTGCCGGCAGGATCCTTGACGTTGACCGTTACATCGGCGTCATATTCGCCGCTGCGCAGGGCACCGCCGGGGAAGGTCGCGACCCAATTGCCGTCGCCATCGACCACCGCCTGTTGTGCCACGCCGTCAATCGTGACGGTCACGGTCGAGCCAGCCTCGACCGTGCCGGTCACGTCGAATCCGGCATTGGCAACCGCGTCGTTGATCACATCCTGCCCATCCGAGCCGGTGGCGATGCTGGGAGGCGACATGTTCAGGTTGTCGACCACCGTGTCCACCTGCACCGTCGCGCTGACATGCGCGGTGTTTCCGGCGGCGTCGGTGATCGTGGCCGTGGCCTCGGTCGGGTGCGTGCCGGGGACGATCTCATCCGGGGCGTAGGTGGTTTTCCACACATTGCCCGCGCCCGCGATGGTCGTATGGGTGACCCCGTCCAGCGTGACCGTGACCTCGGTGCCTTGCAACGCCTGACCCGTCACCTGAACCCCGGCTTGGGATTCATCATGGTTGATCGTGCCGTCGCCACCAATGCGGCTGCCGTTCAGGGTCAGCAATCCGGCAACAGTATCAACGTCGACATCGTTGGTGACGATGCTGGTGTTTCCGGCGGCATCCGTCGCAGTGGCCACCATCTGAGTGGTATACGTGCCTTCAGGGATCTGGCTGGCGTCAAAACCCGCAGCCCAGCTGCCATCGGCCTCGACAACCGCCTGAACCGTCTGGGTGCCCAGCTTGACACTGACCTGCGACCCCGGCTCGCCCGAGCCGGTGACGACCAGGCCATTGCCCGCCTCGGTGGCGTTGATCACTCCGTCCGCGCCGCCTGTCTGGCTGGTTACGTCAAAGTTCTGCACTTCGGTATCGACAGTGATCGACTGATCAGCCGTGGCCGTGTTGCCCGCCGCGTCTGTGGCCGTGGCGACCAAATCGGCCACCTGTGTGCCTGTCGGGATCTGGCCGGGGGCAAAGCTGGCCGTCCAGCTGCCGTCCGCAGAAACAACCGCGTCGATGCTTTCACCATTCAAGTCCAGAACAACCGTCGCGCCCGGTTCAACCGTGCCGGAGACGGTCAGTCCCTCGGCCGCCTCAGCAGCGTTGACTATGCCATCGGCCCCGCCAGCAGTGCTGGTGATCGCAAAGTTCTGTACTACGGTATCCACTTGGATCGTGCCTGTTTCAGTGCTCACGTTGCCCGCCGCATCGGTGGAGGTGGCGGTAATCTCGGCGTCATATTGACCGGACGGAAGATCGACGTTGAAGGTCGACGACCATGCGCCCGCATCGTCCGCGACCACCGTTTGCGTCACATCCTGAAACGTCACGCTCACTTCCGCGCCGGGTGTAGCCGTGCCTGTCACCTGAACGCCGTCGGTGGCCTCTGCGGCGTTGACCACACCGTCGCCCTCAATCGATCCGGTATTGATACCCAGCGCGTTCGGGTCGGTGTCAATCGACACCGGCGTGGTGATCGTTTGCACGTTGCCCGCCGCATCCGTGGCAGTTGTGACCATATCGGCCACCAACGTCCCCGCCGGAATTTGGTCCGACGTGAAATCGGCACTCCAGCTGCCATCGGACGCGACAATTGCATCAACGCTTTCGGTGCCAAAGCTGACGGTAACCGTCGCGCCCGGCTCGACCGTGCCCGACACAGTCAGACCTTCGGTGATTTCCTCGGCGTTTATAACGCCATCCGCGCCGCCCGTAGTGCTGTCGACCGCAAAGTCACGCACCAGCGTGTCAACCTGCACCGTACCGGTGGTGGTGTTGACGTTGCCGGCGACATCAGTGCTGGTCGCGGTAATTTCAGCGTCGTACTCACCGGATTCCAGCGTTGTTCCGTCAAAGGTCGCCGTCCAGTCGCCGTTTGCGTCAGCAGTCACTGTTTCGGTCTGATCCCGGAACGTCACGTCCACCACGGCCCCGGGCGTGGCCGTCCCGACCACATCCACTCCATCGGCAGCCTCGGCCGCGTTGATCACGCCGTCGCCTTCAATTTCGCCGGTTTTGATCGTCACCTCATTGGGCACCGTGTCGATCCGTACCGTGTCATGGATCGTGGTTGTGTTCCCGGCAACGTCGGACGCCACGATGGTCACGGCGGTGTCATATTCGCCCTCGGGCAATGTGCCCTCTTCAAAGGTGACGGACCATTCGCCTTCCTCAACCGTGGTTTCGCGGGTCTCGCCCTCGACCGTGACGGTGATCGTCGTGCCGGTTTCACCCGTGCCAGTGATCTCGACACCGTCCTTGAATTCTTCGGCGTTAAAGATGTCGCCGGACCCGACTGTGCCTTCGGTCACGTCGGTCAACGGGGGCGTGGTATCGATCACGACAACGGGACCGGGCAACGTGGTTTCGACACCGTCCGGTTCGGTTACGACAACAACAACGTCATGCGTGCCGTCATCGGGGAAGGTTTCATCCTCGAACACGACTTCCCAGTTACCGTCCTCGACAGACGTCGTCGTCACGACCTCGTCGCCAATGGTAACATCCACAGTCGAACCGGGCTCCGCCGTGCCGGAAATGGTGATCGGCGTGTTGATCGGGGTGACCTCGTCGCCCCCTACAACCATATCGTCGGTCTGATCAACCGTCGGGGGAACCCGACCTGTGCCGTCTTCACCGGACAGGGCCGCCCCGGCGACGACAGCTGCTGCTGCCCCCGCGCCTGCCAGACCCAACAGGCTGCTGCCGCCCAACAAGCCGACACCCAGCATCGAAACTTCCTGATCGTCAACGCCAGCGATATCTGCGCTGGCGACCTCGGTGCCCTCCAGGAAAATCAGATCGTCCGAAGGGCTCCACTTGCCCCATTCGGCGGCAGGTGCGTATTGCGCATAGACCGCCCCGTCTTCGCCTTCACTCAGCGTCACTTCGCTCAGATAGCCATCCGCGCTCACAAACAGGCGACTGTCCCCGCCACCGGGTGCGAAATAGTTGACCAGCGAGATTACCCGTCCATCCGACAAGGTAATCTCAAGATCTTCGCCCATGCGCTGATAACCGCGTATGTCGCTCTGTCGCAGATTAAGGGAAACTTCATTGGCCTGCGTCACGTCGATGATGGCATTCTCGCCATTGACGGACATCGTACCATTTTGGGATGCGCCCGCACCTGTACGGACGACGAAATTAATCGAACTCATATCAACACTACCACTCTTAACCTCAGGAAACGGCACTTTGTTGCACCGCTATTTTTTATGTGCCCTGAAATTAGCCTTATTGAGTCTGTGTCGCTAGAGTGTTTTTACTGCTGTCCTGATTTTGAGGGTTTTTCCCCGCGTGTTTGCGGATTTTACAGAAATATTCGGCCCAACACCGCCTTGAATGAGTCTTTCGCGCAACATCCGCCGTGATTTTCCATCAGGAAAACTCGCGCTTTTCGACACGCTCTCAGCGACGAATAAACCTCAGGTAGTGCGGTACGCGCCCCTCGCGCAGGGCCTTTTGCTCATACCGCGTCGACATCCACCCTTCCCAGGGCGCGCGCCAATCCTGCGGTGTTTCGGCCAGCCACTCAAAGCCTGCGCGCGGCACCTCCTCTAGGGTCTGGCGCACATAATCCTCGATGTCCGTTGCCACGCGCAACTCTGCGCCGGCACGCAACACACGGGCCAACGGCGCCAGATGTTCCGGCGTGACAAAGCGACGGCGGTGGTGGCGCTTTTTCGGCCAGGGATCGGGATACAACAGATAGGCCCGCCCGACCGAGGCATCGGGCAATACGTCAAACAGGTGGCGCGCATCCCCCGGATGCACAGCCACGTTTTCGACAGGGTGCTTGCGCAGCTTGGCCAGCAACATCGCAACGCCGTTCAGATACGGTTCGCATCCGATCAGCCCTATGTCGGGATGCGTGACCGCCAGGTGGGCCAGATGCTCCCCCCCGCCAAAACCGATTTCCAACCACAGATCGCGCTCGCCAAACCGCGCGGCAATGTCCAATGGCTGACGCTCGGGGTTCACGTCCCACCCTACCGGGCCGGGGGACAACCCCTCCAGATCCTCATCCAGCAGTTGCTCCTGCGACGCGCGCAGCGACTTGCCCTTGAAGCGGCCATAGAAATTGCGCCAAGGGGCGCCCGAGGGGTGATTGGTGCGGTCATTATTGATCATGCCCGGTGCCATACAATCAGCGCGCGCGCGACGCAACGCGCAGTTTCCGCCGTGATGTGATCCTGTTCAGGCAATCGCACAGGGGCTTTTAATAACCGTCGCTGCCGGATGGGTCGGACGCCGAGGCTCCGGGACTGT
This sequence comes from Rhodobacteraceae bacterium KMM 6894, assembly GCA_035798175.1. Classification (GTDB taxonomy): domain Bacteria; phylum Pseudomonadota; class Alphaproteobacteria; order Rhodobacterales; family Rhodobacteraceae; genus Roseovarius. The sequence goes on from JAPFBS010000004.1 coordinate 83,312, forward strand.
TTGCATCGGTCTCGCCCACCGAGCCTGGGCGATCCGTGGCCGTGCCGGGGTCACTCCCAGTATCACCCTCGGTTCCGTCCGTCGAGGGCGCATTCGACTCGCCTTCGGCCTCGCCGTTCCCTGTGTCACCACCGCCGCCTCCGCCGGGACCGGCCTGCGCAACAGCGCGCCGCACACCTGCCTGCTGCCCCGCTATAAACGCAATCAACGCGGGAATGGACGGATTGTTCTCTTCGACATACAGCTTGGTACGGCGCATCGCGGCCTGCATCGGCGCAGTAGGTTGTTGCGCGGGTTGAAATTCGACAACGCCCCAACGCGGCCCCCCCAGCCAAACCGCGGCAAACATCAACTTGGCCTTCAACTCCGGCACGCCGCCGACCAGCAGCGCATCGTAGAACATGATATGCACTTGCTGCCATGGCTTGCTCTGAAACTTCGCCCCCTGTTCGTTGCCGATACCGCAATAGGCATCATGCACCGCCGCCGCATTCACAAACTCCGGCGAGGTGGGAGCCCCAATGATCGGCACGAAAATCGGCGGGATCGACGCACCATCCGTGACGATTCCTTTCGGCGCGATCCAGGTCGCCTCGCCCCCATCAACGAAATCCAGCTGCGCCAAAGTCGGGTAAAACGGCACCTTGCGACTGGAGATCATCCGCCGCTGATTGCGATCCACCTGAACCGGACTGTTGATAAACCGGCAATTGGCCGCCCCTTCACAGGTCGCAGCCAGATCGGCACGTACCGACGTCGAAGAACTGCCGATTGTCGAGACCGTCAATTGCGCACAGCCTCCGACAATCAACGGGACAAGCAGAAATGCCAGTTTCATTGGAATCGCCTTAAGAAGAGCCGCTAAAAAGGAGATTATGCCAGATACCCCCTTATTTTTCAAGTAAGTCGAACATCGCCAGTCCGGGTACCCTGCTTTTTCTTGGCAAAAATATCCAAACCCAACATGCCCGCCTGCGGGGCCGTCTGCGTTTAAAACGCCCCTGTACCAACGCCTACAGGCGCAGCGCAGACCGGTGCGCGACACATCTGCGAAACGCACCGCGGCGGCCCTCACAGGCCGCCGCGCTACATAATCAGTGTGCGCATCAGCGCACGCTATTTGGATCAGACTGCGCGTTTCAGCGTCTCAACCAGATCCAGTTTTTCCCAGCTGAACCCACCGTCATCTTCGGGCGTACGGCCGAAATGTCCATAAGCCGCCGTGCGCTGATAAATCGGCTTGTTCAGGTGCAAATGCTCGCGGATACCACGCGGGCTCAGATCCATCGACTTGGCGATTGCCTTTTCGATCTCGGCCGGTGCGACCTCATTAGTACCGTGGCAGTCAACGTAAATCGACAACGGACGGCTGACCCCGATCGCATAGCTCAACTGGATGGTGCAACGATCCGCCATGCCGGCAGCCACCACGTTTTTCGCCAGATAGCGCGCTGCGTAGGCCGCCGAGCGGTCCACCTTGGTTGGATCCTTACCCGAAAACGCGCCGCCGCCATGCGGGGCCGCGCCGCCGTAGGTATCGACGATGATCTTGCGCCCGGTCAAACCTGCGTCGCCGTCCGGTCCGCCAATCACGAAAGTACCGGTAGGGTTCACGTGCCATTCCGTTTCTGCCGTCAACCAACCATCGGGCAGGGTTTCGCGGATATAGGGCTCGACGATGTCGCGCACGTCGCCGGGTGTCAGCAACCTGCCACCGGGGGCGTCAAACTCTTCATGCTGCGTGCTCAGCACGATCGAGCTGATATGCGATGCCTTGCCGTCACGATAGACAACCGAAAGCTGGCTCTTGGCATCGGGCAACAGCAGTTTCTCGGTCTTGTCCTTGCGCACCTCGGCCAAGCGACGCAAAATCGCGTGGCTGAACTGGATCGGGGCTGGCATCAACTCAGGGGTCTCATTGGTGGCAAAGCCAAACATGATGCCCTGATCGCCTGCACCCTCTTCCTTGTCCGCGCTTGCATCCACACCCTGCGCGATATGCGCGGATTGTTCGTGCAGCAGGTTTGTCACCTCCAGCGTGCGCCAGTGGAACTTGTCCTGTTCGTACCCGATGTCCTTGACACAGTCGCGCACGACCGACGCCATGCGGTCCTTCCATTCGGTCAGCTTGGTCTTGTCCGACAGCCCCACTTCGCCGCCGATGATCACGCGGTTTGTGGTCGCGAATGTCTCGGCGGCCACGCGGGCCTCGGGTTCCTCATGCAGAAATGCGTCGAGGATCGCATCCGAGATCCGGTCGCACACCTTGTCGGGATGCCCTTCCGAGACGGACTCGGAGGTCAGTGTATAATTCTGTCGTGCCATTGAAACGCTCCATTGTGTAAATCCGCCACGCCAGGAAGCCGTTGTGGCAGTTATCCGTTTGCCTAGACCGCGCCGCGCCGCGCCGTCAACGGGTAAAGCGGTCTGTGTGCCGCCGCAGAGTCGTACCAGATGCAAATTGCCCACAATACCTCATACAGGCAGGCGGTTTATGTGGTTGCCGGCTGATTTCCGCCAAGCCGCGCTTCAATGCGCCGCCTCCCTGAGTTTGCGGCGCATCGCGCAAACACCCACCATCAGGATCAGCAATCCCAACATGGCCCAGTCACCCGTGCGCGCATAAAGCGTCGGCGCTGCGGGCGGCGGCAGCGGCACATCCAGCCAGCCCGCCTGCCCCATCGGGATCGATGCGGTCACGCGCCCGCCCGCGTCAATCATGGCCGACACGCCGGTATTGGCCACCCGCACCATCGCCAGCCCCTGCTCGGCGCTGCGCAGGCGCGCCTGTGCGAGATGCTGATAGGGGCCAGATACCTGCCCGAACCACGCGTCATTGGTGATCAGCAACAGAAAATCGGGGCGGCCCGGCGCGGCGCGAATATTGCGTGGAAACACGCCCTCATAACAGATCAACGGCAGGGCGCGGCCCAATGGACCCAGATCCAGCAGCTGCGCCCCCGGTCCGGCGGAATATCCATTGCCATAGCGCGCGGCAAAGCCGGTGATCCCGATCCGGCCCAGCACATCGCCAAACGGCACATATTCGCCAAACGGCACCAGATGATGCTTGTCATAGATCGCCGCCTGCTGCCCCTGCCCGTCCATCACCACAAGCGTATTGAAATAGCGCTGGTCGTCCGAACGTTGCAGCCCCAGAACCACAGGGGTGCCGCGCGCGGCGGTTGTGATCCGTTCTAACGCTTCGTCCGCCCATTCCAGCAGAACCGGAACCGAGGTTTCGGGCCAAACGATCAGATCCGGGCGCGCGCCAGTGTCGCTGTCTGCTGCGGTAAAGTCCAACTGACGCTCGAAAAAGATCGGCATCATGTCGCGGTCCCATTTTTCATTCTGGGGCGCGTTGGGTTGGATCATGCGCACGATGGGTGCATCTGCCGGAATATCCGCCGTGGGGGCGGTCCACGGCCCAACACCGTAAGCCAGCGCCAGCACGGCAATCCCCGCCGCGCCCCACTGCCGCGTCCCCGCCAGTACATGCCACAGCGCCGCCGCGCCCAGTGCCATCAGCAGCGACAGGCCCAGCGCGCCACCATAAGCCGCCCAGTGCAGCATCGGCGTGGAAATCCACGCATGGCCTATCTGTGCCCAAGGAAAGCCGGTGAACAGCACACCGCGCAGCGCCTCGGCCAGGGTCATTGCCGCGCCCCAGGCCAGCGCACCACCGCCCAGCCACCGCGCCACCGCAAAGCCGCACATCCAGAACAGGCCCATGCCCGCCGCCATGAACACCAGCGCAAAGGGCGCCATCCACGCGTAGCGCGCGGCATCGACCAGAAACGGCTCGACGATCCACGACAGGGCCAGCGCGAAATACCCGGTGCCCGCCGCCAGCCCCAGCCACAACGCGCGGCGCACGCCCGGCGCGCTGCGCATCAGGCCAAACAGCATGGCCAGCGCCAGCAGGGTCAGTGGCCACAGGTTGAACGGGGCCTGCCCCGTGGCCGCCACGACCCCAAGGGCCGCCGCAATGGGCAAGCGTATCAGCGGACTGCGCGCGTTGATCCAACCGGTTACTCGACCCAAGGCGATCCCCGCACCGTCCGGCGTTGCACGCACGGGCGTATCAGCCACGCGCCGCTGCCTCGGGGATGCGTACGCGCAGACGCTTGATGCGGCGCGGATCGGCGTCGACCACCTCGATCACCGTGCCGCTGGGATGCTCGATCACCTCGCCGCGCACCGGCACCCGGCCCAGCAGCATGAAGACCAGCCCGCCCAGCGTATCGATTTCTTCTTCGTCCACGGTATCTACATCGGTCAGCGACTGACCGATCTCGGCCTCGAATTCGTCCAGCGGGGTCTTGGCCAGCGCGATATAGCAGCCCGGCTTTTCCTCGACCCATGCAGTGTCTTCATCGATGTCGTGTTCGTCGTCGATATCCCCGACGACCTGTTCGATCAGATCCTCGATCGTCACCAGACCATCGACTCCGCCATATTCGTCAATCACCAGCGCCATGTGCCGCCGTTCGGCCTGCATTTTTTGCAGCAACACGCCAATCCGCATCGAGGGAGGGACATACAGCAGCGGGCGCATTTCGTCCTTCAGGGAAAACGTACCTTCCTGATTGAACCCATGGCGCAGCGCAAAATCCTTGAGGTGCACAAACCCCTGAGGTGTATCCAGCGTGCCCTCGTAGACCGGCAGGCGCGTCATGCCGGTGTCGCGAAACACCTGCACCAGTTGTTCCTTGGTAATGTCGATGGGCACCGCCACTATATCGGCCTTGGGGATGGCCACGTCTTCGACCACCATATCGCGCAGATTGATCAGGCCGCGCGTCGCCTTTGTCCTGACACCGGGCGCCTCTGCGCCAGCGTCCGTATCATCACCGTTCGAGAACGCGCCAAAGATGCGGCGGAAAAACCCGCCCTGCTCACTGTCGCTGTCACTTTCGGGGTCTATGTCGGACTCGATTCGGATCTCCGTCTGCTCGGGATGCGCGCCTTGCGCCGCTCCAGAGGGTCCGTCGGTACTGTCGTCCATTTTACTCGTATCCAATGTTGTCCGGCACGGTCAGGGCCGCCCCGCCTGTAAATCGTCGGGGGCGTCGTCAGTGCAATATGGATCAGACAGACCCATTTTGCCAAGTATTGCGGTCTCGATGCCTTCCATTAAATCGGCATCTTTGTCTTCTATATGGTCATAACCCATCAAATGAAGCACGCCATGCACGATCAGATGCGTCACATGGGCGGTAAACGGCTTGGACGCGGCCTCGGCCTCGGCGGCGCAGGTGTCATAGGCGATAGCGATATCGCCCAGTTCCGGGTCCCCGCCCGGCGCGGGGCGTGCAGGCGTCAGACCGGGGCTGGATACAGCCCGGTCTTCGCTGGGCCAACTGAGGACGTTTGTCGCCTTAGGTTTGCCGCGAAAATCGGCGTTCAGCGCGGCGATGCGGCTGTCGTTACAGGCCAGCACGCAGATCTCGAATGCATCGGGATCCATGCCCAGATGCGTCAACGTGGCATGCGCTGCCGTCTCGGCCAGCGCCTCCAGTTCTGTGGCCCGCCAGCGGGCATCTTCGATCATCACATCCACCGTCATACCCCCTTATGCGCGTTCGCCGTTCGCGCGACAAGAGGTTGCAATCACAGTCCGGCAACGCGCGCGAAAGCGTCGCAGTAGCGCCATTTTATCGGGCACAGCCGGGGCTGCAAAAAACCCACACAGGCCAGCGCGGCACGACAAACGCTGTTTTCGCGTTTCCGTAAATGCCTGCGCGCCTTTACACAGGGGGGAAACCAAAAGGACCTACCCATGCTGCGTGTCATCGCCATCAACCTGATCGTTTTCGCAGTCCTTATTCTGGCCCTTGAGTTGATCTTTGGCACATGGTTTTCCAAAACCCACGCGCTGCACCAATTCACCAAACCCCGCAATATCGCACTGGAACGGCCCAACCCGCTGGGCGGCGAACCAGCGATCGTGCGTTATACGCGTGACGCCAACGGGTTTCGCGGGCTGGACGGTAACGTCGGACAGATCGATATCCTGACCGTCGGGGGCAGCACCACGGACCAGCGGTTTCTGGATGACAACGCAACGTTTCAGGCGCAGCTACAGGCGCTGTTTGCGCAGCAGGGCCGAGAGGTGGCCATCGCGAATGCCGGCATCGACGGGCAATCTACCTTTGGCCATATCGCCAATTTCGACGCGTGGTTTTCGCGCATAGACGGTCTGCACGCGCGGTATATTCTGTTTTATGTCGGCATCAACGACGCGTTGATCCTGTCCGAAAAGCCCGAGTTTGACGGGCTGGAAAGCGCCGGACGGTTGCGGCGTATCCAACTGTTCATCCGCGAGAAATCGGCATTTTATCAGTTGTATCTGATCGCCAAGCAGGTTCTGCGCCCTCAGCAGCAAAACCATCACATTTCACAGAACAATTTCGCCATCGCCCCGCCGCTTGCCACCCAGGGCACGCTGGCCACGGACGCGTTGCAAACGCCCGAAATTACCCGCGCGCTGAACATTCTGAGCGCGAACATCACGACACTGGCAGACCTGTCGCGCGATATGGGCGCCGTGCCGATCTTTGTTACACAGCGCAGCACCGCATGGGCATGGCAAGACGGGCAATTGGTGGGCATTACCGACATCGTGCCGGGTTTCCTGAACCGCTATACGCAACGCTTCGGCCAGATCAACGGCATCGACATCCACCAGATCGAGCGCAGCATCGCGGATCGCATCCTGACGGCGTGCCAAGATGCAGGCGCGCTCTGTTTTGATCTGATGGGCGAGGTCGACTTTGACCTTGCACGGGATTTCTATGACGAGGTCCACAACACCCCGCAGGGCGCGGGCATTGTTGCGCGCTATTTGCACGACAGGCTGTCCGCAGTGGACGGGTTCTAAGCTGCCCGCCAGCCTATCAACCGCCAGCCTATCAACCGTTAAACATCAGCCTCATACGCCTTGATAATCGCCGCCACCAGCGGGTGACGCACTACGTCCCGCGCGGTGAAATAATTGAACCCGATGCTGGGGATCGAAGACAGCAGACGTTCGGCATCGTGCAGCCCACTGGTGACGCCGCGCGGCAGGTCGATCTGGGTGCGATCGCCAGTGATCACCATGCGGCTGCCTTCGCCCAGACGGGTCAGGAACATCTTCATCTGCATTGTCGTCGCGTTCTGCGCCTCATCCAGCACGACAAACGCATTCGACAGGGTCCGCCCGCGCATAAAGGCCAGCGGCGCGATTTCGATTTTGTTGTCTTCCAGCAGCTTCGCCAGTTGCTTGGGCGGTAGAAAATCGTTCAGCGCATCGTATAGCGGGCGCATGTAGGGATCGACTTTTTCCTTCATATCACCGGGCAGATAGCCCAGCTTTTCCCCCGCCTCGACCGCCGGACGCGACAGGATGATACGATCGACATGGCCCTCGATAAACATCGATACGCCAACAGCGACGGCCAGATAGGTCTTGCCTGTGCCCGCAGGGCCGATACCAAACGCCAGTTCATTGTCAAACAGCGAACGCACATAGGCCTTCTGCGCGTCTGTGCGCGGCTCGACCAGCTTCTTGCGGGTCTTGATCTCGACCTTGCCGCCCTTGAACATTTCCAACTGATCACCGTCGCGACTGCCTGCGGCGCGCGCGGGCACCACATCGCCGCCGCCCACCCGCAACTCGCGGTCGATATCGCCGGGCTCCAAAGGTTTGCCGCCCTCCAGCCGCGCATATAGCGCCTGAACCACATCCACGGCCGCGCGTACCTGATCGCTATCCCCATGCACGGCCAGTTGATTGCCCCGGCGCAAAATTTGCACGCCCACGGCCTGCTCGATCGCGGCAAGGTTGCGGTCATGCGCGCCGCAGAGATCAATCAATAGAAAGTTGTCAGGAAATTCCACAATCTCTTGCGTCATCGGACCTTGGTCCTGTGCAGTCTGGTCGGGGGCGTCAGGCTGGGGGATGGTGGCCAAATGGCTCTCCGGTGTGTTGTGTTGCAAGAAATCTATATCCTGGGTCAATGGTGCCCGGTTGCACGGGCAGGCGCAAGGCGGGCAAAGACAAACCCGTGGCAAAATACGCGAAAAACCGCAGGCTGTGGGCCTGCGGTTTTTCTGAAACGCGTATGGTCGCGCTGATCAAACCGGGTCGGAAACGACCGAGCCACGTTTGTAAGCGCCTGTCGCGGTGTTCGGCGGGGCCGTACCCGAGCAGACCGGCTTGCCGAATTTGTCCAGACGTTGCGACAGATAACCTTCGATCCCGTCGTCGATGATCCAGTGATCGCACCCGTTGGGATCGATCCAGACGCCGGCCTTCAACTGGCTGAGGTGCTTGGAGTCAAATCCCCGGTCAACAGTCTTGTTCTTTTTCGGAGCGTCACACCCCGCGACCACAACTGCTGCGCACAGGGCCAATGTCAATTTTGCATATTTCATGGTCAGCCCCTCAACGAATACAGATGATTTCGACACGACGGTTTTGTTGCATGCCCGCTGCCGTATTGTTGGTCGCACGTGGCATCCGCTCGCCGTAGCCGCGAACATCGGCAATCCGCACACCGGTTTTGGAGGCGACACGCGCAACCGAGTTGGCGCGACGCAGCGACAGATCCATGTTGTACTCATCCGACGCGCGGCTGTCCGTGTGACCAACGATGATGTAGGAAATCGCTCCTGTCGTACTGAAAAATTCCTTCAGCTTGGCCTGAGCATGCGGATAGATCTTGGCGCTGTCGGTTTTGAACAACTGATCGGTGTTCACCACACCACAGACGTTACCCCGGCGGCAGACCGGAATACCCTGACGGGTGACATGCGGGCTCATATACCCTTCCCAGCCATCATCCATGACCCAGTGTTCACACCCGTCCGGATCAACCCAGATCGTGGGAACATAACGTTCCCCCGAGACAACCCTGCCCTCTTGAACAGGCGCGGTGGTTTGCTGTGCAATTGCAGCGCCACCGGCAAAAATTAAAACAGCCCCAAGCGCCGCGGCAGCAATTCCGCTGAGAGCCCTGCGAGCCGACGTGAGAAAATTCTCAGTCACAGCTTACTTCCTCCTACTATTCCCCCACCGGCGCCCAGACGTTCAGCCCGTCACGCCAATATCTCCAATTATCCAGCAACCTTAGCAGCTTTGCCCGTCTTGTGAAGACTAAAACAGCGCCCTGAATGCCCCTCAGGGCCAAGTATCGTGGCCGTTGGGCACACCATCACAACATAGGGGGGCAGATCACGCCCCGCCCAATGTTCTGCGAATCGCCTGAGGTCTGGTCAGATCAGCGCAGCGGCCAGCGAATTGGTCTTGCTTTCAAGGATACGCACGCGCGCCAGTTCGCCGGGGACTGCGTTGGGGGCATCAACATGCACCGCATGCAGATAGTCCGATTTACCCACCATCTGCCCGGCCTGACGGCCCGGTTTTTCGAACAACACGCGCATCTCGCGCCCCACCATGCCGTCCTGAATGGCGCGTTGCTGACGGGTCAACAGGGCTTGCAATCGCTTCAGGCGCGCGTTGGCCTCATCGCCGTCGACCTGCGCACGCTCGGCTGCCGGGGTGCCCGGGCGGGTGGAGTATTTGAACGAATAAGCCTGCCCGTATTCCACCGCCTCGATCAGGTCCAGCGTGGCCTGAAAGTCGGCTTCGGTTTCCTCGGGAAAGCCACAGATGAAATCGCCCGAGATCAAGATATCGGGGCGCGCGGCGCGGATACGCTCGATCACCCGCAGATAGCTATCGGCGGTGTGGTTGCGGTTCATCCGTTTCAAGATGCGGTCGCTGCCCGATTGCACAGGTAAATGCAGATAGGGCATCAACTTGGCACATTCGCCATGCGCAGCGATCAGATCATCGCTCATGTCATTGGGGTGCGAGGTGGTAAAGCGGATGCGCTCCAACCCGTCGACCTTGTCCAACGCCCAGATCAGACGCGCCAGGGACCAGTCTCCGCCATCCTCGCCGACGCCGTGATAGGCGTTGACGTTCTGCCCCAGCAGGGTGATTTCGCGCACGCCCCGCTCGACCAGATCGCGGGCCTCGTCCAGAATACGCGCCGCCGGGCGGCTGGATTCAGCGCCCCGCGTATAGGGGACGACGCAGAAGGCGCAAAACTTGTCACAGCCCTCTTGCACAGTCAGAAACGCTGTGGGCCCTCGCGCCGCCTTGGGGCGGGCCTTGAGCTGCGAAAACTTGTCCAGTTCGGGAAAATCTGTGTCCAGCGCGGTGCCGCCCTTGCGCACCTGCGCCTCCATTTCGGGCAGGCGGTGATAGCTTTGCGGCCCGACCACCAGATCGACCAACGGCTGACGGCGCATGATTTCCGCGCCTTCGGCCTGTGCCACACACCCGGCCACGCCAATTTTCAAATCCGGTTTGGCCTCTTTCAGATCACGAAACCGGCCCAGTTCGCTATAGACCTTTTCGGCGGCCTTTTCGCGGATGTGGCAGGTGTTCAGCAGGATCATGTCCGCCTCATCCGCGCTGGCGACCTCGGTATAGCCCGCGCCGCCCATAGCCTCGGCCATGCGCTCGCTGTCATAGACGTTCATCTGGCAGCCATAGGTCTTGATATACAGCTTCTTGCTCTCGGCCATGTGTCAGCCCCCTTGCGCGCGTTATCCAAGCCCCGTGCCTATATCACAGCAGGGGTGGCTTGCAATGCGCGCCAATTTGACAGACCTTACGCCCTAAAACGAAAGTGGCCCGATGCAGTATACATCGCTCAAGGATTTCCTGGCGCACGGCACCGCGCATCTGGCCAAGGGGCCGATCGCACTGATCTTTGCCGAAGACATGGTCGAACTGGGTTCGACCCTGCGCCATCATCTGGATGCGGGGTTCAAGGCGGTGGTCGTGTTCCTGCCCGACAGTTTCCCCCTACCCGACGACGTGGCCGACAAGGTGGCGCGCGTCAGGTTCGATATGACCGGCGGCGACAACTATGTCGCGGCAGTGAATGAACTGATCCCGGCGGCAGCGGGGCAATGGCTATATTACTGCTTTAACGCCGAATACCTGTTCTACCCGTTCTGTGAAACGCGCAGCGTCGGGGAACTGCTAGGCTATCATACCGAAGAGCGCCGGGATGCGATGTTGACCTATGTCGTCGATATCTACGCCGGCGATCTGGACCGTTACACCAACGCGGTCAGCATCGACGACGCGCATCTGGACCGCTCGGGGTATTACGCGCTGGCCCGCCCGGACCCGGACAACCATAACCACCCCAAGGAACGACAGCTGGATTTCTTCGGCGGCCTGCGCTGGCGCTACGAGGAACACATCCCGGCACCGCGTCGCAAGATCGACCGCATCGCCCTGTTCCGCGCCAAAGAGGGACTAACCCTGCGCCCTGATCACACCTTTAACGATGAAGAATACAACACCTATGCCTGCCCGTGGCACAACAACCTGACGGCGGCCATTGTATCGTTCCGCACGGCCAAGGCGCTAAAGACCAACCCCGGCTCGATGTTCGACATTCATACATTCAAGTGGCACAACACCACCCCGTTCGAGTGGCATTCGCGCCAATTGCTGGATCTTGGATTGATGGAACCGGGGCAGTGGTTCTAGCTGCGCTTCGCTGGCAGCCTTGCGCAGGCCTGAGCCAAAGCGCAGTTCGATAGCGTCACCGCATTTCGCACAGCATCCACTTTCATCGTTCCAGAAGTACTCAAATCACACCGGCCCCGCCATGCGCAGCGCCTACAGGTTTTCGCCCTGCGGCATGCCCAGCACGTGATAGCCCCCATCGACGCGAATGATTTCACCGGTGGTGCAGGCCCCGGCCTCTGACGCCAGATAAACCGCCGTACCACCCACAGCCTCAAGCGTTGCATTGCCGCGCAGCGGCGCGTTCATGTCGGTGTGCTTGTATGTCTTGCGCGCGCCACCAATGGCCGCACCGGCCAAGGTTTTCATCGGGCCGGGGCTTATCGCATTGACGCGGATGCCATCCGGACCCAGATCGTTGGCCAGATAGCGTGTCGCACTCTCCAATGCGGCCTTGGCCACGCCCATCACGTTGTAATTCGGCACGACCGTGTTACTGCCCTGATAGGTCAGGGTCAGCAATGTGCCCCCATTTTCCACCATCAGGGGATGCGCGCGGCGCGCCACGTCGATGAAGGAATAGGCCGAAATATCCATCGTGTTCTTGAAATTCGCCCGGCTGGTGTTCAAAAAACGGCCTGTCAGTTCGGACTTGTCCGAAAACGCGATGGCATGAACCACGAAATCAATCGTCGGCCAACGTGCTGCCAACTGTTCAAACGCGCCGTCCAGCGACGCATCGTCGGTGACGTCCACGTCAACCATGAAGTCCGATCCGACACTGGCCGCCAAAGGTTCCAGCCGCTTGCCGAACGCCTCGCCCTGATAGGTAAAGGCCAGATCCGCGCCGGCAGCCGCCATGGCGCGGGCGATGCCCCAGGCAATCGAGCGGTCGTTGGCAACGCCCATGATCAGGCCACGTTTGCCGTGGAGTGCATTTGTCATCAGGCGTTATCCATTAAATTTGCTCAACAGCATCGAACCATTCGTGCCGCCAAAACCAAAGGAATTTGTCATCACCGTGTCCAGCCCAGCGTTGTCGACACGCTTCGTGGCAATCTCGGCGGGGTTCAACGCCGGGTCCAGCGTTTCGACATTGATCGACGGGATGATAAAATCATGTTGCAACGCCAGCAGACAATAAATCGCCTCTTGCGCGCCGGTCGCGCCCTGGCTGTGTCCTGTCATCGACTTGGTCGAGCTGATCGGCGGGGTCGTGCCCTCGCCAAAGACGCGGCGCACGGCCTGCACCTCGCCCACGTCGCCCACGGGGGTCGATGTGCCATGGGCGTTGATATAGCTGACCTTGCGATCGGCCCCCAGCGTGCGCAGCGCGCCGCGCATGGCCCGCTCGCCGCCCTCGCCCGAAGGCGCAACCATGTCGGCCCCGTCGGATGTGGCAGAAAATCCCGTCACTTCGGCGTAGATTTTGGCGCCGCGTGCTTGCGCGCGCTCCAACGACTCCAGCACCAGAATGGCCCCGCCACCCGAAATCACAAAGCCATCACGCCCCGCATCAAACGCGCGCGACGCTTTTTCCGGCGTATCGTTGTATTTGGACGACATTGCGCCCATCGCATCGAACAGGCACGACAGGGTCCAGTCCAACTCCTCGCCCCCGCCCGCGAACATCACGTCCTGCGTACCCAGCGCGATCTGCTGCGCGGCCATGCCGATACAATGCAGCGACGTCGAACAGGCCGACGTAATCGAGAAATTCATGCCTTTGATCTGATAGGCCGTCGCCAGATTGGCACTGACAGTCGAAGACATGCATTTGGGCACGGCAAACGGCCCGATCCGCTTGGTCGCGCCGGTTTTCAGCACCACCTGATGCGCGGCCAACATGGCAGATGTCGACGGGCCGCCCGATCCGGCGATCAATCCGGTCATGGGGTTAACCACCTCGCCGGGTTCCAGCCCCGCATCGGCAATCGCCTGACCCATCGCAATATGCGCATAGGCAGCACCAGGCCCCATGAAACGCAACGTGCGCTTATCCACATGCTCGGCCACGTCCAGATCGACGGCCCCGGCGATCTGGCTGCGAAAGCCATGCTCGGCCATCGCGGCGTTGGCGGTGATGCCCGACCGCCCCTCTTTCAGCGAGGTCAGAACCTCGCCCGCATTGTTCCCAATCGAGGATACAATCCCCAACCCTGTCACGACCACGCGGCGCATAGGCAGTCCCCCTCAAGGCGTTTCGCGTTCCACTCAGGTCACAGGCGCACCTGTGACCGCCAAAACACGGATGTGTCTTAACGCGCTCCGCCATGGATCCGAGTCAGAAACAGGGCGAAACACGCAATAGCTTTGCGCCCTTTTGTACGGCAGGCCGGGGTCAAGGGGCAAGCAGTTAGCGCACGGCCCAAGATGAAGCGGGGCAGCCCCCCGCGCCTTTTGACATCAGACCACAAGGCAGAGGTGCCGGGAAACACACAACTGCGCTTTAATGTCACTGCCACACTTGCAATCACGGGTCGGGTGCCCGCAAACTGCCCTGATTGAAAACAGACTGAAACGGATCCGTTGATGCGACCAAAGATTAGCTGCCTTCTTGTCACGTCCCTGGTGTCGTCCCTTGCGCTTGGCGCCTGCACCGAACTTCCCACCACGTCGAACGAGGGGTTTCTGAACCCCCTGCCCGAAAGCATCGTCGCCCTTGCCGGTCCCAATCAGGATCTGACCGCCGTGCGTCTGGTGCCCGAGGATGGCTGCCTGTGGTATCGCCATGTCGGCCCGGTGGAAACCACGATGCTGCCGCTGCGCACCGCCGACGGGCGGCCGATCTGCACCAAGGTGGTCGAGGGCTGACACAGCCCCGACTCCGACCTGACACAGATGATACCATGCAAAAACGCCCGCAGCCTCAATTGAGGGCGGGCGTTTTAAACCATTTGCTGCGCGGGGAAGCCCTTAATAGGCTTAGCTGGCGAGGGTCGCATCCGTTTCGGACGGGTAGAGATACGCGGTCGCGCCCGGCTTGACCAAGTCATAAAGGCCGATCACATGCGGCATCGCCATCCGCACACAGCCCGAACTGGCCCGCCCGCCGATCGACTTTGGGCTGGGGGTGCCGTGGATGCGCAGATAGGTATCGCGATTGCCAACGTACAGATAAAACGCGCGCGCGCCCAACGGATTGGTAGGGCCGCCCGGTACGCCGTCTTCGAACTGTACGTATTTCGGATCGCGCTTCATCATCGCCGCCGTTGGCGTCCATTTTGGCCATTTCGCCTTGCGCCGGATGGTGTAGGTGCCCGGCTCGTACAGTTTGCCACGGGCGATGGCGACGCCATAGCGCTGCGCGACCCCCGGCGATTCGATGAAATATAAATAGCGCGCCACGGCATCGACATGGATGTTGCCGGGTGCCAGCCCCGCGCGCGCCTCGACCCGTGTGGGCAGGAACCGCGGATGAAAGCCCCAAGGGTTGGAGGTTTCAGGCACATAATTGGCCGGGGTCACGCGCGCATCCCATGCGGCCCAGTTGCTACTGCCCTCTGCGGCAGCCGCCGATGGCAGCAAAGCGCCCGGCACTGCGGCCGCCGAAAACAAAGCCGAGGTCGTCTGGATGAAATGTCGTCTGGTCAGCATAGAGCAGCCCTTTCCCGAGTCGCGCCTTACATACTGGCGCTTTCCTTTAGGATGGGGGCAGCGGGTGGGTCAGGTCAAGGCGAGAGAGTCACAATGTTGTGGGGTTGAGTTGGGAGGGTAACGGCCCAAACCGGACCTCCATCACCTCATTTAGACGCTGCAGCGCGGCCCGTCGAAGCGGACATCCATACAATGGTGCCGAAAGGGGGCAACAAAAGACGATTCGCGGAGGACCACTTGCGTTTAGCGTTGCAACGCGTCGAAAATGAGACCTTTCAGTCGATCAAATTTTTCACCCTTCCTAGATCCACCAAAGGCCATTAGCTGCCTGCCACTAAATTTTACGTCTCTACCGTCTTTGCTAAGTTGCCTGTGCAGTATCGAAAGCAGAGATTTACCACGTAGCATTGCCTGGTAGTTTGATACGACTACCTCGTATAGCTCCGTAGGCGGATCCTCGTTCTCTTTCAGCCTTGTCTCAGTTTCATAAAACTCTGGATCGTCTAGAACTTTTCCTGGGTGAGTTCGGAATGCGCCTTCAGCACCAGAAAATGTTCTTTGGAGAGCCAAAGCATACCACGAACAGAATTTTTCAACCTCGGACCGGAAGCTTGTAATTTCGTTTTGATCCAAAAGAGATTCTAAGTCTCCATCGGCAAATAGGTCATTCTCAATTGAGTATCCGTCAGTCGTTACAAGTCTAGAATGGGTCCCAAATTTTTTAGGCACGCCGTGGACCCAAAGGTCTTTATCAACCACATATACGAACCGCGCTGTCCCACTGTGTTGGTCCAATTTGTCCATCAGATCCAACACCGCTTGCTTATTCCCAGCAGGAAGAACGTCTACTTGTAGCTCTGATAGAGCCTCTTCAATCTTTCTGTAAAAAACAATATCATCTTTTCCTTCCACCAAAATAGTCGGAAGCGTTGTTCTTTTGAGAAGTTCGTATAATTCATCGACAGTCGGGCGGGGTTTGTTAAAGGTCATCTTGGTTACTCACCTCGATCAACTCCTATCGATATCTCTTTGTCCGGGTACTTTCCGTAGATAAAGGGTGAGTGGGTTGCAAATATGAATTGATTTCCAGAACCTTGGCCTTCCAAGATTGAATATAGCTGCCTTTGCCAATCAACATGTAAGCTCAACTCCGGCTCATCAATGAAAATAACTGCATCTTTGTAGAAAGCATTGTAGCAAATGAAACTGAGCATTTGCTTCTCACCCGCCGATAGTAAATTACTGCTAACAGCTTCGGCTGCATCCCCAAAGCTCAAACGAGATCCGAAAGAAATTCCGGAATGTTGAAATAGACGTTCGACGAGTGATCGAACCGCATTCAACGGTTTCATGGCAGATTCGCGGAAGGTTTCGATTCCTTCAATGTCCAATCTCGTTTTTGATAGGAGCGCACTGGCGTCTTCTTTATCACCATCAATCTCTTCATATGCCTTGATTTTATCGATTACTGATCTCGACACCTCCGCTTGGTACAGATTTATGACTTCAGAGTATGCGGCATATCGCTTGAGCAGCAGCTGAACAATATCCTGTGTCGAAATCGCAGAAACAAAGATATGGTCGTCGTTACTTAATTTCTTGGCAAGAGAGCTCAGGGCCTCGTCAATGTCTGAATCCGCCCTGAGTGCATTTCTATTGCGCGATTTTCGACCGGTTTCCATAGAAAACCCGCCCTCAATCCTCCGGAAAGTTGGAAAAAAAACCGACTTACCTTTAGATATTAACTTCGGGTTAGCTTTGTCTTCCGCAGAATCAAAAAATAGATCCTCATCTGAATCACCTGAATCATCCTCGAAAACATGAACTTGTCCATCAAACTGCATTTCAACACTGCAATTTACAGGTCCCGTGCGAATAACTTTGCAGGTGTATTCCGTGGTCACTAGCTCGCATTCTGTGAATGGTACCTCACGCAATGCATGTAATATGTTACCACTAACTATGAACCAAGCGAGTTTCAGCAACGTTGTTTTGCCAGAACCATTTCGCCCAGTCATGATGTTCAGATCTTCGTTGAGACAAAGAGTACTTACGCCTTCTTGTCCAAAAAGATCGGAAACAGTTATTTCCTTAATGTGCATTGATCTTTCCGCTCCTTGCGCTTGTGGACCCCAACATGTCAGTGGCCACTCTCCGGCAGAGTGATGGTAATCATACCGTGCTTCAAGGTCGATTTCTGATAAATCCGAACAACAGAAATGCTCAACTGCCACTCTCGCGGTTTTCGATACGCTAGTATTGAGGGCGGTGACGTAGATATAAATCGACGTCTTCGAACAAAAGCTTGATTGGATGTCCGCTATCAACGATTGGATGAGGCCCTCGCGACTGTGCAGCGAATGACCGGAATCCGCCCTCATCGCTCCCCCAAATTCAACTCTCGCTCAGGGCGACCTTCATGTCCTTGACCATGTAGATCACCTCGCCGTCGGCCTCGACGATGCCGTCGGCGACGCCCATGGTCAGGCGGCGGGTCTGGATCGCTTTGGTAAAGTCGATCTTGTAGGTCAGCATCTTGCGTTCGGGGCGCACCATGCCGGTCAGTTTGACCTCGCCCACGCCCAGCGCATAGCCCCGCCCCTGCCAGCCGCGCCAGCCCAGATTAAAGCCGGTCAATTGCCACAACCCGTCCAGACCCAGACAGCCGGGCATGATCGGGTTGCCGGGAAAGTGGCAGCCAAAGAACCACAGGTCGGGCGTAATATCGAATTCGGCCACCACATGGCCTTTGCCATGCGCGCCGCCATCGCCGGAAATATCGGTGATGCGGTCCATCATCAGCATCGGAGGCTCGGGCAATTGCGCGTTGCCGGGGCCGAACAGCTCCCCTCGGGCACATTTCAGCAGGTCTTCTTTTGCGAATTGTGTCGGATAGTCGGCCATTCCGGCGGTCCCTTCAGATTTGATCCCTCGCGCCCCCATAAAGTGCTTGGTGCGCGCGCCTGTGGGTCTAGCACCCACGCCAGCCCCCATGCAAGCCCACGGCGCGCCGGTGGGCCGTTCGCCCGGCTGCGCGCATTTTGCCGCAAACTTGGGCAAGCAAAGCCTTATTTGATGATTTTATTTGAAATCCTGGCCTATCGGCCCTTATATGTAGCATGACACATGAGACCGGTTCGCAAACAGATATGACATACGCCTCTCCCACACACGCCGAGAAAACCGGCACAGCTTGGCTGAGCGAGGCCGGTTTGCGCCCGACACGTCAGCGCGTGGCCTTGGCCGCATTGCTGATCGGGGACGGGCAACACCGCCATGTGACGGCGGAAAGCCTGTTTGCGGATGTACAGCGGATGGGCGACAAGGTGTCGCTGGCGACGGTCTACAACACGCTGCGCGCGTTTTGTCAGGCGGGGTTGATGCAGGAAGTCATGGTTGATGGCGCGAAAAGCTATTTCGACACCAATACCCACGACCACCCGCATTTCTTCTGGGAAGACGAAAACCGCCTGTCCGACGCCCCTGCCGATCAATTGCAGATCACCCGCCTGCCCGACGCCCCCGACGGGGCCGAAATCGCCTCGGTCGATGTGGTGATCCGGCTGCGGCGTAAGTAGGCGCTATCCGGGCTGATTGTCTGGGGTTGGGGGCGTGGGCCGGGGAGCTCTGTGGCAACACAATAACAGCATGCATCGTCAAAACTGATTAATGCCGCTTTACCCTTAGCAACGCGGCCTTGGGTCTTGGCCGGGGCGGCACGCGACAGTTGAGCCATGCGCCGCCCCGAAAAATCGAACCGCTTTAGCCGACTGCGACCAATTCGATCGCAAAGGTCAGGTCCTTGCCAGCCAGCGCATGGTTGGCGTCCAGCGTGACGTGCTCATCTGTCACTTCAACGACTGTGACCGGCAGCACCTGACCGTTCTCGGTCTGGACCTGCAACTGTGTACCGGGATCCAACGGGATGTCCGCCGGGATACCTTCGCGTGGAACCTGCTGACGCGCGTTAGGATCGACAGGGCCATAGGCCTCATCGGCTGGCACTTCGACCACTTTCTTATCGCCCAGGGCCATTCCCGGCAGGGCCACGTCCAGGCCCGGAATAATCTGGCCACTGCCAACCTCGAATTTCAGCGGGTCGCGCCCCTCGCTGCTGTCAAAGACGGTGCCGTCCTTCAACGTGCCGGTATAGTGAATATGAACGGTATCGCCCGCTTTTACTTCGGTCATGGTGACTCCAGTCTTATGTGGTGGGAATGAATGGCAAGGCCGCGCCGCGCGCGGGTGCTTGTGCGAATCCGCGATAAGCTAACAAGCGCGGCATGGGATTGCAAACAGGCTGCATTTCGGGCCTTTCGCGGGTCCGGCATCCATGCAACTCTGGGCGCGTACCCGCCCCTGATCCAGCGACACGAGGCAACCATGGCAATCACCACCTGCATTTTCGACGCCTACGGCACACTGTTCGACGTGGCCGCCGCCGCGCGTATCGCTGCGGGCGAACCGGGGCGCGAATCCTTTGCCGCCCACTGGCCCGCAATCGCCGAAAACTGGCGTCAGAAACAGGTGCAGTACACATGGCACCGCACCATCACCGGCAATTACTGCACCTTCTGGGAGGTGACAGAGCACGCGCTGGATTGGGCGTTGGAGGCCGAAGGCATGGCCGACGACCCTGCCCTGCGCGCCCGCTTGCTGCAGCTTTATCGCGAGTTGGAGGCCTACGGAGAGGTCCGTACCACCCTAAAAGCGTTGAAGGACGCCGGGCTCAACACCGCGATCCTGTCCAATGGATCACCCGAGATGCTGGAGGCCGCGGTGCAATCGGCCTCGATCGGGGAGTTGCTGGATGATGTCTTGTCAGTGGACCGGTTACAGATCTTCAAACCCGCGCGTCCGGTTTACGACATGGTGGGCCAACGGTTCCTCTGCGCGGTGGATGAGGTGCTGTTCGTGTCCTCGAACGGGTGGGATGCGGCAGGTGCGGCCGATTTCGGGTTCCACACCGCCTGGATCAACCGTGCAGGCGCCCCGATGGAGCGGTTGCCGGGCACGCCGTCGCATATCCTGCCCGACCTCAGCGGTATTCCCGCGCTGGCGGCGGCGCTGTGATGGGGCATTTCACCACCTCTGACGGGCTGTCGCTGTATTACGCGGATGAGGGTGTTTCAAACGGCACGCCGATCCTGTGTCTGGCCGGGTTGACCCGCAATTCGGGCGATTTCCGGTTCGTACTGCCGTTTATGGCCGGTCATCGCGTGATCCGTATGGACTATCGCGGGCGCGGGCAGTCGGATTACGCCGCTGATCCCGCCACCTATTCCATCGCGCAAGAGGCTGCAGATGCCATTGCCCTGCTGGATCATCTGGGGCTGGAGCGTGTGACCATTCTGGGCACCTCGCGCGGCGGGCTGATCGCCATGCTGCTGGCGGCGACACACCCGGACCGTATCGCGGGTGCAATCCTCAACGATATCGGCCCGGAAATCGATCCCGGCGGGCTGGATCGGATCATGGACTATCTGGGCACACGCCCCAGTTTTGACAGCTATGCCAACGCCGCCATCGGTCTGCAACGGGCCTATGCCCGGCAGTTCCCCGATGTGCCGGTGACCCGTTGGCGCATTCAGGCCGAACTGATGTGGGTTGAGACGGATGATGGCTTGGATCTGCGCTATGACGCGCGCCTGCGCGACGCGATGATCGCACAGGCTGCCTCAGGCCCTGTGCCGGACCTCTGGCCGCTGTTCGATGCCCTTGCCATGCGGCCGCTGACCGTGATCCGGGGCGCAAACTCGGACCTGCTAAGCGCCGAAAGCCTCGCCAGAATGCAGGCCCGCGCGCCCCATATGCGCGCCGCAACCGTGCCGAACCGGGGCCATGTCCCCTTTCTGGACGAGGCCGAAGCCCTCACCGCCATCCACGCCCATTTGCAGGAGCAGACCGCATGAGCACCATCGAACTGATCCGCGCCGCCGCCGCCCGCCTAAAGGGACACGCGCGGCGCACACCGCTGCTGTCTTCGCCCTTTCTGGACGAGATCGCCGGGCGGCGCGTATTGGTCAAACCAGAATGCCTGCAACACACTGGCAGTTTCAAGTATCGCGGCGGGCGCGCGGCAGTCTCGGCGTTGGACGATGCGACGCGCGCGCGCGGCGTGCTGGCGTTCTCATCCGGAAATCACGCGCAGGGCGTGGCGTTGGCCGCGCGCGAACATGGTGTGCCGTCGGTCATCATCATGCCTGCCGACGCGCCAGCCCTGAAGATCGCCAACACCCGCGCGCTGGGGGCCGAGGTGGTGCTGTACGACCGCGCAGGCGGCGAAAGTCGCGAGGCGATTGGCGAACGGATTCAAAACGAACGTCAAATGACGCTGATCAAACCCTATGATGAACCGCAGGTGATTGCCGGACAGGGAACCACCGGGCTGGAAATTGCCGAAGACGCCAACGCTTTGGGGATCAGCCGCGCCGATGTGCTGGTCTGTTGCGGCGGTGGCGGGCTGACCTCGGGCATCGCGCTGGCATGCGAGGCCGACGCGCCGGGCCTGACCGCCCGCCCGTGCGAGCCTGCGGCGTTTGACGACACCACCCGTTCGCTGGTCGCTGGCCGGATACTCAGTAACACCGGCCCCGCCGTGGGCCTGTGCGACGCAATCCTGACCCCTGCACCGGGCGAGATCACATTCCCGATCATGCAGCGCCTGTGCGGTCCCGGCCTGACCGTCAGCGACGACGAGTGCCTGCACGCCATGGCGCTGGCCTGGGGGCGGCTGAAACTGGTGGCCGAACCGGGTGGCGCGGCGGCGCTGGCGGCGGCGCTGTTTCGCACCGACCAGATCGAGGGCGATACAGTGATCGTGACCATTTCAGGCGGCAACGTAGACGCGGACGTGTTCCAACGCGCGCTCAGCAGCTATGGCGACCTGACATGACCGATTTCACCATCGGCAGTTTCAACGTCAAGAACCTGATCGGGCCGGACAGCGAGTATTACAAGTTCCAAACCTACACCCCCGAGGAATACGCGTGGAAAGAGGATTGGCTGGCCGATCAGATCCTGTCGATGGATGCCGACATCCTCGGCTTTCAGGAAATCTTTGACGAGCCCCCCCTGCGCGCTGTCATAGACGAGGCCAGCCGACGCGCCGAGGTGCTGAACGCCGCCGCCGTACCCGACAAATCCAAGCGCTATCACCGCAAGGTGATTTTCCGCAAACTGGCGTTTGAACCCTATGCCGGGGCCTCGCTGGTCTTTGCGCCCAATGCCGCCGACGATGGCACGCCGGGTCAGCGCCGCCCCGGTCTGGCGATCCTGTCGCGGTTCGGTTTTGTCGGCACGCCCGAGATCATTCAGGATCTGGAGCAGCCGCTGGTCATCCCGTTCTCGCCCCTGCGCGGGCTGGACGCGCCCGACGCCGGATCGTTCACTCTGCGCCGCCTCAGCCGTCCGGTGATCAAGGCGCGTATTCCCGTTGGCGGGCAGGTGATCACTGTCTTCAACTGCCACCTGAAATCCAAACTCGGCGATCATATCACCCCCGAAGGCGCTGATTATGCCCCCGAGGCCGATCTGACCCACTATGACCCGGTGGGACGCGCCATGGGCAGCCTGCGCAGCGCCGTGCGCCGCATGGCCGAAGCGTGGGTTATGCGCCGCGAAATCGTGGCCGAGTTGGCCAAGGGCCACCCGGTGATGGTGATGGGGGATTTCAATGACGGCGAACATGCGGTCAGTTCGGAAATTATCGCCGGTGAGGTGCCGTTTCGGAATTATCAATGGATGCTGCGCCATGATGCCCAGCACGCGGGCGACCGCTATACATCCAAGGAAGCCGCCCAGATCTCCGAGGACGTTACCGCCGTGCGCCTGCATTCCGCCGAAAAGTTGTTCGTGCGCAAATCCCTGCGCGATATGGTTTACACCTCGGCCTTTGGCGGCGTTTACGAATCCATAGACCAAATCTTTATGTCGCGCCATTTCCACCCGGATCAGCCGGATCGCATCGGGGACATGGTGTATTTCAGCGCGCTGAACGATCACCTGACCGACGGCAGCCACCCCGAGGCCCCGTATAACAAACTGGCCTCGGACCACGGGCAGATCGTGGCGCACATGCGGCTGCGTTAAAGCGCGGCCTCATTCATCCCTTGCACCACGCCCCGAATCCGGGTCAGCCTTGGCCAAACCCTGCCGGAGGATCCTATGCAGACCGTCAAAGCCGCCGTATGCCATGAATTTGGCACCCCCCTGACGATTGAGGACGTGCATCTGCGCGCGCCGCAACTTGGCGAAGTGCAGGTCGATCTGGCCGCTGTAGCGATCTGTCATTCGGACATCACCTATGCCAGCGGGGCTTGGGGTGGGTCGCTGCCCGCCGTCTATGGCCACGAAGCCGCGGGGCGCGTCAGCGCGATTGGCGACGGCGTGACCGGCGTGGCAGTGGGCGATCCGGTGGTTGTCACCCTCATCCGCGCCTGTGGGCAATGCCCCAGTTGCGGCGGCGGCAAACCCACGATCTGCGAAACCCCCTATGACGGCGATCACGGGCCACTGACCACCGCATCGGGCGGCATGCTGCATCAGGCGATGGCCTGTGGCGCGTTTGCCGAAAAAGTCGTTGTGCATCACAGCCAGATCGTGCGCATCCCCGACACCATGGCAATGGACGTGGCCAGCCTGCTGGCCTGCGGAGTGATCACCGGCGTCGGCGCGGTGGTCAACGCCGCCGGGCTGCGCGCCGGTCAGGACGCGGTGGTGATCGGCGCGGGCGGGGTTGGCCTGAACGCCATTCAGGGCGCGCGCATCGCGGGTGCGCGGCGCATCGTAGCGGTGGATATGAGCGCCGAAAAGCTGGCCGTCGCGCGTGAATTTGGTGCAACTGACGGCGTGTTGGCCACGAGTGACGCGCCTTGGAGTGACGCAAAGGCCGCGATGGGGCGCGGCGCGGATGCCGTGTTCGTCACTGTCGGCTCGGCCCCGGCTTATGACACCGCGCCGCACTATTTGGCCAATGGGGGGCGCGTGGTGCTGGTCGGCATGCCCGCCGTCGGTGCTCAATCAAGTTACGAAGCGCTCAATTTGGCTGACGCCGGTCAGGGCATGATCGGCTCCAAGATGGGTGATACGGTCATCCGGCGCGACATTCCGTGGATGGTCGACCTCTATCAACAGGGGCGGCTGAAACTGGATGAGCTGATCTCGGGGCGTTGGACGCTGGAGCAGATCAACGAGGCGATGGACGACACCAAAGGCGGCAGCGCGCGGCGCAACGTCATCCTGTTCGACTGAATTCAAAAAGGCCCGCCCGTGCGTTTACAAAACCTCGACATTATCATCACCGCGCCTCCCGCCCCCGGTTGGGGCGGACGATATTGGATTTTGGTGAAGGTCAGCACCGACACCGGCATCACCGGCTGGGGAGAGGTCTATGCCGCCAGCATCGGCCCCGAGGCGATGCGCGCCGTGATCGAGGACGTGTTTGAGCGTCACATGGCAGGCGAAAGCCCTGAAAACATCGAAATGATGTTTCGCCGCGTCTATTCCTCGGGGTTCACGCAGCGCCCCGACCTGACGGTGATGGGCGCGTTCTCGGGGTTGGAAATCGCCTGCTGGGATATCTTGGGCAAGGCGCGCGGGCGGCCCGTGCATGCCCTGCTGGGCGGGCGGATGAACGACCGCATCCGCGCCTACAGCTATCTCTACCCCCTACCCCATCATGATATTACCGAATTCTGGTCCTCGCCCGAGATGGCGGCAGAAAGCGCCGCCGCGTTGGTCGAGAAGGGCTATACAGCAGTCAAATTCGACCCGGCAGGCCCATACACATTACGCGGCGGGCATATGCCGTCGCTGATGGATATTGATCTGAGCGTTGAGTTTTGCCGCGCCATTCGCGGCGCTATCGGCAATCGCGCCGATCTGCTGTTCGGCACGCATGGGCAGTTTTCAACCGCAGGCGCGATCCGACTGGGCCGCGCCATCGCGCCGTTCGATCCGTTGTGGTTTGAGGAACCCGTACCGCCCGATAACGTGAGCGCGATGGCAAAGGTCGGCGCGGCAACCGGCATCCCCATCGCTACGGGCGAGCGTCTGACCACCAAGGCCGAATTTGCGCCCATCCTGCGCGAAGGCGCGGCGGCGATCCTGCAACCCGCCCTTGGACGTGCGGGCGGCATTTGGGAGGTCAAGAAGATCGCGGCCATGGCCGAGGTCTATAACGCGCAACTGGCCCCGCATCTGTATGCCGGACCGGTGGAATGGGCGGCCAACATCCAACTGGCCGCGTCAATTCCGAACCTGTTGATGGCTGAAACGATAGAGACGGTCTTTCACAATGATCTGATCTGTGGCGGCATCCGCATCGAGCAGGGCTATATCACCCTGCCCGACGCCCCCGGTCTGGGCATTGAGGTGGACGAGGCACTGGCGCGCGCGCACCCTTGGCGCGGCGAGGGCCTGCACCTGGAAATGACCGAAGAACCTTGCAATTATCACGGGCCCAACGGGTTCACAGGGGGCGCGCCGTCAGAGGGTTAAGTAGGCTCGGCGCGTGCCTCGGGGATGGGAAAGACGATGTCGTAGGCCCAATTGTAACAAAACGCATAGACCAGATAGAACAGCGTGATGGCGACATCCATCACCAGCGCCTCCCACAGCGTGACCCCCAAATACCACGCCAGAAACGGGATCAGCACGCTTAACAGCCCGATCTCGAAAATCACGGTATGGGCCACCCGCAGCAACAGTGTCTTGCGGGTGTGCCCGACGCGGGCCTGCATCATCCGATCAAAGCCCAAGTTATACAGATAGGTCCAGAGCGTCGCGATCACACTGCTGACCACAGCTACCACGCCAAAATCACGCGCCGGAATGGCAAACAGCCAGACACCCAGCGGGATGATCAAAATCAGCCCGCCCAATTCAAACGCCACCGCATGGCGTATTCTGTCCTTCGTGGTTCGCATGGCCCCCTTCTAACGCTCTTACCGACAAGGGCAAGACCCGCTTCAGGGCAAGACTGACAACCACAGCCAAGCGGTCAGTACCGACAGCGCCGTGGCCATCAACACGGACGAGGCCGCCACCCGGCGCGCCACGCCATACATATTGGCAAAGACATAGGCATTGACCCCCGGCGACATCGCCGCCGTGATCACCGCCGAGCGCAACGCCGGATCCGGCAGGTTCAACGCGGTGCCAAGGCCGATTGTGATCAACGGATGCGCGACCAGCGCGATCACGCAGACATAGATAATGATGCGCATGTCGCCCTCGGGGCGGTATTGCACCAGAACCCCGCCCAATCCGAACAGCGCAGCCGGCAGAGCCGCGCGCGCCAGCAGGTCCAGCCCTTCCACCAACGTGCCCGGCAGCGCCAAACCCGTCAGATTGACGATCAGGCCCAACGCGATCCCGATAATCAACGCATTGGAAAACATCGCCTTTCCAACCCGCAGCACCACCCGCGCGCCACCGCCGCCTTGGGCGCGCGCCATCTCCATCGCGGTGATCCCGACAGCGTAGCAGAATGGCGAATGCATCGCGATAATGGCATAGTTCGCGGTCAGCGCCTCGTGCCCGTAGGCGCGCTCGGTCAGGGGCAATCCGATCAGGAGAGAATTGGAAAACAGGCAGCAAAACCCGATCGCGATCGAATCCTCCCACGCACGTCCAAACAGGAACCGCGCCCCGAACAGACCCAACAAGAAGCCCGAAAACGCCCCGGCGTAAAAACTGAACAGCAGCCGCGCATCAAACCCCTGCGCCAGATCCAGCCGGGATATGGCCATGAACAACAGGCAGGGAATGGCGAAATTCTGAGCGAATTTCATCAACCCGTCGACGCTGGATGCTGAAAACCACCCCTTCCACGCCGACAGATAGCCCGAGCCAATCACCACAAAGACCGGCAGGATGATGTCCAGCATCGCTTGCAAGGTGTTAAACCTCGTAGGTCAGGGTCAAGCCGTCATAGGCCGGGCGGATATGGTCGGGCAATTCCACCTCCAGCGTTCGATAATCCATGTCGATATGCATGTTGGTGATGATGCCGGTGCGCGGTTTGGCGCGCTCCATCCACTCCAGCGCCAGTGCCAGATGGGCATGGGTGGGGTGCGGCGTGCGGCGCAGCGCATCCAGAATCCAGCACTCCAACCCCTCCAGAACGCGCCAAGACTCTTCCGGAATCTTGGCCACATCGGGCAGATAGGCCACATCACCGATGCGAAACCCCAGCGCGTCGATCGAGCCATGGCCGACCTCGAAAGGGGTCAGGGTGATCGCCCCGCCCGCGCCGTCGATAGTGACGTCACCGTTAATCGTGTTCATGTCCAAAATGGGCGGATAAGGCGACGTTTCTGGCTGGGTGAAGGCATAACCGAACCGGGAATACAGCTCGTTCTGGGTGTGGCCATCGGCCCAGACCGGCAGACGGTTCTTCATGTTGAACACCACCATGCGCAGATCGTCGATGCCGTGCACATGATCCGCGTGACTGTGGGTGTAAACCACCGCGTCCAGTGTGCCGACATCCGCGCGCAGCAATTGCGCACGCATATCGGGCGACGTGTCGATCAGCACGCGGGTGATGCCGCCCTCATCCTCCTGTTCGATCAGGATCGAACAGCGGGTACGCGTGTTGCGCGGCTCATCGGGGTCGCATGCGCCCCAATGGTTGCCAAGGCGCGGCACGCCCCCCGATGATCCACAGCCCAGAATGATAAAACGACGTTCCGCCATTATGCAGCCACCTTGTATTGCGCGGCCTTGGTGAACAGCCGGTCGAAATTTGCCTGAGTTTGCGCCGCAAAATCGGGCCAGTCCATGCCGAACACCTCAGCGCCTTTGCGGGCGGTATAGGCGGTATAGGCGGGTTCATTGCGCTTGCCGCGATGGGGCGGCGGGGCCAGATAGGGCGCGTCGGTTTCTACCAGAATGCGATCCACCGGCGCGCTGGCAAAGATATCACGCAACTCCTGCGATTTCGGAAAGGCGGTGATCCCCGACATCGATAGGTAGAACCCAAGATCCAGCGCGGCCTTGGCCAATTCCGCACTCGACGAGAAGCAATGCATGACGCAGCTATAGGCCCCGTTGGCGTATTCCTCGGTCAGGATGCGGGCCATGTCGGCGTCAGCGGCACGCGCATGAATGATCAACGGCAGGCCAGTAACGCGCGCGGCCTCGATATGGATGCGCAGACTGTCCTGCTGAACCTGCGCCGAGTCGGCGGTATAGTGGTAATCCAGCCCCGTCTCGCCGATGCCGACGAATTTCGGATGCGCCGCCAGCGCCAGCAGATCGTCCAATGTCGCCATAGGTTCTTCTGCCGCGCTCATCGGGTGGGTGCCTGCAGCCCAGAACACCGGCGCATGCGCCTCGGCAATCGCGCGCACCTGCGCGACCAGTCGCAGACGTGTGCAGATCGTGACCATGCGGGTTACACCAGCAGCCCCGGCACGGGCGATGACATCGGGCAATTCATCGGCAAAATCGGGGAAATCGAGGTGGCAGTGACTGTCGGTGATCTGGATTGCGCTGTTCATCTATGCCCTCTCAAGGCGAGGCTAGCCCGCCGCCGTATCCCGTATCTTGAACACGGTATCTAGGACCAGCGCGGCAGGGTCAAGGTTGACCGCCCGCCCATGGCGCAGGCGCGCACCGACTTGTTCGGCGCAGGCGGCCCAAGCCCGTGCCCGCGCAGGATCGGGCGAGGTGCGGGTCAGCATCGCGGCTTCGTTCGGGGCAGCTTCGGGGGATGGGGCCACGCCGGTCGCACCGGTGCGCGCCATACGGCATAGCATCAGGTCGATCAGCCAGATCAGCAGGTTCAGCTTATCCTCGGCGCCCCGTGTGGCCGCAGCGTTGGCCAGCGCCAGCGCACGGGGGCGATCCAAGCGGGGCAGATCCGCAAACAGCGCGATCAGCTCGGCGTAGATCCTTAGACCGTCCAGATTGATCAGGCGCACCGATTCCCCGACCGACCCGCCCGACAGCGCCGCCAACGCGGGTGCGTTCCCGCCCGTTTCGACACCGGCCTGTGCAAGTGCTGCGGCCATATCTTCGGGGTTCAGCGGTGGCAGGCGCAATTCGCGACAACGCGAGCGGATGGTGGGCAGCAGGTTCGAGGGCTGATGGCTGATCAACAAAAGCGTCGTGCGCGCGGGCGGCTCCTCAAGCATCTTCAGCAAGGCGTTGGCGGCCTGCACGTTCATGTCGTCGGCGGCGTCGATGATTACAACGCGCCGCCCCCCGTCTGCGGAACTAAGGTGCATGAAATTGTTCAGCGTCCGCACATCGTCGGCCAAAATCTGATCTCGCAGACGGCCGGTTTTCTCGTTCAGCCCCCGTTTGATGTGAAACAGCCCCGGATCTGACCCCGCCATCAGGCGGCGCGCCACCGGATGATCCGGATCGATGTCCAAGGTTTCGGGCGGCGGGGGGGCGCCAAACATGCCGCCATCGTCCATCGGCGTGGCCAGCAAAAAGCGCGCGATGCGCCACGCCAGCGTCGCCTTGCCCACGCCGCGCGGGCCGGTGATCATCCATGCGTGATGCAGCCGCCCCGAGGTATGGGCCTCAAGAAACGCGGCCTCTGCTGCGCCCTGCCCGATCAGACGCGGCGTTTGCCGCGGATGCGGCGCGCCGGCGATCGCGTCAGGCTGAGGGACATCATCGCTCATGGCAGAACACCGTCCACGACGGCGCGCACATCCCCTTGCACTGCGTCGATACCGCGCGTGCCGTCGATCACACGTATGCGCGCGGGAAACTCATCGGCCAGCGCCAGAAACCCCGCGCGATTGGCGCGTTGCAGGTCCTCACCAAAGGATTCGAACCGATCCTCCCCTGCCCCACGCTCCAACGCGCGCGACAGGCCAACAGCGGGATCCATGTCGATCACAAGGGTCAGATCCGGCTCCTGCCCGATCATCAGATCGTGCAGCGCATCCACCGAAGCGCGCAGGCCCGCGCCGCGCTGGCCCTGATAGATGCGGGTGGAATCCGCAAAACGGTCGCAGATTACGATCTGCCCGGCGGCCAGCGCAGGGCGTATCACCCGCTCTAGATGATCGCGCCGCGCGGCAGTGAACAACAACAGCTCTGTTTCGGGCGACCAGCGCCCGGCATCGCCTTCCAACACCAGCGCGCGAATTTGCTCGGCCCCGACACTGCCGCCCGGCTCGCGGGTCTGGACGACTGTGTGACCGCAGCCGCGCAGATGCTCGGCCAGCAGGCGCGACTGCGTGGTCTTGCCTGAGCCGTCGATGCCCTCGAAACTGATGAACACGCCTGCGCCGCTTACAGGTTTTGCAACCGCATCCGCGCTCACAAGGCGCCCTCGGGCCCCTGTTGCAGCCGGGTCAGCAGCAGCCCCGAAACAGTTTTCATCCGGTTCACAAAGCCGCCCCGCGCCACGTCCTGGGCTGCCAACAGCGGCACGCGGGTTTCGGGCATGCCTTCGGGCGAAATGACCAGTTCGGCCAGTTGCGCGCCCTTTGTCACCGGGGCTTCGACCGGGCCGGTATAAATCACCTCGGCAGGGACGGTATCGCCGCCCAGAACCGGCAACAACATGGTCACATCCCCGTCGGCCACCAGCGCGACATCAGGCGCGGATCCCATCCACACATCGGCGCGCGCGATTTCCGAGCCGCCCTTGATCACGGTGTTTTCGCTGAACTGGCGAAAGCTCCACGAAACGATCGCCTCAGCCTCCTGAGCGCGCTGCGCGGCGGTATCGAGACCAGAAATAACAAAGATCACCCGCCGTCCGTCCTGCTGCGCCGACCCGACCAAACCAAATCCCGCCTCTTGCGTGTGGCCGGTTTTCAGGCCGTCCGCGCCGATGTTCAGCTTCAACAACGGGTTGCGGTTCTGGGTGTTCTGCGGCGCACGCCCATCGAATTTGAATTCAGTTTCGGCGAACATCGGATAAAATTCAGGGAAGTCTTGGATCAAGTGGCGCGCCAGCAGGGCCAGATCACGCATGCTCATCCTGTGGCTGGGCACTGGCCAGCCGCTGGCATTGGCAAAGACCGAATTGGTCATGCCCATTTGTTGCGCGCGCTGTGTCATGAAGCGGGCAAACCCGGCCTCGGTGCCGTCGGGGCTAAGCGCCTCGGCCACAACGGCGCAGGCATCGTTGCCCGACAACACGATGATGCCGCGCAGCAGGTCTTCGACGCGGACACGGTCTGTCGTGTCCAGAAACATGGTCGAGCCGCCATAGCTCATCGCGTGCTGGGACACCGGCAGCTTTTCGTCCAGCGACAACCGCCCGTCGCGCACCGCCTCGAAGGCCACATAAAGCGTCATCAGCTTTGACATCGACGCAGGTGGAAGCGGTTGATCGGCGTTCTTGTTCATCAGCACCGTTCCGGTGCCCACATCCATAACATAGGCTGCCTTAGCTTTGGTATCGAAGGCCAAGGCAGGCAGGCCCATGCAAACAACAAGGGCGGCGGTCAGAAAGGTGCGGCAGGCGGTGATCATGGCAAGGTCCAACGGCTGTTTCAGGTCAGATATAGCTCAATTCGAGACAGGGTACGCGTCGTCAAACCCGACACCCTTGATTTTGCTCAACAGCGCACCGCGTTCAGAGGTGGTGTTAGCGGGGCCGACAATGACGCGCCAGAATGTCTTGCCTTGGCTGGATTGCTCCAGCACCGAGGGCACCATACCGGCGGTACGCATGGCGGTCGCAGTGTCGCGGGCATTCTGCTCGACCGAGAAGATGCCGATCTGGATGAACGCCTTGTCCAGCTTCGATTTCGACTTCGGCTTTGGTGCAGCGGCGACCGGGGCCGGGCTGGGCCTCGCGGCACTTTCTGCGGCGTCGATGGCGGCGGCCGCCCCTTCGATCGGATCCAGCGATGTTTCCTCGATCTCGTCCACCGCCAATGCGGCGGCAGCGGCGGCTGGCGTTTCGGCGGCGGGTGCTGCCTCGCGGCGCAGTGCCGTCACATTCAACTGCGCAGGCGCACCGGCCAGCATGCCCAAGGCCGACGCGGCGTCCGAGGACACCTGAAACGATGGTCCGGGATTGGCCCGTTCGCGCCGGAACAGCGCGCCAATGACGAATTTATTGTTGGCGGTATTGCGGATGATCACCCGCTCGGGGTCGGTCACGTCCGGATGCGCCACCCAGACCCCGCCCAACGACGGGCGCCCGTCCCACAGGCCCATGTCAGTGACCTGAAACACCTCTGGCGCCTCAACGTCACGTTCCACCAGACGCACCGAGGATGCATCCCCGCTGATCGAACTGGGCTCATCCACCGGCTTTGCCGCAAACGGGTTTCCACCCTCAAGCCCCTGACATCCGGCCAGAAACGCCAGTGCCGTCCCGCTTAACGCTAGCCCGCGCCAACCTGTCGTTCCACCTGCCCAAACCTTGATCATCACCCGCCCCTTGCCTGTTTCGCGCCCTATGGCTGCGCGCTCCGGTTGGTGCCGGAGATCATGCTCGCCCCGCAGTCTTTGCCGCGTGGGGGCACTCTATCCAGTTAAGGGAGTCAAGAAAAGTCCGATGACCCCAATTCGGCGGATTTCCCCAATGCTGTGGTGCGCCGTCCGTCAAGGTGCACGAATGACATGATCACCGAGGCGCAGATGAAAAAGCCGGAGACGAAAACAGGTACTTTCAGAATCGCACAGACCACGCTAGTCACGTCCACGTCGGAGGAGTGGCAGAGTGGTCGAATGCACCGGTCTTGAAAACCGACGAGGGTGCAAGTCCTCCGTGGGTTCGAATCCCACCTCCTCCGCCAACTTGCAATACATCGATATTTCGTAAGTGGCTGTAATGTAAATATAAAGCACCACCATCGCCCACATAGCAACCCCTGCGCCGCCATTTTTGCTATACAAACCGCTCTACAATTCACTATACCTGCTCGGGCGAGCAAGAGGGGTGTTGCAGCATGGCGATCAAGCAACGTGGCAAGAAATTGTCGCTCTATAAGCGCGTTCCTAAGAGGTATGCGTCGATAGAGCCGCGTCAGTTCGTATGGCTGGCGCTTCATACTGACAGTCAAACAGAGGCCGAACGAAAGGCCGGTCCAGCTTGGGACCAGTTGATTGCAGCATGGGAAGCGAAACTTGCTGGCGATACCTCGGCTGCCGAACAACGTTTCGCGGCGGCCCGTGATTTGGCGGCTGCGCGTGGTTTCCGATATCTGCGCGCCGATCAAGTGGCGCAGCTCCCCAAGGCTGATCTACTAGCGCGGATTGCGGCAATAGGTGGCACGGATGCAGAACCGGACGTGCGGGATGCAGCGGCTCTGCTAGGGACCACTAAGGAACCAGAAATAAACGTCAGTCGTGCGCTTGACATGTATTGGGGCCTTACCGCCGATCAGGTGCGCGGCAAAAGCGACGATCAGGTGAGACGCTGGCGCAATCCTCGGATCAAAGCGATTAAGAATTTCTTAGGCGTGATCGATGATAAGCCGATCAGCGAGATATCGGGCGACGATATGCTAGATTTTCGGCAATGGTGGCTGGATAAAATGGAAGCTGAAGGCCTGAGCCCAAACAGCGCAAACAAGGATTTGATCCACCTCGGCGACGTGCTGAAAACCGTGAACAAGATGAAGCGCCTAGGACTGGTCCTACCCCTCTCTGATTTGTCGTTTAAAGAGGGTGAGGCAAAACAGCGCCCACCCTTCTCTGATAGATGGATCAAAGACAAGCTACTCGCGCCCGGTGCGCTGGAGGGTTTGAACGATGAAGCGCGGGATATCATGCTGGTGATGGTCAACACTGGCGCGCGGCCATCCGAGTTGGCGGGCCTTACGGCCGATCAAATCAAGCTGAATAGCAACGTGCCGCATATTTCGATTGAGCCGGGCAAGCGCCAATTGAAGAGCAAAAACGCGCGCCGGGTGATACCGCTGGTCGGTGTGTCGCTTGAGGCGATGCGCCGGCACCCCGAGGGCTTCCCTAGGTATGCTGACACGTCAGCAGGCCTGAGCGCAACAGTGAACAAATATCTGCGTGCCAATGGCCTGCTAGAGACGCCAGAGCATTCGCTGTATGGGCTGCGCCACTCATTTGAGGATCGTCAGCTTGCGGCGGGTGTGGATGAACGTGTGCGGCGCGACCTTATGGGCCACTCATTAAACCGGGAACGCTACGGCAAAGGTGCCGCGCTGGACCACCTGCAATCGATCCTTCAAGCAACCTGTTTGTGAAGAGCCGCAACGGCACGGGCACGACTGATTGCGTTGCCCTTATCCCTGAGCAAGGCAATTTCCTTTTCGATGCGTTCGAATATCGGCAGATATGCCGGGTCGTGCAGCACCAACACCGCCATTTTGCGGTGCGCAGATTGCAGGGATTTCAGATCGGTGTTTCTCATGTTTTAGATTATAGCAAGCCGGACGCCGGATTGCGCAAATTAGGCAAAGAAAATTCCGCCGAGAATGATCCAGCAGGCTCATGGTCGTGGTCTGTGGAACGCTCCAGCATTTCAGTAGTTGCGCAATGAACCGATGCCAACCGCAGAGCACGCAGACCGCTTGGCGGACGCAGCTGCAGCGTAACAACTGGTCCGACTGGTCCACGACCTATTCTCCACAATTCTTCCCGCCGCGAATACCCATACAGAGCGTCGCTATAACTGAAACGAGCAGCATTTGCTGCATCACTTCAGGAGATAGCGATGACCAAGAAACCGCATGAGAACACCAAACTGGCGAAGTATATTGAGCGCCGCGTGCTTGAGCTGAAACCGAAGAAGTCGCAGTTAGAGATCGCCAACGCGGCTGGTTTCAAGAACCCGAACATGGTGACGATGATCAAACTTGGCTCAAGCAAGCTGGCACTGGATCGCGTGCCGTCGATGGCGCGCGCGCTCGAATGTGATCCCGCCTTCCTGATGCGGCTGGCGCTTGACCAGGCTGTTGGCGAAACTGCGGCCCAAGCGATCCTCGATATCTTCGGCACGGCTGTGACGGCTAACGAACGCGCCTGGCTGGAAGAAATCCGCGATGCCTCCGCGAACAGCGATCCTCGCATGACCAGTAGGTCCAGTGCGACCATCAGGTCCATCTTCAGAAGGTAAGGACGATGTATGAGCGTGATGAGCTTACAGCCAACGAGAGGGTATGGCTGCGCTTCCCGAGGGAGGTCAGCCATGATACTGACCCCAGCCCCACCCTACGCTGTGTGCAACTGCTCAGGCGTTTTTGCAAGCGACGCTGTAGGTGAGTTGACCTCTGTATGTGATACCGGCGAGGAATGGCTGCATCGTCGTGCACCGCCGGGTCTCAGCCATCTATCCAATGTCGCTCAATCAGCACCGACAATGTTGACAAATGTTTACATCCGCGCGGTTAGGGCCATTTCTACGTAAACATTCATAGGTCTAAAAGCCTCGAAAAAGGGCCGAAACAGCCCTTCAATGTTTACGCTATGTTTACCCTATGTTGACAAAATCCGCCCCAAAACGCGTTTTTTGGCGTGAGTGAGCAACATCGAACGCCGCAGCGTCAACTATATAAAGCGCCGGATCCCCGCGTGGGTGGTTGACGACTTAGCAAAGCAACTTAGAAGGCTGCCGATGGCACAAGCGCTGCGCGTGCGGCCTGTGAATGGATGCTACATATCCGATGGCACTGTGACCATGGTTACATAGAGTGATGGATCGAAGAGTCTGGTAAGCGGTTCACAGCGATCCTGCTGGCGTTCGTCCACGGGAGTGTCCACGTGCGCGCCCGCAGAAGCACCGTGAGGCCGTCGTGCAACTTCGATGCTCCTGTTTGCCTAAACCAACGTCAAAGTATTGATCATAACCGATGTGTGTCTGCATGCCGCCCTAGTGTTTGCATCTGACCACAGGCTCCCATCATCCACTGATGCGGCCTCAGTTCTTCAGGCGATGATCTAAAGGGCTGCCATGTGGGTCAACATTGCCGTCAGATCAATTAACAAGAATGAACGCACACGGCCCAAGGCCACGGACCAATACGTCAATAAAGAAAGTCGGCTTCGGGAACTAAATTGTATTGTAAACAAAGCTACCAATTCGCGCGTCTGAAAATCAATCACAATTCGACGAACTATTGATCGACGTTGTATTCGGTTATGGGTATTCAGGAGCAATGAGATTTCACGCCGACGGGCCAAACATTCCTGACAGTCTTTTAGACCGATGCGATGAGGGTCGTGTCGTATTTCTGTGTGGTGCGGGTGTTTCCCTGCCGTCGGGGATGCCAAGCTTCATCGGGCTGACCCAGCATGTGATCGACTTCTTTAATCCACCTGAAGACTCAGATGTCATGATGGCTTTTCAGCCATGGATCGACAATCCCGCAGGATCAAACATGCCTCTGGATCAGGTGTTCAATCTGCTTCACCAAGAATATGGCAAAGATGCCGTGAACGCATTGGTGACTGAACGTCTTCAAGTTCCTTCTGTTGTCGAAGGCGGAGGAGGTCACCACGATCTCATCAAGAGGATTTCATCCAGCCCCAATGGTGCCCCACAAATCGTCACCACCAACTTCGACCTGTTGTTCGAAGTTGGCGATGAAACCCGATTTCATGTCCCACCGGCCTTTCCCGACCTAGCGTTCGGTGCCTCCATTGAGGGTGTTACATACTTGCATGGACGGTTGGTAGGAACAGAAGCACCCCACCACCCTTATGTTTTGAGCAGCGCCGACTTCGGTCGGGCCTATCTATCTGAAGCTTGGGCAACGAACTTCATCCGGAATCTTCTCGAAAGATATACAGTGGTCCTGGTTGGCTATCAGGCAGAAGACCCTCCGATCAAATATCTTCTCCAGGGTCTGAACCACGATGGTCAGTATGATCGGTCCCGACTTTTTGCATTTGATAGGGGGACACCAGAAGACATCGAAGCGAAGTGGCGTGATCGGGGCGTCACGGCAATCGCATACGCCGATCATAAACATCTGTGGCAAACGATGGAAGCTTGGGCTGCCCGCGCTGACGATCCCAGAGCGTGGCGGGTATCAGTTATTGGAGTCGCCCAACAGGACCCGAAAACCCTTCTTGCCCACCAGCGTGGACAAGTCGCACATGTGCTGAGGTCCGTGCGAGGTGCAAAGCTTTTCACAG
Organism: Rhodobacteraceae bacterium KMM 6894; assembly: GCA_035798175.1. Taxonomy (GTDB): domain Bacteria; phylum Pseudomonadota; class Alphaproteobacteria; order Rhodobacterales; family Rhodobacteraceae; genus Roseovarius. The sequence continues at coordinate 120,507 of JAPFBS010000004.1, forward strand.
AGGCTCAGCCGCCCGCACACCCTGAATGGGTCTGCGTTATGGATGCCAATATCCGATCAGCCAAAGAGGCCCGTGGTTACGGCGATGATGCTGAGACGTTCGATCCACGAATTGCTTACGGGTTAGACGACGATCAGCCTTACATCTCTGAAGGGGAGCGTCGGCGTGGCGTCATCAATGACAACCTGCTGGTCTGGCGTCACGACGATGAGAACCCACATGATGCGCACCGCCTCGGAGGACGGCAAGCCGAAGGATACGAGGCCACCCCACCGCGACTGTGGCATCTGATTATCTGGATCGGAAAGATCGTTCACAGCCCCGTCCTGGCTTGGTGGGCGATCAGGCAAAACGGCCTTCATCCACGCCTTCTGCAACACATTGGGAGGCAGATCGCACAGATCCCCGATTTACATGAGCAGGCTCGACATACGTGGAATATTATTCTCGAACATCACAAGGATCCACGTAATCGCCAGCGGGATGGTGATTGGTTTGACGTGAAGAAGCGCATTGCTGGTGAAGGGTGGACCGCCAGTGTTCTACGTGACTTCAGTCGGATTTGTGCTCCCAGGATTCAGATCAAACCGCCCTATAGCCGTGCTGGTGCTCACCCTCCCAATCGGAATTGGGGAGATCTATCCCTTGGCGACTTTGGACAGTTCGAGGTGAAGTTCCTGGAGCGACACAAGGAGGACCTACCAGTCCCCGACGATATGCTTGCCCAAGTCTTTGATCTCATGCAACACGGGATGGTGGCGGCGTCAGGTATGCTGGCGGACATCGGGACAGTCTACTTTACCACCCCGACTTGCTACCCCGAACGTGAAGTCGATGGGGATGAGCGAGAAGCAGGCGCGGGGGAAGTGATGACCCTGTTCATCGACCTCTTCGATAGGTTGGTCGAACAGAATCCTGACGTTGCCTTAGGTCATGTCCTAACATGGCCAGACGATGACAAGTTCTTCTTTCGCAAACTCAAGCTTTACGCGCTCTCCAAAACAGCGTTATTCGCATCTGGCGATGTTGCTAAACGACTTCTGGCATTGGACCAGGGCATCTTCTGGGCCACTGATGTCTCTCGTGAACTGGTGTTCCTGATAGTCGATGGGTGGGCAACATTCACGGATGATGAAAAGGCCGCTCTGGGCGAACGCATCCTTAATGGGCCTGATAAAGCAACCTACTGGTCTGATGAAGAGTATCCTGGCATCCGTGATGAATTCGCGGCTCGGTATGCCCGCTATCTTGAACTAAAGGGGTGCGCTTTGACCGAGGGTCAAAGCGCACGTCTGGTCGAGATAACCTCTGGTATTGAGCGTTGGAGCGATGGATGGGCCACGTCCACAGTCACCCAACGTGGCTCTCGAGTCGGGTGGGTAGGCACCGACGAAGCACCAGACGCCGTGCTCGACATCCCTGTGAGTGAGGTCGTCACCAGGGCCAAGGAGGCCCTGAAACGCGATTTTGGCAGTTTCACCGAAAAGCGCCCTTTCACCGGATTGGTAAAGGCCAAACCAGCAAAGGCGTTGTCGGCTCTCACTATCGCAGCGAAGAGCGGCGACTATCCCCAGGGATTCTGGACTGCGCTCATCGACGAAATGCCAGTCGATGTTTCTCCGCGACTCCGGCGGGTGTTCTTGCACCGATTGACCCAACTGCCGCACATGGTTGTGAAGGAACTACGACATACCATGGGGCGGTGGATCGAGAAACACCTCGAAGGCATTCTTGAGTTCGATATTGATCTTGGATGGTCGATATTCGATCACATCGTCGATGGCATTATTGATGGAGGGCCGGAAGCAGCGGAGAGCGGTCTCGGTGAAGTTCGTCGAGGCAGTGAGGTCATAAACCAGTCTCGCCGCACATATGGTCATGCCATTAATGGTCCGTTGGGGATGTGTGCAGGTGCTCTGTTCCAAGCAGTGCCAGGTGAAAAGCAAGAAGCTGGGTCTCTGATACCGGAACACATCAAGACGCGACTTGAACGCCTCTTCGCCGCACCAGGCGAGGGATCGGATCATGCCGTTTCCATTGCCACAAGTAAACTTAGTTGGTTGATGCACATCGATCCTAGCTGGACCGAAGAGCGTTTGGTCCCAATGCTGGCGTTTGAACATCCGGCGGCAGAGCCTGCATGGAATGGGTTCCTCCACAGCCAACGGGTTCCCCGGTCGCCACTGGCCAGCCTGATCAAGCCACTTCTGTTAGAACTGGTGCCTTGGGTGCGCCAGCAACACTGGGACCGCGACCTCTCCAAGGTGGCGGCTCAATGGCTAGGTTACATGTGCGTCTTCAATCGGGATGAACCCCATGGGCTGACTAAGAAGGAGATGCGGAACGCGCTACGGAGTATGGCCGATGACACCCGCATTGACTTGATATTTTGGCTCGGAAAAGTCGGACAAGGTAATGATGATGGATGGACCAAGCTGGTCGTCCCATTCATTCAGGACGTCTGGCCGAGAGAACGTATCTACCGCACGGCCTCGTCGACCAACTCGTGGATTGGCCTTTTGGACGATACAGGTGAAAACTTCCCTGCCGTGTATGCCGCTGTTAAGCAGTTCTTGGTGCCTGTGGAGACTGATAGCCATCCATTCTATCGGTTCACACGGGAGTTGGATGATGAAACACCGCTGACCGCTCAGTTCCCTGAAACAACCCTTGATCTGGTAAGCGCAGTCACTCCGACGGCCCTGGCGCGCCCGCCATACGAGTTGCCGAAGATATTGACTATAATCTCTGAGGTTGCTCCAGACCTCACATCTGATCATCGATACTTGCGGCTGATCGATTTAGTCGAGCGAAATTGAGGAGCGGTTAGCCAGGTTCGCCCGACCATGCCTGGTTGAAACGTCCTTGACCAATCGGTAGGTTGCAAAATAAAATCTTGTTTTTCAACTTCTTAACGAAGTGTTTCGGCCAATACTTGTCTTTGAGAATTGAAGCGCGCACAAAGAGTTACCCAATATTTGCCGGTGGAGCGTATATCCAACGGAGTGGATAGCATCATCTCAAGGTGCAGACAGTCGGAGCAGCAATGAACCATCGCAACACCAGCACATCGTCTGAAGAAATGAGTCCGGAAGATCGCCAGAAACTCTCGGGCCTCCTTGGATTTGCCCAGGGCGTTCTCAATGCACGATCAAAGGTCCAGATGAGCATGTCATCCGGACTTGGCGTCTTTCGCGAAGCCGACATTGCGGGCCTCCCCGGACTTCATCTTGATTGCGATGATGGCAGCTGGCTTCGGATGGAGCGACAGCGCGAAACAAAACCACCCGAACCCGTTGAGCACGTAAAGAAATTTCTCGTTTCTCAACCGAATGATCCAGCCAAGAGCCCTGCGATAAAAGACGCCATCGCAATTGAGGTCTCGATCGACGAGGCATCAGAACTCGCCGACGCAGGCCTTCTGCGCCCTGAGAACACTCACGAAATTACTCAGGACGGTGTCGTGGTCGCCAACCACGTGAAGGTAATCCTTCTTGCTGAAGATTGCCCCGACATGCGTCGCGACTTCAACACCTATGTTGGCGGCCCCTGGTCGGATTGGGCACGCCTCGAGAAACCCGTCCGCAAGGCAATCTCGCTCTACAATGATCTGTTCAAGATCCACTCCTCGATCCACACCGCCGAAGCTACCCCACCGGAACTGGTCTGGGGGATCGGGATCGGACGCTGGCAACACGCCGGCCAGACAATCGACATGCCCCTGATAGAGCAGCAGGTTGATATCGAGGTTGAAGATGGCGGATCGATAGCCATTCGACCACGGAGCATTCCCGCGACACTGTCTCTCAAGCCATACCTTGAACTCGACATTGATGGCTCACCCAGACTTCAGCACGACCTTCAGGACAGGCTGGCGCAGATCCTTATGGGAGAAGCCGAGCTCTCCCCGTTCACAACAGAATGGGAGCCCCTGCTCGACACCGCCATCTCGAGACTTTCGAGCACGGGCGACCATATTACACGCCAGCGCATCGATGCAGGCGAGACCCTTCCAAAGGCCGGCAAAGATCTTCGGATTGCCTCGACATGGGCCATTTTTGGACGACCCAGATCCCATGAGGCGCGCGCCCAGGATCTTGAAGCCTTGCGAAAGCAGGTAGACAACGATGCGGTTCAGGTCCCCCAGTCCATCCGGGGCTACTCAACCACACCCCCGGATGCGATCAATATGGATGTGTCAGGGTGGGGTATCGACAGCACCGTCCTTGATGGCGGCGGCGCCAACGTCTGGACAGAGCCATCCAGCTCCGGCTCAAGAGAGCCGTCATCCACCCCCTTTCCCGGAAAATCCGGCGGTGCAGAATCCCCGCACACGGTTCACTTCTTCCCTCTGCCCTTCAATGAAGAGCAGGGAAAGATCTCGGACATGATCGACAATCCCCGATTTCATGTCGCCACGGTTTCCGGTCCTCCGGGAACCGGCAAGAGCCACAGCATCGCGAACATCATCAGCCACCAGATGGCGACGGGAAAGCGCGTCCTGGTCACGGCACGGACGCCGGAAGCAATCGCGGCCGTGCGCGAGAAACTCCCCAAGAGTCTTCAACCCCTCGTCATCGCCTCCGTCGGCACCGATCGGGAGAGTGCGCAGCAACTCCAGGACGCCGTCTCCGAGCTCTCCGATGAGGTCGTGGGACTCGACATCGACGCATCTCTGGCCCTCAAGGCCAGGCTGGAGCAGCGAATTGTGGATTGCGACAAGCAGGCCGAAGCTGCGGACCGCAAGCTTGCCGAGATTGCCCAGGCAAACCTGAAGCCCCTCGAGTGGAACGGGGAAAAGACAACCCCGATGGATCTCGTGGGCATACTCGAGGCCGACGAGCCAAATTATGGTTGGTTTACGGATCGTCCCGACTCGATGCCTCCGGCTCAGATTTGCGATACGGTGGTGCGTCTGACGCAAACCTTTCCCCAGTTGGCTGGAGATATCGCCTATGCCGGCGCAGACCTGCCGGCACCGGCAGACCTGCCATCCACACCGGATCTCATCAGTGCGCATGAGAGTGAATGTGCGTGGAGCTCGCGCGAGCAAATTGACTACAGTTCCGCGCCGACGATGGCGCGCGACAGTGCTGGCGCCGAGGACCAGGCCCGCGCGGTCCTGAAGGAACTCGAGCAGTGTCAGGCCGCCTGCAACGAACTCTCCGAGGTATCCCGGGCCATCGCAATCATCACGCTTGCAGACGTTGGACCGATTGATCGCACAGCCATCGAAAGCACGCTGTCATTTATCTCCAGTCTCACCAATCTCAATGCTGTTTCCCAGGTTCGATATACACTCGGGCCCTGCGATCATGAAGAATTCACAGCTGCAACCGCGCGCGGCGCGGCAGGTCAGAAGCCGGTTGGTTTCTCGCTGTTCGGTGGCAACCTGAAGGCGGCCGTTGCCAGCGTCACAGTCGATGGCACCCATCCATCTGATGCTGACGACTGGAAGGCTGTCCATCACGCCTGCCGGATGCAGCAGGACAGAGACAAGATCAAGGACGCCCTTCAGCCGTTGATCCTTGACGGCCTGATGGCCAGCTGCCCTCAACAACCCTGGGAGCTCGCCGCCTACCTGAAAGAAAGACAGGCAGAAATACAGGAAGCTCTTCAGGTGGCAAACCGGATTGCTCCGATCATCACCAGCCTCGAAAACCTCTTCCCTTATGGGTTGGATGCCAATGCCACCCTCAAGCAGTTGGACTTCGAACCGGCGATCTTCGCCCTGAAGGGGAACATTCCGGACAGCTATCAATCCCCCAAGGCATTGACCTGCCTCCTGGACACTGCCGGCGACAGCACCCTGCCAATCTTCAGTGCCATTCGGGATCTTGCTGGCGCCATAGGCAAACCTGACACCAACCCTTCCCAGATTGTATCCTTACGCGGGGAGATCACGACCGAGCTGATGCGTCTCTCTTCAGTTGCGCCTCACCTGAAAGCCCTGGGATCTGATCTCAAGATGATCTCCGACTGCGGCGCTCCGGCATGGGCCGACGCCATGAAACAGAATCCGCTCGACGTCGAAGCGATTATCCCCTCCACCTGGAAGGATGCCTGGGCTTGGGCTGTTATCAGTGGCCGGGTCCACAATATCATCGAGCTTGGCAACGGGGATCATTACCGGGACGCCAAGGCTGAGGCTATGCGTCAGAGGCGCAAGCTCTTTGAGGACCTGATCCGTATCCGCACCCTTCTTGGTCTTGCCAGACGTATGACCCCGAGTATTCGGCAGGCCATGGAAGCGTTCACCCAAGCCATCTCCAAGATCGGCACCGGTAAGGGCAAGAAGGCGCCCCGGTTCATCCGCGCCGCCCAGGATGCAGCCAAGCAGGCGTCCTCTGCTGCCCCTGTATGGATCATGCCTGAATACAAGATCCCCGAGCAGCTCCCTCCGGAGTTTGGCGACTTCGATCTGGTCATTCTTGATGAGGCATCCCAAAGCGATATCACTGCGCTGGCTGCTCTTGCTCGTGGCAAGAAGATCCTTGTCGTGGGTGATGAGGAGCAGGTTTCTCCTACGGCGGTCGGCATTCCGGTCCAGAAGATCAACGCACTGCGCGCCGAGTATCTTGATGGCTTGCCCAATGCGGCGTTGATCGACGAGAACTCCTCGATCTTCGAAGTGACAAAGCGCATGCACCCCGAAAGTCATATCATGCTTCGCGAGCACTTCCGTTGCGTCGCACCAATCATTCAGTTCTCGACCCGCTTTTACAACAATTCCCTTGTGCCCCTGCGCGTCCCGAAGGCCTCCGAGCGGTTCGACCCGCCCCTGGCCGACGTCTACATTCCGGGCGCAACGCGTCAGGGAAAGACCAACGCATTTGAGGCGCGCTGGATCGTCGACGAAATTGCACGGATCATTGAAGATCCGGCCCACAACGGGCGCGATATCGGGGTCATTTCCCTGATTGGCGGGGAACAGGCCGAAAAGATCGGTCGGATGCTGGTCGAAGACGAACGAATCGGCCCCGAGGTGATTGAAGAACGGCGGATCATTTACGGCGATGCCCGCACCATGCAGGGGCAGGAACGCTCCATTGTCTTTTTGTCGATGGTCGTGACCCCCGGCCGGGTTACCTCCCAGAGTTCGAAGCCTGATCAGCAACGCTTCAACGTTGCGATGAGCCGGGCCAAGGACCGTCTCTACCTGGTGCGATCTGTAAACCTGAACGATCTCAAGCCTACGGACATCAAGGCTGACATTCTGGCGCATTTTGCAGATCCCATGCCTGACGGGCGCGGCGTCACCGGCGTCGAGAGCACAGACCTGATGGACAAGTGCGACAGCGGCTTTGAGCGCGAAGTCCTAAAACGCCTTCTGGAGGCCAACTACCGCGTCCGCCCCCAGGTCAAGGCTGGCGGGTTTTCGATCGACCTCGTGGTCGAGGGCTCTGATGACCGCCGCCTCGCGATCGAACTCGACGGGGATCAGTATCACGGACCCGAGGTCTGGGAACGCGACATGGCACGCCAGGCCGCACTCGAGCGTGCCGGCTGGACCTTTTGGCGCGTCTTTGGCAGCCAATGGAATTCCCAGAAGGACTACTGGTGGAAAAACCTTGTCGAGACCCTCGAGCGTATGCAGATCGAGCCGATCGGCGCTTCGGCAATCGACGAACGCTTCACCGAGACCATTCTCGTGGATGCCTTCGAGGATCTGGGAAAACGGGACCCTGGAGAGGCGACCCTAAATCCTGAATCCGAATCCAATGACGAAGGTCATGAAGGTGAGACGGAGGCAGACCTCACCCCAACCCCGGCCACGCCCGAGCCGGACATCTCTGAGTCCGCCGCATCTTCGAGGGCAGAAACCCCTGCGGCCGCAGAGCCGACGCAATCGCCAAGGCAGCAGCCCCTGCCGCTGGATCTTGGTGATGATGATCTCTTCTCCCTCACCCCCGTCAAGGAGGAAGCGCCGGAGAGTGAGGAGCAGGCCCCCGACGGTGCCCCATACGATGCCTCCGACGATGCGACGGTTGAAAAGCTGGCAGAGGCCCTTGCGGATGACGAACGAGTAAAGACCGTTCGCGTTGGCAGCACCGTCCGACTTGAAAAGATCGGCAACGGTGGCGGCAAGATGGAGATCACCATTGTCCAGGAGGGTCATGATCCGGAAGCCGGCATGATCGGGTCTCACACACCCCTCGGCCAGGCCCTCATTGATGCCAATGTCGGCGAGGTGGTTGAGTATCACGCCGGAGCATACCTTCGTGAAGTCAGAATTCTCTCTGTCAGCTGAGAGCGGGCAGGCCAGCCAATAGAGCTGTCAAGACAGGAAGTCATAGCCAAGGGATTTTTCAACCTTCCAACACGAAGGCCGGAAGGTCTTTTTTTCTTTTAGGGGGGTGATGACGTAAGCGTCCGGCCTCGCTGCTCTGACGCGCGATAGAGTGCGTTGATAGCCGTCGTCAAGATGACAGCAAAGCTGCGTCTTCCCGATGAAGAACCAAAGGACAAGCCAAAGCGGCGACCAATCCCAGGTCACATCCCGCGCATGGAGGTGGAACTGACCACAGGCGACGACGATTGCGCCCAATGCGGTGGCGGTCTGCGCCGTCTGGGCGAGGATGTAACCGAAGAACTTGAGTATGTTCCTGGGCGCTTCATCGTAAACCGCATTGTTCGGTCGCGCTTTGCGTGTTCGGCCTGCGAGGCCTTCACACAAGCCGCATTACCATCACGCCCCATCGAGCGGGGCCGTCCCGGCCCAGGCCTGCTGGCACATGTTCTGGTCAATAAATACGCGGATCATCTGCCACTTTATCGCCAAAGCGGCATCTTCGAGCGCGACGGGATCGACATTGATTGTTCCACGCTGGCCGATTGGGTGGGCAAATCCACAGCCCTGCTGGAACCGCTGGCTGATGCCATCGGGCGGCATGTGCTGGCGGGACATGCGATTTTTGCAGACGACACGCCCGTTAAGATGCTCGCTCCTGGCACCGGCAAGACAGCGACGGCGCGGCTGTGGGCTTAGACACCCTCATCTCTTCGTGCGGCGGACCGAGGGCTGCGGGGATGTCATCGGTCGTCCGAACCGCTGCCAGGTTGCGGGAGTTCTGAAGCTTGCAAGATATCAGCACGTAACCGTCGAGCCAGATAGCTAAAAAGCCATGAAGCTACGCACTCACCTTTTGGAGAGCGTTATTCTGTCTATGCGGTGGTATTGAATTGTCTACGATATGGTCTCGTTCCCGGGGGATAGGAATGGCTCGATGTTCCGGGAGCCACCGATGGACGGTCCCATGGATCGATCGAAGTCCTAGGATTTTCAGAGAGATATGAAGGGGATGCCTTCTGGCGCCGACACGTCCCGGCGTCGGAAGCTCCTCTAGCTAGGTTCGAGGTTCCAATTACCGAAGCGGGATCACGTTGCCGGCCCGCATAAAAGCAAGAGCTCCTTTGCTCTCAATAGCTTGAATTGCGGTCGTTCTGGCGTCCTTGTCCGAGCTGAACTGATCGTCCCAGACGTGACTGGTGCCTTGGTGGTCCACGACCTCAAGCGTCCAAGTCTTGTCCGCTTCCAACCTGTAGATTTCGATAGAGAACGCGTAACCGTCGATGACGATTTGCTGGCTTTTACCGGATTCTACAAGATTTGGTTCGTCATCGTCGATCATGCGGAAGAGATTTCGCTTATTGGGTTTTCTAACATTATATTGCAGAGGGCGTTTGCGTCAATAAGCGGCGCACGTTTGGCCTCACGCACGCTGTGATAGAATATTTCCGGCCAGCTCTGGTTAGTGAAGCCTTAGATTCGAGCAACGTCAGATGGGCGGGAAGCGGGCATTCGCTGCGGCTGCGAACGCACCCTTGCCTCGACACGCAAGCAGACATGTCGCTAGGTCTGCACGGCCGGGTAGGTAATTCAGAAGACGGTTTTGAGAACTTTTTCTGTTCCCGAAAGCAAATCTTCAATCTCATCCTTTGTGGGCTCTTTGCCTTTCGCATGGTCGCATAGATTCCGAATATCAGCTAAGTGTTGAATGAACCTCCACTGAGGAACCGAGACCGCATCCTTGTCCTTCAAGGCTTGATTTAGATCGGAAATCCCTGGGTTCTTTTTTCTGATAGTGACGCCGTGTGCATCGCAAACTTGCTGCAAGTGCTTTTCGATTACGACGCCACAAATGGCACCAGTGGCCCTGAGATAACCAGCCTTCGCGAGTGCGCGGGCGCTGGCAACCTCAGAGTCGAAAAGGTCCGCCTGCATGATAGCTGTTAGGTCGATCAAGGCGCTTTCCAACTTGTCCCGTGCTGCCTTCACGATATTCAACTGCTGAACAAATTCAGGAATTGCGTGGCGACCTTCCGCAACAACCTTCTGTTCATAGCCTCGCGTGATATGGAGCCCCTGCAAGTAGTCTCGGATCATATAATTCTGGAACGTAATTTCTTTTCTGACCCTGGGATATTCATAGTAGGACTGAAAGTCTGAAAGCCTATCAGGAAGAACTTGCTTAACAACGGACTGCGCTTCGGAATACCAAGCCTGATATGTCTCCTTAAAGTCGGGGAGTTTCTTCAGATAGGTTTCAACTTTGTCCTCGCCAAGTTGCTCTTTCACACTGTCCACGAAGGCCTCCTCGAAACAGTCAAGCTGCATTGCCATGTGCAGCATGTCTCCATCTTTGATTAATTTTTCTAGCGCCTTGGAGAACTTTTCGAACTTCTCGGACATTTCAGAATCACCCCAGAGTAAACTTTGCTAAACCTAAGGTGTTTGGCTCTTCAGTTGAAGCTTAGTTGTTTGATCCCACGGTTTGATGGTGCGATCCTTACTCAAGATTGGAAGGAAGCATTGCCGTCGCACGCTTGCGCCACTTCGCAACGGTCTTGGGGTTGATGCCCAGTTTTCGCCAGTTATTCAACGCCGCTCCGCAACCGCAAAATAGACCTTGGCAGGGCGTCTTCATGCTGCGCTTGAGGGCAAAGGTCCGCTTCCGGAGAGCCGCGGTGCAGCGATTTTCGTTCCGGTGGATGTCTGCTTCGGGCCGTTCGCAGCCCGGGCGCGACTGTGAAAACATCAATCTTATCACATTCGCCAATTGATCGCAGTTCGCTTCGTCCAACAGACCTTGGGCGTGTTTAGGCCCAGGGTCCGGCGCGATTGCGTGTCCGAGTATGGGGAACACGGCTAACGGAGATTTTCTGGTCGTCAGCGCCTGAGGACCTTCCGCGTTGCCCTGTCATTGCGCGAAGCGCAGCCACGCGGTTCTCGGTTGCGGGATGTGTGGCAAAGAGATTGTCGTGTTTGTGCGCGTGCAGCGGGTTGATGATGAACATATGCGCCGTGGCTGGGTTGCGTTCGGCCGCATCGTTGTCAATCTGGGCCGCGCCCATGGCAATCTTCTCGAGCGCCGAGGCCAACCAGAGGGGCTGACCGCAAATCTCGGCCCCGGCCTTGTCTGCGGCATATTCCCGTGACCTGCTGATCGCCATCTGAACCAGTGCTGCCGCCATCGGCGCCAGAAACATCATCAGAAGCGTGCCGACCAGTCCCAGCCGCTCCCGCGACCCGCCGAAAAACAGCGCAAAGTTAGCCAGCATCGAAATCGCACCGGCGAAGGTGGCGGTAACGGTCATGATCGCGGTATCGTGGTTGCGGATATGGGCCAGTTCGTGGGCGATCACACCAGCCAACTCCTCGCGGGACAGGCTGCGCAACAGGCCCGAGGTCACCGCGACGGCCGCGTTCGCTGGGTTGCGGCCGGTGGCGAAGGCATTGGGCTGCGGCGTGTCGATCAGATAGACCTTCGGCTCGGGCAGCCCAGCGTTCCGCGCGAGCTCAGCAGTCAGCGCGTGAAGGCCCATCCGGTCGCCGGGCGTCACCGGTTGGGCGTTGTGCATGCGCAGGACCATGCGGTCCGAGTTCCACCAGGTAAAGGCGTTCATCGCCGCCGCGACGACTAGCGCGATCACAGCGCCGCCCGATCCGCCGATCAGGTAGCCCACGCCCATGAAAAGCGCGGTCATCGCTGCCATCAGCATCGCTGTCTTCACATAGCCCATCTCAGCTCCCTTAATCTGCCTCTAAGGTCGTATAGGAAATATGGTGAGGGTTGCGACCCGTGCAAGGATGCGCGCCAAGCATTCGGATAGGCAGATCTTACTTCGAGCGATGGCTGGGCGCACGCCTTCCCTTCCTCACACTAGCCATCGGGGCACTTTACTGGCCCTTAGTATCAATCACCTTGAGGTGTGGTGCTCGGTGGCTGAGGGGCATGCCCGCCAGAGTCCCAGAGGCGCCCGTGGAATGCGTCTGTGCTCACGGGCGCCGTTGGGCGTCGGCAAGGCCGTCATGCGACTCTAGGGGGCGCTACAGGCGCTCTGTGAGTCCAGCGTGACAATGGGCATCCCCCGGCTTGGGTGCAGAAACGTTACACGCCAACGATGACGTGCCGAGTGGCCCCCTTGTGGCAATCGAATTTGCGTCACCCAAGTTGTCTTCCTTGATCAATGTATGGCTCAACACCCAGACCCGAAATAACAACTTTTTTCTACTTTTGACCACACAAGCTTGCTCAACAATCTCGTTGGATAAGGCCAGTGTTCGAAGGACGGGCGGTCAATTTGCCGCAATCAGAACCTTCTTACTTATAAGTAACCGCTTACCACGATCTGAGGACATCAACCCACCCACATCATACACCCTGAGAACTTTCACTGCTCCTCTCCCCTCTGGCCCAGGCTCTCTGATCCCTTTCACCTAGGTGACGAAATGCGGTCGCAACCTCTTTGTTCATCAAGTCATACGAAATCATAGTGGAACGTGACCCGCTCCCGGTTCGGCTTTGATTGATAGTCCAACCTTGGAGACGAAACACCTTCTTCACCTTTGGCCGTTCAGAAGCCTTATGGTTCTCCCAGACTTCATCTCGTCTCAATAACGCCAGAATACCGGACTTGAGAAAAACGTCGGCGCGCTTGTGTTCCCCTAAGGCTACGACTGCGTTAGTGGCTGAACTCTTCTCCGGATCCTCGCAGGCGAACGTCGGTAGCATGAACTGGAAGTATTTTTTCTGAAGTTTCGCGTAGCTGAAGCCTTTCAGATCGCGCAATTCACGAAGCCCGAAAAGCTCCAGGTCGCAGGATTTGAGCGTCACCTCGACGCGTGCTCTTGCCTGATCTGCGGCCAGTGCGTTGAACGTGCCTTTCTCCGGGTATTGCTGATCCCTCACTTTGTTCTGGATGCGGATCATGCCGCTTGTGTCTTTTGCCCCCAGATACATAGTGCCTTCTACGAAGGGGCTTCTGAACTCATCCGCTCCGGGGCGAACGTTCAACGATGAGTTGCGCTTTGCTCCCATCTCAGGTGTCAAATAACTGGTTTCCGTCTTGGGATCAGATTCACCGACATTCATGGCGATCGTTCTGGGCATGTCCATGTCATCCTGCCAGCGTGTTGTCTCAGCGAAATATGTCCTTTGCAGGAGACCTACCATTTTGTCGCGTTCTTGCTCGTCGCCACCGCGACTGTAAACGTCGAGACTAAACTCTATCTCGCGAAGCTCTGGTGCGCGGCGTTCGCCTCGCTCCTTACTAACGGCCTCAATCGCCGCGGCCACTAGTGCGGCCGAGCTGGGCTCCTGGATCTTTATATCGAACTCGTCGGATTCCTTGCCTGCCCCAGGGTTGACCGGTGAAATCCAACTGTCGCGCTCCAGAACTGTGCGAAGTGCTTTCTGTATCCATTGATGCTGGGTTTTGTCTGTGAACACCCGCACAACGACGTAGTCAATGACCGCTTTGAAGCGATACTTTTTCAGATCAATCTCAGGAATGAGCATCCGGCGATTTTGGAAACGCGCTTGTTTCGAAGCCACCGGAGATTCCATGAACGTCAGTTCGCGACGAGGCCTGGTCGGGTCGAGCGGTGTTAGCTTGGCTGACGTTGGCAGGGACATATCACCCTCGGTCTTTGTCTGCTGACGGTTCTAGCATTGAAGGGTTCCTTCGGTGTAGTTGTTATACGCCAAGTCTGGCACACCCGATCGGCGCCTTGGCGCCATTCAAGAGGAGATGGGCGCATGATCCGGCGACATTCAAGCAAATTCAAGCAGGGCAGTTTTAACAATTTCTGTGGCGTCTATTCCATCCTGAACGCATTCGACCATCTGCTCGGGGATGCGTTTACTTCAAAAATTGCAAAGCGGCTCTACACCGATCTTCTGCGTTTCATCGAAGCTGAATTTGGCAGTTTCGCGACATTGAAAGGTGGCCTCGAGCCTGCGGAAATGCGCACGCTCACAAAGTTTGCTGCGCGGGCCGTTTGTGTAGAACAGCCGCGCCGCGCCATATCAGTCGACCGTTTTCGTCCCCAGGATGAAATCACAGACGTTGGGGGCCTACTCGAGCTGATGGATGCTGAACTGACAAACGAAACGATCGCGATTGTTGGGTTTGAAGGGCGGATGAATCACTGGGCGGTCGCTACCGGCGTGGAGGACCGCGCACTTCAAGTGCTTGATTCGGATGTCCGTCGAAAGATGAACCGCGAGGAAATCAAGGTCGGAAACAACGGAAACAACAGGCAGCGCCGAAAGGGCGATGGCCTTTTCTTTATGCCCAAGCAAACCATCCTGATTAGCGTGACAGAATGAATGGCATCCACACCACCGCCGACATCCACCGCGAACAGGTATTGGAGTCTCATATCGTCGCCAGCCTGGCCGCTGAGCAGGGATACGTCCAGCGCGACTGTGCGGCTCATTACGACGTGGCCCAGAGAGCGGCTCGGGACGGGTGAGCACCCTAGCAAAGATTGCTCCCTTACGCATCGCCCCCAGCAGCTCGGAGCCCAAGTTCGGAAAAATGCGCTTGATATCGAGTTCGACTATGCTGTGAGGTGAGCCGCTTCGCCAACGGCCCTCACCGACCATTCGTGCTTTGGGCCGCAAACGGCAAATCCGAGCCTAAATGTTTGATTTCCCGCCATGCAGCGAATGTTTGGTCCTAAGTTACGCAACTGAATTGTAGGTCATCATCACAACCTGCAAAACATGGCTCGATTGGACTATTACAAATATCATAATATTTGCCCAAAAGCGCCCCTTGAGATATTCGGTCTATGTTGTTCAGAAAATACAACTATTACTGCGAAAATTTGACCTTTCTTATTTCGTCTATCCATTCTGTTTTTGTTAATTTTATCAACAAGATTTGATTCGAAATTTTAGCGTTCTGCGAGTCCAAAACCGACTGCAACTGGGAGATTTGGTTGCTCAGGGATGCGATCTTTTGTTTAAGGACATTTTTCTCATCTTTGCCATCTGGGGTTTTGACATATGCGCAAAGTTGCTTTGCGTCTCTAATATCGGATTTTACTGAATCAATCTTTGAAGAGATAGAGTCCCGCCTTGACTTAATTCGACCGATCGTTG
The DNA here is from genome assembly GCA_035798175.1 of Rhodobacteraceae bacterium KMM 6894. Taxonomy (GTDB): domain Bacteria; phylum Pseudomonadota; class Alphaproteobacteria; order Rhodobacterales; family Rhodobacteraceae; genus Roseovarius. The sequence goes on from JAPFBS010000004.1 coordinate 135,902, forward strand.
ACTTTGCGGATTCTATATTGGCTTTATATCTGTCCAAATCACCTCTTGAATATTTGTTAAAGATACTCTTTGGGTTGAAATCAATTCTTACCTTCTTACCTTCTTACCTTCTTACCTTCTTACCTTCTTACCTTCTTACCTCCGCGCCCGCTGAATCCATTCCACACTGACTTCTGCCGATTTGACCAATGATAGAAATCATCTTTGGATGCTTTGTTCTTTTTCAGACTTTGGTATGCTGAATCAAGGTCTGACTGCATAGATTTGCTTTCATATATCAGCTTGCTGAGTGCGTCATAAAGATCTTTTCTATCCTCAAAGCAATTCTTCAAATTACTCAGTCGAACAGAGTTATCTTGAAAAACAATTTCCACCTCACGAAGTGCCTTATCAGTAGTTTTACTTTCGGCTTTATACTCGTTCAAAACCCCGTTTTTTGTTGTCAGAGTGGCAATGTGAACTTCACCTATTTTGGCCAAATGGATATTAGTTTCCGAACTTGGAAACCAAAGTTTTTTGAGCTTATTGATAAATTCCAATACTTTTAACTTCTATACAATAGTTTGCGGCGCATAAATAGGCGATTACATTTCCATAACTTCGCTTGTGCGCAAGCTCTGCACCCGAAAGCACACCATTGCGCTTGCTTCAAAGATAGTAGATTTGTTCCGCAGAGCCGTCATCCGTGCCTTGAGCAGCGAACGTCAGGCCTAAGCTCTCTTTATTGAATTTCCGCTATGCCGCTAATGTCAGCTATCGTGGTAGAGGCAAACACGTATAATAACCACTTGAGTTTGAATAGGATATATGGCGGCATCAAACGAGGATTTTTGCGGGGGTGCCGAAAAGGAGCGTTTGTGGCCCGTCCTGCAGGTGACGAGATGTGACGTTAAGCGGGTTGACCATCAGGTTCAGGCGCAGCCTTAATCAAGAGCACTCTTTTTTTGCGTCCTGCGCGTGTAACAAAAACTAGCTCCTCAGAGCCGTCGATGTTGACCACATATTTCAAGCGGTGAATTGAGAAGACTTGGCCATCAATTGATACATTTTTTTGATCATCGGAAAGTTGAATGGCGTCCATTTCTGAGGACAGTTGTTTGAGTATGGCTTTCAATGATTGAGCTTCGAGAAGGCGCACTTCCTTCACGATCTGAGTTATCGAGGTAGGCTCAAGGCCGCCTTTTTGACGCTCTTCGTTGATCCGCCGCATTGTTTTGCGGGTGAAGTATATGCCTAGAGTTGAAGCAATCACCACGGTGGTTCCTGCCACTGCCCATCCGACTGGGGTGAGACCTAGAAAAGTTGCTGCAGGCGCAATACCAAGTGCGCTCGCAACACCGCCCAAGCCGACTGCAGTTAGTGCGGATCCGACCGAGAGCGCGGCACTGGAAGTTAGCGCCGCTAAGCCACCAGTGGCTCCGAATATGCCTGCGGCCGATACGAGTCCTAAGCTGCTAAGCAAAGTGCCATTCCCCAGAACGAATGCCCCGATCCAAGTGCTGGACAAAGTGCCAGCGATGTATCCAGCGGCCCCTGTGGAGGCGATCCATGCTCCGGACGAATGCAGGACCGGTATCGCAATGGCAAATAGAGGCAAAGGCATGAGTAGAATCCCGTCAAAAGCTATGAATATAGAACAAAATGGGAAACCGTAGGGCTGCAGTCAAGTGTTTGTTATCGACACATTACCGACTGAATAGGCGGGATAAAACCAATGTCGTTTGTTCGGCGCTCAAAAAAAGACCGTTTATTGAACGATTTTACTGAACCCGACATTGGCGCAACCGCAGCGAATTCGCACTTTGTCCCGCCTAGCAGACCTTTATGTATGGCGCAGAGAAGGTCCGCTACCCGCCCACCTCCCGATGCCCTTCGCGGTCGCGGCGGTATTTGTGCATCTGCGTTGAAGAGTAAAACGGTCCCGCGAACTGGACACAATGCTACTCTTGACGGCCCTCCAATAAAGTAATGGTGGGTGGATGTGTAACCTCTACTCCAACACAACTTTGGCGAGCGCCATGCGCAACCTGTTCAAGATCTCGATGGAGGCTAACAATCTCGGCAACGCAAAACCATTGACCGCTATATGGCCCAAGTATTCTGGTCACGTCGTCAGATTCAATGGCCAAGTTCGCCGCGAACTGGTCTCTCTCTCTTAGGGTTTCGCACCACCAAGACTCTGCTACGCTGACAGCGTCCGGCGCGTCCAACAGCTTGCGCCACGCGGTCTGCTATCCGACACAGAACGTTGCCCAGTCTTCCATAATTTGTCGGCGCTTCTCAACCATATCGGTGCGCCTATAGGCGCGCTCTACATCGCTGCCAACGGTGTGCGCGAGCGCCATCTCTGCAATTTCACGAGGATAGCTGGTGCGCTCTGCTGCCCAGTCGCGGAAACTGGAACGCAAGCCGTGGGGCACGGCGGGGCGGCGAGACCTGGAGTCCAAGAAACCGACCTTGCCTTCGCGCACCTCTGTTTCTTGGATTCGCCGCATGACCGCAGAGATCGTCATGTCTGACATCTGACCGTTTCGAGGTGATGGAAAGATGAACGGACAGTCTTTCATCCTAGGCGCTGCTTTTAGGAGGTCGACCGCAACTGACGAAAGCGGCACCCGGTGCTCCGCTTTGGCTTTCATACGTTCAGCGGGTATCGTCCATATATTCTGCTTCCAACCAATCTCTTCCCACATTGCTCCGCGGACCTCGCCTGAACGGGTCGCCGTCAGCGTCAGGAACTGTAAAGCAAGCGCGGCAATGCCGCCTCGATTGCGCAGGAGGTTGAACCACACCGACATTTCATCGAGCGCGATGGCAGGGTGCCCGTCCACCGTCTTGATCTTGGCTGAAGAGGGTAAAATCTGCGCGAGGTTTCCCTTCCAGCGTGCCGGGTTTTCTCCATCCCTCATCTTCATGACCTTCGCCCAGTCAAGCACGGTCTCGATCCGTTGCCGCACGCGCGATGCGGTCTCGTTCTTAGTCTGCCAGATGGGTTCTAAAACCGCTAAAACGTCCTCCATGGTGATCGCTGAGATCGGCTTGTCGCCGATAAATGGGGATGCATATTTTTCTATGGTTGAACGCCACTGCTTGATGTGCTTGGCATTCTGCTTTTCTCCCTCGATCTTGGTCTCGTGGAAGCGATCGAAGGCCTTTGCGAATGTGATGCTTTGCCTCTTCTCGGAGGCGCGCGCGTTGCGCTCCTCGATACGTGCTGCGATCGGATCAATGCCCGACTTGATCTTGCGCGCTTCTTCGAGTGCGAGCTCTCGTGCCTGTGCCAACGAGACGGTCGGATACGAGCCCAGCCCAATGTGGCGGCGCTCATCGCACTGAGTGAGGCCGGAGGCCGAACGAGGGAGAACACTTTTGGTGTTCTGTTCGTCCACACGGGACATCAGAGACTTCTCCTTTCCCATGTCAACAAAATGACTTTCTTTGCACATTACCCTTCTCTAATGTTAACGAAACACAATTTCTTCAACGTAAGGCGGCAGATATGTTAACTCCTTCCTACAATCTGCCTCCTCTCCCCCCTTCTGTCGATCTCGAGACCGTGCCTGTCCTGAAGGCGCTCGCAGCCGCGAACCGGGCCTTGGCAGAACTTAAGGGTCGTGCCGCGTCGATTCCCAACCAGGGCATCCTCATTGACACCTTGGCGTTGCAGGAAGCCAAGGCCTCCTCGGAGATCGAGAACATCGTCACGACGCAAGACGAACTCTTTCAGGCAGATCTCTTTCCCGAAGGTCCTCAATCTGGTGCAGCAAAGGAGGTAGCCCTCTACCGAGATGCCATCAAGCTTGGGTTCAAACGGCTTCGCGCCACGGATGGCCTCATCACCAATGCCACCATCACCGATATGTTTCAGCTCCTGAAAGGGCGTTCTGACGGCTTTCGTCGCTCTCCCGGCACGGCGTTGAAGAACGAAGCTACGAACGGTATCGTATATGTGCCGCTCCAAGATCAGCGGGAGATCGTGGATCAGATGACCGCGCTTGAACGCTTCGTAAATGACGACGGAATCAGCGATCTCGATCCGCTCATCAAGATGGCGATCATTCACCACCAGTTCGAAAGCATCCATCCCTTCCCGGATGGCAACGGCCGCGTCGGGCGCATTCTGAACGTGCTCTATCTAACCAGGTCCGGCTTACTGGACATCCCGATCCTCTACCTCAGCCGATACATCACGTCGAACAAAGGCGACTACTATCATCATCTACAGGCGGTCAGAGACAACGGTGCATGGGAGGAATGGATCCTATACATGCTGAACGCCGTGACTGAGACGTCGAAAGAGACGCTGTTCTTGATCGAAGCGATCCGCGCTCAGATGTCAAATTATAAGCAGCGACTGCGAACCGAGCTTCCCAAGATCTACAGTCAGGACCTGCTGAACAATCTCTTCCGGCACCCCTATACCCGGATCGAGTTCATGGTCACCGACCTAGGCATCACCCGGCAGACGGCCTCAAAGTATCTCGAGACACTCGCCACGCATGGCTTCGTCGAGAAGCACCAGGCCGGTCGCAGCAACTACTACATCAATGTGCCTCTCGCTTCGCTCTTCATGGATGGGAACCCGTAAAATCAATCGCCTCTTGCGAGTGCCGCCAAGCTGACCCATCCTGCGCAGAGAAATATGGGGCAGTCATGAACAACAGCGACATCAAGAACTTGGGCAGTTTCGTCTGGTCGATCGCCGAGCTCCTACGGGGTGATTTCAAACAGTCCGAGTATGGCAAGGTGGTGCTGCCTTTCGTGGTGCTGCGGCGCCTCGATTGCATCCTTGAGAAAACTAAGCCCGCCGTGCTCGACATGGCAGCCTCCCTGCCGAAGGACATGGATGACGAGGCACGCGATGCGCTCCTGTCCGGCGTCGTCGGAGAGAACATTCGGCTCTACAACGAGTCGCGGTTCTCCTTCGCGGCGCTCAAGGGCCAGGACCCCAAGGATATCCACCGCAACCTGATCGATTACATCACCAAGTTCTCCAGCAACGTCCGTGACGTCTTTCTCGACAAGTTCCTCTTCACAGATCAACTCAAGCGGCTGAACGATGCCGGGCTGCTCTACTAGGTGTTCGATCGGTTCACGCAGATCGACCTCCATCCTGACACCGTCTCCAACCTCGAGATGGGCTACCTCTTCGAGGACCTGATCCGTCGCTTCTCGGAAATCTCGAACGAAACGGCCGGTGAGCACTACACCCCGCGCGAGGTGATCCGGCTTATCGTATCGCTCCTGCTGATCAACGACCGTGAGGCGCTGACCGGCAGCGGGGTCATTCGCCAGGTCTATGACCCCGCCGCAGGCACGGGCGGAATGCTCTCGATCGCCGAGATGGAGATGAAGGCGCTCAATGAGCGTATCCGTGTCGAGCTCTTCGGTCAGGAACTGAACCCCGAGTCCTTTGCCATCTGCAAGTCCGACTTGCTGGTCACCGGCCACAATCCCGAGAACATCGCCTATGGCAACACGCTGACCCATGACGCACATGCAGACCGGCGCTTCCACTACATGCTGTCCAATCCGCCCTATGGCGTCGACTGGAAGAAATACGCGGACCCGATTAAGGACGAGGCTGCCGACCTGGGCATGTCCGGGCGCTTCGGGGCTGGGCTGCCGAGCATCTCGGACGGGCAGCTGCTGTTCCTGCAGCACATGATCTCCAAGATGCGCCACGACGAACAGGGCTCGCGCATCGGCATCGGCATGAATGGCTCGCCACTCTTCACGTGCGGGGCCGGCTCGGGCGAAAGCGAGATCCGCCGCTGGATGCTCGAGAACGACTGGGTCGAGGCGATCATCGCGCTGCCGACCGATCTTTTCTACAACACCGGCATCCAGACCTATGTCTGGCTGCTGACCAACCGAAAAGAGAAACCGCGGCGCGGCAAGGTGCAGCTAATCGACGCAAGTGGCGAGCGTTTCTGGAAATCGATGCGCAAATCGCTCGGCTCCAAGCGCCGCGAGATCACGGGGCAGATCGACGTGGAGACATACGCCAAATCCGGCACCCCCGACCGCCGCCTTGACGCCATTCAAGAGGGGATGGGCGCGTGACCGACACAAGACTGCGACATGGAGTGACTCAATGAAAAAGCGTGGCGGATTTATTGGAGGGTCTACGCTTATCCAAGGCGGTTCGGACTGGTTCGGACGGGATCAAATTGGTGTTGACCCGGAATCTGGTGAAACTGCTGAAGAAAGAAGAAAGCGCAAACTTAAAGAAGCGAAGCGTGAGATCGCAAAGAAGAGACGGGATGCTGAGAAAGAACGAAAAATTCGCGAGTTTGAGCGCCTCAACTTCTCCGCGGGCGGTCCGAAGAAAACAGAGTGTCAGAAACAAAAAGATGCTCTGCTCAGGCAGCAACTTTTGAAAAACTATGTCCGCGACGATGAAGAGCAGCAACGAAAGAAGGAAGAGAGAGATGCGCGGATGGAGCGTGTCGCCTTTGAGTTTCGGAAGAAGAAACTCGCAATAGACCCTTCCAAATCCACGGGCGGCGTAGTGAAGGGAAAAAAATAACCACCACCCACACCAGCCGCTGCTGGCAGATGGCGCCGCGCGCATGCAACGCTTCCAAGCCTATATGGACGATACGCTCGATACCGCGGCATTGCAGGCCGAGCAGGCCGTCGCCGACGCCAAGGCCGGTCTGCCCACGCTGACTTATCTGATGGCGGAAGGTTTTTCCGAGCAGGTCGAGCAAATCCGCGCGCGCGACTCGGCACTCGCGGACAACCTCTCGGCGTTTCAACTCGCACTCGTCGCCCGCTCGGCGGATGACCACGCCAGCGGAATTCATTACCCATCTTGCCGAACTCGAGGCGCTGATCGCCGACTTTAAGAAGGCGAAGGAGCAAGCCGAGACCAATCGACCGCAGATGAAGCCAAAGAAGTGAGGGGCGGACGCGAAGTCGGACCGAACCGGCGCCAATCTTTCTCGCGCTTTCACAGTGTCTCTGTCTCCGGAGCTATCGGGAACAGCAAGGTTCCGAATATCAGGCCAATTCGCGCCGTCGGCACCGCCGCTCATTTTCCTATGAACGACCGTAGCATTCGCAGAGCTGCCTTCGGTGCGCTCCGCAGCGAAGGACGGCATCCCGCCCTAATTCCCGATTCCATTTGCGGTCGCGGCGTTGACAGTGCGGCCGGGTCGAAGAACAACGCGGCTCCGTGAATTGGACAGAGAGCTACTCTTGACGGCCCTTCCATTACAGCGATGGTGATCGGATGTGTAACCTCTACTCCAATACGACAGCTGTGAGCGCCATGCGCAACCTGTTTAAGGTCTCAGTGGAGGACGTGCATCTTGGCAATGCCGAACCCCTGACCGCGAGCTGGCCCAAATATCCTGGTCATGTCGTCAGGCTCAATGATCAAGGCCGACGCGAGCTGGGTAGCCTCTCCTGGGGCTTCCGCACCACCAAGACCAGCAAGAAGACGGGCAAGATCCTTCAGCCTGCGGCATGGAACAACGCCCGTGACGACAAGGTGCGAACATCCGGGCTGTGGAAGGAGAGTTTTCATAAGCGCCGCTGCTTGATCCCCGCCTCTTCGTTCTGCGAAGCCAAGGGCAGATCTCCAGCAATCTATTACTGGTTTGGCTTACGTGGTGACGAACCTCGAACACCATTCGCCTTCGCGGGCCTATGGACGCATTCGCGCTTCGAAGGCCCAGAAGGCGGACAGGAGCTTGAGACCTATACGATGATCACCACCACTGCGAACGACCTGGTGAGGCCGGTGCATCCCGAACGCATGCCAGTCATCCTGCATCCGGATGATTATGAGCAATGGCTGGAAGGTGGCTCTGGTGAGGCACATGATCTCTTACGGCCCTATCCCGCTGAGGCGATGAGATTGATCAAGAGCGGCGAGGACGACCGGCAAGATGAAGCTGTCACCCAGTGACGTTCCTGATTGCATACTTGGCTCTGCCTGGCGGGCAACGCCTAAAACATGACAGGGCATTACGCGCGTCGAGCAGACCATTTGCGAGACTTCGGATGAGCAAATAACCTATATGGTCCGCAACAACCCAGCCCACTCGGCCTGGAATACACGCGCGCGCGTTCAACATGGCATCTTCACGATGTTCCTGGATGACAACCAGATGCGTGACATCTCAATGATCGACAAGGCAAGCCGCAGGCACGCCACAGGGTATTTCTCGCTAGGGGTGCAAAGGGTGGCGCCAGCAAGTCGAAGTGCACAAGATTACGGCGCTTCAGAGCCTTGCAGACAAGCCGATCCTCTCCGAACGCTCGCGAACGTCCTACATTGGATCATCCATAAACGGCCACAGCTCGGCGCCACCTCGGCGATAGTCGAAGTTCCGGAAATCCGGCGAGGCGCCGCCCGGCGTGGCAACTTGGATCACGCGCGAGGCGATTGCGCGGAACGGGGCGTAGAAGTGGAACGTTGATTTCACCACGACCAGCCGTTTCTCGGCCAGGCGGATGCCCATCTGCTCGAAGGCTTCGGGGTGATAGACCTGCGTGCGCAGATCGTTGACCACTAGATCGGTATCTTCGCCGATGCGCAGCCAGACCATGCAGCCGAGCGGCTCTAGACCTGGCCCCAGATGCTGTCCCAGCCCTGAGGCGATGCGCATGACGCGCGCCTCGATATCGACTGGATCGCCCGAGAACGCGCTGGTCTTGCCCCCGACACGCAGGGATAGCGTCGCGCCCTCCCCCGCGTCGCGGCAGATGCGCACCACTACCGGGTCCCAGATCAGTCCCAACGCGACGTCAGACAAGCCACGCTTGAGGATCTCTCGCAGCACGAAGGTGGCGTCTCCCGGAGCCCCCGCACCCGAGTTGTCGCCCATGTCGGCCAACACAATCGGCCGGTCTGCGTCCTCGCCTAGCGCCACATCGAGAGCCTCGGCCATCGTAGGATAGTCCGCCTTAAGAGCGTGCCGTCGTTCGTAGAAGCTGCGGCCGAACCGCTCCGCAGTCTCCTGCGCGAGACCGGCATCTCCGTCAGCGATGACAAGAACACGCGCACCCAGATCGGCCACATCTGCCCAAGCGAAGCCATGCGCGAGCGAGACGGACAGGATGCCAGGCTCCGCCTCGAGCGCGTGCATTTCCTGCACGATGCGGGCCATCTCGCTCTCCTTGGTCATGTAGATGCCCAGCATCCGACAGTCAAAGACGGACATGACCGGGTTGATTTCGCCCGCCAACGTCAGCCGCGCCATGTCGAACAGCTCCTCGGCGCGGGGGGTGGCGTCGTCATGCGGATATTCCTTGAAGGTAATGACAAGGTCCGCCGCCGCGCACATCCGCGCCGTCAGATGACAGTGCAGGTCCAGCGCCACGCCGATCACGGCACGCGGGCAGCGCGCACGGACAGCGGCGAGGATGTCGCCCTCGCAATCCTCGACCCCCTCGGCCACCATCGCGCCATGCAGCTGCAGAAGGACAACATCCGCGCCGCCTGCGCCGTCCAGATCCGACAGGATCTCGCCGCGCAGCGCCTCATAGGTCGGCCCGGTGGTCAGGCCGGCAGGCTCGGCGATCGCGGCGAGGCTTTCGGTCACCTCCCAACCCTCGGCCTCGGCCCTTGCCCGCCAGACATGCAGCGCCTCGGTCATCAGGTTGGGCGGCTCTTGCGTCGCTGTGCCGTGCCGCAGATAGAACTCCTCGAAACCCGACATGGCCGTCGGCATGGAGCAGAATGTATTAGTCTCGGTCGAGATGGTCGCCATGAACAGTCGCATCGTCATTCCCGGGTCTTGCAATTTCTTGGCCCGCTGTAAGGGGGGCAGCAAGGGTGCACGCGAAGACCCCGGACCTTGCCCGGGACCTTCACTTCTCAAATCGTAAGGCCCTAGTCGGCCTTCCACCAGCGTTCCATGAAGCGCGAGCCGTCCAGGTCGAGATTGGAGGCGAAAGCCTCTGGCGTGCCGACGCTGTCTGCGGTGGCGAAGACGTAGGAGGCGAACATCGGGATCGCCACGCCGCCCTGATTGGCGACGATCTCCTGCATCTCAAAATACATCTCGCGCCGCTTGGCCTCGTCCAGTTCGGCGCGCGCCGCGACCAGAAGCGCATCAAACGCCTCGTTGGACCAAAAGGACTCGTTCCAGGACACACCTGACTTGTAGGCCAGCGAGAACATCAGATCCTCGACCGGGCGGCCCGCCATGTAGCTCGCGCACCACGGGCGCTTCTGCCAGACGTCGCTCCAGTAGCCATCGTTCGGCGCGCGTTCGACATCGACGGTGATGCCGCATTCTGCGGCCGAGTTCTGAATCAGAAGGCAGGCATCGACCGCCCCCGGAAAGGCCGCATCCGATGTGGTCAGCGGAACGCTCAGATCGCTGATGCCGGCCTTGTCGAGGTAGAATTTGGCCTTGTCGGGATCGAAGGTTTTCTGCTCCATCTCGTCATTGTAGAACCGCTGGTTCGGGCCGATGGGATGATCGTTGCCCACCGCGCCGTAGCCGAAGAGCACCTTCTCGACCAGCTCCTCGCGGTTCATCGCCCATTTCAGTGCCTGGCGCACGTTGTTGTCGTCGAAGGGCGCGATGTTGGTCAACATCGGGAAGGTGTAATGCTGTGTTCCGGCGACCGAATGCAGGGTTACGCCGGGCTTACGCGCCATGAGCTTCGCCGTCTTGAGGTCGACCTTGTCGACCAGATCGACATCGCCCGAAGCAGCGGCTGTCATGCGCGCGTTAGTGTCGAGTAGCGCCAGCAGGCGCCATTGGTCGACATGCGCGACTTGGTCGTTCCAGTGGTTCTCGAAGCGCGACAGCTCGGCCGAGACGCCCGGCCTGAAGCTGTCGAGGCGGTAAGGCCCAGTGCCGATGCCCGCCTTCCAATCGATGCTGCCGTCCACGGCCGGCAGAATGGGGAAGTGGTAGTCGCTGAGCACCGCTGGGAAATCCGCATTGCCACCGGACAGCGTGAAGACAACCGTTCGCGGCCCCTCTGCCGTGATGTCCGTGACGTCCGAGACGAGCGGCGCCGCCGCCGAATTTGACCCCTCGCCACGGTGGTAATTGATCGAGGCGATCACATCCTCGGAAGCGACCGGCTGGCCGTTATGAAACTCCAGTCCCTCGCGCAATGTGAAGGTCCAGACCGATGTGCCATCCGATGCCTCCCAGCTCTCAGCCAGAGAGGGTTGCACAGCGCTGTTCGCGTCGATCTCTGTCAGGTAGCCGTGCATTCCGAAGGCGAGCGGGATGAGAAAGCCCGCCTCGAACCGGCCCGGATCGAGCGTGTCAGTGGTTGCGCCATGGCCGAGCCCGGCGGTCAGCATCCCGCCCTTCTTGGGCGTTGCCGCCTCCACGCGCCCCGCAAGGCTGCCCGCCGCCGTCAGGCCGATACCGGTGGCAAGCGCGCCCCGCATGAATTGACGGCGACCGATGACACCCCGGCGCAGGCGCGCTTCAAGCAGCTTCAGATGATCGTTCCGGTCCATAACGTGTCCTCCATATGGCTGGTTTTTCCGAACCTTCAGTCGAATCATTGCGCCGAGCAATTGAGCGACCTTAAGCTATAATGAGCGAGGTTAAGCCAAAGGAGCTTCAGTTCGGCCCTATGACAGATGATTTGGTAAAGAACCTGAACTTCCTCTGTGCCGAGAAGCCCTCGGTCGCGCAGGTCTGCCGCGACGTCGGCATTATTCACCAGCAATTCAGCAAATACCTGAGTGGCAGATCGCGCCCCTCGGCGCACAATCTCCGCCGCATCGCGCTGTATTTCGGGCTTTCCGACGCCACTCTGTCCGGGCCGCACGAGATGTTGCTAAAGGCCCACCTGAGGCAAGCGCAGTCGTTAGCCGAGCGACGCCGCGACCCGTTGGCCAGCGCCTTTCCTGGAGATCTGACAGCGCTCAGGCCGCATCTGGGCGCCTACCAGGTGCATTTTACTTCGACCGCTGCGCCGGGCTCGATTGTTGTGAATGCGGTCTTCCTCGACGAGGTCGATGGCATGGTGCGCTCGCGCCTGATCGAAGTGCTGCCCGAGACATGGGGGCGCCTCCGTCGGTGGACGCGCTGCGATGGCAAGGTCGGATATCAGAACGGGAGGATCTTCGTGCTCGACAACGAGATGACGGATACCGGCTCCCTCACCATGACGATCCTCGTGCCACCGCACCGCCAGAACAAGAAGTATCTCTTTGGCAAGATGCTGTTCCTCGCCTCCATCCCCCTGCGCGCGCCAACCAGCTCTCGTGTCGTCTGGAAGAAGGTCGAGACCTATCGGAGCGTGCGCGAGGTGATATCCTCTTGCGGGATCTTCTCGGGACGTTCGCGAAAGATCGACCCGGTCGTTGAGTCTCACCTAATGCCAGCAGTCTCGAACGAACGATGATGGATCGCAGATAAACAATTGTCGCGTTGGAGGTCTCGCTTTGCGCTCCTATCATGAGACCTTTTCGTCGTTAGCCAGTGGCCCGGCGCTATACATTATGCTATACAATTGGCCATACGCTAATAGTTATTATTGTTTATTATCAGCATATTAATTCGATAAACGAGCTTCATCGACGGACACCTCCTCCGCCACAGAACCCCGCATTTTCATTTAATATCAAAAACTTGGCGAATTCGTGACTGCGCGCTTCCCACAAAATTTCCCCCATTCGATTTCGGATGGTAGCGGCTTTTGCCGGACTCAACTTTTTGTCTCAGTTCTGCACGCGTAAGAATCTGACTACCCTCGCCGGTCCCGCCGGGACGCTCTAAAGACTGAGCCGCCCCCTCCCTCTGTTCAATTCCCTGAATTGTGGAAGCGGGTATTTGCTTTCCATTGCCGGTCCGAACCAACGCGGCCTTAAGAATGCCCCCCCATTACTTAAGAAGAGATTCTCTGATTACGGCCAGCCCCGTCTCGTTCTCGACCACACCTTAGTGGCATGTAGCCATCGCCTGAGGCATACATTAGTTACTGGTCAAGTTATGGGTCACACCAACGCCTTGGAATATTTCAAAACCAAAGGCTTCGTTCAATGATTCAGCGGTCATGCTCTGACAGAAGTACTTGTAGCCAGAAAACTCAAACGCAAGATTAAGCGCATTGTCGCGACCTTTTTCACCAAGCTCACGTAGTTTGGCGCTGTCAACGTTGTCCAATGCCTGCGCATAAATTATAGCGTATGCTGGAAAGTTGCTGGCATCGATACCAAAGCCACACCAATCACCGATTTCGGTGTACATACTGTAATTAATGAGCACGTTTTCATCGTACGTGTATTCATCGGCATAGCCCCCCGTAGCGAACAGAACGGCAAAACTGATGGTGGCCAGTGTAGTCTTCATAAAAACATAACCTCTACTCCGGTAGGTGATGGCACTATTTCTATAGCGCATTGCAAAAACGTAAGTAATCTTCGTGTCTGGCATACTCGTGCTCAATGTTCCAAAGCCAGTCTTTGCGGCCTTGAAAATTCAACCTGAGTTATTTGCGCCGACATTCCCAAAGTAGAACGCCGTCCCGGTCATGTAGACGCCCGATTGCGCGCCGATCAAGTCTTTTGGACGCATTGTGCTGTTGTCTGTGCATCTGGCGCGCGGGTTGGCTCGGCCAGCTCCTGCACAGTGCTACGACTTTCGCTGTTCAGAAAATTGATAACCCGACGCAATGCCACCGCATCCAGACCGCGTGCGCCGTGGCGATAATTTGGATGCGCCTTGCCGGGTTGAGCGCCGCCACGTGCGCCGTGCATCCGGCACACGGTCCAGCCGCGAACCGCCGGGCTTTTGCACGGCAAGCCGGTGCGTTTCGATTTCGCGGCGCAGCGCTGCGCACAGTGCATGGGGTAAGCGTAAGGTTTCATCGTGCCCCCCTGGTCCAAAGTGACTGAAGCGATCTAAATTGTCTTGAAAGTCTATGAGTAAGACTAACTTGACACCTAACTGAAAGCCTCCGCAACGGCGGCAAGCGCGACAATCAAAAAAAACCAAAACAAAATTGGGAACACGTAGGAAAATCCACTGCCCACAATAGTATCTTGTCCCATCTCGAAAAATTCTTTCACTGGTTCGGCGTTCAGTAAATAGTCTCCTGGCCATGTCCAAACCCAAGACATTGCCCCCCAAATATCGTTGATGGTAGTTGCTTCATTGCAATCGAAACTGTCTGACGTCAGCGCCTATGGGTCCAAATAGCGTTATTTGGACCCATAGGCGCTGACGTCAGACACCCGATGTTTTCTGCAGCCTGTTCTCTACTGAAAACCCCCACGATGCCACGATCATCGAGGTCTGAGAACGGACTTTCATAGAAGCGTTCTGGCTCAACAATCCCACTGTCAGTGAGGTGATCGATGATCGTGCCCAAGAACTCGGTCTGATCCGAGTTTAATCTATGAAGAGCCATGAAGTTGCTAAACGCCGCTTTCGCCGCAGCACGGTCAAGCCCGATAAGCCGACGGAGGAAGTTGCCCAAGGACTGCTCCTCCTCAAGCGCATCCAAGGATTCTTTGTCTGCGACACCCTGCTCAACGAACATCCTTTGAAGCTCGTCAAGATCCAGAAGTGTCACGGGTTCGGCACGGCGGATTTTCTGCAAGGCGATGTGATCGCTATGTGCTTCTATGAAGCGGCGGACTTTCATCTTGAACCGTGCCCTATCGATAAGGGGCCTGCCACCCCTTGACCCATGTTGCAAGTTGCGTTGCGCCTAAGCAAACACAACACCGCAACAGGTTGCAAAACCATACCCCTGTCTGAGAGGAGAATCCTCTCTCGGACACCACTATCCAAGCGCTCAAAACGTCTCATCAAGATCCTCAAAAGTCTCTTCGTCAAGGTCTGGCTCCTCCCAGTTCGGAAGGGCGATGTCTCCGGTTCGCTCAAATTTGAGTTGATGAGTGATAAAAGTTTTTTGTGTCGCCAGGCAAGTGTCACTCGACTGGTTGCGGCATTTCAATCTGCACGCAGAGTCCTGCATTAATCGGCAACTGAGGGCATTCCGAGAACAACAACTTCGCGCCATGGAGATTTGCGATCGTCTTTACCAAAGAGAGCCCCAGTCCCACGCCTTCGGTGGTTCGGCTGCGTTCGAGGCGATAGAGTGGTTGCGTGACGTGCTCAAATTCTTCGGTCGGGATGCCCTGTCCCGCGTCGGCTACGCCGATTGAGCGGCCATGGGCCAAAAGCCAGATTTGCGTCCCGTTGGGGGTGTGACGGATTGCGTTTTCCAAAAGGTTTGCCATCGCCTGAGACAGCAAAACGCGATCCCCGGACACGATTTCGGGGTTGGATTTTTCAAGCGTCAAGGTCCGGCCAGAGGCTTCAACCACATAGCGGTAGGTTTCGAAGATCTCGTCCGCCAACTGCCCCAGATCCACGGGCGAAAAAGAGGCCCGTGCCGTTCTAGCCTCGAGCTTGGCAATTCGGAGGAACGCATCAAAGATCGCGTTGATCTGTTCGGTCTGGGCAATGGCCGCCTCGATGGCCGTCGCGCTGTCGCTTTCTTCTTCGCTTGCCATCAAGGCGCGATCCAGCCGGATGCGCAGTCGCGACAGGGGCGTTTTGAGATCATGGGCAATATTGCTGGCAAAATCACGGGATTGTCGGATCAGCGCGTCGAGTTGATCCAGAGTCGTGTCCAATTGGCGCGACAGATCGCCAAGGTCGTCATGCCGAGCGGGACCACCAACACGTGCGGACAAATCTCCGGCCCCAAAGTCGGTCAGGCCTCTGGAAATGGCATTGATCCGGCGTTGCGTCCGCGTGCCCAGATAGAGGCCCAGGAATAGAGCCGAAAGTGCAGCGCCAAGCCCCACAAGACCCATGGTTTCCAGCATGATCTGTAGAAAGTCATCCTGACGGCGCAGTTCGGTGGCAACGATCAACTGGCCATCCTTTGCCGGACCGGCCAGATAGATCCAATCCTCAAGGCCCTCGGGATCAGAACCTTCTGCCGACGAGGTGCTGTCCCTCGTCCAGAACCACCAGTTGATATCCAGAGAATTGTGAATTCCGGCCACGATGTCACTGGGACCGGGGCGAAATTCGATGCGTTCGTTCTTGGCATCAGGATAGCGGGCCGGATCGAAGCCGAGGCGCTCAATGTCGGCGCGCACCTCGGCGAATCGACTTTGAAGACTGTCTTCGATCCGCCTTTGTGTCTCGCGCTCGAAAGCGGAAATCGCAATCCCGCCCGCGACCAAGACGATCAGAACGAAGGCCAAAGTCATGGTGACGGCCTGACGCAGGGCCGACATACGTAAGACGGCGATCAGGTCAAATTTTCGGTTCAAAGACATAGCCCGCTCCGCGCCTTGTCCTAATCACCGCATCGCCAAAGGGCTTCTCGATCTTGGCACGAAGGCGGCTGACGTGGGTTTCCACGACACTGGTGGTGGGATCGAAATGCATGTCCCACACCTTTTCCAACAGCATTGTGCGTGTCAGCACCCGTCCGTTTGAACGTATAAAGGCTTCCAGCAGACGAAATTCCTTTGGGTTCAGGTCGATTGGTTTGCCTTGCCGAAGGCAGCGCTGCTTGAGAAGATCAAGCTGGATGTCTCCGGCAACGAGTGTGGTCTCGTCCGCGCTGGACAAGTCGGCATTACGCCGCCCCAAAGCGGCAACACGTGCATCAAGTTCGGAAAAGGCGAAAGGTTTGGGCAGATAGTCATCGGCGCCTGCATGCAGCCCTTCGACCCTGTCATCAATATCGCCCAGTGCCGTCAACAAGAGTACGGGTACGCTGCTTTTAGCGGCGCGAATGGCGCGCAGTACTGACAAGCCGTCAAGGCCCGGGGTCATGCGGTCAAGGATCAATAAATCATAGGCTGTGCTCGTCGCTGCAACCAGCGCCTCGCGCCCGTCTTTCAGCCAGTCGATCACATGGCCCGAGTGGGTCAGCCCATCGCGCACCCACTCGCCGATCTCCGGATCGTCTTCTAACAGCAGAATTTTCATTCACAGCCCTTGCTCTCGCGGTGCGACGCGCCCGCCACGGACACATTCTCGTCTTTCCTAAGCGTGAATGGCTGAGGGACAAAACGCAAATACCTTACAAATTTGTAAATTTCACCTCAAGCCAGCGCAAAGTTACCTATCTACATAGGATGGCAGACGCGCCATCGCGCCCTGAAAATCAAGGACATCGATCATGCACTTCAAACTCGCACTGTTAGCCACCTGCGCAACACTCGCCAGCGCAGCCCATGCCGAAACCTTTTCGACTGATGTCTGGGTGGACAACTGGTTTTCCATGAGTGTCGATGGTCAGCAGGTCGCCGAAGACAGCGTGCCGATCACTACCGAACGGTCCTTCAATGCGGAGAGCTTTACATTCGAGGCCGAGCGGCCCTTTGTCATCGGCCTGACGATGAAGGACTTCAAGCAAAACGATACTGGCCTCGAATATATCGGCAGCCGCCGCCAACAGATGGGTGATGGCGGCGCGATCCTGCAGGTTCACGATGCTAATGGCGCGCTCGTCGCGGTGTCGGATTCCGGCTGGCAATGCCTCGTCGTTCATAAAGCGCCGCTTGATACCGCCTGCGCCGAAGAAAGCGATCCTGTGGCGGGCGAAGGGGCCTGCAGCTTTGAGATCACCGAAAAGCCCGTGAACTGGGACACCGCAGATTTCGACGCCTCCGATTGGATGGCAGCCACAGAGCACAGCGCCCGTGAAGTCAGCCCAAAGGACGGCTATGACCAAATCGACTGGGACCCGTCCGCCAACCTGATTTGGGGACCGGACCTGCAGACGGATAACACTATCCTTTGCCGTCTGACTGTCGAGTAATCGGCCACACCCTCGTGACAACGTTGGCCCCTTCCGGCGGTCGTTATGCCGCCAGAAACCTTTCCGAAAGAATATCGTATGAAACAGCTTCTATCCGCCAAACGCCTTGGCGCATTTGCTACCCTCCTCGGCTCTACTGCATTCCTTGCGGTCCCGGCGCAGGCCCACGAAGAGCACACCTATGATGCACAGACGCATTGCGAAGCGGTGATGGCCTCGGTCGAAGCAGCCGGTTTTTCCGACAGCGTGACCGTCACCTGCGAAGACGGCAAGGCGATCATCTCTTCCGACACCTATCCCGACCACGATCTGATGACCGGTATCGTCGGCACGAACGAACAGGTGCCGGTGCCAGCCAGACAGTATGATGCGCCAATCCCGTTGGAGCCCGTGCTGGGCGACACGCCGCAAACCCGTGATGCAGCGCTTGGCGTGGCAGTCAATGGTGTGCCGATTTTCGACTATACTGGCGGCGGCGAGATGACAGAGGAAGATCTCTACCATTACCAGGCCCAGCATGACACCTATCAGACCCAGCAACTCGATGTCTGCGGCGGTCATGCGGGGCGCGGGGATGACTATCACTACCACATGAAACCCGTCTGCATGATTGACCAGATGGAAAACGCTGGCGACGACGCCATCATCGGCTGGGCCTTCGACGGCTTCCCAATCTATGGCGACAACAATCCCGACGGCACGCCGATTGTCGAGGGCATGCTGGACGTCTGCAATGGTCAAATAGACCAGACATATGGCTATCGGTATCACACCTCCGAAGATGCCCCCTATATCATCCAATGCCTGATGGGAGAGGTGGGTGACCTGCGCGACCTGCCGCGCACTGCGCCACTGACCAATGCGGCCACCGGCCAAGGAGCCCAACCGGGACGTCCACCTGCAGGAGGCGTCGAGAACCTGATCTTCACCCAAGAAGAGGACGGCAGTCGCAGCATGGATTACAGCTATGAAGGCGAGGACTACTTCATCCGTTACAGCCCTTCGGACACCGAGAACTGCTACAATTTCGAGACCAAAACGGTCACCAATGGCGGCGAAGTCAAAACCGGCGAATTCTGTCGATGAGACTGCCATTCCGACTGGTCGCAACCAACGCGCTGCTCGCGATGCTGAACGGCATCGAGGGGGCGGCCCTTGCGGAGCAATCCCTAACACTGACAAGCGCAGCATTAGAAGAGGGTGGCAGCCTTCCCGCCGATTTGAAATGCACACGGGATGGCGGTGAAGGTATATCGCCGCCGCTTGAATGGACCGGCGTTCCTTCGGGAACCAAAGGCTTCGCCCTGATCATGCACCACTATCCGCGTGGCGCAGTCGAGGGAAGCGATGCTCCCAGTCAATACTGGCTGCTCTGGAACATACCTGCCGGCACGCGCGAGATCCCCAGAGGCAACCCCGCTTCACTTGGCGATCAAGGGTCCGACAAGGATGGCAACTTTGCGGGTTACACGCCGCCGTGCTCTCCTGGGGCGGCCGAGCATGAATACACCATCACGCTCTTTGCGCTGGCGGCAGCTCCGGAAACCTTGCCTCATCACGACAGCAATGCAGTTGATTGGGCAAGAATGACCACCGCCCTCAAAGGCATGGTGATCGCTCAGAGCAGCCTGACGTTTCGGAATTAAACGCGTGTGCAAATCGTGTGACAAGGACTGATTGAACAAGAATTTGCAGCGGTGTCAATCCCGAAGCAAAATTGGCCAAGTTCCCGGTGTAAAATTGGTCAACTTGATCGCGGTTTAGCTGCACCTTGGCGTCCTTGATCCGGCGTTCGATCATCCGGCGTTCGCGCTCAATCAGTTCCAGCTCACAGAGCCGCAGCAGATAGTGAACATGGTCCTTGTTCTCCGCCACGCATTGCCAGACCTGCTTGTCGTACTCGTTGTTGAAGGTCGGCAGGCGCAGCTTCTTGAGACGTGCTGCAGCAGGCGCTGTGGGGTATCGGTCATGCCGCTGTTCCGGACATCAGCACCTTGTAGATGGCCGGATCCGTCGTCTCGACCTGTGCCTTGGGCAGATAGGGATAGATGTCGAGATCAAGCCGCGGCGGGCGTTTCTCGATCCGGCACAGCACGAGATGCTTGACCGCATCAAAGCCGATGGTCCCGTGACCGAGAGCGTACTTGATGGCGCCATGGACATGGACCATCTCGAAGGTCTCCAGTAGGCGCAGAACCTGAACGTACTCGCGCTTGCTCTTCTTACCCATCCGCACTTCGAGCAACCGGTGCAGGGTGGCGAACTCGGCGGGCAGGTCCCAGCCCTGCAGCGACGCCGCCTGATCCAAGGCCCAACCTTTTGCTCCAGCAGGGGCAAGTAGTGCATTGGATCGAAGACCATGTCTGCCTTGTCGTAGGACCATCAGGTCCATCTTCCGGAGATGAGGACGATGTATGAGCGTGATGAGCTTACAGCCAACGAGGGGGTATGGCTGCGCTTCCTGAGGGAGGTCAGCCATGACACCGACCCTGGGCCCCACATTGCTCTGTGTGCAGCTGCTCAGGCGTCTTTGCAAGCGACGCTTTCGATGAGGAGAACCTCATTGCTAGGCCGGCGAGGTATGGCTGGATGTAGGAGTCTGGCCGGATCCCGTTCGAGCCCCCCCCGACACCACATCAAGTTCTTGCGGGATTGTGCCCGTCATATCGTGCTGCGACGCCGCTCTTTCTGATGGGCAGCATCGCATCTGTTCTTGGTCCCGGTTAAGCGTCTGAGACGGCACCCACCTACCTACTCCCCAACATCGGGGCGCGGATCCGAGACAAAGCCGTCGGCATTTGGCATTACCACCTTGGACATGGCATCCGCGTCCATAACGCTGTCCGGCTCAGTGCTGGTGATGCCAGCCTTGCCCAGCACATAGGCGCTTATGGCATAGACTTCGTCCGCACTGAGTGATCCGGGTTCGTTCATCGGCATGGCGCGGTGCGTGTAATCGAAGAAGGTGCTGGCATATGGCCAGTAGCTCTCGACCGTTTTGACAGGCGCGTCGCTGGCCAGCGTGCCGCGCCCTCCGATCAGCCGGGGCGCGCCCAGCTCTGAGACGCCCATCATGTCTGAGCCATGACAGGCGGCGCAGATCGTCTCGTAAAGCTCCTCGCCTTCGGCATAGGTGCCGCTGCCCTCGGGCAAGCCGGTCCCATCCGGCATGACGTCGATATTGATCGCCGCGATCTCATCCTCAGTAGCTGGCTGGCCAATGCCATAGGCGTTTTCGGCGGGTGCGATAACGCCCACCTCATCGGCGCTGGAGTTCGGCACCTCCATCGGCGCGCGCTCGCCCGTGCTTTCCAGCGTTTCGGGCAGCGCAGCTGAGGTCCGAGTGGCGTCTTGCGCCATCGCAGGTTGGGCAAGCGCGCCCAAGGCGCAGATGATCGTCAGGTTACGCGTGAACATTAGTCACCTCCCCGTCCGGCGCGATATGCCAGCTTTGAATTGCATTCAGATGGTAGACGGATTTCAAACCGCGCACCTCTACCAGCTTTTCGAGGGTTGGCTGCACATAGCCCGTCTCATCCACGGCGCGGCTCTGCAGCACCGCCTCTTCGCCTGTCCATGTCCAAGGCAGCCGGAATCGCGTGTGGCACTTGTCCAGCACGGGGCTGTCCAAAGTCGCTTCCTGCCAAGTGCTGCCGCCATCTGCCGAGACTTCAACTTTGGCGATCTTGCCGCGGCCGGACCATGCGATGCCCGTCACCTCGTAAAAGCCCGCACGCGGCAGTTTCATCGCGCCCGATGGGAAGGTGATCACGGACTTCGCCTCCATCGCCAGCGAAAATTGCCGCGCGGTGCCATCCGGCATGAGGTCAGTATATTTCGAAGTCTCTTCGCGCGTCATGAAGGGTTTATCGCTGACTTCAAGGCGGCGCAGCCATTTGATATGCGTGTTGCCCTCGTAGCCCGGCAACAGAAGACGCAGCGGGTAGCCTTGTTCAGGGCGGATCGCTTCGCCATTCTGGGCATAGGCTAGGATCGCATCGTCCATTGCCTTATCGATTGGGACCGAGCGGGTCATCACCGCCGCGTCCGCCCCTTCGGCGAGGATCCACGCGGCGCTGTCCTGCACGCCCGCCATCTCCAGCAGGGTCGAGAGGCGCACGCCCGTCCACTCCGAGGTCGAAGTGAGGCCATGCGTGCCCTGCACCGTTTTAAGCGTCGGCTTGGCCCATTCAGTCAGCCCGTTCCCCGAACACTCGATGAAATGGATCTTGCTAACTGACGGCAGACGTTTCAGATCGTCCATGGTAAAGCGCATGGGTTTGTCGACCATGCCGTGCAGGAACAACTCGTGGGTCTGAGGGTCAATCGCGGGAATGCCACCGTGATGGCGCTCGAAATGCAGACCAGAGGGGGTGATCATCCCGCGCCCTGAGGCCAGCGGCGTCATCGACCAGCTAGAATCGATGCTCGCTGTCGGATAGCGCCAGCGCACCTCGCTTTCGAATTGCGAGCGTGACCCATAGCCGCCATCATCAAGGATGAGGCGCCCCTGTTCCTTGGTCGGGTCGGGCTGCACGTCGTATTCAATGGCACCGGGAGGCGCTTCGGCCCGGGCGCGGCCACCGGCCAATGCGCTGCCTCCCAGGGCCACCCCCCCCATCAGGAGACCGCGGCGCGTAAGCCCGTTGAACATGCCTTCCTTGCAATCGCAATCCTCGGCATCCTCCATGGCCTGCCGCTCGATCTCGACAAGGGCCTCGGCCATCCGCCTTTCTGCTGGAGCGTATAAGGATTCGGGGAATCGTTCGGTCACGGACATTGCAGCCTCCCATATGGTTACTCTACGTCAACTAGCAACGCGCAGACAGGGATCCGGTTCCCAAACCATTTTCTTCGCGGGTCACTTACGTCGACAGCGCCAACTCAATAGTCATTTAGTTGACGACTCAAAATTAGCACAAAATCCGCGCTACGTCTGCTTTGCAGGTGTCAATCATTCACATGAACGTCCGTAGTCCGTGCGGTCGCACCTACCCGCCCATTCGGTGGCCACGAGCGGCCCTGAACGGACATTCGTGGCCAAGAACAACTCTGCGGCGCGCCTTCCTCAAAGCGGGCATCATGCACCGCACAGCATTTATACGGGCCCGATGGCCCATGCGATCCTAAGGCGCTACGTAGCGATCTCGGCGATGGTTAAAGGCAATTACGCCATTGTGCACTACTGCTCCTAGGAAAGAATAGGCGACCACGGAGGCCGGAAATATGAATATCGCAACTGCAAATATCGCCACATCTACAAGAAGTTGCGTATAGCCCGCTTTGAATCCTGTGTTGTCCTGTATCACAAGCGCCAGCACCCCCATACCCCCAAGCGAACCTCTATGCCGAAAACAGGCTAAAAGACCGAGGCCCACGGTTACCCCAAACACTAGGGTGCCTATGATCGGATTGAGGCTCTCAAAGACGATGAACAGGGGAAGTCGATCCGAGAGGACAGAAACGGATGTTACGCAAAACAAGCTTTTTAGCGTAAACTCGAGACCTAATCGCATGTAGGCAAAGAAATAAAATGGGAGATTAATCAGGAAAAAAACGAGACCGAAGGACCAACCCATTGGGTAAGCGATAAGCAAAGCAATGCCCGCCGTTTGCCCCGTGAGGAAACCGAGTTGCGTAAGAAACACAAGTCCCACGGATGTCAGAAAACAGCCGATCAACAGCCCCTGCGCATCTTCGAGCGGCGTATGGGCAACGGTGTTGGGGTCTATGGTCAATGGAGCTGGCATAAATTGGAACTACGCTGCATCGCAGCAAAGGCAAGGTCGAATGTGGTGTCTGATGTAGTGGTCGGCCCAGAACAGACCTTCGGCCGCCAGTCAAACTACTGCGGTGCGGTCCGCCATTTCTGCGGTTCGCCGTGTATGCGAAATTGAGTGATAGTTGAACTTACGGTGTGCGGGATTGGGTGGATGGTTGTCTGTTCGCGCCATGGTTCGGCGGCATAGTGGAGCAGCATGGCGATAAGCTTTGCGATTATACCAGATGGGCGGCCGAGTTGATGAAACCCTGCTTGCTGCGCGATTTCATGGGCAGCTTTGATGCCGATAAACGCCTTTACCGCGAAGTGCAGCCGCAGCGATAGAGGGTATCGTCGGAGACCGCTGGCGATTTTAGTGAAACAAAACGGCGGCTTCTCTTTCAGTCAGCAAAACCTTTTCAGGCCCCGTTTTTTCCCGCCACCGATTCCTGGCTCAGCACGCGCCGTGCAGTGTCTGATGCGTCGTCGACATGACAGTGGACAGCCGCGCGCGCCGCATTCGCGTCGTTGCTGAGGATCGCGTCGTGGATGTCCGTCATGTGGTCGATACCGGGACGCGCGCGATGACTGGCTGACAGGGTCAGGGCGCGTAGTCTGCTAATCCTGCCATTCAGGCGCTGCACGATTTCCCATGCCACGGTGTGCCCCGCCTCGATGAAGATTAGTTCGTAAAACCGGGTGCTGGCCTGTAACAGCTCGGCCCATGTAGTATCGTCCATCGTTGCCGCGAGGGCGCGAAGGGCAGCACTTAAGCGATCCGCAAAATCGGCATCGTGGGCCTCGGCGCAGGCCGCAGCGGCGGCGCCCTCCAGTTGACGCCTTATGTCGTAGATCTGTTTGGCCTGATCCCAATCGAATGTCGCAACAATGGGGCCGCGATTGGGAATAATCTTGACCAGACCTTCAGCCTCAAGAAAGCGGATCGTCTCGCGAATCACGGTGCGGCTGACGCCCAATTGGTCGCACAAAGGCCGCTCGATCAGTCTTTCACCGGGGGCGAAATGGCCCTCGATGATCGCGTTGCGCATCCGCTCCTGCACGATATCGCGCAGGGTTTGCGGGACGCTGTCGATTTTTTGTAGGGCATTTTTTTCAGTTTTCATAAAGATTTATCTAGCAGTAGCCCATTGGTGTAACAAGTGAGATTGACTAATGGTATGTTGGTATACCATAAGATTAAGACATGTACATTCTAAAGGAATTATCCAGTGCCCGCCGAAATCAGAAAAACCTTGCTGCATGTAGAAAACACCCTGATTGAGGGCGGCAAGGCTGCACCGACCCCTCTCAAATTGATTGCCGCGATGGCCGTGATACGCAACCCTTGGGCCGGCCTTGGATTTGTCGAGGATCTGTCGCCTGCGATCCGCGATTGCGCGCCGGGTCTGGGTGCCTTGCTGACGGAAATGGTGCTGGATGCAGCGGGCGGTGGCGATAAGGTCGAAGGCTATGGCAAGGCGGCCATCGTAGGCATGAATGGCGAGGTCGAGCATGCTTCTGCCCTGATCCACACGCTGCATTTCGGCAATCACTATCGCAATGCTGTCGGGGCCAAGTCCTACCTGTCATTTTGCAATACACGAGGCCCGGCCAATGCGCCGCTGTTGATTCCGTTGATGGACAAGAACGATGGCGGCAGACGCTCGCATTACCTGACGATCCAAACCTCTGTGGCAGATGCGCCCGGCGCAGACGAGATCCTGATCGCCCTCGGCGCGTCGGTCGGCGGTCGCCCGCATCATCGGATTGGCGATCGTTATCAGGATCTAAAGGAGCTAGGCCATGACGCTGACAACCCTGCGGCTGTCTGATCCAGACCTGACCGTCGCCTACCGCGACAGCGGCAGCGGCAGCGGCGAGCCCCTCGTGCTGATCCACGGTGTCGGCATGCAATCGGCGGCGTGGGAGCCGCAGATCGCGGCCCTGTCCGGAAAATGGCGCGTCATCGCGTTGGACATGCCGGGCCACGGCGGCAGCACCCCCCTGCCCGAGGGCAGCGAGCTGCCTGATTTCGTGGCGTGGCTTCACGCTGTGGTTCAGGCGCTGGATTTGGCCCCGATCAATCTGGCGGGACATTCCATGGGGGCGCTGATCGCTGCCGGATTCGCCGCAAGCTTTCCAAGTCTGACGCGCAGGGTGGCGTTGCTCAACGGCGTTTATCACCGTGACGCCGCAGCACGGCGCGCTGTTCAGGCAAGGGCGCAGGAAATTCGGGCTGGTCAGATCGATTTGGACACGCCCCTTGCGCGCTGGTTCGGCGATACCCCCGCCGAAATCACGGCCAAGGCGCAGGTGGCGACATGGCTCGGCAAGGTCGATTTGTCCGGTTACGCCACAGCCTATACTGCCTTTGCAAACGGCGATGCGACCTATGCCGATCAACTGCCCCAGATCGCCTGCCCGCTTCTGGCGATGACGGGGGACGATGACCCGAACTCTACCACGGCCATGTCCGCCGCGATGGCCAGCCTTGCAAGACAGGGCACGGCAGTTGCCATCACAGGCCACCGGCACATGATAAATCTGACAGCCGCGCGCGAGGTCAACGCGCACCTTCTCACTTGGTTGAAACAGCCGGCGACACAAAAGGAACTGCAATGACAATGCTTGATTCGCGTAAGCTGCGGAATGCTTTTGGCACCTTTTGCACCGGGGTGACGGTCGTCACGGCGTATGATCAGGGCGGCGAGCCAATCGGCTTTACTGCAAATTCGTTCACATCCGTGTCGCTGGACCCGCCATTGGTGTTGGTCTGTCTGGCAAATTCCTCGCGCAATTATGACGCGCTGATCAATGCAACGGGCTTTGCCATAAATGTTCTGTCCGAAACCCAGATCGAGACGTCCAACACCTTCGCACGCCCGGTCGAGGACCGGTTTTCTATGGTCGACTGGCACAACGGCCCAAACGGAGCGCCGATTCTGGAGGGGGTCTGCGGCTGGTTCGATTGCAGCATGCACAAGACAGTCGAGGCCGGGGATCATGTGATCCTTATCGGTCGGGTCGAGGCGTTCGACAGCACCGCCGAGCCCGGTCTTGGCTATGCGCGCGGGGCCTATGTCACACCATCGACGGCCACGCTTGCCCTGACACATAGCGGCAATCTGATCGTGTCCGCGCTGATCGAGAAAGACGGCCATGTCCTGCTGGTCGATGATGGCAATGGCGGTCTGACCCTACCGGAACGGGCCGCCGTGGATGAAGGCGCGTCTACTGCCGTCAAGAAGCTCATCGCATCGACGGGACTGCATGCGCAGCCGGGCTTTGTCTATTCGGTTTTCGAGGATGTGGATCGCAAGCGCCAGCATATCTCGTTCCTGTGCCAGACCGCCGAAGGCGCGCCAGACAAGGGCGCCTTCGTTCCCATGACAAAATCTGCGCTGTCCAAGGTGTCCGATCCCGCTATCCAGACGATGTTAAAGCGGTTCGCAGCAGAATCCGTGCTGGGGCACTATGGCATCTACTATGGCGATCAAAATAGCGGCGAAGTCCGCCCAGTAGCTTAAGGGAGCTTATCACATGCGGTTTTCGCTTTTCGTTCATATGGAACGCATATCCCCGGATCAGGACCAAAAGCAGCTTTACGACGATTTCATCGCGCTTTCCAAAATCGCCGATGAGGGCGGGATGTATGCCGTCTGGACCGGCGAGCACCACGGCATGAATTTCACCATTGCGCCGAATCCATTCCTGAACCTGATCGACCTTGCGCGGCAAACAAAAAACGTGCGCCTCGGTACCGGCACGGTCATTGCCCCCTTTTGGCACCCAATCCGTCTGGCTGGCGAAGCGGCGATGACGGATATGATCGTCGATGGTCGCCTGGACCTTGGCATTGCGCGCGGCGCTTATAGCTATGAATATGAGCGGATGATCCCGGGTATGGATGCTTGGGATGCAGGCCAGCGCCTGCGCGAACTGGTGCCCGCGCTGCAAGGCTTGTGGAAAGGCGACTACGCGCAGGAAGGGACCTATCACTCCTTTCCGGCAACAACGTCTTCCCCGAAACCTCTCCAAAAAGACGGCCCGCCGATCTGGGTCGCTGCGCGGGATCCCAACAGCTTTGAGTTTGCCGTCTCGAACGGCTGCAATGTGCAGGTCACCCCGCTCTGGCAAGGCGATGGCGAAATCACGAGATTGATGGATACGTTCAACGCTGCCTGCGCGACATGTCCCGATACGCCACGCCCCGAGATCATGCTGCTGAACCACACGTATATCGCGGCGGATGCGGACGATGCCCAACGGGCGGCAGAGGAAATAAATCAGTTCTACTGCTATTTTGGCGCGTGGTTCAAAAACGAACGCCCGGTCTCGCAGGGGTTGATCGAACACCTGAGTGACGAAGAGATCGCGAGCCATCCGTTCTATTCCGCGGAAGCGATGCTGCGCGACAATGTCATTGCCACGCCGGGCGATGCGATTGACCGGATCAGGACTTACGCCGATATGGGATATGATGAATATTCATTCTGGATCGACAGCGGCATGAGTTTTGAGCGCAAGAAGGCATCATTGGAACGGTTCATCAAAGACGTCATGCCGGCGTTTGCCTGAAGGAGTGACCATGCAGAAATTTCAGCAGTATATCGGCGGCGTCTTCTCTAACGGGTCCGCCCAATTCGAGAGCCGCGATCCCGCAACCGGCCGCGTTTGGGCGCTGATGCCTGAGGCGCGCGGCGCTGACGTCAACGCCGCGGTCAACGCCGCAGAAGCCGCGTTTTACGCGCCCGCCTGGGCCGGAATGACGGCCTCGGCGCGTGGAAAGCTGTTGCTGCGACTTGCCGATCTGATTGCAGACAACGCGCAGTCTCTGGCCATGTTGGAGACGCGTGATACCGGCAAGATCATCCGCGAAACCTCGGCACAGGTTGCCTATGTGGCCGAATATTACCGCTATTACGCGGGTTTGGCGGACAAGATCGAAGGCGCGCACCTGCCAATCGACAAGCCCGACATGGAGGTCTGGCTACGCCGCGAGCCGATCGGTGTCGTCGCCGCCATCGTTCCGTGGAATTCGCAGCTATTCTTGTCCGCCGTCAAGATCGGCCCGGCACTGGCGGCGGGGTGCACTGTGGTTTTGAAGGCTTCCGAGGAGGGGCCAGCGCCGATGCTGGAATTCGCGCGAATTTTCGATCAGGCCGGGTTCCCGCCAGGCGTGCTGAACGTGATCACCGGCTTTGGCCCGGAATGTGGCGCGGTTTTGACCAGCCACCCGAAAGTGAGTCACGTCGCGTTCACCGGCGGGCCAGAAACGGCGCGCCACATCGTCCGAAATTCGGCCGAAAACCTTGCGTCGACGTCACTGGAACTGGGCGGCAAGTCTCCGTTCATCGTCTTTGAGGACGCCGATATCGAAAGCGCAGTCAACGCGCAGGTGTCGGGCATTTTCGCGGCGACCGGGCAAAGCTGTGTGGCCGGATCGCGGCTGGTGGTTTCAAACAAAATCAAAGATACGTTTCTAGCGCGGCTAAAGGAGAAAGCCGAGGCCGTGATCATCGGCGCGCCCGATGATGTGGCAACCGAGGTCGGGCCGCTCTGCACCATAGGGCAGATGGAAACAGCTATTGATCTGATCAACAGGTCCGAGGCAGTCGGCGCGACACTCATCACCGGCGGTCGGCCATTGGCGCGCGAGGGCAATTATTTTCCGCCCACGATCATTGATTGCACAAACGCGCCAGACGCGCCCTGCCTGACGCATGAGGTCTTTGGCCCGGCTTTGTCGGTTCTTGGCTTTGACACCGAAGCAGAGGCGCTTCAAATCGCCAATGATACCGCGTTCGGCCTGGCCGCCGGTGTCTTTACCAAGGACCTGACCCGGGCGCACCGCATGATCCGTGGCCTGCGTACGGGCATTGTCTGGGTGAACACTTATCGCGCCGTCAGCCCAATTGCGCCTTTCGGTGGTCATGGTCTGAGCGGTCATGGGCGCGAAGGCGGGATGCAGGCGGCGCTGGATTACACAAAGACAAAGACAGTCTGGCTGCGCACCAGCGACGAACCGATCCCCGATCCATTTGTCATGCGCTGATGTCGGGCATCGGCGCCCCTCTCGGCAGATTTACTTTGTAAATCACCTGCCGGGCAATGGTGTGCAGATTGATGCGCAAAAACGGCATGTTCTCTCTTAAACACAGGCTTGTTCAGCAGAACCCGATGTTGCAGAACGTGAGTTCCGCAAAAGAAACGTTCACGGGTCCAGACGTAGCCGATGCCTGCGCCAAGCCCTGCGTCCTCGGCAGCGCAATTGCGCGAGAGCCGGAAGGACATCGGTTTGATGGCTGAGCAAGAGGGCTATCCCAGCGGGTTACAGTTTCACGGATTAAGATATTCCAAGATGATCCCGGTCTGTGCGCCAGACCATCCTTTGGCGGCACATAGTCAGGCAAGCTATCGGGAACTACGACAGCACCGCCAGATTTTGCGCCACAAATCTCCGGTCGAGGGAACGTCGCAACAAAACGAGAAAAAGAGTGCGGCGACTTGGACGGTGGAAAATCCGGACCTGATCCTAGATTTTGTGCTTACCGGCTTTGGCTGGGCGGAGCTTCCGATATCACTTGTGGCAACATCCATCCGAACGGGGGATTTGGTTCAACTCCGCTATGCTTTCCAGCAGAATGATCTTCTTGAAGGAATTGATCTTGTGTGGACAGAACAGCGCGCGCTCGGTGCGGCAGGGCAATGGCTTGGGGATGGGCTGCTGAAGCTTCCCCAAACGGCCTGGCAGGACTAGCCAAACTCATCTCTGTTGCGCGCCACAGATAAACCAGCGGATTTCGGCGGCAGTCAATCGTTCTAATTTATCGATCACTTCAACACATACAATCAATTTTAAAGCTTAATCGGGAACGCCTATTGATGCCCCTGAAAAGTTATGAGGGAACTTCAGATGGCAAATTTCATGATCCAGCAGGGTGAGATCAATGGTGGCACTGGACCAAGGGCCGGTGGTGCAGTTACTCACATTTTGCCGGGCCTGCTTCTTGCATTCGCAATAGCGGCACTGGCATTCGGACTGCGCTATATTCCCGGTGTTGGCGTTTTTAGCCCGCTCATTCTTGCCATACTCTTGGGAATGGCATTTCACAATCTGATCGGCACACCTGCATCGGCCAAGCCCGGAACGTCGTTCAGCATCAAGCGGCTCTTGCGTGCAGGGATCGTGTTGCTGGGGCTGCAACTGACCGCCCAGCAGGTCATCGCGGTGGGCGGCGTCGGCGTGGCGCTGGTCGTTGTGACGCTTTTGGCGACCTTTGCCTTCACCACGTGGCTCGGACGGGTGCTGCGGGTCGATGCAGGGCTGACGCAATTGATCGCGGCGGGCAGTTCGATCTGTGGCGCCTCGGCGGTGATCGCCACCAATACCGTGACGCGCGCGCGCGACGAAGACGTCGCTTATGCCGTTGCCTGCGTTACGATCTTTGGCTCTTTGTCGATGGTACTAATGCCGCTGGTCGCGGGGATTTTGGATATGGGGCCGCATGCGTTCGGCCTGTGGACCGGCGCCTCGATCCACGAGGTCGCTCAGGTGGTCGCGGCCGCCTATGCGCGTGGGCAGGAGGCCGGAGAGTTTGGCACGATTGCCAAGCTGACCCGCGTGATGATGCTGGCCCCCGTTGTGCTGGGCCTTGGTTTTCTTGCCGCGCGAAAGCTGCGCCACCTTGGCGGCACGGCCGGACGCGCGGCCCCGCCGGTGCCATGGTTCGTATTGGGGTTCGTCGCCATGGTAGGTCTGGCAAGCACGGGCTGGCTGCCCGAGGCGGCGACATTCTATTCGACGGGTATCACGCAATTTCTTTTGGCCACGGCCCTGGCCGCGATGGGGCTTGAAACGGACATGCGAAAACTGGCCGCTGAGGGTCTCCGCCCTGCGATTTTGGGGGCCGGAGCATGGATTTTCATTTCCCTGTTCAGCCTCGGTATGGTTCTTGTGCTTGCATGACCCTTGACCAACTTCGCATTTTCGTCGCCGTCGCCGAACGGGAACACGTCACGCAGGCGGCGGCGCATCTGAACCTGACGCAAAGCGCCACCAGCGCCGCCATTGCCGCGCTGGAGGAGCGTCACGACGTTCAACTGTTCGATCGCGTGGGTCGGCGCATCGTTTTGACGGATGCGGGAAAGCTGTTTCTAAACGAGGCGCGAGCGGTGCTGGCCCGGGCCGAGCAGGCGACGCGCCTACTGGGCGATCTGGCCGGGATGAAACGCGGCACACTGCGCCTTGCCGCCAGCCAGACAATCGCGAATTACTGGCTGCCACCCCTGATGCAGAGGTTTCACCGCGCGCACCCCGGTATCGTGCTTGAACTTGCTGTCGGCAACACCGCCGAGGTGGTGCAGATGGTTGATGCGGCCACCGTCGATCTGGGCGTGGTCGAGGGAGAAGTCACCGACGAAACCCTGGCCATTGACAGCCTCCCTGGTGACCGGTTGGCTTTGGTGGTGGCGCCCGGGCATGAATGGGCACACCGCCCCCCGTCCGGGCCGGAGGATCTGAAACGTACCTCTTGGGTGATGCGCGAGGTCGGATCGGGCACACGGGCGGTCTGCGAAAAGGCTCTTGCGGAGTACGGCCTGCGTGTCGAAGACATCGACGTTGCATTTGAATTGCCATCGAACGAGGCGGTGCGCGTCGCAGTGGAATCTGGCGCGGGGGCTGCGATCCTGTCTACCTTGGTTGTCGAACGGGCGGTCGACGCGGGTCGGCTTGTCGTATCGGCGTTCGACCTCCCTCCCCGGCAGTTTCGCGTCCTGCGCCACAAGGGACGGCACCTGTCATTGGCCGAGCAAAGGTTTCTCGACCTTGTCTGACGCGCATGTCGATTTACTGCTTACTGTTCGCCCGGACGCCGCAATTCAGTGTTAGAAAACCCGCCCGGCGCGCAGAGGCAGGATCCTTGCCAGTTGACGGGCGGCTGTACGGGGTGACGGCCGCTATAATCATGTAAAAGGCTGCTTTATTTATGCGCGCCAAGGCGACCATGCCCGCGCGTCGTCCGCTCATTCGACCGGCTTGCCAAAGATCGTGATGGCGCAGCCCAAGACGGCCAATGCGCCGAACAATACCGCCTTGCCCCGCCGCCCCTGCGCCCGTGCGGACATCGCCGCGATGCCCGCTTGGATAGCGTAGTAAGCCGCAAAAGCCCGTGAGGCATAGCTGATGATCTCAAAAACATTCGCAGTCCACGTCAACAACAGACCAATTCCCACCAGCACGCTGTAAGCAATTTTTGGGGAAATCTTTCCTTTTGTGATTTCGTTGATCAGACCGCCAGAGCCGCTGGTATCTGCAACAGCGGCGCTAAATTGTGCGCTCAGCGCGGCAGCGACAAGCAACACGGGCAGGATGGGAGCGACGATTTCCATCAGGTCAATGATCGAGGTTTCATCTAGGGTCAATGTCCCGGTGTCAAAAGCGTAGGTCAGAAGCCCTATGTAAACCATATAGATGGCGGATGAGAACCATTGCGACAATTGCATGGACCGGATGCGGGTCCGGGCATCATAGGTCGCGCCAAGATAACGGGAAGTCTCAAACCCCTGCACCGTCACGATCAAACCAGCCATGAGAGTAAGCGCCGCCCATGCACTGATACTGGCCGGTTTGACATGCAGACTGCCCTGTAGGGCCCTGTCGCCAAAATGAACGGCCAGACCGAAAATCAATCCGGCAATAATCGCCAGTTTGATACCGACAGATACTTGCTCCATCCGCTCCAAGGCCGAAAACCCTTGGGACCAGCCGACAACCAAGATCACAACGAAAACGGCGGTGGTCAACAAACGTGCATGGAACCTGTCATCCAGCGCCGTAAGGCTCACTCCGAATGCGCCGAAGAGGTTCAAATAATATGAGACCGAGATGATGAAAGCGAAGGCGAGAACAGCGGAGGCTACAGTTTCGGCCACTTCGACCAGACGTTGACGTTTGCTCGGTTGATCGATCCGGGCAATGTTAAAACGGATCGCACTGCCAAACAGATAAGCGACCACACACAGACCGAGCATGACAGCGGGCGCGAGCGCCCCATAGCTGACATCAAGTATCGGGGCGAGCACAAGAAACCCACTCCCGATGATCGAGGCAAGGGGCGTGATGGTTGCGCGCCATAGGGGCGCATTCGCAATACGCGGCCAAAGCATAATGGCGCCGGCCACGACGGTGACACTCAAGATCAAGGCATTCAACAACGGCGCACCTCACCGATATTGCGCTATGTTCAGATCGAAACCTTCGATCCGGGCCATTGGGGGCCGTTCAAGCGCGCATACGGCAACTTGCCGAATAACCAGCGGGGCCCAATAGCGCAACCTCACCTTGGCGCGCGCCCTCTGATTTGCGCGCCCAAGGTCATAGACGCGGACAACAAGGGCTCGATACGTGGGATCAAAGATCTTGATCTGCGCGCCACCGGCCCTGCGCCGCCTCTTGTCTGGGTCTGGCTGATTGGCATGTGGCACCTGATGTTTTGCAGAATTTGTACTAGATGCTTGATCTCAGAGTTTGCCGGTGCACTGGGCAACCCGACCTGAGCGATCCTTATTGAAAGTGAGTGCATGATTGGCCTTTGGTTCATCGGCACGATGGCCTCTCGCGCCAAAGGCGCGATAACCCAATGCACTACCGCTGCGGTCGTTATGCGGACCCAAGCTCATTCGGGTATTTCTAAAGAAACTTGGCTTACGGCCCTTCCTTGATGGGATCGAATCTGAGATTCGGGTTTGGCTTGCTGTCGATGAAGGACTATCTCTCAGTCATGAAACTTTACTCACCGAAAGATCAGCAATCTATTCTCCGGGCGCCTCAAACCGGCGCGCCGGGTTTCCTTTGGATCCTCGTCGGTGTCATGACTGCGATCGAGCTGGTCCTGAGCCTTTCATCATCTGGCCTTTTCGGACCGCAAAACCTGCGCTGGCACGCGTTCGTGCTCGGGGCGTTCTGGCAGCCGGTCCTTTGGGGCACGGTGCAGCCGGTCTATCCGGGTCAGAGCGCCCTAATGTTTATAACCCACGCTTTTCTGCACGGCGGGATCGTGCACCTTGCCATGAACGGGGTCGTCCTTCTTTCCCTAGGAAAGTTCGTTTCGTCCAACATTGGCGCAGCCAGAACATTGCTGGTGCTGTTCATATCGGCGGTCGCGGGCGCGGCATGTTTCGGGCTGCTGTCTTCCAACACCGGGCCGATGATTGGCGCGTCTGGCGCGGTCTTTGGTCTGATCGGTGTTTGGCAAGCGGCAGAGTACCGGATGCGGCGACGCTCTGGCCTGCCTGTGCAGCCGCTGGTGGTCGCGATCCTGGGCCTGGTCGCGGCCAACATCGTTCTCGTCGTGATCTTGGCTGGCGGGCTCGCGTGGGAGGCGCATTTGGGCGGCTACATAGCGGGTTGGGTCGCGGGACAAACCTTTGCGCGGCACTGACGCCTGCGGCCTGCTGACACGGCACCCTGCCCCATTAACGCGCGGCTGGAGGATAGATGTTCGGCCCTGCCGCGTTGTAGATGGCAAATAGATCGTGAAACGCACGTGCCGCCATATTGATGCCGCCCCCCCGCCACTCCAGTCTGAGCAAAAGGACTGCGATAACGTCAACAGACGGATGCGCGACGAACTGGCGAACGGTCAGGCGATAGGTTCATATCTAACGAAATCTTACAACAAAATAGACCCTTATCAGATCTTCATGCCGAAACAGCCGAGGCGTCACGTTGGGCTGAGCGCTTGAAGAAGATATAGTACAGCACCGGTGCAGCAATCAAAGTCAGGACCGATGCAAATGCCAGCCCCCCCATGATGGTGGCGGCCATCGACTGAAAGAACGCATCGCTGACAAGCGGCAACATCCCCAGAATGGTGGTCGCCGCAGCCAAAAACACGGGTCGCAGGCGCGACGTCGAGGCCGAGACAATCGCATCGGCAAGAGGCATCTGGGGCGAAGCTTCGCGGGTCAAATCGATTTCCTCGACCAGAACGATGCCGTTCTTGATCAGCATCCCCGAAAGCGACAACAGCCCCAGCAGCGCCGTAAAGGTAAAGGGCAGCCCCGACCCCAACAGGGCCAGACTGACCCCGTTGACCGACATCGGGACCAGCAGCCAGATGATGATGGGTTGGCGCACTGCATTGAACAGAAGCACCGAAATCAGCACCATGATGATAAGGCTGAATGGAAGTTGCTTTCCCAGCGACGCCTGCGCATCCGACGAGCTTTCCAACTCTCCGCCCCATTCCATCGTGTAGCCGTCTGGAATGGTCATGGCCTCGATTGTCTCGCGAACCTCGGATAACACCTCGGCTGCGGTCATGCTGCGCGGGACGTCAGCGCCAACAGTAATCACATCGGCGCGGTCGCGACGGTGGAACAACGTATCCTGTGGTTCGAAGACAAAGCCGTCGATGACCTGCATCATGGGTATACTGGCATTACCGCTTTCGGAATAGATCACATGATCCGTCAGGGCCATGTCGCTACCCTGAGGCGCACGCAGCACAATCGGCACCTGTCGGTCGCCCTCACGGAATGTGCCGGCGGTCAGCCCTTCGACCGCAAATTGCAGCGTGCGCGTGATGTCAGACCGCGAGATCCCTGCATCCTGTGCACGGTCAGCAGAATAGACCGGGCGCAAGATGAGTTCGCGTTCGCGCCAATCCTGACGCAGGGCGATGATATTGTCCGAGGCGGCGCGCATCCTGTCCATGGCCTCATCGGCCAGATCGCGCAGGGTGTCAGGGTTGCTTCCGTAAAAGCGCACTTCGATCGGGGCCCCCCCGCCGGGTCCGAAAGCCAATCGTTGGACGCGGAATTCCCCCTGCGGAATCGCGGTTTTCGCAAAAGCCTCAAGTGCGTCCATTTCGTCGTCAATGACATCAAGACTCGTCACGCGGACAATCATGTGCCCATAGCCGGGGTTGGGATCTTCTGAGTCATAGGTCAGCATGAACCGCGACGCCCCCATCCCTACAAAGGACGTGGCCACGGCGACCTCTTGGCGTTCCTTCAGCCACGCCTCAAGCACGGCAATATCGGCCGAGGTCTGATGGATCGACGCCCCCTGAGGCAGCTTGTAGTGCACGAAGTACAGCGGTGTGTTGCTGTCGGGAAAGAACTGTTGCTTGATTTGACCGAACAGCGCGTAGCAGGCCACGGTTGTGATCACGAGCGCCGCAATCACCAGCCACCGCAGACGCAAACAGACCCGAAGAATTGCTGCGTAGGACTGAAACAGTGCGCCGTCATATCCGTCGCTTTGCTCGCCCGTGCCACGCTTGAAGAAATAGTGCCCCAACAAAGGTGTGACGGTGATGGCAAGCACCCAAGACAAGAGCAGTGAAATCGCGATCACAGCAAACAGCGAGAACAGGAATTCACCGGTCGAATCCGGGCTAAGCCCGATCCCGGCAAACGCCATGATCCCGATGACAGTGGCCCCAAGGAGCGGGATTTGGGTCTTGCTTGCCGCGTCGGACGCCGCATCGCGCGACGATTGACCGCCGCGCATGGAAATCTGCATTCCCTCCGCAACGACGATGGCGTTATCAACAAGCATACCCATGGCGATGATCAAAGCGCCCAGCGAAATGCGCTCCATTTCGATTGAACCGATTGCCATGAACAACAGCGTGCCAACGACCGTCAGCAACAACGTCGTGCCAACGACGACAGCGGCCTGCCAGCCCATGAATACGGCCAGCACGACAACCACGATCACGACGGACATGGCGAGATTGATAAGAAAGGCGTTTGAGGCTTCTTCGACCACTTTGTGCTGTTGATAAATCGGTTCAATCGAAACCCCCAAGGGGATACCGGCGCGCAATTCAGCTAGGCGGGCATCGACGCGCTTGCCGACTTCAACGATGTTTTCCGTCGCGATGCCGGCGACCCCCAATGTAAAGGCGTCGATCCCATTGTGACGCACGATCAAATTCGGGCTGGTTTCACGCGCGCGATATACGTCGGAAAAGTTCGACAGGTTCAGGACCTCGCCACTGACCCCGACAGACAGCGCAGCGATTTCAGCGACGCTGTCAGA
The DNA here is from genome assembly GCA_035798175.1 of Rhodobacteraceae bacterium KMM 6894. Classification (GTDB taxonomy): domain Bacteria; phylum Pseudomonadota; class Alphaproteobacteria; order Rhodobacterales; family Rhodobacteraceae; genus Roseovarius. Next base: position 173,464 of record JAPFBS010000004.1, read on the forward strand.
CCCTTTCGGGCGTTGCACAATGGTACGGCCAGCAAGTGTCTGAATTTCGCCGCCATCCACCATTTCATTGGCCCCGGCGAGTGCGCCCTGGATCGCAGAAGGTGGGATGCCCATCGTATAACTCAGAGCCAGATTAGGTTCGACAAAGATGATTTCGTTCGGGACGCCCGACAGGGCCACGTTCGACACACCATCGACGCCCAGCAGCTCGCGCCGCAGGTGGGTCGCCAGATCGTTAATCTCGGCATCAGAAAAGCCGGGCGCGGTCACGGCAAAATAAAGGCCGTAGACGTCGCCGAAACTATCGTTGACGAAAGGGGTCGATGTTCCGCTTGGCAGCGCGGCCTCGCTGACCCGATTGCGCAGCTTGGTCCAGACTTCGGGCAATTCGGTTCCGTCGTACTGGTCACGCATGTTCACAGTGATCCAGGACAGCCCCGGCTGGTTCATCGTCTCGATGTCCTTGACCTCACCCATCTTCTGGATCTCGGATTCAATTGGTTCCGACACCTCCAGCGCGACTTCCTCGGCCGAGGCACCAGGGTATTGTGTCACCACGACAGCTGTCTTGATGGTAAAGGCCGGGTCTTCGAGGCGACCAAGTGAGCTGAAGCCCCATATGCCACCAAACAGGCAGATCAGCATGATGATCCAAGTATAGACCGGGCGGTCGATCGAGGCGCGCGCAATGTCCATGGCCGGTTAGCCTCCAAAGCCGACAAAGCGGCGCACTTTGTCGCCGTCGTTTAACGCGCTTGCTCCGATGGCGACGATTTCCTGCCCCGGCGTCAAACCGGTCAGAATTTTCAACCCGCCGCGATCTGTCGGAGCGATGGTTACAGGGGTTTTGGCCACGGTGCCTTCGTTTGCCCCGGTAGGAGAAAAGACCATGACGCTGCTGGACCTGTCATTCTCGACAATCACCGCGGATGCGGGAACAATCATGCCAACGTCATCGCCATCGAAAATCGCAGTCACTTTGGCCGAAGCACCTGGCAACAGGAACAGCCCCTCGGGCGGCGTCATGCCCACCGTTACGCTGTAAGTTTGCCCGATCTGTGCCGTCTCTGCGTTGTATTCGCGCAATTCCATCGGATAGGTTTTGTCGTTAGCGGGAAATTCGGCAAAGATCGTAACATCGGCATTGGGTCCGGTCCTCTGAACCAATGTTTCGGGCACGTCGATCTCCACCCGAAGGTCGGACATGTCATGCAGTCGCACGACGGGGCTGCCCGCAGCGACAGTCGAGAAATTCGGCACCACCCGCGCGGCGACCATCGCATCAAAAGGCGCGTGCAGCGTGGCGTTTGCAAGGTTGCGTTCCGCACTCCGGACGGCGATTCCTGCCAACTCGGCTTGGGTTTGGGCATCTTTCAGGTTGGTTTCCGCAACCGTGCTGCCGACAAGAGCGCGATACCGCTCAAGTGTACGGGTCGCCTGAGCATGCTCGGCTTTCGCTTCAGCCAAGGCCAGATCAAATGGCTCTTGATCCAACCGGGCCACCAATCCCCCTGCCGTGACCAACGCGCCCTCCTCTACCGGCAGTTCCTCGATTTGGCCGCCAACCTGAAACGCCAGATCCACAGTCTCGCGGGCAACCACACGACCAAAGAACACATGGCGTTCTCTGGAATCGCCCGAGGATACTGTTTGCAGTTTGACGAAGGGTGCCTCCGCATAACTTGCAGCGGGCAGCGTCCAAACGCAGGCTAAAAGTGCAATCAAAAGCTGCTTTTTCACCGGTTCATCCTTCATTCAACACTTCGTTTACGCAATGGCGTGCGGGGGTGTTTCAAAATTAGAACTGCTTTATACCCACACCAAGTTGCGCGTAACTGACAGTTATGTCAAAATGATACAAGTGTCATTTTACTTCCAATCCAAACCTGTTAGGTCCTCGCTTGAAGGGGATAAAATCCATGTCAGACAATACGCAGGCGGACCACCGCACCCGTGTCGCCGCCAACAGACGCGAAAAAACTCGCAACCGTCTGATTCAAAGCGCCATCCCAGTTTTCGCAAGTAAGGGTGTCGATGCCTCGGCCATCGAAGACGTCATTGCTGCGGCTGGCGTATCACGCGGCACATTCTATAATTACTTCCAGAGCAACCGAGAGCTGCTGCTGGCGGTGAACGAGCAGTTAAGTGACGAACTTATCCTGATCGTCGCGGAAACGGTGGCCGAAATCCCCGACCCTGCCGAAAGGGTGGCGGCAAGCGTTGCGCTGTTGATCCAATTTGCAAGGGACAACCCGCTGCTGGCGCGCTTTGTCGCAAAAGTCGGGCTAGAAGCAGCGGGTCCCGGCGGCCTGATCTGCGACTACCTTATTTCGCAGATACAGGAGGGAATTGATCAAGGCCGGTTTCTGGAATGCCCGCTCAATATCGCGCTGGATCTGCTGGCAGGTGCGACATTGTTCGCGTTTCTTCGGATCAGTCTGGGCGGCATCGGCGACACCCATGGGCCCGACGTCGTAACGACAATTCTGCGCGGGCTTGGCTTGGACGCGCAAGAGGCTGCCAGGCTGGCTGCAAAGCCCCTCTTGAAAATGGATGTTCACACGTCTTGCTCTTTGATGCGTAAAGTTTGCGTCGCCGATGAGTAAAACGATCGCAGACGGCCGATACTAAACACGTGCAGCCTGCCTTTTTGGGTCATTGACGCTGAAGTACTTTATCTGCGACGAACGGGCGGTTTCTCACGATCAACCAAAGCGTAGCGCAGGCCGTGCCGATTACGACCAATAAAATACCGTAGCTTCGGATAAGGTCATCAGAATTGGCGGACACGATCTGAATGGCTGCGGCCCCCATAAGGGTTCCGCTGAACTGAATCAGGGCCGCAGCGGATCCGGTATCCTTCGTTTGCTGGTCTAACAGCAGGTTCGCGCCCGGCACGCGCACAATGATCACGCAAACAGTTGTCGTGGCGGCCAAAGCCGCAAATATCCACAGGGAATGACCTCCGACGACCAGCATCGTTATGCCGCTGATAATGACCACAACGAAGCACGCCAGAATAACCGATTGAACCGGAATGAAATTGGACAACCGCAGATAGATGCTTGGCCCTGACGCAGCGCAAGCGGCGTTGAAGGCAAAGATAAAGCTGAAGGTTTGCTCGGACATCCCAAAGTCATCAATATAGACGTAGGCCGCGATGCCAAGGAAGGCCATCAAACACATAGGCACCATTGAGAACAGCAAAAGCAGGTAGGCAAAATGCGGGTTCTTCAGGACCACCCCCAAGCGGTTCCACGACCTTAGGATCGCGGTGGTTGATTTATCGACCACGGTCTCTTGATACAGCGCGACGAGGACGGCAGCAAAACAGGCGAACATAGCAAGCACGACGAACATTGCATGCCAAGACGCCACTTTAAGCAAGAACGCCCCAAGGACAGGCGCGATCATTGGCGCGATAATGACCAGCGACATTACAGTAGCCATGACTTTTTCGCGCTCACGCCCGTCAAACATATCCTTGACGATCGAGGTGCCGACAACAGTGATCCCGCCCCCCGCGAGGCCTTGAACAACGCGAAAAGCGATCAGGTTTTCATCAGTGGTGGTCAAGGCACACAACAGGCTGGACGCGATATAGATTGCAAGCGCTGCAAACAGGATTGGTTTGCGCCCTGTCCTTTCGCTGAGCGGGCCCCAGAACAGCATGCCAAGTGCGAATGCAACCATATAGGCACCAAGGGTCAGGTTGATCATGGCGTGACTGGTTGCAAAAGTTTCGGCCATTTGTGGCAACGCAGGAAGGTAGAGATCCATGGTTAATGGCGGAAACGCACCAAGGATGATCAACAAAAACAATGTTCCACGTCTGCCCAGTTTTGGCTGTTCAACGTTCATATGACGATGTCCTGTTTTCCATGCCCGGCGAAAGCAAACCGCGTATCAACTACACGTTAAGCAGTAAAGTCGTCATCGGCCGCATCGACGCTGCGGGAACATTATCATGGATCAGACTGACTTTTGCCAACCACTCTCCGTCAGGTAACGGTACCGTGGTACCCGCATCTGGCACTCGGTTTGGGCGTGAATAGACGTTTTCGGGCGCCAAAGGGCAGGATAACCTTACCTGCCCCCATGTATCAAATTGCGGCCCGACAAGGTACAATCGAACCAGCGCGGGTATTTCTGCCGCGCGTGTCTATCCCGAAATTATTTTAGGAGACCTTGGAAATGGCTGTGCTTTTTGGTGACCTTGTCAACCGCTACAACATGAATGATCAAAGCAACCCATTGTTCCAGATCGGGTCCCCCTTTGGCCTTCAGACATTAACGATTGGCGGGCGCACATTCGTCTATGTAGGCGGCGGTTATGACGACGAAGAGGCCAGCTCATTTCCCGACGGTGGTCTTAGTGTGTTTGAGTTGTTTGCCGACGGGACCTTGGTCGGCGTCGAAAATATCTCGCTGGACGATTTCACCGGTCCCGACCCCATCGGTGGGCTCAAAATGGTCACTATCGACGGCTCTTCCTACCTTTATGCAGATCGCGACCATTTGATCACTGTGTTTCAGGTCGCAGGGGACGGCACTCTAAGCGAGGTTCAGACCCTCGCGCAGGATCCCGGCCCGCTGCCCGGTGATGGCCCGGACCCGATATTCGGCAATATGGCCGTGACCGAGGTGGGCGGCGTCAGCTATCTGATAAGCGGGCGCAAATTTGAAAACGCAGTCAGCGTATTCTCGATTGCAGCCAACGGTGCGCTAACCGAGACGGACATTCTGGAAAACACGGAGGATACGCCGTTTCCCCTGATCAACCGGGTGCGCGATATCACGACGGCGACTGTGGGCGGCAACACGTTTGTCTTTGTGCCGGGCCAAATTGGCGACGGGATCAGCAGTTTCCAGTTGATGCCCGGCGGGACATTGACGTTTGTTGACGGCATTTCTGACAGTGAGGCACCCGGGCTGAAATTGAACGGTGCGTATGGCACTGCGACGGCGACGATCGGCGGCACGACGTATCTTTATGTTTCCAGTACGGTGGATGACGGGATCAGCGTGTTTTCGGTCGACAGCGCGGGGATGATGACAAATGTCAGCAATTTTGCAGGCACCCCCGACCTTCCGCTCGACATTGCGACCGGCCTGAGCGTCGTCACCATGGGGGCCGAGACCTTCTTGATGCTGTCCGTTGCGGGCGATGGACAAATTGTCATGTTCCATGCTGCCGATGACGGTTCTCTCAGCGTCGTGACATCGGTCGATGACACACTCTCGCTGAACCTTGGTCAAACCATCGATAACGCGTTCACCGTCGTCGATGGCGTGCCCATCGCCCTTGCAACAGGGCTGGCGGATGGCGGTTTTTCCAGTTTTGAGATTGGCGCCGGGGACGACACGTTGAACGGCACGATTGAAGACGATACCATTATGGGTCTGAATGGCGACGATCTGCTGATTGGCGCAGGCGGTAACGATAGCCTGCTGGGCGGTGATGACGGTGGCAACGATACCCTGCGCGGTGGCATCGGCGACGACACGTTGCGCGGAGGGGACGGCGACGATCTGTTGATCGGCGATCTGATGCCGGGTCTGGACATGGTGACGCTGGATCTGAACCTTGGCGGCGAAACGGATGATGTGGCTGGGCGCGGCAGCTATGCAATGCCTGCGGGCGATATGACGATCGAACTGCTCTATCAGACGTCCGGCACGCCCCCTAGTTCGACTGAGGCGTTCTTTCACTACGAGGTCAACGGCACCGGTGTGAACGAGATGAGCCTGTTTGCCGATACCGACGGTGAGTTGGGCCTGACCATGTTCGGTACGGTCAATACTGCTTCGGGCGTGCCATCCTCGCTGCTTTATGACGGCGAGGTGCACCGCATCTCGGTGCGCTATGATCAAAGCGCGGGTATCGCGCAGACCTATATCGACGGTGAACAAGTGTGGTCACTGTTCGTGGGCACAGATGGACTGCAGGCGGGCGGCGCGCTGGTCTTTGGGCAGGAGCAGGATGGCGAGGGCATGGGTTATGATCCGACCCAGTTGTTAAGCGGCAAGATCGCCGATATGCGGGTCTGGAGCGATCTGCGCACCACGACCGAAATCCGCGACAATGCCTTTACCCAGATCGCCAGCCCCGCCAGCGAGCCGGGGTTGCTGAACAATTGGCGGCCCGATCCAGCGAACGCGCCGTTTTTGTTCGACGCGACCGGACCGACGCCGATGGGCACTCTCGGCACGCCGCCTTTCAGCTCTTTTACCGCCGGGGTCAGCAATAATGACCGCGTCTATGACGGGCGCGGGAATGATACCGTACTGCTGGGCGAAGGCGATGATTACGTGCGCGCAGGCGGTGGGGCGGACAGCTATGACGGTGGCAGCGGCACCGATTACATCAGCTATTATGACAGCACCGGGGGCGTCGATCTGTATCTGGGTCTGGACCTTGCCAGTGGCTCATGGGCCAATAACGATACGATCTCGGGGTTTGAGGGCGCATCCGGATCGGCCACCGGGGACGACAGCATTCTAGGCTCTGCCGGGGCCAATATCATCCGAACCTATGGCGGCGATGACACGATCAAAGCGTTTGATGGCAACGATCTGGTCGAGGCCGGGTCGGGGGATGATTTCGTGCAGGCCGGTGCCGGACAGGACAGTTACTATGGTGGCTCGGGTGACGATTTGATCTCTTACCACTTTGGCGTCGGCGGCATCACTCTGGACCTTCAGGCGAATACTGTCAGCGGCGGGTCGGCCTATAACGATATTGTCGAGGATTTTGAAAGCGTGATCGCCACGACCGGCGATGATACGATCTATGGCACGTCCGGCGCCAACTCGATCTGGGGTGGTGAAGGCAAGGACCGCGTTTATGACCGTGGCGGCAATGATACCGTTAGTCTGGGCGACGGCGATGATTACGTGCGCGCAGGCGGGGGCGCGGATGCGTATTACGGCGGGAATGGCAACGACTATATCAGCTATTATGACAGTTCCGGGGGCGTCAATCTGGACTTTGCAACCAACGGCGCGACCGGATCATGGGCGAACAACGATGTCGTGGAAGGTTTTGAAGGGGCCTCTGGTTCCAAAACCGGCGATGACACGATCAGCGGCACATCGGGTGAAAACATTATTCGCACCTATGGCGGGAATGACCGGGTATTCGACCAAGGCGGCGCGGACCTTGTCCAACTGGGTAGCGGCGACGATTACGTGCGCGCAGGTGGCGGCGCGGATACCTATGACGGCGGCGCGGATGATGATTACATCAGCTATTACGACAGCTTTGGGGGCGTCAATCTGGACTTTGCTGCCAATACCGCGACGGGCAGTTGGGCGAACAACGATATCGTGCTGAATTTTGAAGGCGCGTCCGGCTCAAATACCGGCAATGACACGTTGCGCGGCACCGATGGCGAAAGCGTGCTGCGTGGCTATGGCGGTAATGACCGCCTGCATGGGCGCGATGGCGATGACAGCATGGTTGGCGGCTCGGGCGCGGACAGCCTTTACGGCGGGGCGGGCGGCGACACGATGCGCGGTGGGTCCGGCGACGATTATCTGGATGGAGGCGGCGGCAGCGGCACGGATCTGCTGTATGGTGACAGCGGCGCGGATGAATTCCACTTTGATCGCGGCGAAGGTGACGACGTGATCAAGGATTTCGAAAACAATTTAGACACCATCGCCTTCGACAACTTTGGCTATCTCGGCACAGCGACCGATGCTTTGGATTTTGCAAGCAACGTCAGCGGCGATGTTTTGTTCGACTTCGGTGCGGATGGCACTTTGTTGGTAGAAAACGCCACAATTGCGCAACTGGCGAACGATATCGAAATCGTGTGACTTGAGTATGCTATTACGCGCTGGCACCGGCGGGTGACAGAGTGCGGCGACCGTCAACTTTTCCGCAGTTTCAGAACAATACTTTGGAGTTTCTCCCGCTTTTCAGCCAACCTTTGGGCCTCTGGAAGGCGGGGGCGGCATCCCGATACCGGACAGGACGACGCACAGCTTCCCGCGGCGATCACGATGTCCCTGCGGCACAGGTTTGGTGCAACACGCACACCATCAAAGGGGTACGGGCGTTTTACATTTCCGCACACCTAGGAAAAAAACGTTGCACTTTGATAGATCGACGGAACTCATCTAGGTCCCCGGCGGTTTGATCTGTGTTCTCACGGCGCTGTCGACAGGTTTGATGCGCTTAAGCTGCCTCCCAAGAGGCGCAAGAGACCTAGGAATGGATCCATAACAATGCCCACTGATATGTCACCCGCCGTTCTCGTTGTGGAAGACGATCCCTTGATCCGCATGGATGCCGTGGGCACAATAGAGGACGCAGGGTTTCGCACCTATGAAGCCGCGTCCGCCACTGTCGCCATCGAAATGATGGAGCGGCACGACGATATTGCCATCCTGTTTACTGACATTGAAATGCCCGGCCCCATGAATGGGCTGACGCTTGCGGCGCATGTGCGCGACGGGTGGCCCCCGGTGGCCATCATCATTGCATCCGGGCTTGCCAATGTGGAACGCGCGGCCCTGCCCAACGGCGCAGTTTTCCTGCCCAAACCCTATGCAAGCCGTCAGGTCATCACCACCCTGACCCACCTGTCGCCGTGATCCACCCGACCGTTTCATGTGACAGGCCCAAGGGTGTCGGGCCCCCGCAGGATGAAGGACCACTAAATGTATGATCCATTTCGTCGCACGCGCGCCCGCGCCAACCGCCAGATCCGGCGCGCGACGCTAACGGCGTTGAACGATGCCTGGGGCGCGCTTCTGACACCAGCGACACCTTCGAAACCCAAATCCCCTAAGAAAAGCGTGAAATCCGCCACAGCCAAGCGCAGGCAAGGCCGGGCCAGCACCGCAGAAAAACCGAAATCGCCGGGGAAAGCCCGGACAGCAGGCCGCAGGGGATCTTTCACAACCAAGACTTACGAAAACGCCTTTGGAACCGTGTCGTGCAAACTGTATACGCCCGGCGTCGCGCAGAGTGGATCAGATCGTTTGCCATTGATTGTGATGCTGCATGGCTGCGGCCAGTCCCCTGACGATTTTGCGCGCGGCACTGGTATGAATGCCGTGGCCAAGGAACACGGCTGTATGGTGCTTTATCCGGCGCAGGCGCGCAAGTCACAGCTCAACCGATGCTGGAACTGGTTCAAGCGCGAAAATCAGGTGCGCGGCGCGGGCGAACCGGCCTTGATCGCGGATCTGACCCGTCAGATCATTGCCGATCATCCCGTCGATCCCGCCAAAGTGTATGTGGCAGGGCTGTCTGCCGGGGCCTCGGCCGCGCTGGTTCTGGCGACTGCCTACCCCGATATCTTCGCCGCTGTCGGTGTCCACTCGGGCCTGACGGTCGGGGCGGCGCATGATGCCAGCTCGGCCGCGACGGCAATGCAATCGGGCAATCCGGGTCGCCGCACCGGGGTGAAGATGCCGACGATCATCTTTCACGGTGACGCGGACAAGGTGGTCAGCCCGCGCAATGGCCGATTTGTGGCAATTCGCGCGCTGGAGGGCTTTGATAGCCTTGATCGGACGGAAAGAACCGGGCGCGTGGCGGGTGGCCGCAGCTATGAGCGCACGGTCCACCGCATCGGCAGGGGCCGCCCTTGGGTTGAGACATGGGTCATCAATGGCGCGGGTCACGGTTGGTCGGGTGGGAACGCGAAAGAACGCTTTACCGATTCCGGCGGACCCGACGCGTCGCGCGCCATGATGCGCTTTTTCCTGCGCCATCGGACCACTGCGTTGCGCCGGTCCAACGCGACTGGACCGACGTAAGCGCGCCCTGCTCTTATCCGCCCGCACCCGGATCGTTTACAATCAAATGGCGCGCATCCCAGATCGCCGGACAAACCTCCGCTTCGGCATGTCCGTTTCGCAGGCGTCGGCAGGCGCCAACGGGAATATCTGTCGCGGCCAAAACGTGATCGGTCATCATTGCGGCGGTCTGCGCGGACAGCGTGGCATGGACACCATCAAGGGACACACCGACATCGCACGGGGTAAACACACTGGCCCCCCCTACCCCGGTGTCCGACATCGGCTGACCGAACGGCACCCCAACTGCGCCCAAAACGCAGACAGCGGTCTGAAGTTCGATCGCGCGGGCGCGGGCGCAGGTGAAAACGCGGTTATATCCGGTGATCATATCCGTCTTGGCCGGGATGATCACCAAATCCAGATCCAGAGCCCCCAAACGCGACCAAAGATCGGTGAATTCGCTGTCCAGACAGATGATCATGGCAATGCGCAACCCCTGCCACTGGATCACGTTGATCGACTGGCCATGCACGGTTGTTCCACCCGCGCCCTCGGCCTCGATCGGGGTCAGGCTTAGCTTGTCCTGAAAATGTCGGACGCCGTCAGGCGTGATCAGCCAGGCGCGATTAAAGAAAGCAGTGTCGGAGGTGTCGTCAACGGCATGCGGGATCGTGCCCGGCAGGATCGACACGCCATAATGGGTCGACAATGCCGCGATGGCATCCAATGCAACTACGCCGGTTTCCGACAGCCACGCCATGACCCGCGCCGCAGGCAGATCCACCGGAGCAAAGCTAAGCCATTGGGCGCAGGCGAATTCCGGCAATACCAGCATATGCGCGCCGCGCGCGGCAGTTTGCGCCACGCGCGCCTCAAGACCGGACAGCCACGTTGCCAGATCCGGAACCTGCGGTTCAAGGTTCGCGGCCCATAGATCGACAGAAACATATTCCATGATTTTTCCAAATTGCCATCCGCCGATTTTTTTCGACGTCACAATGCAACTATTCCGCGCGTCAAAGGTTCCTCAATCGGGCCGACAAGGCATCGAAAGATCCCAAAGGGCGCTCTGGCGAACACGATCGCGCATTGATTTTGTTGAACGCCAGCAGCCTCGGGATTTCATCCGATCCCGTGACGGCCCGCGATGGACCCGCAATTTGACTATGCCAATTCCGATGGAGAAAACCAATGTCTGACACGTCCTCACGCTTTGACCCTTCTATCAAAACGCAAAAATCCGATGAAACGATTGACCGGCCAGAAACCCACGGAAACGGCGGGGAATCCCATCAACACCCCGACAAAGGCCAGCGCCTGACAACGGCGCAGGGTATTCCGGTGTCCGACAATCAAAATTCGCTGAAGGCGGGCGCGCGCGGCCCTACGCTGCTGGAGGATTTCCACTTTCGTGAAAAGATGTTCCACTTTGATCACGAACGCATTCCCGAACGCGTGGTTCATGCCCGCGGTTATGGTGCGCGTGGTTACTTCGAGACGACCGATGCCATCCCCGAACTGACCTCGGCGCACCTGTTTCAGGAAAAGGGCCGCAAGGTGCCTGCCTTCGTTCGGTTTTCAACCGTGGCTGGCAACAAGGGGTCCATGGATCTGGCGCGCGACGCGCGCGGCTTTGCGGTGAAACTTTACACCGACGAGGGCAACTGGGACATCGTTGGTAACAATATCCCGGTGTTCTTCATTCAGGATGCGATGAAATTCCCCGATCTGGTCCATTCCGTCAAAGAAGCCCCTGACCGCGCGTTTCCACAGGCGCAATCGGCGCATGACAACTTCTGGGATTTCATCTCGCTGATGCCGGAATCGATGCACATGATCATGTGGGTCATGTCCGACAGGGGCATCCCGCGCTCGTTCCGGTTCATGGAGGGGTTCGGCGTTCACACGTTCCGCTTCGTCAATGCCAAGGGCGAAGGCACATTCGTAAAATTCCACTGGAAACCCAAGCAAGGGTTGCAATCGGTCCTGTGGGACGAAGCGGTCAAGATCAACGGCGCGGATCCCGATTTCCACCGGCGCGACCTGTGGGGCGCGATCCAATCCGGCGACTACCCCGAGTGGGAGTTGGGCGTGCAGGTGTTCGACGACGCCTTTGCCGACACATTCGATTTTGATGTCTTGGACGCGACCAAATTGATCCCCGAAGAGGACGTGCCGGTGCGCATCATCGGGCGGCTCGTGCTGGACAGTGTGGTCGACAATTTCTTTGCGGAAACGGAACAGGTTGCGTTCTGTACGCAAAACATCGTGCCGGGTGTCGATTTCACCAACGACCCACTTTTGCAGGGCCGCAATTTTTCCTACCTCGACACGCAGATCAAACGTTTGGGTGGGCCAAACTTTACGCATATTCCGGTAAACGCCCCGAAATGCCCCTTTGCGCATTTTCAGCAGGACGGGCACATGGCGATGCACAATCCAGCCGGGCGTGCGAATTATGAGCCCAACAGCTGGAAGGACGGTGGTCCCCGCGCCGATGCAGAGGCCGGATTCACCTCTTATCCCGAAGAAGTTGACGGTGAAAAACGCAAGGCCCGGGCCGAGCTATTTGGCGACCACTACAGCCAAGCACGCCAATTCTATAAAAGCCAGACCAAGGTCGAGCAGGACCATATCGCCGATGCGCTGGTGTTCGAGTTGTCGAAGTGTCAGGTTCTGGCTATCCGCGAACGTGTGGTGGCGCATCTGCCAAATATCGACGCCGATTTGGCACAGGCCGTGGCCGATGGGCTGGGCCTGACTGAAATGCCGACGCCACACGAACCCCGCCGCAAGGTGGTCGACGGGTTGCCCCCATCGGACGCACTGTCGATCCTGAAAAATGGGCCGGACAGCTTCAAGGGGCGCAAGCTGGGTATTCTGGTGACCGATGGCATCGACGGCAAGATTCTGAAGGCGTTAAAGAAGGCCACGCAGGACGCGGGCGGCATGTTTGACATCATTGCCCCCACGATTGGCGGCGTGACGACTGCGGATGGCAAACGCGTGCCCGCAGATCAGAAAATTGATGGCGGCCCTTCTGTTCTATATGACGCGGTGGCGGTCATGGCGTCCAAGGACGGCGCAAAGGACCTGTCAGGCATGCACCCGGCCAAGAATTTTGCCGCGGATGCATATGCCCATGCAAAATTCATTGCCCTCTCCGGTGAGGCCGCAGCACTGTTTCACGCCGCCGGTGTCACCGATTTGGATCGTGGCGTATTCGAACTCTCCAACTCAAAAGATTGCACCAATTTCATCGACGCTTGCACGGCGCTAAGAGTTTGGGACCGGGCACAGACGGCAGGCTAGGCTGGCTGCAATATCAGATGTGACAAGGCGGGCGTTCTATCAAACGCCCGCCGGGGTAATCCAAACGTGCCTTAGGCCTTGATGGCAATTCGCGCGCCTAGGTCAGGCGATAATGAACGGGTCGTCGTCGACCAGAATATCCGTGACGCCCCACGTATAGGTGTCCCGCAGGTTCTGGCGGAACTCCAACGTGTTGTCGCCGATTTGCTGATCATCCGCAGACAGCACGACCTGATACTCAACCAGCTCATCCGCCACTCCGGCATCGAGGAATGTCAGGCTTTCACCGTTCAGTATAATTTCGATCTCGTCATCGTAATCAACGTCATAGCCCTTGAAGCTAAGGTAAAGATCGTCACCCGTTCCGACAAAATCAGCCGAGACAACGCCATCAAGATCCACCGTCCCGTTCAGTCGGTTGCCATAGTCCGCCGTATCGGTCTGACCCCGCGTCAGGCGGATGTCCGACCCGGCATCGGGTGCCAGAACAATGTCGGTGATGCCCCAGATATAGGCCGGGTTTTTCTGCTGCACGAAGGAGATGGTGTTTTCACCCGCAACCTGATCATCGGCGTCAATCATCAGCTCATGGAACTGAAGCGCGTTATTTCCCCCCTTGGGCAGATACCCAAGGCTGGTCGCATTTACGAACACCTCGACCTCGGTACTGCTGTCCATATCAAAACTGTCGAAGGCAAGGGTCAGGTCCGCGCCTGCGTCCATGAAGTGGGCGGTAAAGGTGCCACTGTCATTGGTCGCCCCTTCGAAGCGGTTGCCATAGCTGCCGGTTTCCAGAACGTCAGTGCTCAGCCAGAGATCCGAGTGGATTTCATCATCGATCAGGATGTCAGTGATACCCCAGATGTAAGTGTCATTCAGATTCTGGCGGAATTCCAACGTGTTGTCTCCGATCTGCTGATCCGCAGCCGAGATGGCGAACTGGTAGGCTTCCAGATCATTGACCACCCCAGCGTCCAGGAATGTCAGGGTTTCACCGTTCAGGACAACTTCAATCTCGTTATTGTAATCAACATCATAGCCCTTGAAGCTAAGGTACAGATCGTCGCCCGCTCCGACGAAATTGGCCGTGACCACACCATCCGTATCCACCGTGCCATTGAACCGGTTACCATAGTCCCCCGTTTCGGTCAGGCCCCGCGTCAGGCGGATATCCGCACCCGCGTTCGGCGTCAGAACCAGATCGGTGATGCCCCATGTATTCGCAGGATTTTTCTGCTGGACGAAGGTGATCGTATTTTCACCGGCAAGCTGAACACCTGCGTCGATCGTCAATTCATGGAACTGACGCATATCGTTGCTGCCTGCGGACAGGAATCCGAGGCTGGTCTCATTCACGAACACCTCCATCTCGGCGGCAGTGTCCATGTCAAAGCTGTCGAACGCCAGGGTCAGATCACTGCCCGTGCCCATAAAGGCCGCCGTGATCGTGCCCGTGGTGTTGGTCGCACCCTCGAAGTTGTTGCCATATCGCCCTGTTTCCAATGTGTTAGCATCCAGAGTGAAGTCTATCGAAGGTTCGTCGCTGATCAGGATATCCGTCACACCCCAGATATAGGAGGGATTTAAATTCTGGCGGAATTCCAGCGTATTATCCCCAATCTGTTGATCCGCAGCCGCAATGGTGATCCGATATGTTCTCAGATCGTTGACCAATCCCGCATCCAGGAATGTCAGGGTCTCGTCATTCAGGATAACTTCAATCTCGTCATTGTAATCAACATCATAGCCCTTGAAGCTAAGGTACAGATTGCCGCCCGTTCCGACAAAATCAGCCGTGACCACGCCATCCGCATCCGCCGTGCCATTGAACCGGTTGCCATAGTCCATCGCATCGGTCTGGCCCCGCGTCAGGCGGATATCCGACCCGGCCTTTGGCCCCAGAACCACATCGGTGATGCCCCAAGTGTACGTCGGGCTTTTCTGCTGCACGAAGGTGATGGTGTTTTCGCCGACCACCTGATCGCCCGCGTCGATTGTCAGCTCATGGAACTGGCGCGCGTTGTTGCCGCCCTCGGGCAAGAAGCCAAGGCTGGTACCATTCACGAACACTTCCACCTCGGCGTCACTGTCCATATCGAAGCTGTCAAATGCCAGCGACAGATCGCTGCCCGTGCCCGCAAATACCGCCACGACGCTGCCCGTCGCGTTGCTCGCCCCCTCAAAGCGGTTGCCGTAGCTGCCGGCTTCCAGCGTGTTGGGCGTCAGGGCAAAATCGACATTACGGTCATTGGCACCGTTGATCGTGACAGTGACAAGCTGCGTGGTCATATCCGCCGCCGTCAGGGTGAACGTATCTGTCAATGACTGCCCGGCACCCAGCGCCTCGACGGCTGAGTTGTCGTTGTCCAGCGTGTAGGTCCATGTGCCACCCGCATCCACCACGAAAGTGCCAAAGCCCATATCCGTGGCCGCCGACGCCGTCGCGACAAAGCTGTTGTCGTCCCCGTCCACATCGGTGGTCGTCGCAGTTCCGCTGATCTCCCCGCCGTCTGGGTCGATGCTGTTTGCAGTGCCGCCCGCCTCGGTGATTTCGCCAGTCAGTGCCCCGCCAAAGATCGCCGCGTCGTTTACCGCACCAATGCGCAGTTCGATTGGGCGCAAGGTTTCGGCATTGCTGTCGCTGGCAAACAATTCCAGCGCAATTGTGCCGCTGAATTCGCTGGGGGGTGTGCCGGTTAGGGTTCTGAACTCGGGGTCGAACGACAGCCACTCGGGCAGGGCCGCGCCGCCCGCGCTGCGCAACTCGACCAGCAGCGCGTCACCGTCGGCATCCGATATCGCGTCCGCAGGCAAGGTGATGGACAATGCCGTATCCTCGGCCCCGTACAATGGTCCCACGAGGTTGATCACCGGCGCATCGTTCTGGGATTCGATGGTGATGTCGACGCGGGCCGTATCCGTGACGCCGGTCGTGTCAGCGATTTCATAGGTAAAGTACGCCGCGCCTGACCGCTCGGCATCGGGGGTGATGATCACCTGCCCGTCCTCGGTCAGTTCAACTTCGACCCCTTCGGCCTCTAGCAGGCGTGTGATCTGGAACGCCTGACGGTCCACGTCAAAATCATTGGCCAACAGTTGCGTCACAAAGATCGCGCGCGGCGTGTCCTCGGTCAGGACCAGCACGTCATCCTCCGCAACGGGTGCGTCACCGACGCCCAGAACGTCGAGGGTGACCGTGGTCGGCACCTCAAAGCCCAGTTCGTTGGTCAGCGCATAGCGCAGTGTCAGTTCGCCAAAGAAATCGGCAGTGGGCGTCACGCGCCACTGGCCATTTTCCAACTCGGTCACTGTCGCGTTGAACATATCGCCGGACGACACGGTCAGACCCAGGAATTCCACCTCGGAACCAAGCGGCAAGTCGTCGTTGGCCATCAGCACCAAGGGGTCGATGTCCAGGAACGTATCTTCAAGCATCTCGAACCCGGCATCCGACACGGCCACTGGCACATCATACAGCGGCAGCACCAGAAGGCTGGCATAGCCGACCGAGGTTGCCCCGTGCACATCCGTCACGCGGTACGAGAACCCGCCATCGCCGAAATACCCGGCGCGGCCCGTAAACACGGCCTGATCGCCGTCTTGGTAAACGGTCCCGTTGTCGCCATCGAACACCTCGACGACAGAGAAATCATCGCCTTCGACATCGCGGTCATTGGCAATCAGATCAGCAAAATCGATCCGGATCTCGCTGTCCTGATCGCCCAGGAACAGGCCATCGGGGTTGGCAATCGGGGCGTCATTGACCGGTGTCACGGTAAAGGTGATCTGGCCGGTATCGCGCTCGGCGCCGTCGGTGATGGTGTAGCGGAAGGTAAAGTCGCCGGTCACATTTTCGTCCGGGACAAACTGATAGCGCCCGTCCGGCAGTTCCAGCAGGCGCGCGCCTGCAATTTCGGACTGAAGCGTGACAAAGGACAGGGCGTCGCCGTCCAGATCTGTGTCGTTCGCCAGAAGATCCGCAATAGTAAACTCTAGCGGCGTGTCCTCGGGTGTCGTGAACAGGTCGGTCACCGCGTCCGGTCCGCGGTTCGTGCTGATCACTTTCACCTCGACCAAACCGGTGCTTTCGCCGTGGCGATCATCGGTCAGCGTATAGGTAAAGCTCGCCGCACCGTTGAAATCCGCCGTCGGCGTAAAGGTGATATCGCTGCCATCATAGGTGACGGTGGCATTGACGGCATTGCCAACCCCAAGGAAGCGGATTGCATCGCCATCGACGTCGAAATCATTCGCCATCAGATCGGCTGGCGTCAGGATCAGTGTGCCGTTTTCCTGCGCGCTTACTTTGTCAAGCATCGCAGTGGGGGGATCCAGCAGCGATTGGATATCGAATGTGATCTGACCTGTCACCGGACCTTCTGCATCGTCGGTCAGCGTGTAGGTCAGGGTATCTTCGCCGTTAAAGCCCGCTGTCGGCGTGTAGGTCAACGTCGCCCCGATGGTGCCGTTCAGCGCCACGGTTTCGACCCCGGAGTCCGAGTCTGTGCCGTTATCAGACACGAACTGAATGGCGAAATCATCAAAGGTGGCCAGCGGCACCTGCGCCGTGATCTGCCCGGTGGCAGGGTCCAGTGTCATCCAATCAGGCAGGGGGGCACCGCCCTCCAGCGTGGCCGACCATGTGCCGCCAGCGACAGGCACAAGGGTGCCGGGCACGTCGATGATCACAGTGCCGGGCGTGATCACAACCGCCGCGTTAGGGGTTTTGCCGATATCGGTGATGCGCAGCGTGTCACCGTCATCATCGCGGTCATTAACCAGCAAATCAGCGATGTCGATGGTGATTGACCCGCCTTCATCCAGCTCAAGGATGTCTTCGTTGGCCTCGGCTGCTTCGCGCGTCGGCAAGACGTTGAAGACGATATAGGCCGGATCGGACACCGCCGCCTTACCGTCATTCGCGGTATAGAGCAGCGCGAGAGAGCCGTTGAAATCGCCGGGGGTGGCGATATTGATCCGCTCGGGTTGATCGCCGACAAGAACGCGATCGGTTTCCTCATAGGTGAAGGTTGTATCGACCACCGCCTCGGTGATGATCGCCATGTCGGGCACGGTTCCGCCCGAGATATCCAACCGCACCGGCACCGCACCGACGAAGGTCGAGGGCGGCATCCCGCTAAAGCTGAGGTCGGAGGCATCGAACGTCAGCCAATCGTTCAGCGGCGCGCCGCTTTCGCGGGCGACATCAATGGTGGCGCCGGTCAGGTCGACACCCAAAGTGCCCGCAGGCCCTGCGATGCCCGCCAGAACAGCATTGATCGCGGCCAGATCTGGCGCGGTCGGGTCGATGACGAATTCAAGGGTAAAGCCGCGCTCGGTCGCATAGCGCACGCCCTCGGGCAGATCGGGCTGTGCGGGCGGGGTAAAGACGATCTGCACGCGGGCCAAGGTATCGCCCGCATCGACGCCAAACTCCGAGATGGCCAGAGTCCGGGTGTCGACATCAAAGTCCAGCCAGGATGGCAGGGGACGCCCGCCCTGAACAGATGCCTCGACGGTCGCATCGACAATGTCGAACTGTGCAACGCTATCGCCACCGGGCGCGAGGGACCAGTCGTAGGCCGACCGCAGCACGAAATCGGCCATCACATCGTCGCTCACGTCGATGCCGTTAGTCAGGGCCGTCACATCATCGACCGGATCAAAGGTAAAGCGGAACACATGCACCGCGCCGTTGGACGGATCTTCGACAAAGACGGCCACATCGACAGGTGTTTCCAGATCGACAGGCGGCGTGCCCGTGAAGGTCAGGCTGGCCGCGTCAAAGTCCAGCCACTCGGGCAGGTCTGTGTTATTGGCCGATGTGGCGCGGACCGTGTGATCGGGCGACAGGAATTTACCGGGCAGCAGGCCCAACAGGGTCGCATCCTCGAAGAACAGCACGTCCCCCTCGATATCGCGATCATTGCCAAAGGCCTCGGCGGGGATGATGTATTGCGGGCCGTCTTCCAGCCCGGCCACGATATCAGGGCGCAACTCGGGCGCGGCGTTCACCGGCAGGATCGTCAGGTGAACGGTGGCACTGTCTTCGCCGCCGCGACCGTCAGATATGGTATACTCAAAGCTGGCCGAACCGTTGTAATCGGGGCGCGCCGCGAAGGCGATCATGCCATCTTCTGTGATGCGAACCTTGCCGTTTTCGGCAAAGCGATAGATATCCACGAAGGTCAGCGGATCATCGTCCGGATCGGTGTCGTTCAGCATCAATGTGGCCGGGTCGATCACGATAACGCTGTCCTGATCCAACCGGATACCGTAGTCATCCCGCGCATTGGGTGGCAGGTTCTGCGGGCGCACATTGATCAGGAATTCCAGCGTTGCCTCGGCCCCCAGCGCGTCGATCACGTCGAACGAAATCGATGCCTCGCCCAAGAACAGCGGCGTGAACGAGATGACACCGGTTTCGGTGTCAAAGGTTTCAATGCCGTTGAACGAGGCATTTCCATCCACCCCGTTGGCCAGCCCGACAAAGCTGAAATCGTCGCCCTCGACGTCGTAGACGCCCTGCATCAGTTGCGCGACGGTAAAGTCGGTCGTTTCCTCCAACTTGGCCGAAAACGCTCTCGCGCCATAGCGCGGTGCGTCATTCACCGGCGCAAGATAGATCTCGACATCGGCGGTGGATTGCGCGCCCGAATTGTCCTCAAGAATATAGCGGAAGCCTGCAAATCCGAAATGATCGGGACGCGACAGCAGTTCGATATACTGCCCGTCGATGCGCCAGGTCACATCCGTGGCCGCACCGTCGTAATCGTCCTTGTCCTCATATGGGCGCAGGTCGTCGCCGTCAGCGTCGGTCAATGGCGAGGCACCGACAATGCGCAAGCCTTCCATGTCCGCGTCGCCGTCGACGTCATAGTCATTCGCCAGCAAATTTTCCAGACGGATGCGCAGCGGCACGTCCTCGGCGCCATAAACCAGCGGGTCATCGACAGCGACGGGGGCGTCATTCACCGCCGACAGGTTCACCTCGACACGGGCGGTGGATTCGCGGCCCAGCGGATCGCGCACGGTATAGGCAAAGAACGCATCGCCGTTGAAATCCTGCGCCCCAAGGAAGCTGATCATGCCATCTTCGCGCAGCGTGACAGTGCCATCCTGCGCCGCCTGAACCGAGATCAGCTCAAGGTCTTCGACCCCTTCGGTTGCATCGTTGATGATCAGGTCAGCAGGGTCGATCACCAGCACTTCATCCTCAACGCCAAAGCGTTGGATGTCGTTTTGTGCGTTGAAGCGTCCGTCGCGCAGACCAGCCAAGATCGCATCGCGGTCCCAGATGGTGCCGTCGCCAAAGACAATCTCTTCCAGGCCCGTTTCGCGGCCCAGGAAGTGCCCGGCGACCAGAACAGTGTCGATCAAGAAGCCATCGTCGCGCTCAAGCTCGATGAACAGGTCATCGCCCAGTTGCAACAGGGACATGTCCTTGGTCAGGATATCCGCCGAAGTGATCAGACGGTCGATATCGCCAGCCGCGCCGACCTCTTCGATACGGTCCTCGCCGCTGTCGAAATCAAACTCATAGATATCCGACCCCGCACCGCCACGCAGCAGGTCGTCGCCAAAGCGGCCATCGAACGTTTCGTCGCCGGCACTGCCTGTCAGCGTATCGTCATGTACGGAACCAATCAGCGCCTCAATGGAGGTCAGCGTATCGCCCAAGGCCTCGCCCGCGGTGCCCTGCCCGGTAGACAGATCGACCGCAACGGCCTCATCGGCGCGCGCGTAGTCGGCGGTGTCAAACCCGCCACGCCCGTCGATAACGTCAGCGCCGCGCCCGCCACGGATGATATTGTCGTTGCCGTCACCCAGCAACGTGTCGTCATGGAAGCTGGCCTGAAGGATCTCGATCCCCGTCAGGGTATCGCCCTCGGCCTCTCCGCCGGACGCCGTGCCAGCGGCCAGATCAATCGCAATAGCCTGATCCGACAGGATATAATCCGCCGTATCAATCCCTGCCCCGCCCGACAGCACATCCGCGCCGCGCCCGCCAGACAACAGATCGTCACCAGCGCCGCCAGTCAGCGTATCTGCGCCGCGACCGCCGGACAGGGCGTTGTCGCCCGCATCCCCGGTCAGCCCATCGTTATGGTCGGTGCCGGTCAGATCCTCGATCTCTGACAGGATATCGCCCTGCGCGTCGCCGCCCAACGCCAGACCAGTCGCCAGCGACACTGTAACCGCCCCGGTCGAGCCTTCGTAGCTGGCCAGATCGCGGCCGTCGCCGCCGGTCAGCACGTCCGCGCCTGCGCCGCCCAGCAAGGTATCGTCGCCCGCACCGCCCAGAATTGTGTCGTCGCCGCCGCGCCCTTCCAGCAGGTCATCGCCCGCCGCACCGTCCAGCAGATTGGCGTCAGAGTATCCACCCAGAATGTCGGAATAACCGGTGCCGACAAGGGCTTCGATGCCGGAATAGAAATCACCCTCGGCAAATCCGCCCTGCCCGATCAACGTGGACAGGTCGGCGCGCACGCCCGTGTTGGACCCCTCGAAGGTGACCGTATCAAAGCCAAGCCCGCCATAGATTTCATCGGCATCGTCGCCTGCGTCAATGAAATCGTCGCCCGCGCCAGCCTCGATCAGGTCAGCGCCCTCGGCAGTTTTGATCGTATCGTCACCATCCAGCGCGATAATCCAGTCGTCGCGGCGATAACCCAAAATAGTCTCGGACAGGTCTGTGCCCTCGATCACGTCCACAAAGGGCGAGCCTGTAAGGCTAAGACCATAGAAGTCCGCGACCGTGGCATCGGCAAACCCGACATCCTGCAATCCGGCCTCGTCCTCGATGCTGTATTCGATCACCACCGACCCGGAGAAGCCCGCGTCGAACCGCGCGATCAGGAATTCTTCGCCACGGAAGGTGACGATTTCGAATGCGCCAATCGACACGCGGTTGCCTTGCGCCAGCTCCGTCGGGTCCAGCAGTGCCTCCACGCCCACAAAGGTCGGGCGCGGGCGGTCGGGTTCGTCCAGATCAACATCGGGCAGGCCGTCGCCGTCCGTGTCGATCTGCTCGATGTCGAAGTCGTTGAACAACAGGTCCGAGACCCGCACCACCATCGGCACATCCAGCGGCGTGACGAAGCCCAGATCGTTCACCACGGTCGGGTCGTCCTCGGACGGCACGATCACGATATCGATCAGACCTTCGGCCGTGCGCCCATCGTCATCGGTCAGTTGATAAATAATGCCCGACGACAGCGTCGCGTCAATATTGGGCGTAAAGACAAAATCCCCATCGGCGTTGAACGCGATTTCGCCGTTCAGATCGCCCACCGCCGCCACGCCATAGGTGAAAGCATCCACGATTGGATCAATGTACCGCCACCCGGTGATCTGGAAGGTGTCGTCGCCGTCGACATCCGTGTCATTGGCCATGATCGTAGACAGGCGCAAGACCGTCGGAATGTCTTCGGGCACAAGGAATTGATCGGTGATCGCCACGGGCGGTGCATCGCTGGTCGCGTCGAAATAAAGCGTGACCTGCCCGCCATCGACCAGACCCTCGGGATCAGTGACCGAATAGCCAAAGCTGGCCCGCCCAAAGTATCCCGCATCGGGTGTGAACAGGATATTGTTGCCATCGACCACCAGATCGCCATCGATCCCGCCTGTCGCATTCTCGAATGTGACGGCAAAACCTTCGACGTCATAGTCGTTCTTCAACAACTCAAGGATGGGGATGCTTAGAACAGTGTCCTGCGTACCGCGCAGGATGTGGGACAGGGATTCGCTCGTATAGCGGTCATCGCGCGCGACGGGTCGGTCATTGACCGCCTCGAACACCAGAACGGCCGTGGCGGTATCACGCCCGCCTTGCCCGTTGTCGACCGTATAATCAAAGCTGGCCTCGCCGTTGAAATCCCCACGCGGTTCAAACAGCACAGTCTGGTTGTCCAGCAACCGGGCGCGGCCCCCGACAGCATTCGAGACCGAGGCAAGTTCCAATGTGCCCTGTGCCGAAGTGTCGTTCAGTATCAACCGATCAAGGCCGATCACCACCGGATTATCCTCGGTCAGGGTGACTCCGGTGTCGGTGGTGGTGAACAGGTCATCGCGCGCGTTGGTGGTCGTATCATCCGCCGTGACAGTCAGCGTGACAGACGCCAGCGCGGTTTCCCCGCTGGGATCGGCCACGCGATAGGCAAACGTGGCCGTGCCAAAGAAATCCTCGGCCGGTGTCACCGACACGTTGCCGTCACCATCCAGTACCGCCGTCAGTTCGGGCGATGAGATCACATCGAGGATCGTCAGAAGATCGCCATCGATATCCGTATCATTGCCTAGCAATGCACCTGCCGAAATGGTCAGCGCAGTGTTTTCCGTTGTGGTAAAGCCGCTGTTGTCGCGCGCCACCGGCGCATCATTGACCGCAGTCACATCGATGTAAACGGTGGCCTCGGCGCGCCCGCCCTCGGGCGTATTGGCAGCGTAGGTGAACTGCGCCGGTCCGACATAATCGGCGGTCGGTGTGAAGCTGATCGTGCCCTCGCTGGACAGCGACACAGTGCCGCCGGAGGGATCGAACACCTGCCCGACAATCATCCGGTCGCCGTCGCCATCGTTGGACAACAGGCGCTCCGCGTCGATGGACAGGAAACCGTCCTCGGCAACTGTGAACCCGGTATCGTCCTGCGCCTCGGCCAAGGGTCGGACGTTTACGAAAATCTCGGCCTCGGAAAATCCGCCGCGATCATCCGAAACGGTATAGCGCAGGGTCGTCGCCCCGGTGAACCCATCGGCGGACGTAAACGTCAGTGTCAGACCATCAGGCGCGATCTGTGCCGTGCCATTGGGGCTGGCATCCACGGACACAACGCGCAGCATATCATTGTCGGCATCGAAATCATTGCCAAGAATGTCTGCAACATCAAGCGTCAACATCTCTTCCGCGCGCGCCTGGAAGAACCCATCGTCGCGGGCGTCTGGCGCGGTGTTTTCCAACAGGTCCAGAAGGGCCGCCCGATCCCAGATGGTGCCATCTTCAAACACGTAAGAGTCGACCGAACTGCCATCCAGCGCCAGCGCACCGACAATCGTCAGGCTGTCTTCGGGTGCCCCGGTAAAGGCGAACACGACGGTTTCCGAGCCGACAAACAAGCGGCTGACCGAGACAGAGTCCGAGTCTATTCCAACAAATTGCACGGTATCCGTCGCGCCATCCGTACCGCCATCGGTGATCTGATCCACGCCGTTGCCCGGCGTATAAAGATACGTATCCGCACCCGCCGCGCCAAAGGCACTGTCCTGCCCCGCGCCCATGTCAATCAAATCGGCTCCGTCAAAGCCAAAGATCGCGTCATTGCCCGCAGTCTGGATATCTTCCAGCGCCCGCGCGCGCATGTCGTCGCGATCCCACTCGGTCCCGTCCGAGAATTGAACCGTCAGGTTGCTAAAGCCGTTGTTGGCGCTGTCCAGCGCACCAATCAGGATCAAACGGTCGCCAACGGTGCCAAAATCCAGCATCAGATCGTCACTGTCCGGACCACCGCGCACGGCGCGGATGACATCCTCGGGCAGATAGTCGGTCAGCTCCACGATGTTGTCGCCGCGTCCGCGCAGATCAATGCGATCATCGCCTTCACCAGACGCATAGCGCACCGTATCATCGCCCCAGTCGCCCACGATCAGGTCGTTACCCAACCCGCCAGTCAACAGGTCGTCGCCATCCGTGCCGATCACGACGTCATTGCCGTCCGTCGCCTGACGGTCCAGCAGCAGCGCGGTGATGTCAGGAATGCTCAGCGTTGTTCCATCCGAGACAAGTTGGATCGTCTCGATCCCGGCATTGTTGGTGGCCAGCCCGTCCGCCACGACAATCAGGTCGTCGCCGGTGGTAAAGGAAATCGCCAGATCGTCACTGCTGAGACCCAGCCGGGTAAAGCGTATCTCATCCGCCGTATATCCGTCGATCACCAGTTGGTCAGCACTGGAGCGCGCGTTGTCGCGCAAGATATCGCGCCCGTCGCCGCGCGTGAACAGATAGGTATCGTTGCCCTCGGCCCCCGACAGACGGTCGTCGCCAAGACCACCGTCAAGGATGTTGTCGGTCTCATCGCCAAAGACAGCATCGTCCAGCGGCGATGACACGCGCGAGATCAGATCCCCAACGCTCAATTCCGTGCCGTCATCCAGACGCAGGGTTTCGATCCGCCCATCGCCCAGCGCGTTCTCGATGCGCACGCGGTCGCCCTCATCGCCGAAGGCAATGATCATGGCCGAACCGTCGCTGCTTTGGGAAATACGCAGATCCTCGACCGTGATGCCCGGTCCAAGGATCAGAATATCGGCGGCGCCGCCTTCGTCGATGATGCGGTCCTGATCGTCGCCGATCCCGGCGCGATACGTGTCGTCGCCAAGACCACCTTCCAGCAGATCGACCCCGGCATTGCCGCTAAGATCATCATCACCGCCGCGCGCAACGATACGGTCGTCGCCGCCAAGGCCGGTCAGGACCTCATCCGCGTCACTGGCAAAGATGCGATCGTCGCCCTCGCTTGGCGTCAGCGCCAGCGCGATCAGATCGGCAGGCGTCCAGATTGTCGGATCATCCGCAAACCGGACCTCGGCCAGCGCCATGTCGGGTGCCACCTCAAATCCGCTATCAATGCGATCTGCGGTGCCCGTGATCCCAAGGATCAGCGTCGGCGCACCGCGCAGCACGATCACATCGCCCGGCGCAATGCCGGTCCCGAAAGTGATGACATTTGCGCCTTGGGTGTCGTCCAGCAGGTCCTGCCCGTCGCCAAGGTTGAAGGTATAGACATCGTCGCCCGCGCCACCGCGCAGAGTGTCGTCGCCGGTGCCGCCAGTCAGACTGTCGGCCGCGTCCGAGCCGGTCAGATCGTCATTGCCGCCCTGCCCGTCCAATGTGGTGCCACTCAGCAGCCGGATCGTGTCATCGCCCGCCGTCGTCGCAGAGGCCTGCAATAGTAGCTCGGCAAAATCCCATTCGGTGCCATCGTCAAACGCCACCGTTTCGATCTGGGTGCTGGCCGGATCGCCCAACGCGCCGTCCAGCAGGATGCGCGTATCGCCGCCGATAACACGCAGCTCCAGCGCGTCACCCTGTTGCAAGACCTGCACCATCGCCGGTGTGACCGTATCGTCAAACACGATCTGATCCAGCCCACCGGCATCGGTGATCGTATCCTCGCCATCATTGGCCCCAAAGCGATAGGTATCGTCCTCGGCCCCGCCTTGCAGCGTGTCAAAGCCCGCGCCGCCGTGGAACACGTCATTGCCTGCAAACTGGGCATCCGCATCGCCGCCTGTCAGCAGGTCGTCGCCCGTGCCACCCGACAGAATGTCGTCGCCCGCGCCGCCGGTCAGCGTATCATGCCCGGCCTCGCCTGCGATGATATCCGCGCCAAACCCGCCACTGATGTGGTCAGCGTCCGCACCGCCCGCAAGGCTGTCATTGCCGCCCAGACCACGGATCGTGTCAGCGCCGCCATTGCCAAAGATCAGATCGCCCAGAGGACCACCATCCAGCGCCGTACCATCCTCGCCGTCACTCTGGCTGGCCTCGACCTCGGTCGGTGTCACACCGCCAAAGTTGGCCGCCGTCAACAGGCTGCCATCCACATTCAGCAGGCGCAGAACCGAGCGTGACACACCGTCATCGCCGGTCAGCACGATGGTCGTATCCAGACCATCCTGCACGATCTGCAAACGCCCGTTTTCAAACGGATTCGGGGTGCTGGAGCTTAGCCGCAGCACATCACCAAGATCGCCGGGGGTGAAATCGGTGATGATGTCTTCGACAATCTCGCTTGCGATCGTCACGGTCGGCACATAGCGATAGATATCGCGGCCCGCGCCACCCGTCAGCGTATCGACCGAGGCATCTGCGATCAGATCCCCAAAGATGTCGTCACCGTCACCGCCCACAAGGCTGTCCGCCCCGGCGCCACCTTGAATATAGTCGTCCAACGCGCCGCCGGTGATGGTGTTGTCACCGGCATCGCCGTTCAGGGCCTGTCCGCTGATGCCAAGATCAGGCTGCACACGTTCGATGATTTCGGCAATGCTCAGCGTGGCACCGTCGGACAGTTCCACCACCTCGATACCGGTGCCGTCCAGACCACCCATGATGGTGATCCGGTCCGCACTATCCGCAAAGCGCAGCGTCAGGTCCGTGCTGTCCTGCCCGGTGGCCGAAAAACGCACCTCGCCCAGGCCATAGCCCCGAAGGTCCAGCGTATCTACCGCCGCATCCCCGGCGTCGTCGATCTCAAGCAGGCCATCGCCGCGCGAGAACACATAGGTATCGCCCCCGGCGCCGCCGGTGGCCGTATCGGTACCCTGTCCCGGCTCCAGCGTGTCGTCTCCAGCTCCGCCGTCCAGCACATCGTCGCCGTCACCGCCCAGCAGCAGGTCGTCGCCGCCCAGACCGTCCAGCGTATCGTCACCGCCCAGACCGCTGATCGTATCCGCAAGCGCGGTCCCGCTCAGGTCATCGGCCGTGCCGGTTCCGGTCAGAGCGAAGGCGACCAGATCATCCGCGTCCCAGATGGTGCCATCCGCAAAGGTGACCATTTCAATCGTGCCCGTACCCAGCGCACCGGTCAGCGTCACCCGCTCTTCGTTCGGCATCAGCAGGATCAGGTCATTGCCATCGCGCACCACCGTGACATCCGCCGGAGCAAACCCCGCACCAAACGCCAATGTGTCGATCCCCGAGGCATCGTCGATCACCGTCTGCCCGTCACCCGATGCGACACGATAGGTGTCGTCGCCCGCGCCACCTGCCAATGTGTCAGGCCCGGTGCCACCGGTCAGCGTGTCGGCCCCGTCGCCGCCCAGCAGGCTATCCGCGCCAGAGCCGCCGGACAGGTCATCATCGCCCATTTCGCCGCGCAGCGTGTCATCGCCGCCCGCACCGGCCAGCGTGTCGCCCGCAGCGCCGCCGACCAGCAGATTATCACCCTCGGTTGCGACCTGCGACAGGTCCATCAGGTCCGCAAAGGTCCAGATCGTGCCGTCGTAGAAACGCAGTTCCTCGATAACGCGGTCCGGGTTGGTCACGGCCCCGATCAGCGTCAGACGGTCTTCGCCTGTGAACCGCAAAATCAGGTCGTTGCCCGTAACCTCGACGCGCACATCAGCGGTTTCAATGCCCGCGCCCAACTGGATCGCGTCCGTCCCGGATTGATCGGTAATGTCGTCCTGACCATCGCCCACGGCAAAGATATACAGGTCATCGCCCGCAGCATCGCTCAGCGCGTCATTGCCCGCGCCACCTGTCAGCGTGTCATTGTCTGCGCCACCCTCCAGCGCGTCGTTCCCGACGCCGCCTTGAATGTCGTCCGCACCCTGTCCGCCATCCAGCGTATCGTCCGCGGAACCGCCAACCAGCGTGTCGTCCAGATCGGTTGCGATCTGCACCCCGGCCAGAACAATCGCCAACATCTGCGCATGGGTCACGACGCCGCCATCGTCAAAGCGGACTTCCTCGATGACCCGCGTGGCATCCATGCGCACGCCTTGCAGCGTGATACGGTCGTCCGTGCCGGTCACGCGCAGGATCAGATCCTCGTCGGTCGCGGTAATGGTAAAGTCAGACTGGTTAAGGCCAGTGATCTCGACCACGTCCACGCCATCGGCATCCGTCAGCGTGACAGACCCGTCGCCCGCCGCATAGCGGTAGGTATCATTGCCCACGCCGCCATCCAGCAGATCGCCCCCGGCCCCGCCGTCCAGCGTATCGTCGCCCGCTTCGCCGCGCAGCGTGTCTGTTCCGGCCCCGCCGGTGATCAGATCATCGCCGTCGCCGCCAAGAACGCTGTCGTCGCCGCCCAGCGCGTCAATCGTGTCGTCCAGATCGCTGCCAGTGAGCGTCTGCGCCAACGCGTCGCCCGCAAGCGCAAACGCCACCAGATCGGCGTGGGTCCAGATCGTGGAATCTGCAAAACTGACGCTTTCAATCGCGCGGGCGCTGTCACCAAGTGCGCCGTCCAAAGTGATCCGGCCACCATCCGACAGCCGCAATTCCAAAGACGATCCATGTGCCACCACCTCGACATCCGCAGGCGTAACCGACGCGTCAAAGATCAACTGGTCTGCCCCACCCAGATCAATGATCCGGTCGATGCCATCGCCCAATGCATAAAGGTAGGTGTCGTCCCCCGCCTCGTCGTGCATCTGATCGCGCCCCGTGCCACCCGACATCGTGTCGTCGCCCGTGCCACCGGTCAGCGCATCCCGGCCTGCCAATCCTTCGATCAGGTCATTGCCCGCCATCCCGTCCAACGCATCGTCCAGCGCCGTGCCGGTCACCGTATCATCGGCCAAAGATGTCGTGATCGTCTGCCCGACAGGCGCAACGGCCATTGCCAGCAGATCGGCATGGGTCCAGACCGTGCCGTCGTCAAACTGCACTTCGGACATATATCCATAGCGTGCGCCGTCTTCAATCGTCAGCCGGTCGTCGGTGGCGATCACCCGGATCACCAGATCGTCCGACTCCGCGACCGTCTCGACCCGCAGATCAGAGGGGGCAAAGGTGGCGTCAAACACCACCACATCGCCATCATAGCTGCGACCATCAAATAGAATCCGGTCCTGCCCGAACCCGGCCGAGAACAGGAACGTGTCGGCCTCGCGCCCACCGCCCAACTCGTCGTTGCCGGTGCCGCCATCCAGCGTGTCACGGCCGCGACCCGCGTCCAGCGTGTCATTGCCAGCATTGCCGGTCAGTGCCTGATCGCCATCGTTTCCGGTGATCAGGTCGTCGCCGGTTCCCCCCGGCGCGACAGGCGGGTTATCACCCTCGATTTCACCATTCGTCGGGCTGACCGCCATCGTTGCCAGATCTGCCAGCGTCCAAATAGTGCCATCGTCAAAGCGCACTTCGTCGATGCCATAATCGCTGCTGCCTTCGCCGCCACCTGCGATCTGAATACGATCGCTGGCCCCGATCACGCGCAATTCAAACGGACCATCCTCGTAGTCCTGCACGACCATGATGTCGGCAGGTGTCAACGTGGCGTCAAACACAATGGCCGCAACCGCGCCTGCATTCAAAGTTGCCTCGATGTAATCCTGCCCGAACCCGGCCGAGAAGTGGAACAGCGCGTCGCCGTCTTCGTCTTCCAGGAAATCATTGCCCGTTCCACCGGTCAGATCATCCGTGCCCGCGCCCCCATAGATCGCATCGTCACCCGCGCCACCGACGACGATATCATCGCCGTCTCCGGCCTCGATCGTGTCGAAACCAGCGGTGCCGGTCAGGGTGTCATTGCTGGTTGCGCCTGCCTGAGACAATGCCGGGACAGCCATCGCAGCCAACTGCGACCCGGTCCAAACGGTCGCGTCGGCAAATACCACCTCCAGATTGGGCATGGTCGCGCCGGACCAACTGACGCGCAGGGTGTCTGTTCCGACGGCCATGACAAGGTCGCCGTCGTCATCAACAACGCTGACGCTGGCCGGGGCAATGCCCGCCCCGAACGAGACTGTGTCCAACTCGCTACTATCGTAGCTGAGGGTCACCTCGTCGTGACCGAAACCGGCCTCGAAGATATAAAGATCGTCGCCCGATCCGCCCGCCAGCGAGTCATTCCCGGCGCCGCCGGTCAGAGTGTCATCGCCCGAGCCAGCCCAGATGCTGTCGGATCCACCTTCACCAACGAAGGTGTTGTCATCGCCGTTGCCATAGAGCGCGTCATCAAAGGTGGTTCCCTGCCACAGGCCAGAGCCATCGCCACTGTAAATCTCGGTGCCGCGCATCGCAGAGGATTCGGCAGCGTCGATAAAGTCCTGCCATGTCCAAACGGTGTCTGCGAAACGGATCTCGGTGACGGCGCCATAGTCGATGACAATCCGTCCCTCACCACCAATGACCGCCAGTTGCAGATTGTACACCGTGCTGAATTCCGCCAGCACATCAGCTGCATCAAGCGTCGGCAAATCAAGGATATTGGCCGTAGGGCCAGAGGTGTCGTAATCGGCCTGAACATAGACCGCATCGAACCCGCCCGTGATCCGGATGGTATCGTCCCCTGTGCCACCAATGGCCGTGACCTGCCCGGTCCCGACCAGCAACAGGTCATCACCCGCGCCGCCATCCAATGTGGCGTTTGTGCCCTGTGCGTCCAGCGTATCGTTGCCCGCCAGACCGTCCAGCCGGTCGGCCAGACCAGTGCCCGTCAGGCTATCATCGGACACGTCGCCCGAAATCAACAGACCTACGTCCGGCACCACCAGCGCCAAAAGCTCGGTCGCGGTCAAGGTGCTGTCATCAAACAAGAAGTTGATCTGCTGAACCGACAATTCAGGATCACCAATCGGGCCACCGCCCTCTTCGTCAAAGCCGGTTGAATAGCGGAGCACCAGCATGTCAGCGTGGCCCGCGAACGTCAGAAGCAGTTCCTGATTAAAGGGATCGTCCGTGACCGTCAGGTCCGCAGGATCAAACCCTGCCGCAAATGAGACCGTGTTAAGCAGAACCTCCTCGCCATAGTCATAGTCCGACACCGTATCGCGGCCAAAGCCGGGGGCGAAGCTGTAGGTATCAGACCCCACATCGCCGCGCAGGTAATCATTGCCCGCGCCGCCGATCAGCTCATCGTCGCCATCACCGCCATAAAGCGTGTCGTTGCCCGCACCGCCATCCAGCGTATCATCACCCAGCAGACCGCGAAGGGTTTCATCCGCTCCGGTGCCGACCAACGTATCGTCCACCACGTTCGAAACGGGGGCCGTGATCGTCTGGCCATCGGGGTTAAACGGTGTCGCGGCCAGCAGCAGGTCGGCCAGCGTCCAGATCGTGCCATCGTCAAAGCGCACCTCGTCTATGCCGCCGGTGGCCGGCGCCGCTTCGGCACCGTTGAGGATGGTCAGGCGATCCGCCCCACCATTCAACGACAACACCAAATCGCCGCCCACCGCCTCTGTGCGAAGGACGGTGACATCCGCCGTCGTGACCGTGTCGTCAAATACCACGGCATCGACGTTTTCGCCCACGCCGTTGGTTCCGCCATCATCGATGGTGTCCTGCCCGAAGCCGTCAGACAGCAGATAGACATCGTCGCCATCGCCGCCCGACAGCAGGTCATTACCAGCGCCGCCTTCCAGCGTGTCGTTTCCGACGCCACCGGTGATCGCGTCATTGCCCGCATCTCCGGTCAGGTGGCTGGCCGTCACCAGCCCGGTCAGCGTGTCGTCCCCCAAACCGCCCTGCAACAGGTTCGTCGCAGGGTTGCCTTCTTGCGTCAGACCCGAAGGTCCGGGCCACGGCGTTGCAACCGCTATCATCTGCGCGTGTGTCAGGGTGCTTCCATCGGCGTCAAATATCACGGATTCGACCCGCTTGGCCCCGCCGGCAATCGTGCCCATCAGGCGCAGAAGATCGCCCGTCCCGGCCAGAACCAGCAACAGATCGTCGCCGTCCACATAGATCGCGACATCGCCCGGCTGGATGGTTGCATCAAACCGCACCAGATCGGTGCCCGAATAGGAGCTAGAGCCGACACGCTCGTCGATAGTGTCATGGCCAAAGCCAGCGGCAAAGACGTATTCGTCGTTGCGCGCGCCCCCGGTCAACAGGTCATCGCCGGTTCCACCGGTCAATGTGTCGGCACTGTCGCCGCCGTCCAGCGTATCGTCGCCCGCGCCGCCCGACAGGTTATCGGTGCCCGCTTCGCCAAACAGTTGATCCTGCCCTGCCCCGCCGTCCAGCGTGTCGTTGCCGCTGCCGCCCATGACAGTGTCATCGCCCGCCAAGGCATCCAACGCATCGGCGTCGCCTGCCCCTTGGAAGACGTCATCGCCCTGCGTCGCTGTCTGTGCGATCGCCACCAGATCGGCGTGGCTGAGGGTCCGATCATCGTCGAAACGCACAGTTTCAATGATGTAATAGCTGTTGGCGATCCCGTTTTGGATCGTGATGCGATCCTCGATCCCGACAAAGCCCAGAACCAGGTCCGCGCCTTCGGCCCGCACGGTCAGGTCCTCAAGGGCAAAACCGACCCCAAAGACGATCTCATCGGCCCCGGATTGGAAAAACCAGCCATCGTCGGCAATCGTATCCTGCCCGAACCCGGCCTCGAACACATAGCTGTCGCTGCCGCTTTGACCGGCCAGCAGATCATTGCCCGTGCCGCCGGTGATCGTATCGGCCCCGCCGCCCGCGGTGATATCGTCCTGACCACCTGCGCCGCCGATGACGTCGCCCGACCAACTGCCCGCGATATCGTCGTCAGCGTCGCTGCCGGTCAGCGCCAGTTCCACCAACGCCGCAGCCGTCAGGCTTTGCCCGTCTTCAAAGTCCAACTGTTCGATCCAGTTGTCATCGTTGTTCATCATGCCCTGAAGCGTGATGCGCCCGGTCTGTCCGTCGAAGGTCACGATCAGGTCATTGCCGCGCGCCTCGACCCGCAGATCACTCAGCAGCAGGCCCGGACCAAAGGCAATGTGGTCATCGTACGAATTGAAATCCCAGCCGTCATCCAGAATCGTAACCTGACCAAAGCCCATGTTGATCGCATAGGTGTCGTTCTGGTCACCGCCAGACAGGAAATCACTGCCGGTGCCGGCGGTCAGCGTGTCATCGCCACCAAGACCAAAGAGGCTGTCGTTGCCGCCGCCCCCCGACAGGGTGTCAGCGTCATAGCTGCCATCCAACCGTTGATCCGCATCCGTCGCGGCGCGTGCCAGCGCCAGCAGATCGGCGTGGCTCAACTCGGTGCCATCATCAAAGGCGATGGTTTCAATGCGGTAATAATCGCTGGTCAGCGTGGATTCGATGGTCAGGCGGTCTTCGCTATCAGCAAAGATCAGGATCAGGTTCCCGCCCTCGGCCTTGACGCGCAGATCGGCCAAATCAAGGCCCGGCCCGAATTCGATCCGGTCGGCCTCAGAATTGTAATACCAACCGTCGTCGGCGACTGTGTCCTGACCAAAGCCTACGTCGAACAGATAGGTATCGTCATCATCCTCACCCGAAAGGCGATCATTGCCAGCCCCCCCGATCAGCGTGTCGTTCCCGCCAAGCGCCAGAATGGTGTCGTTGCCGCCCGCAGCGTCAAACACGGTTCCATCATAGCTGCCATTTAATATCTGGTCGGCGTCGGTTCCGACCCAGGCCTGCGCCACAAGATCCTCATGCGTGAAAACCGTGCCGTCGTCGAATTCGAAGGTTTCGACACGGTAGCGCCCGTTCGAAAGCGTCGAAACTAGGCGCAGCGTGTCGGCCTGCCCGGCGAAGCGTAGAACCAGATCATTGCCATCAATAGAGATCAGCAGGTCAGCCGGGTTCAGACCCGCTCCGAACACAACCTTGTCCGCCAGCGAACCCGTTGTGGGAGAGGACGAGTTGTCCACGATCTGGTCCTGCCCAAAGCCCGCCGAGAAGACATATGTGTCATCGCCTGTGCGGCCGCGCAGGATATCATCGCCACCCGGCCCACCGTCCAGCGTGTCATTGCCCGACGAGGCATCAATCGTGTCATCGCCCCAACCGCCCACGATGTCTTCGGCGCCGGTCGTGCCGGACAGTGATTGGCCCGCAGCCGTCAGGAACAGCGCGCCATTGAAATTGCCCGAGGTCAGCGCGGACAGCGTTACATCCGACAACCGGAACAGCGCGCGCGCGCTGTCCAGATCGGTGATGCCTTCGTCTACGAAAAAGACCGACACGTCCGTGCCGTCCTGACGCGCAACAACATCGCCGGGCAGGCCAATGGCCAGACGGATATCCAATTTGTCGCCCAGATCCCCGGTCTCGAACCCGGTGATCGTGATCAGGCCTGCGCCATCGTCAACTTCGGGTACGAAGGTCTCGAATATCTCGACCACGCCATTCTGGGCGGTGATCGTCTGTGGCAGTGGTGACGCTGTACCGCCGGTGCCACCGCTTCCGCCCGTGCCGCCCGTGCCGCCATCCGCAAACAGCGGATCAGTGAACGGATTGGTATCCGGCACACTTGGGAACAGAACGTTTTGCGCGGCATCCTCGGTCACGACAGCCGCCGCAACATCCGCCGCACTCAGGACGGTGGTATCGTCGAACACAAAGGTATCAATCGGCGCGTGCGTGCGCGAGAATTGCCCCTTGATCAGAACGGAATCGCCCTGTCCCACAAAGCGCAGCAACAGATCGTCACCGTCCTGCACGGCCACCATATCAGCCGGGTCCAGACCAGCCCCAAAGCGCAGGGTGTCATAACTGCCGGTCCAGTTTCCGGCC
This sequence comes from Rhodobacteraceae bacterium KMM 6894, assembly GCA_035798175.1. Classification (GTDB taxonomy): domain Bacteria; phylum Pseudomonadota; class Alphaproteobacteria; order Rhodobacterales; family Rhodobacteraceae; genus Roseovarius. Next base: position 208,745 of record JAPFBS010000004.1, read on the forward strand.
TCCAGAATGGTGTCGTGCCCGCCGTTCGGATCAACCCGATAAACCGTATCCCCCGGTCCGCCAGACAGCAGATCATTGCCCGCGCCGCCATCCAGCACCGCATCAAACGCCACTTGCGCGCCGAAGTCGATCACATCATCCGCCGCAGTCCCCTGACCGGCCAGCGCCAGAATGTCGGCAATGGTCAGAACCTCGCCCGTGGCGAATTCAAACCGCTCGATGGTGGCATCGCGGCCACCGCCGACAAAGATATTCTGCAAGGTCAGACGGTCTTCGGTATCGGTCAGGCCCAGCACCAGATTTCCGTTGGCCGCCGAGACAATGCGCAGGTCACTTGGCAGGATACCCGCCGCAAAGCGTACGATATCGACCACGTCATTGTTCAGCAGTTCGACATCCCAGATCGTGTCCTGACCGGACCCGCGCCCAAAGACATAGGTGTCGCCGCCTGAATGACCGCGCATCAGGTCGTTGCCCGCACCACCGGTGATGACATCCGCGCCGCGACCGGTTTCGATCACATCGTTGCCACCGCGCCCAAAGGCTGTCACGGCGGGTTCACCCCCGACCGCCACACCGCCCGAAGCAAGGTTGATCACATCGTCGCCTTCGGTGCCCGGAATGGATGCGGCCAGCGCGGCCACCGACAGCGTGCGCCCGTCCGAGAACCGCAAGGTGCCGACAATGGCGTCCGGGTCGGTCTGGGGATCAATCAGGGTCAGGCGATCATCGCCGCCTGCCACCAGAAGCACCAGATCACCCTCGGCTGTGCGTTTGGCGCTGATATCTTCCAGCGCGATGCCCAGACCGAACTGGATCGTGCCAAACCCGTCGGCGTGATTGTCCGTCGTGATGCGGTCCTGCCCGTCGCCCCGCGTGAAACGGAAAATATCGTTACCTCGACCGTCAATAATCAGGTCGTTGCCAAGGCCCGCAGTGTAATCTTCGTCCCCAAATGTACCACGCAACAGGTCATCGTTTTCGGTTCCAACCGCGTTCACCAGATTGAGCAGCAGATCACGGTCCCAGACGGTCCCGTCGCCAAACACCAGTTGATCAATGCTAGCGTTGCGGATCAACAAGGCATCGTCGCCCGCCGAGAAGGTGATCAGCAAATCGTCGCGATCCGCCGTAACCCGCTCGACCCGCAGTTCGGTCGGGCGGAAGCCCAGCAACTCGACCGTGTCGAACCCGCCATTGTCCTCGATGACGTCAAAGCCATAGCCTAGCTGAAAGCGGTAGATATCGTTTCCAGTTCCGCCGACCAGCACATCGTCGCCTTGGCCGCCATCAATCGTATCGGCCTCGTCGCTGCCGCGAATGACATCGTTGCCATCACTGCGTTGCGCCTGCGCCATCGCGCGCAGAAGCGCCTCGGAATCCCATTCAACGCCAGAGGCGAACACGATCAGCGGCAGCGGCGCACTGTCAAGCGCCCCCACCAGAACGACCTGATCACCGGTTTGCGGCACATACAGCACCAGATCACGCGCGTTTCCATCCGCAAGGCGCACTTCGGTGACAGACGGATCGAAATCAGGCAGGCGCAGCACGGTATCCGTCGCCCCCGGCGCAACCGTGACGCGGTCAATTCCGTCGCCCTGTGCAAAGATCATCTCGGACCCGGAGGTCAGCAGCACGGAATCGTGGCCCGCACCCGCCTGAATGCTCAGGCCGGGGTCCACATCGCCCGAGTCATAGCGCGCTTGACCACTCGTGTCGGCTTTCAGCAGCAAATCCGCGCGCAACGCCGCGATCTCCAGCTCTTCACCATCGGCAAAGACAAAGGTTTCAACCGGCGTCGTGTTATAGCCGCCCAGAATGGCCACCCGTTCGCCCGTGGCCACCAAGGTCAGGATCAAATCACCATCCAGCGTCTCGAAACGCACGGCGTCACGCGTGATGCCAATACCGAATTCCAACCGGTCAATGCCGCCGGTGTCGCGGATCGTCGTACCGTCTTCGCCAGCGTTAACGCGGTAGACATCGTTGCCGCCGCCGCCTTCCAGAAGGTCGAAACCGGTCCCGCCGGACAACGTGTCGTCGCGCGTATCCAGCCCTTGCAAACGCTCGTTCGCGTCGGTGCCGGTCAACATTTCGTCTATGATCTCGTCCAGCGTCAATTCCGAGCCGTCGCCAAAGCGGAACACCTCGATGCCGGTGCCAGACAGGCCGCCCGCAATGGTCAGGACATCCGCGCCGTTGCCCAGATCAATCACCAGATCATCGCCATTGCGGCTGATCCGCAACGCGTCGCGCGTGACCGAAGCGCCGAATTGCACCCGGTCAATCACGCCGATGACGTCTGCCGTTTCTTCGATCCGGTCAAAATCGTAATCCGCGCCAAAGGCATACACGTCTTCGTCCGTGCCACCGCGCAGGGTGTCGTCGCCTTGTCGTCCGTCCAGCGTGTTGGGGCTGGTCGGGTTGCCCTCGATCAGGTTGTCACCGCGGTTGCCGCCCTCGATATTGAGGATCTGCTCGATGTCGGCAATCGACAGGAACGAACCGTCGACCGTGAATTCGAAGCGTTCGACACCGCTGTCGATATCCAGAAACTGGTTGCGGATGCGCAGCGTATCCGTGCGATCCTCAATCGAGATCACCAGATCATTGCCGTCCTTGGTGAAGATGGCGTTGTCCTGCGAAATGTCGTCACCGAATTTGACCACGTCATCAACCGGGATCACCACGCCTTCGCGATCGATCCACGAGGCACGTACGCGCACATCGATAATCTGATCGTTTCCGTAACCGACGTCGAACAGATAGGTGTCACCGCCATCGGCACCGACCAACGTATCGTCGCCGCCGCGTCCATCCAGCGTCTCGGCAAAGTCCGAGCCCGTGATCAATTCGCCCGCGTTGGTGCCGACAAGATCGATATCTTCGGGATTCAGATCCATGAACGAAATGTCCAGATCCGAGAAGGCAAACAGCTCGATCGCGTGGCGCTGTGAGCCGCTGCGCACGAACTGGTTTTCCAGTGTCACGCTTTCGCCCGTCGCGTCGATTGTAAAGATCAGGTCAAGCGCCGTGCGCGAGACGGTCACGTCGCCCGACGCAATGCCCTCCAACTCAAGGCGATCACTCGCCCCATGTGGCGACAGGAACGCAGTCGAGCCGTCAAAGATCGTGTCGTTGCCGTAGTTTAGGCCGTAAACATAGGTATCGCTTCCGCCCTGACCTTCCAGCCGGTCGTCGCCCTGTCCACCATCCAGACGGTCCTGAATATGCTCGAACCCATAGATCGTGTCGTCGCCATCCGTCGCGGCGATGGTCACATAGTGTTCCAGCAGTTTGTAATGATCCCAGACCGTGCCATCGGCAAATTCGAAGTCTTCGATCACGTTGGTGAAGCCAACCAAGAAGATATAATCAAGGAAATCGGTCAGAATGACCGAGTCGTCGGTACCCGACACCTGCAACCGCAATGTGTCGCTAGACCCATCGCGCAAGAAGTCAAAGTCCGTCCAGCGCAAATCATCGGTGAATTTCAGCAGGTCGTCCTTGGTGCCGAACAGCGACGACGACATATCACCGTCAATGATCACGTCGTTGCCGTAATCGCGGCCATAGAGATAGGTATCGAACCCTTCGACACCGGTCAGGAAATCATCGCCCGCCCCGCCGTCCAAGGTGTTTTCGTTGAGGACGCCGTAGATAACATCGTCGCCCGCGGTCTTGGCGTTGGCGATGACCTGATCGACGATCTGGCCAAATTCCACCACGCCGCCTTTTTCAAAGATGATCTTTTCGATCAACTGGGGCGAGATGAACTCAAGCCCCACGTCCGATCCCATCGCCTCACTGAACAGGTCCAAATTCAGGCTGAAACCGCCGAACTGACCGGCGACAGTAACGGTATCGCCAGTCTCCACACCCTCGTTGTCCAGCAGCGTGATCAACAGGTCCGCATCGGCCCCATCACGGGTAAACCGCAGGTTCTTTTCCGTGATATCGCCACGGAACCAAATAAAGTCCAACCCCGCCTGAACCGGCCCGAACGAAAAACCGCCCAGATCGTCGACCACATCCTGACCGTCACCAATTTCGAACACATAGGTGTCGCCACCGGCACCGCCGGACATATAGTCATTGCCCAACCCGCCCCACATGATGTCAGCAGAGCCAGAGCCGTAATATGCATCCGCCTCGGTCAGGGCAGCGCGTTCTTGGTCCACTACCTCGAATGCCAGACGCTGTCTGTTCCACACCACGCCGTCGGCAAAAACGACATCCTGGACACCGGTATCGGTGCGTTCTCCGTTTGCCAGCAGCGTGTTGCGTTCGCCCAAAAACTGGTCGATCACGCGGATATTGTTGGCCCCGTCATTGTAGAACAGGATCAGATCCTCGCCGTCGCGCACGGCGTCCACTTCGGTTGATTTCACATGCGCAAAGCGCAACTGATCAATGTCGCCAAGATCGCGGTCATAGATGACATCGTCGCCCGCATCGGCCCCGATAAAGTAGATGTCGATCTCGTTACTGTCGTCGAATTGCGTATCGCTGGCAGCATAACCGCCCTGAACGTTTTGATCGCCTTCGGACAGATACCAATAGGTCAGGCCATCGGCGGGGGACAGGTCGGTATCTTCGGGGGCATGCGTCACGATCCGGCGTTCGTCCACGTTCAGAGCGTTGGCAACCGCAAAGATATCAAGGTCGATCGGCACGTTTTCATAGGCCGCAATCGCCATCTGAAGCATGAACGCCTGATCGACGGCCACAGAGGGATCAAAGGCCAGATCGGGATCGGATGGGACGTAATCGGGAATGAACTGCGTCAACAGGCCGGACCATTCCGTCAGATAATCCGTCACCGCATCGCCATCGTTGCTGCCCGGCGCTCCGGCAAAAATCGCCTCTAGGAACGGCGCAATTTCGCGGTCGGTTGTTGGGCGGAAGGCATCGTTTTCAATGTCGTATTCAATGCTTTCGGCAAAGTCGCTCAGCCCGCTTTGCAGCGCCATGCGCACGGCAAGGCGCATGCTCATCATGAAATATTGCTCGAAGATCATGCCGGTCAGCTCGATCATCGGATCGATCACGGATTCGTATTGATCCTCGGACAACGTGTAGGATCCGCCCTCGACCACGCGATAGTCGATCAGGCCGGTCGCGTTGTCCAACGTCGCGGTCAACATCTCTTCGCGGTAATCGATGCCGCCCACGGAGGTGGCGAACTGCATCTGGCCCGGTGTCATCAACTCGACGCGATAGAAGCTGTCGGCGCTCACGTCTACTTCGCTGAGGGATTCGAAATCCAGCGCATAGTTGCGCAGGTTGAATTCGCGGCTGTCGCCGGTTTTGAACTGCAATTCCAGCGCGCGATCCAGATTGCGCGCCCAGACGAAGAAATCGCCATCCTGATCGGTTACCTGAACGCTATAATCCACGACCAGGCCGTCGGTGATGCGCACGGCGATCTGTTCGACCGGAATGTCGGCGTAGGCGTTAAACCCGATCTCTTCGACACGCCATTCTTGTCCCGCGTCGCGTGACAGGGCCAGAATATCAGCAATCGTGGGCTGGTCGATGACCAGACCATCTGCATCGGTGATGGCGCGTCCGCTTTCCAGCCGCCACGAACCATCCGGGTTCTGGATGCCGTAATCGTCGATAATGGCGCGGCCTTCGACCAGCCGCAGCAGATAGGGGGCCTCGGCGCGGTGTTCGGGCATCGCTTCGCGCGCGGTGGGTGACCACGTCTGTTCCAACTGCCAACCGGGTTGCGCCAGCAGGTCCTGCATGGTGGGCCGGTCGATGACCAGTGCGTCCCCATCCAGTACCGGCGCGCCGGTGTTCAGCGTCCAATAGCCGCCCGACGCGTCCTCGACATAGATCCCGTAATCGGCAAGGGTTGGATTGCCCTCCCCGTCCGTGCCCAGCAACACCGGCGTCAACTCGTTGGTCTGCTCCAACGTCTGCCCCCAGAAATCCAGCACCGGTCCCGCCTGCTTGCGCAAGGCCCCGATATCAGGCGACGTCATGGTGGCGGCAGCGTCCTGCACGACCCGACCCAGATCGAGGTCGTTGGAAATCGCAATCGACAGATCCGTGACCGAGCCATAGCCCTTGCTTTCGACCTGCACATCGCTTTGCCACGGGGCCAGCCCGGATTCGCCGTTGTAAACCGTATAGGTCGACGCCGTGCGAAAGATTGCCTCGTACATCTGGCGCACAGGGCCGTCTTCGAATTCGACCACCGCGCTGGAGATCAATTCGGCACCTTGCGGATTGGTGATATCCAGCGGCGTAGCCGTCAGGTCAAATGACAGGATTCCCAGCTCGTCCAGCGTCAGCAACTCGCCTTCGTCGGTCTCGGCGTCGGTATCCAGATCCTGCCAGATGCGCAAAGCGGCCCAGATCACATCGTTGACATCAATCCGACCGTCACCGTTGTCGTCATACTGAGCCAAATGGGCAAAACCGCCGCCAAACTGTTCGCCGAACATTTCGCTGATGTCGTCGATGCGACCGTTGTTGTTCAGATCCCGCACAAGGAACCCGTCATCCGGCGCGACCCAGCCCGTGGCCTCGGCAAAGCGGTCCAGGTTCTGGTCGAAAAAGACCCCTGCCCGTTCTAACCGGATCGTCTCGATCCCGTCACCGTCAAGGTCAATGACCAACGGATCCTTGTCCTCGGCCCATTGCAGGCCTTTGGTCAGGCGCAACGCCGATCCGGCGATCCAGTAGGCGGCATCAACAAGGGCAAATTTCGACAGGGCATCGACAAAAATACCAACCCCCGCCGGTGCAGCCTTGATGATATTGGCGGCGATGCCGTCCGCGATGGACAACAGGATGCTGACCGCGCTGGGAAAGTTGAACAGCATTCCCAAATCGCCTACGTCGTCGCTTTCGCTGTCTCTCAGCCCGAGAAAACCACCGATTTCCGAGGTTGGTGTCCAGATAACCGGGTTGCCGAGATCCGGGATCTTAAAGTTCATGTCCAGAACCAGCTGGGTGCCCAGCAGGTTGGACTTGTTGCCGTCAATGGTCATGTCCTCGGGCACAGAGCCGCCGAGCATGATATCGAAGAACGCGGAATGGGTGTTGATCACGGCCATCGTGCCGTCTTCCAGCGCGAGATAGACGATATTGGGCAACCATGTGTCGAAGAAGTGCTGGACAACGCCGGTGGAGCCAGACGACAGCGGGGCCGTGAAAGACTGAAACCCGACCAGCGCATTCACCACATCAAGCACAAAGCTGTTGGCGCCCGACATGAAGAAGGCCGCCGCCGTCATCGCCGCATCGCCGCCGGTCAGCGGCACGCCGTAGAAAGACAGGATGTCGTGCTTTTGCGCGTCCAGAATGGTGGTGCCCGGCGCGAACCAGAAGTGATCGCCGTTAGATGGATCTTCGGGGACGGATTCAACACCGCCATTTTCCTTGATCACCAGCCCGGTCAGCGCGTCGCCATACAGCTCGCCCCCGGCGGAGAAGTTGATGATCACATCACGCCCGGCGCCCCCGGCGGTGATGATGCCAACGCCGCCATTGGCCACGACAAGGTCATTGCCGTCGCCGCCGTTCAGCACGGTGCCTTCGCGCGCATTAGGCGTGGCCCACAACACATCGCGCCCGCCAAGGCCCAGTAATTCGCCGGGGCCGTCGAATGAATTGAACGGATCGGCGTCGATGACGCCGCGGTCATCCGTCTCGGTCAGGGTGACGATCTCGGCGTTGACAAAGCGCAGGCCGGTGGTGGTGGGCAGAGCGCCTTCCTCGCGCTCCAGGATCTTTCCCGCTTCCTGCGCCTGAAAGCCCAACAGCATGCGCGTGTTGTAATACTCGCCGTTTAGCGCGGGATCGGCGTTGAACGCGCGCCCGTCGGTATAATAGACGCCCGTCCCGGCATAGATCGACTCGGGGTCGGAGAAATCCAGCAGATCCTTGCCATCGCCCAGATCAATGTTGAACAGCTCGATCCCCGCCGGGCCGCCATCGTCCAGAACCGACAACGTATCGGCCCCGTCTGACAGAGAGATACGTTCGACATTAGAGATAACGTCATCAACCGCGTCGCCGCCGGTGGTGCCCTCAAAACGGATACCGGGCGTGCCTTCGGCACCCGGTTCGGCGCTTATCGTCAGGATGACACTGCCAGAATACCACAGTTCTTCCTCACCATCGCCGCCGTCGATCGTGTCCGATCCGGCGCCCGCGATGATCAGGTCATCGCCGCCTTGTCCATCGACGAAATCATCGCCGCCGCCACCCTCAAGAAGGTTGGAAGCATCGCTGCCCAAAAGGCTGTCGTCGCCATCCTCGCCGAAAAGGTCATCTTCCCCATCATCGGCAACGATCAGGTCATCGCCTGCACCACCATAGAGCTGCTCGATACCTTCGTCGCCGAGCAAGGTGTCGTCGCCATCCTCGCCGAAAAGTTCGTCGCTGCCCGTGCCACCCTCCAACAGGTCGTCACCACCGCCGCCTCGCAGCAAGTCAACGCCGCCGCCGCCCATCAGCGTGTCGTCGCCCTCGCCGCCTTCAAGCGTATCGTCACTGTCCCCTTCGCCGCCACTCAGCAGATCGTCGCCCTCGCCGCCAGACAGCACATCCTGCCCCCGGCCCCCGTCAAGAGTGTCATTCCCGGCGTCGCCCGAGAGTGTGTCGAAACCTTCATCGCCCAACAACATGTCGTCACCGGTCCCACCGCTGAGCACATCGTTTAGACCGCCACCCGAAAGCAGGTCATCGCCGTCGCCGCCGCTGAGATCGTCGTAGCCGCTGCCACCGGCCATGACGTCATCGCCGTCGCCACCGCTAAGCGTGTCATTGCCCGCGTCGCCCGCCAGCGTGTCGTCCCCGGCATCACCGGCCAGTTCGTCATCGTCATCGCCGCCGGTCAGCAGGTCCGCGCCATCGCCGCCACCCAGAAAATCGTCGCCGCTGTCGCCGGACAACTCATCGTCACCGTCGCCGCCCTCAAGGCTGTCATCGCCCGACTCGCCCGCCAGCAGGTCGTTGCCTGCGTCGCCATAAAGGGAATCGTTGCCAGAACCGCCGACAAGCGTGTCGTCATCCGCGCCTCCAGACAGCAGGTCATTGCCCGCGTCCCCGAACAGCGTGTCACGCCCCGCGTCACCGGTCATCGTATCATTGCCGTCATCGCCCAGCAGGGAATCGTTGCCCGCGCCGCCTGTCATCAGATCCGCGCCCGCGCCGCCGTCCAGCGAGTCGTTGCCATCCTGACCCGCGATAACGTCTTCGCCCGCGTCACCAGAGACGACGTCGTCGTCCGCGCCCCCCTGAATAGTATCGTTGCCCTCTCCGCCCGAGATCGTGTCGTTCCCAGTGCCGCCATCGATCTGGTCAGCCTCGTCATCACCGGAAATAAGATCGTTCCCGTCGCCGCCCAGCAATGTGTCTTCCAGATCGCCGCCGATCAGCGTGTCATTGCCCGCGCCGCCGTCGATCAGGTCATCGTCACTGCCACCATCCAGCAGGTCGTCGCCGCCTTCGCCCAGCAGGGTATCGCGGCTTTCGCGACCCTCGATCGTGTCGTTGCCTTCGCCCCCTTCAAGGATTTGCGCGCCAAATCCCCCCTCGATCAGGTCGTCGCCGTCACCGCCACGCACACTGTCGCCGCCAAATTGTGGGCGCAGCGTGTCGTCGCCTTCGCCGCCGTCAATCGTATCGTCGCCAAAGCCACCTTCGATCAGGTCAGCGCCGCCATCGCCCATGAGAAGATCGTCATCATCGCCACCGGTGATCGTATCGTCGCCTTCGCCACCCAGGACTGTATTGGTGCCATCGCCCGTCAGCAGGGTATCTGCCCCGTCGCCACCATCGAGACTGTCGTCACCGTCGCCGCCAAGTATGACGTCGGCCTCTGCGCCGCCCAGCAGCGTGTCGTTGCCGTCGCCGCCGTCAATATGGTCCACGCCGTCGCCGCCTTCGATGCTATCGGCACCATCATCCCCGACGATTGAGTCATCGTCTACGCCGCCCAGGATCGTGTCGTCGCCATCGCCGCCATCCAATGCATCGGCCCCTGCGCCACCGTCCAGAAAATCGCCACCGTCACCGTCACCGCCGTACAGCTGATCGTCGCCGTCGCCGCCTTCCAGCGTGTCGGCACCTTCGCCACCATCCAATTCATCCGCGCCCTCGCCACCACGCAGGACGTCGTCGCCCGCCTCGCCGCGCAACGTGTCATCATCGGTCCCACCATCCAGCGTGTCCGCGCCGACACCGCCTTGCACATCATCCGCGCCAGCCCCGCCTTCCAGACTGTCATCGCCGGTGCCACCGTCCAGCGTATCGTCGCCGTCATCACCCGCCAGCGTGTCGGCCCCGGAATCGCCGCTGAGCACATCATGATCATCACCGCCCGACAACGAGTCGTCATCCGCGCCACCCGAAAGCGTGTCATCGCCCGCGTCACCCAACAGCGTGTCCGCGCCTGCGCCACCCGTCATCTGGTCCGCATCGTCGCCGCCCACAAGACGGTCATCGCCATCGCCGCCGTCCATCTGGTCCCGGCCTTCACCGCCTTCCAAGACGTCGCCGCCATCGTCCCCGGACAGGGAATCGTTGCCCTCGCCCCCCAGTAAAACATCGAAACCATCGCCGCCGGAAAGTTGATCATCCCCGGTCATACCGACCAGATCGTCGTCGTTCGCGCCACCGCTGAGCGTATCGTTGCCATCACCGCCAGCCAGCGTATCGTCGCCTGTGCCGCCGCTGAGGCTGTCAAATCCCGATCCGCCGGACAGAACATCATTGCCGCCGTCGCCGTTCAGCGTGTCCCAGCCATCGCCACCTTCAAGACTGTCATCGCCGTCGCCGCCTTCCAGCACGTCGTCGCCTTCGCCGCCTTGAAGGGTGTCCTCTCCTTCGCCGCCCTCAAGACTGTCGTCGCCCTCGTGGCCCCGCAGCACGTCGGATCCGGCCAAGCCGCGCAACGTGTCGTCGTCCGCGCCCCCATCAAGGGTGTCGTTCTCGGAGCTGCCATCAAGGTCCATCGGTGTATTCTCCACTTTTCGCAGCCGCCTTGGCGACGCGCGCGACCCCAGCCCCCAAGACAGGGACCCACAATACGTTTGCATGCTGAAGCCTGGGCAGACAGTGGCGCGAAAGGCGCCGGGAACATGAAGGCAGTTGAGCGTATATGTTCACAAAAAGTGCTGAAATGAGCACCCACACACTAAATTCAAAAGACCTACGACTATTTCCCAAAACGAGGGCTGGCAGCAAAACGATTGGTAAAGAGCATGATTTTTTGGTATTTGAGTCAATCATGAACATACTGTGAATTGCCTTGTATCAATATAATTAAGCCCCTTTGACAGGCCTATACACCATTTGGGCTATGCCTGTTTCACGGCGAAAGACTTGTTTGGCGACCTCGAAAAGGAAACCCATTTTGAAATATGATCAGGACGAGCGTTCCTTGAAACTGGTCGAAATGATTTACCGCACGGCGCTGGATCCGCAGGATTACAACGGGTTCATGTCGCGCTGGAATGACTGGGTCAATGTCCGGATCACCGGGCAGGATCAGGTGAATCTCAGCGACCCGACGATGTCCACGCCGCAAATTGCAGCGCATTTTGAATTGGCCTTGCGGCTGATGGAACGGATGAACGACGCGCCCGAACGCACCCCCGGACGGGGGCCGCGGATGTTGGTACATCCGTCGGGCCAGATCCTGTGGCAAAACGCAGAGGCCGACCGCAGGTTTGGCACTCTGCGCGGCAAGACCGTGCAGCAACACGCCATGTCGGATGCCCATCGCGAGAGGTTGCAGGCATTCCTGTCAGCGCTGAACCTCGATACGCCACCCTCACCCGTGGTGATCCAGATGACCCCCTGCGACGCAAGCCGCCCCATCGCCTTTCGCGCAGAACTGATGCGCCGGGACGATACTGAAACCTCGGCACTGATCTCGGCGCTCAACGCGCCATGGTCCAGCCAGATCGACTATTTGCTGATCGAGACACACGGCCTAAGCGACAGCGAATGTGCCATATGCGCGTTGCTGGCCGATGGCACGGCCACGGCTGTCATAGCACAGAGACGTGGCACATCTGTGGCGACGGTGCGCACGCAGATCAAGAAAATCCTGTCCAAGACCCAAACCAATTCGCAGATTGAACTTGTCGCGCATCTGAACGCCTTGCAGCGCATGGCAGAGTCCCTGCCCACCCCCGAGAGGACCCTGGCCCTGACGGGGCCGCTTTATGGGCGGTTGACAGATGAGACAGTAGAAGGGCGTCAGATCACATTTGAGGAACATGGGCCTGCGGATGGCCGCCCCGTCCTGTTTCTACACGGGATGCTTGACGGGACCGGGGCCACCGACCTGATCCGTCAAACGCTGAACCGGCTAAACCTGCGCCTGATCTGTCCGCACCGCCCGTCGTTCGGCACCTCCTCGCCACATCCCGGCGCGGCATGCGACGCACCGGAACGGTTGGCCGCGGACCTTGCCGGGATCTGGAAACGCCGGGGCATCGCACGGCCGGTGATTGTGGGTCATATGGCGGGCGCGGTCTATACCGCCGATGTGGCCTGCGCCTGTCAGGCGCGCGGCATTGTTCATGTGTCGGGTGGCGTCCCGATCCTGACAAACCGGCAATTCGACGCAATGAGCCAACGCCAACGTCTGGTGGCCTACACCGCCCGCTATGCGCGGTCTGTGCTGCCATTCGTAGTAAACGCCGGCATCCGGCAGATCAAAAGCGGCGGGGCCGATACATTTCTGGCCTCGATGTATGAGCATGCGCCGGTGGACAATGAACTGCTCAAAGACCGGGAAATTCGCACCCTGTTCCTAAGCGGGTACGATTTCAGCGTCGCGCAGGGCAATACCGCCTTTACAATCGACAGTGAGCTGGTCGTGCAGGATTGGACGACCGTTTTCAACAGGGCCGCCCCCCTGCCCGTCCATCTGATCCACGGCGAACATGATCCGGTTGTTGCCGTCGACAGTGTGCGTGACTTTGCCGCGCGTCACGCGGATCGGGTCAATCTGAACGTGGTCGAGGATGCCGGGCAGCTGGTTTACTATCAGGAACCCGCCATCGTCTTTGAAACCGTGGCTGCGCTGTTCGATTAACGCCTTACGTGGTCTCAGCTGGCATTCATCTTTTCAGAGGGGGTGACCGCCTTTGCGCCCAGCTTTTCCAGCGTATCCTTCTCAACCAAACGCGTCACCAACGGATGCAGGCGCAAATCGCCTTCCTTCACCAAGGCCTTGAAATTCGCAATCACCGAGGCCGCCGCCGCCGGATCCGGGGCAATCACATCGAACAACCAGTTGTTCGTGCCTCCCGTCCAGTCATCCGCGCCAAGACGCACCGGAAAAACGCCCGCCGCAATCTGTTCACGGATCTTTGCATCTACTTCGTCGGTCACACTGGCCCAGATCGCCATGCCGGCAATATCCGCCAACGGCCCGTCTTCGGACACCTTCTTGGCCAACGCGATCCGGTCGCGCACCAAGGGTTCAAGGATCAGCTGTTGCAAGTCTCCGATAGGCAGATGCCGATAACGCGGCAGCGCCATCATCGATATCGCGACCGATCCAAACGTCTCGCGCACGGCACTGCGCAGTTTTGCAACGCGCAGCGAGACATCGTCATCAACTGGTTTTGCAGTCTCTTTTTTGGGTTTCTTCATAATAACTTACCTTCTATTCCTGCGCATAAATTCTGCCGAGATCCTTCAATCAAAACACCGAAGTCACCCCATCTGTGCACAACACATACCGCCGGCGCAGCCACTTGTCACCGATGTTGACACACACGCCCAAACCCATGCGCGTCCGCGCCTAAGCAAACTTTCGCCATACCGGGCCATATGTTCAGGGCGCGCCGACGTGCCCCGACCTGAATGGCGGTTGCTGTCCCCAAGTCATAGGGGTAGCGTCCAAGGTGTGTTTCCCGTGAGGCGATATGAGCAAAGAGATCGACTGGCTAAGCCGAGGGTTGAAACACGTGCCGGACGCGCGTTGGAAGCTATTGAAATTCGAGGCCCCGGTTAAGCTGAAGAAAATCGTTGCGGGCAATCTGACGATTGGGGCGTGGTCCTACATCCAAAAGGGCGCGTCGATGCCCGGAAATGTCCTGATCGGTAGATATTGCAGTATTGCCGAAAATTTTCAGACGCATTTACCTGATCATCCAACCCATTGGCTCAGCACATCAACCTGCCAATATCAGCGGACGCAATTCGATCACTGGATGCTTCCGGATTTGCCACTGCGCAAGAAAGCCATTCTGAACGCCCGCGCGCCCGACGTGATCATCGGCAATGACGTCTGGATCGGCCGCGACGTGACCATCCCGCGCGGATGCGTGATCGGGGATGGGGCCATCATAGCGACAGGGGCTGTCGTAACCAAGGATGTCCCGGCCTTTGCCGTCGTAGGTGGCGTTCCGGCGAAAACCATTCGCATGCGGTTTTCTGCGGAACTGGTCAAACGTCTGAACGATTTCAAGTGGTGGCAATATGATCGCAACGACATGGGCCAGATCACGTTTGAGGATCCCTACCGCGCGCTGGACGAGCTTCAGAAGATGGTCGAACAGGGCAAGCTGACGCCGCGCGAGGTGAAGTATCGCAAACACCCCGGACTTCCGGAGTAATCGACCTTGCGACAGCGGTAACAGCCGCGCCTGTAAATTGACGCGGCCAAACCGCTTTACCCGTCAATCCGCGCCGCCATGATCGCAATGGCCTTTTGATAGACGCCTGCGGCATTCCATTGCTGGATCACGGCAAAGTTGGGCTGTCCTTCACCATAGCCTGCGCCGGGTTTCCAACCTTTCTGACGCAGGAAATTCGCGGTCGAGGCCAGCGCGTCGGCCTGACTGTAGAAATCCACGCGCCCGTCGCCATTGGCATCGACGCCATAGCGCAGCGCGTTGCCCGGCAAAAATTGGGTATGGCCCAACTCGCCGTGTTTTGCGCCTTTGGTAGCTGCGGAAATCGCGCCACTGTCGACCAGTTTCAGCGCACCGATGGCGTGAGGTTTGAAGAAATCCGACCGGCGGCAATCGAAGGCCAACGTCGTGATGGCAGACACGACCGCACTGTCGCCCATGAATCCGCCAAACCCGGTTTCCATGCCATGAATGGCGATCAGGACACCCGCAGGCACGCCGTAACGCGCCTCAAGAGACGCATAAAACCTCGCATCGCGCGCCTTGCGCTTGCGGCCCTGTGACACGATCGTATCCGCGCCACGGATCTGCATGAATTTGTCCAGCGTATACTTGAACGACTTCTGATTACGATCCGCGGCGATGGTCCTTGAGGCATATTGCGCCTGCCCCAATGCTGTCAGCCCGCGTTTGCCGACGCCCGCCTGCGCGGCCTCTTTGGCAAAGGCGGCTTTCCATGCGGCAAACCCGGCAGAGGTGTTGCCGCACGGGGCCGCCGCCACAGGGGCGACAAAACCGGCCAGCACCACAAAGGCCGTAGAAAGAAGAGTGATCGAACGCATGAGAACCTCCAACTGATAATCCGCATGGGCCAATGGCGTGCCCATCCCCGCATGCTGTCGCGGTTTGTTGCCTTGAGCAAGCCCTTTGACGAGCCGCGCGCGCGCATTCAGGAGGTTTGCGTCACCGGATCGGGTGTCTCTTTCGCCTCTACAGGGGCGCTTGGCATGATGCGCAGCGCGCGTAGGGCGTTCAGGATGACGGCGACGTCAATCACCTCTTGCAGCACCGCGCCCTGAACCGGGCTGAGGTATCCGAACGCCGCCGCGATCATACCGGCGACAGACAGGCCGATACCAACGACAACGCTTTGCACGGCAATCTTGCGCGACGCGCGCGCAATTTCGATCCCGTATTTCAGCCGGTCGATCCGGTCCACCAGCAGCACCACATCCGCGGCCTCGGCCGAGGCGGCAGCGCCGCGCGCGCCCATGGCAACGCCCACATCCGCCGCCGCCAGCGCGGGCGCGTCATTCACCCCATCGCCCACCATCATCACCGGCCCATGCTTGCGCTCGCTCAGGACCAACAGGACCTTCTGGTCCGGCGTCAGGCCCGTGCGCAACCCGTCAAGGCCCAACCCTTCGGTCACGCGTTCTGCCACATCGGCCCGGTCGCCGGTGGCCAACAAGATGCGTTCAACCCCCTCGCCGCGCAGCCCGGTCAGCAGCGCGCCCGCGCCTTCGCGCAGGGGGTCAGACATCACCAGATGCCCGGCCATACGCCCATCGACGGCCACAGCCACAAGGATCGATCCGACCGCATAGGCCGGAGCCGGGCCCGACGTTTGCCCCAAACGGCCGGCGACAAACCCGTCGCCGCCAACAATGACCGCGCGGCCATCTACACGCCCAACGACACCGTCCCCCGGCAGTTCGACCACGTCCAGCGGCACTGACAACATCAGATCCCGGGTTTTCGCGGCGGCAACGATGGCCTGCGCAACCGGATGCTTTGAAGCCTGATCCAGCGTCGCCGCAAAACGCAGAATGTCGTCCTGCGACATGCCCTCGGCGCTGTCGATCGACACGATCTGTGGGCGTCCATCGGTCAGCGTGCCGGTCTTGTCCATGATCAGCGTGCGGATCTGGGCCATCGCCTCTAGCGGGGCGGCCCCCTTGATCAGAACGCCGTAATGCGCCGCGCGCGACACCCCCGCAACCAGTGCCACTGGCACGGCCAGGATCAGCGGACAGGGCGTGGCCACAACCAGCACCGCGACCGCGCGGATCGGGTCGCCGGTAAACCACCAAGCCGCAAAAGCGATCACGACCGTGACGGCCAGAAACCCCAGCGACCAACGATCCGCCAGCCGCGACATCGGCGCCTTGGACGCCTGCGCCTCCTCGACCAGCCGCACGATCCCGGCATAGGTGCTGTCTGCGGCGCGATGTGTTGCCACGATCTCAAAGGCTTCGCCCGCGTTGGTCGATCCGCTCATCACCTCGCCGCCCATCGCCAGGCGCACCGGCAGCGACTCGCCCGTCAGGGCTGACGTGTCGACAAAGGCCGCGTTCGAGACCACGGTGCCATCCACCGGCACCACATCACCTTGCCGGATCAGCAAGTGGTCGTCGGGCGCGATTTCATCCAGCGGCACCTCCTCCAGACCGCCGTTCATGTGGCGCGTGGCGGTGCGGGGCACGCGCGACAGCAGGTCGCGCATTTCGCGCCGGGCGCGTCCCTCGGCAAACCCTTCCAGGACGGTGCCGCCGGAATACATCACCGCAACAACCGCCGCCGCCAGAGTTTCACCAAACACCAGCGCCGCCGTCATCGACAGGGCCGCCACAATGTCCAGCCCCACCTCGCCGCGCCTGATGCTGCGCACGATCTCGATCAGCAGCGCGGCCAGCGCGGGGGCGACGCCCAACAGCCAGACCGTGTCGGCCAGATCGCCCCGCCCGGCCACGTAAAAGGCCAGCCCGACCAGAAGGCCCGCCACCGCCAACAGCAGGATTCCTGTCTTCTGACGGTTTTTGTTCAACGGTGTCATATGCGCCAACGTCCTTCTACCAAAGCGGTTATCGCCGGGATTTCGGATAAAAGAAACCCGTCACTCACGCCCTTGAGACATGGCTATATCATCGCGCATCGCCGACCACACGTCGCGCCTGCGTTTGGGCGCACCTCACGATTGAGTGATTGCTCAATTCACCTATTGAGTGATCGCTCAACTCATTCTATATGACACCCATCGAAACATGGACCACGAGCACAGAACGCCCGCACATCACTTCAATCGCTCCCGACACCCAACCAAAGGATACCCCCATGGCCACCTTCCCCATCCACACCATCGAGACAGCCCCCGACGCCGCCAAACCGTTTCTGGAAACCTCGCTGAAGAACAACGGTCGCATCCCCGGTCTGCACGGCACCATGGCCGAGGCCCCCGGCCTGCTGGCCGCCTATAACTTTGCGCATCAGCAATTCATGGAAACGTCCCTGACCAACGAGGAAAAAACAGTTGTCTGGCAGGCCGTGAACGTGGAAAACGCCTGTCACTACTGCGTGCCTGCCCATACAGGCATCGCCAAGATGATGAAGGTCGATGACGCCATCACCGAGGCGCTGCGCAACGAGACCCCTCTGCCCACCGCCAAACTGGAGGCGCTGCGTACCTTCACGTTGCAGGTCGTGCGCACCCACGCCAATCTGAGCGACGCTCAGGTTCAGGCCTTTCTTGATGCCGGTTTTGAAGAGCGCAACATACTGGAAGTGATCCTTGGCGTGGCGCAAAAGGTGATGTCGAACTTCACCAACCACTTTGCAAAAACGCCGGTGGATCAAGTGTTCCAGAAATTTGCCTGGGAAAAATCCGACAAGGCCGCGTAACTTGACAGGTGGCCCGGCTGTGAAATCCGGGCCACGCCCCCTGCCCGTCAGAAAGGACATTTTACATGACATCCCCGCTGCGGATCGACATTATTTCGGACGTGATGTGCCCTTGGTGCATCATCGGCTATCGCCAACTGGCCCTCGCGCTAGAGGCCACAGGCACGGCGCATGAAATTCACTGGCACCCGTTCGAGTTGAACCCCCAGATGCCCCCCGAAGGACAGGACGGGTTTGAACATATCGCGGAAAAATACGGATCGACCCGCGCGCAATCCGAAGAAAGCCGCGCCCGCATGACCGCCTTGGGGACTGACCTGGGCTTTGACTTCCGCTGGTCCGATGATTTTCGGATGCACAACACCTACAACGCGCATCAATTGCTGCATTGGGCCGACACCCAAGGGCGCAAGCACGATCTGAAAATGGCATTGTTCACGGCCCATTTCACCGACCGGCGTAATCTGTCGGACATCGCCGTTCTGGCAGATATCGCCAGCGAAATCGGGCTGGACCGGGCCGAGGCCATGGCCGTTCTAAACGATCAGAGATATGCAGACGCCGTGCGCAAAGGCGAGGAATTTTGGGTGAAACAGGGCATTCAGGGCGTGCCCGCCGTGGTATTTGACCGTCAACACCTTGTCACCGGGGCGCAAGGCGTGGACAATTACGCCAGTATTTTGACCCAACTGACCGAGGTCCCCGCCTGACCATGACCCGCGCTGCGCCATATAATCGTGAGGCCGCTCTTGATGCGGCCATGGCATTGTTTTGGGACAAAGGGTTTCATGCCACATCGCTCAAGGATCTTGAAGCGACGTTGCGCATGAAGCCCGGCAGCATCTACGCGGCGTTCACCAGCAAGGAAAACCTGTATTTGCTGGCACTTGAGCGGTACTTTACCAAGTCCCGCACCGGATTTCGCGCCCATATGGCGCGCGCCACGTCACCTTTGCAGGGTCTGGCCGATCATTTCCGATCCTATGCGAAAATGCGCCCCGATGACATGGCGCGCCGGGCCTGCATGCTAACCAAAACCTTGGTGGATACGCGCTCGACCGACCCTGCGATCGCCGCCGCCTCGCACGACTATATGCGCGCCATGCAAGAAGAATTTGCCGCCGCCTTCACAGCCGCGCGGGATGCGGGGGAACTGCCGGAGGACGCGGACCCCGACCGTTTGGCGCGTCGGTTTCAGGCCAATATCGCGGCGTTGCGTCTGGCCCTGCATCAGGACATGGACGCCGAGGATTTTACCCAATTGGCCGAGGATATGGCGGGCGAAGTGGACGCGCAGCGCCGGAATTGAGGCGCATGATACTGGCAGGCACCATGACGTCAGCCATTAAACCAGCACCCACAGCACGGCGTTCATCCGCAATATTGCGACTGCAAATCTCGCCGTGGTCCCTTGACCTGCCGATCAAGGCGCGCGCGATCGCGGGCCGTCTCGAAATAATCCGCCTCTGGGTCGGCCAAAGGCCCACCCCATGTCCAATCAACGTCAGGCTTGCGCAGAAAATCCTGCGCTGTCTGCCCGCCCAAGCCGTAAATGCGCGAGTCTGGCAAGGTCATGGGAAAATACTGGCAAATCAGTTGATCCTTCAGCGTGATCGCCGCCATCTGACCCGGTGAACGTTCCAAGAGGCTGACGATGTGGCCCGCTTTGGTACCGATCCCACGTGTCTCGAATATCAGAGGATCGGGCAGATCGAAATGCTGCGTTTTCGATCCCGGACCAAAAAGCTTATCTTCACCATGCCAGACAACCCCGCTGGCAAAACTTAGCCTGAAGGTGCCCGGTGGGACCAATACCTTGAAAAACGTCCCGCCCTGAATATAGGCCGCCAAAGCGGGCTGATCCGTCGTCACGTCGGTCAGTGTCATGACATAGTCCTGCCCCACGCGCGTCTTCACCTGCAACGGAAACACGGCAGGCAGGCCGCTGCGGTTCCACATTAACCCGGCGCGCTGATCCACCGCGCGGTTTTCTGCGCTGACCATCGGCGCGGCCAAACACAGCACCAGAAACAGCACTGCCAGGTTTGTGATGCAGATACGCCCGAACACGTCAGCCTCGTTCCGATAAGGGGGCGTTGGTCGCCCCGACAGCGCGCGAAACCCGTCTACGCGCTCTGACCACTTTACCCCTCAATGCGGGATTTGTGAATATTCGCGATGCCAGCCGCTGCGCGGGCGACACGCGCGCCGTTTTGGCCACAACGACGCCGCGTGCAGACGTCAGGGGGTCGGCGGCAGGTGCGGCGCGGCGCTTCGAAATCCGGCCTCGGCGAAGGACACGATACGCTCCAGCGTCGGCTCGAACTGAGTCACGTCGCACAGCCCCTCCGAGATCCGTTCAAGCCGTTTCAGATCGGTGATCGTGTAGTGCAACGCGCCCAGCGTGAAATGCAGACGCCACAGGATCTCTTCTTCGCTCAGTTCGGGCAGGACGCGCTTGAAATAGGGAATGAAACGGCGCAAATGCCCGACATCATTGTGGAATATCTCATGCAAGGGCGAAGAATGATCCAGTTGGGACCGCGTCAGGAACTGGATAAACAACCCCCGCCCCCCCGTATCAAAGGACCACCGGATACCGGGGCGTAACAGCGCTGTCAGCACCTCGCGCAGGGGCACGACGCCACCATCGGCGCGTTTGTCCGCCACCTCCAACAGATGTGCGCGTTCGCGGTTCAGATCGCGTGCACGGCGTAGGAATACAGCCTTGAACAATCCCTCTTTCGAGCCGAAATGATAGTTAACGGCGGCCAGACCGACCCCCGCCTCGGCGGTGATTTCTCGCATCGACACAGTGGAATAGCTGCGATGCGCGAACAGGCTTTCGGCGCCTTCGATGATCCGGTTACGGGTCTCGATGGTGCGCGCCTGCGCGGTGTTGGACACGTTCAGCTCACGCCCCAAGGCGTCCAGATCCAAAGAGTCGGGCTGCGGTTTGGTCATGTCACCTCTTGCAGTTTTCCAGATCGCGCGCCGCCTGAACCAGCGGCGCTTTCATCATCTTGCCATTGGCGTTGCGCGGCAATGCGTCGGTCGACACCCTGTAATAGTCGGGTTGCTTGTAATCCGACAGGTTTTTCGCCGCATGGGCACGCAACGTGTCCTCATCGGTGCGCGCATCGCGCACGGTGACGTAAATGCACACCCGTTCGCCCATGACGACATCGGGGACGGGCACGGCAGCACATTCGACGACATCGGGATGGGCGATCATCACGTTTTCCACCTCGGCGCTGAACACCTTGTATCCGGCACGGTTGATCATGTCCTTCTTGCGGTCATGGATGAACAGATAGCCCGCGCCGTCCATGCTGACCACGTCGCCGGTCCGCCAGAACCCGTCGAGAAAATTTTCAGCTGTCTGTTCCGGCGCATCCCAGTAGCCCTTGATGATCATCGGCCCGCGCACCCACAACTCGCCAATGTCGCCTTGGTCCACTTCGATGCCATCCTCGCCCATGATCACCGCCTCGCCGCACTCCACCAGCAAGCCGATGCTGGCGGGACGGTCCGCACTGGCCCAGGCGGGCATGATCGACACCGGTGATGTCGTCTCGGTCGCGCCATACGCGTTGATCAGGCGCAGATCAGGCAAGGCTTGACCCAGACGGGTGACTATGGCGGGCGGCATGATGCCACCGCCGTAGATGCCGGTGCGCCAATGGGTCAATGTGCTGGCGTCGAAATCATCGTGCATCAGAATAAGCTGATAGATCGCGGGCACGAAGACGGTGAACGTAATCCTCTCGCGCTGCAAGACGTCCAGCACGGTGGCGGTTTTATAGTCGCGCAGGATCACTGTTGCGCCCGCCACACTCAGCATATTGGTATAAAGCGCCATGAACCCTGAAATATGCGCGCCGGGAATGGCCAGCAGCCCGCGCTGGCCCGGCTTCAGGTCCAGGCC
Source organism: Rhodobacteraceae bacterium KMM 6894 (assembly GCA_035798175.1). Taxonomy (GTDB): domain Bacteria; phylum Pseudomonadota; class Alphaproteobacteria; order Rhodobacterales; family Rhodobacteraceae; genus Roseovarius. The sequence continues at coordinate 230,978 of JAPFBS010000004.1, forward strand.
ATAGGCGTATTGCAGCGCGGAATGGATAATGTTGATGTTGGCGATACAGGCGCCCTTGGGTTTGCCCGTGGTGCCTGATGTGTAAAACAGGAATACCGTATCGTCCTCGCTGCCCACCGGGGAGATGTCGGTTGTGGGGCCGTCCAGCAGCGTCTGAAACGGCAGCATATCGTCGCCCGCCCGGTCTGTTTCTGGCCCATCCGATCCCGCCCCGTCCGACCATGTGACGCGCACCGACGGGCAGTCGGTCAGCGGCGGCAGGCGGTCATGCACCGCCGCTTCTGTGATCAACCCGGCGGCGGTGCAGTGGTTCAGGATATAGGCGGTTTCCGGCGGGCTCATCTTGACGCTCATCGGGACTGCGATGCCGCCCATGCGCACCGTGCCCATCAGCGCCAGAAAGAACGCGATGCCATTGCCCAGCATCAGGCCCACACGGTCCCCCGGTTCGATCCCAGCAGCCAGCAATCCGTTGGCGACGCGCGTGACCTGCGTGTCATATTGCGCATAGGTCAGCCGCGTGTCGCCATAAACCAGCGCCTCGTTTTCGGGCATATCGCGGGCGGCGCGGCGCAGCAGGTCGTCGAACCGTTCGGGCCGTTTGGCATAACAGCGAAACACCCGGTTGCCGAAATGCAGCTCGGTCCGGGTGGGGTTTACGTCATCGCCGACGACAAAACGAGGGCCGTCGATCCGGGGGGCGTAGGTGTGATCAGTCATCTGTGCGTCCTTTGGCTCAGCGGGTCAGCGCGGTGGCAGGCGGATGCCGCCATCAAGGCGGATCACCTCGCCATTCAACATTCTGTTGGAAACAATGGCGGAAACAAGCTCGGCATATTCATGCCCTTCGCCCAATCGATCGGGAAACGGCGGGCGCAGCGCAGTGACCACATCGCGCGACCGCTCGGGCATGCCATTGACCATCGGGGTCGAAAAAACCCCCGGCGCAATCGCCATGACGCGGATGCCGTAGCGGCCCAACTCGCGCGCCAGCGGCAGTGTCATGGCCGCCACCGCGCCCTTAGAGGCGGCGTAGGCGGGCTGACCGACCATACCGTCAAACGCCGCGACCGAGCTGGTGTTGACGATCACGCCATGTTGGTTATCGACGCCGCCGGGGGCCTCCTGCATCTGACGTGCGGCGAGACGGACGAAATTGAACGTGCCGGTCACGTTGACCTCCAGTACCAGCCGAAATGCATCCAGCGACAGTGGCCCGTCAGGGCGCAGGGTTGCCCCCGGTGCGGCGATGCCCGCGCAATTGACCAGTACGCGCACCGGGCCGACCTGAGCCAGATGATCGGCAAACAGCGTCTCGGCCCCGTCCGCATCGGCAACATTGCAGGCCGCCGTGCGGATGCGTCCATCGGTGCGCTCAGCGAAGGCCGCCGTCAAACGATCTGCGTCCAGATCGACGGCGGTGACGGCATAGCCTTCATCAGCCAAACGATTCGCCGTGGCATAGCCCAGCCCAGAGGCCGCACCGGTCACGATCGCCGTCGCCGGGCCGCCCCAAAACTCATACGAGCGTTCCATTTAATAAGCCTCCCCCATCGCCAATCAGCGAATACAGTCGTAATCTTGCGCCAATAACAGCGTACTATTTTCATATATTTCAATTATCCCACCATTTTTCAATCAATAACTTGAACGACCGTTCCATAGTTGCTAGCAAGAGGGCTATATCTGGGAGGATACCATGACTTTTAAATCACTTTTCGCGACAACGGTCGCCGCTGGCCTGCTGTCATCCGTGGCGATGGCCGACACCATCCGCATCGCCCATATCGATCCGTTTTCGGGCGCGTTTTCCAACGTCGGCACTGTGAACGGCAAGCATGTGCAGTTCGGGGCCGATCTGGTGAACGGCGCGGGCGGCGTTCTGGACGGGGACACGCTGGAAATCGTGCGGTTTGACAACAAGCTGAGCGCGCAGGAAACCGTTATCGCCTTTCAGGAGGCGCTGGATCAGGGCATCCGTATCATCACGCAGGCCACCAGTTCGGGTGTCGCCCTTGCGCTGGCCGACGCGGTGCAGAAATACAACCGCCGCAATCCCGATGACCCGGTTCTGTATCTGAACTACGGCTCGGCTGATCCGTCGTTGACGCGCGACAAATGCGACTACTTCATGTTCCGGTTTGAGGCCCATTCCGGCATGAAACAGGCCGCCGCAACCGATCTGATCACCGCGGATGAAACCATAAAATCGGTCTACATCATCGGTCAGGACTATGGCCACGGCCATGAGGTCAGCCGCTATACCAAGGACATGCTGGCAGAAAAGCGCCCGGACATCGAAATCGTCGGGGACGAATTCCACCCCTTCGGGTCAGTCAAGGATTTCACGCCCTATATCGCGAAAATTCTGGCCTCGGGCGCGGATGCGGTTGTCACCGGCAACTTCGGCTCGGATCTGACATTGCTGGTCAAGGCGGCCAACAGTGCCGGTTTGGACGCCAAGTTCTACACCCAATACGCCGGTACGTTCGGCACGCCCACCGCGATTGGCGAGGCAGGCAAGGGCCGGGTTTATGACGCTGCGCCATGGCATCCCGACGTGCCGGTCGAGCAGGGCAACGAGGCCAGCGCCCAGATGGCCAAGGATTTCACCGCCAAGTATGACAGCGATCTCTACTACGTCCAGATCGTCGTGCAGATGCAGATGCTGGGCGAGGCAATCAATGCCGCCGGATCGGCCGAACCTGCCGCCGTCGCCGCCGCGCTGGAAAACATGAGCTTTGACGGACCAACCGGCAAAATGCAGATGCGCGCCTCGGACCACCAGCTGTTTCACCCGCTGTTCGTGTCGGTGTTCACCGATGACGGGATCACCAACGATTCCGAAGGCACCGGGCTGGGCTGGAAATCGGTCATGGCGGTCGAAGGCGATCAATTGAACGACGATTCGACCTGTCAGGTCGAAAAGCCCTGATTGGACACTGCCGTCCGGACCACTCCGGGCGGCGGTTCTTACCATGACGGGGCCATGACAGGAGGCATGCGTGGACACATTCATCTTTGTGCTGGTCAACGGGCTGCTGTACGGCATGTTGCTGTTCATGCTGTCCAGCGGCCTGACCTTGATTTTTAGTCTGATGGGTGTGCTGAACTTTGCCCATGCCAGCTTTTACATGCTGGGCGCGTATTTCGCCTATCAACTGGCCAGTTTCGGATCCTTCTGGCTGGGCCTTATCTTGGCGCCACTGCTGGTCGGGGCGCTGGGGGCCGCGGTCGAGCGGTTCGGCCTGCGCGTGGTCCACAAACATGGGCATGTGGCAGAATTGTTGTTTACCTTCGGTCTGGCCTATCTGATCGAGGAATTGGTGCGCCTGATCTGGGGCCGTCAACCGGTGCCATACCGCATCCCCGAAAGCCTTGATTTCACACTATTTACCGTCAGCGGGATTGATTATTCCGCCTATCGCGCCTTCATGCTGGTGATCGCGATGGGCATGTTTGTGGCCGTATTGCTGCTGCTGAAACGCACGCGAGTCGGGCTGATGGTGCAAGCGGCGCTCTCGCACCCGGATGTGTTGTGGGCGATGGGGCATAACGTGCCGCGCCTGTTCATGCTGGTGTTTGGCGGCGGTGTGGCGCTGGCCGGGTTGGCCGGGGTGATCGGCGGCAATTATCTGGTGACGGAACCGGGCATGGCGCAGCAAATGGGCACGATCCTGTTCGTGATCGTGGTGTTTGGCGGGCTTGGCTCGCTTCTGGGGGCGTTTCTGGCGTCCTTGATCATCGGCATTACGCAAACGTTGATGGTGACGATGGACGCCACACTGTCCGATCTGATCGCGGCGTTGGGCGGTACGGCCCCCGATGCCACCGGCCTGTTTCACGAGGTCTGGACCATCGCCCCCGCCAATCTGGCGCCGGTGTTCCCGTATCTTCTGCTGGTGGTGCTGTTGATCGTGCGCCCACGCGGATTACTGGGCACGAGGGAATCGTGATGAAACGTATCTTGATCCCCCTCGCCTGCCTGCTGGCCCTGGGTGCGGCGCTGTATCTGCCTTATATGGGCGCGGGGCGTTTTGTGATCGTGTTGCTGACGCAGCTGGCGATCATGATGACATTCGCGATGTCCTATAACGTGAATCTGGGCCAGACCGGCCTGCTGAGTTTCGGTCATGCGGTCTATCTGGGCGCGGGTGTGTTCGCCTCGCTTTATCTGATCACCGGAATTGGCGCGGGTCATGTGCCCCTGCCGCTGGAGTTGGTCCCGTTGGGCGGGGCGCTGGCGGGGTTCGTTCTGGCCGCTATTCTTGGGCTGGTATCGGTGCGTCGCGCGGGCGTGGTGTTTGCCATGATCTCGCTGGGGCTGGCCGAATTGGCCGTCGCCGGTGCGATGCTGTTTCCCAGCGTGTTCGGCGGCGAACGGGGCGTGTCGACCGACCGGATGGTGGATTATTCGTTGACCGGGCTGGGCTATGGCCGACCGCAGGAAATTTACATGCTGGTTCTGGTCTGGGCCGTGATCAGCGTTTGCGCAATGGTCTATCTGTCGCGCACGCCCTTGGGGCGGCTGGCCAATGCGGTGCGCGACAATCCCCAGCGGGTCGAGTATCTGGGATATGCGCCCTACTGGATCCGCTTTATCCAATTCTGCATCGCGGGCACGTTTGCGGGGCTTGCGGGCAGCCTGTTTGCGCTGACCTATGAGATCGCCAACGCCAGCGTGCTGGGCATCCACATGTCGGCCAACGTGCTGATCGCCACCTATCTGGGCGGGATCACCTATGTTCTGGGGCCAGTGGTGGGCGCGCTGGTGGTGACGTTGCTGGAAATCAACCTGTCGCGCCTGACCGAAGCGTGGCTGTTCTATTACGGCCTGCTGTTCATCGCCATCATCCTGTTCGCGCCGCGCGGATTGACCGGTATCCTGATGGACACGCCGGGCGCGTTACGCCGGGCCGGATGGGGCGGCGTGACCAAGGCATTGGCGCGCTGGCTACCCGTCGCAGTGCTGATCGGTATCGGTACGGTGATCTTAGTCGAGCTGTGCTATCACGTCTCGAACAGTTTCGACCCGCGCGAGCCGCTGACCCTGTTCTGGACCACGATCAGCGCCCAAAGCTGGACACCGTGGATCATCGGCGCGGGCATGCTTCTGGCTGGGCTGGCGCTGTTCTGGCTGAACCGGCGCACCGCAATACCACGGCAAACAACAGGAGACGCCCCGTGAGCATCCTGTCCATCACCGGTCTGCACAAGAATTTCGGCGCGGCCAAGATCATCCAAGGCATCGACCTGACCATCGAGCAGGGCGAATTTCATGCGATCATCGGCCCCAACGGGGCAGGCAAATCCACCCTGTTCAACCTGATCTCGGGCCAGTTCGCGCCCAGCGCGGGCGAGGTCACGCTACAGGGGCGCCGCATCAGCGGCCTACGCCCCTATCAGATCAACCGCATGGGCCTGTCCCGGTCGTTTCAGGTCAGCAATATCTTCGCCAAGATGAGCGTCTTCGAGAACCTGCGCTGTGCGTTGATGTGGTCGTCGAATGTTGGCTATTGCTTCTGGCGGCGCGCCTCGCGCAGCGGTGACATCGACACGCGCGCCCATGCGCTGATGGACGAAATCGGGCTAAGCGCACGGGGCACCGACATGGCAGGCAACCTGTCCTATGCCGAGCAACGCGCGCTGGAGGTCGGCATGACCATCGCCGGGGGGGCGGCGGTCCTGTTGTTTGACGAACCGACAGCCGGCATGAACCATCACGAGGTCGAAACCTTTGCCGCCTTCCTGCGCAAAATCGCGCAAGGGCGCACGGTTATGATGGTCGAACATGATATGAACGTCGTCTTTAGTCTGGCCGACCGGATCTCGGTTCTGGTCTACGGTCAGATCATCGCCACCGGCACACCCGAAACCATCCGCGCCAATCCGGCCGTCCGCGAAGCGTATCTGGGAGCGGACGCATGAGCAGTGACACCCCCCTTCTCAGTGTGCGCGGCGTGCATGCCTATTACGGCCTCAGCCATGTGTTGCACGGTGTCGACCTTGACGTGCGCGCCGGTCAGATCGTTGCCCTGCTGGGGCGCAACGGCGTGGGGCGGTCCACTCTGTGCAAGGCAATCATGGCGATTGTGGATCGTCAGGGCAGCATCCGGGTGCGGGGTCGTGAAACCATCGGCATGATGCCGCATCAGATGGCGCGACTGGGCTTGGGTTATGTCCCCGAGGACCGCGCGATTTTCCCCGGCCTGACGGTGGAACAGAACCTGATCCTTGGACAGCACTCGGACGCGGGCCCAAAAAGCTGGACGATTGATCAGGTCTACACACATTTCCCGTCGCTAGAGCGGCGGCGCGCCACCGACGCGGACGTGCTGTCAGGCGGCGAGAAACAGATGTTGGCAATGTGCCGGGCGTTGATGTCCGGACCGGAACTTATCCTTGTGGATGAGCCGACCGAAGGGTTGGCCCCGCTGATCGTCGAACAGGTGGCGGAATTGCTGGCGGAAATCGCGCGCAGCGGCGTGTCGATCCTGTTGATCGAACAGAAACTAACGATGGCGATGCGCATCGCCGATCACGTCTATGTCATGGGGCATGGGCAAACGGTCTTCAGCGGCAGCCCCGACGCGCTGCGCGCCGATACCGACACCTGCAAGGAATGGCTGGAGGTATGAACAATGTCACAAGATAGCAAAGCGGTTTACGTGCTGGGCGGAAGCCAGACGGATTTCGCGCGCAACTGGTCGCGCGAGGGCCATGGCATTGACGCACTGATGCGCGAGGTTCTGGACGACGGGCTGACCGCCACCGGCCTTGAACCCCGCGATATCGAAAGCGCCCATATCGGCAATTTCGTGGCCGAACTGTTTTGCAATCAAGGGATGCTGGGCGGGATCTTTGCGTCGCTGCATCCTGATCTGTCGGGCGTCCCCACCAGCCGCCATGAGGCCGCCTGCGCCTCAGGGTCGATGGCGATCCTGTCAGCGATGTCGGAAATCGAGGCCGGGCGCTATGGGTTGGTCTGTGTGCTGGGCGTCGAATATATGCGCAATGTCCCCGGTCACACGGCGGCCCAGCATCTGGCCGCCGCCGGATGGCAGGGCCGCGAATGGAGCGACGCGCGCTATATGTGGCCTGCCGCATTCTCGGATCTTAATGACGCCTATAGCGAAAAATTCGGGCCGGTCGATTACCGCCATCTGGGCGAGATCGCCCGCATCAACTATGAAAACGGGCGGCGCAATCCCAATTCACAGACCCGCAAATGGGCCTTCAACGATGCCAGCTTTACCACCGATGACGATGCCAATCCGGTGATCGAGGGCAAGGTGCGCCGCAACGATTGCGGGCAGGTCACGGACGGTGCCGCCGTGGTGTTTCTGGCCTCCGAGGCCCGCGCACGCGCCTATGTCAAACAGCACGGTCTGAAGCTAAGCGATCTGGCACGCATCGACGGCTGGGGCCACCGCACCGCGCCGATGCTGTTCACGGACAAGTTGAAAGACAGCCAGAATTCGCGGTTCGTGCTGCCGCAGGTGAACCAGACGATCAAGGAATGTTTCGCGCGCGCCGGGGTTAATAACGCCTTTGATCTGGACGCGATTGAAACCCACGATTGTTTCGCGATGACCGAATACGCCGCCATCGACAGCTATGAAATCACCGCCCCCGGTGACAGCTGGAAGGCTATCGAGGAAGGCGTGATTGCCGCCGATGGACGTTTACCGATCAACCCTTCGGGCGGACTGATCGGAATGGGGCATCCGGTAGGCGCGACCGGCGTGCGCATGATGCTGGACGGCTACAAACAGGTGACGGGCCGCGCGGGCGACACGCAGGTCGAAGGTGCGCGCAAGGTAGGATTGCTGAATATCGGTGGATCAACCACCACAATCGCCAGCTTTGTCGTAGGGGCCGCAGAATGATGGACCTAACCGGCAAGGTGGCGGTGGTCACCGGGGCCTCATCCGGGCTGGGCGCGCATTTCGCGCAAGTTTTGGGGCGCGCGGGGGCACATGTGTGCCTGCTGGCGCGCAGCGAGGACAAGCTGACCAAGACGGCCAACGCCTTGACCGCCCTTGACATCAGCGCGGATTGCTATGCTGGCGACGTGACCGACCGCGCGTCACTGGAAGCGACATTTGCGGCAATTGCCAAGGCGCATGGCGGCACAGACATCCTGATCAACAATGCCGGGATCGCCCGCACCGCGCCTTATCTTGAGATGGAGGACGCCGATTGGTCTGCTGTGTTGGACACTGACCTGTCCGGCGTCTGGCGCTGCGGGCAGATCGCCGCGCGCCAGATGGTGCAGCGCGGCAAGGGCGGGTCGATCATCAACATCGCCTCAATCCTTGGGCAGGTCGTGCAACCGACCCAAACCAACTATGCCGCCGTAAAGGCGGGTGTGCTACATCTAACCAAGGCGATGGCGCGCGATTTGGGCCGCTACAACATCCGCGTCAACGCCATCGCACCCGGTTATTTCCAGACCGAGATCAACGCCGATTTCTTTGCCAGCGATGCGGGCGAAAAACTGATCCAGAAATTGTTTCCCCGCCGTCTGGGGGAACTGTCCGAACTGGACGGCCCGCTGTTGTTGCTGGCCTCCGACGCTGGCAGCTTTATGAATGGCACAACACTGACCGTCGATGGCGGCGCAACTCTTGCAGGACTATGACCCATGACATTTTCCCAAACTGACCGCATCACCGATCTGAAACCCCGGCTGTTGGCCTTCATGGAGGATCACGTGATCCCCGCCGAACCCGCCTATTCCCATCATGTCGCCACCGCGCCCGACCGCTGGTCGATCCCGCCCGTAATGGCCGCACTGAAGGAACGCGCGCGCACTGAGGGCCTGTGGAATCTGTGGTGCCCCTACCCCGAATTTGGCGCGGGCCTGAACAATCTGGACTATGCCCCGCTGGCCGAGATCATGGGACGCTCTCTGATTGGGCCCGAGGTGTTCAATTGCAACGCTCCCGACACCGGCAACATGGAGGTGTTCATCAAATACGCCACCAAGGCGCAACAGGAGCAATGGCTGACCCCGCTTCTGGCGGGTGACATCCGCTCGGCTTTTTGCATGACCGAACCGGCGGTCGCGTCGTCGGACGCCACCAATGTCGAGGCCTCGATCCTGCGCGACGGCGACGACTATGTCGTCAACGGGCGCAAATGGTGGTCGTCGGGCGCGAATGACCCGCGCTGCAAGATCCTGATCGTCATGGGCAAAAGCGACACCACGGCCGAGCGGCACAAACAACAGTCGATGATCCTTGTGCCCATCGACACACCCGGCGTCACAGTGGTGCGCCCGCTTAGCGTATTTGGCGCGGATGACGCCCCGCATGGCCATGCCGAGATCATCTTTGACAATGTGCGTGTGCCTGCACAAAATATCCTGCTGGGCGAAGGGCGCGGGTTTGAAATTGCCCAAGGTCGGCTTGGGCCCGGACGCATCCATCACTGCATGCGCCTGATCGGCGGCGCACAGCGCGCGCTGGAAATGATGTGCGCCCGCGCCACCAGCCGCGCGGCATTTGGCAAGCCGCTGTCGGATCAGGGCGTTGTGCGCCAACAGATCGCTCTGTCCGCCTGCGAGATCGAGCAGGGCCGCCTGCTGGCCATGGCCGCCGCCGACAAGATGGACCGCATGGGCAACAAGGATGCGCGTGACCTGATCGGCATGGCCAAGATCGTCATCCCGCAGATGACGCAAAATGTAATCGACCGCGCCATTCAGGTGCATGGCGCGGCGGGGGTCAGTCAGGATACGGTGCTTGCCGGGCAGTTCGCCTATGCGCGCACGATCCGCATCGCCGATGGCCCGGACGAGGTGCACCAGGACGCGCTGGCGCGTCAGATGCTGAAACGGTTCGCCACCAAATGAGCGAGCCAGCCCAGGTTCCTGCCGACATTGCGGCGCTGGCCCCTGTGATTGCGGCGCACGTCCCGTCCTTGGGGGGGGGGCCGCGGGTCCGGCCCTTTGGTAAGGGTCAGTCGAACCCGACCTATCTTCTGGAAGGGCCCGCACGCACCGCTGTGTTGCGCGTGCAACCGCCCGGTCCGCTGTTGAAGGGCGCCCATGCGGTTGATCGCGAATACCGCGTGATGCACGCGCTGCGCGACACAGCCGTCCCCGTGCCCGCAATGCTGATGCAGGGCGGGCAGGACGACACGTTGGATCGCAAATACATCGTGATGGAGATGGTCACAGGCGTGACCCACTGGGACCCCGCCCTGCCCGACCACACGCCTGCCGAACGTGCGGCGGTCTATGATGCGATGAACGCCCTGTTGGCTGATCTCCATATGGTCGATCCCACCACCTGCGGGTTAGATGACTATGGCCGCCCCGGCAATTATTTCGCCCGCCAACTGGCCACCTGGACGCGGCAATACCGCGCCGCCGAGACCGACGTGAACCCCGATATCGAGCGGCTGATCATCTGGCTGGAGGCAAACCAACCGCCCGATGATGGTACGGTCGCGCTGGTGCATGGTGATTTTCGCATCGACAACATGATCTTTGACGAAGGCAGCCCACAGGTGCGCGCCCTGCTGGACTGGGAACTATCGACGCTGGGCCATCCGTTGGCCGATCTGGCCTATCAGTGCATGCAGTGGCGTTTGCCCCATGCCAACGCCTTCAAGGGTCTGGACGGTTTGGACCGCGCCGCGCTGGGCATCCCGGACGAGGCCAGTTATGTCGCCGCCTATTGCCGCCGCCGGGGCCTGCCGGGGATCGACAACTGGACATTTTATCTGGCGTTTTCGTTCTTTCGTCTGTCCGCGATCTTGCAAGGCATTTACCGGCGCTATCTGGACGGCAACGCGGCCAACGCCGACACCGCGCTGCTTTATGGTCAGACGGTGCCGATCCTGGCCCGTCTTGCCATTCAGGCAATTGACGAGGCTTAAGGCAGTTCGCGTATCATTTCTGATGCGGGTCAAAGGTGAAACGCTTGGCGCCCTATAGCTGAGCAGCATTCTTGAATGCGCCCTGCGAAGCCCCTTGAATCAGCGCCACGCGCATACCATTCCGCGCAAACGATTGAGGGCCCGCTAATGCGCGCGCCCTCAGTAGGTTTTGGTCAATCGGCGCCGCGCACCTCAAAAGGCGTATCGGGGTCGGGGCGGATGAACTTTTGCACCGCCCAAACCGCCACCGCACCGCCAATACCGATCAGGTCGGTGACTATTCCGCCCTCGATCATGAACAACGCAAAGACAGCGATAGCGACCCGTAGCCACCACACCGTGCGCCCGCCCATGAACCAGCCCTGCACAGCCGACGACAGCAGGTAAACCCCGACAACGGCCGTCATGCCCGCGCGGATGATCTCGGGCCAGGTACCGTCCATCAAAAGCGCCGAGTTGTAAAAGAACATGAACGGCACCACAAAGGCCGCAATCCCGATCTTGAACGACGCTACCGAGGTTGCCATCGGGTTGGCCCCCGATATCCCCGCCGCCGCGTAACTGGCCAGCGCCACAGGCGGCGTGATCGAACTAACGACCGCGAAATAGAACACAAAGAAATGCGCCGTCAGCGGCGGAATTCCCAGATTGGTCAGCCCCGGCGCAACAACGCTGGCAGCGACGGCATAGGCGGCTGTTGTCGGCATGCCCATACCCAGCAGGATCGCGATCAGCATGGCAAAGAACAGCGCCGCCAACTCGGACGCGCCCGCGATGCCCAACAGCAGCGACGAGAACCGCGCGCCAACCCCGGTCAGGGCGATGACGCCCACGATGATACCCGCGCAGGCGCAGACCGTGATGATCTGGATCGCCATGATCCCGGCCTGCTCGAACGCCTTGCCAATCGCGCCAAAGCCCATGCGGTAGGGCGTCAGCCACGACACAACAGCCGCCGACAGCGTGGCCAGCGTGCCCGCCCGAATGACCGAATAGCCCATGAACAACGCCGCGATCAGGATGATGATCGGCAGGAACAAATAGATCTGGCGCACCAGTTTGCGCAGCTTGGGCAATTCATCTTCGCGCATGCCGCGCATGCCCAGTTTCGCCGCCTCGAAATCGACCATGAAGTAGATCGACACAAAGTAGAGGATCGCCGGGATGACCGCCGCCAAGGCGATCTCGGTATAGGGAATACCGGTAACTTCGGCCATGATGAACGCACCCGCGCCCATGATCGGCGGCATGATCTGCCCGCCGGTCGAGGCCGCAGCCTCGACAGCGCCCGCTGTCGTGGGTTTGTATCCGACCTTCTTCATCAGAGGGATCGTCAGTGATCCGGTGGCAACCACGTTGCCCGCCGATGTGCCGTTGATCATACCCATCAAGCCGCTGGCAAAGATCGACACTTTGGCCGGACCGCCGCGCGACCGCCCCGCAGCGGCAAAGGCGAAGTTCACGAAATAATCACCCACCTTGGAGGCAGACAGGAAGGCCGCAAAGATGATGAACAGGATGATATAGGTCGAGGACACCGCCGTTGTCGGGCCAAGGATGCCCGCATCGGTATACACTTGGCTAAAGAACCGCTCCCAGGTGATGACCGGTGAATTCAGGAAACCCGGCATGTATTGGCCGGTGAACACATAGGCCAGAAACACGACCGAGATGATGACCAGCGCCAGCCCCGCAACACGGCGGGTCAGCTCCAAGATCAACAAGACACCGGAAACTGCGGCCAGCGAAATCCCGATCGGTGCAAAAGGCGTGCCTGTCGAGTTGCGCATCAAGGTGCCATAGATCGTGATCAGATAAACGGCGACCGCTGCGGCGCAGATACCAAGAACGATATCGGGTGTCGCAATGCCGCCGCGTTGCTTGCGATAGGCCCAACTCAGCCCGATACCACCCACGGTCGCAACCAGCAGCGGCACACCATACCACCAGATTTCGCGACTGCGGATTCCCGCATCTATACCGTTCCACATCACGCCATTGGCGATCTCGACCGTGAACGACAGCGCCGTGCCCAGCGATACCAGCCCCAGCACTCCCAGCGCCAAAGATGGCCAGGTCAGCGCGCGGGATTCACCCTTTGCGTCATGCGCAAAGGACCGGCCCGCGTAGATCAGGAACCCCAAAAGCAGCGCGCCCGCCACGTGCAGGATGCGAAAATTCCATGTTTCCATCGGAAAGGTCGGCAGCAAAGGGATTTCCACACCGGTCCACCGCTCGATCGAGAGGCCATTCAGGGCCGCCATGTGGAACGCGGCGTAAAGGCCCGCAATCCACGCAATGGTCGTCAGACGCCAGCCGGTAAATTCGCGGCGGTTGGCCTCGACGGGTTCTTCGTCCACACCTTCGGCGAGGACGCCACCGCTTTCGGCCAGCCCCCCTGCGTCCAGATTGGGCTTCACTTTTTCCATGTCGTCACTCAATCCGGCCATGCGTCGCTCCCTGATCCTGCAATCCGAGCAGGTTATCGATCAATGTGTCGGTTTTGTCATAAGCCGTCAAATGCAAACGGGTCGCACCCGATAAGGCGCGACCCGCTGTAAGAACAGCCCCGAATGACGGGACGACCCTGATTTTATTCGGCGGAGAACACCATGTCGTCCGCAATCTCGGCTCCGGCATTTTCACGGAACCAGCGCGCGGCACCGGGATGCCACTTCATGACGGTGTTCTTGGTCCAGTTTTCGGGCAGTGTCTCGCGCGCGGAGCCATGGATGTTCTTCATCCGATCATTGTCCGACATGACGATATCGGTGGCCGCGTAGACAAAGCTTTCGGGCAGTTCGCAGTTCGCGATGGCAAAGTTCCACATCGCCACCGATTTCATGTCCCGATCCAGTGTCGAGTACGTGCTGGACGGAATGGCGAATTCGGCAACCGGGAATTCCTCGATCACCTGCGCGCGCTCTGTGTCGGTGAAGTCGATAAAGTTGACCTTGGCCTGCACTTCGATCTGGCTGATCGCGGGGGTCGGAATGCCAACTGCAAAGGCAACCGCATCCAGCAGCCCATCCTGAAGCTGACCGCCCAGATCATCCCAACCGCCATTACGCCGCTCGAAATTCACGCCCAGCGCTTCCAGCATTGCGGGAAAATACGTATCGGATGTTGACCCGGCCGGACCGAACCCGATGCGCGCACCCTCGGGGATCGTTTCCAGCGAGCTGATCCCCGACGAGGCCAGCGCCGCCATCGAAAACGGGGTCTGATACATCGGGAACATCGCGCAGGCATTGGTCATTTGCAGGCCGGGTGCAATCGGGTTTGTCCCCTGAATCGATTCACGCGCAGGGCCCATGGTGGTCATGCCGAACGCCGCGTCGCCCGTGTGCACGAGGGCCATGTTCTGCATCGGGCCGCCGGTGACTTCGCCGCCGCCGGAAATGCCCAGTTGCTCACCCACCAGGTTCGCCCAGCCCGAGCCGTAGACGAAGAACGTCCCGCCCTGTGATGCGGTCCCAACCGTAAAGCTGCTGGGCCAACCGGTGCGGTCAAGATCAGCATAGGCTGCGTTTTGTGCATGCGAAACTGTCGCTGTCAGCGCCGCGATTGCGGCGAGAGTTGCAGTAAATTTCATAATACCTCTCCATAGGCTCGTGTTTTTTGGGCCGGCCCACGCCATGGCAAACAACTACAAGACATCTCCCACGTCAGACCGTTGTCGCCAGTAACTTTTGTTGCTGATTTCTTGATCCAGCGCAAGTGCTCTGGCATGGGCGCAAGCGTGACACGAGTAGCGCGCCTGCCGCTGCCCGCGCGTTGGATCGCCATCCGTCAAGACGGCGTTGCCATGCAGAGCTGACGTGGCGGGCGCCGTTCATGCAATCGTTTGATCCGACACCAGCACGGCTAGGTTTTGGCGTCGCCATCCATCAACAGCATCTTGGCGTCCACGCCCCTTTGTTCGGCGCTTGCACGGACCGCATCGCGCAACGCCGAACTGCGCCCCAGAAGCGAGCGGAACCGCGCTTCGTCCAGCACCAGAAGGGTTGAGGGGGCGATCGCCTGCACCTCGGCGCGGCGCGCCTTGCTCATCAAAATGGACATCTGACCGAACATTTCGCCCCTACCCAATCGCCATGTCTGCCCCGCACTTTCCAGTTCGACAGCGCCCGAGGCGATGAAATAGACACTTTTGGCTTGGCTATCCTTTTTCATAATGACCTTGCCGGAATTAACATATCTGGTCTTCAATGAGCGGGCCAGTTTCCTTAGCGCGCGGTCGTCCAAATCTGTGAACAACGGGAACTGGCGCACCAGTTCGACCCGCTGAACGGCAATATCCAAGCGCGGGCGCATCTCTGCCTGCGTCCGGCGGCCCGACAGGCCCTGCATCAGCGACGTGTAAACCTCGGCACCTATCAGGCCATCCTCGCGCATGGTGATATATTCGCGCTCTTCCAGCCGCAGCGCAGTGCGCCGGATAAACCGGCGTTCCAGTTCTTCGGCGTAGCCGGGATATTGCAGACGCAGCCCTTCCAGTGCGGTTTCGACGGCCTCGATGCGACGTGACAGCAATTCATGCAAAAGGTCCGCCACGCGTCGCCCGTGGATCCGGCGGATACGCCCGTCGACGAATGCGTCCAGATCGCGAAGGATCAATCGCTGCGACAACAGGCGCTCAAAGCGGTCAGCGGTCATGCGCGCCAAGGGCGTTGAAAGCCCCACGCGACTGTTCAACACCACGGCGGCGCGAAAGGCCCGCCCGTAGGCGACCGACCGGCGCGCCGCCCGCTGATAGCCACTGCGCCCGCCAGCGCGAGCGCCTTCGATCAGACGGTCGGCGTCCGACAGGATCTGGTCCGCCATCCGGGACGATATGATGCGTTCGCGTACGCGTGCCAGAATCGTTTCACGCTCGAACCCCGCAAGCGCGATCAGGCCCAGCGTGATCCGGTCCCGGTCCAGAATATCGGCGGTATTTTCGGCAGTTGTCACCGCCTCGTCCAGCCGCTCACCGAAAATTTTGGCCTCTGTACGCACGATGTCGCGCGTCAGGGCATAGGCCTCGGTCGTGCGCGCGACGTCCTCGCGCACGGTTTGCAGCGCGACGGCGACCACCTGTCGCGACATCGCCTCGTCCAGCGGGGACAGCCGATCCAGCCCAAGCCACCCGATCACCATTCTAAGGGTCGTGCCCTGAACGATCAGCGTGAACAATGTGAACCCTGTGGCAAGGATGCCGACCAGTCGCTTGACCTCGACCGGGACGCGGAAACTCTCAGTTACGGCCAGCGCCAGCGCCAGCGTCACGGCCCCGCGCAGCCCGCCCCACAGGATCGCCGCCCGATAAGGGCGATCCACGGCGGGTGACAGACGTAGAACTGTCAGCAACGGCAGCAAGCCGAACAGGATCACCGCGCGCGCCGCGATGGCCGCAAGGATGACCACACCAATCAGGGCGAAGTCGCCAATTCTGACCTCTTCCAGAAGCCGTGGGATCAGCAATGCCGCAAGGATAAAGATCAGCGCACCCGCCCAATGGGCCAGCAGATCCCAGACTTCGCGCAGGTTGACCCAGGCCTTTGGCGGCAACCGGCCCGGCCCGGTCAGGTTCAGCGTCAAACCAGCGGCGACCACGGCGATCACGCCGGAGGCCCCGATGCTTTGTTCTGCGCCGATATAGGCCAGATACGGCAGAGACACCGAAATCGAAACCAGCGCAAGTTCGTGATTGCCCAGCAGTGCCATGATCCAGACCGCAATGCGCGCCGCCAGCCACCCGGTCAGCGCGCCCCCCGCGATCAGGATCGGAAAGCGCGCCAGCGCATCGCCCAACTCGGGATCCGGAAACCCCAGCATCACAAAGCCCATGAACAGGCCAAACAGCGCGATGGCGGCGGCATCATTCAACAGGCTTTCGCCCTCAATGATGCGCGCCAACCTGCGCGGCGCCGAGATTGACCGAAAGATCGACACCACCGCCGACGGGTCTGTCGTCGATACAATCGCACCAATCAAAAGGCAGGCCGCCAGCGGCAGCGTGCTGGCCCAGGCCAGAGCATAGCCCACACTCAGCGTCGCCGCGACAACCGCGACCACCGCCAGCACAAGGATCGGCACCCAATCGTCCAGCATCCTGCGCAGGTTCATGCCCAACGTGGCCTGAAACAGCAGCGTCGGCAGGAAGACATACAAAAAGACGTTGGATCGGATCGGCAGACCAAGGATCGCTTCGGCGACCGGGTTCAGCGCGTCGGTCAGGTCCGTGCGCAGGAAAAAGATCGCGCCCGACGCGATTAGAATACCCAAGATGGCCAAGATCACGCTGTAGGGCACGCGCAGGCGTGCTGCCAGCGGCTCGGCGCCGCCGATGACGAGGAAAAGCGATGCAATGACTGCGGTGATTAGAACGATATCCATAATATGGGAATATCAGCTTCTGGCGGTGTTGAAACGTCGGATGCGCACCTTCTGGCAAAGATTTGAAGTATACGCGTGTGCGGCAGCAGAAAATTACCCTGTTGCATGGAAAAACGGCGCTGGCCCGGCCAGACCCGCAGAACCTCCTATGCGGCGATGGCAGGATGCTCGTCCGGTCTCAGCTTTGAGACACACAGATAACTGACAGCGATCATCACCGCAGCCGTTCCAAGGCACAAGGCAAGACCGCCCAGTTGATAGGTAAGGCCGGACAGAACAGTGCCCAACAGCCGCCCCGCCGCGTTGGACATATAGTAAAATCCCACATCCATTGTCACCCGTTTGTCATCCGTCAAACTGAGGATCAGATAGGAATGCAGCGCAGAATTCACCGCAAAAATGCCGCCAAAGACCAAAAGCCCCAGAACGATCGTCACCGTCAACGCCTCTGAGGGCTGAGGCACCAATATGACAACACCCGAAAGCAGCGCAGGCACGATGATCAGCACTGCGGCCCACTGTCTGGCCTGCGCCAAAATCCCGGCCTCCGAACGTGAGGCGGCTTTTAACAGGCGCGGGGCCCAGCCTTGGACAACGCCGTACAGGATCGTCCAGACGGCCATGAAGCTGCCGATCATGAAGAACGCGTCGCGCTTGCCCTCGTCGCTGCCATCCGACAGGACCGCATAGAAATAGATCGGGATGCCGACCACGAACCACACATCCCGCGCGCCGAACAGGAACAACCGTGCCGCGCTGAGCCAGTTGATGTTGCGGTTCTTCGAAAACACCTCGGAGAATTTGGCATCCTTGCGTCCCACCGGCAGGCCGGATGGCATCCCCAATACGACACCGATCAGGATGACAAACAGGATCGCCGCCATCGTCAGCACCGATGGCACGAACCCGAAAACCGCCAGCACCGCCGCGCCCAGCAGAAAGCCCAGCCCCTTCACCGCGTTCTTGGAGCCCGTCAGCAGGGCCACCCAGCGGAACAACCCGCCACCATCGCGCGGGGCAAGGATCTTGACCGCGCTTTTCGAGCTCATCTTGGCCAGATCCTTGGCCACGCCGGACAGGCCCTGCACCAGCATCACGAAAATGACCGAGGCCGTGACACTCCAAGCCGGATCAAGCTGCGTCAGGGCCAAAAGCGCGACAATCTGTAACGTCAGCCCGGCATAGAGCGTGGACGTAAGGCCGAACCGCGCCGCAATCCACCCCGCGGACAGGTTGGTTACAACGCCCGCGATTTCATACAGCACGAACAGATAGGCCAGTTGCACCGGCGAAAAGCCCAGCGTGTGAAAATGCAGCAGCACCAACATGCGCAACGCGCCATCGGTCAGCATGAAGGCCCAATAGGCCGCCGTGACGGTGATGTAGGCAGCAAAGCCCGCCGGACGTGTCACAATCTGCCGCCAACCATCAGCGCCACATCGACCAGACGATAGGCGTAACCGTATTCGTTATCATACCACACATAGACCTTCACCTGCGTGCCGTTCACCACCATGGTCGAGGGCGCGTCGACGATCCCGCTGCGCGTGTCGTTGGTGTAATCCGAGGACACGAGGGGGCGCGTCTCATACCCAAGAATGCCTTTTAACGGGCCTTCGGCGGCGGATTTGAACAGGGCGTTGACCTCTTCGACGCTGGTTTCGCGGGTCATCTCGAACACGCAATCTGTGATCGAGGCGTTCAGCAAGGGCACGCGTACCGCATGGCCGTTCAATTTACCCGTCAGCTCGGGGTAAATCAGCGTGATCGCCGTGGCCGAGCCCGTGGTGGTCGGGATCAGGTTGGTCAGGGCCGAGCGCGCCCTCCGCATATCCTTGGCCGGGCGGTCCACAATCGTCTGGGTGTTCGTGACGTCATGGATCGTCGTGATCGACCCGTGCTTGATCCCGATCCCTTCCAGAAGAACCTTGACCACGGGGGCCAGACAGTTCGTCGTGCAACTGGCCGCAGTGACGATCTGGTGCGTGTCCGGGTCGTAGATTTCATCGTTGACGCCGTAAACAATGTTGGCCGTCGGCCCATCCTTGACCGGCGCCGACACGATGACCTTCTTGACGCCGGCGGCGAAATAGGGGGCGAGCTTGGCCTCGGTCTTGAACGCGCCGGTGCAATCGATCATCACATCGACGCCCTCCAGCGGCAGGTCTTGTAGATTGCGGGTGCTGGTCACTGGGATGCGGCTGCCGTCGATGCTGATCGCGTCTGCATGTGCTTCAAACTGGGCAGGCCAGCGGCCATGAACCGAGTCAAACTCCAACAGGTGCGCATGCATCGCGGGGTCGCCCACAGCATCGTTGAGGAACGCAATCTTCGCGCCGCGTTCCAACAGCGGGCGCAAGGCCAGTTTCCCGATGCGGCCAAGGCCGTTGATGGCGTAAGTGGTCATGATCAATTATCCTTGGGTGACGGTTTTCTGGCCGATCTGATCGACGTGTTTTTGCAGGGCCCTGCGATCCAGCGCAGTCATAGGCAACGCCGTGAAGGCGCTGATGCGGTTGCGCAGCGCCCCATAGGCCTGAATGAAGGCCAGACGCTTTTCGGCATCGGTGCCCTCGGCTGTGACCGGGTCCGGCACGCCCCAATGCCCCGCAATCGGCTGACCGGACCATGTGGGACAATCCTCGTTTGCGGCGCGATCACAGACGGTAAAGACAAAATCCATGTGCGGCGCATCCTTCCCGCGAAATTCGGATACGTTTTTCGAGCGCAGCGGGGCCACATCGTGCCCCTTCGAGCGCAGCATATCGACGGCGTATGGGTTCAACCCCGAGCGATGCAACGTGCCCGCAGAATAGGCGTTGAACCTGTCCCCCGCCATGTCCCGCAGGATGGTTTCGGCAAAGATCGAGCGCGCGGAGTTGCCGGTGCAGACAAAAAGCACGTTGAATTTCCCGTTCGCGTTGGGCGGAACACAGTTGATCAGGTCCGAAAACCGGGGTGGGCACAGATCGGCCCGGCCGCGACAACAATCCACCAACAGACCCGCAACAACCGCGCCCGCCGCCTCCAGATCGACGGCATACATTAACCGCGTTCCGTCCCGGCGCTGCGAAATCAGCCCCGCCTGCGTCAGGGCCGACAGATAAACCGAGGCCGTGCTGGCCTTGAGCGCCAGCGCATCGGCAATCTCGCCAGCGGGCAATTCATCCGGACAGCGCCGCATGAGCAGCCGAAACACCGCCATCCGTTGGGGATGGCTGAGCGTTGCAAGGCGGTCTGTAAGTAGTGATTCCATATTTCGTGAATATTGGAAATATAGACATCTAGTCAACCCGACTTTATTTGCAGCCAGCACTGCCTCGGCATCAGTGATGCCCTCATCATATCAATGAGAAGGTTTCGCGCGGCGTGCGTTCAACAGCATAAAGGCCCCGGGCCTGCGATCGGCCTATGCGGGCCATTGATCGAAGGGCTGTTTTTCAAGCTGCATCGACCCATCCGCGCCCTGATGGATATTGATCCACGCGCGCCAGTTTACATCATCCACCTCGGGGTAATTCAAGCGGTAGTGGCTGCATCGGCTTTCGGTACGCATCAGTGAGGCGCGCATCTTCATCTCGGCGCTCAGGATCATGTTGCGCGTCTCAAAGGCCAGCCGCAATTCATGCATGTTGGCCGCGCGCAGCATTGGCGCGTGGTGGTCGCGCAACTCTTCGACATAGGCCAGCGCCGCCGTCATCATCGACGCTTTCTTGATATACAGCACGAAGTTCGGGATCATGATGCCTTGCAGGGTTTGCGTGCCCCATGCCGGACCATACTCCGCCTCGCGCCGCATGGGGGCCAGAATTTCATCGGTGATCTGCGCAATCCGCGCATCGGAAATCATCGGCGCAGCCGTCTGCGCGGCATACTCTGCAGCCGCCTCGCCCGCGACAGCCCCCTGAACGGCAGACCCCGCAAGCGATGATCCGATCTGCGTATAGATACCGCCTGCCATATGACTGCCCAGCGCATCGCCCGCCGCATACAGCCCCGCAATGTTCGAGGCACAACGGTCGTCCACGGGCACTAGCCCCTCGGATTTATGGATCGCCATGCCCGCCGAAGCCCCGCCGACATTGGCACTGGCCGCAAAACCGGGGGGCGGACCGCCGGGGGCGCCGCCCTTGCCAACACCGGAGGACGGACCGCCTTCGCCCTCGGTGCCAAAGTTGCGCTGAAATTCCTCGGGCACAAATGGCCCGCCTGCGATCTCATCGGTCAGTTGCGGCGATCCCGGCCCACCAGCCACGGGATTGCCCGTTTTGTACGCCCGATAGTTGATATCGACCCCCAGATCATGGTGCACATCGACGCCGTTGGTCGAGGGGATCCGCTCGAACATGTCGCCCCAGCTGTCGTAACAGGCGGCGGGATTGTCGCTGCGGGTGGAGTGACCATCGTTCCACTCCTTGCCGGTGATCTTGGCCCCGATCTGATAGGCCATGATCGACCCGTCATGGGTCAGATCACCCAGAGGGAAACCGTTCGGTTTAAAGCGCCTGCGCCGGTACACAGGATGACGGATTTGGCGCGGATCAACACCGTCTCTTCGCCATCCAGCCTGAAACCCGCCGCCCCGGCAATACGCCCGTCTTCCTTGATCAGATGGGTGATCATCACGCGTTCCAGCAGCGGGATCTGGCGCTCGTCAATCGGACGCATGAAAGGCCGGTTGGCCAGCGTCTGATCAAAATAGCCCCAATCGGTCAATTCGCGGGCACGATCCAGCGAGTGTTCAGCCACTTGGCGGGTATAGACCGGGTTATTGGTGCCCAACGCCGACCGTGACACTGTATCGAC
The DNA here is from genome assembly GCA_035798175.1 of Rhodobacteraceae bacterium KMM 6894. GTDB lineage: Bacteria > Pseudomonadota > Alphaproteobacteria > Rhodobacterales > Rhodobacteraceae > Roseovarius. Next base: position 253,055 of record JAPFBS010000004.1, read on the forward strand.
AAAATCGTCGATGCTACCGGTTTCGGTCGCGGGATCGAACACGAAAAACCCCTTGCCGAACGGCGTCAACCCCGATGACCCCAAACGCCCCTTCGAAACGATCATGGTTGCGGCCCCTGCGTCATGTGTCTTTGCCGCAGAAAACAGCCCGGCCATCCCGCCGCCGATCACCAGAACATCCGTGGCATCATCCGTGTGGGTGATGCTATCAACATCCAGTTCGACAGCGTTCAGTGCCCAGCCCGCCCCGGCAAGCGTCGCCATCCCAGCCGTTGCTGCCGACAGGGCCAGAAATGTGCGACGCGTCGGGCCGGTGGTGTTCTGCGCGGTCATGATGCAACTCCCTCGGGAACGACGGCAACGGGCGCTTGCGGCTTTGCCAGCCAGTACAGTTTGATCAGCATCACAAATCCGCCCAGCGCCAGAATGATGAAAAAGCCAGACATCGCGATGTCCGTATGGCGCCCCAACGCGATGGCATGCCACAGCGCCAGAACAGTGAAAACCACCGCCAGCCCACCGTGGAAATAGCGCCAACCGCGATAACGCAGTTTGAAATGCGGGATCAGTTTCTTGCGAAAATACACCGTAACGCCCAGCACAACCATCACCGCCCACGCGATCAGGCCCAACACGATACCAAGATTGCCCAGATCGGTGATCATGGTGACAAACGCATCCCATGGCCGGATTCCGCCCTCGAAATAACGCGGCAGAACGATCAGCGCAGGGTGCAGAAAGATCACGCTGATTGCACTATAGGCAATGACCTTGTGAACCTTCTGGATCTGCGGCGGCTTGAACAATTGCAGCAGCGTGGTGTTGCTGCGAGCCAGAAAGAACTGCCCCAGCATCATGGTAAACGCCAGAAAAGTCAGCAGCGACAGCCCCTCTTTCAGGACATTGCGGCGCGGGGCATCCCCCAACGCATAGAGCAAAAGAGGCAGGCCGACGAAAATGGCAAGTGCCCCGACAATGGCGGCGATCTGTGCAGTGCGTTTCATCTTTAGCCCCAGGGAACAACGACGGGGATGGATTTTTCGGGAGACATCTCAATTGCGTCCACCGGGCAATACATCCGGCACAAGTGGCAAATCTGGCAATCTGCGGGATAGGTGATTTCCGCCTTGCCGTGCACCATCCGGATGACATCACAGGGGCAGGATTTGACACACTCTTCGCAGCCGATACAGCCGTTGATGCTTTTGATTGTCATGGTCTTTGTCCAATCCTTTTCGTGGCTTCGCCTTCCAATCGGCGTGGCTATCGGTCAGGGGCGTGGGGGGCGTCGGGTCGCGTCACACTCGGTTTCCCCGTTCATAAGGGTGCAGCCGGTTTCCGCCGAAAGGCAGCCCAGAATTTGGTTCGATCCCGGGGCGCCTGCGTGGTAATGATAGCCAAGCCCGTCGACCTCATGACCATGACAGCGGTCCAACCCATCCGGCGCGTGTCCATCACCCATCAGGTGAGAGAAAATCGCATACCCGTCCATCGCGATCCCAATCTGGGCGCCATGCGCGGGGATCTCGCCGCCCTCTGCCCCCTTGGAGAGGCAGTCGGTCACGGCGTGATAATGATACCCGACATGCGTATTAACATGCCCCCCGCAATCGTCGAATGGTGCGATGGTATGCGCACCAAGGATCGCATCAACCGGGGCCGGGCCGTCCAGACGTACACCGTTGAACGCACCCCCCGAGCCCCCTCGGCTGGACGCGCCCCGCCAGACGGGATGCGCCTCCATCGGGATGACATAGGTGATCGTGGCCGTTTCGGGCATGTATTCCGGCAGGCATTGCACGCAGTAATTTTGGTAAGCCGGATCAACATCGGGACGCGCTGCGGCCTCGCAGGCCTCTAGGCTGCCGGTAAAGCGGATCGCGCCCGTTTCCGGGTCATATAGTTGCCACTCTGTATCGCCATAGATCTCTGCCAGATTGGCGATGAACGCACCGTCAACATCGACAGTCTTGCCGTCCTTGAACCAGATCCCGCCTTTGTCCGCCCCTTCCGATATATGCGTGGGGCACCACGGGCCCGGCGTGTAATCCAGCGGTTTTGGCCGAACCGTAATGGAAAAGCACTGCGCCTGCGTGCCACCCGACAGGGTGCACTCGACCAGATCAGGGCCGGTGACGACATCCGCGCTGGCAAAGAACCGCGCGATCGCCGCAAGATCATCGTCGGGCGAATGGGCAAAAGCGGGCCCCGCCATCAAAAGGGCTACAGCAAGCAAGGGCCGCAGGGGGCGTCGCAAGGCGAGAACAGACATGACAAATCCTTTGATAACGCCCTCAAAACGGTGGTTGAGTCTTGCGCACACACAAAAGTTCGCATACTAACTATTGTTATGCAAATAGATCAACATTCCTTTCACGGCCTCCTTCACAGTGCCGACCTGATCGAAGCAGAATTGCGCCGACAGCTGGCGCCCCTTGGGCTGCAACCCCGTCAGGCCCGCGTTCTTGAGGCCATGGGCCGGATGGGGCCGGTGTCGCAGGTGGATCTGGCACAGGCCTTTGACATCACCCCCGCCAGCATGAGCACCATGACCGACCGTTTGCTGGACGGCGGCTATATTACCCGCACGATCAGCAAGACCTCACGCCGACAGAATGTTCTGGAATTGACGGACAAGGGGCGCACCTTGTTGAAAGGGGTCGCCGACGCGTGGTCGACGGTGGACCAAACCATCGTTACGGTATTGGGCGCCGACGCGGGCGCGCTGTTCGAACTGGCCAGCAGGCTGCGCGACGGATTGGGCGGTAAAATTCCGGGCAAGCGGCCCCGCCCTGCCCCCGACACCCAGACAGAGTGAGGCCCGCCCGAACGCGGTGGTAGGCCTTCGCTATCATGCGACACGTACAGGCGGCCAGATCCATTCCTGATGACGGATTTGGTCCGGTATTGTCGGCCTGCACGACGAATTGCCGCGAGATGCGCGAAACGTCCGATATCTTGTTCAAAGTGACCATCGGCGCAGGGCCGAACGGATCAACCGCCTGTCTGGCCTGACTTGGGCGCAGATGACGATCCGTGACCTGACGCCCTGCCCGGTCCAAGCCGCAATCAATGCGCTTCGGGTGATGCCCTGCCCGCCGGTGGCTTCATCAATAGCGCTGCGAAAGCGAGGCTGGCAAACAAGCCGGTGATCAGGACAAATACGTCTATAAATGACATTACCGTGGCCTGCGCCAATACACGCCCTGCCATCTGCTGTAACGCCCCTGTCGAACCATCAAGTCCGCGTGCGGACAGGTTCGCAGCCATCAGATCTAACTGACGCAAAGCTTCGTCATTCGTCCAATTCACCGCCTCGGACAAGCGCGCGTTATGCAGACTGCTGCGATCTGAGAGCACCGTGTTGATGACGGCCAGACCAACGGCACCGCCAAGGTTGCGCATCAGGTTATACAGGCCCGACGCCCCCTTCATCTTATCGGCCGACAAAGTGCCAAGCGCGAGGTTATTGATCGGCACCATGCACAACATCAAGGAAGCACCGCGCAGGATTTGGGGCAAAAGGAGTTCCTGGAAATCCCATTCGGCCGTCATGCCCGTCAGCATCCATGTCGAAAGGGCGAACCCCATGAAACCGGCCAATATCATAGCGCGCAAATCAACCTTGGAAGACAGCATGCCGACCAATGGGGCGCTTAGAAACATGGCAAGACCCGAAACAAAGACCGTGTGACCGATCATCAGGCTGTCATATCCGCGGATCGACGCAAGATAGAGCGGGTAGAGGTACGTCAGCCCGTAAAGGCCTATCCCCATCGTGAAACTGAAAACGGATCCGACAGCAAAATTAGTGTCCCGAAAGGCCGTGAAATCGACCAATGGTTCATCCCGCGTGAACGCGCGCCAAAATGTGACAAGGCCGCCACCGACCATGACAACCGTCATAATCAAAACCATATGGTCATCGAACCAGTCGTTGCCGGGGCCTTCTTCAAGCACGAATTCCATCGCCCCCAAAAAAGCCGCCAGCGCGCCTAACCCCCACCAATCAAAGCGGTCGAATAGCTTCCAATTGGGGCGGTCGAAATCAATCAACATCCACGCCCCGATCGCGACGCCGATACCCGGTACGACGTTAACAAGGAACAGCCAATGCCACGACATCGTATGGCTTAGATACCCCCCGACGGTTGGCCCGACCGTTGGGGCAAGCGTTGCGATCAACCCGATCATTGGCGACACGATGTTCCGCTTGGTGGGTGGAAAAATCGTAAAAGCTGCGGCGAAGACTGAGGGGATCATGCCGCCGCCCAAGAACCCCTGAAGGGCACGCCAGATGATCATCTCGGTGATCGAGGTCGAGGTTGCGCACATAAAGCTTGCAGCCGTAAAACCCGCCGCCGCAATCGCAAACAACACGCGCGTAGACATCATCCGCGCCAGAAACCCCGAAAGCGGGATCATGATGACTTCTGCGATCAAATACGAGGTTTGAACCCAGCTGATTTCATCCGCGCTGGCCCCCAGCCCCGCCTGAATATCCGGTAGCGACGCAGACACGATCTGGATGTCCAGAATGGCCATGAACATCCCGAAAACCATAACGAAAAAGGCGATGACGCGCCGAGGTGTCAGCTCGGATTCGGCGTCTTGGGTTTTGGGCGACATGACTGTTAATCAGCCTGTGCAATAGCTTGGAACGGCCGGCCTGTACGACTGTCGACTTCGACTATCGCAGATAAACCAGCGCGCAAGTGGCCACTGTCCAGCGCCTCTTTGGGCAGGGCGATCCGAACAGGAACCCGTTGCACGATTTTGGTGAAATTGCCGGTCGCGTTATCAGCGGGCAGCAACGAAAAGACCGATCCTGTTGCCGGGGATACAGAGGCGACTTTGCCTTCGAAAGTCGCGTCAGGGATGGCGTCAAAGGTGATGTGCACATCCGCCCCAAGAGCAATGTCATACATCTGCGTTTCTTTGAAATTCGCCTCGATATAAAGCGAGCTCATCGGGACAAGCGCGGCAAGACGGACGCCGGGTGTTACCAGATCGCCCACTTCTATTGCCATATTCCCGACCATCCCATCGGCCGGGGCACGCAGAACGGTAAGGTCCAGATTCCTCTGCGCCTGCTGTACGGCCAACTCCAACTCGCGCTTGCTCCCTGCTGCTTCGGCCTGCTGGGCCTGCAAAACACCCACCTGCGCTTCGGCATTAAGGATGGCTGCGGCGGCACTGGCCAGCGACGCGGTGGCGGTTTCAAGCTGCTCGGTCGCATCATCCAGCGATGCCTGCGAGGCAACGTTGCTTTTCACCAATTTCTGCGCGCGGTCATAACTGCGCTGCGCTGCCCGCACCTCGGCTTCTGAAACCGATTGCATCGCTTTGGCCTGCACAATACTTGCCTCGGCCGCTTTGATCTGGGCCCCGATACGGGCGATGGTCTGATCAGCTATCTTTACGCGTTGAAGGGCAGTCTGAAGCGCGATGCGGTAATCCCCATCATCCAGCCGAACCAGAATGTCACCCGCATGAACGCTGTCATTCTGGTTAACAGGCACATCCACGACATAGCCCTGCACCCTGCTGCTGATCAATGTGGTGTCAGCCGTCACATAGGCGTCGTCGGTTTCGACCATAAAGCGGCCCGTCGTCCAATATTCATGGCCAAAATGGGCAAGCCCCAATGCGATCGCGACAGCAACTACGCCCCCCACCATCCGTTTGCCTTGGGACTTACTTGTCTTTTCCTGCGTGTCGGCCACTGGTGGCGCACCATCGGTTTTGGCAGGCATCTTTATCGTACGATCATGGCGGGCCATCTGGATTACCTTAGCTTTCTTGAGCGCGCGGACGTGATGATCTTACAGATCGTACCGCTTGGTTCGATGGGATCTAAATAGTGATTTCCCTAAACACAAGCCTTTATCAAACCGATCGGTTCGATTACCTTGGAGACATGGAATCTGAAGCAATCAAACCACGCCGCCACGCTGCAGGGCACGATCCGGCCAAACGTGAAGCTATCCTTAACGGGGCCGCGCGCGTGTTCATGGACAGCGGATTTGATGCGGCAAGCGTCAACGACATATGCCGCGTGGCAGGTGTCTCAAAAAGCACGATGTATGTCTATTTCACCAGCAAAGAGGACCTGTTCGAAGCCTTGATGGACCGGGAAAGAGACCGCGTTTTCAAGAACCTGGAAGAAATTCTATCCGAAGACCAGCCACTAAAAGAAAAACTGTATAATTTCACTTTTGCCTTCGCAAAAATGTTGTGTTCGACAGAGATCATAAGGGCACAGCGCACCGTCATCGCCATGGCCGAGCGTATGCCAGAACTTTGCGCCCGGTTTTATGACAACGGTCCATTGCGAATGCGCCATTCTGTCGAAAGGTTTCTTGAGGACGAAACGGCAGACGGGACCCTTGAAGTTCAAGACACGGTTCTTGCTTCACATCAACTCATCGAGCTCTCGACGGCAGGTTTGTGGCGCCAATGCCTGTTTGGCAGAATCTCTGTTCCGCCCCCTGAGGAGACTATAACTGCAACCTCCAAAAGCGCAGTTGATGCCTTCCTTTCAATGTATGCCAAGCGATAACGCCTCGCCCAGGATCTGTTCGCGTTAATTTCGCGGCAGGACGATTTCTAAAAAATTGGGGGCTTCAATTGCCCTCGGATCAACACACATATTAGATATAAAAACTGATCTTGGTGTCGACTGTAGTACAGTCGATCAACTTAGACCCATCTGTGATTCACTGATATCTATTACTTCGGAAACTGTAAGTTTCTCATCGCCCTGACGCCTTGCCCCATCAAGTATTTCTTGAATTTTATGCCCTAAGGACAGAGGGTCGAAAGGTTTGCTGATAACATCAACCGCACCCGCCGCGAGTAGCGCATCAATATCGTTCTGATGTGTACGCGCTGTCATGAAAACCGTCGGAACATTTGCAACCGACGGCATCTGCCGCATGCGCTCAAACATTTGAGGGCCTGTCATATCAGGCATCACTACGTCCAGTAAGATTACATCGGGCTTGAATGATTCGACTTGCACCAAGGCCTCTTCGCCAGACTTGAACTGCACGACCAGAAATTCCCCTGACAGTGCAAGCGCCATCTGGGTAATCTCTCGGATGTCGGCGTCATCCTCGACGTGAAGTACCTTAATCATACTGGGCTTCCCTTAACTTCCGACGCATAGTTCAATTGGCTGATGCCCAAGGTGGAGCACGCCGCATCGGGTTGTCTGTCGCGAATGATAATGCATGAGCCTGATTTGGTCTATCGGTATGATGCTTTTCGTCAACACGGGCCTCAGCAACCAAGTAATTCTTTGCCGCATTCAGCCAGCACCGACTATCAACCACCCTGCCCCCGTTCATCAAATCCAGCGCGACTTTTCCTTAGAATTCACGGGGATTGCGCCTCCTAACCGATTGCTAGGTGCCCTTCTTACGCCGCGAATACCGATTGTTGCAAACCGTTAACCTTGGGAAACTTTATGTAAAAGGTGCTGCCTTCACCCGGCTTACTTTTTACGATTATTGCGGCGTCATGTGCTTCGACAATTGATTTCACTATACTCAAGCCAAGCCCCGTGCCTCCGCGTTCCCGCCTATCCGTCGAATCCACCTGCTGAAATCTTTCAAAAATACGCTTTTGATCCTCTTGCGGAATACCTCGCCCATCATCCTGCACCGCGACAACGGCCTGACCGGACTCGATGGTAAGGCTCACTTTCACTTTACCTGTTTTGTTGGAGAACTTGACCGCATTCGACAAAAGATTTGTCATTACTTGTTCAATCCTAGCGGGATCTGCGGTGATTTCCACATCGGGTGCAATGTCGTCGGCATATAAATCAACACCATATAAATTTGCGTATGCTTGGTTGTTTTGTACATTGCGGCGCAGCAATTCTGACAAATCGACCACCTGAAAATCGAACTCCATCTTCCCGGATGAGAAGCGTTCTGTATCCAGCAGATCAGTCACAATTGACATAAGAATCTTACAGTTGCGTTCCGCGATATCAATCAGACGCCCAGCTTTCTCAGGCGTTTGCGTCAGTGTTCCAGTTTTCAGCAACGACAACGAGGCATTGATGGACGTAAGCGGTGTCCGTAACTCATGACTGATCACCGAGATGAATTGGGATTTCGCAACGTCAGCAGCATAGGCATCTTGCAACAAGGCCTCCTTTTCGACCAGATCGCGCCGCGTCAGAATTCTATCCAAGGAGAAAACGAAAAATATCAAAGCTGCGACGGTCGAGATCGTCAGACTGATGAACAAAATGGTCTTGGCGCTGCCGAGCACGTTCAAGCGAAAAGCATTGGCTTCCAGAACGGATTCTTTCACCACCTCAAGTGTCGTATCTCTTACTTCTTGATTGAATTTGTGAAAGACCTCAAACGTCTCAAGCGCGACATTTTTTCCATCTACGCCAGTGTCCAGCGCAACCACGCGCGTGTCAGTGGCAACCAATGCTGCCATCAATTTCTCATAGATACTCATATCCACGCCGTATTCCACCAACGTATCGCGTATGGCGCTGACATCCATTTGGACAAGCCGACTCCAAAGAATATCAAATGCCTGATGCACCTCGCTGGCATCGCGTGGATCAAGAGAGTACCTAAGCAGAGAGTTTTGCAATCTCAGAACGTCAAATTCGATATTTGTGACGAACCAGTCGGGTCCACCCGTCAAGGTGTTCCCGTCCAACCCCTTCATTTGCTGGCGCACATCGAAAAGGCTCAAACCAGCAACTATAAGACCGACAGCGACTATTATTAAAACTGTCCACTTAAAGCGAAGGGTTCTGGCTGTCATTCGACTTCTATATCGACAAGTTGCCAAATCGAGCGATTGTTATAGATCTGCGCCTGCAACTCTGGGTGATCGGAAACTGGATAGATGATCCACAGGGGGCCATTGTTCCGGATCGACATGGGAGCGCCCTCTTTCTCCATCGCAACGATCACATCATAGTTCAAAGCGTCGGCGATTGGTATCTCGGTATGAAAATTGTTGAGCGCTGTGAGCGTCAGTTTGGTGTCTTCAGAGATCGCCAAGCTGCCAAGAACGTCTCGCAAAAGAGGACCGGAAAAGCGGGTCGGTTTGTTGACAAAATCATTGACCGTTTCAAATTCGACCTGATCGAGCGCTTTGAGGTCATCAATTTCATACTGCAAAACCTCTGTCGCGCCGGAGGCATCCTTGCCGGTGACGGTAAGCGCCGTTTCAGAGATGGCCTGTGACGCACACAAAGAGAGAATGACAACGCTCAGTATCTTGGGGATATTCATGCTTTTCGCCTTTCGAAATTATCAATGCGTAGGAATGTTGGATCAACAGGCCGGTTTTCGGATCGGTCCTGCTCGCGTTTGTTGGGGATCTATTTCTGTCACAGCAGGTGAACGCGCCGGAAAAAGGGCGGATTCTTGTCTCAGGCGGCACGGATAGCCATCCTGGCGTCGGCCTTGCATTACGATGGGTATTCTGAACAGACGATTGGCGGGGCATCAACACCCCAAAGACGTCATGCACAGTCGCCCTTCTCTTGCGTTAGGTTCATCTCCGATATGATACTGTCGATCTGGTTCAAGAGCGCAGGATCAGGCCCCGTAGGCCAAGCCTTTGTTTTATCGATTATATTATCGATTGCCGCGGCGCTGGCCCCGAGGCTGGGAAAGCCAAGTGTTTCCGCCGTGCCTGCGATCTTGTGGTTTATGTGGCCGATTTCCTTCATCGCCTCAGAGCATTGGGACTGGTCATCCAATTGCGAACGCAGTTCTATCAATCTGGAGCGCCTGACCTGCAACTCATCAATAAAACGCAGGCGAACTCTGGCGAGCCCGCTTGACAGGCCTTCAGCGTTTAGCGGTTTCATTTTATGTGTCTCCGCCGTTGTTCAAAAACCCAATATATTTTTCATCTGCCAAGAACTGGCAGCCTTCCTTACAGGCCGGTTTTTGGTGGCGGCCTCGGCATCGGCCAAGGCACGTGTCAACGAATTGACGACCCCCCTGCCCGATTTAAGTTGCAAAGCACGCGCTTCGCCGACGACCGGCGTCACGGTCATTGGGCGACCGTCACAGAAATGCAAATCCATCTCGCGAAGTTTGTTAGCAATGTTATTTTCCAAGGTTGCCACGTCAAACGTTTCACCTCCGTTAATAACACATGCGAAATCACCTGCACCCGCGTGCGAAACGAAGAAATCTCGCGGCTTCAGGCAATCGGAAATTGCTTCGGCGATGTCCGTGATCGCCGACTTGTATTCAAAAAGGCTGCTGGATTGGAAGATCCTGTGCACGTCGGGCACCACAACACCAAAGGCGCGCATCCCGAACAGGGATATTTTCGACACCTGTAAAAGGTAGTTTTCCAGCGCCAAATACTCAATGCAACCGTCGATGTCTGAAAGAGCCATCCGTGCTTCGAGGTCAGCCTGTGTAACGGTCGAGCTTGCATCGCGTTTGACTTCGACGGGGTTACGATCGTCTTTCCGTCGACGTTCTTTCACAAGGTCTTCGATCACGCGAAGTCGGGCGTGGACCTCGCTGATTTCGAAGGGCTTGGTGATGTAATCACTTGCGCCAGCCGCAAACGCACTGTCGATATAGGTCCGTTCCGACATCGCCGTGATCATCAGAATTGGCGTTGTCGCGTATTCTGGCATCTTGCGAACCGCCGACGTCAATTGAACGCCATCCATGCCCGGCATTTGAATATCCAGCAAAAGACAATCAAAGGGAACGTCCGATTTTGCGACGATATCCAACGCCTCAACAGACGATGCACAAAGGGTCAAGTTTGTGTACCCGGCGACACTCAAAACCTCTGCCAGAAGTTCGAGTATGATCGGATCGTCATCTACGGCGAGTATCTTCATCAACCAAACTCCACACTCAAGGTCACTAGTGTATCAGTAGCTACAATACACGTAAAGCGTGTATTCGCCTCCTGTCAACACCGTCATCAACACAGTTCGCACTTAACAGATGTCGGCGCGGCTTCTACGCCTGCAATGCGCCTAATGAGACAATCGTTACCATAATGTCACGTAATACTTACTTTTTTCTGCATATCCTAGGGATTCAAATATCAGACGTCCCCGTATGATCGTGGAATAAGTCCTTAAAATTGCGCGGAAAACCGCCGGGCCAGCACTTTTCCGCGGCCCTTTCATCAATTGTGACCAAATAAGGGCAACCGCGCCAGAGCCGATTGCTGGCGATATCACCGCACCAAACGTGGGTCAGGCATGTGATTGATAGGGTCCTCAGCATCTAACGACCATCGGGTTTCACGGGTGTTTCCGAGGGGCGTTTGGGCCTTTGTAGATTGATCAAGCGCCATGGCACCCTTCAGACAACGGGCGCGATAATGACCCAGATAAAACCCGCCTCAAGGCGGTTCGCCTGCAATCTGGGTGTTGCCAAAGAACAGGCAATTTGTGAATACGCGGCCTATCATGTCTGACAGCTTCAGCTGTTTGGGGCCGCGAACCACCCAAAGAAAGCAAACTGAAGACTGTTGATCGCTCCCGCCCCCAAGGTGACGCCGCAACTTTGCCACAAAATTGTCAGATTATAATGACCATCAAGAACTGAATTTTCGAAAGAGGCCTAGATCATGCCCGCTGTTGATATTTTCCGGAACAATGACGACCCATACGAAACCGCCTATGGTCTTCGCACAGATACCAGCACACGTGGGGTCGATCTGGCTGGAAGCGGGATCACAGCCCGATATTTGGATGGCTCGGTCGAAACTCTGACATGGCAGGCTTTGGACCCATATACCAACGGTGGAGTGACCGGTACGGACATCGACATGTTCTTTGGCAACAGTTGGCATCAGTTGACCACGACCAAAACTTTGACGTCGCTGTCCATTGATCTCAAACCGGCCTACACCGTATTCGATACCACCTTTGCAAATGACGGTGACTATCTCGGAGGGTCGACGCCGGGCTCGAAAAACGGGTCTCCGTTTGAGCTGTCACCCGAGTTCCAATCGTTGGCCGGAAGCGTTTCAGTGACCTACTCGGAGGTGGTGAATCTGGTCGGGCGCCCGGCGGATGGCGACCTCTATACGACCGTTCTCATTGATTTCTCCGGCCTCTCATCCGGCGGCCTTTTGGGGTATGTCGAGTGGCGGACCGACATGGACACGTTGCAGTTCCCCAATGACTTGATGTTGGGAACGAACTTCACCCTTACCCCCGGCGTCACCGAAACCGGCAGCTATGGGCGCAATTTCAACGGCACGCAGGATGCAGACGGGATTGTGCGGGCGGCGTTTACCGGGACCGGTGAAAACCATGTGTTAAGCCTGACCGGCTATGATGTGGACTTTGCGGACGAGATCGAGGTGCTGCTGAACGGCGAAAGCCTGGGTTATCTCGGCACGACAGAAAACAATGGCACTGGCACCTTCCAGTTCGATTTGCTGGCAGCGGATCAGATCGTTGGTGACAATTACATCGAGTTTCACAACCGCAGCACCCATTATAACTGGGGCGTAACGGATCTGTCGATCGAGCCGGGCATGGTGATCGATTTCGATCTGTCCCCCGGCGTCACTGAAACCGGCAGCTACGGGCGCAATTTCAACGGCACGCACGATGCAGACGGGATTGTGCGGGCGGCGTTTACCGGGACCGGTGAAAACCATGTGTTAAGCCTGACGGGCTATGATGTGGACTTTGCGGACGAGATCGAGGTGTTGCTGAACGGCGAAAGTCTGGGCTATCTCGGCACGACAGAAAACAACGGCACTGGCACCTTCCAGTTCGATTTGCTGGCAGCGGATCAGATCGTTGGTGTCAATTACATCGAGTTTCACAACCGCAGCACCCATTATAATTGGGGCGTAACGGATTTGTCGATCGAACCGGGCATGGTGATCGATTTCGATCTGTCCCCCGGCGTCACCGAAACCGGCAGCTATGGGCGCAATTTCAACGGCACGCACGATGCAGACGGGATTGTGCGGGCGGCGTTTACGGGGACCGGTGAAAACCAAGTGTTAAGCCTGACCGGCTATGACGTGGACTTTGCGGACGAGATCGAGGTGTTGCTGAACGGCGAAAGCCTGGGCTATCTCGGCACGACAGAAAACAACGGCACTGGCACCTTCCAGTTTGATCTGCTGGCAGCGGATCAGATCGTTGGTGACAACTACATCGAGTTTCACAACCGCAGCACCCATTATAATTGGGGCGTAACGGATTTGTCGATCGAACCGGGAATGGTGGTCGATTTTGATCTGTCCCCCGGCGTCACCGAAACCGGCAGTTATGGGCGCAATTTCAACGGCACGCACGATGCAGACGGGATTGTGCGGGCGGCGTTTACGGGGACGGGTGAGAACCAAGTGTTAAGCCTGACCGGCTATGATGTGGACTTTGCCGACGAGATCGAGGTGTTGCTGAATGGCGAAAGCCTGGGCTATCTCGGCACGACAGAGAACAATGGCACTGGCACCTTCCAGTTCGATCTGCTGGCAGCGGATCAGGTCGTTGGTGACAACTATATCGAGTTCCACGACAGAAATCCGCACTATAACTGGGGCGTAACGGATCTGTTGATCGATGACTGGACTATTGCCTGAGTAAACTGAGCGACCCTAGCACAATTTGTTGGCTGTATTCGGCTTTGTCTCGCAAATCGGGATGGGCCCATCCCAATCCTGTTTGCTTCAGTGGATGCGGGGCGCTGTTCGGGTGGTTCAGCAATCGGCGGTACCGTCAGCTCGGCCCACGGCGCTGCGATGTCACCAATCCCACCTTCGCGGCCGCGCTGCGGGCATCCTGAGATTATTGTTGCTCTTTGATTTGTCCCAGCCTCCGCATCAAACGGACACGCATCTTACTGACGGTGGATGATCCCTGACCATGTTTCAAAACAGCGGGCTGCGATGGTCTGGCGTCTGAGCATGGTACGCAGATATTTTCTTTGTCGCACGCCAGCGTGCTTGGACAGCGCCCGGCAGCGGCTTGATCTGTACGCAAAATGGCAGCACTATGAAAAGCAGGGCGTTCTACTGGAGGAATGTCAATCTATTCCGGGGCGAGGCTCCATTACGATTCGGATACGTCCAGCCTATTCTCCAAGTTCAAACGCACGCCGGGGCAGGTTCTGCACCGGAAAAATAAAAAAACAGGGAAGTATAAACCATATGACAAAACCTACCCAATTCAGCCGACCAACGCGCCGCGCGTTTCTTGGCTCCGGCGCCGCCATCGCCGGTCTGGCAACGACAGGCACGCTTTTGGGGCTCAAGCCTGCGCGCGCCCAGCAGCAGCGCGGCGGATCGATCCGCGTAGCCAAAGGCCACGGTAACACCAGCGACACACTGGATCCCGCAACCTGGACCAACGGCTTTACCGTCGCAATGACCTTCGGAATTAACGGGTTCCTCGCCAAGGTGGGTACAGATGGTTCGGCCGAACCCGATGTGGCCGAAAGTTGGGAGGCTACGCCCGACGCGAAAACGTGGCGGTTCAAGATCCGTCAGGGCATGACCTTCCACTCCGGCAAGCCAGTCACGCTGGACGACGTGATCGATTCCGTCAACTATCACCGCGGCGAAGATTCGAAATCGGCCGCAGGGCCACTTGTGGCGCCCATCGTCGAGATCACCAAAGAGGGTGACGACACGGTGGTCTTCAATCTGGAAACCGGCAGCGCCGACTTCCCGTTCGTCTTTACAGACTACCATATGGCGATCTGTCCCTCGGACGGCGCCGGCGGCATCGACTGGCGCTCTGGCGACGGTTGCGGCCCCTATCGTCTGGTGAAATTCGACCCCGGCGTTGTAGCGACGTTCGAGCGTTTCGAGAACGACTGGAACCAAGATCGCGGTTTCATTCAATCGGTGGAGATGCTCTCAGTCGTCGACGTCAACGCCCGGACCACCGCGCTTACCTCTGGCGAGGTCGATGCCATCGACAAGTTGGACCTAAAGACGGTGTCGCTTCTCGGTCGCAATTCGAACATCGCGATCCATTCCATCGCTGGCCCGCAATACTACAGCTTTGCGGCGCGTGCGGATATGTCGCCGCTTGATAATGTGAACGTGCGCCTTGCCCTGAAACATTCCATCGACCGGCAGGAACTGGTCGACAAGATCCTGTTTGGCCATGGCACCGTGGGCAACGACCAACCGATCGGACCCAGCTATCGTTTTCACAACGCCGACGTGCCGCAAACGACCTATGACCCCGACAAGGCAAAGTTCTATCTGAAGGAGGCCGGGCTTGACGGGCTGAACGTGCGACTGTCGGCGGCCGATGCGGCCTTCCCCGGCGCGGTCGATGCGGCCACCCTGTACCAGAATTCGGCATCCAAGGCTGGCGTAACCATCGACGTCAATCGTGTTCCGAACGACGGCTACTGGTCCGACGTCTGGCTGAAGCACGAGTTCTGCGCAGTCTACTGGAGCGGCCGTCCGACCGAGGATCAGATCTTTTCCACCGCTTTCGGAGGTGGCGCGGCATGGAACGACAGTTTCTGGCAAAACGCCCGATTTGACGAACTGCTGCTCACAGCCCGTGCCGAACTGGACGAGGCAAAGCGGCGCGAAATGTATGGCGAGATGCAGCAGATCGTTACGCAGGACGGCGGCACGATCATTCCGATGTTCGCCAATTACGCCTTTGCCACTTCCAAACGCGTTGTCCATGGCGAATTCGCATCGAACTTCGATCAGGATGGCGAGCGCTGGATGGAGCGCTGGTCGCTGGCCTAAATCGATACCGGCGCCGCCACCGGGCTATTGGTGGCGGCGCCGTCAGACATCCATAGGAAAACGGCGGTCATCTGTGATCCGGGTGGCGCCACTCTTTGACCAACAAAATTAATAACGCGGCAGCAATCGCGCAGGCCGGAACACTCGACAATGCCTTATGATAATCGCCACCCGTCATATCGATCATCCACCCAATAAGCGGTTGGAAAAAGATGGCCGAGGCAATCCCGATCATGTTCACAAATGATATGACTTTTCCCACTTCAGCTGCCGAGCGGCCTTCCTTTGCCATGGCATAGGTCAACATTTGTGCGCCTCCCAGCAGGCCAGCCACGAACAGCGCACTGGCGATAAGAGCGACCGAAGATGTCTCGGAATAAATCGCGAAAGTATATGCCACCGCAGACAGCGCCGCACTTGATGCGATGATCCACTTTCTATGCCCCAGCCAATCAGAAAGCGCGCCAGCCCCGACGCTGCCGACGGCCATCCCGAAATAGATCATCGACACGGCCATCTCGGCGGAAACCGGTTCAAGTCCGTGATCCTGCACAAGATCACTTTGTCCCCACAGCCCACCGAAAACATTGATTGGCATATAGTAAAGGGCCCCCGCCGCCGAGATAATCCAGATACGTGGGCTGGTAAGGATGCCAGAAAGTTCAGAAAATGCAGACGTGATGTGGCCGGACGGCTGACTGATTGTCGACTTTGGCCCTGCCCTTAAAAACAGGAATGCCATCAAAAACAGCACCAGGCCCACGATGCCGGTCGTATCAAAGACCGGTCTCCACCCATAAATTTGGATCGCATCGGCCAGCAAGTTCGCCCCTACCGCAGTGCCAAGCATTCCTATCGTGTTCACCAGACCAGAGAGGACCGCGAACTGTTTAGGCGCAAAGCTATGGTTGACGACGTACAACGCGCCGACAAAAGCAAAAGACGCCCCAAACCCGGTTAATATGCGCCCGGCACCGGCGATCACAGGATCGTTGCCCCATGCAAAAAGAATAACGCCCAAGGCGCATGTCGCAATGGCCGGAACGATAAGAGGGCGCGCACCAAATCTGTCCAGCAGAACCCCCACCACCAACTGCATCGGTGCATAGACCCAAAAGAAAATGCTCGACAAGGTGCCGACGCTGCCGTGGGACAGGTTGAAATCGGTCGCGATGGATTCAATGGCAAGACTCGGTTCGATCCGCGTGACAAACTCAAACAGATAGAACGATGTGGTTAGCGCCAATGCGATTATGCCGGCTCGTTGTCCGTTCATTCGGCCATCTCCCTGAAAATCGAAATGGCGCATCCCAAAGCTGTCAGTACGCCGAACTATATACTTTCACTCCGACGGCTCTTCGCCCATGCAACATAGCCGCGACGCGAGTTTGAATGGCGTCATATCCTGCAAAAGCCCATGACGCATAGCTGAAAATTCCCAAAACGTTCGCTGTCCACGTCACCATGCCTGATCCCCAAATGCCAAAGCATTTGATTGCAGAGCGTCCGGTGTGAACCTGAAAATCGTCATATCGTCTACGCTATAGGCCCCAAGACTTCTGTAAAATTCAATGGTCGGAGTGTTCCAGTCCAAAACGCCCCATTCCATCATCTGACAGTTTCGTTGCAACGCCAACGAGCAAAGATAGCTCATGATGATCTTTCCAAGACCTTGGTGGCGAATTTGGCTATCGACAAAAAATCCATCAATGTAGAGGCCTGAGCGCCCCGTAAATGCCGATGATTTCTGGAAAAAGTAGGCAAAACCTACGATTTCTCCTTTGTAATACCCAAACAGCGCCTCACCCAGTTTTTCTGCCAGAAGCCGTTTTATCTGCGGCTCGGTCGCGGTGATCTTGTCCTCCATCTTTTGGTAGGCCCCAAGTTTTTTCATGTACTGGACTACAAGCGTCGCGTCTTCCGGCGTAGCATGACGGAGGATGAAATCAGGGTTGGGTGTCATAATTTTCTGCACGGCGATCTGTCCTAAATTGCGTAGTTCATTGGGCAAATATTTGATTTCGGGCGGCGCAAATAATCAGGGTCCGCGATAGACGAACAGCTTGTCCCGCGAAGTTTGACCGCGCCGCAATGTCAGATGCGAAGGGGCGACATTCATCGCACTCGCCAGCACCCAGCGCACCGCGTCATTTGCCTTGCCGGCCTCTGGCACGGTCGTCACTGCGATCCGCACAACACCATCCGCAACCGTCACCGCGTTTTGACGCGCTCCCGGCGTCACCCGAACCGTGATTTCGGCATCGGGACAGGCCAGATCGGAAAGGTCTGGCAGGTTACGGATCTTCGGCTTTGCCATGGGCACTTTATGCTCCGGTGCGCGGGAAAGAACCAGAGTGCGTGTATAATTTGGTCTCCAAAAATAGGCCAATCCGGCGCCCCTGAAACCCCGAGTATTGTTGAGCAAGTTATCTCAAGGCCAAACACCAACGGTTGGTTGGTGCGCCGGCGCGCGCTCTGGTCATAGCGCTGAGGCGAACACCGTCAACTTCGTTGGATACGCTGGCGTTTGTTTTTGGACGTGGCATTGGGCCAGGACACCGTGCCAAACCCAAGACACCCGCGCCAGATGTATCGAACATATCGCTCAAAACCTGCATAGATTCTGGGTTAGCCACTGTAAAACTAGGTTTTGAAGAAAGTTGTGTTAACCTTTATATGGGATGCAAAACCAATGATCGGGCACGAAACGAAATACCGGGTCTTGAAGGAGAGCAGGAAATGGCAGTCGATGTATACTCCCCGACACCTGGGGACACGCTCAGCGCGACCGAGCTTCAGCTTTATCACTTGATCATGGAATACCGTGCCGAAAATGGGCTGGCCGCCATCCCGCTGTCCAACTTGCTGACGGCGACGGCAGGCAGGCACACGCAGGACACGCTTTATAATATCTGGGACGCCGGTTTGACCCTTCCCGAAGGCGCGAATTCGCACAGCTGGAGCGATGCATTCTACTATGGTGACCACCGCGCTCCAGAAGTGATGTGGTACGCGCCGCAACGTATCGGACTGAACTATCCCAGCGAAGGTTTTGAAATATCCGCTTCAGGTTATCAAAACATCGAAGCTGCCCTGAACGGGTGGAAAGGATCGTCCGGGCATGACGCTGTCATCGTAAACGACGGCATTTGGGCAAGTCGGACCTGGAACGCGATCGGAATCGGTGTCGAGAATGATCCCAGTGTCAGCACCTACGGTGGGCGCATCTATCATGTGTGGTTTGGTAGCGTGGCAGACGAGACCGGTGTCCCAAAGATACTGGGCAGCGATGGCGCCGACGATCTGGTCGGCACCGACTTTGATGACCGCGTGTATGACGGGTCGGGCGACGATACGGTCACGTTGGGGGACGGGGACGATTATGTGCGTGCCGGTGGAGGCGCGGACCGCTATGATGGCGGCGCGGACAAAGATTATATCTCGTACTACGACAGCAGCGGTGGCGTAACGCTGGATCTTGAGGCCAACACCGCCAGTGGATCGTGGGCCAGCAACGACACGGTGCTGAATTTCGAAAGCGTGTCGGGGTCCAAAACAGGCGACGATGAAATCAGCGGCACTTCCGGGGCCAACACCATTCAGACCTATGGCGGCGACGACCGGGTGTATGACCGGGGCGGCGACGACATCGTCAAACTGGGATCGGGTGACGATTATGTGCGCGTCGGCGGCGGCGAGGACCGCTATGATGGCGGCAGCGGCGACGATTACATCAGCTATTATGACAGCTCGGGCGGGGTGACTTTGGACCTCGCGGCCGACACAGCCAGCGGCTCATGGGCCAGCAACGACAGCGTCGAGAATTTCGAGAGCGCATCAGGCTCGCGTACGGGCGATGATGAGATCAGCGGCACTTCGGGGGCCAATGTAATCCGCACCTATGGCGGCGATGACCGGGTGTATGACCGGGGCGGGGCCGACAAGGTCGAATTGGGATCGGGCGACGATTACGTGCGCGCTGGCGGCGGGGCCGACACCTATGACGGCGGCAGCGGCACAGACTATATCAGCTATTACGACAGTTCCGGCGGCGTGAATCTGGACTTCGCAGTCGACACCGCGACCGGGTCTTGGGCCAACAACGACAGCGTCAAGAATTTTGAGGGCGCGTCGGGCTCAAACACCGGCGATGACACGTTGCGCGGCACTGACGGGGCCAGCGTTCTGCGCGGTTACGGTGGCGATGATCGTCTGCATGGGCGGGACGGCGACGACAGCATGGTCGGTGGATCGGGTGACGACTCGCTTTACGGCGCGTCCGGCAGCGATACGATGCGTGGCGGCAGTGGTGCGGATTTTCTGGATGGCGGTGGGGGCAGCGGCACGGACCTGTTGTACGGCAACAGCGGCGCAGATGAATTCCACTTTGATCGCGGCGAAGGCGATGATGTGATCAAGGATTTTCAAAACAACGTGGACACTATCGCGTTCGACAATTTCAGCGGCTTCACGACAGCGGCCGACGCCCTGGCGCTTGCCACCCAAAACGGCGCGGATGTGTTCTTTGACTTTGGCACAGACGGCACGCTTTTGGTGGAGAATGCCACAATCAACCAGTTGACGAACGACATCGAGATCGTATGAGCGCACAGATACCCCGCACGCGGGTCCGGCCCTTGCCCAATACCCGTTAACCAGCCTTCATTGGCAGGATCGAACAGGGCTGGCGCGCAAGGGGCCTGATGATGGATCAGCCCTGTGCCGCTGGCCTGTCGCCCTCCTTTTCGTTTTGCAAAAGGGGGACGCGGCACCGCTTGGATAATCTGAATGTCGTCGATCACCTGTGCCAAGGTAACGCCGTTCACCGTCAAGTTCACACCACCCCACTCGGTCAGGTCTATAGTGACCCCACTGACGGTATCAGTGCTGCGATCTTCCATGTCCGCCTTGGTGACATCGTCGTGCACGTCCAGAAAAATCGTATCGTCATCCGCGTCAAAACCGCGGATCGTTACCTGAGTATAGGTGCCCCCATTACCTATTTCGAAGTGATCGTCGCCTGCCCCGCCAAATAGCAGATTGCGCACCGCGGACAGTCAAGATGTCGGCGCCACCGCCGCCTATAAAAGTGTCATCCTCGGAGGCACCTACGAGCCGATTGTCGCCGCTGTCCCCCGTTTCGGGGCTGCGTCCGACCTGTGCGGTTGGATAACTGGTCAGGACCTCAGTGACGCCCCCCCCATGCACATAAGAAACATGTGCCATATTCTCGTCCCTGAAATCTGCACTGGTCGACCTATAGCTTGGCTGATCCGCACTCGCGATATCGCCGTTTTGCATCTTCAGAAGCTGGCCTGTTTTGGCGATGCCGTCGATGGTCAACGCGCCGTCGTAGCGCTGTTTTGAGGGAAACGCGCGCCATAGGCAGACGCGATGCGACCACCCTGCCCATCCTCAGGCCGTTTTCTGGCGGCAGCAAGACAGTCTGGGCCTGCCGGGTTTTCGACAATCGCATCACATGGCGCGCGTCACAAGGTTGGCGTTTCCATATCCGTCAAAGGGGCAAGGGCAATCTCGGCTAGGCTGGTGCGGTCCAGATCGGCCAGAAAAGCGGCCTCGGCGCTGCGCAGGCGCGCCTTCAGGCGGCAGCGACCGTCAATGCTGCAAGCTCCGCCATCAGTGGCTAGACATTCGACAAGCGCCTGATCATCCTCAAGAATACGGATCACCTGCCCCAACTGGATCTCTGTCGCCGGACGCGTCAACGTCGCCCCGCCCCCGCTGCCCCGCCTAGTGACGACGATGCCGCCTGCGGCCAGTTTCTGCATGATCTTGGCGAGGTGGTGACGCGACAGGCCAAATTCCACAGCCAGATCAGAGGTTGAAAACCCCCGCTCGGGCGCGCTGGCCATGCGCATTAACATGCGCAGCCCGTAATCAGTGAACGAGGTTAGCCGCATTTCGGTGTTCCGCCCGTGGTTGGATCATCTGTCATGCCACCTAACCTTATCGCAGCGCCGGAATACCGGTGTCGGTGTGCGGAAACATCGCCATGGACAGGCTGTGCGCGATCCGTTCAGCGCGGACCATCAGATACTCGACCGCCTCGGCTGTGGGGGCCGTATCCTGCAACGTGCCCCGGAACAGACCCAGCCAGCGGTCGAAATCGGCGCGCTCGACACCCTCGATCTTTTGGTGAACCGCCACCGGTTTGCCCGAATAGCTGCCCGCGTTCAGCGCGACAGAGGCCCAGAAATCCTTCATTCGGGCCAGATGCGGTTCCCAACTATCGCCAATCGCGTCCTCAAAGATCGGGCCCAGCCGTGCGTCGGCGCGGATACGGGCATAGAACGTGTCGACCATCAACGACAGATAGGCCGCGTCGATGCCCATGTCCTCTGCGGCCGCGCGGATCTCGGCACGGCGCTGCGCTGTCGGGCGATGCGGAAGGGTCAGGCCATCGCTCATGGGGTGTTTCCGGTCGAAGCGTCTGGCGGCAGGGACGAAAAGGGGCGCTTGTAATCAACTGCGGTGCAGGACAGGACCACGCCATTGCTGTCGGCGGTGATCCGGGCGCGTCGGGTTTCGGAATAGAACGTCAGGCGCATGCGTCCAGCGTCTGCACCTTCGCCGGTCTCATACAGGCTGGTGACTGTACCGTCGCGCATGCCCGCTTGCAGGGCGCTCTGCGTCATTTTCAAGGCTTTGGCGACGATCTCGGCGTCGATCTGAACTCCGTCGGGGCCGATGTCTATCTGTGTCATGCTCTGCTCTCGCGCCGCTAATTGGTATTTACAATACCACTTATAGCGCGCCAATACCGACGTTGCAAACACCTGTTTACCGCCCGGCGACGGTGCGGATCAGCCAGTCCTGATTTCATCAATGCGCGGCAGAAACCACGCCAGCAGCCCGACCAGCGGCAGAAACGAACAGATCCGATACACGGCCTCGACCCCATGACTTTCGGCCAGAACGCCCAGAAATGCCGCCGCAATACCGGCCAGTCCAAAGTTCAGCCCATAAAACAGCCCGCCGATCATGCCGATCCGATTGGGCAGCAGGTCCATCGCGTAAATCAGGATCGAGGAAAAGGCGCTGGCCATAATCAGGTTGATCAGGATGGTCAGAATTCCGGTCCAGAACAGGTCGGCGTAGGGCAGTATCATCGTCAGGGGCAACGGCCCCAGTACCGAAATCCAGATCAGCCGATATCGCCCGATCCGATCCCCCAGCATCCCACCGACCAACACGCCGACCGCCGCCGACACCAGAAATACGAACAGCATCAACTGCGAGGCCGGGATCGTCATGCCGAACCGCTCGATCAGGTAAAACGTATAAAAGGACCGGAAACTTTCACCATAGGCGTTTTTGGCGAACATCAGCACGGTCAGCACGGTCAGGCCGATGGCAATTGTGCGCGGGGCGTGGGCGACCACCTGGCCATTCGCACTGGCACGCGCGCGCAACGATGCGAATTCGGCGCTCAACTGCCGCTGTTTGCTGCCGATCCACGTCAACAGGGCCATGGCCAGAAGCGCACTAACGGCGAACCACGCAAGGCTGGGCTGTCCCCAAGGCACGATAATCAGCGCAGCAAATACCGGACCCAACGCCCCCCCGGCCCGCCCGCCTACCTGAAACATGCCCTGCGCCAACCCCTGTCGCCCCCCGGCAGCATAGCGCGCCATGCGCGTCGCCTCGGGGTGGAAAATGGACGACCCGATCCCGATCAGCGCGACCGAAATCAGGATCACCGCATAGCTGTTCGCGAAAGCCAGACTGACCAGCCCCGACAGGGTAAACATCATCCCAACCACCGGCGAATAGGGTGCGGGTCGACGATCGGTTACGATGCCGACCACCGGCTGCAACAGCGATCCGGCCAACTGAAACGTCAGGGTGATCATGCCGATTTGCACGAAATCGAGATCGTAGGATTGCTTCAGGATCGGATAGGCGGCGGGAATCAACGACTGCATCATGTCGTTCAACAGATGGGTCACTCCCAGTACCGCCAACACGGTCAGATGGGTGCCCGAGCGGGTGATCAATGCCATGGTGGGGGGCCTTCTAGCTGTGATGGCCTGCGCGGCCCGTGCGCCAATTACCCACACAAACGCACGCACTGCAAGATGTCACCCGCACCGGCACGCGGTGGTCAATCGGTACGCAGGGATGCTAATGCGCGGTCCTCGGCCCTGATCCGCACCCACAGCATCGCGGCGTTCAGAACCGTGAACACCACCGCCACCCAGACCAGCCCCAGCACCATGGGGGCCACGATGATTTCCGCCACGACCAGCGTGTAATTGGGATGGCGGAGATATCGAAACGGGCCGCGCGCCACCAGCGGTTCGGGCAGCACGATGATACGGGTGGTCCACCGCCGCCCCAGCGTGGCAAGGATCCAGACCCGCAGCCCCTGCAAGACAGCAAACGCGGCCAGCCATCCCAGCGATACCGCCTGATCATAGCCAAACACCACCAGACAGGCGATCCAAAGGCTGTGCATCGCCACCATGGCTGGATAATGCGCCGCGCCCACCTCATAGGCGCCCGCCGCCAGCAGGCGCGCGGTGTTGCGCCGCGCGATCACCAGCTCGCTCAGCCGTTGCACCACGATGAAGGCCAGAAAGGCCAGCGGGGCCAGCGCCATCACCCTGCCCCTGCGCCGACGTGAAACGGCAGGTAGGACGCGGTGAAACCCGGACCAAGGGCGCAGGCCATCATCTGACCCGTCGTTCCGGCCTCCAGCACCTGTTTCAGCACGAACAGCACCGTCGGGGCCGACATGTTGCCATAGTCGCGCAGGATGTCACGCTCGGCCTTCAGGCTGTGCGGTTGCAGATGCAATGCGCCTTCGATGGCGTCGACCACCTTGGCCCCTCCGGGGTGACAGACATATCGGACGATCTGCTCAGGGCGTAACTCAGCGGCGCGCAACGCACCGGCGGTTGAGGCCGCGAAATTTTCGCTGACGAAGGCGGGGATCGAGCGGTCAAAGATCACGCCCAACCCGGTGTCGTCCACGTCCCAGCCCATGATGTTCAGCGTGTCGGGCCACAATTTCTGATGGCCGCGCCCCAATGCCACCCGGCGCGATCCCGTGGGCGTGGCCCCGGACAGACAGGCCGCCGCCGCCCCGTCGCCAAACAGCACCGCTGCGATGATATCCGCCTTTTGCAACCGGTCGGCGCGGAAGGACAGCGAACATGTCTCGATCACGACCAGCAAAACCCGCGCCTCTGGGTTTGCCTGTGCCAGCGCCTGCGCGATGGACAGACCCGTCACGCCCCCCGCGCAGCCCAAACCGAAGACAGGCACGCGCATGATGTCCTCGCGAAACCCCATCTGCGTGAATACCTGCGCCTCTAACGTGGGCGTCGCGATGCCGGTCGAGGACACGGTGACCACGCAATCGACATCTTGCGCGCGCCAGTCGGCATCCTGTAACGCAGCCTTGGCCGCCTGTAAGAACAGCGCCTTGGCCCCGCTCAAATAGGCCGCGCCCCGATCTGTCCAACCGTGCGTTTGCGAAAACCAGTCAAGTGGGACGACCGAATAGCGCCGCTCGACCCCTGAGGTGGTGAAGGTGCGCGACAGGCGCTCGAACTGCGGATACCCATCGGCAAAGAGCAACGCGGCGCGCGCCTCGACTTCGGTCTGGCGCAGGCAATGAGGCGGCAGCGCGGTCGACAGGCCATGCAGGTAGACGGACATCGCAGATCCTTTTCACCGTAAAACCTGATGTGTTGCATACTCAGTCCCGGTCAACCCTTTGTATAAACTGACCCAACGGTAACCTACAGGCCAAATCACGCCCGCGCCCTGTGCCCGCGCCGTTTGCGCAGTCATTTACCCAATTTTCACAGCGTTAACGCCTGCTTGCGCCCCTCGAAAAACGCGTAGGCCGCGTTGCGCGCAGTGTTGGCGTCACCGATCAACGCCGCGTCAATGCCACGCGTCGACAGGTCGCTGCGCAAATCGGCGTTGGCCATGTTCGTGGTCGCCAGCACCAGCGCGTCAGCGTCCAGACGCCGCGTCGTGCCGGTCAACAGGCACCGCAATTCGGCCCCATCGCCGGTCCATTCCGCAATTGCCGTATCGGTCACGAATGTCGCCCCCAACAACGCCAGCGCGCGGCGCAGGGGCCAGTCGGTGGCCGAGCGTTGCAACTCTTTGCCGACCAGCGCGTCGGGCGTGACCAGCGTCACCTTGTGCCCATCCTCGGCCAGCCGCCACGCGGTGCCACCCGCACGCCAATTGCCGCCCTCGTCCAGCACAATCACGTGTTTGCCGGGGCGCGCGTCGCGGCGCATGACATCCTCGACGGACCAGACCTTGCCGTTTTCGATCCCCGGCAAGCGGGCATGATGCGGCAGCGCCTTCTGGAACCCGGTCTCGGCGGGCAATGATCCGGTTGCAAGGATCACTTGATCCGCACCGTGGGCCGCGATGTCATCAGCGTCCAGATAGCAGTTGAACCGCAGATCGACGCCCAGCTGCGTTAATTGCCGCTGATACCAGCCCAGTAAATCGGTGATTTGTCCCCGGCGCGGTTGCAAACCCGCTAGCCGGAATTGCCCACCCAGATCCGGCCCGGCCTCGGCCAGAACCACGCGGTGCCCCCGCTCGGCGGCGACGCGCGCGGCCTCCAGACCGGCAGGTCCACCGCCGACGACCAGCACCGATTTGGGCGTGTCGCTGGCCGTGAACCGATCCCCGCCCCACAGGTATTCATGCCCCGCAGACGGATTGATCAAGCACGAGATGTAATAGTCCCGGCTGCGCCTGCCCCAGCATTGCTGATTGCACGAAATACAGCCGCGAATGTCATCGGCCCGATCCGTTTCAGCCTTGGCCACAAGATGCGGATCGGCAATCTGCCCGCGCACGATCGACACCAGATCCGCCTGCCCCGCGCCCAGCACCGTGTTGGCGTTTTCGGGCGTCCTGATATGGCTTTCGGCAGTGACAAGGGCGTTTCTCACAACCCCTTTGAGAATTGCGGCCAGATGCACGCCCAGCTTTTCCCCATAAAGAAACGTCGGCATCAGCTTGTAAAAATCAAAATACCCGCCCGAGCCGCAGGTGACGTAATCCATCAGCCGCTCGGCATCGTGCAGGGCGACGATTTCGGCAGTCTCGTCGCGGCTTAGCGCGACCTTGACATCCGGTTCATCGTTGACCGCCAGCCCGATGATGAAATCCTCTCCACAGGCGGCACGAATGCGGCGCATCACCTCGCGCGAGGCGCGCGTGCGGTTCTCCAAACTACCGCCCCATTGATCGGTGCGCTGGTTGGAAAACGGCGTCCAAAACTGATCTAGCAGGCCATGATAAGCGGCCCAAACCTCGACCCCATCAAAGCCCGCTTTTTGACAGCGGATCGCGGCCTGAACAAACCCGTCGATGGTTTCTTCGATCTCGGCGGTGCTCATCTCGTGGCTGCCATCACTATCGTGATAGCTGGGCCCGCCCGACGGCGACCAATGCGCGTGATACGAGTTGTCGGAATCGCCATGCGCCCCGATGTGATACAGTTGCTGGATCATCACCGTCCCATGCGCCTGACAGGCCTCGGTAATCTTGCGGAAATGCGGGATCACGTCGTCGGATGAGTGGCGAAAATTGCCGCGCGTCAGCACAGTGGCGGGATGGACCGGCATCGGTTCGACCACGATCATCGCCGCCCCGCCGATGGCACGTTCCAGATAATAGGCCAGATGCTGCGCGCCGGGCAGACCGTTGTCGGCCATATTGGCCGTATGCGCGCCGAAAACCACGCGGTTCTTCAGGGTCTTGTGACGCAATTGCACGGGCTTGAAGATGTGTGGAAAGGTCACTCCCCGCGCTCCAAACGGTCCAGCCCCTCGGCCAGTGTCGCGCCCATGCCTGCGTCGGTCATGTGATCGCGCAGCCGCTGGTTATACCCCCCCGGCGTGTCCAGTGCGGCCAGCAAGGTGGCACAGTCCGAACTGGCCAAGGATGAGCCGACCAGCGCCCGCAAGAATGCCTCGCCCTGTGCGGGATCATCGACGCGCGCACCCAGCCATTGGGCGGCGTCGGCCACCATGCGCACGGCAGGCGACAACACCGCCTGCGCGCACATATAGGCGTCCAACTCCGCCTCCGACGCCATCGCGAACAGCGTGTTACGCCCGCCGAACAGGCCCTGCAACAGATCCGTATCGCCATAGCCCATGAAGGGCGAGCCGCCCTGCGCCATCCCTGAAAACGGGATCATGATCCCCGCAGCCTGCGCCGGGGCGACCATCACCGCGACATCGGACAGTGACACGCCCGCCATCAGCGATATAACCCGTTGATCTGGCCGAAAGGTCAACGCGCCCAGCACGTTTTCCGCCACGCCAGCAACAAGCGCGACGCAGATAACCTCGCTGCGATCCACAACTGCCTGATTGTCGTGGACCGTGACGTTGGAGAACATCCCCGCCAGTCGCGTCGAATGGGCCGCGTTGCGCGTGCTGACAGCAATGGCATGCCCGTCGCCTGCGATCCCTTCCACCACTGCCGAGGCAATGGTGCCGGTGCCGATAAACCCAATCCGCATATCAGATCTCCTTCATAAGCCGCAGCGCGTCATAGATCGCCGCATGGGTATTGCGCGCCGAGACCGCATCCCCGATGCGGAACAGTTGAAACGCGCCACCCGGGTTACGTGAGACCTGCTGCGGGCGGCCTGCGATCAGCGCGTCGTGATCCACCGCGCCACCGTTGCTGGACTGGTCGCGCAGCGCGAAATACAAATCATCCAGCGGCAACGTGCCATAGTTCACCACCACCTGATCATACTGCTGATCTTCGGTCAGGTCGCTGTAATCCGTGCCGATCGTCGCGGTCAGTTTATTGCCGTCCCGCGTCACGCCCGTCAGGCGTCGGGTAACGGTGAATGTCACGCCCTTGCCTTGCAGGCTCCGCATATAGGGCACCAAATTCATCGCCATGATCTCTGGCGAGAAACTGCGGTCGGGGGTCATCACCTCGACCTTCGCACCGGCAGCAATGGCCATTTCAGCGGCTTGCAGCGCAGGGTGATCGCCGGATTCGTCATAGATCAGGATATTCTCGGCAGGCTTCACATCGCCCGAGATAATGTCCCACGCACTGACCACATGCGGCTCGGGCTGGCCTTTCTCGAACAGTTCTGTGTTGGGCAAACCGCCGGTGGCGATGATCACCACATCGGGGGCCAGCGCGGTTACGTCGTCCGCCTCGGCGTAGGTATTAAAGTGAAACGCCACGTCGCGCGCGGCGCATTGGGCCATGCGCCAGTCGATGATGCCGATCATTTCACGCCGCCGCGGGGTTTGCGCGGTCAGGCGGACCTGCCCGCCGGGGTTGGGCGCGGCCTCGAACACGGTGACGTCATGCCCACGCTCAGACGCGACGCGCGCGGCCTCAAGGCCCGCAGGGCCAGCGCCGACGATCACCACCTTTTTGCGCGTCTCAGCCGGGGCAATGTCATGCGGCATGGTTAATTCGCGGCCCGTCGCCGCGTTGTGCAGGCACAACGCCTCGCCCCCCTGATAGATCCGATCTAGACAGAAGGTGGCACCGACGCAGGGACGGATGTCATCCTCGCGCCCCTCTACGATCTTGCGCACGACATGCGGGTCAGCCATATGCGCGCGGGTCATGCCAACCATATCCAGTAGACCATCCGCAACCGCATGGCGCGCGGTGGCCACATCGGGAATACGCGCGGCGTGGAAAGTGGGCATACCCGTCGCCTTACGTACCGCCCCGGCGAAATCCAGATGCGGCGCGCTGGCCATGCCTTGCACGGGGATCACGTCGGTCATCGCCGGATCAGTCTGGATGCGGCCCCGGATCACGTTCAGGAAATCAACCAAACCAGACGCGGCCAGTCGTTTGGAAATCTCGATGCCCTCAACCGCGTCGATGCCGCCTTTTTGCACCTCATCCGCCGTATATCGGATGCCGACAATAAATTCGGAACCTACCCGCTTGCGAATGGCGCTCAGCACATCCATCGGAAACCGCAGGCGATTTTCCAGAGTATCGGCCCCATACGGCCCGGTCAGATCGTTGGTCAGCGGCGACCACAATTGATCCACCAGATGCCCATAGGCCTGAATTTCGATCCCGTCCATGCCGCCTGCCTTCATCCGCTCGGCGGCATCGGCAAAGTCATTTATAATCCGCTCGATATCCCAGTCTTCCAGCAGCTTGGGAAAGGCGCGGTGCGCAGGTTCGCGGTGTTTGCTCGACGACACCGAGGGCAGCCAATCGCCCTTGTTCCAGTTGGTGCGCCGCCCCAGATGCGTCAGCTGGATCATCACCGCGCAGCCATGCTCGTGACAGGCATCGGTCAGGTTCTGGATCCACGGCACCACCTCGTCCTTGTAGGCCAGCACGTTGTTGAAGACCGGCGGGCTGTCCTTGGACACCGCTGCCGACCCCGCCGTCATGGCCAATGCCACACCGGCCTTGGCCCGTTCGGCGTGATAGGCAGCATAGCGTTCCTTCGGCATTCCATCTTCGGGGTAGGCCGGTTCATGGCTGGTGGTCATGATGCGGTTTTTCAGCGTCAGGTGTTTCAACTGATAAGGCTGTAACAGGGGGTCTTTGCTCATGTCCGTTCCTCAATCCAAGCGTCGGCCATCGGCGCCTTGCGCCATGGCATGAAATCCCGCAGCGGGGCGTCCCATTTTTCCCTCAGGACCATGTGTCTTACCCCCCGCGACTCAACTCACCAGACATAAGTGTCCAGATAATTGACACACCTGTCAAATCATTCCATCATGCGCCCATGATTGATGACATCCCAGACGCCTCCCGCACCCCGCAAGAAGCCTGGTTGAAGGCTGCCTATGATGTGCTGACCGAAGACGGCGTCGAGGCGGTCAAGATCCTGACCCTGGCCAAGCGCCTGAACACCGCACGCAGCGGATTTTATTGGCATTTCAAGGACCGCGACGCTCTGTTGGAAGCCATGATTGCCCATTGGGAGGCGCGCAACACCGACACGTTGGTGGCGCAGTGCACAGCCTACGCGCAGACCATCTGCGAGGCGATGCTGAACTTGTTCGACTGCTGGCTGGATCCGACCCTGTTTGACGCGCGTCTAGATCTGGCGATCCGGAACTGGGCGCGGAACGATGCCGCGTTGCAGGTTCGGTTGAACATGGCCGACACTCGGCGCAAAAACGCGATCGAGGCGATGTTCCTACGTCACGGGTTTGACCCGGACGAGGCCAGCATCCGCGCCGCGACCGTGTTTTACACGCAAATAGGCTATATCTCGATGCAGGTGACCGAAGATCGCGACCTGCGCATCTCGCGGATGGCAGGCTATGTGCAGGTGTTCACCGGAAACCGTCCCACCGCATCCGAACTGGACAGGTTCGCGGCGCGCCACGCAGGCACGCGCCTTGGCCCGTTCTAGTCCGCAACTTTCTTGACGAACTGCGATTTCAGGCCGATCTGGCCAACGCCGGGAATACGGCAGTCGATGTCGTGATCACCGGGAACCAACCGAATACCGCGCACCTTGGTGCCAACTTTGACCACAGACGAGGTGCCTTTCAGCTTGAGGTCCTTGATCACTGTCACCGTGTCGCCGTCTTGCAGGATATTGCCGACACTGTCGCGGATCTGCGGGCCTTCATCGGCAGCATCTCCGGGCGCCCATTCATGGCCGCATTCGGGGCAGATCAACAGGGCGTCCACCTGATAGGTGAACACCGAGGCACATTCGGGGCACGGGGGCAAGGTATCGCTCATGCCGCCACGCTATAGCGACCCGCGCGCGCCTTGACCAGACGCTTTGGCAAATGCGTTGACGGGCGCGCGCATCCGCGGTGCAGGTTGCACCCGGCGCGCGAAGTGCTTTAATCATATCCATGATCTCAGGATCGCGCCCGCCCCCATGAGGATGCCATGACCGAAGTGACACTGGCCAGTTGGAATATCCGCGCCGGGCTGGGCCGCGATCTGAAACGGCGACCGCATCGCACCATCGACGTGATTGCCGGGCTGGACGCCGATATCACCATCCTGCAAGAGGCCGATTTTCGACGCCACCCGCGCGCGTCGGCCCTGCCAACCCTGCATGGCCGCATCGGCCCGATGGAGGTGGTCGACCTGACCCCCGAAATTGCCGGGCTCGGCTGGCACGGGATCGCCATGCTGACTCGGCCCGGCGTGCATGTGCATAAAATCCGCCGGTTTGATCTGCCCGCGTTAGAGCCACGCGGCGCGGTGATCGTCGATCTGGATATCGCGGGTCAGTTGCTGCGGGTTGTCGGTGTGCATCTGGGCCTGCTGCGCGGCAACCGGCGCAAACAGATCGCCTTTGTCGCGGAACAACTGCACGCGCTGGACCCGATGCCCACCATCATCGCCGGGGATTTCAACGAATGGCATCACACCAAGGGATTTGAGACGCTGCCCGATTGGCTGAGCACCCACAGCCCCGGCCCGACCTTCCCCGCCGGACGTCCGCTGTTGCGGCTGGACAAGATGGCAATCAGCCCCGAAATCACGCTGCTGGACAGTGCTGTCGTGACCGGGCATGGCGCGCAAATAGCATCAGATCACAGGCCGATCCGGGCGCGGTTTAGCGTCGCGAGCGGCCCCTCCTGCCCGATCGTCGAGGGCAGATAAATGGTGATGACACTCCTAACGACCATCGCCGGGGGGATTGCGGTAATCGCCCTTGCCATCGTTCTAGCCCGTTGGGCCTTTGCCCTGCCACAAACCGTGCATCGCACAAATCATACCGCCCTGCCCCCCAGCACCGACGGCACATTGGCCCAGGCCATAGCCAGACGCAGCCCCGGCCACGAGGGCAAGACCGGCATCCATGCCCTCCCCAACGGCGAAGACGCCTTTGCCGTGCGCATGCTGCTGGTCGAAGAGGCGGTGTCGTCGATCGACGCACAATACTATATCTGGCGCGGCGATATGACAGGCTATCTGCTGCTGGACGCGCTGTTGCGCGCCGCGCAGCGCGGGGTGCAGGTGCGGTTGCTGCTGGATGACAACGGCATTTCCGGGCTGGACGCGGCGCTGGCCACGCTGGACGCCCACCCGAACGCTGAGGTGCGTCTATACAACCCGTTCAACCTGCGCCGGGCAAAAATGCTATCCTACACGTTCGACTTTTTCCGCCTGAACCGCCGAATGCACAACAAGTCCTTTACCGTCGACGGGCACGTCACGGTGATGGGCGGGCGCAACATCGGGGATGAATATTTCGGCGCAGGCACATCCTTGTTGTTTTTCGATCTGGATGTATTGGCGGTCGGAGAAATTGTTCCGCGCGTCAGTGCCGATTTTGACCGCTATTGGGCCGCCCCCCCGGTGCATCCTGCGGGGCTGATCCTGCGCGCACGGGGCGGTCCGGACGGGGTGGCCGCGGGGCTGCGCCGGTTTCAGGATAATCCGAACCTTGCCGACTATACGAACACCCTGCCCAAGTCCGATGTCGTGGCGGCGCTGAAACAAGGCCGGCTGGATCTGGATTGGAGCGACGCGTTGTTGATCAGTGATGACCCCATAAAGGGTCAGGGGGCCGTTCCGCGTCAGGATCTGCTGGCCACGCGACTGTTGCAGGCTGTCGGCAAGATCGAAAGCCGGTTCGACGGGGTCACGCCCTATTTTGTGCCCGGCGCTGCCGGCGCCCGCGCCTTTGCCACGCTGGCCAAACGCGGCGTCCGTGTACGGATGCTGACCAACGCGTTGGAATCCAACGACGTTCTGCCGGTCCATGCAGGCTATGCCAAGCGTCGGGGAACCATGCTTAAGGCCGGTGTCGAACTGTTCGAGCTACGCAAGCAATCGGCCCCCACAACGCCGCGCAAAAAAATGCGGCCGTTCGGGTCGTCCGGGTCGTCGCTGCACGCCAAGACCTTTGCCGTCGATGGCGCGCGGGTGTTTGTCGGCTCGTTCAATTTCGATCCACGCTCAACCACGCTGAACACGGAAATGGGCCTGCTGATTGACAGCCCCAGAATGGCGCAGGCGATGCATGACGCCTTCGATCACGGATTAAGCGATGTGGCCTGGCGGGTCGAGCGACGCGGTCTGGGGCTGATCTGGATCGACGACGACGCGCAGACCGAAACACCGCACGAACCCGGCGCAACCTTGGCCAAGCGCGCCGCGCTGGCCATCGTCGCCCGCCTGCCGGTCGAGTGGTTGCTATAGCCCCTCCACCCGTCCCGTCGGCAGCGACAAGATGCGCATCCGCGCTGCTGGATTCCAACTAGGCAGGCTGATAGACTTGTCCGTAGGCCCCGGTGCTGACGCGCATCGGATCACACAGATCCACGCGCAAAACGCACTGGCCTTGGAGGGCGACATCGATGCAATCGTTTGGCACCCAATCGGGACGCACGGGCCGCGACACAAACGTGGAGTCCTTCGTCCAGACCTATCTGGGCGTCAATCCTCAGCCGGTGATCGAGCGGGCTATCAAGGGCCGCATCATCGTGCAAGAGGATGATTTCGCGGACCATTCCATACTGCTTCTGGAAGGGTGGATCGCGTTTTCCAAATCCCTGCCAGATGGCCAGACGCAAATCATCGATGTTTTGCTGCCCGGCGATTTTGCCCTGATCGGGGCGGTAAACGCCCCCGTTTCGGCCTGCTCGGTCGAGGCTCTCAGCGATGTACAGTTCATTAACGTGCGCTCGAAACACGCCAATGGTCCCAGCGCAGAGATGGGCCACCTGCGCGAAATGATGGCTGGCGAAGTCGTGCGCACACAGGCGCGCACCGCTGGATTACTGCTGCGCATGGGCAAGGGCAGCGCGGCGATCCGCATCGCCTATGCGTTGCTGGAATTCTACG
The DNA here is from genome assembly GCA_035798175.1 of Rhodobacteraceae bacterium KMM 6894. Taxonomy (GTDB): domain Bacteria; phylum Pseudomonadota; class Alphaproteobacteria; order Rhodobacterales; family Rhodobacteraceae; genus Roseovarius. The sequence continues at coordinate 287,600 of JAPFBS010000004.1, forward strand.
TTCGGCTGGACGCCATCGGGCGGGTGGATGACGATGGGTTCCACTTCCCGATCACACAGCAGAAACTGGGTGAATTCACCGGGCTCAGCAATGTTCATGTCTGCCGCACCATGCGCCGGTTCGAGCGCGACGGCATCATCATCCATCCCGCCCCCCTGCAGCTGGTTCTGGGCGATCTGGACGCCCTCTGCGGGATTGCGGGCATTGACCTGTCGGTGTTTCGCGATGAAATCCTGATGCATCGTACCGCTTTGGCATGACCGGCCCCTGATCTCAGCGAAGTTCCACGATTTCACCCAGCGCTTGACCCGCGATTTCCTCGCTTGCGTCATTGGCAATGTCACCCAGCGACAGCATCCCGACCAGCGCGCCATCGGCGTCCAACACCGGCAACCGCCGGATTTGCAGATCCGCCATCTTCCAAGCCGCCGACGCAATTGTCTGATCAGCGCGACAGGTGACGACATCGCCCGTCATGATCTGCCTGACAGGGCCGTCCACCGAGGCGCAACTGAACCAACGAACCACGATATCGCGGTCGGTGACGATCCCGATCAGTTGCCCTTCTGCACACACGGGCAGCGCCCCGATCCCCAGCGCGCCCATCAATCCTGCGGCAACCTGCACCGGCGTGTCCGGCGTGACTGTGGTGACAGGGCTGCGCATGATGCGACTTACCAACATGTCCGGTCCTCCGTGGCGCGTCGCGATGCGCGCGCCATATCAGATTACATCCTGATGACGGACAAAGGTTTAACATGGGGCAATCTCGGCCCCTATACAGCAGAAAATATATGCGCGCAGGCCAGCAGGCAGCGGCAATCTGCGATCGCGCGCAACACACGCCAAGGCGCAATCTGCGGTTTCAACCTGCTGCCAGACCGCCATCGACCGGATACTGCGCCCCGGTGATAAAGGCAGAATCGTCAGAGGCAAGGAACAGCACCAGATTGGCCACATCTGAGGATTCACCGTAGCGCCCCAACGGGATCGTCTTTTCCAAATTCTTGTGCGCGGTCTGTGCGGCACCGGGGCTGAACCCTTCCTCCAGCGACCGCATCATGCGGGTGTTGACCGGAGACGGGTGGACGGAGTTGACCCGCACATTGGCGCGCGCGGCCTCGATCGCGGCGGCGCGGGTCAGACCGACAATGGCGTGTTTGGAGGTGATGTAAGGTGCCACATTGGGGCTGCCCTGAAGGCCCGAGATGGAGGACATATTGATGATGCTGCCCGATTTGCGCTGTATCATCCCCGGCAAGACATGCTGCAATCCCAAGAAGCTGCCACGCACGTTGACCGCCATGACGCGGTCGAAATCCTCGATCGTCTGCTCGACCAGCGGTGCTACCTTGCCCTCGATCCCGGCATTGTTGAAGAAAATGTCGATTTTCCCGAACCGCTCTAGCGTTTGCTGCACATATCGCGCCGTATCCTCGACCGAGGACACATCGGCCGCTATGGCCAGAACGTCACCCGATGCGCCCAGATCAGCGGCGGCTTTCGTTAGATCCGCCTCGTTCAGGTCCACGATGGCAACCTTGGCCCCTTCAGTCAGGAAAAGCCGAGCCGTTTCAAGGCCGATCCCGGCAGCACCGCCAGTGATGAGTGCAATCTTGTCTTTCAAACGGGGCATGTGATTTCTCCTTTGGGTCCGATGCCCGTGATAGGGTGGGCGTTACGCAATCGCATCGTCACGCTCAGCCTAGAAACGGGCAGACATCCCCGCATTGACCGGCGTTAAGCCAAAATCGTGACGCCAGAGAGCGGTGGAAATGTGCGATCCGTGCGCGGGCCAGCCGGGGCGCGGCCCACAAATGCACCCAATCTTGCAGGATCGTCAACGCGATTGATGCAGGTCAATGCGTACAAGGCCCAACCGGTGCAAGCTACTCAGATCTTCCTTCCCGTCAGCATTGAAAGGATCGCCTCATGACCAAAGAAAACGCACCCAAACAAAGCGCGGCCAATTTCGCATCTGTCTTTGGCCCTGCGGCGCAGCATCTTCAGCAAGCTTCGGACGATCTGAAGTCCGAATCCAGTGCCTTCTGGACCGCTTGGTTTCAACGGCGTCAGGACGCGATGCAAGAGTTGATGGACACAGCATCGAAAGTCACCAAGATGGGCGGGGGCGATCCCGCAGCCGCGCTTAAGTTGATGACCGACTGGCAGGCGGCCGAACTTGCCCGGCTGACCAAGGACGTGAGCGACACAAACGCGATGATGACCCGCTGCATCGGCGGGCTGGTCACACACGAGACCGAGGCCGCCGAAGAGATATCCGAAGCCGCCAAGACCACATCCAAGAAACACGCCACGCCGGTTTGACCCACAGCCCGAGGGCGGGCCGATCAGCCCCCCTCAGGATTGTTGTCGGCACTGTCGTGACTATCGTCGGGGGCGTGATCCACTGCCCCGCGCTGATCCAGCCAATTGGCCACCAACGCCGCCAGCAAGGCCCAGCCCGCCCCCAGCGCCCAGCCTGCCAAAACATCCGTCGGCCAATGCACGCCCAGATAGATGCGGCTGATCCCGACCATCACCACCACCAGAACCGCCAGTGCCATGACGTACACTTTGGCGGCGCGGCGCGGCATCGTGCGCGCCAGCAACGCACCCAGCGTGAGATATACAACCGCTGACATCAACGAGTGACCGCTGGGAAAGCTGGCCGTGTAGACGGCTGTCCCGGCCGAGGTCAGGTCGGGGCGCGGGCGGTCGAACCCCATTTTCATCGTCAGGCTCAAAGCAACGCCAGTTCCCACCGCGACCAGCACAAACAGCGCCAGCCGGTGCTGCGCGATCAGCCATAGAAACCCCGCCGCTGCCAAGACCAGCAGGCTCAGCACTGCAATACCGCCCAGCGCGGTGATGTCGCGCGCCAGTTCCTCGATCCAGATGGGGCCCAGCGGGTCAGACAAATCCGCCACATTGCGCAGGGCCTGCATGACGAACACGTCAAACGCGTGGGTTTCACCCTCCAGCACCTCATCCGCCAGTTCGACAAAGCCCCACAGCAGCAGCGCGACGATGCCCAACGCGATCAACGGCCCGTTGGCCGCGTTTTCGCGCACCCAAGTGGCGATCTGCCTGATATTCACCGCCCTGCCCCTTTTCATGCCATGCCGCCCGGAATGTCCCGCGCGCATGGCGTGTATTGATCAAGGACAGCGGCAAAATGCAAGCTGGCAGGCGCAGATGGGCTGTTCGCAAGTGGTATCAGTGAACGACCAGCCTGTTTCGGGCACGTCGATGACATGGCCCATACAGATCCAAGATGTGCCGTGCGCCTGCTCTATCTCGACGCGCGACAGCCCCTCGTCGGTGCACTACCGCCACCGCATCGTGGGCGAAGCCAGCAGAGCCAGTGACATGGTGCCCGTTTCACCTGTGGGCCGTTGGTCTGATGTGAGAAGCGCGTTCACCTGTTGGCCCCTTCGTGGCGGGATTTAAGTGACCGCGCGGGCCAGTGTTTCGGCCTTGGCAATCACGGCCTCTTGGTGGGGATAGATCTGATGCCCGCCCATGCTGCCCAAAATGACGTCGAACGGGTCATCGATGGGGTTGGGCGCGTCAGACAATTCCTCGATCAGGGCATGGGCGCAGAACGGGACGTGGACGGCGGCATATCCGCCCTCATGGGTGAACAACAAACGGCCACCGCACAGATTCCCGGCCAGCGATTTCAGCTTCGCCGCCATGGCGCGGTAGGTGCTGGAGGACAGCATCATCCGCCCCAGAGGGTCGAACCCGCCCGCATCGAACCCACAGGGCACCACGATCAGATCGGGTTTGTAGGCTTGCAACGCCGGGGTTACGACCCGCTCCATCACCGCCAGATAGGGATCGCGGCCACAGCCGGGCGGCAGGGGCACGTTAATATTATAGCCCTTGCCCGCGCCGCGTCCGGTGTCACCGATCGCGCCGCTATCGGGGGGAAAACAATTGTCCTGATGGATTGAGATCGTCAGAACCTCGGCGTCTTCATAAAATGCATGTTCGGCGCTATTGCCGTGATGGACGTCGATGTCCACCACTGCCACCCGGCCCACGCCGCGCGTCGCCTTGACGTGTTTTATACCCAGAACCGCGTTGGCCAGCAGGCAAAACCCCTTGCCGATATCAGCCTCGGCGTGATGACCCGGTGGGCGCACCAGAGCATAGGCGTTGTCCACATCGCCGTCGACCACAGCTTCGGCCGCGGCCAGAACACCGCCCGCCGACAACAGCGCGATATCATAGCCCCCGGCGGCAAACGGCGTGGTCACGCCCGCATCTCCGCCCCGCTCGGAACTGAGCGCGGCAAGGCGGTCGATGTATTCTGGCGTGTGATAGCGCAGCACCTCGTCGCGGGTGGCAGGGCGCGGGTCGATCAATTTCAGATGACGGATCAGGCCGCTGACCTCCATCAGGTTGCGAATACGCCGCTTGCTTTCGGGGCTTTCGGCGTGCTCCGAGGGTTGCACATGGCCCACGGCGGGGATGAAAATCCCGGCGTGGCCGGTATCATGCCACATGTATTTTTCGTGGCTAACGAAACCCGTGGTCATCGCGGCCTCCTGATGCTGGTTTGAGGATGCGCGCCCGACAATTCTCACCGGGCGCGGCAGGGTTTAACGCAGAATATTGCTCCATATGTGGTTGATGAACTTCTCCGATTTCGGGCTACGGGCAAACGACCAAACTGGTTTCGCCCCCTCAGGCGGGTTCAGTTTCGGCGCGTCGCGCAACTTGGCTATCATAAGGTTGCCCTGCCCTTGTTCGGACCACCATAGCCGGAATAGTTGGACTACATACCCATGTTTTCCGGCTCCATAATGAAGGTCTTGCGGGTCTGGGCATTGTCGGGTTAACCGCCGTGGACGGGATCATCAAGCGATCCATCCAGCCGATCGCGCCCTCCCTGAAGGATCTCGAAGAATATGCCGCGCTGGGCCACGACGGCACCGGGGTATCACTGCAACGGGGCCAGTTCGGTGACTTCGCGGCGGAACGACAGCGTGTCGGGGTCGCGCGTCACGTCAATTTCGCGCGCAAAGCGGTGTCCGGCATAGGTGGCCCAGGCGATGGGCGCAGGCGACTCGCAATCACCGATGCGTTGAATCGATTTGATCCCGGCGGCCTGCCATTCATCCTCGCGCGCCTTCAGGTCGTGCCACAGGTCATCAATCGGCAGGCGCGAGGCGACCATGATCACCCCGTCACAGGCCACATCGCGGGTGCGCCCCGTGAACGTACAATCCAGCGTGACGCCCGATGCGCTGACCGATTTCAGCCCATGCGCGGTAACGATGGTCACGCCCAAATCAATCATACGCGCCTGAATACGCTGTTGTTCCAGCGTGTTCAGCGTCCATTCCGAGACCAGATTGGCAGGCGTCACCAAGGTCACGCTCAGCCCCTTTTCCACCAAAAGCTGCGCCAGAACGCCACCCATGTAGTAATGATCGTCATCATAAAGCACGACATGACCCGCATCGGGCAGATCGCCCGCCATCAGGTCATCAGGCGTAAACAGCGCCATTTCGGCGGAAATCGGAATCGGTTTCAGGTTGTGGCGCGCCACGCCATCCCTGCGCCATTTCGATCCGGTGGCGATGGCAACGTGGTTGAACCCGAAGTCCAGCACATCCTGCGCCGACAACTTGGACTCGAAATAGACGTTCACGTTGGCCATGCTGGAAATCTGGTGCTGGCGGTAATCCCGCACCCGTCCCCATGCTGCCAGACCCGGCAGTTGACATTCCAACGCCACGCGCCCGCCCAATGCCGTGCCCGCCTCGGCCAACGCCACCTCGTAACCACGCTTGCCAGCGGCGCGCGTGGCCTCCAGCCCGGCAGGGCCGGCACCGATCACCAGCACGGTTTCGCTGTCGCCCTTGGCGTTCATTTCCTCGGGGTGCCAGCCCTTGCGCCACTCCTCCATAAAGGTGGGGTTTTGGGTGCAGCGGCTGATCGACATGGTCATGTCGCCGGTCACGCAAATGTTGCAGCCGATACATTCGCGGATGTCCTCGACGCGGCCCTCGTCGATCTTGCGCGGGATGAACGGGTCGGCAATCGACGGGCGCGCCGCACCGATGAAATCCAGGATGCCGCGCTTGATCTGGCTGACCATCGCATCGGGCGAGGTAAACCGACCCACCCCGACCACAGGTTTATCGGTCAGCGCCTTGATCCCGCCAACCAGCGGCTCCTGCGCGCCTTCATCGGTAAAGCGGCTGGGCCCCGAGCAATCCTCCCACGTGCCGTGGCCCAGATCCCACAGGTCGGGCAGGTCCTTGTGCATCTCGATTACGTCGCGGACCATCGCGTTTTCCAGCCCGCCCGCCTCGTGCAGGGACAGGCGCACGGCGATGGCCATCGTGTCGCCCACGGCGTCCTTTGCATCTTCGATCAGCTCTCGAAACAGGCGCGCGCGGTTCTCAAGACTGCCGCCATATTCGTCCAAGCGCTGGTTGGTCAGCGGCGACAGGAAATGTTGCAGCACGCCAAAGCCATGAGCGCCGTAAAGTTCGATTATGTCAAATCCGGCAATCTTGGCGCGCTTATATGCGGCCTTATGCCAGCGGCGCAGGTCGCGAATGTCCTGTTTATCCATAGCCCGCGTCGACACTGGATCCTTGTAAAACGTCAGGATGGGCGAGCTGATCGGCCCGCGCGGCACCTCCTTGGTATAAAGGTTGCCGCCATTGACGCCGCTATAGGCTAGCTCGATTCCCGCCAGCGCCCCGTCCGATTTCATCGCCTCGGCCATGCGCGCCAGGGCCGGAATATCCTTGTCCTCCCACAGGCGCAGTTCGATAAAGGGCGTGATTTCGGACGTGGGATGCAATTCGACCTGTTCGGTGAAAATCACGCCCCAGCCACCCTGCGCCTTAGTGGCGCGCATCTGTGCAACCGCCGACGGATCGCGATAGCCGCCACCGTTGCAATGCGGCACCTGATAGAACCGGTTTTTGGCCGTGACCGGGCCGATCTGGACCGGCTCGAACAGGATGTCATAGCGCGGATCGCGTTTGCTGGAAGTATCCTTGGGCATCGGTTGAGGGTCCTTTGTAATATGGCGCGCTTTCAAGCGTTCACGCGGCGGATATGGCGGTGACAACGCAGCGATTGACAGGTCATGGTCCCTACCCGATCAGGCAGAGCGGGCCGAGGCCACGGTTGGGGCCGTGTAGTCCTGATATTTCCGCTGGATCACGATTTGATCGACCACGAATTTCGCATCATGCCAGACGCCCCAGATAAAAGACGACCCACGCCGCGATTGCCACGGCAGGCCCAGAAAATACACGCCCGGCTCGGTCGAGATACCGCGTTGATGCGCGGGCTGACCGCGGTCGTCAAAGGCGTTAACCTTCAACCAGCTATAATCGGTTTTGAATCCGGTGGCCCAAATGATCGTGGTTACGCCGGCCTCGGCCAGATCAAGATGACGCAGCGGATGCGTCAGGCAGTCGGGATCGGGGCCGATCACATGCGCCTCAGGCTCGACCGGCAGGTCCAGACCGGTGCGGGTGACATAGGCGTCAGCCTCGGCCAGAAGCGACAGATAGTTCTGATCGCCGCGCGCGATGTTATCCACCAGATCGTCGGCGAATGTCAGCGCGCCATCGTCGTAGGACTGCGTGCGCCCGACCAGCGTCATGCCCAGTGCAGCAAAGTTGCGAAAATCCACGGTATGCCCGCCGCGCGCGCCGCTGACGGCGATCGTCACATGTTCCGTGCCCGGTGCCTGCGCCGCCGCGTCCCATTTGCCCAGCACGCCCAGCCACCAACAGAAATCACGGTTGCGATAGGCGCGCGGGGGGCGGTCATGCGGGCCGACGGACAGGTAAACCTTGCGCCCCACGCGCGCCAGTTCCTCGGCGATCTGCGCGCCGGACGATCCGGCACCCACGACCATCACCGCCCCCTCGGCCAGTTGATCGGGGTTGCGATAGGCGGTCGAATGCATCTGCGTGACACCTGCCGTGTCCGGCACGATGGGTGGAATGGTGGGGGTCTGGAACGGGCCGGTGGCGGCAACGATGCGCAGTGCCTCGATCTCGCCCTTGGAGGTCTTCACATGAAAACCGGGACGTCCCTCAAGGCGTGTCACCTCAAGTACCTCAACACCGGTGCGGATGGGCGCGTCGATCTGTTTGGCGAAGCCTTCGAAATAGGCGGCGACCTCTTCCTTGCCGGGAAAGCCGTCGGGGCCGGTGTCGCTGAAGGCGCGGGTTGGAAAGCAATCATGCCATGCAGGGCCGTTCGCGACCAGCGAGTCCCAGCGTTCAGACCGCCAGCGTTCCGCGATGCGTGCCCGCTCCAGCACGATGTGGGGCACACCGTTGTTTTGCAAATGCTCGCTTGTGGCCAGCCCGGCCTGACCCCCGCCAATAACCAGCGTGTCGGTTTTCTCAATCGCCATGCAAGCGTTCCTCTATCCCATATGCAGGCGGGCCGCTGTGGGCCTGCCTTTGATCTGGGTGCAGGGTACGGCAGGCACGCGCATCGGGTAAGAATGATTTACCAAAGCCCTGCATGGGTTTTTCAGAAGCGGCCCCTACGCGCCGCTTTGCGCCAGCAACTGATAGCCCGGCGTCGTGACCGACCGCACCGTGGTAATGGGCAGATCCCCGATCCAGGTCGTGCGTTCAATCACCAACAGGGCCGCACCGGGATCGACGTCCAGTTGATCCGCCGCGCCTTCATCGGCAGAAATCGCATAAAGGCGCAGGTCATAGCGGCTGTAGGGTTTGTTGCGCACCAGCCATTCATTAGCACTATGCCGGGCCAGATCGACATTAAGGATTTCAGGCGCGGTTCGGGTGCTGATCCAGCGGTCTTCATAGATATAGGGGCGCGCGTCGCTGAGGTGCAGCGCCTGCACGTGCAACATCTGTTCGGGCGCGGGCAAGGCCAGCGTGGTGACGATTTGCATCGGGGTCTGCGCCAGACCGCACGCAACCAGACGATAGCCATATACCGCACCGTGCGCCTCAACCTCGCGCCGGGTGATGGGGATGTCCAGCGTTGCGCGGCTGACCGGGTCGGCGCGTACATGGGTGCCGCCCTTGCGCTTGCGCTCGACGATCCCGGCGTCTGACAGGTCCTGCATCGCGCGTTGCACGGTCGAGCGCGCGCAGCCCAGCGCTTCGGCAATGTCCTCGTCCCGGGGCAGTTTGTCCCCGGGGCGATAGGTGCCGTCCAGCACGCGGCGATGGATTTGATCGCGTACATCCTTCCAGCTGTGGCGCACTTGCGCGCACATGGCTATATGTCCTGCCCCAGCGCGCCGACGACCTGTTGGAACCGGGCCGAGATCGCGTCGCGTTGCGGATGACGCCCGCCCGTGATGACATGGCGACCCGCGCTCCAGACGTCTCGAATACAGCGATCCCCCTGCCCGCCAAAGATCAGCGTGTCCAGCGCCACGTCGCCCTGACGGTTGCACACCACCGGATTGTCCACCGACAGCGCCAGCAGATCGGCCCATTGGCCGGTTTCAATGCTGCCCGAGGCACGCCCGGCAGCCTGTGCGCCCCCGACACTAGCCAGATCAACCAGAACGCGGCCGGTCGAGCGGTCCGTCGTCGCCATCGCAGCGCGCGAGCGGTCGCGCAGGCGTTGCGAATAGTCCAGCGTGCGCAGTTCATCGAAATAGCTGACATGGATGTTGCTGTCCGACCCAAAGCCGACCTTGCCCCCCGCACCGACAAATTGCGTGCCGTTGAAGATACCGTCGCCAAGGCTGGACTCAGTAATTGGGCACAAACCCGCGACCGCGCCGGATTTGGCCAATCCGATGGTTTCCGCGTCATTCATCTGGGTCGCGTGGATCAGGCACCAGCGGTCGTTGACGTCTTGGGTGTCCAGCAAATATTGCGTGGGGCGCTTGCCGGTGTGGGCCTCGATTTCCTCGACCTCGGCCACCTGCTCGGCCAGGTGCATGTGGACGGGGCCGGTGTCCGACAGGCCCAGCGCGGTGCTCAGACCCTCTGCGTCCACCGCGCGCAAACTGTGCGGCGCAACGCCGATGGTGTAATCGTCAGGTCCGGCAGCGATCAGTTTCGCCCCCGCCGCGTGCAGGTCGGCATAACGCGCCGGGTCGTTCCCGAACCGCAGTTGACCACCCGCCAGCGCGCGCCCATCGATACCGCCCCATTGATACAAGACCGGCAGCAGGGTCAGGCCGATGCCCGTCGCCTGCGCCGCCGCAACGATCCGCCCACTGAGTTCGCCCAGATCGGCAAATGGCGCGCCGCCAACATCATGGTGCAGATAGTGGAATTCGGCCACGCCGGCGTATCCAGCCTCCAGCATTTCCATGAACACCATGGCGGCAATCGCCTCGATCTCGTCCGGTCCAAGGCGATCCAGATAGCGATACATCAACTGTCGCCACGTCCAGAAACTGTCATTCGGATTGGGTCCGCGCGTTTCGGTCAGGCCGGACATGGCGCGCTGAAATGTGTGGCTGTGCAGGTTCGTCGCGGCAGGCAACAACAGGTCAACGTGGTGCGTCGGCGTAGCCTTTGCCACGCCGATGCTGGCGATTCGACCAGCATCGTCGATGCTGACCGCGACGTCGTTGACCCAACCTTGGGGTGTAAGGGCTTGTTTTGCTTGGATGACCTGCACGGTTGCTTCTCCGTTGACAATAATATGTAGCTACATATAAACATTAAGGACGCACATTAGCAAGGAGCCCCGCATGTCCGCAGCCTATGTCCTGAGCAATGCCACAGTGGCCACGATGGTCGATACGGCCAGCGATTATGGCCTGATCGACAGGGCCGCAATCGCGGTGGATGCAGAGGGGCATATCGCATGGGTCGGCGCGGCCGCCGATTTGCCCGCGACATATGCCGACTGGCCGGTGCAGGACGCCGAGGGGCGGTTGATCACGCCCGCGCTGATTGATTGCCACACCCATATTGTGCATGGCGGCAACCGCGCCTTGGAATTCGAGATGCGCCTGAACGGGGCCAGCTACGAAGAGGTTGCGCGCGCCGGGGGTGGCATCGTGTCGACCGTCGCCGCCACCCGCGACGCGGATGAGGCGACCTTGCTGGCCAGCGCCCTGCGCCGCGCCGATGCGCTGATCGCTGAGGGCGTGTCGGTGATCGAAATCAAGTCGGGCTATGGTCTGGACCATGACACCGAGTTGAAGATGCTGCGCGTCGCCCGCCAGATTGCCGACCAGCGCCCTGTGCGTGTCTCCACCACGTTTCTGGGCGCCCATGCCGCGCCCAAAGGGGCCGACCCGGACATCTATATTGACGAGGTCTGCATCCCCACCCTGCGCGCGGCCCATGCCGAGGGGCTGATCGATATGGTTGATGGCTTCTGCGAAGGTATCGCGTTTGACACCGCCCAGATCGCCCGCGTGTTCGACGTGGCGCGCGACCTTGGCCTGCCGCTAAAACTGCATGCCGAACAGCTGAGCAACATTGGTGGCACGGCCTTGGCGGCCAAATATGGCGCGCTGTCGGCGGATCATGTCGAATATGCCAACACCGAGGATGCCGCCGCATTGGGCGCGGCGGGCAGCGTGGCTGTGGTCCTGCCCGGGGCCTATTACACCATCCACGAAACCCAAGCCCCGCCAATCGCGGCCTTCCGCGACCACAGCGTGCCGATGGCGGTCGCGACCGACTGGAACCCCGGCACCTCGCCATTGGGATCGCTGCTGCTGGCGATGAATATGGCCTGCACCCTGTTCCGCCTGACCCCGGCCGAGGCGCTGGCGGGCACCACCCGCAACGCCGCCCGCGCGCTGGGCCTGACCGATACCGGCGTGATTGCGCCGGGCAAACGGGCCGATCTGGCGCTTTGGGATGTCCAAACCCCCGGTGAGCTGTCCTACGGCATCGGCATCAACCCGCTGCACAAACGCATTTTCAAAGGACAAGACGCATGATCACGCTGACCCCCGGCACAACCGACCTGAGCGTTCTGGAAAGCATCTGGCGCGGCACCGGTGCGGTTGCTCTTGATCCCTCGACCGGCGCGGCAATTCAAGCCTCTGCCGATCTGGTGGCGCGCGCCGCACAGGGCAATATGCCAGTTTACGGCGTCAACACCGGTTTTGGCAAATTGGCCAGCGTCAAGATTCCAGCCAAGGACACGGCGCAGCTACAACGCAACCTGATCCTGTCACATTGCTGCGGCGTGGGCGAACCGTTGGAACCTGACACCACCCGCCTGATGATGGCGCTGAAACTGCTGTCCTTGGGGCGCGGTGCATCCGGCGTGCGGCCCGAATTGGTCGCGCTGCTGGAGGGGATGATTTCCAAGGGCGTCACACCTGTGGTGCCAGTTCAGGGCTCGGTCGGGGCGTCGGGCGATCTGGCCCCGCTGGCCCATATGGCCGCCGCGATGATCGGCGAAGGCGAGGCGGTGTTCGACGGCACCCGTATGCCCGGCGGCGACGCGTTGAAGGCCGCTGGCCTGACGCCCATCCAACTGGGCGCGAAAGAGGGGCTGGCCCTGATCAACGGAACGCAATTCTCCACCGCCTGCGCCCTGTCCGCGCTGTTTGATGCGTGGCAGATGGTGCAAAGCGCGGTCGTGACCTCGGCCCTCAGCACCGATGCGATCATGGGTTCTACCGCGCCCCTGCGTGCGGAAATCCACACGTTGCGCGGCCACAAGGGCCAGATCGATGTTGCCGCCGCCATGTCCGCCCTGCTGGATGGCAGCCAGATCCGCGAAAGCCACCGCGAGGATGACGCCCGCGTCCAAGACCCCTATTGCATCCGCTGCCAGCCGCAGGTGACCGGCGCTGCGGTGGACCTGCTGCGCTTTGCCGCTGGCACGCTGGAAATCGAGGCCAACGCGGTCACCGACAACCCGCTGGTCCTGACCGAAACCGGCGACATCGTGTCAGGCGGCAATTTTCACGCCGAGCCGGTGGCCTTTGCCGCCGATCAAATCGCGCTGGCCTTGGCCGAAATCGGCGCGATTGCCCAGCGACGGGTGGCGTTGATGGTGGACCCGACGTTGTCCTTTGATCTGCCCGCGTTTCTGACACCGCGTCCCGGCCTGAACTCGGGCTTGATGATCGCCGAAGTCACAACAGCGGCTTTGATGAGCGAAAACAAGCATCTGGCGCATGCCTGCTCCATCGACTCGACCCCGACCTCGGCCAACCAAGAGGATCACGTCAGCATGGCCGCCCATGCCGCGCGCCGTCTGAAGCGGATGAACGCCAACCTGTCGGTGATCCTTGGCGTCGAGGCAATGTGCGCCGCCCAAGGCATCGAGGCCCGCGCGCCACTGGTTACATCCGCGCCGTTGCAAGGCGCGCTGACAACGTTCCGCGCGACCGTCAAGGCCCTTGGCGATGACCGCTACATGGCCCCCGATATCGAGGCCGCGGCGGATATGATCCGAAACGGCGATCTGGCGCGCGCCAGCGGTGCGGAGTTGGTGCTATGATCAACATCGACATCACCCAAGGGTCCAGCCCACTGGTTCTGGGCCTGCCCCATACCGGCACCTATCTGCCCGAAAGTTGCGCCGTGCGGCTGAACGACCGCGGGCTGGCAATGGCCGACACCGATTGGCATATCCACACGCTGTATGACGGTCTGGTCCCCGACGTGACGACCGTGCGCACGCCGATCCACCGCTATGCGATCGACGCCAACCGCGACCCCGGCGGTGCATCGCTTTACCCCGGTCAGAATACCACCGGCCTGTGCCCCCTGACCGATTTTGACGGTCATTCGATCTATAAAAAGGGCGCAGAACCCGATGACGCCGAGGTCGAGCGCCGTCGTGTGAAATATCACGCGCCCTATCACGCAGCCCTTGTGGCCGAGTTAAACCGCGTTCACGCGCTGCACGGTTTCGCAATCCTGTATGATTGCCACTCGATCCGCTCACACATTCCGTTCTTGTTTGATGGCAAACTGCCCGATTTCAATGTCGGCACCAACGTTGGCACAACTTGCGACACCACGATTGAATCGGTCGTCACGCAGATCTGTGAACAGGCCGATGGCTATACCTCAATCCTGAATGGTCGCTTCAAGGGCGGCTGGACGACGCGTCACTATGGCCGTCCCAGCGAGGGATTTCACGCCATTCAAATGGAATTGGCCCAATCGACCCACATCCACGAGTCGCCCCCGTGGGACATCATCCCTCAGCGCGCCGAGCGCCTGCGCACCCACCTGACAACCATCCTGACATCCCTGCAAAACTGGAGCCCAGCATGAGCGATCCCCGCAAGAACACCCGCGATATCTATCCGCCCACGGGTCCCGAGTTGACCTGCAAAAGCTGGATGACCGAAGCGCCAATGCGCATGTTGATGAACAACCTGCACCCCGATGTGGCCGAAAACCCGCATGAATTGGTGGTCTACGGCGGCATCGGCCGTGCGGCGCGGACCTGGCAGGATTTCGATACCATCGTCGCCAGCCTAAAAGATCTGGAAGAGGACGAAACGCTGGTCGTGCAGTCGGGCAAGCCGATTGCAGTGGTCAAAACCCACGCCGACGCGCCCCGCGTACTGATTGCCAACTCCAATCTGGTGCCGCATTGGGCGACATGGGATCACTTTAACGAGTTGGATAAAAAGGGTCTGGCGATGTATGGCCAGATGACAGCCGGATCTTGGATTTACATTGGATCTCAAGGCATTGTGCAAGGAACCTTCGAGACCTTCGTCGAGGCGGGCCGCCAGCATTATGACGGAAATCTGAAAGGCAAATGGATCCTGACCGGCGGTCTGGGCGGCATGGGCGGCGCACAACCCTTGGCGGCTGTGATGGCCGGGGCCTGCTGTCTGGCGGTCGAGTGCAACCCCGACAGCATCGATTTCCGCCTGCGCACCAAATACGTGGACGAACGCGCCGATACACTGGACGAAGCGCTGGAGATGATCGAGCGCTGGACAGCGGCGGGCGAGGCCAAATCGGTCGGCTTGCTGGGCAACGCCGCCGATGTGTTCCCCGAACTGGTGCGCCGTGGCGTCCGCCCCGATATCGTCACCGATCAGACCTCGGCGCATGACCCGATCAACGGCTATCTGCCGCAGGGTTGGACCATGGCCCAATGGCGCGAAAAACGCGAATCTGATCCTAAGTCCGTTGAAAAAGCGGCACGAGCAAGCATGAAAGTGCATGTTGCGGCGATGGTCGACTTCTGGAACGCGGGCGTGCCCACGCTGGATTACGGCAATAACATCCGTCAGGTGGCGCTGGATGAAGGTCTGGAAAACGCCTTTGCCTTTCCCGGCTTTGTGCCCGCCTATATCCGTCCGCTGTTCTGCCGGGGCATCGGCCCGTTCCGCTGGGTGGCCCTGTCTGGCGACCCGGAAGATATCTACAAGACCGACCAGAAAATGAAGGAATTGTTCCCCGACAACACCCACCTGCACACCTGGCTGGACATGGCGCGCGAGCGGATTTCGTTTCAGGGGCTTCCCGCGCGCATCTGCTGGATCGGTCTGGGCGATCGCCACCGCGCGGGCCTTGCGTTCAACGAAATGGTCGCCAACGGCGAATTGAAAGCCCCGATTGTCATTGGCCGGGATCATCTGGATAGCGGGTCGGTCGCGTCGCCCAACCGCGAAACCGAGGCGATGAAAGACGGCTCTGATGCCGTGTCGGATTGGCCGCTTTTGAACGCGCTGGTCAACACCGCGTCGGGGGCGACATGGGTGTCGATCCACCATGGCGGCGGCGTCGGCATGGGGTTCAGTCAACACAGCGGGGTTGTTATTTGTGCAGATGGCACGCCCGAGGCCGCAAAAAGGTTGGAACGCGTGCTGTGGAACGATCCCGCATCTGGCGTCTGGCGCCATGCCGATGCAGGATACGAGGACGCTCTGGACTGCGCACGCGAGCATGGCTTGAAACTGCCGCGTATTTTGGGCAATTGAACTTGAACTATCGCTTCAACAAGGAGGAATAAAACCATGGAAAGACGCAAATTTTTAGCAGCGGGCGCATTGGGCGCCGCGACCACGGCACTGGCCAGCCCCGCCATCGCGCAGGACAAGCGCCAGTGGAAAATGGTCACCGCATGGCCGAAAAACCTGCCTGGGCCGGGCGTGGCTGCGCAGATGCTGGCGGACCGGATCACCACCCTGTCGGGGGGCCGGATCGAGGTAAAACTGTACGCCGCAGGCGAACTTGTCCCGGGCCGGGGCGTGTTCGACGCCGTCAGCGAAGGCACGGCAGAACTCTATCACGCTGTGCCCGCCTATTGGGGCAGCAAATCCAAGGGCATCCTGCTGTTCGGCTCGCAACCCTTCGGCCTGCGCGCGGATGAACAATTTGGCTGGATGCAGCACGGCGGCGGTCAAGCGCTCTATGACGAGATGTATGGCCGGTTCAACATCAAGCCATTCCTGTGCGGCAACTCGGGCCCGCAATGGGGCGGATGGTTCCGTGACGAAATCAACTCGGCCGAAGACCTCAAGGGCATGAAATTCCGCACCACCGGCCTGGCGTCGGAAATGGCCACCAAGATGGGCATGGCCGCCGAGGCGATGTCAGGCCCGGCCATGTTCCAGGCGCTGCAAACCGGCGCACTGGACGCGGGCGAATTCATCGGCCCGTGGACCGACAGCGCGATGGGCTATTACCAGATCGCCAAGAACTACTACTGGCCCGGCGTGGGCGAGCCGTCTTCGGCGGAAGAATCCGGCGTCAACGCAGATGTCTATGCGGAACTGCCGGACGATCTGAAACAGGCGGTCACCTTCGCCTGCGAAAGCCTGTATAACCCGGTCTGGACGGAATACACCACCAAGCACGCGCTGGCCCTGAAGACCATGGTCGACGAGCATGGCGTGATGGTGCGCAAGTTCCCCGACGACGTGATCACTGCCATGGGTGTTGCCGGCGCCGAAGTCATCGACGAGCTGCGTCAGGACGAGGACGAGCTGACACGGCGCATCACCGAAAGCTTCATCAGCTATCGTGACAGCGTGGGCAGCTATATGACCTACGCCGACAACGGTCAGATGAACGCGCGCGCGCAGGTTCTGGGCTACTAAACCGGGCGGCTTGGAAACAACATGGCGCGGGCGTTTCAAAACGCCCGCGCCACTCGGTTTTATCCCAACGGGGGGCAGGATGAGGCAAATCGCAGCGGGCATAGACCGCATCAACACCACCATTGCGCATATTGTGCGCTGGCTGGCGCTGTTGATGGTTCTGATGCAATTCGCCATCGTCATGGGGCGCTACATCTTCGGCGCTTATTCCATCGCCGCGCAGGAAAGCGTTCTGTATATGCATGGCGCGCTGTTCATGCTGTGCGCGGGCTATACGCTGCTGGTGGACAAACATGTCCGCGTCGACGTGTTCTATGCCAAGACCAGCCCCACCACCCAGCGGCGCATCGACATTTTCGGGCACCTGTTTCTGCTGCTGCCCTCCATGACGGCCCTGATCTATTGGTCGTGGCCGTCGGTGCGCAACTCTTGGAAAATTCTGGAAGGCCCGCTGTCTGTCGGCGGAATTGAGGCCGTGTTCCTGATGAAATCGCTGATCCCGGCGTTCTGCATCCTTGTCATGCTGCAATCCATCGCCCAGTTGATCCGTCTGATCGGAGGGCGCACGCAGTGACCCAATATCTTGATATCCTGATGTTCGGCGCGCTGATGATCGCCATTCTCAGCGGCTTTCCGGTGTCGTTTTCGATCGCCGGTGTCGCCATTATTTTCGCATATCTGGGATGGGCTTTGGGGGCGATGGACATCACCCTTTTGGGCGCGATGGGCCAACGGGTGTTCGGCCTGCTGTCCAACAATGTGCTGATCGCCATCCCGCTGTTCGTGCTGATGGGCGCGGTGCTGGAAAAATCGCGCATCGCCGAGGATCTGCTGGACACGATGGGCCGCCTGTTTGGCCAGTTGCGCGGGGGCTTGGGTATCTCTGTGGTGCTGGTCGGCGCGCTGTTGGCGGCCTCGACCGGCATTGTCGGCGCGACGGTGGTGGCGATGGGCATGATCGCCCTGCCCACTATGCTGCGCGCCGGGTACGATCCGCGCGTGGCATCCGGGATCGTCTGTACGGCGGGGACGTTGGGGCAGATTATCCCGCCCTCGACCCTGCTGATCATTCTGGCCGATGTGATGTCGAATGCCTATCAACAGGCGCAATACGAGCAGGGCAAGTTCAGTGTCGAGGCCCTGTCAGTGGGCCAATTCTTTGCCGCCGCGCTGCTGCCCGGTCTGCTGCTGGTCGTGCTTTATCTGCTGTATGTGCTGGCGCGCGGCTATTTGCGTCCACAAGATATGCCACCGGCCCCGCTGGATATGGCGCGTCCTGACCGCGCCGAAATCCTCAGCGCCATTGTGCCCCCTGTCCTGCTGATTTTCGCCGTGCTGGGGGCCATCTTGGGCGGCGTCGCCACCCCGACCGAGGCGGCCTCGGTGGGTGCGGTTGGGGCGCTGTTGATGGCAGGACGGCGCATGGGGCAGTCGCCCCGCCTGATCCTTTGGGGCGCAGCGGCGCTGATCCTTGTCGGTATTCTGGCCGGGGCCTATCCGGTGCGGCTACAACGCAATGATCTGGGGCTGGGCAGCTATGCCTTGGGCGCGCTGTATGCCGGTCTGGCGCTGATAGGGGTGCTGGCAATTTTGCAAGCATTGCGGATCGTGATGCAGCAAAAGGTGATCACACAGGCGCTGAATTCGACCATGACGATGACCGCAATGATCTTTGCCACGATCCTGTCGGCAGGAATCTTTAGCCTTGTTTTCATCGGCTTGGGCGGCGAGGATCGCGTCGCTGATCTGCTTGCCGACTTGCCGGGCGGCCCCCAAGGGGCACTGCTGTTCTGCATGCTGTTCATCTTCGTTCTGGGCTTTTTCCTTGATTTCGTTGAAATCTCGGTGATCGTTTTGCCGCTGGTCACGCCTTCGCTGATCCTGATGGGGCATGACCCGATTTGGCTGGGTATTCTGATCGCGATCAATCTGCAAACGTCCTTCCTGACGCCGCCTTTCGGGTTTTCGCTGTTCTATCTTCGCGGCGCAGCGCCACCCGAGATCAGCACCGGCCACATCTATCGCGGCGTGATCCCGTTTATCGGGCTGCAGGCCGTCGGTGTCGCGCTGGTTTGGGCATTGCCGGTTATCGCCACATGGCTGCCCAATGCAATTTTTTGAGGCATCCGGCGTAGGGTGCGCTTAAGCGCACCTTACCCGCCCTTGCGCAAACGCGCGCGGTGCGCAACGTTAGGCAGGTGATCCGCCCCCCGAAAGGTCCCGCATGCGCTTTACCCTGAGGCAGCTTAGCTACTTCATCGCCGCTGGCGAAACCGGCAGCGTCACGCGCGCCGCCGAACGGGTCAGCATCTCGCAGCCCTCGGTATCGGCGGCGATTTCGCATCTGGAAACCGAATTCGGCGTGCAATTGTTTGTGCGCCAACATGCCCAGGGCCTGGCCCTGACCCCCGCGGGGAAACGCTTGCTGAAAGCGGCAAAGGCGTCGATGCAATCCGCGCATGAGCTGTATAACGTTGCCAGCGACACCGGCACGATGGTGTCGGGCGAGATCAGCGTCGGATCGTTCAAAACCTTCGCCCCCCTGATCATCCCCGAATTGTGGCGCAGCTTTACCGCCCATCACCCCCACACCCAGATGAGTGTCGTCACCGGCAGCGAGGCCGAAATGGTTTCTGGCCTGCGACAGGCCCGCATCGACACCGCCCTCACCTATGATCTTCACCTTGGCAGTGAAATGGCTTTCACCCCGCTCAGCCCCCTGCCCAGCCATGTTCTGCTGGCCGCCGATCACCCGCTGGCAAGCGCCAAGGCGGTCACGCTGAAGCAACTGGCGGACATGCCTTTCGTTCTGCTGGACCTGCCGCTTAGCCGTCAGTATTTTCTGTCTCTGTTCGAGGTCGAGCGCGTGACGCCCCGTATCGTCGCCGAGGTGCCTGACCCGGCCACTTTGCGATCGTACGTGGCAGCAGGTATCGGGTTTTCGCTGATGACGGCCCGCCCGCTGAATACCCATGCCGAAACCGGCATGCCGCTGGCCTATGTGCCGTTGGCGGGCAATCACAAACCCCTCATCGTGGGTCTGGCCACCCTGCGCGAAGTCGCCCCGACAGGTGTGCAGCGCGCGTTTCAGGCCCATTGCCGTCAGATGATCACCCCCGGCAACATCCCCGGCATGCAGCCTTTCGATGTGCCTGAAGGGTTTATCGTCTCGCTTCCGGAATCCTGACAGTCCCCTTCGGAAAACCCGATTGGGCAAGGTCGTTGATCTGCGCCAGTATGTCCCGAACCGTGGGCATCAGCCCACAGATCGAAAGGCCCCATCATGGACGGATCCCCCCAACCCACCCTGCGCGACCGGTTCCTGCAAGGGATGAGCCATGCCGCCTGCACCGTCAACGTGATCACCACCGACGGTCCTGCCGGGCGCGCGGGTGTGACTGTGTCGGCGATGTCGTCAGTTTCGGCAGATACCGATCGGCCCACGATGCTGGTCTGCGTCCATCACCTCAGCCAAGCGGCGGCCATGATTCAGGCCAACGGCGTGCTGTGCGTCAACGTGCTGCGCGATGATCAGTCCCATGTCTCGGACACGTTCGCCGGCCGTTTCAAGGGCGAGGTTGAGGATAAGTTCGATTGCGCAGACTGGCTGACCTGTGCGTCGGGCGCGCCGCGTCTGGCGTCGCCCTTGGTGGCGTTCGATTGTGCGCTGGTATCCTCGGAAAAGGTCGGGACGCACCATATTTTCCTGTGCGAAGTCACGGACACGCATGGCGCCGAGGGCGGGTCGCCCCTGATCTACGCCAACCGCGCTTACGGGGCCGCGCGCCGCATCGACAGCATGCCCAGCCTGCGCGCCGCCCGCGCCGCCGAGGGTCGCGCGCTGCGCATCGGGTATTTCCCCACTATCGGCCCTTATATCCTGCCCCGCCTGATCGCGGCACTTTCCGGCCCGGCCCCCCAGATGATCGAGGGGGACCGCCGTGCGCTGTGTCAGGCCCTGCAAACCGGGGCCTGCGACGTGGCGTTGATGTATGATATCGGGCTGGGCGACGGGTTTCAGACCCAGCCGCTGACCGATCTGACCCCCTATGTCCTGCTGCCCGGCGATCACCCGCTGACCGCCGAGGCGCGTCTTACGCCCGTCATGTTGGAAGGGCTGCCAATGGTCCTGCTGGACACCGATCCCAGCCGCGATTTCTTTCCCGGCCTGCTGACAGCGGCAGGCGTGACGCCCACCATCGCCCATCGCGCGCCCAGTCTGGAAATGGTGCGCGGCATGGTTGCGCACGGACTGGGCTATGCCTTGTTGGCCACCAAACCCGCCAGCGCGATGAGTTATGACGGGCTAAGCGTGACCGCCCGTCCGCTGGAGGGGGTCACAGGCACCGGCCGCGTGGTTCTGGCGTGGCCTAAGGAGCAGACGCTTGTCGGTGCAGCTGCGCAATTCTCGGCCCTGTGCCGCGATGCGTTTCAGCCCCCCGCATAAGGCCTGCACGGACGTTTACAGGCCCCGCTCAAGTCGGCTGATCAGGCGCGACAACATCGCGTCACACTGCGCCAGTTGATCGGCGCTGACATATTCGTCCGGCTTGTGCCCCTGCGCCATATGCCCCGGCCCGCAAATTGCGGTGGGCAAGCCGAGGTGCTGATGAAACAGCCCGCCTTCGGTTCCAAAGGCAACCTTGATCGTGTCACCCTGCGCGCCGGAAATATCACGCAGCAATGCAATTATGGGGCTATCAGCGGGCAGCGCGAGCCCCGGATAGGCGTTTTCCTGCAAGATCTCGATCCCGGCCTGCGGAAACCGGTTGGCATGCGGGGCCATGATCCGGGCCGCGTCATCGCGCAGACCGTCGATGATCCGGTCAGGATCGTCCGCCGCAATATTGCGGATTTCAAACTCGATTTCGCAGTGATCCGGCACGATGTTCAACGCCCGTCCACCCGACATCACCCCCGCGTGCAACGTGGTATAAGGCACGTCATACCCATCTTCGCGCGCGCCGCTGGTGGCCAGATCGTCCTGACGCGCGCGTAGGCAGGCCAGAAAATCCGCGCCCAAATGCAGCGCATTCAACCCCTCGGGGGCCAAGGCCGAGTGGCTGGCATGCCCGGTACAACAGGCGCGCAGCGCGGTCTTGCCCTTGTGGCCGGTGGCGATTTGCATACCGGTTGGTTCGCCCACAATGCACAGCGCCGGGCGTGGCGTGCGGGTGGCCAGATGGTCGATCAGGCTGCGCACACCGATACACCCGATTTCCTCGTCATAAGACAGGGCCAGATGCAGCGGCGTTTTCAGATCACATGTGGCAGCGCGCAACGCGGCGGCGATGGCAGCGGCAACGAACCCCTTCATATCGGCAGTGCCGCGCCCGTAGTAACGCCCGTCGCGATGGGTCAGCGCAAATGGCTCGCAGGTCCAATCCTGACCTTCGACGGGCACAACATCGGTATGACCCGACAGGACAACGCCGCCGACATTTTGCGGTCCAACCGTCGCAAACAGGTTGGCCCGCGTACCATCCTCGCTTTGCACCAGTTCCCAGTCGATACCAGCATCATCCAACAGACCGGTCACATAGCTGATCAGATCGCGGTTCGGACTGCGGCTAAGCGTGGGAAAGGCGATCAGCCGCTCCAGAATATCCAGCGTGTGCATGGGCCTACAGGTCGCCTGGCACACCATAGCTGGGGGCCGCATCCGGGTTCAGGGCGCGCGCAACATAATCCGCCATCTGTGGCTCATACGCGGTCCACAACCCGCGCAGGTCGGTGATCGGGCAGCCCTCGGACCAGTCCACGCGCAGATCGACCAGCGGCCAAGCGGTTTGATCCGCAACCAGCAGACAGGCCGAGCGCACTGGCCCCTCCTCGCCCCCGCCCTTGGTCAGGCCGGCCTCCAATGCGCCCAGCAGGCGGGCGGGCAAGGGCAGATCCGATGTCGCCTCGAACGTGTCGACCATGACCTGCGGCAAACGTGCCGAGGACAGCAGATTGCCTGCCGCGATCACACCATCGCCCATCGCCGTGGCATTGGTACCCAGTGTTTTATCGCCTGAAAACAGCGCGGTACGGCCCTGATGATCGACCACGGCCACCTGACGATAGGCCGGGTGTTTCTCGGCCCCGATCACCGCATCCAGCGCCGTCTGCGCGTCCGAACCAGCAGCAATCGCATCCAGTACATCATTGCCGATCGACGGCATGGTGACGTTTTGCGTTGCGACCGCGCCAACACCCGCGCGCACCCAAGGGCAGCGACTGCCGACGGCGATAGAGCTGGTGGTGATAGCGACGCCAACCTGGCCTGTGCGCGCGCAACGTCCGGTGATCGAGAAAGTCATGGGGCGGTCCTTGTTCAAAAGGTGTTTGGCGAACCGGGCCTGCCGATCCGCCTGTGAGTATCAATGCCTATCGTGGGGCGGCAAAATCAATCGGGGATGACAGCGGTCACTTCGATTTCCACCACCCATTCGGGACGCGCCAGCGCGGGCACGACGATCCCGGTCGAGCAGGGATGCACGCCTTTCAGCCACTTGCCCATCTCGGTATAGACCGCCTCGCGATAGCGAATGTCGGTCAGATATACCACGATGCGACAGACATGGGCCATTTCGCTGCCCGCCTCGCGCAGCAGCATGTCGATGTTTTGCATCGTTTTTTCGGTTTGCTTGCCCGCGTCGCCCACATGCAGGCTTTCGCGGCTGTCCAGATCCTGGGCCACCTGCCCGCGCAGGAACACCATTGTGCCGCGCGCAACGACGCCTTGAGACAGATCGTTGTCCAGCTTCTGCTCGGGGTAGGTTTCTTTGGTGTTGAACGGACGAAGACGTTTGTGGATCATGATATTCTTTCCTTGATTTGCAATATATTAAGATGCGCGAGGCACGCCGGACACGCGCGCGTTGATGTAGCGGGCGAAATCATAGATCGGCCGTTCCAGATGGCTGAGGTGGCCGGGCCGCGCCAACCCTGACGACAACCCGCGATAGACCTTTTCGGTACAGCCGCGATCCTCCAGATTGACCTCGTCCAGCAGGGTTTGCAGCGCCTCGTCATATTCGCGGACGCCCGGATCATTGGCAAAATGCGGATCGAACCCGCCGCCATACAGCATCCGCACCCGTCCCGGCCCTTCGGGTTGCAGGCTGAGATACCAGAAATAGCCGGGCGTCAGGGTGACCATATGGCTGGGATAGATCGACACAAGGGCCGAGGTTTGGCGTTGCACGCCCTGCAAGGTGGTGTTGTCAGGATGCGCGTTGCCGATGGCCAAATCGGCCTCTTTGGTGAACCAGTGAATGTTGAAATGCGGATGCCCTTCGGGGCAGTCGACGCGCGCCAGATCGGTGAAGGGACCGACCGTGCCATTGTGGCAGACCGGCAAATGGTAGCTTTCCATGTAATTCTCGGCCAGCACCTTCCAGTTGGTGTCCCAGACGTGTTCGCTAAAGAACGTCTCGACGTAATTCTCCATCCCGTAGGGCGCGATCATCTGTTCCAGCGGGGCCAGTTGTTCAGCGACCGGGGCGATATCCGCGTTCAGCGTGACATAGACCCAGCCCAGCCATTCTTCGCAACGGATCTGATCCAGCTTGTAATCGCCTTTGCAAAACTCGCTGTTCTTCGCCATTTCGGGCGCGCCACGCAGCGAGCCGTCCAGATTATACGTCCAGGCGTGATAGGGGCACACGATGCTGCGGGTGTTACCGCGCCCTTCTAACAGGGTAGACATGCGGTGCAGGCAGACGTTGGGCATGGCGCGCAAATTGCCGTCGCGATCCCGCAGCACGATGATCGGCTGCCCGGCCAGATCCAGCGTGGTGTAATCGCCCGCATTGGCCAGCGCACTGGCCCGTCCCACACAGAACCATTCGGCGCGAAAGATATGTTCCAGCTCAAGCTCCAGAAACGCGTCCGAAATATACACCTCGGGGGGCATCGCCATGGCCTGATCAAACGAGCGGGCGGTTGTCAGTCTCAATGCCGCGGCGGCATCCACAGTATCCTTGGCCATAGTCTATATCCTTGTAAATCAGCGCTGGCTAAGCGCCCTTGCCTTCGGAAATCCGTTTGTTCAGATATTGCGCAAAGTCATAGTTGGGCCGCTCCAGATGGCTCAGGTGACCCGGCGCGGCCATAGCGGAACACAGCCCGCGATAGACTTTTTCGGTGCATCCGCGATCCTCGACATTGACGTCATCCAACAGCGTTTTCAGATCGGCAAAGTTCTGTTGCGCGTCCGGATCGTCCTTGTAATCATCCGACATGCCGCCACCAAAACGGATATGCACACGCCCCGGCGACACCGGATGCAGCGACAGATACCAAAAATAGCCGGGCGTCAGCGTGATCAGCAGACTGGGATAAATCGCCAGCAAGAAGGTCGTGCGCCGCTCGTCCCCCTTCAGCCGCGTGTTGTTGGGATGCGCCATGGCGATGCGCAGCTGATCATCCTTCAGGATGGTGTGATAATTGAACGCAGGCAGGCCGGGGGGACACACCATATCCTCCAGCTTGCTCAACCCGCCGATGGTGCCCGCGTGGCAAACCGGCAAGTGATAGCTTTCCATGAAATTCTCGGCCAGCACTTTCCAGTTGGTGTCCCAGACGTGTTCCTCAAAGAAATTCTCGGTGTAGTTGGTCATGTCATAGCCCGCGACCATGGTCTCGACCTGACGCAGCTCTTCGGCGACCGGCGCGGCGTCCGGGTTCAGCGACACGAACACCCACCCCAGCCATTCCTCGCAACGCGCCTGCGGTAATTTATACTGGTCCTTGCAGAACCCCTCGTTCAGGGTCATTGCGGGCGCGCCACGCAGGCTGCCATCCAGATTGTAGGTCCATGCGTGATAGGGGCAGACGATGCTGCGCGTGTTGCCGCGGCCATGCAGTAAGGTGGACATACGATGCAGACACACGTTGGACATAGCACGCAGGTCGCCCTCACGGTCCCGCAGCACAACAATCGGCTGGCCCGCCAGATCCAGCGAGACATAGTCGCCCACGTTGCTCAGCGCGCTGGCGCGTCCCACGCAGTACCAGTCGCGGGCGAAAATATGCTCCAACTCCTGCTGCATGAACGCCTCCGAGGTATAGACCTCGGGCGGCATGGCGCGGGCCTGCTCAAACGGCACATCCGTGTTGGCGCGTAACAGGGCAGCGTGATCCTTGGGCATGTGCGGGCTCCTTTCAGGAAAACGTCGAAGGAGGGCCCCGCCATACGGGCCCACCAAGCGATCGGTCGAAATCCTATTCGGCGGCTTTGGCCGTCGCAATATCGGCCTGCGCGTACCAGCTGTCGATCGCGGGATCGCCGCCCTTGAAGGGCGTGCCGCCTGTCACCCGGTCGCTAAGGCCAGCCGCGTCCTTGACGAAGGCCAAGGGCCCTTCCCAATCAAAGTTGCGATAAACCGCGCCCAGATGTGCAAACGGCGGGGCCTGCGCGAACAACTGGAACGACAGGCGGTGGCCCGCGTAATCCGAGTTCAGCAGATCGCGTGCAAACGCCAGCAGCTTGCGCCGGTCATCGGCCACCCATTCGTCGTTGATGGAATAATATTTATCCAACCACGGCTTTGTCTCAGGATGCTCGAACGACGCGGCATCGGGCGTGACGCAGATCTGACCGCCGCACAGCTCGCGCGCGATATGGATCATGTTATGCAACTGGCTGCACGCCAACACGCGCCCCGTATACAACAGCGACTGGTTGGGCATCATCAGGCCTGCCGGGCTTTTTTCGCCCAGTGCAATCGCCGCTGTCAGGTGGGCGTTAATTCCTTCGCGATACACGGCCAGCTGCGCCAGTTTTTCCTGCACCGCCTGTTGTTTATCCAAACCGGTTTGACGGGCGTTAAACAGGGCCGCGCCGATCATCATGTCAGCCACTTTCAGGTTGCGCTGAACAAAGGCAAAGGCCGAATAGCGATGCAACGTGGCGCGAATGAACGCCGCCGCCTTGGTGTGGCGATAAAAAAGCACATTTTCCCACGGGATCAACACGTTGTCGAAGATGACGATGGTGTCGACCTCGTCAAACTTGTTCGCCAGCGGATAGTCCTTTTCCGGCGCGCGGCCCGCAAATCCGGTGCGGCAGATGAACTTCAAACCGGGGCTGTTCAGGTCGCATATGAATCCCACGGCGTAATCCGACAGCGCGGCATTGCCCCAGTTGGCAATCGTCGGCTTGGTAAACGCCTGATCGGCATAGGCGGCGGCGGTTTCATATTTGGCACCGCGCACGACGATGCCCGCGTCGGTTTCCTTGACCACATGGAGCAGCATATCGGGGTCTTGGTCTTGCGGCGCCTTGGACCGGTCGCCCTTGGGGTCAGTATTGGCCGAGACGTGAAAAGGATCCTCGTGCAGGACCTTGAAAATATGGTGCTCGATGTTTTTCGAGAACTGCGGATCGACCTCGTTCAACACGTCCTGCCCATCGTAAAGCGACCACATTTCGCCGACGGTTTCATCGCCCACACGGGTCACGACACCGCCGATGTCGTTCATCATGTTGTCAGTGGCGCGGCGCTTGGCCCACCAATCATCTTGGCTGTAAGGCAGGGCGTTACCCAGCGCATTACGCTCGCCGTTTTGTTCGACGGTCATGATGTCGCGATGCGCATCTTCGTGCTGCATGTCGTAAATCCGGGCGCGCACATCGACCAGCGGTTTGAACTGTGGATGCGTGGTGACATCCTTCACCTTCTCGCCGTTCATGTAGATATCGCGTGTTCCGCGAATCTTGTCCTTGTACTGAGCACCCGTTCTGATCATTGCATCCCGTCCTTTTCCCAAGCGGCGTTGCGCATCGCGCGCGGTCAAACTGTCGTCTCGGGAAAGACTATCAAACACCCACGTGGCCGGGTAATCGGCGTTTCCGTGGTAATGGCACAGAAAAACAAAATCACCTGCATCGCAAGAACGGCAGATAGGAGACGTGGTCAGGTCAGGACCCGCAAAAGATCACACAGGCTGCGGCGGGCTTATCGGATGCTTGGGATTACCTGATCCGGCGGACGAAACATGCGCACCACCGCCACGCCGATATGCAGCACCAACACCAGTCCACAGGGGGTCGCATACGCCAGCAAGACGACCGTGATGTCCGCCCCAAGA
Organism: Rhodobacteraceae bacterium KMM 6894; assembly: GCA_035798175.1. GTDB lineage: Bacteria > Pseudomonadota > Alphaproteobacteria > Rhodobacterales > Rhodobacteraceae > Roseovarius. The sequence goes on from JAPFBS010000004.1 coordinate 315,690, forward strand.
GCGAATGCCACAAGGCACACAAACACCCCCAACGCCGAGGCCAACACATAAGCCACAGCCGCTGATGCCTGACCGCGATGTGATGAACGATATGCATGGTCACGATCCGTGTCGCCGCCTGCGGGCAATGACATGCCGCGCTGCACGAAAACCGCATCGCGCCCGGGTGGTAACGCCCGGCGCATCAAACCCGCAAAGGACCTCGGTCTTGCATAGCCCCTCCCCTTTCAGATGTGGCCACGTGCCAACAAACGGTATGACACCACTGTTACCACAGTGTTAATCGCGGGGGATACACGCAAGGGTTGTATTTCGATTTATCCAAAACAGGCAAGAAACAGCGACAAGTCGGCAACATGTCGCTGATTAAACGATCTTATTCGTTAATGCCCTGATACCAAGGCTTCTTGTCCTCTGGATGCGCGCCCGGACCGCCCGGACGGAACCAAATCAACATGCCGCCCGACGATCCGAAATCCGCGTCACCTTCGTTAGCAATGATCTGACGGGGCAGGACGATCCTGACATCGCGCGTTTCGTCACCGGCCCTCCATGGCCGCTCGGTGGTGATGCAATTCGCCTGCATACCGGCATAATCGGCGGCCGGGGCGACCTTGGCCAAGAAGGTCAGGCCCTGCGCCACGCCCTCCCCGTCCAGTGCGACACCGCCACTGTCCAGAATTGTCAGCCCAGAATTGCGCGTCATTACGGATTGATTGGCGCTTTCGGCCCAGACACCGCAAACCCCTGTTCTACCGCCGATATTTCGCACATCGACCGCAACGGTGATCCCCCCGGGAGAGGTAAACGTGCCCCCGCCCAGCGTCGGGTTGGGGCCCAGCGTGGCCGTGCCCGCAGGCATGTTCGGGCTGCACGCCGCAAGGCCAAGCGCGGCCAGAAAGGTCAAAACAGGCGTTTTCATAGCGTCCCTCCAGAAGATGGGTTTCATATCGACAAGACCGCAACACCCGGTCACTTACAAGGTCGCCGCTGTGCGGCGCTTAACTGCCTGCGGCAAATGCCGCCGTTTCCTTCAGCATCTCGGGATAGTATTTTTCCAACGTTGGCAAAAACGCCTCGCGGATACGACCCACCTGGGCCGGTGTCAGATCGTCCTTCCACACCCCCGACTGGCCCTTGGCAAAAAAGCTGTCCATGCCGGTGGGTTTTTCGGTAAAGCCCTTTTCGCGCTCCTGCTTTTGCATATTGGCAAAGCTGGTCGCCTTGATCGCGCGCGCCAGTTTGCCCGCGTCCACATCGGCGCGCAAAAACGTCGCTAACAATTTGCGCATCTCGCGCGCGGGCTTGCTCAACAGGTCCTCATAGCGGATCACATGATGCGGCAGGCCGGGCGCATGGGTCCAGGAATAGACGTGATCATCCCAGCGACCCAGCAAATCAAAAATGCCGGTGGGCGTCCCCATCACGGACTCTGGGTTGCACATCCGGTCGATTGCCGTGTCGATATCCGCCGATTGATGGCGCGCAAACGACGGCGCCAAATCAAACGGGTTGCGAATCAAATAGATACCCGCCGCCGTTACCTCATCCGGGATGACGTCGGCATCGAACAGACGCACCGTCTGGCAGTGCGTTTTTACGAAATGGTGGTTCGGTTTGGAGGCCGCGATCAGGCGCAGGGCACCCGGACGGACCTTCATCCAGTCCTCCATACTAGTGCCTTTGTAGGGCCCGCCATTGGCCGCATCGAAAAAGTCCTGACGCACATCCGCCGTGGTGAAATTGCGCAGGTTGTTAATGTCGGGCGCCTGCCCGGCGGGCATGAAATAATGCGCCAGCAGGCTGCGCATCCATGTATTGCCGGACTTGGGAAAAGAGGCGATCCAGATGATCCGCTTAAGATTTCTCATGGGTTACAGGTATCCAAACCGTTTCATGGTGTCGTGATGGGTGGTGCGCATTTTCTCGACCAATTCCGGGGTCAGAGACTCTTTCCACTGGCCAGATTGACCCTTGTTAAAGAACTTGGCGGACTTGCCGGGGTTTTCCTTGAACCCATTGTCACGCTCTTGACGCGACACTTCTTCAAAGCTGGAGAATTTGATCGCCCGTTTCAGCCGCGCTTCGTCCAGCGGCACACCCAGATGTTTGACCAACGCCGCAAAGGCAACCTCGGGCTGTTCCAGCATATCCTCATAGCGCAGCACACATGTGGGATAGGGCGCCTTGGCGGTCCATGAATTCACATGCTCGGACCAAGATCCCAGAAATTGGCAGACCGTTTCGACATCAGTCGCGTTGGCATTATCACTGCGCCCGATCGCTTCGACGGCGGTGGCCACGTCGGTGCCATAGTGGCGCGCATAGGACAGCACCATATCCATCGGATTACGCACGATATACACCGCCGAGCGCGTGTATTTCGCGGGGATCAATTCGACCCCGAAGGCGGGCGTGCGAATATTGTGGGTCTTGACCAGATTGACGTCGGCGTTGTTGGCAACAATACCGCGCAGTACTTTGTCACGCAGGCGCAAAGTGGTCTGAATGTCGTTCAAATCCGCGGGCGCGCCCTGAGCCACCATGCGATAGGTCTTGGCGATGGAATCGCCCATGCCGAACCTGTGCACCTCGTTGATGGACACCGGTTTGTCGGAATTCATCAGATAATTGGCCAAAAAGATCCGCGTCCAGGTGTTGCCGGACTTCGGATAGGACGCCAACCAGACGATGCTTTTTTTCATGGGGACTGCCACCGTTCATTGCCTTGATTAGCATTGAAATAAGGGATGCAAGGCGGCGTGGCCACCCCCCGTGCCGCATATTTCAGGCGGACAAACGAAAACGGGAGGGGCGTTGCCACCCCTCCCGCGTATTCAACTCAACCAGACGTTCTTAGAACGACAGGTTGATGCCTGTGCCGATGACGAAGCCGTCAACGTCCAAGCCAGCAACGCCGGGAACGCCGTCGTCTGCGTTAACCTGAGCAGCGTAGATGTCCCAGCTGACGCCGGGGCCCAAGTCACGGCTTGCACCGATCTGGTAGGCTTCGTAGTCAGCATCGGTCGCGCCGATGTCTGTCGAACCCTGGTATGTTTGGGCTTCGAACGACCATGGGCCAGCCATGTCGTATGTCACACCCAGCGACCAACCTTCGCTGTCGCCAGCGCCGCCTGCAACGCCGTTGTCGTTGACAGCGTAGCTACCACCGACTGTGAAGTCAGCAAAACCGAACTGTGCGCCAACGCCCCATGTTTCAGGATCGGAACCAACGAAACCTGTTGGTGCAGTACCTGTACCATAACGTGCGGCAACCGTTACGCTGGTTGTGCCGAATGTCTGGCTGTACTTCATGCCGATGTCGAAGATGTCCGACAGAGTGCCGTTCTTGTTGATCGCGCCCGAGTTGGCGGCGTTAACAGCACCGGTGGGTGCATAGGACACACCAATGGTCAGGCCGTTGAAGCTGGGAGTGTAGTACGTCAGACGCTGAACGTCGTTGTTACCCGCAACTTCTGTGTTGGACGACAGGCCCGCTTGACGGAAGCCACCGGGGTATGCTGCCGAGAAAGGGATGTATGTCGAGATCGAGGGCGAGTTGATATACATGGAGACAACGCCAGGCGCGCCAACCATCATTGTATAACCAGCCGAGTTTTCGGAACCGATGACGATACGGCCCAGCGTGTCACCGCTGATAGTCGCATATGTTTCGTCGATCTGGCCGCCGGCGTTCTCGCCTTCCAGCTGAACGTTCACACCGAATGTCAGGCCGTTGTCCAGCGTGATCGAAGGCGTGAAGTGGATCTCGGAAGTCGAGTGGATGTTGACGCCGTCAAAGTCGGTGCCAGGTGCGATTGCCGAACCGCTGATGTCGGCAAAGCCAACGTGCTGGTTCATGTAACCGCCGAACGAAACGTCCCATTCTTGGGCTGTCGCGGGTGCAGCGAATGCAACGCCAAGGGCGAGTGCGCTGGTGCTAAGCAGATGCTTTTTCAAAGGGTGTCCCTCCTCATAGTAGCAGGAATTGTGTGTCATGATCCGCCGCCTCCTGAATGACGCGACTTGAAGATGAAATGCTGCATTTAGCCCCTAACTGTCAACGCGACCCGGCCTTGGCGTGGTGATGTTGCTTCGGTTGTGACGAATAAAGCACACAGAATTATCCGCCACTGTCACGATAACCCCTTATTTACCGCAATTATTGAGGTTTCTGGCAATTTCGCCCCCCGTCCGGCGGTGCAATACATGGACATCCAGGGCCCCCCCTTGATCGTAGATTCCCGACCACAGAGGCGCATTCCAACGCGTCAGACCGCCCCCATCGGTCCGATTTACCTCAATGCGACTCGCCCCAGACGGCGAGTCGCCCGGCCGACTCGCCGTTCAGGCCGGGTGCGTTCGCCGGTTTGCCCGCGGAGCGGCTATAATAGGCCCTCTTCCTCCAGCACCCGGCGGGCCGTGCGAAAACACTCCACGCCAAGGGGAACCCCCGCATAGATCGCGACAGCATGGATGCACGCGCGGATCTCGTCCTTGGTGACGCCGTTGCGCAGCGCGCCGCGACAATGGATTTCCCATTCATGCGACCGCCCCATCGCGCCCAGCATCGCAAGGTTCATCATGCTGCGGGTCTTGGGCGGGATAACTTCGTCCCCCCAACCGAATCCCCAGCACCAGGCGGTCATCGCCTCCTGAAACGGACGACTGAACTCATCCGCAGCGGCCAGGTTCTTTTCCACATACTCCGCGCCCAGCGTCGCCTTGCGCTGTTCCAGGCCCTTCAGAAACAGATCTTCGTCAAATGTATCGGCCATGCTGGCTCTCCTCTTAAGTGTTTTGATCCGGCGCTCTTATATGCCGCCATACGGTGATGCCTAAAGATTTCACAATTTGCACCTCCCCAGACGTTGGAAAATTCGCGCGGCGGCCAAACCCCACTGAAACGTTTGCACCCCACCCCGCGAATCGCGCAGGGTGTCAGAAACACCGCACACACACATCAGGAGCACCCCATGGCCCAGTCCGCCCACCCCAAATCAATCCAGCCGGAAAATCCCAGCCCCAATATCGCCCACTGGCAGGGCCGCACCGAACTGGCCGCGGCCTTTCGCTGGACCGCGCGGCTGAACATGCACGAAGGCGTGGCGAACCACTTTAGCCTCGCGGTCAACGACGACGGCACCGAATTCCTGATGAACCCCAACCAGATGCACTTTTCTCGCATCCGCGCGTCGGACCTGTTGCAGTTGAATGCGAATGATCCGGATGCACTGAACCGGCCCGGCGCCCCCGATCCAACGGCTTGGGGCCTGCACGGCGCGGTCCACCGCCACTGCCCGCACGCGCGTTGCGTGATGCATGTCCACTCGATCCACGCCACCGTGCTGGCCAGCTTGGCGGACAGCACCCTGCCCCCGATCGACCAAAACAGTGCAACCTTCTTTAACCGCACCGTCATCGACGATCACTACGGCGGGCTTGCCTTTGAGGACGAAGGCGCGCGCTGCGCCGCCCAACTTAGTGACCCAAAGGTCAAGGTAATGATCATGGGCAACCATGGCATTCTCGTGCTGGGCGACAGCGTGGCCGACACGTTCAACAGGATGTATTACTTCGAGCGCGCCGCCGAGACCTATATCCGCGCCCTGCAAACCGGCCAGCCCCTGCGCCTCCTCAGCGAGGACGTGGCCGAAAAAACCGCGCGCGAGCTTGAAGACTACCCGGATCAGTCCGACAGCCACCTGGGCGAGCTTATGGCCATCCTCGACAGCGAAGGCGCAAACTACGCCACCTGACTCCAACCGATAGCGGCCGGGGCCCCCTCGGCCGCTTCCAATGTTCCAAAAATACTCAAATCAACATGCGCGCCCCGCGCCACCGCCTGAAACAGCACGGCGCCCCTGACACACACTGGATAAGCCGCGCGGCAGCGCGCCCTTTGGACGCCGTCGCGTCAGTTGCGCGCGTAAACATCCTCATAGCGGATGATATCATCCTCCCCCAGATAACTGCCGGTCTGGACCTCGATCAGGATCATATCCAGCTTACCGGGGTTCTCCATCCGGTGCACCGCGCCCAGCGGGATAAACACGCTTTCATTCTCGCCGATCAGGCGCACGTCCTCCCCCACCGTCACCCGCGCGGTGCCCTGCACCACGATCCAGTGTTCCGAGCGGTGGTGATGGCTTTGCAAACTCAGCGCCGCGCCGGGTTTGACCACGATCCGCTTGACCTGAAACCGCTCGCCAATCACCAGACTCTCGAACCACCCCCAAGGACGGTGATCCACCGGAAAGGCCGTTGCCTGTTTCGCGCCGTTCTCTTTCAACGCGGCGACGGCCTCTTTCACCCGCTGGCTTTGGGCGCGAGGGGCGACGACAACCGCGTCGGGCATCGCAACGACGACCATATCCGTCAGCCCGATGCCCACCAGTTCCTGCGCCCGGTTTTCCGACCGCAGCAAACTGCCGCTGCAATCCAGCGCAGTGGCATGATCCGACACCACATTGCCCGACTCATCCGGCCCGGTTTCGGCCCAGACTGCCTGCCAGTCGCCCAAATCGGACCAGCCTGCGCCAAACGGCATGACGGCCAGATTGTCCGCATGCTCCATGATCGCATAGTCAATGGAATCCGCGGGCACATCCGCCCAAGGCCCTGCCGCCAGACGGGTAAATCCCAGATCGTTTTCCGCCCCGTCCACAGCCGCCTGCACCGGGGCCAGCATCGCGGGGGCATGAGCCTCAAACGCATCAATCACGGCACGCGCAGAAAACAGAAAGATCCCCGCATTCCAAAGGAAGTTCCCGGCCTCCAGCATCGCCTGCGCCCGGCCCACATCGGGTTTTTCGACAAACCGCGCCAAGGCCTGCGGATGGTCCGCGCCCGCGTCCGCCCCCGCCGCCAGTTCCAGCCAGCCATATCCCGTCTCGGCCCGGTCTGGCCGAATACCGAACGTCACCAGATCGCCCGCCTCGGCGCGCGGGACCGCCGCGCGCACCGCATCTAGAAACGCCGCGCTGTCCGGGATTACATGATCCGACGGCGCCACCAACATCAATGCGTCCGCATCGCGCGCCATCAGCCATTGCGCCGCCGCCAGCACCGCAGGCGCAGTATTGCGCCCCTCGGGTTCGATCAACACGCCTGCCGCCTGCATGTGCGCCGCCGCCAGTTGTTCCATTACGATAAAGCGGAATGGCTCGCCGGTCAGGATCACTGGCGGGGCAAAATCGGGGGCCTGCGTGCGCAGAACCGAGGCCTGAAACAGCGATTGCGCACCAATCAACGGCGCGAACTGCTTGGGATAACTCTGGCGTGACAGCGGCCACAGGCGCGTGCCCGATCCGCCGCACAGGATCACCGGGTGTACTTTGGCCTTTTCCGTCATGTCGCATCGCTCCGCTTGCCTTTACGCCTCGCGGAGCGTTTCCGCGTGGTCCTTGAACCACTTATACGTGCCCTCGACCCCATCGCGCAACGAAATCGACGCCTGCCAGCCCATGTCGGCCAGCCGTGTGACATCCATCAGCTTGCGCGCGGTGCCGTCCGGCTTGGTCGAGTCCAGCGCGATCCGGCCTGTGAAACCGGTAATTTCGGCCACCATCTGTGCCAGTTCCAGAATGGAAATGTCTGTCCCGGTGCCAACATTAATATGGCTTAGCATCGGGTCGGTGTTGGCCGCATATGTGGCAGGGTCCAGCCCCATCACAAACAGGCTGGCCGCCGCCATGTCATCGACATGCAGGAATTCGCGGCGCGGTGTGCCACTGCCCCAGATCACCACCTCATCGCGACCCTCGATACGCGCCTCGTGAAAGCGCCGGATCATTGCGGGCAAAACATGGGAATTCTCGGGGTGAAAATTGTCCCCCGGCCCGTATAGATTGGTCGGCATCACGCTGCGGTAATCGCGCCCATGCTGACGGTTATAGCTTTCGCACAGCTTGATCCCAGCGATCTTGGCCACGGCGTAAGGCTCGTTCGTTGGCTCCAAAACGCCGGTCAACAAAGCGCTTTCCGCCATCGGCTGCGCCACAGCGCGCGGATAGATACAGGAGGACCCCAGAAACAACAGATTTTGCACGCCCGCCGCGTGCGCCTGATGGATCACATTGGCCTGCATCATCAGATTGTCATAGATAAAATCCGCCGGATAGGTGTTGTTGGCATGGATGCCCCCCACCTTGGCCGCGGCCAATATCACCGCATCGGGGCGCTCATCTTGCATAAACGCCCGGACACTGACCTGATCCACCAGATCCATATCGGCATGTGTGCAGGTCAGGATATCGCCGTCAGCAACGCCACTGGCCATCAGCTGACGGTGAATCGCGCTGCCCACCATGCCCCGGTGCCCGGCCAGATAGATCCGCATTGCGTCAGTCCCCCGCACTGGGTGGCAGGGCATAGCCGTGTTCGGACAATAGACGCTGACGGCGCGCGGCGCGCAGATCTCCGGCCACCATCTCGGCGCACATTTCTTGCGCGGTGAACTGCGGCACCCAGCCCAGCTTTTCGCGCGCCTTGGTCGGATCGCCCAGCAGCGTCTCAACCTCGGCGGGGCGGAAATAGCGCGGATCAATGCGCAGCACCACATCGCCGGGTTTCACCGACGGCGCCATGTCCGATGTGACGGACACCACCGTGCCGACCTCGTCCAGCCCGGTGCCGGTAAACGCCAGTTCGATGCCCAGCTCCGCCGCCGACATGGTGATGAAGTCGCGCACCGAATATTGCTTGCCCGTGGCGATCACGAAATCCTCGGGCGTGTCCTGTTGCAGCATCATCCACTGCATGCGCACATAGTCCTTGGCATGGCCCCAATCGCGCAGCGCGTCGATGTTGCCCACGTGCAGGCATTCCTCCAGCCCCTGCGCGATATTGGCCAGCCCGCGGGTGATCTTGCGGGTCACAAATGTCTCGCCCCGACGCGGGCTTTCGTGGTTGAAGAGGATGCCATTGCAGGCATACATGCCATAAGCCTCGCGGTAATTCACTGTAATCCAATAGGAATACAGCTTGGCGACGGCATAGGGGCTGCGCGGGTAGAACGGTGTCGTCTCACTCTGCGGCGTTTCCTGCACCAGACCATACAACTCAGAGGTCGAGGCCTGATAGAACCGGCAGGTCTTTTCCATGCCCAGAAAACGGATCGCCTCCAACAGGCGCAGGGTGCCGATGCCGTCCACATCCGCCGTATATTCCGGCGCTTCGAAACTGACCGCCACATGGCTTTGCGCGCCAAGGTTATACACCTCATCGGGACGGATTTCGGACAGCAGACGCGTCAGGTTCGACGTGTCGGTCAAATCGCCATACCACAGCTTCAGCTTGGGGTCGGGTTGATGCGGATCCTGATAGATATGGTCGATCCGCTGCGTATTGAACGAAGACGCCCGCCGCTTGATCCCATGCACCTCATAGCCCTTTTCCAGCAGCAACTCTGCGAGATATGAGCCATCCTGTCCGGTAATGCCGGTAATAAGGGCGCGTTTCATGGGCAAGTCTCCAAGACAAGGGGTGATCCAAAGGTTCCTAATCCCTGCGCGTCATAGGGGCAAGGCGGGCGTGCGCCGACGCCGCGTATTCGTGGCGCCCCCTTGCAGGGGACCGGCACAACGCCGAACTGCTTCACACCGCGCTTGATAAACGGGGACCAGAGGCCGCATAGTTTCAGCCGATACAGATGAGCCAAGTGGTCTGAAACCTAACTGAGATGCATCTTAGCCAAGTTGCAAACCTGTCCGGGACAGCAGGACCACTTCATCTGGACAGATCAATAGCATGCAAAACAGGAGCTTTCCCGACATGACACAGTGCACCGCAACCACAGTAATCGACGACACGCGCACCCGCGTCACCCGATTTGATTTTCTGCCCGGTCAGGACACCGGATGGCATAAACACGGAATGGATTACGTCATCACCACCATCACCGACTGCCACATGCGGCTCGAATCGCCGGACGGCACGTCCAAGGATGTCACCGTGCCCGCAGGCACCGCCTATTACCGGGATCAGGGCGTGCATCACAATGTGATCAACGCGGGCGATGCCCCGATGACCTTTATCGAGGTCGAGTTGAAGTAACGCACGTCGACGCAGTGTGCGTTACGGTCCCGGCGGCCGCGCTGAAAACGGCGCCGCGCATTCAGCGTTGCGCCGCCAGATCACACCACCGGATCACACCACCAGCGGCATCACCGTATCGCGGTCAAAGTTGGATCCGCACAGCACGATCACGTTGTTTTGCCCGCGGCATTCCTCGGCCATTTGCAGGTAGCCCGCCAGCGCCAGCGCGGCGGCCCCTTCTACCAACAGTGTCTCATCCTGCGCCAGCAGTTTCAGCGCGGCGGCGATCTGGACCTCGGTGCAGGTCCGGACGCTGTCCACCACCTCCATCGCCAGCGGCAAGGTCAGGGTATCGGCGTCTACGCCGCCCGCCACGCCGTCGGCCAGCGTGTCCAGATGGGTGGTTTCCACCACATGTCCCGCGATCATAGACGCGGCCAGCGCGGCCGAATTTTGGGCTGACACCCCGATCACGCGGGTCTTGGGCGAAAACGCCTTTAGCACCGCGCCGATGCCGCCGATCAACCCACCGCCGCCCATGGCGACGAACACGTTGTCGATCCGTTCGGTCTGATCCAGCATTTCCAGCGCGCAGGTGCCCTGCCCCGCGATCACCTGCGCGTCATTGTAGGGCGACACATAGGTATATTCGCCCGACGCGGCCAGTTGGGCGGCATGCGCCTCTGCCGCGCCCGATTCGGGCCCGTGCAGGATCACGGTAACGCCGAACGCCTCGATCTTGGCCAGCTTCGCGCGCGCCACGGTTTCGGGCAACACCACGGTCAGGTTCTGCCCGGTCAACGCAGCAGCGCGCGACGCGGCAATGCCGTGGTTGCCCGACGAGGCAGTGATCAACCGCTGCCCCGATTGCGCAAACGGCGGCAGGGCGGTCATTTTCGACGCCGCGCCACGCATCTTGAACGACCCGGTTAATTGGAAATTCTCTGCCTTGAAGCGCAGATTACAATTCAGTCGATCCCCCAGAACGCGCGACGGTAACAGCGGCGTCTGGTATATCATCGGCGCGATACGCACCCGTGCGCGCACGGACGCGGCGGCACTGCGGCTGATCAGGTCAGTCATTCTGCGGCCACTTGGACGGTTTGGGGCCGTGCCGGGCCGGTGCCCTTGGCCTCCAACCCTTGCAAGAATGTTGTCACGCGCTCTAACCCGGCGGTCAGAATTTCCGGATCGTTGGCATACCCAACCCGCAGCCAGCCCTCCATATGCAGGACAGATCCGGGGGTAAACATCACGCCGGTCTGTTCCAGCAACTGAATGCAGAAATCGCGCGAGGACATGTCGAAATCGTATTTCAACAACGCGGTCGTGCCCGCCTGCGGCTTAACGTAGCTGATGCGCGGCTGCGCCTGTACCCAAGCATCCAGAATGGCCAGATTGCCCCGAGTGATCCGGTGTGAGCGTTCCAGAATACGGTCCTTAGCCTCCAGTGCCAGCGCCGCGAAATAATCGTCGATCATTCCAACGCTGATGGTGTTGTAATCCCGCCGGATAGACACAGCCGCGCGCACCTCGGCGGGGGCGGCGATCCAGCCCAGACGCAGACCCGCCAGCGAGAATGTTTTCGACATGCCCGCCACGGAAATCCCGCGCTCATACATATCGGCAATCGAGGGCGAAAACCCGTCGCCCTTCTGCGCCGTGCCGCGATACACCTCGTCACACAGGATATAGGCGTTGTTGGCGCGCGCGATGGCGATGAACTGCTCCAGATAGGCGGCGTCCATCAACGCGCCGGTCGGGTTGTTGGGGTTGTTGATCGCGATCAGTTTCGTGTCGGGGCGGATCAGGCGGGCGAATTCTTCCAGATCGGGCAGAAATCCGTTTTCGGGGCGCAGATGCAGGATATCGACGGTCGCGCCATAGCTTTCGGGCAAGGAATAATGCTGTTGATAGGTCGGGCGCACCGACATCACATGATCGCCGGGTTCAACCAGCGCCTCGTGCACCAGCGCGTTGGCCCCGATTGCGCCATGGGTGACGCTGATATCCTCGCGCTTTTGCGTGGCATAGAGCGTGCAGATCGCATCGCGCAGCCGGTCCGAGCCCTCAATCGCGCCATAGGTCATCTTCATCGGCATCAGATCGTCCAGAACATCGGCGTTCTTGCCCGACATTTCCAGCAATTGCGCGATGGTCAGCGACGCGACACAGGTCTCGGCCAGATTGAATTTGCAGTGGTTCTCAAATTCGTTCATCCAGATTTCGACGCCGAATGGTTGGATTTTCATGCCGTTTGTCCTGTGGCCAGTTTCCAGATGCCATGTGCCATGGCGATATCTTCCAGCCCCAGACCGACCGAGCGGAAATAGACCGGCCGCGCGCCTGTGGGCGTTGGGCAGGTGCCGCAGGTCAGCTCGGCCAGATCGCCGCGCAGATCATCCGCAGACCAGCCGTTTTGCTGCGTGGCCAGCCGCATTTCAGCGGCGGCGGCGGGGGTGGTGGGCGCGTAGTCGCAATAAACCTCGGCAGCGGTCAAAAACGCGGGCGGCACCTCGTGCGCATTTGGGGCATTGGTGCTGATCGACGTGACCAGTGCGCCGGATTTCAGTACGGCGGGGTCGATCACAGGGCGACCCGACGAGGTGCACAGCAGGACAACATCCGCGTCACCGATTGCGCTGGCGACATCCGTGGCAATAACAAGCGCAGGCGACAGGCCAGTCCACAAGGCCTGCTTGTCCCCGTCTTTGCCCAGCGAGGGCGAGAAAACGCTGATCGACGCCCAATCCCGCAAGCTCAGCACATGGCGCAGATGTGCCTGCGCCACCGGCCCCGCACCGATAATTGCCAGACGGGTCGCGCTCGCGGGGGCCAACAGATCGACGGCCAGCGCCGTGGTGCCTGCCGTGCGTTCGGTCGTCAGGTGCATCCCATCGACCAGCGCAAGGGGCGCGCCGGTGGTCATGCTCATGATTTGCGTCCACGCGGTGATGATCGGCGCGCCGTCGGTGACAATATAGGGCGACAGTTTCGCGCCGAACACGCCCGCCGCCTGAACCGCCCCCAGATAGGTGATGAAATCGCCGCCCCCACCGGGAAAGTCGGTGACGGTTTGCGCCGGTTGCGCCGCCTGCCCCTGCCCCAGCGCGGTAAACATCGCGCGCAGTTCGCCCACAACGTCCAGTTTCGGCAAATGCGCCGCGACAGCGGCAGCGTCCAGAATGATCGGTGTGCTCATGTAGTGCCCCTTTAGCCGCCCAGAATGGTCAGCGCCTCATCCAGCCGGGCCTTGTCACCGGCGGCCAGAACATGGCCGTCCATCTCAAAGCTCAGCGGTTGACCCTGCCAATCGCAGAAATGTCCGCCCGCGCCAAGGATAACAGCGGCAGGCGCATAAACATCAAACGGGTCCAGCCCGCCATCCACCGCCATATCCGTGCGCCCGGACGCCATGCAGCCATAGGCATAGCACGACCCGCCATATTGCACATACTGCGCCCGCTTGCGGATGACATCAAAGCGGGCACGATGCGCGGCGTCCATGAAATCGCTGTTGGAGCAGGTGACCAATGCACGCTCCAGAGATGAGCACGACCTTACCTTGACCGGCGTGCCGTTGTGCAGTGCAAATTGATGCGCCACGCCGGTCCAACGCTCGGCCGTGGCTGGCTGATCAATGACCCCCATATAGGGCGCGCCATTCCATGCCAGCGCGATCAGCGTACCGTAAACCGGGATGCCCGCGATGAAGGGCGCGGTGCCATCAATCGGATCCAGTACCCAGACAAATTCGGCGTCGGTGTTCACATTGGGAAATTCCTCGCCCAAGATCCCATGGTTTGGATAGGCGTCGATGATCCGCTCGCGCAGGGCGGTTTCGACTGCCTTGTCGGTGGCAGTGACGAAGGACGCGTCGGCCTTGATTTCGATGTCCAGCTTGTGGCGGGCGGCCTCCAACAGCATGGCGCGACTGTGATCGGCCAGGGTTTCAGCAAAGGCCAGAAATTCTGTGTGGTCAGGTTGGGTCATGGATTTCGTCATGGTCGGCGCCTTCAATGGGACAGGATTTGGCTGAGGAACAGTTTGGTACGCTCGTTTTTGGGCGCGCTGAAGAACGTTTCGGGCGGGGCCTGCTCAACAATCTCGCCCGCATCCATAAAGATCACGCGATCCGCGACCGAGCGGGCAAACCCCATTTCATGCGTCACGCAGATCATCGTCATGCCGTCTTTGGCCAGACCGGTCATCACCTCAAGCACCTCGTTGATCATTTCCGGATCCAGCGCCGAGGTCGGTTCGTCAAATAGCATGACCTCGGGCTTCATGCACAGGGCGCGCGCGATGGCGACGCGTTGTTGCTGCCCGCCAGACAGCTGAATCGGATATTTATCAGCCTGTTCGGGGATCTTGACCCGTTCAAGGTAATGCATCGCCACCTCGCGGGCCTCGGCCTTGGGGGTTTTGCGCACCAGTTTCTGCGCCAGCATCAGGTTTTTCAGGATGGTCATGTGCGGGAACAGGTTGAAGGACTGAAACACCATGCCGACCTCGCGGCGTACGGCGTTGAGATCCTTCAATTTGTCCGTCAGTTCGATATCGCCGATGAAAATCCGGCCCTCGTCGTGCTTTTCCAGACGGTTGATGCAGCGGATCATCGTCGATTTGCCCGACCCGGAGGGGCCACAGACCACAATCCGCTCGCCCTTGGTTACTTCAAGGTTGATATCGTTCAGCGCCTTGAAGGTGCCGAAATGCTTGCCGACATGCTCCATGCGGATGAGAGGGTGCGTCGCGCTCATGTCTGGCCCGTCCTTACCGTATAGCGGCCCAGCCAGCGTTCGATCCGGGCCATAAGTTTCTGAATGAAAAACGTGATGATCATGTAAACGATCGCCAGCGAGATGAAGATTTCATAGGGCGCATAGGTCTGCGCCACGAGGGTCCGCGCGATGCCGGTCATGTCGGCCAGCGTGATCGTGCTGGCCAGCGCCGTCGATTTCAGCAGGCTGATCACGTCATTGCCATAAGCGGGCAAAGCCAGCCGCGCGGCGATGGGCGTGGTCAAATAGGTGAACCGCTGACGGCGGTTCAGGCCCAACGCCTCGCCCGCCTCCAGAATACCGCGATCCACGCCAAGAACCCCACCGCGCAGGATCTCGGACACATAGGCCGCAGTGTTCAGCGTCAGCGCCACGATGGCGCACCCGAACGGGTCGCGAAAGATCGGCCACAGGATGCCGTCGCGGATGAACTCAAGCTGCGGGAAGCCGTAGTAGACGATAAAGATCTGCACCAGAATCGGCGTGCCGCGAAACACATAGATATAGACCTGCGCGGGCCAGCTTAGATACCATCGTCCACTGATACGCATCAGCATCAGAACGATAGCCAACGCCAGACCCAGCACCCCTGACAGGATCAACAACTGAAAGGTCAGGCCGATGCCCATCAGCATCTTGGGCAGGGCGGAAAAGATCAGCGAGATGTCAAAACTCATGCGTCTGCCCTCATGTGCCGGTTGCCGTAGTATTCCAGCGCCATGACGGTCAGCGTGATCACGGTGGAAAAGCCCAGATAGATCGCACCGACGGTGATATACATGACGAACGGTTGTCCGGTCGCACCCATCGCCTGCTTGGCGACGAACAGTGTCTCGTTCAGGCCGATGATGGAAATCAGCGCCGTGTCCTTGATCAGCGACAGCATGTGATTACCAAAGGCCGGCAGCGCCAGCCGCCACATTTCCGGCACCCGCACGTAGAAGAATACCTGAAGGGCGGACATGCCCAGCGCCTCGGCCGCCTCAATACTGCCGGGCTTAACGCCCAGAAATGCGCCGCGAAACGTCTCGGTTGCGTAGCTGCCAACGATCAACGCGATGGCGATGGTCCCCGCCCAGAACGGCGGCACATCCAGAAACTTGATCTCGGGATTGAACATCTGCGCAATGGCCGTCAGCGAGATCGCAAGGCCGAAATACAGCAGCAGGATCACCAGAATTTCAGGCGTGCCGCGAAATACGATCGTGTACCCATTGGCGATTTTTTGGGCGACGGTGCTGTTCGACAGCTTGGCCGCAGCCCCGATCAACCCAAAGACCACCATCAGCACCAATGACGCCAGAAACACCTGCGCCACCACGACTGAGCCCCAGAAGAAATCATCCCACCAGCCTGACAATACGTCCACGGCTACCCCCTTTGTGCAGTTCCAATCCCCAAAAAAGGGGGCGACGCAACCATCCGCGCCGCCCCAACAGGGAGAGCCTTAAATCAGCTTTTTCCCCAGTCCTCGTTGTGGATCGGGAAGGGGAAATATTTCAGAGCGTATTCGGTCAGCTTGCCATCGTTGATCAATTGCTTGATCGCGCCGTCAAGACGGGCCTTCAACTCGGGCTGGCCTTTACGCAGACCAATTCCGACACCTGTGCCGAAATATTCGACCTCGGAGATGGCGGGGCTGACAAATTCATATCCGCTGCCCTCTTCTGTGGACAAGAAGCGCAGATGTGCCTTCATCGGGTTGGTCATGATCAAGTCAACGCGACCATTGCGCAGGTCCAGATACATCGCTTCGTTGCCGTCATAGAGAACTGTATCGGCGTCTGGCAGTGTCGCGTTGAACCACGATTCGTAGGTCGAGGCGCGTTCCAGCCCGATACGCAGGCCCTTGAAGCTTTCGGGGATCGGGTTTCCGGCATCGTCGAACAGGTTCAGATCCGCATCAGATGCGCCCACCAGACGGCCCACGGAATCGCGGTACGGGCTGGAAAAATCCATCTTTTCCAGACGCTCGTTAGTGATCGACATCGAGGCGATGATCAGATCAAATTTGTTGGCCAGCAGCGCAGGAATCATCCCGTCCCATTGCTGACAGACAAATTCCAGATCCGCGCCCATGATCTCGGCAACGCCATTGGCGACGTCCACATCATAGCCCGCCAGCTCGCCCGATTCCGTGCGATAGTTGAAGGGCGCATAGGTGCATTCCATCCCCACGCGCAGTGTTTCAGACGCGGCTGGCAGGGCGGTGCCCATGGTAAGCGCCGCAGCGGCGGCGGCGAATAATCCGTGCAGTCGTTTCATAATCTTATCTCCTTGTTGACGTTGTGCCATGGCCGATTTTATCCGGCCTTTGTGACGGCCTTGTTTATTTCTTTCAAAGTACGTTCGATTTCGTCCGCTGTATTGTAATGTGCGATCCCGATGCGCACGACACCCTCGTCCAGCGGCAGGCCCAGCGCGCGCGCGGGCTCATACGCATAGTTGTGGCCGTGCCAGACATGGATACCCGCAGCGCCCAGCGCCTCGGCGATGGGTTGAGGCGCGACAGACGCGTGCCGGATCGACACAGTCGGCACCCGCTCGCCGATGCGGTTGGGGTTGGTGATGCCGTAAACCGTGATGCCGGGAATATCCTGAAGCCCCGCGATCAGCGTGTTGGTCAGCGGTTCTTCATACTGGCGCGAGGCGGCATAAGCGGCTTTGATCAACGCGCGGCGATCCCCGTCTTTGGTCTCCTGCCCGCCCGTCATGCTGCCCAGCGTTTCCCAATAGCGAACCGTGGCCGACAGTCCGGCCAGCAGTTCATATTGCGGCGTGCCCATTTCATGGCGGTCCGGGCTGGCGTTGGATACGCAGCGCCCCTTGTAGGGGTAGATCGTGCTGAGCACCTCGTGGCGGCCCCAGACGATGCCCATGTGCGGGCCGAAAAACTTGTAGGACGAACAGGCCAGAAAATCACAGCCCAAGTCCTTCACATCCACCAGATGATGCGGCGTCAACTGCACTGCATCCACATACACCAGCGCGCCCGCATCCTTGGCGACCTTGGTCAGCGCCTTGATGTCGTTGATCGCCCCGGTCATGTTGGATGCATAATTCAGCGCCACCAGACGGGTGCGATCAGACAGCTGTGCGGCCAGATCCTCGGGCTCGACCTGCCATGTGTCGCGGTTGAAATCGACCCAGCGGATCTCCAGCCCCTTGTCCTTGGCAATCTCCAGCCATGGGCCGACGTTGCCCTCATGCTCCATCCGGGTGATGACGATCTGATCGCCCGGTTGAAAATCGTGGCAGATGCAGCGCGTCAGGTGAAACCCAAGGCTGGTCATGGATTGCCCGATGACCACCTCGGCCCCCGAGGACGCGCCCAGCAAAAGCGCCATATCATCATGCGCTGCCTGCCAGATGCGATCAGTCTGGCGGCTGGTTTCAAACGCGCCACCCGCATTGGAATTATAGTAGGTGAAATAGTCGCTGATCGCGTCGATGACCAGTTTGGGCACCTGTGTACCCGCCGGATTATCCAGATAGCAACGCGCCGCGCCATTATCCGTCTGCACCAGCGACGGAAACAACGCGCGCACTTCTTCAATCGGAAAACCCATGATCAATATCCTTTTGCCGTCGCCGCAATGGGCGGTGTTGAGCTTAGTCTGGGATGAGCACAGGGGGTAAACCTATCATCCCAAAGGATGAGACGGCCCAATACGTGCACGCACGGCCTGCTATTGACGCGTGTGCCCGATCGCACGCCCGAAAAAGAGGCGCCCTTGAAACCTCGGCAACATGGAACCCACGCTCAAATTCGACGATCCGTGACAAATGGGTGGACCACAGGTGCCCCAGACCGCATTACTGCCGCCATGGATCACGCCCCTGCCCTCTGCCACGCCCCCTGCCACGCGCCTGACCCGGCGCAGATCGCCGCATTGATCGACCTGATCGGGCGGGACAGCTTCGCACGCGATCTGGCGCAGGTGCTGGCAGAGCGATTTGGATGCGAGTCGTTTCACATCTTTCTCTATCGCAAGGCGCAGGGCCCAGTTGCGCTGGCCAATTATCCTGACCCGCCTGCCCATGCGCGCGGATTGAAAAACTACCTGTCCTACACCCATGTCATAAACCCCGCCTATCGTGCGTCTCAACAAGGCCACGCGCCGGGCGTCTACATGATCTCGGATTTTTATCCCAAGGGCAGCATGACAATTGCACAACCTGACATTGACGTGCACATCGAAGACAATGAACCGATCGGATACCGCACCCCCGGCTGGCCCAAAAATATGGCCGAGGTGATCGTGCTGATCTCCCTTCCAAACGACACCGCCCTGGACTTCAGTTTTCTTACGCCGTTGGGCAGCCCGCAGGCCACCGCGTGCCACCAGATGATGACACATCTGTTTCCCGTGCTGGACGCGGTGCTGCAACGTCAGTTCGCGATCAACCCCGCCAGCCTGGAGGCCGAGCATACCCCCGCCGATCAAGAAGACCGGTTTCAGGATTTCGGCGGCGACACCTTGACCGCGCGCGAACGCGAGGTGGCGCAACTGATCCTGATCGGACATTCCAGCGGGTCGATTTCGCTGAACCTGGGTATCTCACTTCCGACGGTAAAAACCCACCGGCGCAACATCTATTCCAAATTACAGATCTCGTCGCAGGCCGAATTGTTCAGTCTGTTTTTACTTCATTTGAAATGATGCGCGTCGGCAGTGTCTGCTTGGATGGCAGTTCCGAGAATCGGCAAATCCCGCTATTATCAAACCGATACTTGAATTGATGTTTCACAAAACGTTGCCGGGATCTGTGCTCGCGTTGCTTTGATTTAAGCGCCTACACAACAGTCCTTGCTTCAAGGAGATTTCCACCATGGTAACACCTGTTCAATTCGGGGCGCAGTTTTCGACAGGGACCGGCTCGGTTCTGGCCAAGTTGGCTGACGGCGGATTTGTCACCGCATATACGGTTGCGAATGGTGACGCGCTGGAAACACGCGGGCAGATCTATGACGCAAACCGCCAGACTGTTGGCGACAGCTTTTTGATGCACACTTCGCCGGGTGACACTCACGCAGCGGCGGCGTTGGCTGGTCTGCCCGGTGGCGGTTTTGTCAGTGTCTGGTCGGATGACGGCAGTGACGATGCCGACGATACTGGCCTGCGCGGCCAGATTTTTGCTGCGGATGGCGCGCTGGTCGGGGACGAATTCGGGATCAATACCGAAACAGACTACCCCGCCAAAAACCTTGATGTGACCGCCCTGTCCGATGGGCGGATTGTCGTCGTCTGGGATGCATTCACCAACGCCTCGGGGCGCAAGCGCGAGGCGATTTTCATGCAGACGCTCAACGCTAACGGCACAAAGGCCGCTCCGGGCATCATCCTTGATGGCTACGAGGTGGACGATACCCGCGCCTTGGCCAACGTGGCCACACTGGCGGATGGCGGGTTTGTCGTAGCCTGGCAGGACGGCGGCGAATCCACCAGCGAAGATGCCCGTGTGCAGATTTTCGATACCGCAGGGGTCGCGAAGAGTGACCCGTTCGATGTCAACACGCGCCTGGCCAACTACCCAGAATTTCACCGCGCCGAAGTGGCAGGTTTGGACGACGGCCGGTTCGTGGTCGTCTTCTATGAAGAAAACAGCCCCAGTCCCGATGGCGACGGCGATGCGATCGTGGCACAGGTTGTGAATGCGGACGGCACCCTGTCCGGCCCACCGATTCTGGTCAACACCACCGCCCCCGGCAATCAGCGCGAACCCGAAGTGGCGGCGATAGATGGCGGCATGTTCGTGGTGACTTGGGCCGACAGCTATACCAACGGCGACACAGCAAAACGGGCTGTGCGCGGCCAAGCGTTCGCCAATGACGGCCAGCCCATCGGTGAAGAGTTTAACATAACAAACCCCGGCAATAGCGCCCCCTTGAACAAGTCGATCACGCCGCTGGGGGACGGCCGCTTTGTTACTCTTTTCAACAATGGCAGCGCCAAGTTGTTTGAGATCGGGCGCTTTTTTGTGGACAACGACGACGGCAACGAAGTGATCGGCACTCCGCGCGGCGATATCCTGTATGGCATGGGCGGGAACGACACGATGGAGGCCGGCAGCGGCGATGACCGCATCTATGGTGGCGACGGCGACGATGAAATCGACGGTGGATCGGGCGAGGATTATATCCGCCCCGGTGCCGGGGCCGACACGGTGGATGGCGGTGAAGATCTGGGCGCGGGCGACCGGGTCAGCTATTGGAACACAGATGGCGCCGTGCAGATCGACCTGACCGCAGGCACCGCAACGGGCGGATATGCCGAGGGTGACGTGCTGAACCTGATTGAAGACCTGTCGGGGGGACGCGCGAGCGACACACTGACAGGCGACGGCAAGGCCAACAGCCTGCTGGGCCATGAGGGCAACGACACGATCAAGGCGATGGGCGGCGATGACTATGTGCGCGGCAACCTTGGAGCCGATAATCTGGATGGCGGCGACGGCGCGCGTGATCGGATTTCCTATTGGAAATCCGAGGCGGGCGTTACGGTCGATTTCACCGACAATGCCAACAACGCAGGCGGCGAGGCCGAGGGCGATCTTTTGGCCGGGTTCGAGGATCTCTCCGGCTCGAACCACGACGATTTCCTGACCACTGACGACAATGACAACCGCATCGCGGGCCATGACGGCGACGACACGATCAAGGCGGGCGGCGGCAATGATTTCATCCGTGGCGGCGCCGGGGCCGACGACATCGACGGAGGTGAGGGCGACGACGATATAGCGTCCTACTATCGCTCGACTGCGGGGGTGAGTATCCAACTGGCAACCAGTGGCAAGCACGTCAACGGTGAAGAAGACGAGGCCCCCACCGCCAGCACTGCCAACGGCGGCTTCGCCGAAGGCGACATGCTCGTTGGCATCGAACACTTGTATGGCACACAGTTCCGCGACACCCTGATTGGCAACGAAGAGAACAACCTGCTGCGCAGCTATGCCGGGTCGGACACGCTGCGGGGGAAACAGGGCGACGACACACTGGACGGTGGTGGGCGCGGGCTGGACCAGGCGAATGAAAGCCTGACTGGCGATTTGCTGGATGGCGGCGAAGGCTTTGATTATGTGTCATACGAGCGCTCAAACAAGGGCGTAGATGTTGTCGTAGGCTTTGGTAACGGTGTCGGATTTGGCGGCCATGCGCAAGATGACCAACTGATTGACATCGAAGGCGTTTTGGGATCGCAATTTGACGATGCAATACGGGGCAGCAGCGACGACGCGCTGATCGGCAACGCAGGCGATGACTTTCTACGGATGCGCACCGGCAATAACACGCTAAATGGCGGCGACGGCGACGATACACTGACGGGGGGCAATTCCGTAGACTTGCTGATAGGCGGCAGCGGTGATGATAGTATCAACGGCGGCGCTGGTGCCGACATGATCGACGGACAGGACGGGTTCGATATTGTCAGCTATGCCGACAGTACGGCGGGCGTCACGGTGGATGCCTCCAACAGTGGGGCGCAAACCGGCGGTACGGCCGAGGGCGATGTCCTGTCCAATATCGAACACATCATCGGATCAGATCACGACGATGTGCTGACCTCATTCAATCAGGGCCAAGACCCCGGCCCCGATTTCACCGGCACGCTGTTCACTCTGGATGGCGGCGACGGCAATGATCTGTTGATCACCAAAAGCGATTTCACCCTGATGCGCGGAGGCGATGGCGACGACACGCTAAGCGTGGGCGGAAACACCATTTTCAACGAGTTGTTCGGCGGCGCAGGGAGTGATCGCTTCGAAATCCAACGCAATTATTCAGACTCGATCATTCGTGACTATGATCCGGATGAAGACGTGATTGTTATGGACTTGGACGACGGCGTCACAAAAGCAGACTTGGAAAGTTTCAGCACAGACCGTCCCGACGGCGTTGTCCTTAACCTGTTTGATTTGGACGGCGGCGTTGTAAAAGTGGATGGCGTCACATTCTCGCAACTTATCGACGATTTAGTCCTGATCTGATCCGGACTGCGCCCGGATGATCCGCACGTCCAGAAACGGGCGGGGTGACAGCAGATCACAAAAGGGGTTTAAACGCGCTTTAAGCCCTTCTCTTTTTCATGCGCCAGCATTGGCGACCGACTTTCGAACTGAACAAGGATATTTTCATGACATCGCCCATTCAAACCACCTCTTCGCTTTTGCCCGATCCGAACGAAACATCATTGGCGAAACCGCTGATCGCTGCTCGCAGTGGGGCATTGGCGGCGCCGGTGAACACCGCCTTCAGCGCCGGAGCGGCGGGCGAGGCGAATGCGCGCGTTAATACCATCGGTGATGACCTTCCGAATGAGCTTGTCGGGACGAACGCACGTGACCGTATGGAAGGTCGGGGCGGTGACGACACGATCAAGGGCGAAGGCAACGATGATCATCTGTACGGTGACGACGGCAACGACGAAATCGACGGCGGTGCGGGCAAGGACTATATCTATGGTGGTGCGGGCGACGACCTGATTGATGCCGGCGACGGCGAGGATTACATCCGCGCCACCACCGGTGCGGACACGATTGACGGCGGCAGTGACGATGGCGAAGGCGACCGCGTCAGCTATTTCAACACAGTCGGGCCAATTCAGGTCGACCTTACCGCAGGCACGGCAAGCGGCGGTTATGCCGAGGGCGATGTTTTAAGCAACGTCGAGGATATCTCGGGCAGCCACGGCGGCGACACGCTGACCGGGGATGGAATGGCCAACAGTTTTCTGGGCCATGATGGCAACGACACGATCAAGACGCTGGGCGGCGACGATTATGTGCGTGGCGGCAAAGGGGCCGACGATCTGGACGGCGGCGACGGCGCGCGCGACCGGATTTCCTATTGGAGTTCCAAGGCCGGTGTCACGGTGGATTTCACCAACAACGCCAACAACGCGGGCGGCGAGGCGGCAGGCGATCTTTTGACCGGGTTCGAGGATATCTCTGGCTCAAAACACGACGACCACATCACCACCGACGACAACGACAACCGCATCGCGGGCCACGACGGCAACGACACCATCAAGGCGGGCGGTGGCAATGATTTCATCCGTGGCGGCGCTGGCGCGGACGACATCGACGGCGGCGACGGGGACGGCGATATCATCTCATACTTCCGTTCAGCCGGCGCGGTGAATGTCGCGCTTGCGCTGAGTGGAAGGAATACGAACGGCGACGAAGATGATGACCCCACCCCCAGCACCGCAAGCGGCGGCCACGCCGAGGGGGATACCCTCATCAATATAGAACACCTGTGGGGCGCGAGCGGTTTCAGCGACACCTTGCGCGGCAATGAGATGGACAATGAACTGCGCGGGTTTAGCGGCAAGGACACGCTGCGCGGCGGTCAAGGCGATGATACGCTGGAAGGCGGCAACGGCGCAGACGAATTGCACGGCGGGGACGGCAAAGACTTTGCCTCCTATATCAACTCGGACGAGGGTGTTCGCGTCAAGTTGAACAGCAGTGGCGACTCGACCAGCGTCGGCGGGGACGAGGCGCAGGGCGACCGCCTGTTTGAAATCGAAGGCGTGATCGGCTCCCAACATGGCGATGATCTGGAAGGCTATCGCGACGATACGCTGTTCGGCAATGACGGGAGGGACCTGCTGCGCGTGTCGGCTGGCAGCAACGTGCTGGATGGCGGCGACGGCAGGGATACCTTGAGCGGCGGCAGTGGCGATGACCTGCTGATCGGGGGCGCCGATGGTGACTATATCCAGGGCGGAGGCGGCTTTGACATCGTATCCTACGCCGGATCCAGCGAAGGCGTTACCGCCGTGCTGGGCGAGCCTGTTTTTGGCGGCCCCTTCAATTCGGGGGGCGACGCGTTTGGCGACTCGCTGGTCGATGACGAGGGGTTCAGCGACATCGAGGGATTGCAAGGGTCAGACCACGACGACCAACTTTACGGGGATTACATCGCCAACCGGCTTAGCGGTGGCAAGGGGGCCGATACGCTGAAAGGCGGCGGCGGTCTGGACACATTGATTGGCGGCGAAGGGGCCGACGTGATCGACGGGCAGGACGGGTTCGATATCGTCAGCTATGCGGACAGCGATGCGGGCGTCACCGTTGATGCCTCCAGCGGCGCGGCGCAAATCGGCGGCACAGCCGAGGGCGATATTCTGACAAACATCGAGCATATCATCGGCTCGGATTTCGACGATGTTCTGACATCTCCAAACTCCGGCGGTGCGACGGCCCCGTTTGTTCTGGAAGGTGGCAAGGGCGACGATCAGTTGGTCTCTAACGGGCGCGACGACACGCTGCGCGGTGGCGCGGGCGAAGATACCCTGACACTAAACCGGCCAGGCGGAGTGATTGAGCTGTTTGGCGGCGCGGATGCGGACCGCTTTGAGTTGGGCGATGCCAACGGCAATGTATTCATCCGGGATTTCGAGGACGATCTGGACCTGATCATTCTGGACCTCAACGATGGCGTCACTGTCGCAGATGTGCTGGACGCCGGGGTCGAGCTGTCAAATGGCGCGGTCAACTTTGATCTGTTTGGGCTGGGAGGTGAGGAACTGACCGTGGATGACATCACCAAGGCTGCGCTGGCCGATGATTTGCAAATCATCTGACACGCCGAATATGCGCCAATAAGGTTCGGGGCTGCGGCAGTTTTCGCAGCCCCTAAAATTTCAAACCACAGGCAACTGAAAACTGGAGCCGCGCAGCGCAATCGTGTAGTCGTTGTCGTATGATATTTAAGCACCCCTTTTTGCGTCGGCCCATGACCGGTGCCGTCCCCTGCAAGCGCCTTGAAATCGGCCCAACGCGGAGCCCCTCCATATGACCCCGAAGCCCGGCGTCGATGAACTGCGCGCAGCCCGACGGGCGTCGCGTCCCCTGTATTGGTTCGTAGGTCTGTTCAGTGCCTTCGTGAACCTACTGATGCTGACCGGCCCGCTTTACATGTTGCAGGTCTATGACCGTGTGCTGGGCAGCCGTTCGGTGGAAACACTGGTGGCGCTGACGGGGCTGGTGGCGTTTCTCTATCTGATGATGGGCATACTGGATTACGCGCGCGGCCGCGTCATGGCGCGCGCTGGGGCACGATTTCAGGCTGAACTGGACGGGCGGGTTTTTGATGCGTCCGTGCGCAAATCCGCATGGCAGCCGGACGCGAACAGCATCACGGCACTGTCTGATCTGGCCGCGATTCGGGGGTTGATGACCTCGCCCGCGCTGACCGCCGTCTTTGACACGCCTTGGACGCCCCTGTTCTTGGCCGGGATATGGATTTTCCATCCGTGGCTGGGCATGCTGGCCATGGCCGGTGGCGTGATCCTGATCGTGATCACCACGTTGAACCAATGGCTGTCGCGCGGACCAACGCGCCAGTCAGCCCGCGCCACCCAGACGGCCGACACGATGGCGATCCAGATCCGCGCCGAGGCCGAATCTGTCGAGGCAATGGGCATGCGCGCCAACGCTTCGACCCGCTGGAAGGGCGCGCGCAATTCCGCATTGGGCGCGCATGTGGGGGCTGCCGATGTGGGCGGAACCTTTTCGGTCATCACCAAGACGCTGCGCCTGTTCCTGCAATCGGCCATGCTGGGCCTTGGGGCCTTTCTAGTGCTGCGCGGCGAATTGACCGCAGGTGCGATGATCGCGGCGTCAATCCTGCTGGGCCGCGCGCTGGCCCCGATCGAGTTGTTGATCGGACAGTGGCCCATGGTCCTGCGGGCGCGTCAGGGCTGGAGCAACCTGAGCAAACTTTTGGCCGACGTGCCGCCCGAGCCTCAGCGGACTGCCCTGCCCCGTCCCGCTCCGATTCTGGACGTACAGGGCGTGGCCGTGGTGCCCCCCGGCAAACAGCATCCCTCCCTGCGCGGCGTCACGTTCAACATCCAGCCCGGTCAGGTTGTCGGCGTGATTGGCATCACCGGATCGGGAAAATCCACGCTTGCGCGGGCGTTGACCGGCGTCTGGCCGCTGCGCACCGGCACGATCCGGCTGGGCGGCGCGGCACTGGATCAATACGGGTCTTCGGTTCTGGGCCAGCATATCGGATATCTGCCCCAACGTGTGCAGCTGTTTGATGGCACCGTCTCGGAAAACATCGCCCGCCTGACGCCCAACGCGGATGATGCGGCGGTTGTCGCAGCAGCGCAAAAGGCCGATGCGCACGAGATGATTCTGGCCCTGCCGCAGGGCTATGACACGCCCGTCACCGCCAATGGCGGGGGCCTGTCGGGGGGGCAACTGCAACGGATCGGACTGGCGCGCGCCATGTTCGGCGATCCGGTTCTGTTGGTCCTGGACGAGCCGAACTCGAACCTGGATGCGCCCGGCAGCGCGGCCTTCAACCGCGCCGTGCATGATTTCAGATCTGCCGGGGGCGCGATCCTGATCATCGCGCATCGCCCCGCCGCGATCCGCGAATGTGACATGATCGTCCTGCTCGAAGATGGCGTGATGCGCGCCTTCGGCCCCAAGGACGAAGTCCTGAAAAGCAACGTACGCAACAGCGAGCAGTTGGCCACTCCCAAGGGCCCTCCGCCCGGAAACGGTACCGCCAAGGCGCTGGCAGGGCCCACACCCCACGGCGCCGGCGCGGCCCGTCCCTCAACGCCCCCGCCGCCCACACAATCGCCTGATGGCACGCCACCTCGGCCCAAATCACCCAAACCTACAGCCCCCCAAAACAAGGGGCCAAAATCATGAGCGGCGACGCGCCCACCCCTTGGACCGCCCGCAAACCATTGCTGATCGGGATCATCGGCCTTGTGCTGCTGGTCGGCGGATTTGGCGCCTGGGCCGGGCTTAGCACCATTTCCGGCGCGGTCATCGCGCAGGGTCGGATCGAGGTCGATCAGAACCGTCAGGTTGTGCAGCACCCCAGTGGCGGTGTGGTGGCCGAAATTCTCGTGGACGAGGGCGACGCGGTCGAGGAAGGCGATGTTCTGATCCGTCTGGACCCCGCCAGCATGCGGTCGCAACTGGCGATCATCGACAACCAATTGTACGAGCTGATGGCCCGCCGCGGCCGCTTGGATGCCGAACGTGACGATCTGACCGAAATCACCTTTGACCCCTTCATCATGGACGCCGCGACACGCAGCGAAGACGCGCAGTCCCTGATGGATGGCCAGGTTCGCCTGCTGAACGCCCGCATTGAAACAATGGGCGCTGAAAACGATCAGTTGGGCAAGCGCCGTGGACAGATCATGGATCAGATCGTCGGGATCGTCGCGCAACAGGACGCCCTGGCCGAACAGATCGACCTGATCGAATCCGAACTGAGAGATCAGCAGATCCTGCTGGATAAAGGGCTGGCGCAGGCGTCACGCATTCTGAGCCTGCAACGCGAACGCGCCCGTCTCAGCGGCACACTGGGCGAATTGCGCGCCTCCAAGGCCGAGGCTGAAGGCCGCGCGACCGAAATAGACATCCAGCTGTTGCAACGCGGCTCGGCGCGACGCCAAGAGGCCATCACGACCCTGCGCGATCTGCAATACCGCGAGTTGGAGCTGCGCGAAGAACGCCGCGCCCTGATCGAGGACCTCAACCGTCTGGACATCGTGGCCCCCGTATCTGGCGTCATCTATGACCTTCAGGTGCACGCCCTGCGCTCGGTCCTGCGCGCTGCGGAACCGGTGCTGTTCATCGTGCCACAGGACCGCCCGCTGGTAATCAATGCACAGATCGACCCGATTCACGTCGACCTGTTGTTTTTGGGGCAGGACGTGACCCTGCGCTTTTCGGCGCTGGATCAACGCACGACGCCTGAACTGACCGGTCAGGTGGTGCAAATTTCAGCGGATGCGTTCCAGGGGGCCGAGGGCACCGCGCCATTCTACCGCGCCGAAATCACCCTCAGCGAAGAACAACGTGCCCGCCTGCCCGCCAATACCAAGCTGATTCCCGGCATGCCGGTCGAGGCCTTCATCCGCACTGCGGATCGTTCACCGATCGCTTATCTGGTCAAACCACTGGCCGATTATTTCGCCCGCGCCTTCCGCCAGTAACAGCGGGGAGCGCCAAGGGTTGGCGGCATATCGGTCGATCTGAAATGGAAGGTGGCAGGGGCACCAGGGTTCGAACCCGGGACCTACGGTTTTGGAGACCGTCGCTCTACCAACTGAGCTATACCCCTATCACGCCCGCGAATTACGACACCTTGCGCCCGGACGCAAGAGCGGATGCGCCCGGTTTTTTACATAGGGTGCGATATACGCTGTCGCGGTCGATTTTCAGTCACGCCTGTCCGGCTAATTCGGCGGCGGCGGCCACCAGTGCGTCCAGATCGCTACCGCAAATGGCCGCTTCATGCCGCTGGATATGCGCGATGGGCCACTCCCACCACGCCAACGCCAACAAGCGCGTGACATGTTCCTGGCCAAAACGCCGGCGCACGACGCGCGCCGGATTGCCCACGACCACTGAATATGGTGCGACTGTGCCCCCCACTACGGCCCCGGCGCCAATGATGACCCCGCTGCCGATCTGTGCCCCCGGCAATATACGCGCGCCCTGCCCGATCCAAACATCATGCCCAACCTCCGTATCCGGCCCCCGTTCGGGCAATGAGGGACGCGAGGTGCCGATTCCCCCGTCGAACACAGCGAAAGGGAAAGACGAAAACCCGTCTTGGCGGTGGTTGGCAGATGCGGTGATGAATTGGACCCCATCCGCGATTTGGCAAAACCGGCCAATCGTCAGCCGCTCTGGCGCGCCAGGGTAAAGATAAGGGGCCAAATACGCGGCCCAGTCAGCGGGTGGGACATGGGCACTGGCATAAGTGTATTCCCCCACGGTAATTTGTGGGTGATCTATCGCCGCCTTTAAAAAAACAGTGCCTGCGTGAACAGTGCCGTCAGGCAATGTGATGGGGTGAAGGACATTCGGATGGGGGAAGGTGCCGGACATAGGGACCTCACGGGTGTCGCGGAACAAATTGGACTTGCTATCAGACGGCGCCGGTCAGGACGAACGCCACGTATAGCAAGACACAGTCTATCCCCAATCACCGCGCAAAAGAAAGGGCACCCGTGGTGGGTGCCCTATGCCGAAAACGTTTTTGAAGCTGGCAACGTAAGGTGCGCTTAAGCGCACCCTACGCCTTGATCACACGATCACTCGATGATCTTGGAGACCACGCCC
>JAPFBS010000005.1:0-313769 GCA_035798175.1 Rhodobacteraceae bacterium KMM 6894
GTGCTGCCGCGCGAATGGGCTGGACGAGCCCGAGGGCCTGACGGCCTGAAAGGGCGTGCCGGTCTAAAGCGCAAGATACCCAATGGCGGCGAAGGTCAGTGCGACCCCGCCCCATTGCCCGGGTGTCATCCGCTCGCGCAGAAACGCCCAGGCAAGGACGACGGTCAGCATGCCAAAGGTTGAGGCGGCGACCGAAGCGAACTCGGGCCGGTCAAACCCGCTGGCGGCAATCACTACGCCCAAGGCGATGCAATCCAGCAGACCCATCAGCGCCAGAAATGGCCAAGCCGATCGTTGGGGAAAGTCGGCAGGAAACAGCGCGCAAAGGGTTATGGTAGTTTTTTTCTTGCGTGCACATGGCGAACCGGGAACATGTCTTATCGGTGACGCGGTCGGATAAAAACAGGTGAGCGCATTTAGATATCTTTGTGCGCCTCTGCTTCGATTTCGTCATTTCATCTGTGAGGCGGAGATGTAAGGCGTGCATTTCCCATGGTGGCCGCGTGGATGAATTGCCACAGTGGGCCACGGTCCCTGATTTAACGCGCTGGCACTTCGGATTGTGCGTTGTGCCCAATTTGCAAACGAGGCTTTACGCGCGCATGATTTCAATCGAAACGGACGAATTGTGTATCACGAGGCGGTTCAACATATTTCCGTACCTCTCGTCCTGATGGTCGGCTGCATCTATCGGCCTGAGCCTGAGGTGTGGGAGGTGTTGGACTAAGGCACATGCGCGTCATTGGACGTATCGGAACCGCTTTAGCGCGGCATCGGTATGGCATGGGCGACGCGCCCGGTTAACACCGCCATCGCTTCGCGCCGCATCAGACCGGTCAGGGCCGGGTCGGTGCTGCGTAGCCCGCCGGTATAGGTACCGTAGGCGGGCAGAACCACGCGATCCGCATCGATCAGGAATGCGGGGCGCGACAGGGGGCGGCCCCGGATCGTGATTTGCGCTTTGGGGTGGTAATGCCCCGAGATTTCGCCGCTGGCACCGGGCCGGGCGATGTGGCGAAAACTCAGCGGGGGCAGGGGTAATTCGGCCAGATGCGTACCGCCCAGATCGACGGGGCCGGGATCGTGATTGCCCTCGATCCAGACCCAACGCCGCCCGGCCTGAAGGGTTTGAATCCACAGTTTTTCACTGTCTGGCAGTGAACCGGCGGCGGCGGTATCGTCAAAACTGTCGCCCAGACAGATCAGGGTGCGCGCGCCTGTGGCCTTCAGGTCGGCCTCTAGCCGGGTGAGGGTGTCGCGCGTTTCGTAAGGGGGCAGGGGGGCGTTGCCCATCCGCGCGCGCCGCTCGGCCTTGCCCAGATGCAGGTCCGAAACGCAGAGCAGTTTTTGGTCGGGCCAATGCAGAGCGCCCGAGGGCAGCGCGATCAGTTGGGCCCCGGCGAGGGTGAACGGATGGGTGGTCATGCACGATTTATGGCGCTTGGGCGCGGTGGCGTAAAGCCTGCGCTTCTGCGTTTATCCTCAAACAGTCATTCCACAGTGCCGTGCCGCTTGGGGCACGGCCAGCCCCCGACCGCCCCCATGGGCGGGGGCTTCACCCCCACCCGCGGTCGGGGGCCAGCCTTCGTTTGAAATTCAGAAGCTTAGTCTCGACGGGTATTAAACTTGAGATACTTAGAAAAAATTTGATGCATGGGATCAAATTGCTTTGATAGCCATTGGAACCTTTCGTGTTCTTTATCAAAATAATCGCTCCGTTTCTCCTCGCTTTGATGGGCCTGTGAAAAGTAAAACTGGCCGTCGTTTACAGCTTCTCGCAACGTATCGATGTAGTCAGGGATATCGTCATCAAACAGAAATTTTGACGATCGCCAAGCGTCCGTTAACTCGTTCTCTATGCCTTGGGCTGGAAATCCTTCACGCAGTAACCTCGCAAGAGCTGAGTAAACTTGGTTGTGAACTTCAATTCTTCTGTCGAAGAGTTTTTCTCTCAAACCATCGTAGTTCGTGCGCCACTGTTGATATGCAACAAATGCCACGAATAGAGCGATAAGCGCAGGCCCAAGCGCGCGAATGTATTCCAGCCAATGTGGACATTCACTCAAACATCCAACTCCACCACAAACCGTGCGTTTTCCTGAATGTACTGAAAGCGCAGCTCCGGTTTCTTCCCCATCAGACGCTCCACCAGATCGCCGGTTTCGCCCGGTTCGTCCTCGTCGATCGTCACGCGGATCAGGGTGCGGGATTTGGGGTCCATTGTGGTTTCTTTCAAATCCTTGGCGTCCATCTCGCCCAGACCCTTGAAGCGCGAGACGTCGATCTTGCCCTTGCCGCCCAGACCTTTTTCCAGCCATGCGTCACGCTCGGCCTCGTCGATGCAATAGACGCGTTTCGCGCCCTGGCTGAGGCGATACAAGGGCGGGCAGGCGAGATAGAGGTGGCCGGCGTCGATCATTGGGCGCATCTGGGTAAAGAAGAACGTCATCAGAAGTGCTGCGATATGCGCGCCGTCGACATCGGCGTCGGTCATGATGATGATCTTGTCATAGCGCAGGTCATCGACGTTGAATTTGGTGCCAAGGCCAACCCCCAGCGCCTGTGTCAGATCGCTGATCTCGGCGTTGGTGCCCAGTTTTGAGCTGGCCGCGCCTAGCACGTTCAGGATCTTGCCGCGCAGGGGCAGCAATGCCTGGTTAACGCGGTTGCGCGCCATTTTAGCCGAACCGCCGGCCGAATCGCCTTCGACGATGAACAGTTCGGTGCCGTCGCGGGTTTTGGACGAACAATCGGTCAGCTTGCCGGGCAGGCGCAATTTCTGCGTTGCCGTCTTGCGCGAGGTTTCCTTTTCCTGACGACGACGCAGGCGTTCTTCGGCGCGCAGCACCAGAAAATCAAGGATCGCCCCGGCGGATTTGGTATCGGATGCCAGCCAGTTGTCGAAATGGTCGCGGACCGAGTTTTCGACCATGCGCTGTGCGTCGACCGTGGCCAGACGGTCCTTGGTTTGGCCCACGAATTCCGGCTCGCGAATAAAACACGACACCAGCGCGCCCGCGCCTGTGGTCAGGTCTTCGCGGGTGATGGTCGCGGCCTTCTTGGTGTTCACCAGATCGCCATAGGCCTTGATCCCTTTCAGGATCGCGGCCCAGAACCCGGCCTCGTGCGTGCCGCCCTCGGGGGTGGGGACGGTGTTACAATAGGATTGGATGAAACCATCGCGCGCAGGGGTCCAGTTGATGGCCCACTCCACCTTGCCCGGCACCTTGAATTTCTCGAAACTAACGGTGCCTGCAAAGGGCGTCTCGGCATAGGTGGTGGCACCGGCCATCGCCTCGGTCAGGTAGTCGGCCAGACCGCCGGGAAAGTGAAACTTGGCTTCGCGCGGGGTTTCGCCGTCGTCAATATCTGTTTTCCAGCGGATTTCGACGCCGGAAAACAGATAGGCCTTGGAGCGTGCCATCTTGAACAGGCGCGCGGGTTTCAGATGGAGCGAGCCGAAGATCTCGGGGTCGGGGTGGAACGTCACCGCTGTGCCGCGCCGGTTGGGGGCCGCGCCGATTTTCTGCAACTTGCCCTGAGGCACGCCGCGCGAAAATTCCATCGCGAACAGTTCTTTGTTGCGCGCCACCTCGACCCGCAGGTGATCGGACAGGGCGTTGACGACTGATGAGCCCACGCCGTGCAAGCCGCCCGATGTCTCGTAACTGTCGCCGGAAAACTTGCCGCCCGCGTTCAGGGTGCAGAAAATGATTTCCAGCGCAGATTTTTCGGGGTCCTTGGGGTGCGGCCCGGTGGGGATGCCGCGCCCGTTATCGCGCACGGATACGTGCCCGTTTTCATGCAGCTCCACCTCGATCCATGTCGCGTGACCGGCAACGGCCTCGTCCATGGAGTTGTCGATGATCTCGGCGACCATGTGATGCAGCGCGCGGTCGTCCTTGCCGCCGATATACATGCCGGGGCGCAGGCGGACGTGCTCCATATCCTCAAGGATCTGGATGGACGAGGCATCGTAATCGGTGTTGGATGGCTGGGAAGCGAGAAGATCGGTCATGTGCGCCTGCTCTGGTTTTTTTGATTTTGCTGACTATGCCAGAGCAGGCGAATGGGGGGAAGCGGTTAGCGCGTTACCCGTCGCGCCACCGTGCGGCCAGCGCGCGGGCGGCCTGTGCATACATCACCACGTCGATGCCCACCGCCAGAAACTGTGCGCCCCAGTCGCGATAGTCCTGCGCCGTGGCGTGATCCAGTGCCAGAATACCCGCAGCCTTGTCCGAGGCGGCAATGCGCCCCAGCGCGTCCTTCAAGGCAGCGCGCACCGGGGCGGCGCTGGCGTCGCCCGAGTGGCCCATATCCGCGGCCAGATCGGAGGGGCCGATGAATACGCCGTCCACACCCTCGACTGCCAGAATCTCGTCCAACGCGTCCAGTCCGGCGCGCGATTCGACCTGCACCAGCAGGCAGATCTGCGCATTGGCGGTTGTAAAGTAGTCGGGAATCGCGGCGAACCGCGAGGCGCGGGCCAGCGCCGCGCCCGATCCGCGGATGCCTTCGGGCGGATAGCGCACCGCGCGCACCAGATCGCGGGCCTGATCGGCACTGTCGACCATTGGGATCAGCAGTGTCTGCGCGCCGATATCCAGCGCCTGTTTGATTCCCCAAGGGGCGTCATGCGCCAAACGCACGACAGGGTGGCTGTCGCTGGCCTCAAGCACCTGCAACTGCGCCATCAGACTGCGCAGATCGTTGGGCGCGTGTTCGCCGTCCAACACCAGCCAGTCGAATCCGGCGGTGCCCAAAACTTCGGTCGGGTAGGGATCGGCAAACCCGGCCCAGCAGCCATACAGCATGCGCCCCGAGGCAAGGGCGGATTTGAACGTGTTTACAGGTGCAGGCATGTAAGCCTCCTTTGGAATGATGATTAACCGCCGAGCGGCCACAGCATATGGCCGATAATTTGCACCGCCCATAACGCAACGCTGAGGCCGATCAACTGCAATAGATCCCTGCGATAGCGCGGGGCGGTGAACAGCGCGCCGAATTCTTGGAACTGTTCGGTCATGCTGGGCCAGCTGGCCCCGCGCTCTGCGGCCTTGGCCCGCGCGGCGCGTGACATTCGAAACAATGTGCGAAACATCAAAAAGGCCCAGAGCACAAAAATCAGTGACGACAGGCCCAGCCAGATATGTTGCGGGACGCTCATCGTGGCGCGTCGAAGGAAACAGGGCGCATGTCTGCCGGACCTCAGATTGGTGTCGCGCGCACATTCACACGAAAACGGTACAGGTGCCAAGCGCAGATCAGGTGCCCAGTTTCGAACTTTACTTGCCGCGCGGCGCGCGCCACCAATGCAGATATGAATGACCATCTGACAGGATTGTTGATCACGGCACTGGGTGTGCTGTTGATCGTGCCGGATTCGCTGTTTGTGCGTCTTATCATTGCCGACCCGGCCACGATCGCATTCTGGCGCAGTGCCGTTGCGGGCGGGCTGATCCTGATCGGGGTGTTGACGGTGCAGGGTCTGTCCGGATTTCGCGCGGTTCTGCGCACCGGGTGGTCCGGGCTTATCTATCTGATCCTGATGAGCACGACCGCCCCGGGGTTTGTGATGGCGATCACGCTGACCAGTGTCGCCAATGCGGTGTTCATCTTTGCGTCGATCCCGATCTTTGCCGCGATCTTTAGTCGGGTGTTTCTGGGCGAGCCGATCCGCCTGCGCATGGTCGTGACTATGGCGGTGGTTCTAACCGGTCTGGGGATCATCGCCTATGGCAGTTCGGAAAACGCCATCGCCTCGTGGCGGGGCGATCTGATTGCGTTGGGCGTGTCGATAAATTTTGCCGGTGCGTTAACGGCGGTGCGCAAAGTGCGCGCGACATCGATGATTCCGGCGCTACCGCTTGCCTATCTGATGTCGGCGGTCGTGATGCTGATCTGGGCTCAGCCGACACAGATCATGCCGGGACAATGGCATCTGGTAGGCGCGCATGGCGCCTTCATTGCGGTGTCGGCCTGCCTGCTGACACTGGGACCACGCTATATCAGTTCGGCTGAGGTGTCGCTGTTGATCCTGCTGGAATCGGTACTGGCGCCCTTGTTGGTCTGGGCCATGATCGGCGAGAATCCGGGGCCTTGGACGCTGATCGGCGGCGCGGTTGTGATCGGTGCGTTGTTCGTGTCGAATATGGTCGCGTTGCGCCGCCGCCGCGTTGCGGTTTGAGGGGCAAAGAAAATTCTGCGAATTTTCCATGCCTCCGGTGGGGGTATTGCTCTGCCTATGCCTCTGTCAAAAAATATAAAATCCCGGTGAGCTCGCCCTGAAGCGAGATCAGATACCCGTTCGGAGCGTCATCAGCCAGTGTCAGGGTGATCTTCTCGATCAAGCTGCGTAGATCAAGCTGCGTAGTAGTTCCCCCGCTTCCGTCTTCATCTGGGTTCGTCCAAAGCCTGTTGCGGCTGGTCGGATTGGACTGGGCCACGCCGGATTTCAGCACCCTATGCCGACGCCAGCAAGCACTGGACGTCACGCAATTTGCTGATCTTGCTTCTGAAGGCATACAACGTTGTATGGCAAATTCTCCTCGTCAGGAGGTTCATGAGGCTATCCCAGAAGCCGTGCGGCCATTGCTGCGTTCAGCGCCTCGGCCAGCGCGCGGACCCGTCTCGGCTGGGCGCGACCCGGTGGGAACATCATTTGGAGCGGAGTGGGTGGTGGCGCGTAGTCTTCCAAGAGGGCTACAAGTTTTCCGGTCTCAAGATCAGCCGCCACATCGAGCTCTGATTTCAGGATAATTCCATGCCCCTCCAACGCCCATTGCCTCACCAAAGAGCCGTCGTTCACGGTTTTGTTGCCTCGGACAGTTACGGCTTGCGGTTTCTTGCCTGAGCCAAAGCGCCAGATGTTGTCGAGGGTCGTCCCGAACCGCATGATTAGGCAGTTATGGTGCGCCAGATCGGCGGGCGTTTGTGGCGCGCCATGTTGCGCGATGTAGGATGGCGCGGCGCAGACGATACGGCGGAATTGGCCAAGGTTGCGCGTGCGCAGTGTACTATCCGTCACGGCACCAAACCGCAGAGCTAGATCGAATCCTTGTCCGACGATATCGACATACCCATCCGACAGCAGCAGCTCGATTGAAATCGCCGGATGCTCGGCCGTGAAAGTCGATATCACGTCCGACACGATGCTACGGCCAATGTCGATTGGTGCGCTGACGCGGATTGGGCCAGATAACGTATCGGCCCCGTGCCGGATACGGGTTTCAAGATCTTCGATTTCCCCCAGCACGATCTTGGCCCCGCTGAGCAAGGTGCGGCCCTCGTCCGTCAGGCTGAGCGAGCGCGTCGTCCGATTGAACAGCACGACGCCGTAGTGGGCCTCAAGCGCGGCCAAACGTTCGGAAACGGTGGTCGCTGACAGGCCCGCTTCGCGTCCCGCAGCGACAAGGCTGCCCTTTTCGGTGATGGTCAAAAACAGGCGTATATTGTCGATCACCATTAAACGGATTTTCCGGATTATCATTTCGAATGATGTCTATTTATCCGCATATGCCCGCGATGTATATGTTTCTCAACAGAACAGACATTCAAAGGAACATACCAATGTCCAAGCTTACAATCGTCGCGAACATCCACGCCAAAGCAGACAAAATCGAACTTGTTAAAGCCGAGCTTCTGAAGCTGGTTCCGATCACCCGCGGTGAGGAAGGCTGCATCAACTACGACTTGCATCAGGACAACGAAAACCCTGCGCATTTCACATTCTATGAAAACTGGGAGAGCCGTGAGTTGTGGCAAACACACATGGGCGCGCCGCACCTTGCAGCTTACATGGCGGCCACTGACGGCGCTGTTGCCGAATTCATCCTGACCGAGATGTCCCACATCGGTTGATCGAAGCCACTTTGACCGGAGACCGCACATGAAAGCGATCCACGCGACCCCAGTAGAAATCCAGCCAAGGGACGTGAAACGCCCAGTGGCGCGGCTGTCGCCATATGATCTGGCCGGATGGTTGCGACGCGTTTTCCGCAAGTAACTGTCCGGTACACCAACACCCTTTACCGTGACCTTCGAAATCTGGCACCCGCGTGCCGGATCACGGGGAAGGCTTGCCTCGCACCTCCCCGATTCCCCCCCTTAGTCCCATTCGCACCTCTGAAAGACGCTCCCCATGACACCGACAAAACTGCTCACTTCCGCGATTGCTTTGTCCTTCGCATTTGCTGCGCAAACATCTGCCGACACCACTGCTGACCTGACAACTTTTGCTGAAATCAGTGACACCCGCCCGGGCAACATCACAGTAACGCCCGACAATCGCGTGATCATCACCCAACAGCCGCTGGATGGCCCCACACTGCGCGTTGTCGAAATTCTTGAAGACGGCACAAAGGTGCCGTTTCCGACGCAAGATTGGGCCGATGGTCCAGAAACGGGTGACGTTGGTATCGCTGGCAGCATCGGGATCAAATCAGATGCAAACGGCATCGTTTGGATCCTCGATATGGGTGGCGCAGCCAGTGCGCCGAAACTGGTCGGCTGGGACACACAGGCTGACGCGCTGCACAAGATTATCGACATCCCGTCGGACGTTGTGACGCCGATCTCCTTCCTTCAGGATTTCGCCCTCGATGAAGAGCGCGGCCAAATCTACATCGCCGACATGACCTTCACTGCACCAGCGTCCGACCTTAAGCCTGCGTTCATTGTGATCGACCTTGAAACGGGTGCGGCCCGCCGTGTTTTGGAAGCAACCAAGCGTTTCATGCCCTCTGACGAAGATGTAATGATCGACGGCAACCTTGTCGGATTCAAAGACGCGGACGGCAACGCAAACCCTTGGCACCTGTCCATGAACGCCATTTCAATCGATCCGACGTTCGAAAATGTCTACTTCGGCACGATGAATGGCCGCGATATCTGGTCCATCCCTGCCGCTGCGTTGGCGGATGCAACGCAGGACGACACGGCACTGGCTGGGCAAATAAGCCGCTACGCTGAAAAGGGCCCGAACGACGGATTTATCATCGACGGCGAGGGCCGCGTGTTCTCTGGCGATGTTACCCGAAATGCCGTGACGGTTTCCACACCCGACAGCTTTGAGGTCTTTGCGCAAGACGACACACTGCTGCGGTGGGCGGATGGCTTTGCCTTTGCGCCAGACGGCACGATGTATATCGTTGCGAACCAATTGAATACGCACCCCGCGCTCAACATGGGCGAAGACGGCAGCGACCACGCCTACGTCATCCTGACAACGCAACCCTGATCAAACATCGCGCGGTGTCTATTACGGGTGCCGCGCAATCCCCATCAAATTCGGAGAAGAAACATGAAAGCCATCGGTTACACCACAAGCGGCGCCATTGATCGCGCTGACGCCTTGATCGACCTTGAGATCGATAAACCAACTGCGACAGGCCATGACATTCTGGTCAAGGTCGCCGCGGTTTCGATCAATCCCGTCGACACAAAAGTCCGCCAAAACCGGACAGCAACGCTAGACGCGCCAGTGATCCTCGGCTGGGACGCGAGCGGCATTGTTGAAGCGGTTGGCCCGGACGTTACGCTGTTTAACGTTGGCGACGAAGTTTACTACGCTGGCGACATCACGCGTGCTGGTTCAAATTCCGAGTTCCATCTTGTGGATGAGCGGATTGTGGGCACAAAACCTAAATCGTTGAGCTTTGCAGAGGCCGCCGCGCTGCCCTTGACGACCATTACAGCCTACGAGGCATTTTTCGACCGTCTTGGCATTGATCGCAACGGTGCGAACACAGGTGAAAGCATCCTGATCATCGGCGCTGGCGGCGGCGTTGGATCCATCGGTATCCAGCTCGCCAAGGCTGCAGGGCTTAAGATCATCGCAACAGCGTCACGGCCCGAGACCGAGGCTTGGGTCAAAGACCTTGGCGCTGACTATGTCATCAATCACCGCGAGGACATGGTCGCGCAGACACGCGCGCTTGGCATGCAACATGTCGATCATATCGCGATTTTCAACGACATGCGCCACTGGGATACCGCCGTCGAACTGATCCGCCCGCAGGGCGGTATCGTATCAATCGACGACACCAACCTGCCAATGGAAATGGCTGGGATGAAGACCAAAGCGGCGAGCCTGCATTGGGAATTCATGTTTGCCCGCGCAATGCACCAGACCGACGACATGATCGAGCAGCACAATCTGCTGACCTATGTTGCGGCAGAAATTGACGCGGGCCGCATCCGCACAACGCTTGATACAGTGCTGTCCCCGGTCAACGCTGAGAATATGCGCGAGGCACATCGCTTGATTGAGACGGGCACCGCCAAAGGCAAAGTCGTGGTTGAACGTTTCGAATAAGACATTTTGCCCCAACGGCCCCAGCGTATGGGGTCGTTGGGGCAAGCCAACAAACAAGTGATGCAGCCGATGCAAATCCTTAAACTTGACCATGTGAACATCAGAACTACGCAATTAGCCGACATGATCGCGTGGTATACGGACGTTCTGGGCCTACGCAGCGGCGCACGCCCCAACTTCCCGTTTGGCGGCGCATGGATGTATGCGGGCGAAACAGTTGTCGTTCATTTGGTCGAGATTGGCGGAACGCCAGCCGTCGGGTCCGAAACCAGCCTGAAAATGGAGCATTTCGCGTTCACCGCATCGGATGCGGCAGGCTTTGAGGCTCGTTTGACCGCGGCCAACACGCAGTTTCGCAAGATCGTAATCGATGAAATCAAAACTATCGCGTTCAACGTCTGGGACCCGGACGGGAACCATATCCACGTGGATTTCCCAACTGATGAGTAAGTTCGGCAAAGGATACAATCGGACGTTTTCCGAAGGCGCGCGCTTGGCATCAACTTCGCGATTGAGGCTTATTGCGACAATCCCGCTCCATTGATGCAAGGGCAAGTGGACCTGGCAAAGCGCGCCGAAGACGCAGGCTTTGCAGCGATTTGATCGCGGGATGTGCCTCTGTTCGATCCCGGTTTTGGCGATACCGGGCAAATCTATGACCCTTGGGTCTGGTTGGGTTGGGACGGCGCACACAACGCGCGTCGCACTGGCGACGGGATCAATCATTTTGCCGCTACGCAAAGGCGTGGATCTGGCGAAGGCCGCAGCTTCGATGTGAACCACATCACCTTCAACATCCGGTTTTCATCCCGTCCGGTCGAGGCTGTGCTGGACGATCTGGCGACGCATATTCTGCCGCATTTTTTTGCGCAGGCTAATCCAGTCGCGCTGGCAAAAACTTTACCCTGCGGATCGGGATCGAAGATTCGATAGATGCCACGCCATCCAGCTTTGTCAGGCGACCGGTTAAGAACCGTTCGAATTCGTTCAGGTCCTGCACCGCAATACGAATAAGATAGTCGAAACTGCCCGTCATCAGCCAGCAATCGACCACTTCGGGAAAGCGGCTCAGCTCGGTCTCGAACGAGACCAACCTGTCGTCAACCTGACGGTCCAGCCGCACCGATACGAACACGCTGAAACCAAAGCCTAACTTATCCTCATCAATGACGGCGCTGTATCCGGTAATGTACCCGTCTGCCTCAAGCTTGCGAATGCGGCGCGCGCAGGGAGACGGGGATAAACCAATTCGATCGCTCAAATCCTGATGACTGAGGCGCGCATCTTTCTGAAGCTCGCGGAGGATTCTACGATCAATTCTATCAAGCATATTCGGCATGGCGCGTGTTTACATCTCATAATCAGCTTTTTCAGCAGGATACCTGCGTCAAAGGCGATATGACAGACGAAAATGCCGAATCCCAGCGTACACTTTGATGTATTCAGGCCTGAAAGGGGATTGAGAATGCCGATATCGACGGACCACCTGAAAACGATTGAACAACGCCTGCTGTGGCTATCCCATTGGATGATTCACAACGCAAATCACATCCGCCCAAAAGTTGACGGGATAAAGGTTGGCGGACATCAGGCGAGTTCTGCATCAATGGTGTCTATCATGACGGCACTGTATTTTTCGGCGCTTAAGCCCGAAGACCGTGTGGCCGTCAAACCCCACGCTTCCCCCGTTTTCCACGCAATTCAGTATTTGATGGGCAATCAGACCCGAGAAAAGATGGAGAACTTTCGCGGCTATGGCGGTGTCCAAAGCTATCCAAGCCGCACCAAGGATATTGATGATGTGGATTTTTCGACTGGGTCGGTTGGCTTGGGCGTGGGGATTACGGCGCTCGCATCTTTGGTGCAGGATTTCATCGCGGCCAAGTCGTGGGGCAAGGATGCAGAACTGGGCCGGATGGTGGCCCTTGTGGGTGACGCCGAACTGGATGAGGGCAACATTTACGAGGTGTTGCAAGAGGGATGGAAAAACGACCTGTGCAATACGTGGTGGATCATCGACTACAATCGGCAGTCGTTGGACGGGATCGTGCGCGAAGGTCTGTTCACACGGATCGAAAAGATTTTTGACGCCTTCGGGTGGGATGTCGTGCGTGTAAAATACGGGGCGCTGCAACGGGCGGCCTTTGATGAACCTGGCGGTGATCGGTTGCGCGCCTGGATCGATGACTGCCCGAATGCAGAATATTCGGCGCTGACCTATATGGGGGGGGCCGTCTGGAGGCAGCGCCTTATGGATGACCTTGGTGATCAGGGCGATGTGACGGCACTGATTGAGGCGCGCAGTGATGACGCGCTGGCCGAGCTGATGGAAAATCTCGGCGGCAACTGCGTGGCGACAATGGCCGAAGAATTTGCCGCCATCGACCACAACCGCCCAACCTGTTTTCTGGCCTATACGATCAAGGGTTGGGGCACGCCAATTGCAGGGCACAAGGATAACCACGGCGGCCTGATGACGAAAGCGCAAATGGCTGCGTGGCAGGAAGATATGGGCGTGATAGCTGGTGAGGAGTGGGAGCCGCTTGCAACGGTGACCGACAAGCCCGCCCTTAAGAAATTCCTTCAAGAGACTGCGTTCTTCTCCAAAGGTCGCAGACGCTACAACGATGCGAAATTGCCAGTGCCGTCGATCTCAATCGACACATCACGTGAGATTTCGACGCAAGCGGCCTTTGGGAAAATCCTTGATGACCTGTCAAAGGGCGACAGCGCACTGGCAGAACGCATTATGACGACCTCACCGGATGTGACCGGGACTACGGGTCTAGGCGCTTGGGTGAACCGGCGCAAACTGTTCGCGCGCACAGCCCAGAACGATACCTTCATCGAAAACCGTATTCCATCGACCGCAAAGTGGAACTTTGACCCCGAAGGTCAGCATCTGGAACTCGGTATCGCCGAGATGAATCTTTTCTTGCTGCTTGGCGCGGCAGGCTTGTCGCACAGCCTGTTCGGCAAACGCGTAATCCCAATTGGCACCGTCTATGACCCATTTGTCAGTCGTGGCCTCGATGCGCTGAACTATGCCTGCTACCAAGATGCGCGGTTCATGATTGTGGGGACGCCATCGGGTGTTACGCTGGCCCCGGAAGGCGGGGCGCACCAATCCATTGGCACACCACTGATCGGCATGTCGCAAGATGGGCTTGCTGCCTTTGAGCCTGCCTTCGCCGATGAGTTGGCGGTCATTATGGCTTGGGCCTTTGACTATATGCAGCGCGACGGCGACGGTGATCCCGATGAGCGCACCTGGTTGCGCGATGAGACCGGTGGATCGATCTATCTGCGACTGACGACAAAGCCGCTGGAACAGCCGGGCACGCGCAATGATGACGCGTTTGCCCAAGGGGCGATT
The DNA here is from genome assembly GCA_035798175.1 of Rhodobacteraceae bacterium KMM 6894. GTDB lineage: Bacteria > Pseudomonadota > Alphaproteobacteria > Rhodobacterales > Rhodobacteraceae > Roseovarius. The sequence continues at coordinate 13,692 of JAPFBS010000005.1, forward strand.
GATGGTGCCTATTGGTTGCGCAAGCCGGGGCCAAACTGTTCTGTCGTCATCGCTTATCAGGGCGCGGTTGCGGATGAAGCGATTGCCGCCGCAGGTGTGATTGCAGAACACCGCCGCGATGTCGGTGTGCTGGCCGTGACCAGTGCGGATCGCCTGAACGCGGGTTGGACGGCGGCGCAACGTGATCGCGCGCGGGGAAACCCTGCCGCAAGGTCCCATATCGAAAGTCTGCTGGATGATCTGCCGCGCGATTGTGCGTTGGTCACGGTCATCGACGGTCATCCCGCGACACTTGCATGGCTTGGAGGCGTGGCCGGTCATCGCACGATCGCGCATGGGGTCGAACATTTCGGTCAAACTGGAACGATCGGCGATGTTGCACGCCACTTCCGGATCGACAAAGGCGCGCTGATTGAATCAGTGAGCGGCTTAACTGCTGGTAAGATGGTCAATGGCTAACGCTTAAGAAGACGACGTTGACAGAGATCGCCTCGGCTGGGATCGCACCTGCAGTTCAGGTCGATTGTCTGGCCGGATGCCAAGTTGCTATTGATGAGCGGTGACCCATTGCGGGCCTTCACTTGGTGCGCACGATGCTGCAGTGCAGCCCGCCGAAGGGGACCTTCGCTGCAGCCACGAAAACTTGTGGCCTGCGAACTCACAGAGTGCGCCGTCAGCACTTTGACCGCCGACGTTTCCTAATCATATCGCCACCAAAATATTTTCCTGCTGACGTTGCTCAAGCGCAAACTGGACGTGTCTCGGCGGCCCTAATGTTTGCGATATGAGACAGCCCCTGATTCTATCGTTAGTGTTTAAGATATGAGACAGTTCCTGATTCGGTCATTGGGAAGCTTTTTGATCGCGTGCTTTGTGCTCGCGACATCTGCGTCCGGATATTTTCAGGCGGCGCACGAAATTGCGCGGGCCGGGCAAACGACAATTGTCATCTGCGGCCAGGGCGGTACAGCCGAGGTGACGTTCGATCGAAACGGCGTCCCGGTTGCTCCGGAAGGGCGCGATTGCGCCCATTGTGCCGACTGCTCGCTGATCTCAGGTTTTGACTTGCCAAGCACTGCAACTTTTCCGCGTGCGGATGCCCAGCCACAGCAGTCTGCAATGACTATCACAGAAACAATCCTGATCTCGCGTCCGGCGATAAAGATGCCGCGCGCGCCCCCCCAGCAAGGCCATTTTTTGATATGATCTCCACACTCCGATACCTGAGATTCCTGCGCTTTAGGGCACCGTTGGCTTTGGCACTGCTGGTGTGTCTTGCGGTCAATCCTGCGCTGTCACAAACGGCACAGACTGTGCTTTCGCAGTATATATCCAAGATTTCCCCCAGTGATATCGTCGAGGGGAGTGACGCCTTTGGCGCGATCCGCGACGATATCCCAGTTGCGCCGTTGCTGAAGCAAGGCACTGAAATCGGATATGTTTTCATAACTTCCGACTTCGTTGGCACCACCGGCTATTCCGGCAAACCGATCCATACGATGGTTGCCGTCGATGAGGACGCGCGGGTTCTGGGCGTCGAGTTGGTCAAGCATTCCGAACCGATCGTGTTAATCGGTATCCCCGACAGCAAGATCAAGGCGATGGTGCATGGCTATCGCGGTATTGATCTGGTCGCTGAGGCCAAGGCGCGCGGATCTGCGCATGACCTGGACATTATCTCGGGCGCGACTGTCACCGTCATGGTGATTGACGATGGCATCATCCGTGCGGGCCTGAAGGTTGCGCGCGCGTTGGGGCTGGGCGGGCTACAGGCGGCTGCGGAGGCCGATCACAGTTTTGAAGTAAACGCCGAGGCCACTGCGCCCGAAAGCTGGGTGGAAATGGAAGGCGACGGCACCATAAGGCGCCTGTCGCTAGACGTGGGGCAAATCAACGCCGCCTTTGCCGCGATGGGCGACCCGCGCACCGAAAAGAATGCCCTGAAAGACCCATCGGATACCACCTTTATCGACATGCAAACCGCACTGGTAAGTGTGCCGGGAATCGGCGCGGCCATTCTGGGCGAGGCTGAAAACCGCAATCTGCAAGGCTGGCTAGAGCCGGGTGAAAACGCCATCGCGATCGTGGGACGTGGGCTGTATTCCTTCAAGGGGTCGGGCTATGTGCGCGGCGGTATCTTTGATCGGATCGTGCTTATTCAGGACGACGTGACGGTGCGGTTCCGCGACCGTAACCACCGCCGGATAGGCCATATCGCGGCTGGTGACGCGCCAGAGTTCAACGAGCGCGATCTATTCAAAATCCCCGCTGACAGCGGTTTCGACCCGACGTTGCCATTCCGCATTCAACTGCTGGTACACCGCGAAGTCGCGGCCATCGAGAAAGTCTTTACCACCTTCGAGCTGAGTTATCAGTTGCCTGCGCAATACCAACGCAAAACGGTGCCTGACCCAGCCTTGGACCTTTCTGCGTCGGAAACCGGTGAGGTGACCGAACAAGACGCCCAATCCGCCCTCTGGAAACGGATCTGGGAGGACAAAACCGTCGAAATCGTCGGTTTAACATCAATGTTGGCCGTGCTGACGCTGGTGTTCTTTTTCCAGCATTTCTTTACCCGCTCGGACAGGTTCTATTTCTGGTTCCGGATGTCGTTCCTGACGGTCACGCTGGTGTTTCTGGGCTGGTACGCCAATGCTCAGCTTTCAGTCGTAAACCTGATGGCCCTATTCGGCGCGCTGGTCACGGATTTCAGCTGGCAGGCGTTCCTTTTGGACCCGATGACGTTCATCCTGTGGTTCGCAGTTGCAACCGCGTTGCTGTTCTGGGGGCGGGGGGCCTATTGCGGTTGGCTGTGTCCGTTTGGTGCTCTGCAAGAGCTGACCAACCGCATTGGTCGCGCGTTGCACATCCCGCAGATACAGCTGCCTTGGGGGCTGCACGAACGCCTGTGGCCGATCAAATACATGATCTTCCTCGGGCTGTTCGGTGTGTCGCTGTATTCCATCGAGCAGGCCGAACACCTTGCCGAAGTTGAACCGTTCAAGACCGCCATCATCCTCAAATTTATGCGCGCATGGCCCTTTGTCGCCTATGTTGCGGCATTGCTGATCGCCGGACTTTTCGTCGAACGGTTCTTCTGCCGCTATCTGTGCCCGCTGGGCGCGGCGCTAGCGATCCCGGCGCGATTGCGGATGTTTGACTGGCTGAAGCGGTATCACGAATGCGGCAACCCCTGTCAGACCTGCGCCAACGAATGCCCAGTAGATGCAATCCATCCAACCGGTGAGATTAACCCGAATGAATGCATCAATTGTCTGCATTGTCAGGTGCTGTACCAGTCCGAAACGAAATGCCCCGTTGTCATCAAGAAAATGAAACGGCGCACCAAGGCCAGCTTGTCTGATGCAGCTTTGGACGCTCGGCTTGCAAACCATCCAAACGCGAAGAATTCAATAAAGGAGCTTCAAGATGTCTGATAACGACAAAAATGGCCTAAGTCGGCGCGGGTTTATAGGGGCTACGGCCACCGGAGCCGCAATGTTGGGCGGCACTACGGGTAGGCTGGGCCTGCTAGCGGGCGGCGCAGTTGCAGCGACGGCGACAGGCACCGGCAGGGCAATGGCGCAGGCCAGCGAACACCTTAGCCCAGTTCCGGGTGAATTGGACGACTATTACGGCTTCTGGTCATCAGGCCAGTCCGGCGAGTTGCGCATCCTTGGCTTCCCGTCCATGCGCGAATTGATGCGGGTGCCAGTGTTCAACCGCTGCTCTGCGACCGGTTGGGGCCAGACCAACGAAAGCCTCAAGATCCTGACCCAAGATATGCTGCCCGAGACCAAAGAGTTTTTGGCGGCGCAGGGCAAGAAGGTTCACGACAACGGCGATTTACACCACCCGCATATGTCCTTCACCGATGGCACCTACGACGGCCGTTTCATCTTCATGAACGACAAGGCCAACACGCGCGTTGCCCGCGTGCGCTGCGATGTGATGAAGTGCGACAAGATTGTCGACATCCCCAACGCCAAGGCGATTCACGGTCTGCGTCCTCAGAAATTCCCGCGCACCGGTTATGTATTTGCCAATGGCGAAGATGAAACACCAATGGTCAATGACGGCTCGGTTCTGGATGAGCCCGAAAAGTACGTAAACTTCTTCACCGCGCTTGACGGCGACACGATGGAAATCTCGTGGCAGGTGATGGTGTCGGGCAACCTCGACAATACCGATTGTGACTATCAGGGCAAATACGCCTTTTCGACCTCCTATAACTCGGAAATGGGCATGACTCTGCCCGAGATGATGGAAGCCGAGCGCGACCACGCGGTGGTGTTCAACATTGCCGAGATCGAGGCGGGTGTTGCAGCTGGTGACTACATCGAGTTGAACGGCGTCAAGGTGATTGACGGGCGCAAGGGCCAAAACAAGAAGTATACCCGGTACATTCCCGTGCCCAACAGCCCGCATGGGATCAACACCGCGCCGGACATGAAGCACGTCGTGATCGCGGGCAAGCTATCGCCCACCTGCACAGTGCTGGATGTGACCAAGCTGGACGCCCTGTTTGAAGAAGATGCTGATCCGCGCTCGGCTGTGGTGGCTGAACCGGAACTGGGGCTAGGGCCGCTTCACACTGCCTTTGATGGCAAAGGGTTTGCTTATACGACCCTGTTCCTCGACAGCCAGATCGTGAAATGGGATATTGCCAAGGCGGTTGAGGCCTACGCAGGCGCAGACGTCGATCCCATCGTTTCGAAGGTGGACGTGCATTATCAACCCGGCCACAACCACACCACTATGGGTGAAACCAAAGAGGCTGATGGCAAGTGGCTGATTTCACTTAACAAGTTCTCCAAGGATCGCTTCATCAACGTCGGCCCGCTAAAGCCCGAAAACGAGCAGATCATCGATATTGCGACCGATGACATGAAGGTGGTCCATGACGGGCCGACCTTTGCCGAACCTCATGACGTGGTCTTGGTGCGCCGCGATATCGTCAACCCGGTGGATGTGTGGGACCGCAATGATCCGATGTGGGCAGACGCCCGCGCACAGGCCGAAATCGACGGTGTGGATATTGATGATTGGCAAGACACTATCATCCGCGACGGCAACAAGGTGCGGGTCTGGATGTCCAGCCAAGCGCCAGAGTTCAGCCTATCGAGCTTTACCGTCAAAGAGGGCGACGAGGTGACGGTTCATGTCACCAACCTTGACGACATCGATGACCTGACCCACGGGTTCACCTTGGGCAACCACGGTGTCGCGATGGAAGTCGCACCGCAAGCGACCGCTTCGGTCACCTTCATCGCAGCGAAACCCGGCGTTTACTGGTATTATTGCCAGTGGTTCTGTCATGCCCTGCACATGGAAATGCGTGGCCGGATGTTTGTGGAACCCAAAGCCTGATGACACGTCTCGTTCCCCTAGCGTTTGCATTGATCCTTGCTGGCCTGCCTGCTTTGGCGGCTCGGATTGATGTGCAGCCCGGCGAGGGCGCGTTGGAGCGTGCCTTGCTGAGCGCGCAAGCGGGGGACGAGATTGTTCTGGCACCGGGCCTTTATGCGGGCCCGGTGCACATTGAAATTCCGCTGACATTGACCGGCAGCGCAGGGGCCGTCATCGACGCCGGCGGCACCGGGTCTGTTGTCATGGTGGACGCCCCCGATGTGACTGTTCAAACGCTGACCCTGATCAATTCGGGCCGGGTTCATGAACCCGGTGATGCCGGCGTCAAGCTGACCAAGAAGGCACGCCGCGCGCAGGTTCTGGAAAACGACATGAGCGGCAATCTGATTGGCGTCGATATTCACGGTGCCCGTGATGCGCTGGTCAAAGGCAACCGGATCGAAGGCTTGCAATTGCCCCGCATGAACGATCGTGGAAACGGTGTCTATGTTTGGAATGCACCCGGATCGATCGTCGAGGACAACGACATCCGATATGGCCGCGACGGGATATTTTCCAACGTTTCCAAACACAATATCTATCGCGGCAACCTATTTCGGGACCTGCGGTTTGCCGTGCATTACATGTATACTAACGACAGCGAGATCTCGGGAAATTTCAGCATCGGCAACCATCTGGGGTTTGCCATGATGTATTCCGACCGGATCGTGGCGCGCGACAATATCTCAATCAACGACCGCGACTATGGCCTGATGTTGAATTACACCAACAAGTCCGACATCTTTGCCAATCATGTCAGCGGTGGCGCAGAGAAATGCGCCTTTGTCTATAATTCACACCAAAACCTGCTGGCCGAAAACAGCTTTGACGGGTGTGAAATCGGGGTTCATTTCACCGCCGGGTCAGAGCGCAACACGATCACCGGCAATGCGTTTATCGGCAACCGCACTCAGGTCAAATACGTTGGCACGAATGATGTCGAGTGGAGTTTTGACGGACGTGGAAACTATTGGTCGGATCATCCGTCGTTTGATCTGAACGGGGATGACCGCGCCGATAGCATCTATCGTCCCAACGATTTGATGGATCATATCCTGTGGTCGCAGCCCGCCGCCAAGCTGCTGATTGGATCGCCCGCAGTTCAGTTGATCCGTTGGAGCCAGGATCAGTTTCCGGCAACCGCGACGGGCGGTGTGATCGACAGCCACCCGCTGATCTCCGCACCTGATCTGACGATACCGCAAAACCTATTGATACTCGCTCAATCGACACCGCATTGGGCCACCGGAGCAAGCCATGACGATGCTACAAATATCAAATCTGACTAAGCGCTACGGCGGTCAGACTGCATTGGACGGCGTGAGCCTATCCATTGCGCCGGGCGAGCGTGTGGCAATGCTGGGCCACAACGGAGCGGGTAAATCGACGTTGATGAAAATGGTTTTGGGCCTGCTGCCACCGACCTCTGGTCAAATCTCGATTGCGGGCCATTCACCGGGGTCGCGCAGCGCGCGTGATCTGACCGCCTATCTGCCGGAAAATATCGCCTTTCATCCCGCGCTAACAGGGAGCGAACAAATCTGTCACTTTCTGCGATTACGGGGCCGTCCCGCGCAAGAGGCCGACGGCCTACTGGCCAAGGTCGGGCTTGCCGATGCAGCCAAGCGCAGGATTGGCACATATTCGAAGGGTATGCGCCAGCGGGTTGGACTGGCGCAGGCCTTGATCGGCAGCCCCGCGTTGATGATACTGGACGAACCTACATCGGGCCTTGATCCGGTATCGCGCCGCGAATTCTATGCCCTGCTGGACGAACTTGCCGCACATGGCACGGCAATCCTGATGTCGTCGCACGCGCTGTCAGAGGTCGAGCTGCGCACCGATCGCATCGCGATCCTGTCCAAGGGTCGTAAGGTTGCCGATGGCTCGCTTAGTGCACTGCGTCGCGACGCCGCCCTGCCAGTAACCGTCCAGTTGCGCCCACGACAGGGATGCTCAGCGCAGGTCGCCGTTGCGTTTCCAGAGGCGAAACAAGTCGGCGGCATCCTGACAATGACCTGCTTACAGACCGACAAGCTGGACATTCTTACCCGGATCACGACCCTGCGCGATACAATTCAGGACTTTGATTTCTTCCCGCCCAGTCTTGACGATATCTATGTGCAAATCAGCAGGAGCGCTGCGTGATGCCGTTGCGGGTTCTTTCCACTTTTCAAATTGAGTTGGCCATCGCCCTGCGCAATCGTTGGCTTAGCATCGCTGTTGCCATGATGGTGCTGTTTTCACTGGTTTTGGCCATTGCCGGAGCGGCCCCCTCGGGTGCGCTGGGGACCGACCGCTTGTCTGTCACCGTTGCCAGCCTGACGTCACTTTCTGTCTATTTGGTGCCGCTCATTTCTTTGGTCATCTCTTTCGACGCCATCGCCGGAGAGGTCGAGCGGGGGACGTTGCCGCTTTATCTGGCCTACCCCGTTAGCCGGGGTGAATTGCTGGTCGGCAAGCTGGCCGCGCAACTGGTGCTGATCATCGTTGCCGTCTGTCTTGGTTATGGCACAGCAGCCATGGTTGCCTTCTGGTTCAGCGGTTGGGGCGCAATGGACGGGCTGCCAGCGTTGCTGCGCCTGGTCTGGACGTCGATCCTGCTGGGGGCGGTGTTCCTGTCTTTGGGGCAGATGATTTCCGCCCTGTCACGCCGCCCCTCGGCTGCGGCCGGCCTTGCCATCGGGCTGTGGTTGGTGGCCGTGGTTCTATATGATTTGGGCCTTTTGGCGGCGGTCGTTGCCGACGATGGCGGGGATTTCACAACACATGTGTTCCCTTGGTTGTTGGTCGCCAATCCCGCTGACGCCTTGCGGATCTATAACCTGGCCGCATCCGACGCGGTTGGCGCGGCGTCTGGCTTGGCGGGCGCGGCGCAATCTATCGCCCTGTGGAAGCCGCTGACGTCATTGCTGGTCTGGGTGGTTCTGGCTGCCGGACTGGCGCGGGCTGCATTTGAAAGGGTCGAACCATGAAACAAAGCATTCTGATCGCATTGGCGGTATTAATGCTGAGCGCCTGCAAGGAAGAAAAGTCCGCGTTGCCGCAAGCGGTTGAGATGTCGGCAGAGGCAGTTGGTTTTTATTGTCAAATGGACCTGCTGGAGCATGACGGCCCCAAGGGACAAATCCATCTAGCAGGATTGCCCGAGCCAATCTTTTTCTCGCAGGCGCGAGACACGATTGCCTATCTGCACATGCCTGAACAGAACCACGCGGTGCAGGTGGCCTATGTTCAGGATATGGCAAACGCCAAAAGCTGGGCAGAGCCGGGTGCATGGATCGCCGTAGACGAGGCCATATATGTGGCGGGGTCTGACCAGATGGGCGGCATGGGCGCACCCGAATTCGTGCCTTTTTCAACCGAGGCGGCGGCGGCCGGTTTTATCACCCGCCATGGCGGCACTTTGCTGCACTTTGACCAGATTACACCTCAGGATGTTCTGGCTGGTGAAAATCCCGAACCCCTTGCCGCAAATCAATCCGACATTGCCAAGCGATTGCGCGCTTTGGCACCTGCAAACAGGACCAACTGATATGACCTTTTCACGCCGTCGTTTTCTTTCTCTGGCGTCTGCATCTTGCCTGATTGCCCCTGCAGCACAGGCGTTTCAATGGCACGGCACGGCCCTAGGTGCCCGTGCGCGAATTATCCTTGACCACCCGAATGCCCCGCAGATCACCGAACGGGCACTTTCTGAAATCAACCGGCTGGAAGATATTTTCAGCCTTTACCGCAGCAATTCAGAAATCACCCGGTTAAATGCCTCGGGCCATTTGTATGCTCCGTCGTTTGAGCTGTTGGAATGCCTGTCCATCGCTAGGCACGGCTATCGCCTGACCGAAGGCCGGTTTGATCCGACAGTGCAGCCTCTCTGGCGCGTTCTTGCAGATGCCTATATAACTGGGCAACCGGCAGACGCTACCCACATGGCCGAAGCGCGGGCACGGATCGGGTTTGACCGTGTGTCCTTTGACAGCAGTGGGGTCAAGCTGTCTGCGGGCCAGCAGCTTACCCTGAACGGGATCGCGCAGGGCTATATCGCCGACCGTATCGCACTTTTGATGCGCAACGAAGGGGTTGAGGATGTGTTGATTGATACTGGTGAAATCCTTGCGATGGGAGCACCGCGCGGACAAACGGCCTGGCCGATCACCATTGTCGGCGAAGTTCAGGAGCGGGCTTTGACTGGACGGGCCATGGCCACATCGGCGCTCTTGGGCACGACGCTGTCCGCATCGGGTCAGATCGGCCATATCCTTGATCCGCGTAGCGGGACGGAGCTGAAAACGGACATCCGGCAGGTGACCGTCAGCGCGAAAAGCGCGGCGTTTGCAGATGCAATTTCAACCGGCCTATGCGCCGCCACAAATTCCAGTGAGGCGCAGCGCTTGTTGCGCAATGACAACGACGCGGTTCTGGAAAGTGTTCAGACAACCGCTAAACCAACTTAAAAACAGGAGAACACTCATGGATCTTGGAAAACTATTTAGCATCGCGGTTCTGTCCTCGCTGCTTGTTGGCGCCGCGCAGGCCGACGATGTCGCGAAGGGCGAAAAAACCTTTAACCGGTGCAAAGCCTGTCATGCGATCACTGCCGATGACGGGACGAATATCGTCAAGGGCGGCAAGACTGGTCCGAATCTTTATGGTGTGATTGGCCGGACAGTTGGCTCGCTCGACGGCTTTACTTATGGGGACTCAATTGCCGCTGCAGGTGCTGCTGGTATCGTCTGGGACGAGGAACAACTGGCAGCCTATGTGGCCGACCCCACCGATTGGCTGGAAGAGGCACTTGGTGATAAATCTGCAAAATCGAAAATGACGTTCAAGCTTAAAAAAGGCGGCGATCACATTGCTGCATATTTGGCCACGATGACTCCGTCCTGATCGTAAAAACGCATTAGGTTGAACCGGTTTTCGAAGGGGCCTTGCGTGCATGTGCAGGCAAGGCCAACCACGGCACCAGATGTGCCGCGATAATCCCAAAGCCCACCGTCCATAGCAGCGCGGCAATTGTGATACCGTCAAGGCCCGCAAAAACCATGTCGGACAGTGCCGCACGGGCGATAGCAGCGCCGCAAATCAACGCATAGCCCAGGGTAAGGGCACGGCCCGCGATCAATGCGCGCCCAGTATGCCCTAGCGTTGCACGTATCATGACTGCAACGGTCATACCGCCAATCGCCCCAATCCCCAACACATGTATCCCGGACACCGCGGCAATCCACCCGATGGCCGCCGCGCCGATCAGCAATAGTCCGGCTGCCAGAAACGCATAAGAAGTGTGAAGCATCAGCAACAGGGGCGAACGCCATGTTGCCTCTGTCCGCCATCGCGACAGGCGAATAAAATGCAACACCCCGCTGAGCATCAACACCCCGCCGGTGATCCGCGCCTCTGGCCAAGCAACCCATGTCACTAAGGCTACCGCACCAAAAGCGACGACCGCGGCGTCGAACCGTCCGAAGGGCACCGGTAGACGGATCGTACCCCGTTTGGCCAGCCAGTTGCGAGTAAAGCTGGGAATGATCCGCCCACCAATCAATGTGATGAGAAACAGGACCAGCGCCAGACCAAGCCTGCGCCCTATGACGGCCTGTCCCTGCGATATGATCTCGATGTGGTAGAGGATGTTTGCCGCGCACAGCAGACCCACCGGAAGCACGACCTTCAGGTTTCGCCAGTTTCGTCCGGCCACGATCTCGAATGCGACCATCGTGGCGATCGCCAGTAGAAAGGCGCAATCAACAATACCCACGCCAAGGGGCCCCAACGGCAGAACGCCAGCAAGTGCAATGCGCCCAGCCAGCCACAATGCCGATAGACTAAGCAGGGGCCAGCCTCGGGTTGGCATTCGGCCGCTCCAGTTAGGAACTGCCGTAAACAGAAAACCTGCAATCACCGCCGCAGCGTAGCCAAAGATCATCTCATGTATGTGCCAATCCAAGGGCGGAAACGAACTGGCCAGCGTCAAACGGCCCTGCCATACCATCCACCAGACCGGCACAACCGCCACGCCGAAAACGACAGCCGCCAGAAAGAAAGGGCGAAATCCGACGCTAAGGATAGAAGGTCCAGTATATTCAGTATGCCGCATGGGTGATCCTTTTTGCACTCGGTTGGCAGGAGTGTTATCGCGTCCATGGCTGCTATGTCTCTTGATTACGTCGGCCCATGGCTTTCTTCGCTTGGTTTATCGCTCAAGCAGCGGGGTTGTCCTTGCCATTCAACAAACTCAGAGAGAAATCCGTGGCCAAAATCGACGAAAGTCTACTTAAAACGTTACCAGCGTTTTCACGGATGTCTTCGTCCGAAATCGGTGGGGTCATAGCTCTGTCGACGAAGAAAACCTGGAACGAAGGCAACACGATCTTTAGCCAAGGTGCGCAGGCCGACAGTTTCTATCTATTGCTGGATGGCTCGATCCGGGTGGTGCGCCTTACGCCGGCTGGAGAAAGGATTATCCCGTTGCACATACCGGCTGGCGAGTTTTTTGGAATAGCGCCCGCTTTGGGCCTCAAGGCGTATCCTGCGGACGCCGTTGCAGCAGGTGAATGCTTAACTCTTTGTTGGGCGTCCCGACATTGGTCGGATTTTGTCAAACGATACGATGGCTTTGGGACTGAATCCTGGCGCACGATTGGTGCCAGGATGAATGAGCTACATGACCGTATTGATGAACTTTCAACGCGGGCAGTAGAACAAAGGGTTGCTGCCGTCGTCTTGCGACTTGTCCGGCAATACGGCCGAACGGTCGAAGCAGGGATCGAAATCAGCTTTCCGATCACCCGGGCCACGGTGTCCGAGATGACAGGCACCACGCTTCATACTGTCAGCCGTTTGTTATCTGCTTGGGAAAAGCAGGATATCGTCGCCAGTAAGCGAAAGCATATCACAGTGACGGATCCTGATCGGTTGGTGATGATCGCAGATCCGGGCTGATGCCCGATGGAGAACCTGCACAACCCAATGCTGTGATATGATCAGTTTGGGGCAGAACGACCTGACGATGCAGTCGCGGTTCCCAATCATCTACAGCCTCCCCGCCATGCGCAGCGCATTACCTTCGGCGGCTTCCGCAGTTTGCGTGACATAGCCCGCTGTCGCACCCTGAAGTGCTGCCACCTCGGCTGTGACCTTCACCCTGCACGCCACTAACTTGTCGGCAAGTTCCTGAATCCGCTTTCGGACATCGGTCAGTCGGTAGCCAATGTCGCGCGCCACATTCTCCCAATGCCGCCCGGCGATCATGTCTGGGGTGCGCTTCTTGCCAGCGATATTCTGGGCGTAACTTTGCACCACGTGGGGCCAAGTCAGGACAGAGGATACGTCGTAAAGCGGCGCAAGCCGCGGTGCGGCCGCAACGGGTAGGATCAGCGAATAATTCTTGGCATGGGCATCGGTGTTGGCCACTAGAATGTTGAAGATGACCTGATCAAGCAGGGCCAAGGCATCGTTTGCGCTGACGTTTCGCCCAGGCCTCAACAGGGTCTTGAGGGCCAACCCGCGCAGGGTGCCACGCTCATACTTCCGCCCCGGAGGAAGGCTGTTGGCCTGTGCCAAATCCACTTAGTGGAGCCGCAGAACTTGCCCATTCAGATCTCGCGCGCGCAACAACTGGTCGCTAAGGTTTATAATGCGTTCCTTGTTTACGGACACAGTGCATAAAGGAACCTAAAAGCGGTTTGAGACGTCATGAGATCGCATGACAAGAGGATGATACCCCTCCGGCGGGGATATTTAGGGCCAGAAGATACTCGGGATTAGAAGTCTACCGTTACGCCGGGCAGTTTCAGGGATTTGACCAGGTCGCGCAGTTCCTGACGTGCGGCGACGTTCGAGATGTTGAGTTGTTTCACGCCCACATCCTTGAGGTCCAGTAGGGTCAGGCCGCGTGGGAACAATTCGCGAAAGATCACCCGCTCGTTAAAGCCGGGGGCGACGCGAAAGCCGATCCTCTTGGCCAGATTGTTCAGCGCTGCTCCCATTTTCTGTTTATTGACCATGTTCTGCGCGCCCATCCGGTTGCGCAGTACAATCCAGTCGATGGCGGGCAGCCCCGCCTGCGCACGCAACTGTCGCGCGTTCCACACCATTTCGCTGTAGACCGAGGGGCGCAGGATTTTCTTGCCGTCTGCGTCCACATTCGCCAGTAGGTCGAAATCGACGAAGCTGTCGTTCAGCGGTGTGATCAGCGTATCGGCCAAGGAATGTGCCACTTGGCTGAGGCGGGTGTGCGATCCGGGGCAGTCGATCACGATGAAATCGCTGTCGGGCTCTAAGGTCGCGACAGCCTCGCTGAGGCGGCGGTCATAGACGTTTTCGCCGGGGTTCAGGCTGGCCTGATCGACCTCGGGGAGGTCGTGATAGAACGGGCCGGGCAGGGTGAGGCCCGATTTCTCCATGAACTTGGCGCGGTTTTCGGAGTAGCGTCCGAAGGTTTTCTGGCGCAGATCAAGATCCAGCGCGCTGACCTTGTGGCCCATACGTGCCAATGCTGTTGCCACATGCATCGACACAGTGGATTTACCCGCGCCGCCCTTTTCGTTGCCGACGACGATGATATGCGCCATGACCTGTTCCCAATCCGTTACCCTGCGCCCTCGAAGCGGGGCGTTTTGCGCATGTTATCCTGCACCGCAGCAAGTGGAAAGGGTGGCGGGCCACCAAGGATGCAGTTCAGGGCGTGGGTAACTCATCCGACGGGATGATGCCGAAAAACGTACCCCCCGACCACAGGCCGAACCAGCCATCGTGATGCGTGCCAATATCCACCAGCCGGTAGAAGCTTTTGCGATCGATCAGCGCCTCAAGGTTGGCGCGCACTAGCACATAAGGCGACGGTTCGCCCGTTTCGGGATCACGCACAACGCGGATTGGATTGTCCGGCCCGGCGCGCAGAGTGTCGCCCACGTTGGTTTCAAACGCCAGCACCTGAGCCTGATCCGTGCCTGAAACGGAGAAGTCCACCGCCACAAACGGCGCGTCCTCGACCGTTATTCCGACCTTCTCGACCGGTGTGACCAAAAAATAATCGTCACCGTCGCGTCGCATGATGGTGGAAAACAGGCGCACCAATTCGGGCCGCCCGATGGGGGTTCCCAAGTAGAACCATGTCCCGTCCCGTGCGATCCGCATGTCTAGATCCCCGCAAAACGGGGGATTCCAAAGGTGAACGGGCGGCAATCCCTTGCCCTTGGCGGCACGGGCCGAGGCCGCGATTCCCTCTGCTGACGGTGTTGTGACCTTATCTGGGCTCATTGCTTTTGCCATTTCCATTCTGCGCGATACATTTAACGTAGGACACTATAGCGCCAGCAGGAGAGTTTGCCATGACAGATACACCCGATCTTGTGGCCGGGATCGACGCGTTGGAGGGGCAACTCGCCCAAGCGCGCGAGTCGATTACCCGCCGGTTCATCGGGCAGGAACGGGTCGTGGACCTGACCCTGTCGGCGCTTTTGTGCGGGGGGCACGGTCTGTTGGTGGGTTTGCCCGGTCTGGGAAAGACGCGGTTGGTGGAAACGTTGAGCACCGTGATGGGCCTGCACGGCAACCGCGTGCAGTTCACCCCGGATCTGATGCCCGCCGACATTCTGGGCAGCGAGGTATTGGAAACCGGAACGGACGGCAGCCGCGCGTTCAAGTTCATTCCCGGCCCGATATTTTGCCAACTTTTGATGGCTGATGAGATCAACCGCGCCAGCCCGCGCACGCAATCCGCTTTGCTACAGGCGATGCAGGAACGGCAGGTGACCGTGGCGGGCGAAAACCGGGCGCTGGCGGCTCCGTTTCACGTTCTGGCCACTCAAAACCCGATTGAGCAGGAGGGGACCTATCCCCTGCCTGAGGCGCAGTTGGACCGCTTTCTGGTGCAGATCGACGTGCCCTATCCGGATCGTGCGACCGAGCGGGACATCCTGCTGGCCACCACTGGCGCGGTCGAGGAACAGGCCCATGCGGTCTTTACCGCCGAGGGGTTGATCGCCGCGCAGACCCTGTTACGCCGGATGCCGGTGGGCGAGGGCGTGATGGAGCTGATCCTTGATCTGGTGCGCAGTTTCCGCCCCGAAGATCCCAGTGCGTCCGATAAGGTGCGCGATAGCGTTGCCTGGGGTCCCGGCCCGCGTGCGGCGCAGGCCCTGATGCTGACCGTGCGCGCGCGTGCCCTGTTGCAGGGCCGTCTTGCGCCCAGTGCCGAGGATGTCGCCGCCATGGCACAACCCGTACTGATCCACCGCATGGCGCTGAATTTCTCGGCCCGCGCGCGCGGTGACAGCCTGAGTGATCTGATCGCGGAAGGCGCCGAATCCGCCACCCGCCCCCGTGCCGCTGCATGAGCGACGCCCCCGCCACCCTGCGATCCCGCGCCGAGGCCGAGGCCGCGCGCTTCCCCCCGCTATTGGCGCGGGCCGAGCAGTTGGCGGGGTCCGTTCTGCTGGGCGAACACGGGCGCAGACGCGCGGGCGTGGGCGACGATTTCTGGCAATACCGACCGGTGCAGGAAGGCGATCAGCGCCGCATGATCGACTGGCGCCGCTCGGCGCGCAGTGACGCAGAATTCGTGCGCGAACGCGAATGGCAGATCGCGCAAAGCGTGATGATGTGGGTGGATGGTGCGGCCTCGATGCGTTTCTCCTCGGATGAAAACCTGCCGCAAAAGGCCGATCGTGCGCGGCTGATCGCGCTGGCTGCGGCCGTGCTGCTGATCCGCGGGGGCGAGCGTGTGGGCCTGACCGGGAACGACCTGCCGCCCCGACGCGGGCAGGCGCAGGTGTTGCGGCTGGCCACCTTGCTGACGCAGGACCGGGCCGACGACTATGGCGTGCCAGAGGCACGGGGCATGTTGCCGCACAGTCGCGCGGTGTTCATCTCGGATTTTCTGGGCGATATCGCGCCCGCCCGCGCCGCACTGGCCAAGGCGGCGGATCGCGGCGTACGCGGTGTGCTGTTGCAAGTTTTGGACCCTCAGGAAGAGTCGTTTCCGTTTCGCGGGCGGGCGATTTTTGAATCCATCGGCGGCACGCTGGCGCATGAAACGTTGAAGGCCAACGATTTGCGCGACCGCTATTTGCAACGTCTGGCCGAGCGTAAGGCGGAGCTGTCCAATCTGGCCGCCGTCGCAGGATGGCAATTTCACACGCATCATACGTCCTCCAGCGCGCAATCGGCGCTGTTGTGGCTCTATCGGGCGCTGGGCGCGGGGCAGGTTTGATGACGCTTGGCCCCATCGGTTTTGCCCTGCCTTGGCTGCTGGTCACGCTGGCGTTGCTGCCCATCCTGTGGATTCTGCTGCGCGCCGTGCCGCCCGCGCCGGTGCGCCGCCGGTTTCCCGGTGTGGCCCTTCTGCTGGGCCTGCGCGACGAGGACAGCGTGACCGATCGCACGCCTTGGTGGCTGTTGCTGCTGCGTATGCTGGCGGTGGCGGCGGTGATCATTGCGATGGCCGGGCCGGTGCTGAACCCGCGTGACGACAGTGCGGCGGCGACACGCACGCCGCTGCTGATAGCGCTGGACGCCAGTTGGGCCAGCGCGCGCGATTGGCCTGCCCAGCGTGCCCTGCTGGACGGGATGCTGGCCGAGGCGGGGCGCGACGGGCGCACCGTGGCGCTGTTGACGCTGACCACGCCCGAACCGCCACAATTCCAAACCGCCGAGACATGGCGCACCCAATTGGCCGGCATGCAGCCCGCCGCATGGGCCCCTGCGCCTGATATGTCCGAGGTCGCGGCGCAGCTGGGCGATGCGGAATTCGAGACACGCTGGCTGTCCGATGGTTTGGCCCGCGCGGGCCGCGATACCCTGCTGGACGCATTTCAGGCACGCGGCCCTGTCACTGTATTTGAAAGTGCGGCGCCTTTGATTGCCCTCACGCCTGTCGAGATGACCGATGGCGCACTGACACTGACGGCGCAGCGCGCGCACGCGGGGGCCGAACGTCAGATCACCGTGCTGGCGCATGGTCTGGACCCGTCCGGCGCACCCCGCGTGCTGGCCACGCTGCCGCTGACCTTTGCGGCGGGCGACACATCGGCGACTGGTGCGTTGACCCTCCCGGCCGAGTTGCGTGCCCGCGTCACCCGCTTTCAGATCGCTGGTCAGGATCACGCAGGGGCCGTTACCTTGACGGATGACAGCCTGAAACGCCGCGAAGTTGCCCTGATCGCAGGGCGTGATGACCGCGAGGGGCTAGAGCTGCTGTCGCCGCTGTATTATCTTGAGCGAGCCTTGGCCCCGTCGGCGGATCTGCTGAGCGGCGCGCTGATGGATATCCTGCCTGCCAGCCCCAATGTGATCGTGTTGGCCGATGTCGCCACGCTGTCCCCGTCCGAGGATATGGCCCTGCTGGAATGGGTCGAAAACGGTGGTCTGCTGCTGCGTTTCGCCGGGCCGCGTCTGGCCGCCAGCGACGTGTCGCGCAGCGCTGAAGATGCGTTGATGCCCGTCCGCCTGCGCGCGGGAGGCCGCACTGTTGGCGGCGCGATGAGTTGGGGTGCGCCCAAATCGTTGGCCCCGTTTACACAAAATAGCCCGTTTTTCGGCCTTCCCCTGCCCGGCGATGTCAGCGTCAGTGCGCAGGTGATGGCGCAGCCCGATCCAACGCTGGCGGACCGGGTGATTGCACAGTTGTCCGACGGCACGCCCTTGGTCACGCGCAAGCCGGTGGGCCAAGGGCAGGTGGTTCTGTTTCACGTCACCGCCAACGCCGAATGGTCATCGCTGCCGCTGTCGGGGCTGTTTGTGCAGATGTTGGAGCGTCTGGCGATTTCATCCTCTGCCGAGGCCCCGCAGGCCACCGAACTGGCGGGTACCACATGGCAACCCGTCGAGGTTCTGGATGGGTTTGGCGCGTTGCAGGACGGTGGCACCCTGCCGGGCGTGGCGGGCGAGGCCCTGATCGACGCCCCCCTTGGTGCCACTCTACAACCGGGGCTCTATGACGGGCCTGAGCGACGGATTGCGCGTAACGTGCTGAGGGCGGAAGACACGCTGACGCCCGTTCAATGGCCCGCCGACGTGCCCGTCACTGGCCTGACCCGCGCGCAGGAAACACCGCTGGCGGGCTGGGCGCTGGCCTTGGCTTTGCTGCTGCTCAGCGCGGATATTCTTGCGGCGCTGGCCCTGTCCGGGCGTTTACGCCCGACGCGCACCGCCGTGGGTCTGATCGCTATGCTTCTGGCCGTTCCGTACGGCGCCGAGGCCCAAGCGCCCCCTGAAACCCTCAGCGCCGAAGTTACGCTTGCCCATGTCATTACCGGTAATGCGCAACTGGACGAGATGGCCGAGGCAGGTCTGCGTGGCCTTGGCGAAACCCTGTTTTTTCGCACCACGGTCGAACCTGCACCGCCCGTCGGGGTCAATATCGAGACTGATGAACTGGCCTTTTACCCGCTGCTGTATTGGCCTGTCGACGCTGGGCAAGCCACACCGTCGGATGCGGCCTATGCCAAGTTGAACCAGTATCTGCGCACTGGCGGAATGATCGTGTTCGACACGCGCGATGCGGATATCGCGGGGTTCGGTGCCTCCTCGCCCAATGGCGCACGTCTGCAACAACTGGCGGCTCCGCTGGACATTCCCCCGCTGGAGCCGGTGCCGAACGATCACGTCCTGACGCGGACCTTCTATCTGTTACAGGACTTTCCGGGCCGACACGCGGGCCGACCCGTCTGGGTCGAGGCGGCACCAGCGGACGCCCAACGCGCCGAGGGCATGCCATTTCGCAATCTTAACGATGGCGTGACGCCGGTGGTGATTGGCGGCAATGACTGGGCCGCAGCCTGGGCCATGGATACGCGCGGCAACCCAATGTATCCCGTCGGGCGCGGCTATGCAGGCGAGCGTCAACGCGAGTTGGCCTATCGTTTCGGGGTCAATCTGGTGATGCATGTGCTGACTGGCAATTATAAATCCGATCAGGTCCATGTGCCTGCCTTGCTGGACAGGTTGGGGCAATGACTGGTTCGGTTGTCTTTGACCCGCTGCTGCCTTGGGGACTGATCGCGGCGCTGGCGGGCATGGCGCTGGCCGCGCTGTCACTGGCGATGTGGCGCGGGCTGTCGGGGTGGGCGTTGCGTGGTCTTGGCGCGGCGGTGATATTGGCCGCGCTGACCGGCCCCAGCCTGCAACGCGAAAACCGCGCGGACCTGTCTGACATCGTGATCGTGGTCGAGGACGCCAGCGCCAGCCAACAATTGGCCGATCGCGCCGATATGACCGCCAGCGCCGCCGACGCGCTGGCCCAGCGGCTTGAGGCGCGCCCGAACGTCGAGGTCCGCCGCGTGACCGTCGAGGACGGCGCGCAAAACAGCGGTACGCAGCTGATGACCGCTCTGTCCGAGGCGCTGGCCGAGGAACCGCGCGGGCGCATCGCGGGCCTGTTCCTGCTGAGTGATGGCCGCCTGCATGATATGGCGCGCGCGCCGGATTTGCCCGCGCCCCTGCACCTGCTGCACACCGGGCGCACGGGCGATTGGGACCGCCGCCTGATCGTTGACAACGCGCCCGCCTTTGCCATTCTGGACGAGGAAATCAAGCTGACCCTGCGGATCGAGGACAGCGGTGACGCGCCCGAGGGCGTCGAAACTGTGCCGCTGGATATCTCGGTCGACGGCGAGCGGGCGCAGCGTTTCGAGGTGCCCGTGGGCCGCCCCATCGACCTGCCGCTGGCCCTGCCGCATGGCGGGCGCAATGTGCTACAATTCACCACGCCGATGGCGGACGGCGAATTGACGGATCGCAACAACTCGGCGCTGATCCAGATCAACGGCGTGCGGGATCGACTTAGCGTTCTGTTGGTCTCGGGCGAGCCGCACGCAGGCGGGCGTACATGGCGCAACCTGTTGAAATCTGACAGTTCCGTTGATCTGGTGCATTTTACGATCCTCAGACCGCCCGAAAAACAGGACGGCGTGCCGGTGCGCGAACTGAGCCTGATTGCCTTTCCGACGCGCGAATTGTTCATGGAGAAGATCGACGATTTCGATCTGATCATCTTTGACCGCTATAAACGGCGCGGCATCCTGCCCGCGCTTTATCTGGAAAACGTGCGGCGTTATGTTGAACAGGGCGGCGCGGTCCTGATCGCCGCCGGGCCGGACTTTGCCAGCGCCGACAGTCTGTATCGTTCGCCGCTTGAGGCGATCATGCCCGCCCGACCCACCGCGCGCGTGATCGATCAGGGATATCGCCCGACCATCACCGATCTGGGGCAGCGCCACCCTGTGACGGCGGGGCTGGAACAGATGCACACAGGCGAATGGGGCCGCTGGCTGCGCCAGATTGAGGTGGACGAGGCCACGGGCGAGGTATTGATGTCAGGGGCCGAGGATCGCCCGTTGCTGGTGCTGGACCGGGTGGAGGAAGGGCGCGTGGCGCTGCTGGCGTCCGACCACGCCTGGCTGTGGAATCGCGGCTATGAGGGGGGCGGGCCGCAGTTGGAACTGCTGCGCCGTCTGGCCCATTGGATGATGAAGGAACCCGAGCTGGAGGAAGAAGCCCTGTGGGCCGAGGCGACGGGCCAACAGATGCGTATCATCCGCCGCTCGTTGGACGAAGGCGTGGGCGATGTGACCATCACCACACCGCTGGGTGATGAGGTGACATTGCCCTTGGAACAGGTCAGCCCCGGCCGGTTCGAGGCGCTGTATGACGGGCCGGTGATTGGCCTTTACCGGCTGGTCAATGATGATCAAAACGCGGTGATTGGTCTTGGCCCCGCCGCCCCGGTTGAGTTCGAGCAGACGATTGCAAGCGGTGATGCGCTGGCCCCGCTGATCGACACCACCGGCGGCGGCATCCGCGCACTGGAAGATGGCGTGCCGGCCATTCGCGACGTGCGGGAAGGTCGCCCCGCCGCCGGGCGCGGCTGGCTGGGCGTTACCCCGCGCGGTGCCTATGTAACGCAAAGCGTGACGCAGTCCGCGCTATTGCCTGCATGGCTGGTGCTGGCGCTGATCTCGGTTTTGGTGATTGGTGGTTGGTTGCGCGAAGGGCGACGGTAAGGTGCAAAATTGCCTGCCCGCGTCGAGGCATCAAAATCCGATGGCGACTCGCACGAGGGTTTTAGAAACCTCTCCGTCCGAACAATGCGCCCGCACGAACACTTCGCGCGTGCCGTCCGGCAGAATGACCGATCCCAGGCTGCGGGTGAACGGCTGTTCCTGAACATGCGGGTGATGCAGTTTGCGGGTGGCCAGAACCGTGCCGTTTGCGTCCAGAATATCCCACACATCGACGTAGTGATCCCACCCGGTGTCGGCGTGTTGAAGGGTCACGAAAAACCGCCAGCCCATGCCTTCTTTATGCACGCTGACCTCGGTGACTACAGGCGCATCAGCGGACGCGGGCAGGGCCAGCGTGACAGCAACGCAGGTCAGCATCGCGCGGGTCAGTCGGGCGGCAGTCTGTAAGGGGGGCATATGCAAAGGCGTCATCAGGTCGATCCATGTTTTCCCCCTTACTAAAGGGATTCGTGCGCAGTGTACCGTCACGGTTTGGTGCGCTGCTGTTACAATGCGCTACCGTCTCGCAACAGGATCCGGCGCGATTCCGAGGCGAATTCACGCCGGATCAATACGAATCCGATCAACGCCCCCGAGGCCATCAGTGCCTGGGGCCCGGCCAGCCATGCTGTCGATCCCAACGCAAAGTATGTAGCGCGCAGGCCCTTGTTGAAACTTAGCGCGGCACTGATGTTCAGGTCTGCGGCTTGCGCAGCGCGGGGCAGGGCAGAGGGATCGGAGGCATCGTTTGGGACTGCCGACATGACCACGGCGCAATACCCGAACAGACGATTGGACCACACAAAGGCGAAAAACGCGTTGGCCAGAAAGGCCAGCACCAGCAACAGTTTCAATTCCCACACAATGACCGGGTCCGTGCGGTTAGTCAGATCACTGGCCAGCCCGATCAGTTTCTCCGTATTGCCCAGAACGGCCAGACCCCCGCCAAGTGCAAGCATAGAGGCCGAGGCAAAAAAGGCCGTGCTTTGGCGCAGGCTGGACAGGGTCTGGGCGTCGTAGATACGCGGTTGTCGCGTGATCATCTGCACCATCCACGCATGGCGGTATTTGCCCATAAGGTTCGACACCGAAGGCCATGAGCGACCGGAGTTTTCGATGACATAGCCAATCAGCAGCCATCCCGACAGGACACTTATCAGAGCGACCAGATCGAGCGAGGAGAAAAGGGTGAGGCGATCCAACCATTGCATCGGGTAAGTGTATCGCGTGGATCGAACGCTTGCCAGTGGGCAAAAGTCGGTTATGTTTTACGATCAACGTGGTGCAGGCGTGCCGCGCAGCCAGAATGCACAACGCCTCCGCAGGAGATCACAGATGCAGATGCCCACCCCCGATCCCACCATCCTGGCCCGCAAGGATGAGATCGTCAGGCAGCTGGGACAGGTTCTGCCCAAGGGCGCGGTGATTTCAGACGTGTCCGAGACGCGCGCCTACGAATGTGACGGGCTGAGCGCCTATCGCTGTCCGCCACTGGCCGTGGTGTTACCCACAACGACCCAGCAGGTGTCGGACGTGATGCGCCTGTGTCACGCAATGGGCGTTCCGGTGGTGCCGCGCGGGTCAGGCACATCACTTGCCGGGGGGGCGTTGCCAACGGGCGATTGTGTGATCCTAGGCGTGGCGCGGCTAAACGCGGTGCTGGAAACCGACTATGATAACCGATTCGTCCGGGTTCAATCAGGGCGCACCAATCTGAGTGTCACAGGCGCGGTCGAGGAGGATGGATTTTTCTATGCCCCCGACCCGTCCAGCCAACTGGCCTGCGCGATTGCGGGCAATATCGCGATGAATTCGGGCGGGGCACATTGTTTGAAATACGGCGTGACCACCAACAATCTGATGGGCGTCACACTGGTGCTGATGGACGGTACGGTGACGGAACTGGGCGGCGCGCATCTGGACGCGGGCGGTCTGGACCTATTGGGGCTGATCTGTGGCTCGGAGGGGCAATTGGGCGTCGTGACCGAGGCTACCCTGCGCATCCTGCACAAGCCCGAAGGCGCGCGCCCGGTGCTGATCGGCTATGACAGCTCTGAGGTCGCGGGCGCCTGCGTGTCCGACATCATTAAGGCGGGCGTTCTGCCCGTCGCGATTGAATTCATGGACCGCCCCTGTATCCGCGCGACCGAGGCATTCGCCGCCGCCGGATACCCTGATTGCGAGGCGCTGTTGATCGTCGAGGTCGAGGGCAGCCCCGCCGAGATTGACGAGCAGTTGGAGATCATTCTGGACATCGCGCGGCGCCATGACCCGGTCGAGCTGCGCGAAAGCACCTCGGCAGAGGAAAGCGCGCGGATCTGGCTGGGTCGAAAATCGGCCTTCGGCGCGATGGGCCAGATGGGCGATTACATGTGTCTGGACGGCACCATTCCGGTCAGTGAACTGCCCTTCGTATTGCGTCGGATCGGCGAGTTGAGCGCAGAGTACGGCCTGAAGGTGGGCAATGTGTTTCATGCCGGGGATGGCAATATGCATCCGCTGATCTTGTATGATGCGAACAAGCCGGGTGATCTGGAATTGTGCGAGGCCTTCGGGGCCGAAATCCTGAAACTTTGCGTCGACGCGGGCGGTTGCCTGACGGGCGAACATGGGGTGGGCATCGAAAAACGCGATCTGATGAGCTATCAGTATGCGCCCGAGGATCTGGAGATTCAGATGGCTGTGAAGGATGTCTTTGACCCCAAATGGCTGTTGAACCCGGCCAAGGTGTTCCCGCTGGAGAACAGTGCAGCGCGACGGATCGCGGCAGAATAGGGGCGTTGCCCCTCACCTTGGCCCCTTCGGGTCCAAGGCTCACCCCAGGATATTGGGACCAAGAAAAAATGACTATGATGTGTCCAGATACTGAAGATGCCTTGGCCGGGATGATAACGGCGGCTGACGGGCCTTTTCAGATCGTCGGTGGCGGCACGCGCGGCTTTACCGTGCAGGGGGCCGCGCTGTCGACTGCCGCGCTGAGCGGGATTAGCCTGTATGAACCGGGCGCAATGACGCTGGTGGTGCGTGCGGGCACACCGATGGCCGAGGTCGATGCGGCACTGGCTGTCGAGGGGCAGCGGTTGGCGTTTGAGCCGATGGATCACCGCGCGGTGTTGGGCACCACGGGGGAGCCCACGATTGGCGGTGCAGTGGCGGCCAATGTATCGGGGCCACGCCGGATTCAGGTGGGGGCGTGTCGCGATTTTTTGTTGGGCGTGCGGTTTGTAGACGGGCAGGGGCGCGTGTTGAAAAATGGCGGTCGGGTGATGAAGAACGTCACCGGCTATGACTTGGTCAAGTTGATGGCGGGCAGTTACGGCACACTGGGCGTGATGACGGAACTGTCATTGAAGGTGATGCCTGTCGCGCGGTCTATGGGCACGCTGGTGGCCGAGGGGCTGAGTGATGCGGCGGCTGTGCAGGCGTTAAGTGCGGCGCTGGGCACGCCCTTTGACGTGTCGGGGGCGGCGCATGTTCAGGGCGGTCGTACCATGGTGCGGTTAGAGGGTTTTGCCGCCTCGGTCGCCTATCGCGCGGCTGCGTTGCAGGCGATTCTTGCGCCGTTTGGTGCATGGGCGCTGGAGATGGACAACGCGCAAGACTGGCAGAACGTCCGCGATGTGGCGGCGTTGCACGGCGATGGCGATCTTTGGCGGCTGTCGGTAAAGCCCTCGGACGCGCCGGGCCTTGTGGCGCGGGTGTCCGGTGCGCGTGCGGTTTATGACTGGGCAGGGGGCCTGATCTGGTTGGCCGTGCCTGAGGGTACGGACGTGCGCACCGCTCTGGGAGTGTTTGGCGGGCATGCCACCTTGATACGAGCGGACATTGGGACGAAACAACGGTTGGGCGTGTTTCAGCCTCAGCCCGCGCCACTGGCGGCGATTGAGGCAGGGCTGCGCGCGCGGTTTGATCCGCGCGGGCTGTTCAACCCCGGCGTGATGCACAGTGCCGTGCAGGAAAAGGCAGGCTGACATGCAAACGAATTTCACGCCCGAGCAATTGAACGATCCCGGCACCGCGCGGGCCAACGAGATCCTGCGCACCTGCGTGCATTGCGGGTTTTGCACCGCCACCTGCCCGACCTATCAGGTTCTGGGGGATGAGTTGGACAGCCCGCGTGGCCGGATTTATCTGATCAAGGACATGTTGGAAAACGCCCGAATTCCGGATGCCAAGACGGTGGGCCACATCGACAAATGCCTGAGCTGTCTGGCCTGCATGACCACCTGCCCCTCGGGCGTGCATTATATGCATCTGGTGGATCATGCGCGCGAATACATTGAAAACAATTACAAAAGACCGCTGAGCGACCGCGCCTTACGTTGGCTTCTGGCGCGTATCCTGCCCTACCCGATGCGCTTTCGTGTAGCGTTGTTGGGCGCGAAACTGGGCCGGCCTTTTGCACGGTTCATGCCCGATCCCCGCCTGCGTGCGATGTTGGAGATGGCGCCCAGACAGGTGCCACCGGTCAGCCGTAATGACGCCCCGCAAAGCTTTGCTGCGACCGGCGCGCGGCGCAAGCGCGTGGCGCTGATGACCGGCTGTGCGCAAAAGGCGCTGAACACCGATATCAATGACGCCACTATCCGCCTGCTGACCCGGCTGGGTTGCGAGGTGGTGGTGGCCAAGGGTGCGGGCTGTTGCGGGGCGCTGACGCATCACATGGGCAAGGCGGATGAAAGCCACAGGGCAGCGGCGAAAAACATCCGCGCCTGGGTGGGCGAGATGGACGGGCAGGGCCTGGATGCGATCGTGATCAACACGTCGGGTTGCGGCACGACGGTGAAGGATTACGGTCATATGTTCCGGGGTGATTCCTTGGCGGAGGATGCTGCGCGCGTGTCTGGCATGGCGATGGATATTTCCGAACTGCTGATGCAGTTGGACATGCCCGAAGGGGCCGACAAGGGAATGATCGTAGCCTATCACGCTGCTTGTTCGCTGCAACATGGCCAGCAGATCAAGACCTTTCCCAAGGACCTTTTGCGCCGCGCCGGGTTTGGCGTGGTCGAGCCTGCGGATTCGCATCTGTGCTGTGGTTCGGCGGGGACGTATAACCTGATGCAGCCTGAAATCTCGAAACAGCTGAAGGCGCGCAAAGTGCAGACGCTGGAGGCCAAGAAGCCAGACGTGATTGCGGCGGGCAACATCGGCTGCATGATGCAGATCGGCGGGGCCACGGCCGTGCCTATCGTGCACACGGTTGAACTGCTGGATTGGGCGACGGGCGGGCCGAAGCCCCCTGCGCTAAGCGGGCAGGCAAAATCGGCGAACGCAGTGCCCGATCTGCGCGTGGCGTTTTAGGTGACGGGACGGCCTTGGATCAGGTTCGGGGCATGTGCGGTTAGCATAACGGCGATATGCCGCGCAGTGGGGGCATTTATCCGCACTGGCCCAACTTTTGCCCCAAACCCCGACTAGGTCAGGATCAACACTGGCGAATTCGGGAGATCCATATGTGGCGTTCTTTTCTTCTGGCTATGAGTGTGGCCATCGGCGCCTTTCCCGCGATCGCACAGGAAACCGGCCTGAAACGCCTTGATACCGGCGATGACGGACGCGGTTGGGAGGCTGTGGGGCGGCTGGAACTGGACGGGCGCGGATTCTGCACCGGGGCGTTGATCGCGCCCGATCTGGTGCTGACAGCGGCGCATTGCCTGTTCGACAAGACCACGGGCGCGCGGATGGATCATGAAAAGATCGAGTTTCTGGCCGGCTGGCGCAATGGTCGGGCCAGCGCCTATAGATGGGTGCGCCGGGCGGTGATCCATCCCAGCTATGAGTTTGGTGGCGAGGTGGCGGCGGACCGCGTGCGTAATGACGTGGCCCTGTTGCAGCTGCGCCATCCGATCCGCAATGCCCGCGTCACCCCGTTCGAAACCGACAAGCGCCCGCGCAAGGGTCAGAAGATTGCCGTTGTCAGTTATGCCCGCGACCGCTCGGATGCGCCGTCGTTGCAGGAAGTGTGCAGCGTGATGTCCCATCAGGAGGGCGTTTTGGTGATGTCTTGCGATGTGGATTATGGCAGCTCGGGCGCGCCGATCTTCACGTGGGAGGACGGTGTGCCGCGCGTTGTCTCGGTGGTGTCGGCCATGGCTGATGTCGATGGGCAGAAAGTGTCGTTGGGCACGCAGCTGGAACTGCCACTGTCGGTGCTAAAGGCCGAACTGGCGGCGGGCAAGGGTGGGCGTCGGGGTGTCGGCCCGACGATTGCCGGCGTCACTACGCTGCGTCAGACCGGCGCGAAATTTGCAAAGCCCTAGGAGGATGCCATGCGCCGTTTGACCCGCCGCTTGATCGCCGCCGCCGGAGCGCTTTTGCTAAGCGTCGGGGTGGCCGTGGCGGGCAGCAGCCTGATCCGCCTGACCGACCGCGAAGATCTGTTCGGATGGGAGGCGGTGGGCCGCATCGACATTGGCGCAGACAGCTATTGCACAGGATCGCTGATCGCGCCGGATCTGGTGCTGACAGCAGCGCATTGCGTTTATGACAGGGGCGGGGCCTTGGTGGGGGCCGATTCCATGACCTTCAGGGCCGGATTGCGCGACGGGAAATTTATCAGCCAATCGGGGGTTGCACAGGTGGTGGCGCATCCGGGCTATCGTGACGCACCGCACCTGTCGGCCCAATCCATCCGCCATGATGTCGCCCTGTTGAAACTGTCCCAAGCGATCCCTGCCGCGGTCGCCAGCCCCTTTGTTCTGGCCGAACGCGGCAAAGCGGGCCTGCAGGTCAGCGTGGTGTCTTACGGGCGTGGGCGCGATCTGGCGTTGTCGTGGCAGCGCGATTGTAGTGTGACCGGCGCTGGGCGCGGGTTAATGTCGTTTGATTGCGACGTCACCTTTGGCAGTTCCGGCGCGCCAGTGTTCAGCCGCGCGCATGGCGGACGGGCGCGGATCGTGTCGCTGATCTCCAGTGGGACAGTCTCGAGCGGTGAAAAAATATCGTATGGCATGGACTTGCCGGGTATCGTGCAAACGCTGAAACAGGACCTGCGCAACGGCTGGGGCATGCCTGCCGGTGACAGGCCCCGCCGGGTGCAGGTGGGGCACGGCAGCACATCGATGGGAGCGAAATTCCAGAAACCCTAAGGGCGTTTTGCCTGCCATGCGGGTCTTGACAGCGGTATCCTGTATTCCCACATCATATACGTTGGACGCCTAAAAGGGTCCGGCGCAAATGCCTGTCCCCTATGGGAAGGCAAGACCATAATGGTATCGCTCAATGGAGGATGACCCATGCGAAACTTTGATCTGGCCCCGCTGTATCGGGCCACAGTCGGCTTTGACCAAATCGCGGACATGATGGACCGCGTTCTGACCAGTGACGTCGCCCAGCCGACCTATCCCCCCTATAATATCGAAAAAACCGCCGACGATGCCTATCGCATTTCAATCGCAGTGGCAGGATTTTCCGACAGCGACCTGTCTGTCGAGGTCCGCGACGGTGCGCTGATTGTATCAGCGCGCAAACCTGATGGTGACGCGGATCGCACCTATCTGCATCGCGGTATCGCCACTCGCGCGTTCGAACGTCGGTTTGCGCTGGCCGATCACGTGCGCGTGACCGGTGCCAGCCATGCCGATGGCATGCTGCATATCGATCTGGCGCGCGAAGTGCCCGAGGCACTGAAACCGCGCCGCATTGCGATTGAAAGCAAGGCGCCCGAGACGGAAAAGGACGTGGTTGAGGCCAAGGCCGTCAACTGATCCTGTCATCGTGACACTTGGAGGGCCCGGCAGGTTTGTCGGGCCTTTTTTGTGGGGGGTGATGACCCGGCGCATCCGGCGTGCAGGCGTTGTGCCAAGATGCGCGGTCAGAGTTTTGAGTACTTTGGGGACGATGAAAGTGAGGCGCGCCGACATGGGACGGCGCGCCTGTTTTTATGGGATCAGACGGACATGCAGATGTATTTCATTTCCATGTAGTCCTCGATGCCATGGTGGCTGCCTTCGCGGCCAAGGCCGGATTGCTTGACGCCACCGAAGGGCGCGACCTCGGTCGAGATGATGCCAGTGTTGACGCCAACGATGCCGTATTCCAGTGCCTCGGCCACTTTGTAGACGCGGCTGAGGTCCTTGGCGTAGAAATAGCTGGCCAGACCAAAGATCGTGTCATTTGCCATGGCAATCACGTCATCTTCGTTCTCAAACTTGAACAGAGGCGCCAGCGGGCCAAAGGTTTCGTCCTGTGCGACCATCATGTCCTGCGTGACGCCGGTCAGGATTGTCGGGGGCAGGAAGTGGCCGGCAGTCTGCATCGGATCGCCGCCGCCCATGATGACGGTTGCGCCTTTGGATTTGGCGTCGGCAACGTGTTCCTGCACCTTTGTAATAGCATCCGCGTTGATCAGCGGGCCCAGTTGCACGCCATCGTCCAGACCGTCACCGATTTTCAGGTTCTTGACTGCTTCTTGCAGCTTTGCCGTGAACGCATCATAGACGCCAGCCTGTACATAAATCCGGTTGGCACAGACGCAGGTCTGGCCGTTGTTGCGGAATTTGCACAGGATCGCGCCCTCGACGGCGGCATCCAGATCGGCATCGTCGAACACGATGAACGGGGCGTTGCCGCCCAGTTCCATCGAGCACTTCATCACTTGGTCAGCGGCTTGTTTCAGCAGGATGCGGCCGACTTCGGTCGAGCCTGTGAAGGTCAGTTTACGCACGGCGGGGTTTTCGCAGAATTCCTTGCCGATTTCCGAGGATTTCGACGAGGTTACGATGTTGAACACGCCCGCCGGGATGCCCGCGCGTTCGGCCAGAACGCCCATGACGGTGGCCGATAGCGGTGTTTCCTTGGCTGGACGACCGACAAAGGCACAACCGGCAGCCAGTGCCGGGGCGGCCTTGCGCGTGATCATCGCGTTGGGGAAGTTCCACGGCGTGATCGAGGCGGCGACGCCGATAGGCTGTTTGATCACGGTGATGCGTTTGTCGCGTTGGTGGCCTGGAATAGTCTCGCCGTAGATGCGCTTGGCCTCTTCGGCGAAGAACTCGATGAAGGACGCGCCATAGGCGATTTCACCCTTGGCCTCGGCCAGGGGTTTGCCCTGTTCAGCGGTCAGAATCAGGGCCAGATCGTCCTGGTTTTCCATCATCAGGTCGAACCATTTGCGCAGCACGTTTGCGCGCTCTTTGCCGGTCCATTTGGCCCATTCTTTTTGTGCGGTTTCGGCGCCCTTGATGGCGTCGGCCACTTGGGCGCGGCTAAGGTCGGCTACCTGTGCGATCACGTCGCCGCGCGCAGGGTTGGTGACGTCGAATGTGCCTTCGCCGCTGACCCACTCGCCATTTACATAGGACATCTCGGCCAACAGGCTGGGATCTTTCAACAGGGATTTCAGATCGGTCTTGCTCATCTTGCAGCTCCTCGCAGAATAATATTGGCAAACCCAAAGCACCTCGGGCGGGACTTGTCCAGCCCTGCGCGGATTTGTGCGTTGGCCGTAGGTTCAGCGAACTATGGGGTGCCCATACCGCTGCGACCAACACGTCAGCCGGTCGTTCGGCGCAGGCTGTGCCAGATAAACCGCCCGTGCAATCGCGCGCGCCAGACAGCAAGCGGCGGCGTGGCCAATCATCAACGTGTCCAGCATCGGATCCGCAAGCGGTTTGGCTCCGGTCGACACCGCAAAGACCAGATCGCCGTCCAGTGGCGTATGTGATGGAACCAAAGCGCGGGCCATGCCGTCCTGCGCGGCGGTGGCCATGCGGGTGCAGCCGGCCTTGTCCAGCACAGCATCGGTGGCGACGATGGCGATTGTGGTGTTGGTGCCCGGCGTCAGCTTGCTGCGGGGCAAATGCACATCGCCATAGGTTTGCGCCACGCCGCGCCCGCCGAATTCCTCCCCGATTTCAAACGGCGCAGCCCAGAATTGCCCGCTGTCCAGCGTGGCCGCTCCCACGGGGTTAACCGCCACCAACGCGCCAACGGTATGCCCCGACGGCAGGAGTTGCGAGGCCGAGCCGAGCCCGCCTTTCAAGGTCGCGGTGGTCGCGCCAGTGCCTGCGCCCACGCTGCCCAGATCAAAATGCGGTGTGGCAGCGGCGTATGCGGTGGCCCCCAGTGCCGCATAGGGATTGTGCGCCCATGCCTTGTCGCCGCCGTTGGCCAGATCGAACAGGATCGCTGCGGGCACGATCGGCACATGCACCCCGCCCAATAAGAAACCGCGGCCATCGGCGCGCAGCCCATCGACGACACCAGATGCCGCGTCCAGCCCAAAGGCCGACCCGCCCGACAGAACGAAGGCATCCACCCCGGTCACCGCCTTGTCAGGGGCCAGCAGGGCCGTGTCGCGGGTGCCCGGCGCGCCGCCCATGATATGCACTCCGGCGGTCAACGGCGCGTCAGCGGTCAACACGGTCACGCCCGATTTCAACGCCGCATCCTGCGCGTTGCCCACGCGCAGCCCGGTTACGTCGGTGATCAGGTTCATTGGGCCTGTTTGGGTCATCTTGGTCGCCTTTGCGCTGTGCGTGTCGCAAAACATCTTGCCAGAATCCGCCGGATCGGCAAGAAGCGGTTCAGGCCAGAGCGGTGGCGCCGCTCGCCCAAACTGGGTCAACGCCTTTATACACACCAGTCCTGAACGCCGGGATCTTTCTTTTTTAAGGAGGGTCGAAATGACTGCACGTCCTGAAATGTATCGTTTTCACAATGGTGAAAAAGCACCCCTTCAATTTGCAGGGGCCGAATATGATGCCCGCCTGAAGGGTCTGCGCGCGCGCATGGCCGAGTTGGGCGTTGATGTGGCGGTGTTCACGTCGATGCACAATATCGCCTATTATAGCGGGTTTCTGTATTGCGCCTTTGGCCGGCCCTACGGTCTGGTCGTCACTGCCGATCAGGATGTGACCATCAGTGCCGGCATCGACGCGGGCCAGCCTTGGCGGCGGTGCCATGGCGACAACATCACCTACACTGATTGGCAGCGCGACAACTATTGGCGCGCGATCCTTTCGGTGTCGGGCACGGGCAAGGTCGTGGGCTATGAGGCTGACCACCTGACGCTACTGCAAAAATCCAAGCTGGATTCGTTCCTGCACCCGTCCAACACCGTCGATATCGCCCCGACCACCATGGTGCAGCGTATGCACAAAAGCGCCGCCGAGTTGGAGCTGATCCGCAAATGTTGCAAGGTGGCGGATGTAGGCGGATACGCGATCAAGGATGCGGTCAAGGTCGGCACGCGCGAAATTGATGTGGCTATGGCCGGGCGTGACGCGATGGAGCTGGAGATTGCCCGCGTGTTTCCGGATGCGGAATACCGCGACAGTTGGGTCTGGTTCCAGTCGGGCATTAACACCGATGGCGCGCACAACCCCGTCACCGCCCGGCAGTTACAGCGTGGCGATATCCTAAGCCTGAACACCTTCCCGATGATCAGCGCCTATTACGTCGCGCTGGAACGCACTATGTTCGTCGGCGAGGTCGATCCCGCCAGCCTGAAAGTCTGGGAGGCCAACGTGGCCGCCCATGAATACGGCATGAGCCTGCTGAAGCCGGGCGTGTCCTGCGCCGAGGTGACGGCCAAGATCAACGATTTCCTCGAAGAACGTCAATTGCTGCAATATCGCACGTTTGGCTATGGCCATTCGTTCGGCATCCTGTCGCATTACTATGGCCGCGAGGCGGGTCTGGAACTGCGCGAGGATATCGATACGGTTCTGGAGCCCGGTATGGTCATCTCGATGGAGCCGATGCTGACCATCGCCAACGACCAGCCCGGTGCCGGCGGCTACCGCGAACATGATGTGCTGATCATTACCGAGGACGGCAACGAGGATATTACCGGCTATCCCTATGGGCCAGAATTCAACGTGGTCGGGTAACGTGCCATTCTGAAAAACGTCAAAGGGCGGCCCATGTCGAGCCGCCCTTTTTCGTGCGGGTTGCTTACACCATCGCCATGATACGTGCCGGGCCACCGGTGCCGCCCGCGTGCTTGGGGGCGCCGATGATCAAGGTCGCGCCGGTGGCGGGCATCTTGTCCAGATTGGCGACACATTCGATCCCGAACCGCCCCGAGGCCAGCCAAGCGTAATGCGTTGCGAAATCCGCGGATGGCCCATGATCCAGCGACAGCGTATCGACAGCGATCGAGCGTGCGCCGGTCTGCTCCATCAGCATCTCGGCTGCCTCGACGTGAAAGCCGGGGAAATGCATCACGTCGCCTTGGGCATTGCGAAACCCGTCGCCGCCCACCTTGGCACCCCAGCCTGAATAGAGCGCGACACAGGCGTTGTCAGGAATGTCGCCATTTGCGGCGATCCATGCGGTGATATCGTCGGGCGTCACCTGCGCATCGGCATCTTCGGCCGCGCGGGCGGCAATGTCGATCACACACAGCGGGGCCACCAAACTAGAGACCGGGATTTCATCCACCGAGGCCCCGTCGGCCGAGAAATGCAGCGGCGCGTCGATATGCGTGCCGGTGTGTTCCGCGATGCGAAGGTTGAACAGATTGAACGCATCATCCGCGAAATTGTATTGCTGTTCCATCGTGAAGCCGGGCACGCCGTCGAATGTCGGGAACTTGTCGCTTAACGTATGGGTCATATCCTCGACCGTGCCATGCCCGGCGGCCATGGCGGGTGGTGCGATGGCACTGCCCATTGCGGTAGCAACACCTGCTCCAGCGGCGGCTGTGAAGAAACTGCGCCGCGACAGCATGCGATCCTTGACGGCGTTCATTAGACAGGCGTTGCACATGGCGTTTATCCTTGATGGGTTGCTGAAAAGATCAGCCTATCACGGCTGCAACACCAGTCACGCGTTTTCACGCCCACCTTGCGATTGGCGCTCTAAAGGGCCAATTCATCTGCGTACCATGGACAATCGCTGTGCAGTCGATAGACAGGATGGCAAAACGCAATAAGGAACCGCCACGTGCTGGCTTTGGCAAGACTGATCCTGATCGGCGGTGTTTTCCTGACGCTGCTCTATGTTGCGTTGTCGTTCTGGTCACGCAGCGTGCGCGCAGGCAAACTGCGCCGCGAGTGGGAGGATACAGGACGTCCCGGCGATCGCGACGCCTATGTCGAGGCGGGCCTGCGCGATTACGACGGGTCCTTGCGGCGCAAATTGATTCTGGGGGTTTATGTGATCCCCATCACGGTGGTCGGCGTGATCATCTTCTTGACGAATTTCAACTGAGAGGGCTGATGATGGTCTATGTGAAATGGGTGTTTTGGGGCGTGTTCTGGACCGGCCTGCTGGCCTTTCTGCATTATACGCTGCCGCAGCATGATGTAGTGCGTATTACCGACACCTATGGAAAACGGGTCGATTTTGGCGAAAACTCGATCTTTTGGGCCAATTCCTCTAGTGGCAATGCGGAAACGCCAGTGAACCGGGATGTGTTTTTCATCCAGACCTTTCAACGCAACGACAAGCCGATGATCTATCGCAACGAGGATACCGGCTGGGGCTGGCCGCCCTATTTCAAGTTCGACACCGAAAACCTTCAGGCCGAGGCCTCGGATCTGATTTCGAAAAAGGACGCTGCAACTGCGCAATGGGCGGTGATCAAGCACTATGGCTGGCGCAACGAATTCATGTCGATCTTTCCCAACGCCATTTCCGTGCGCGCGGTGGACAGCCCGGATGTGCGCATCATTCCTTGGCTGAATATCGTCATTCTTACGCTTTTGGCCGCGCTGTTCTGGGGCATCTGGGCGCGCTGGCGCAAGTTTCGCGCGCGGCGTGCCGAACAGCGGGGGCTTTAGGCCGGGGCATCAGTCCAGATTGCGTACCGGGTAAGTCCAGTCTAACCTGTCCTGCATGGCCATATCGTTTGAAACCTTTTTCCTGAACCCCGAGGCACAGGGGACGCTTCAGGCGCAGATTCAGCAGATGATTGCGGAAGGTATCCTGTCGGGCCGCTTTTCCAAGGGCGAGCGTTTGCCATCGTCGCGCAAACTGGCCGCGCATCTGGGGATCAGCCGGATCACCGTCACGCTGGCCTATACCGAATTGCAGGCCAACGATTACCTGACATCGCGCGATCGGTCGGGCTACTACGTATCCGATACCGCGCCCGAACCGCCGCGCTTTGCCGCGCCGCGCGCCAGTGTGGGCGACGGGATTGATTGGTCGCGCGCGTTGGGGCGGCGGTATACCGGCGGCGCGACGCCCGAAAAACCGCAGGATTGGAGCAGCTATCGCTATCCGTTCATCTACGGTCAGACCGATCCAAAGCTGTTCGATCACGCAAACTGGCGCCATTGCGCGCTGCGCGCATTGGGGCAAAAGGATTTTCATGCCCTGACCACCGATTACTATGATCAGGACGATCCCAAGCTGATCGAATTCATCGCCCGCCACACCCTGCCACGGCGCGGTATTCTGGCCGAACCGGATGAGATTCTGGTGACGATGGGCGCGCAAAATGCCCTGTGGATGACCGCGCAGGTGCTGTTGACGCAGCGCCGCACTGCGGCGATCGAAGACCCTTGTTATCCGGCGCTGCGCGACATCCTGATGCAGTCGCGCTGTCACGTTGCCGCCGTGCCGGTGGATCAAGACGGGCTGGTGCCCGGCGCGCTGCCCGATGCGGCCGACGTGATCTTTACCACGCCCAGCCACCAATGCCCGACCAACGCCACTATGCCGCTGGCCCGCCGTAAGGAGTTGCTGAAAAAGGCGCGCGCGATGGAGGCGTTGATTGTCGAGGATGACTACGAGTTCGAGATGTCGTTCCTGGGTGCGCCCTCGCCCGCGTTGAAATCGCTGGATCGTGACGGGCGGGTGATCTACGTCGGCAGTTTTTCCAAGTCCATCTTTCCGGGCTTGCGGTTGGGGTATCTGGTTGGCCCGCGTGCGTTTATTCGCGAGGCGCGCGCGCTGCGTGCCAGCGTGCTGCGCCACCCCCCCGGCCTGATGCAACGCGCGGCGGCCTATTTCCTTAGCCTTGGGCATTATGACAGCCTGATCCGCCGCACCAGCGGTGTCTACGCCGAGCGGCGCAAAGTGTTGGAGCAGGCGGTGCAGGCGCACGGGTTGCGCGTGGCGGGGCGGGGCGTGTTCGGAGGGTCCTCCATCTGGATGCGCGCGCCGGACGGTGTGGACATGGGCGCGGTCGCGCAGGCGCTGGCCCCGCGCGGCGTCCTGATCGAACCGGGCCATCCGAATTTCCATGGCGCCACCCCGCCGCGCAACTTCTATCGGCTGGCCTATTCGTCGATCCCGTCCGAGCGGATTGCTGACGGTGTGGCGCTTATCGCCGAGGCGGTGGGCCGGGCGTCGGCGCAGGTAGTGGCCGAAAAATGAGACTGGCAGCCTCGTCCGGGCCTTAATCTGGATCTATGCGCGGACAAAACTGGCCCTATTGCACATTCGGTGCGCAGGATAGCGTTCGTCTTAGATATCCCTTCCCCGGTTCCAAGGATCGCCCCCATGAAAATGACCACCGAAGAAGCCTTTGTCAAAACGCTGCAAATGCATGGGATCGAACATGCGTTCGGCATTATCGGATCGGCGTTCATGCCGATTTCGGATATTTTCCCGCAGGCAGGCATCACATTCTGGGACTGCGCGCACGAAGGATCGGGCGGGATGATGGCCGATGGCTACAC
Organism: Rhodobacteraceae bacterium KMM 6894; assembly: GCA_035798175.1. GTDB lineage: Bacteria > Pseudomonadota > Alphaproteobacteria > Rhodobacterales > Rhodobacteraceae > Roseovarius. The sequence goes on from JAPFBS010000005.1 coordinate 50,689, forward strand.
CCGCGCCACCGGCAAAATGAGCATGATGATTGCCCAGAACGGCCCCGGCATTACCAACTTCGTCACCGCCGTTAAAACCGCCTATTGGAACCACACGCCCTTGTTGCTGGTCACGCCGCAGGCCGCGAATAAAACCGTCGGGCAGGGTGGCTTTCAAGAGGTCGAACAGATGGCGGCTTTTGCTGATATGGTCGCCTATCAGGAAGAGGTGCGCGATGCGTCGCGCGTGGCCGAGGTGCTGAACCGCGTGATCCTGAACGCCAAGCGCGCCAGCGCGCCCGCGCAAATCAACATGCCGCGCGATTTCTGGACGCAGGTGATCGACATCGACCTGCCCCAGATCGTCGAGTTTGAGCGCCCCTCGGGCGGGGATACCGCGCTGGCGCAGGCGGCTGACCTGTTGTCGAACGCCAAGTTCCCGGTGATCCTGAACGGCGCGGGCGTGATCCTGGGCGGTGCGATCAGCGACACGATGAAACTGGCCGAACGGCTGGATGCCCCCGTTTGCGTTGGCTATCAACACAACGATGCCTTCCCCGGATCGCACCCGCTGTTTGCCGGGCCGCTGGGCTATAACGGATCCAAGGCGGCGATGGAACTGATCGCCAAGGCCGATGTGGTGCTGGCGCTGGGCACGCGGTTGAACCCGTTCTCGACCCTGCCGGGCTATGGCATTGATTACTGGCCCAAGGATGCGAAAATCATTCAGGTCGACATCAACCCCGACCGGATCGGCCTGACCAAGAAGGTCTCGGTCGGCATCATTGGGGACGCGAAAAAGGTCGCCAACGGTATCATGGACCGCCTGTCGGGCACTGCCGGCGATGAGGGGCGCGAAGCGCGCCGAAATCTGATCTCGCAGACGAAATCGGCATGGGCGCAGCAGTTAAGCTCGATGGATCACGAAGAGGACGATCCCGGCACCACATGGAACGAACGTTCGCGCGCGGCAAAACCTGATTGGATGAGCCCCCGTATGGCGTGGCGCGCGATCCAGTCTGCCCTCCCGAAAGAGGCGATCATTTCATCCGACATCGGCAACAACTGCGCCATCGGTAACGCCTATCCGACATTTGAGGCGGGCCGCAAATATCTGGCCCCCGGCCTGTTTGGACCGTGCGGTTATGGCCTGCCCTCGGTCGTGGGGGCCAAGATCGGCTGCCCTGACGTGCCTGTTGTGGGCTTTTCGGGTGACGGCGCATTCGGCATCGCAGTGACCGAACTGACCGCAATTGGCCGCGAAGTATGGCCCGCCGTGACGCAGATTGTGTTTCGCAATTACCAATGGGGTGCGGAAAAGCGCAACTCGACGCTGTGGTATGACGACAATTTCGTCGGGACCGAGTTGGACACGCAGGTGTCCTATGCCGGGATCGCACAGGCCTGCGGGCTGAAAGGCGTCGTTGCCCACACGATGGAGGAACTGACCGCAGCATTGGCGCAAGCGGTGAAGGACCAGATGGAAAACGGCATCACCACCCTGATCGAGGCGATGATCAATCAGGAACTGGGCGAGCCATTCCGCCGCGACGCGATGAAGAAACCCGTCGCCGTGGCCGGGATCGACAAGGCCGACATGCGCCCGCAAACGGTCTGAGGCAGCCCGAATGAGCGATGCCCCGCGCGCCATCCTTGTCCTGAATGCCGGGTCGTCCACGATCAAGGCGGCGGTATTCGAGGATGGTCGCGAGGTGGCCCGCGCCGGGTTTGATGCCGTGCCCGATCACTCCGCGGCTCTGCGGGAGGTTATGGGGGCGCTGAGCGGGCAGGGTTACGGCCTGCCTGCGCTGGCCGCTGTCGGGCATCGCGTGGTGCATGGTGGGCCGCGCCTAGAGGCGTCGACACGGATCACGCGCGCGGTGAGGGATGAGATTGCCGCCTGCATCCCCTTGGCCCCTCTGCACAACCCCCACAGCCTGACTGCCATTGACTGGATCGCGCAGACGGCACCGGATCTGCCGCAATACGCCACCTTCGACACGGCCTTTCACGCCACGATCCCCGACGTCGCCACGCGCTACGCCCTGCCCGACACACCGGATACGGCAGGCCTGCGGCGCTATGGATTTCACGGGATCAGCTATGCGTCGCTGGTCGGCGCGTTGCCCGGACTGACCGATCAGCCCCTGCCACGCCGCCTGCTGGCGTTTCATCTGGGCAATGGCGCGTCGATCTGCGCCATTCTAGACGGTGCGTCCGTCGCCACCACCATGGGCTATTCGCCCAACGCGGGCCTGACCATGGGCACGCGCAGCGGTGACATGGACCCGTCGGCAGTGCTGGAACTGGCCCGCCGGATCGGCGTGGACGGGGCCGAACGGCTGTTGACGCAGGACGCGGGCCTGCTGGGCCTGTCGGGGATCAGCGCCGATATGCGCAGCTTGACCGCGTCGACCAGCGCAAGCGCCCATTTCGCCACGCAGCATTTCTGCTATTGGGCCGCGCGCCATGCCGGGTCGATGATCGCGGCCATGGGCGGGCTGGATGCAATCGCCTTTACCGGAGGGATCGGGGAGAATGCTGCCGACATCCGAAATGAAATTCTGGACAAACTGGCGTGGGCAGGGGATGTTTCCACCCATATCGTGCCCGCGCAAGAAGAAGCGTTTATCGCCCACGCGGCGGTCACCCTGACGAAAGGTCCGCCCCATGTCGCATAAACAGCCAGCCCTTGACCTGTCTCCGCATGTCTCGGACGAAGTGCGCAAGACGACCTGTTACATGTGCGCCTGCCGCTGCGGCATCAACGTGCATATGAAGGGCGGGAAAGTTGCCTATATCGAAGGCAATCGCGATCATCCGGTCAACAAGGGCGTTCTATGCGCCAAGGGGTCGGCGGGTATCATGCAGCACAATGCGCCTTCGCGCCTGCGTGCCCCGCTAAAGCGCGTCGGCCCGCGCGGATCCGGAGAGTTCGAGGAAATCAGCTGGGACGAGGCGCTGGAAATGGCCACTGGATGGCTGGCGCCGATCCGCGCCGAGGCGCCCGAAAAGCTGGCGTTTTTCACCGGTCGCGATCAATCGCAGTCCTTCACCAGCTTCTGGGCGCAGAATTTCGGCACGCCCAACTATGCGGCCCATGGCGGTTTTTGCAGCGTCAACATGGCGGCGGCGGGCATCTATACGATGGGCGGCGCGTTCTGGGAATTCGGTCAGCCCGATTGGGAGTATACAAAGCTGTTCATGCTGTTCGGCGTGGCCGAAGACCACGACAGCAACCCGATAAAAATGGGCCTCAGCAAGGTCAAGGCGCGCGGCGGGCGCATCATCGGGGTCAACCCCATCCGCAGCGGCTATAACGCGATTGCCGACGATTGGGTCGGCATCACGCCGGGCACCGATGGTCTGTTCATCCTGTCGCTGGTGCATGAACTGATGAAAGCGGGCAAGATCGACCTCGATTACCTCGCGCGCTACACCAACGCGCCGGTGCTGGTGAATGGCGATCCGAAATCGCCCGAACATGGCCTGCTGATGCGTGACAAAGACGGCAAGCCGTTGGTGATCGACCGTAACACCGGCAAGCTGGCGGCGTTTGACACCCCCGGTGTGCGCCCCGATCTGCACGCCACCCACCGCGCCGCCGGAATTACCCACCGCCCCGTGATGCACCTGATGGCCGAACGCTATCTGGACACGCAATATGCCCCCGAGTCCGTGGCCGAGCGTTGTGGCATCCCCGCGTCCCGCATCCGTGCTATCGCCAATGAAATCGCCCGCGTCGCGTTTGAAGAATCGTTCGAACTGGACCGCGAGTGGACCGATTTTCGCGGTGAGACACACAAGACGATGACGGGCCGCCCGGTCAGCTTTCACGCCATGCGCGGGATCAGCGCCCACTCCAACGGCTTTCAAACCTGCCGAGCGCTGCATGTGCTGCAAATCCTGCTCGGCACGGTCGAGGTACCCGGCGGATTCCGCTTCAAACCACCCTATCCCAAGCCGGTCAGCGCCCACCCCAAACCCCATTGCAAGGTGACTCCGGGCAAGCCGCTGGATGGTCCGCATCTGGGCTATGTCACCGGCCCGGACGATCTGTGCCTCAAGGACGATGGAACCCCCGCGCGCATCGACAAGGCCTATACTTGGGACAACCCGATGAGCGCGCATGGCCTGATGCATATGGTGATCTCCAACGCACACGCGGGCGATCCTTACAAGATCGACACGCTGTTCATGTATATGGCGAACATGTCGTGGAACTCGTCTATGAACACCGGCGGCGTGATGGAGATGCTGACCGACACCGACGACAACGGCGATTATGTCATCCCGCACATCATCTATTCCGACGCCTACAGCAGCGAAATGGTGGCCTACGCCGACCTGATCCTGCCTGACACGACCTATCTGGAGCGGTACGATTGTATCTCGCTGCTGGATCGTCCCATCTGCGAGGCGGATGCCGCCGCCGACGCAATCCGCTGGCCGGTGGTGGAACCCGACCGCGACGTGCGCGGCTTTCAATCCGTGCTCTGCGATCTGGGCGCGCGCCTGAACCTGCCGGGCTTTACCGACAGCGATGGGGGCCAGAAATACGCCGATTACGCCGATTACATCACCAACCACGAACGCAAGCCCGGCATCGGCCCGCTGGCCGGCTGGCGCATGGGCGAGCATGGCGTGTCTCATGGACGCGGCAGCCCGAACGAGGCCCAACTGGACGCCTATATCGAAAACGGCGGCTTCTTCGCCACACATATCCCCGAAAACGCGGCCTATTACAAACCGTGGAACATGGCCTATCAGGACTGGGCGGTGGGCCTGGGCCTGTTCGACAGCCCTCAAAGCTACATCTTCGATCTCTACGCCGAACCGCTGCGCCGTTTTCAGTTGGCCGCCGAAGGCCATGGTAAACGCCAGCCCCCGGATCATCTGCGCGAGCGGATCAAAACCACGCTCGATCCGCTGCCAATTTGGTACGCGCCGTTCGAGGATGCGCATGTCGACCCGGTGGAATTCCCCATTCACGCGCTGACTCAACGCCCGATGGCGATGTATCACAGCTGGGGCAGCCAAAACGCATGGCTGCGCCAACTTCACGGCCACAATCCGCTGTATCTGCCGACAAAGCTGTTTCAGGCGCACGGGTTTGCCGATGGCGATTGGGCACAAGTCACCTCGGCGCATGGCAGTATCACCGTCCCCGTCGCACACATGGCCGCGCTGAATGAAAACACCGTCTGGACATGGAACGCGATCGGCAAACGCAAAGGGGCCTGGGCGCTGGACAATAACGCGCCCGAAGCGACCAAAGGCTTCTTGCTGAACCACCTGATTCACGAATTGCTCCCGCCCAAGGGCGACGGACTGCGCTGGGCCAATTCCGACCCGGTCACGGGTCAGGCCGCTTGGTTCGACCTACGCGTAAAACTGGAAAAGGTCGCCGCCCCGGATCAAGCATACCCCGCCTTCCCACCGATCAAATCACCTGTCGGTAAGGGCCCGGATACGCTGGCATGGAAGGTGGGCACATGACCCCGACACAGCGCACCCTGCTGCTGATCGCGGCCTTTCTGACGCTGATGGTGGGCTCCTTCATTTGGTTCGTCGCCACATGGGATGCCAGTCAGAAACAGCCTGTAACCCAACAGAACCTAGCCCCTGCTTATCTTCTGGCTGAAAATATCCCGGGGGAGGCGTTGGAAACCGTCAGGTTTTCAGCGTCGGGGGCAGAGCCCCTCAGCCACGCCGAATTAAGCGGAGCCCTCACATGACCAGCCTCCCAGAAACGACAGTCAAAAAACTCGGCCTTGTCATCGACCTTGACACCTGTGTTGGATGTCATGCCTGCGTCATCAGCTGCAAGGGATGGAACACCGAAAACTACGGCGCTCCGCTCAGCGATCAGGACGCCTACGGGGCCAATCCCTCGGGCACGTTTCTGAACCGCGTTCACAGCTACGAGGTGCAACCGCTGGCCACCTCGACAAAGGTTCAGCCCGCCGCACAACTGGTCCATTTCCCAAAATCCTGCCTCCATTGCGAGGATGCGCCCTGCGTCACCGTTTGCCCGACCGGGGCCAGCTATAAACGCGTCGAGGATGGCATCGTTCTGGTCAATGAAACCGATTGCATCGGCTGCGGTCTCTGCGCTTGGGCCTGCCCATACGGCGCGCGGGAAATGGACGCCGAGGAAGGCGTGATGAAGAAATGCACGCTCTGCGTCGACCGCATCTACAACGAGAACCTTCCCGAAGTGGACCGCGAACCCGCCTGCGTACGCACCTGCCCGGCAGGCGCGCGACACTTCGGTGATTTCGCAGATCCCGCCAGCAATGTCAGCCGTTTGACGGCCGCGCGCGGCGGCATGGACCTGATGCCCGAACAAGGCACAAAACCGGTCAACAAATACCTGCCACCCCGGCCAAGGGACCAATTGGGCGCCCCCGACCAAGTATCCGATCAGATCGATGTTCTGGCCCCGTTTCTGGCTCCGGTCAGCGACACCCCGACAGGCTTCATCGCGTGGCTCGACAAGGCATTGGAGAGGATCTGACATGCATCCCGCACCTTCCGTCATTATCTTTTCCACCCTGTCCGGCCTTGGATTTGGCCTGTTGTTCTGGCTGGGTCTGGGCCTGCCTGCCGTCACTGGCGGCGTGGCCTTCGCCTTTTACGCCATCGCCTACGTGCTGGCGGTGGGCGGGCTGTTGGCCTCTACCTTTCACCTTGGCCATCCCGAACGGGCATTGAAGGCGTTCACGCAATGGCGCTCAAGCTGGCTCAGCCGCGAGGCATGGGCATCGGTCGCAACGCTGCTGGTCATGGCGCTGGTCGGCGCGGGCGCGGTGTTTGCTGGAACGCACTGGGGCCTATTGGGCCTGCTGGGCGCGGCGCTGTCGCTGTGCGTGGTTTTGACGACCTCAATGATTTACGCGCAGATGCGCACCGTGCCGCGTTGGAAAACGCCGCTGACACCGGCGCTGTTTCTGGCGATATCCGTAGCGGGCGGTGCATTGCTGGCGGGTCAGACAAGCTTTGCCTTGGCGCTATTACCGGTGGCTGGGGTTGTTCAGGTTGCGTGGTGGGTGCGCGGCGACAAGGCCCTTGGCCAAAGCGGCACCGACATGAACACCGCCACCGGGCTACCCGGCACCGTACGCGCGTTCGAGCCGCCCCACACCGGCACCAACTATCTGCTGCGCGAATTCGTCTACGTTGTCGGGCGCAAACATGCGCTGAAACTGCGTATCGCCGCGCTGGGTCTTGGCTATTTTCTGCCCATGCTGCTGCTGTTGATCCCGTTCAGCCACCTTGCCGCCGCTCTGGCAGTGCTGAGCCACCTCGCGGGCGTCGCTACCTCGCGCTGGCTGTTCTTCGCCGAGGCCGAACATGTTGTTGGTCTCTATTATGGCAAACGCGCGGCCTGATCGCCCTTCTTTTATCGTTCCCAAAATACCCGAAATTCCGTCCGAGGCCCCAAATGCAGTCGTTTGATATACGCGACATCCCGTCCCAGCCGTGGGTCAACGGCGCAGGTACGCGGCAGGAATTGGCGATTAGCACACAAACCGGCACACCATGGCGGCTCAGCACGGCGCAGATTGACCGGGATTGTCCGTTCTCTACCTATCCCGGCCTTGCGCGGTTGCATGTCATCATCGCGGGCATGGGCACCCATCTGAGTGGTGCAGGCGTCGATCTGGACGCTGCCCCCTTGGTGCCGGTGGCATTTGATGGGGAAATCCCGCTTGAGTGTCGTCTCAAGGACGGGCCTTGCACCGCGCTTAACGTGATCTTTGATCCTGCCCGGATTCGGGCCGATCTGACGGTCTTGACGGCTGGCGCGCATGAAATGGCGGCGCGGGATCTGGCGGTGTTCTGTGTTTCCGGCACGGCCTCGGTGCAGGGCGAGACCCTTTTGCCGGGGCAGGGAGCGGTGGTCGCGGGGGAGACCGTTATCGTAGTCGGCGCCGATGCGCAGGCGCTTTGCGCGCAGCTTGACCCAGTTTGAGCCATCGGCGCGCTGAAAGCACGCCTTACATTGAAACGAACCGCATAAACCGTGACGCATGTGCATGTGGCGCCCGATTTATCAAAGCGCAAAAGAAAAGGCCCCGCAGATCACTGCGGGGCCTTTCCTAATTTTGGATTACGTCAAAGACGCGTCAGATCATTCGTCCGACGGCTTCAGCGCGGCGCCCAGGATATCCCCCAGCGACGCACCCGAATCGGACGAGCCATACTGCTCAACCGCTTCTTTTTCTTCTGCAATCTCGCGAGCCTTGATCGACAGGCCCAGACGACGGGTTTTGCTGTCCACGTTGGTCACGCGCACATCAACCTTATCGCCGACCGAGAAACGGTCAGGACGCTGTTCGGCACGATCACGCGACAGGTCCGAGCGGCGGATGAAGGATTTCATGCCTTCATATTCCACTTCGACGCCGCCATCTTCGATCGAGGTCACTTCGACCGTGATGATCGAGCCACGCTTCACGCCGCCAACGGCCTCGGCGAATTTGTCACCGCCCAGGTTCTTGATCGACAGCGAAATACGCTCTTTTTCGGTGTCAACTTCGGACACGACCGCCTGAACCATGTCGCCCTTGCGGTAGTTCTGGATGGCGTCTTCGCCACGTTCGTCCCAGCTGATGTCGGACAGGTGAACCATGCCGTCGATTTCGCCTTCGAGGCCGATGAACAGACCGAATTCGGTGATGTTCTTGACTTCGCCTTCGACCTCGGTGCCCTCGGGGTGTGTTTCTGCAAACACTTCCCATGGGTTGCGCATGGTCTGTTTCAGGCCCAGAGACACGCGGCGCTTGGCGCTGTCGATTTCCAGAACCATGACTTCGACCTCTTGCGAGGTGGACACGATCTTGCCGGGGTGCACGTTCTTCTTGGTCCAGGACATTTCCGAGACGTGAACCAGACCTTCAACACCGGGCTCCAGCTCAACAAAGGCGCCGTAATCGGTGATGTTGGTCACGCGGCCTGCATGGACCGAATCCAGCGGATACTTGGCAGCGACCAGATCCCATGGATCCTCTTGCAGCTGCTTCATGCCCAAGGAAATACGGTGCGTTTCCTTGTTGATCTTGATCACCTGAACCTTGACCGTTTCGCCGATGGCGAGGATCTCGGACGGGTGGTTCACGCGGCGCCATGCCATGTCGGTGACGTGCAGCAGGCCGTCAACACCGCCCAGATCGACGAACGCGCCGTATTCTGTGATGTTCTTGACGACGCCGTCGACATTGTCACCTTCGGTCAGCTTGCCAATAACTTCGGCGCGCTGCTCGGCACGGGATTCTTCAAGGATGGCACGACGCGACACAACGATGTTGCCACGGCGGCGGTCCATTTTCAGAACCTGGAACGGCTGCTTCAGACCCATCAGCGGGCCGGCGTCGCGCACGGGGCGCACATCGACCTGAGAGCCGGGCAGGAACGCAACAGCGCCGCCCAGATCGACGGTAAAGCCGCCTTTGACACGGCCAAAGATCGCGCCTTCGACACGCTCTTCGTCGGCGTATGCTTTTTCCAGACGGTCCCATGCTTCTTCGCGACGGGCCATTTCACGCGAAATGACGGCTTCGCCGCGCGAGTTTTCTGCCGAGCGCAGGAACACTTCAACTTCGTCACCGACGTTGATGTTGGGCTGCTCACCGGGATCTGCGAATTCTTTCAGATCAACGCGGCCTTCCATTTTGTAGCCGACGTCGATGATGGCCTGGCCCGCTTCAACAGCGATAACCTTGCCTTTGACAACTGTACCCTCTTCGGGCGTGTCCATTTCGAAGCTTTCGTTCAACAGCGCTTCGAAGTCTTCCATAGATGCGTTTTGAGCCATGTGGCGTTTCTATCCTAACTAGTGATTTATACGGGCCGCGCGGTTGTCTCCGCCGGTCTTTTGCGGGTTTGTCGGTGCGATGATTTGCAAAACAGAGAAAGGGCCGGAGGTTCCGACCCTGCCTGTATCCGGATGTCTTGCGTCAATAACCACGGTGCCGACAGGCGCGCGTATAGAGTGTATATCGACAGAAGGCAAGGTGACGCGGCAGGTGATCGCCTATCCGGCGTCAATTCCGTGGACGGCGTCAGCAGATTTTGCGCCTAGCGATCACCGGAAGTCATGCTGCCGGACCTCACACATTAACCCATGCGCTTGCGCACGGTCTCTAGTGCGGCCTCGATCGCCTGCTCGATGGACATCAGCGATGTGTCCAGTTGAACGGCGTCGTCCGCCGGTTTCAGCGGGGCTGTCGCGCGGGCGCTGTCGCGGGCGTCGCGTTGGCGTAGATCCGACAGGACCTGATCCAACGTCACCTCATGGCCGTTGCCGGTCAGTTCCGCGTGACGGCGGCGCGCGCGCACGTCGTCGGAGGCGGTGACGAACAGTTTCACCTCGGCGTCGGGGCAGATCACCGTGCCAATGTCGCGCCCGTCCAGAACGGCCCCGCCCGAACGCCGCGCAAAGGCGCGCTGAAAGTCGATCAGCGCCTGACGGACCTCGGGCACGGCGGCCACGCGGCTGGCGGCCTGTGCGACCTCGGGGGTGCGCAGGTTGTCTGCCTCAAGATCCGCGGCGGTCAGGGCGCGTGCGGCATCCACCGGGTCAGTCCCGTCCAGCGTACGCCGCCCCGTCGCACGATAAAGCAGCCCTGTATCCAGATGCGCAAAGCCGAAATGCGCGGCCAGTTGGCGTGCCACAGTGCCCTTTCCCGCCGCTGCGGGGCCGTCGATTGCGATTGTGAAACTCATGGCGTGCCTCTTGAATTATGCGTCTTGGGTAGCGTGTTTTGCGGCAAAGCTGAACCCGGAAAGTGTCTGGGGATGTAAAACTGACGGACCTAGCTCCGCGCGGCTAGCGCCCGTCATAGCCTTGCTTTTGCGCCGTGAACAACTGCGCATACAGCCGGTTGTCGGCCAGTAGATCGGCGTGTCGCCCCTGTTCCACCAACTGCCCGGATTCCAGCACAAATATCCGATCCGCGTCCGCGATCGACGACAGGCGGTGTGCCACGACGATGGTAGTTTTGCCTTTGGTCAGGCGGTCCAGCGCGGTCTTGATGCGTTCCTCGGTCGCCTGATCCAGCGCGCTGGTGGCTTCGTCCAGCAACAGGATGGGTGCGTCGCGCAAAAACGCCCGCGCGATGGCGATGCGTTGCTTTTGACCGCCCGACAGCTGCGCCCCCTTTGGACCGACCGGCGTATTGCCACGCCGCCGGATCAGGTCTGCGATCTCGGCATTTTCGGCGGCTTGCCAGACCTGTGCGTCGGTGGCGTCGGGGTTCACATAGCGGATGTTTTCCCAGATCGAGTTGTTGAAGATCACGATATCCTGCGCAACCACCGAATAGGCCCCGCGCAGGGCGCGCAATTGCAGTTGGTCGATGGGCTGATCCCCGATGGTGATCTGCCCGCCTTCGACATTGTAAAGCCTGGACAGCAGGGACAGGATAGTGGTCTTGCCCGACCCGGTCGAGCCGACGATGGCCGACACTTTGCCGCCTTGAAACGTCATGTTCAGGCCGTTGAACAGCGGGTGATCCGGGCTGTAGGCAAAATGCACGTCACGCAGGGTGATGTCCGCGCTGGTGTCGAAATCGGCCACCGCTCCGGGAGCGTCGGTGATGGTAGGCTTTTCGTCGAACAACCCGCGAATACGGTCCAGAAGCACCAGATGCGATGGCAATGTGCCGAAAAACAGCGCCAGCAGGCGGGCTGGGTCGAACACCATGACCATGCCCAGCAGAAAGGTGATAATCGCCGCGCCGTCCACGTCGAACGATGGGGACAACACCATCCAGCCGCCCCCGCCAATCACCAGCACGAACACCACTGCCGAACTGAGGTCGATCGACGGCATCACCAGTGCCTGCGTGAACTGCACCCGGTTCATCAGATCGCGGATCGAGCGGGTGCCTGTCATCAAACGCGCGCTTTCGACCTCTTCCTGATTCGAGATCTTGACGGTGCGCATGCCGTTAACCGTCTCTTCGATCCCGTTCATGTAATCGGCCAGCGCGGTTTCGGCCTGACCTTGGGTGGTTTTTACCCGGTTCGAGACGAAATTCATGATCCAGATGATGAAAGGCAGCACGACCACGCAAGAGGCAAACAGAATCGGGTTTTTGTAGATCAGATAGGTCGAGACGATTATCACCGTGATCCCGTCGCGCAGCGCATTGGCCGTGCCCTGACCCACGAACACGCCCAATAGCTGGGTCTGGGTCACCATGCGTTGAATGATTTCGCCCGATTTGGTGCGCTCGAAATAGGCCAGATCCAGCGCCATCAGATGTGCGATCAGGTCACGGCGCATCTGAAAGATCGCCTCGTTGCTGATCCAGATAGTGATGCGCGGCACCAGATAGCTCATCAATCCGCGCACGGCGAACAGGAAGAAAACAACGCCACAGATCAGCGCCAGTTCGCGCACCGTGCCGCTGTCAAAGATCACCCGCAGGCCGTTTTCCGTCATCGACAGGAATTGTTGATAGACCACGCCCTGAATAGCGATCATCGCCAGAACCACGATCAGCCAAGGGGCCTTTTGGCGCAGGTATGTGCGCCAGAACCACAGCATGTTGTCGCGGTCGCGCTGGGAATACAGCCCGGCACGTCGGGCGGTGTCGGTCTGGTCGGACTGGGTCAGATCGGAGGGCTGCGTCATGGCGGCGGGGTCGCTCCGTTTGGGGCTGTCATGAGTGACTGTCAGGGCGGCTCTTAACGGGTTCGGGCGGCAAGGTCACGCACCTGCCGCCCGAATTGTGTGGTGTGGCCTGCGCGGCCTATTCCCAGCAACTGACCAGAACGGTCATCGCGCTGGCCCGGTCCGACAGTTCCGCCGGGGGCAGGGCAGGGCCGCCCGGTGTGGTCGCGGCGGTGATTCCGGCGGCACGCAGTATGGTTTGCAGCGATTGTGCATTGATGGCGAAGCTGACGTCATCGGGCAATTGGCGACCATCCGTATTGCGTGGCATCAGCATGCCCAACACGGCCCCACCCGCATCCAGAACCGGCCCGCCCGCGTCACCGTCCAGCGCGTTCAGCGTCAGGCGCTTCAACTGCGCTTCGCCGTTCAGGCCCTTGACGTCGGACACCGTCCCAAAGGTCAGCGAAGGCGCGCCCAGAACCCCGCCATAGGAATAGCCCGCAACCGTCACATCGGAATTCAGCCGCGCGTCGCCCTGCTGAAAGGCGGCGATCATCATTGGTGACAAAGCCTGCACCGGGCGCAAAACCGCGATACCCAGCGCTTCGTCGACGGATGTCACCTCGGCATTATAGATATCGTCCAGTGTCAGGTTACCGCATTGGCCAATCCCCTCGGAGGTGGTGACGACCGCGCCGGTGCGGTCCACATAGAACCCCGAACGCGACAGGATCGGTTTGCGGATTTCCAACCCCGAGACCAAATCGATGCTTTGGCTTTCATTATACCCTGCGGCAGGGTCCAGCACGCCGTCGATCCGGGTAAAGCTGTCCTGCATCAGGCCCAAGATACGCGTGCGGCGTTCCTCGTCCCCGGCGGGCCAGACAAGGGTAAAGCCTTTGATCTGCCCGTTGCGCAGCGTCGCCTCGGTATGTGACACCATCGTCGCGCTTTCCCCGATCAGCACGAAACTGTCCGACTCGCGCTTGCGCGGGCCTTCGGGCGGAACGATGCGCAGGGTCTGCATGATGTCGTAAAGGCCATACAGAGTTTCCTGCGTCCCTTCCTGAGAGATCAGCAGCGCGCGGGCCGGGATATCGCCGGTCTCATCGTAATGCGCGAAAGGCGGCTCAAGTTCTTTAAAGGCGAGGATACCCATGGGCATCTGCATCTGGATACCTGTCTGGGGGTCACTGACCAAAGTCATGCCCATCCCTTTCAGAACCGCGTTGTACTGGTCCATCAGGTCGGCGCGTTGCAGCGTGGTCAGAATCCCGGTCGCGTCATAGCCGTTGGCCTCCTGCCAAGAGGCCATCGAGCGGCGCGTACCACCGCCAAAGGCCGCGTCGATCCGGCCAACGTAATGCCCGGCCCACTTCAGCGCGATTTGCAGATCAGCGCGTTGATCGCGGGTCAGAGCGGCCTCGCTGGCGCGGGCCTCACGCGGGGTTTCGTCGATGATTTCCGGTTCTGGCTCGGGCTCTGGCGCGACTTCGATGACCTCCACTTCCGGTACATCCTGCACAACAGGCTGTTCCTGCGTCTGGTCTTGAAGGCCCGCAACTACGGCGCTTTCTTCGTCGGTCAGGAAATCGGCCCCCACGGGCCAGATCTGACGGTCGTAATCGCTGCTGCGCGCGATATAGCTGTCACGCGGGATGGCCCCATCGCGGCGTAGTTGGCGAAGGGTTTCATTGGCGACATCGGGCGAAAATGGACCAAGGGCCACCCCATACCACCCCGATCCCAGGTCAAACCCGTTGACGTTGGGCAACTGCGCGCTGCGGCGGCGCAGGGCCTCGTTGATGCGGGTCAGATCGGGCTGCGCCTCGATCTGGACCCAGACCATTTCGACGCCTGCGTCGGTTTGCTGTGCCTTGGCGGGCGTGACGGTTAAGCCCGCCAAAACCACGATCATCACCGCCAGAAGTGTTCGTATCATAAACTGTATTACCCTTGACCTGTCCGCAGAATTTTCCTGTCAGGGCCGAGTTTTAACAAATCCCCCGGATGATGCATCTAAAATATGGGTGGAAATCGGTTTCAGGGCCGTGATCAGGTCGGTTTGTTCACATCCGTGGCAGCATAGATGAATTTGAGTGCCGCAGACTGTACCAACCTTCGATGGGCACTGGTACTGATTGTCGTCAGCATGGAAGGCCGTGCCAAACTCAGGACGGTCAGCGGGGGGCGACGATGACCGACACGCTTCAAGGGGCCGAATTGCCCGGACACGCGTCGACCACGACAAATCGGGCGCATTGCGTTCAAGTCAGTGATGAGCTGACGATAAGCTATAAAACTGCTGGGTCCGGCGACAACTTACGCAAATTACACTGACGCGTTGAACGGCCTCGCGGCAAAGCTGCCCATTGTTTATATCGTGCGTGATGAATGGAGGGATGTCGTCACCAACCATGCGGCCCGCAGCACGCCGTGCGCGCGCGTCGTTGCCTTTGGCAAGCACATGATGTTTTGGGAACACTCTGACCGTTTTAACGAAGAAATCTCTGATTTTCTCAACCGCTTGGACAGCGATTCCATCGCTGCCGGTGACCCATGATTTGACGCGGGCCGTTCATGTCGTTGTCGCTATGATAAGGTCAAAGCGATTTGACGTTGCAGACCCTTGATTGACCCCTCGCGCTGCACACCGTAAAGCGTTGCGAGAAACTGTTGGCGCACAAAGATGTCGGTGCGCGCGCAGCGATGAAACGCTGCGGGTGTGTCGGTTTCGGTTGGTGTCGCCAACTTGACCTCAGGGCGCTTGGGGTAGAAGACGGAAATTTCTGGGCGTATGTCCGTGGCAGATCCCATGGACCGCCCTTTGACAGGATCACAAGGCCGCTGACCGGGCCAAACCTTGGGGACACCATGACAGGCACATCCGATAAACCGCGCAGCTTCCAGCAGATCATCCTGCGCCTGCAAACCTACTGGGCCGAACATGGGTGCGCCATCATGCAGCCCTATGACATGGAGGTTGGCGCGGGCACGTTCCACCCGGCGACCACGCTGCGCAGTCTGGGATCGCGGCCTTGGGCGGCGGCTTACGTTCAGCCTTCGCGCCGTCCGACCGACGGGCGCTATGGCGAAAATCCCAACCGGTTGCAGCATTACTATCAGTATCAGGTGCTGATCAAACCCAGCCCGCCGAATCTGCAGGCGCTCTATCTGGGCAGTCTTGAGGCCATCGGCATCGATATGACCCTGCACGACATCCGCTTTGTCGAGGATGACTGGGAATCGCCTACGTTGGGCGCATGGGGGCTGGGCTGGGAGGTCTGGTGCGACGGGATGGAAGTCAGCCAGTTCACCTATTTCCAGCAGGTCGGCGGGCATGACTGCGCGCCTGTGTCTGGCGAGCTGACCTATGGTCTGGAACGTCTGGCAATGTATGTTCTGGGCGTCGATCACGTGATGGACATGCCCTATAACGATCCCGACGCGCCCATTCCGCTGAGCTATGGCGATGTGTTTCGCCAGACCGAGCAGGAATATTCGCGCTGGAATTTCGATCAGGCCAACACCGAGGTCCTGCTGCGTCATTTCGAGGAGGCCGAGGCCGAGTGCCGCGCCACCCTCGACGCGCCGTTTGACGACCCCAAGACTGGCAAGCGTATCGTCATGGCCCACCCGGCCTATGATCAATGCATCAAGGCCAGCCATATCTTCAACCTGCTGGACGCGCGCGGCGTGATTTCCGTGACCGAACGTCAGGCCTATATCGGGCGCGTGCGCACGCTGGCCAAGGCCTGCGCCGATGCCTTTGTGCAAACCGAAGCCGGGGGGTGGGCGGCATGATCCGGCAGCACCACAAGGGGCCTGCCCATGGGTAAATTCCTGACCGTCCTTATCGCGGTCTGCGCTATCGGTGGTGGCATCCTGCTGTATTATCAACAGGTTTACGCCTATTATTCCGAGGTTGTCCCGAACGGAACCGACGATGTGCAGATCGTGTCGCAGATCACCGGCATGCCGCAGGCGATATCCTATGACGGGTTTCAGGCCATCGACGCTGACAGCTCGCCGATCCGTTATCGCGCCTGTTTCACCACGTCGCTGGACCACGCCGCATTGACGGAAACTTATGTGCCGGCCGACAATCCCGTGCCGCTGCTTGGCCCCAAATGGTTCGACTGTTTCGATGCCAAGGAAGTCGGCAAAGCGCTGGAGGATGGCGCCGCGCTGGCCTTTCTCAGTGTCGAGAATATCCAATACGGCATCGACCGGATTGTCGCCATTCACGCCGACGGGCGCGGCTGGGTCTGGAACCAGATCAACCGCTGTGGCGAAGTCGTCTTTGACGGCAATCCCGCGCCCGCCGATTGCCCCCCATCACCGCAAGGGTATTGATAACCATGCCAGATCTGCTGATCGAACTGTTCTCCGAAGAAATTCCCGCCCGCATGCAGGCCCGCGCCGCCGAGGACCTGCGCGCGCGCATGACCGACGGTCTGGTCGAGGCCGGTCTGACCTATGCGGGGGCTGCGGCCTTTTCGACGCCCCGCCGTCTGGCGCTGACAGTGCATGGCCTGCTGGCCAACAGCCCGACCACGCGTGAAGAACGCAAAGGCCCGCGCGTGGATGCACCTGAAAAGGCCATTGACGGCTTTCTGCGCGGGGCGGGTGTGACCCGCGACGATCTGGAAATCCGCGACGAGAAAAAGGGGCAGGTCTATTATGCCTCGATCACGAAACCGGGCCGCCCGGCGGACGTGATTGTTGCCGAAGTGCTGGAACAGGTGATCCGCAATTTCCCTTGGCCCAAATCCATGCGTTGGGGCGCGGGCAGCCTGCGTTGGGTGCGCCCGCTGCACTCGATTCTGTGCATCCTGACGGATGACGCAGGGGACGCGAGCGTGGTCGATCTGGACATTGACGGCATCCGCGCGGGCAACACCACCGAAGGCCACCGTTTCATGGCCCCCGGCACGTTGAAAGTGTCGTCTTTCGATCAATACCAATCCGCGCTGAAATCCCACCACGTCGTTCTGGACGCGGTTGAGCGCGCCGATGCGATCTGGCAGGACGCCACCAATCAGGCCTTTGCCGCCGGTCTGGAAGTGGCCGAGGATGCGGGCCTGCTGGCCGAGGTTGCGGGGCTGGTTGAATGGCCCGTCGTGCTGATGGGCAAGATTGACGAGACGTTTTTGGACCTGCCGCCCGAGGTGCTGCAAACCTCGATGAAGGAGCATCAAAAGTTCTTCTCGGTGCGCAACCCCAAGACGGGCCGGATCGAGCGGTTCATCACCGTGGCCAACCGTGAAACGGCGGACAATGGCGCGACCATCCTTGCGGGCAACCAAAAGGTGCTGTTCGCGCGGCTGTCTGACGCCAAGTTCTTCTGGGAAAACGACCTGCGCACTGCCGCGACCGGCGGTCAGGCATGGCTGGACGCGCTGGACAATGTGACCTTCCACAACAAGCTGGGCAGCCAAGCCGAGCGGATCAACCGCATCGCGGCCTTGGCACGCGAGATTGCGCCTGCTGTTGGGGCAGACCCCGATCTGGCCGAACAGGCCGCCCGTTGGGCCAAGGCCGATCTGAGTTCGGAAATGGTTTATGAATTCCCCGAATTGCAGGGGCTGATGGGGCGTTACTATGCCGAGAAGGCCGGGATGCCGTCCGAGGTCGCCGCCGCCGCGCAACAGCATTACTCGCCATTGGGGCCGTCCGATGATGTGCCCACCGCGCCGGTGTCTGTGGCCGTGGCGCTGGCGGACAAGCTGGACCTGCTGACCGGGTTCTGGGCGATTGACGAGAAACCCACAGGGTCGAAGGATCCGTTTGCATTGAGGCGGGCTGCGCTTGGGGTTATTCGGTTGGTCAATGAGAACCTATTGGTCGCAAAGCTACGCCAGATAATTAATTTTGCGTGCCTTCTCCATCATCGTCCATGGTCGGATAGGTCGACTGTGGTAGAGTGGTTTGTCAGCGAAATTGCGCACAACAATAGCATTAAGTTAAACAACATAGCTGAGTCCGATGGTTGGCGGGAAGACTTAGACGAAAAAGCAGACCACGTTACGTATCTAAGTAGCAGACCGGTCGATCCCCTGCCTGATGAAGATGTTTTAGATGCATTGCACCGGGTTTCAGAGGCTTTCTGTGGGCCATTTCCTTGGTGTTTTACGGTATCAAAAGCTACTAACGACCTCCTCTCCTTCTTCCACGACCGCCTCAAAGTCTACCTCAAGGATCAGGGCATCCGCCATGACGTCATCGACGCTTGCATCGCCATGCCGGGCAATGACGATCTGGCGCTGTTGGTCAAACGCGCCACGGCCCTCGCGGCGTTCCTGAAAACCGACGATGGGGAAAACCTGTTGCAGGGGTTCAAGCGCGCCAACAACATCGTGTCTCAGGCCGAGGAGAAAGACGGCGTTGAATATTCCTATGGCGCGGACGTGAAATTTGCCGAAACGGACGAGGAACGCGCGCTGTTCGCTGCGCTCGACACGGGCGAACCGGCCATCCGCTCGGCCCTGACCGCGGAAGATTTCGCTGGTGCCATGACAGCCCTCGCTGCCCTGCGCGCGCCGATTGATGCGTTTTTCGAGGCGGTGCAGGTGAACACCGATAATCAGGTCGTGCGCCGTAATCGCCTGAACCTGCTCAACCGGATTCGCAAGATCTGTCACGATACCGCCGACCTGACCCGCGTCGAAGGGTAACGGCGGCGGGACTCAGCTAATCCTTGCCATGTTCGCGGCGCGCCTTATGCTGCGGTGAAGCAGAAAAGGTGCCGCAGTGCAGCAAATTAACCGGGATATCACCCTGATCACCGCCGACGCGCCGATCAGCGCCGAAACGCATGGCGGGCGGGCCAAATGCCTGCAACGTCTGGTGCGACTGGACCTGCCGGTGCCGCGCACAGTTGCGTTGTCGTTCGACGCGGTCAAAAGCATCGCGGCGGGCAAGATGCCCGATATGCGCGCGCTACTGGCGCAGATGGACGATGTCGGCCTGTTTTGCGTGCGCCCCTCGTCCGAGGATCCCGATTGGGGCGGGCCGCGTGCGGTACTGAACATCGGCATGTCCGACGCCGCCTGCGAACGTTTGTCCAAACGGATCGGGCACGAGGCCGCAGCGCAGCTGTATCTGCGGTTCGTGCAATCTTATGCGACCCATATCGCACGGCTGGACCCCGATATGTTCGAGGACGTGCCCGAAGATGTCGATGCGGGGCTGGCCAAGGCGCTGCGTCTTTACGAGGAAGAAACCGAAGAGGTCTTTCCACAGGATCCTGCGGTGCAGTTGGGGCAGGTCTTGCGCAGCATGGCGCGCGCATGGGAAGGGACCACCGCCCGCCTGTTGCGGCAGGCCAAGGGCGCGCCCGCCGATGCGGGGCTGGGCCTTGTCGTGCAGGAAATGGCCATCGGTCTGGGACTGGGCGAATGTGGTTCGGGCGTGATGCAACTGGTCAATTCCAAGACCGGCGAGCACAAGATGACCGGGCGTTACCTTAGCCAAAGTCAGGGCCGTGATGCCCTGACCTCGGGGCGCAATGCGCTGTTTCTGGAGCGCGATGAACGCGGTCCGTCGCTGGAGGAACTGGCCCCCGAGGCTTTTGCCCAGCTCAAAGAGCATACAGCCCTGATGCGCAGCCAGTTGCGCGAGGAAATGCAGGCCGAATTTACCATCGAAAACGGGCGGCTGTATCTGCTGGACGGGGTGCGCGTGGCGCGCAACGCCCGCGCGGCGGTCAGCATCGCCGTGGCGCTGGCCGAAGAAGGCATCATCACCCGCGAGGAGGCGTTGTTGCGGATCGAGCCGCGCGCGCTGAACGAACTTTTGCACCGTCAGGTCGATCCCGAGGCCAAGCGCGACGTACTGGCGCGTGGGATCGGTGCCAGTCCCGGTGCCGCCACCGGGCGCATCGTGTTTGACGCAGCCGCCGCGCAGGCCGGGGCGGCCCGCGGCGAGGCCTGTATTCTGGTGCGTCGCGAAACCATCCC
Source organism: Rhodobacteraceae bacterium KMM 6894 (assembly GCA_035798175.1). Taxonomy (GTDB): domain Bacteria; phylum Pseudomonadota; class Alphaproteobacteria; order Rhodobacterales; family Rhodobacteraceae; genus Roseovarius. Next base: position 71,257 of record JAPFBS010000005.1, read on the forward strand.
CGAGGACATTCGCGGCATGCATGCTGCCGTTGCCGTCCTGACTGAACGGGGCGGCATGACCAGCCACGCCGCCGTGATTGGGCGCGGCATCGGCCTGCCCTGTGTCGTGGGCGCGTCGGCGCTGCGTTTTCAGTCCAAGAGACGTCAGTTGGTCGCGCCCGATGGCCGGGTGCTGCGCGAGGGGGATGAAATCACCGTCGATGGCACCAGCGGCGATGTGATTTTCGGCGCGGCTCCGCTGCTGGACGCGGGCCATGACGACAGTTTTCAAGTGCTGATGGGATGGGCCGACGATCTGCGCGACATCGAGGTGCGCGCCAATGCCGATACGCCCGCCGACGCGCTGGTTGCGCGTAACTTCAAGGCGCAGGGCATTGGCCTTTGCCGCACCGAGCATATGTTTTTTGACGCCGAACGCCTGACGGTCATGCGCGAAATGATCTTTGCCGACACATCTCAGGATCGCGCGGCCGCGCTGGAGCGTCTGTTGCCAATGCAACGCGCGGATTTCTCGGACCTGTTCCGCATCATGCAGGGACAGCCCGTGTGCCTGCGTCTGTTCGATCCACCCTTGCATGAATTTCTGCCCACCGACCGTGCGGGCCATCGTCAGTTGGCCGAAGCGCTGGATCTGCCGCTGTCCGTCGTGACCCGCCGGGTCGAGGCGTTGAATGAATACAACCCGATGCTGGGCATGCGCGGTGTGCGACTGGGTATTACGGTGCCCGAAATCTACGATATGCAGGTGCGTGCGATTTTCGAGGCGACGGTGCAGGTCACGCGCGAAGGGTCGCCCATCGTGCCCGAAATCATGATCCCGCTGGTCTCGGCAAGGCGCGAGGTGGAATTGGTCAAGAAACGCGTCGATACCGTCGCCTCGGCTGTGCGCACCGAATCGGGCGTGGAATTCCAGTTTCGGCTGGGGGTGATGGTGGAAACGCCGCGCGCCGCCCTGCGCGCTGGCGAGATCGCACCGCTGGTGTCATTCCTCAGCTTTGGCACAAACGACCTGACGCAGATGACCTATGGCCTCAGCCGCGATGACGCGGGCCGGTTCATGTCGACCTACGTTCAGCAGGGCGTCTATCCCGAGGATCCGTTTCATTCACTGGATACCGACGCGGTGGGCGAACTGTTGCAGATCGGAGCGGAACGCGCGCGCAAGGCCAAGGCAAACCTGACCCTGTCAATCTGCGGCGAGCATGGCGGCAACCCCGAATCGATTGCCTTCTGCCGGGCTTGCGGATTCGACTATGTGTCCTGTTCGCCCTTCCGGGTTCCGGTGGCGCGACTAGCCGCCGCACAATTGGCGGTGCGCGACAAGATCGGGTAGTTTTCGCGCCCGACAGCCACAATATAACGCGTCCGGGCACGGTGTTGCCGCGGGCACAAGCGCCGTTTGGCAGAGCCGAAAATGCCCTGCACTGGACGAATTCGATCAAATTGGATATGCCCCGCCCAACCGGAAGGGCCACGCCCTTTGTCATTAAAGGGAAACGTGATGCTTCGCAGGTCGTTCCAAACCGCTCTTGCCGCCGCTGCCGCTGTGGTCCTCGCCTCTTCCACAGCCTTTGGCGATACCTCGCTTCAGCGCCTTATGGGCTATGAGGAACGCGGCATTGATGCGTTGCCAAAGGACCGCGTCGAGAAGTTTCTGGGCACGCCCAAATCCAGCTTGGCTTATTCGCGCGACTGGATTGATTCCCAAAAGACGGTCAAGGGCGGCCCTGAGTGGCGCTGTCTGGCCGAGGCCTTGTATTTCGAGGCCCGCGGCGAAAGCGTGAAGGGCCAGTTTGCCGTCGCCGAAGTGATCATGAACCGGGTCGAGCATGCACAGTTCCCCGATACGGTCTGCGGTGTGGTCCATCAGGGCACTGGGCGCAAATACGGCTGCCAATTCACCTATACCTGTGATGGCCACGCCGAGGTGATCTCGGAACCGCGCGCCTTTACCCGCGTCGGCAAGGTTGCCCAGATGGCGATCAAGGGTAAGACAGGGACCCTGACCAAAGGTGCCACGCATTATCACACCCGTGCGGTCAATCCGCGCTGGGCACGCGTTTATCCGCGTGTCGCCACCATCGGAGTGCATCACTTTTACAGACGCCCGACGCGGGTTTCGTCCAACTGACGCAAAACGCTTTAGCCGTTTGTGCCGCTGGGCCAGCCATGCTAAGCGCCACCCGTAGCGCGCACATCTCATTTCGCTGTGCGCCCGAATGATGCGCCGCGCAGGAGGCTTCGGACGTGAACAGTGAAATAAGACTGGCATTTGAGCATCCTGATGCCCGCGCCGATGCCACCGCGCCCGACGGGCCTTTGGACCGCATTTCCCTGCGTGATCATATCGTTGAGGTCGAAATCGGCGCATTTCAACTGGAACGTGGCAAGACGCAGCGCGTCTGCTTTAACGTCGTGGTCGAGGTGCGCCCGATGACCGGCGCAGTCGATGACGATGTGGACCGTATCCTTAGCTATGACCGCGTGACCGAGGCGATTGCCGCCGAACTGGCCGACGAGCGTCTGAACCTGCTGGAAACCTTGGCAGAACGCATTGCCGAACGGATTCTTGCCGAACCGCAGGCGGTGCGCACCTTCGTGCGGATCGAAAAGCTGGATCGCGGCCCCGGCGCGCTGGGCGTCGAAATCGTGCGGTCGGTTGCCGATCTGGCGACGAAACCCGTGGCCGCCCACGCCACGCATACGCCCCATCCGCATGTGGTGTTCCTGACCAACGCCGCCATCTGGTCGCCCAACCTGTCACGCTGGCTGGATCAGTTGGACGAACGGGCCGAACCGGTGATCCTGTGCGTTGGCCGCTCAGATACGGCCGCGCCGCAAACCGGGCACCGCATGACCCAACGCCGGGTCGATCTGCTGGCCATTGAACAAAACGCGTGGGTGCTGGCCGGACGCGACGACCGCTGCGTCGTTGTCGATACCCGGACCGAGCTGGACTGGGCGATGAAAAACGCGCGCATCAGCGTCTGGGCTCCGTCCAAGATCGTGCTGGACGCGGTCGACGGCCCCACTGTCGGCCCGGATCAACCCGTCGCGCTGGCGGCGTGGTTCGCCGGTCATATGGAGGCCTCTGATCTGCTGCTGATCGGCGAAGAACCCCCCGAAGGTGGGGCCAAAGTGCCGATCCTGGTGCAGGATATCGCCCAATCGGGCCTGTGACGAAACCTACCCAAGGTCTGCCCATGACGCGCGCCTACTATCGCCCCATCGCCCAGACAGACCCGGTGCGCCCCGCCAATGCGCTGCCGCTTGCAGGCGGCTGGACTTGGTTCGACCGGGCCGAGCGGATGGACCGTACTGGCAGCAGTCAGATCATCGCCGCGTCCGATATCCCGACCGATATATTGCACCGCCTGACCGCCCCGCGCCCCGCGATGGCCGGACTGACATTCGCCACGCCGCAAATCATGGGCATCCTCAATGTCACGCCCGACAGCTTCTCGGATGGCGGTCAATTTGACGCCCCCGACGCCGCGCTAACCCACGCGCGCGCCATGGCGCAGGCAGGGGCGCATATGCTGGACGTCGGCGGCGAATCAACCCGCCCTGGCGCGGCTGTCGTGGCCGAACAGGACGAAATCGACCGCACCGCGCCGGTTATTGCGGCCATCCGCGCCGGTTTGTCCACGCCGATCTCGATCGACACGCGAAAGTCAGCCGTGGCACGCGCCGCCGTGCAGGCCGGGGCCAATCTGGTCAATGATGTGGCGGGGTTCACCTATGACGCGGCCCTCGCCCCGTTCTGCGCCGGGGCCGACCTGCCGGTCTGCGTGATGCATGCGCAGGGCGACCCGCAGACGATGCAACAGAACCCGCGCTACGATCACGTCACGCTGGATGTCTATGACTTCCTCGACAACCGCGTTACGGACCTGATCGCCCAAGGCATCCCGCGCGACCGGATCATCGTCGATCCCGGCATCGGCTTTGGCAAGACGCGGGCGCATAACCTGACTCTGCTCAGCCAGCTCAGCCTGTTTCACGGGCTGGGGTGCCCGATCCTTCTGGGCGTATCGCGTAAGCGGTTCATCGGGGATATTGGCGGCACGACTGACGCTGCCGCGCGTCTGCCCGGATCGCTGGCCGTGGCGCTGGCCGGGGTTGCGCAGGGGATGCAGATCCTGCGCGTCCATGACGTGGGCGAAACACGCGCGGCACTTGCCCTTTGGCAGGCCGCGATCACGGGCCATTACGCCTGAAAAAGCGGTCTACCCGGCTTTTTCTTGGTCCAAATATCCAAATCCCTCGGCTCGCGTCAAACGCGTCGCTTATAGTGTCTCGCAGGTTTTGCCCAAAAAACCCGTCACCTCTGGCGACGTCCCGTGAACAGTCGCTTCAGCGCGCCAAACTGCGCCAGCGCCATACCCGACAGGATCAGCACAAGGGCCCAGAACAGGCCGGGGGGTAGGTCTTCGCCCAGCACCACCAACCCCAGAAAGACCGACCAGATCGGCACCTGATAGTTGACCAGGCTCATGAACACCGGCCCCGCGCTGCGGATCACCTGCACCAACAAAATCTGGGCTAACCCGGTGGGAAAAATGCCCAGATAGAGCAGCGCCAGCATGCTGCGCAGGGGCACATCGGTCGGCAGGTCCTCGACCCAGAACGCATAGGGGACAAAAATCACCGCGCTGATGGTCAGTGCCGCTGCCGACAGGCCCAGCATATCCACTTTCGGGCACAACCGGGTGACGATGGCCCCGATGGCATAACAACAGGCAGCCGCGACAAAGGCCAGCCGGGCCAGCAGTTCCGACGTGTCGCCACTCATCGAAAACGCTGCCGGGCCGATCAGCACGAACACCCCTAAGGTCCCGATGACGAACCCGATCAGGCGGCGCAGGTGCATCCGCTCGCCGGGCACGAACAGGTGCGCCAGCGGCAGGATCAGCAGCGGCACAATGGCCATGCACACCCCGGCAAAGCTTGAGGGCGCATATTGCTGGCCCCAACTAAGCATAAAGAACGGCACCGCGTTGGAAAACAGGGCCATGCCCAGCGCACTCAGCCAGACAACGCCTGCGTTCGGCCCCGACAGCAATGGCAGACGCGCACCCCGGATCGCCATGATGCCTAACAAAAAGACCGCGCCAAGGGACAGCCGCGCGGCGACCACCATCAACGGGCTAACGCCCTCCAGCGCGATACTGACAAACATGAAGGCCGCGCCGAACATTGCGCCCAGAATAATCAGGCGGATCCAGTTGGCGGGGGCAATGGCAGGCGCACTAACGGGGAGGGTGTGGGGCATCACGAAAACCTTCGATCAAGCGGGCGGGATTGGGGGGCAAAAAAACAGTCCGAATCAAAAAGGGGCACCCCGTTCAGGGTGCCCCTTCGTTCGGTCGTATAGTCGTATCAGTTCTTTTCCTTGTCGACCATCTTGCCTGCGGAAATCCAAGGCATCATGGCACGCAGATTCTTGCCGACTTCTTCGATCTGGTGTTCGTCGTTGATCCGGCGCGTCGCCTTGAACGACGGCTGGCCAACGGCGTTTTCCAGCATGAAGTCGCGCACGAATTTGCCGTTCTGGATGTCGGTCAGAACCGCCTTCATCTTTGCCTTTGTCTCGTCATAGGGCAGGATGCGCGGGCCGCTGACGTATTCGCCATATTCGGCTGTGTTCGAGATCGAGTAGTTCATGTTGGCGATGCCGCCTTCATAGATCAGATCGACGATCAGCTTCACTTCGTGCAGGCACTCGAAATAGGCCATTTCGGGCGCATAACCTGCTTCGACCAGCGTCTCGAAACCCATGCGGATCAGTTCTACCAGACCGCCACACAGCACGGCCTGCTCACCGAACAGGTCGGTTTCGCATTCCTCGCGGAAGTTGGTTTCGATGATACCCGAGCGTCCACCACCGATGGCCGAGCAATAGGACAGGCCGATTTCCAGCGCCTTGCCGGAGGCATCCTTGTCCACAGCGACCAAGCAGGGCACGCCGCCGCCTTTGACGTATTCGCCGCGCACGGTGTGGCCGGGGCCTTTGGGGGCCATCATGATTACATCGACGCCCGCTTTGGGTTCGATCAGGCCAAAGTGCACGTTCAGACCGTGGGCAAACGCGATGGCGGCGCCGGCACGGATGTTATCGTGGACGTATTTCTTGTAGGTTTCGGCCTGCAATTCGTCGGGCATGGTGAACATGATCAGGTCGGCCCAAGCGGCGGCCTCGGCGATACCCATGACCTTCAGGCCTTCGCCTTCGGCCTTCTTGGCCGACGCCGAGCCGTCGCGCAGGGCGACGACCAGATTTTTCGCGCCGCTGTCGCGCAGGTTCAGAGCGTGGGCGTGGCCTTGGCTGCCGTAGCCCAAAATGGCCACTTTCATGTCTTTGATCAGGTTAATGTCGCAATCACGATCATAGTAAACGCGCATGATTATATCCTTTGGTTGATGTTGAGCGCAGAATAGGGGGTATTCCACGTGATTGCGTGCAATATCCAGGGTATTTAGCGAATTTGTGGCTGTTTTATGCGGGTATTATTCTAAATATGGCATAATCATGCGTGACTATGCAGCGCGATGCCTTAGCCGCGTTTCAGATGGGGGTACTTGCCCTGAAATCGACTCGGTCAGGACGCCGCTGTGGGGCAACCCTGTCAGCAGTCGCCCTTCACGTACGCTAATTGAAGGGCGGGTCAATTTTTGCATCGTTGCCTCGATATCGGGACAATGCGCGCGCAGATCCGCCATGGCCTGCGGCCCCAGAACGCCCTGTGCCATGGCCCCGGCAAACAGGGTTTCGGTGGCGATGCCTTCGGAAAAGATCAGTTCATGTGCGTCCAGCATGAGGTGCATATAGGCAACGCTGGGCATCGGGACGCGCTGCACTGCGCCGCCGTCGATCAGGGCCTTCGCAGGCACCAGCACTTCGCGATGACCAAAGCACAGATCGACCTCGGGCGCGCGCAGCAGCACTCGGTGGTTCGGCGACACCAGCAGATCGCGCCGATTGCCCAATGCGCCTGCGCGGATGCGGATCGGGGCCATATGCCCCAGACCGCACACCATGCTGCGCCCGATCCAACGGACCGGTTGGGGGCCATGGTCCAACGTCAGCACCGGATCGCCCGGATGCAGGTCTTCGATTGCGCAGGGTCCCGCCGCGGTGTCGATCTGCGTGCCCGGCAAAAAGCAGATCACCCCATCCGAAATCGGCACAGTTTCGCCCGTGCCCCCATAGCTGGACACGCCCTGAATATAGTGCAGCGTCGTACCGGGCGGCGGTTGCGCCCCGTCGAACATCACGCCGACCACCGAGGTCGCATACCCTTCGGTGATCGACACGCCGACCATGCGATAGGCATTGCCAGCCCCGTCGAACAACGTCACCTCATATTCATTTTCAACATTCACGGGGGGCGGGTTTTCCCAACGTGTCGTCTCGGCGCTGGGGGAATAGGTGACGCCGTTGATCGTGACCGGCTGGGTCAGTTGTTGGTCGATCACGGTCGAACCAGAGAACGGATCGTCGCTTAGGATGCCATCGGAATCGTCGAAAGTCAGCGCCACCTTGCTGCCCGAAAACGTTAGGCTCAGGTCGCTGGGGCGTTCCCAACTGAAGGCGTCGCCGTTCAATGCGCGCGCAATCACGTCATCCTGAACCTGCTGACCGTTTGAGTCGCGGGTGATTGTCACGTCATCTTTCGCGAAGATATAAATCGTTCGCTCGCTCATGGCTGCCTGCCTATCGATGGTCCTGTCCCTGTTCTCAGGGATCATTAACTGCTCGTATATTAAATCAATATATCAGATGTTTGGCGGGGATCTATGCCTGTCTGATGGCACGGCGGGTCATTGCCGGCTCTGTATGTTTTAGGGTGGCGAAGGCGTTTAAATTTGCACTGATAGGTCAAGCTGCTGGTTATGATCCTCAAAATTGATGATACTATCATGCGCATAATGTCTATTTGACGGAGTTTTCATGCTGGATGATGTCGATCGCCGCCTGTTGCGCCAGTATCAGCGCGATCCCGGACTATCCCCCTCGGACCTGGCCGATCTGGCCGGGCTGACGCCCGCCACTTGCGCACGCAGGATCGAACGCATGGTTGCGGCGGGAATTATCCGGGGCAACCATGCGGTGATTGATTGGCGTGCGCTGGGCTATGCGGTGGAGGTCAGTCTGCGGGTGGCGCTAGACAAGACGCAATCGCGCGCGTTTGACGAATTCATGGAGGCTGCGCGCAAGGTGCCCGAGGTACTGGAACTGCAAAGTTTTCTGGGCCGCGTCGATATCCGCCTTTCGGTGATCGCGCGCGACATGGCGCATTATCAATCCATCTACCGTGAGTCGATTCTGACCCTTCCGCATATCGCGGATATTGATGCGCTGATGCATATCGCGCGGATCAAAACGGACGAGGTTCTGCCGCTATGATTGATCTGGACACGCTGGACCGCCGAATTTTGCGCGCGCTGACGCAGGATGCGACGCAAAGCGCCAGTGCGCTGGGGCGCGATCTGGGCCTGTCGCAGCCTGCGACGTGGCGGCGGATCAAACGGTTGCGCGACGCGGGCGTGATCGCCGGGCAGCGTCTGGATCTGGACCGCGAGGCGCTGGGATTTGGCGTATCGGTGTTTCTGGGGATCAAGCTGGCCACCAAAGGGCGCGTCAGCCTGGAGGATTTCGAGCGCGCCGTATCCGCCATCCCCGAGGTGCAGACGGTCGAGCATATTTTGGGCCTCTATGATTACCGCCTGCGCGTGGCGGCGCGCGATATTGCCGATTTCGAAAGGGTCCTACGCCGTCGGATCATGACCTTGCCGGGGGTGGGCGACGTTGAGGCCAACGTGCTGCTAAGCGAGGAACGCCGCCCCGGCCCGATTGGGTAGGGTCGTGTATGCAGATGTATGCTTTGCCATCGCGCGCGGATGGCGGTAGCAGTGGGACAAATGTACAAGGAGATGCCTGATGACTGCCCTTCTCAACACTGTCGATCCCGATGGCCTGCTGGAATATTCGGTGGTGTTCACCGATCGCTCGCTGAACCATATGTCGGCCAGCTTTCAGACCGTGATGCGCGATATTTCGGGCATGCTGAAAGACGTTTACAACGCTGATGCCGTGGCGCTGATCCCTGGTGGCGGCACCTTTGGGATGGAGGCAGTCGCGCGTCAGTTCGGCACCGATGCCCACGCGCTGATCGTGCGCAACGGCTGGTTCAGCTATCGCTGGACGCAGATCTTTGACGCGGGCAAATTCACGTCGGATGAAACCGTTTGCATGGCGCGCCAGACTGGCAACGGTTCCACCGCGCCGTTCGCCCCCGCGCCCATTGACGAAGTCACCGCGAAAATTCGCGAGGCAAAGCCCGATGTTGTGTTTGCACCGCATGTCGAAACCTCGGCGGGTCTGATCCTGCCGGATGATTACATCACTGCCATGGCGACAGCCGCGCATGAGGTCGGCGCGCTGATGGTGCTGGATTGCATCGCGTCGGGCTGTGCCTGGGTCGATATGAAGGCAACCGGAGTGGACGTCCTGATTTCTGCCCCGCAAAAGGGCTGGTCCGCTTCGCCTTCGGCGGGTCTGGTGATGATGTCCGAACGCGCAGTCGAGCGGCTGGCGAACACCACTTCTTCCAGCTTTGCTATGGATCTGAAGAAGTGGCACCAGATCATGCAGGCCTATGAAAACGGCGGCCACGCCTATCACGCGACCATGCCCACCGACGCGCTGCGGGCCTTCCGCGACACGATGTTGGAAACCAAGGAATACGGCTTCGACAAGCTGTGCAAGGCACAGTGGGCGTTGGGCAATGGAGCGCGCGCGATGCTGGCCGACAAGGGTGTGCAATCCGTCGCTGCCGAAGGGTTCGGCGCGCCGGGCGTTGTGGTCGCTTATACCAGCGATCCAGACATCCAGAACGGTAAGAAGTTCGCCGCCGAAGGCATGCAGATTGCCGCAGGTGTGCCGCTGCAAGTGGGCGAACCTGAGGGGTTTAAAACCTTCCGTTTGGGCCTGTTCGGTCTGGACAAACTGTATGACGTGGACGGCGCGTTGGCACGGTTGAAGGCTGTGCTGGACAAGGTTCTGTAAGCGATCAAAACACGGCGCGCGCGATTTATCCGCGCGCGCCCAAGCCCATCTGCATCAATGTGCGCCGCACCGGGGCCAGCGCATAAAGCGCGTTCAGCCCCATTGCGCGCGCATCCCGCAGGGGTTGGGCCGACATCATCGATGCACGGTTCAGCAGGTCAATTCCGGTCACGCGCACGGTAACTTCGGTATGGCGCGCGCGGTGATAGGCATCCAGCATCTGAGAATCGCCCAGACGATCAGGCGCGGCCACGGCCAACTCCAGCAGGGTGCCCATATCGCCCAGAGACATGTTCAGGCCCTGCGCGCCGATGGGCGGCACCACATGCGCCGCCTCGGCCACCAGCGCGACGCGCTGCGCGCTCATCCGTTCGGCAACCTGCGAGATGATCGGCCAAACAGTGCGCTTTGATGCCAGCGTGAGCGGGCCGAACAGGTGGCAACTGCGCGTGCTCATTTCCGCCTCAAAACGGGCAACGTCCAGCGCGGCAAGGCGCACGGCCTCGGGCGCGCGTTCCATCCAGACCACGGCGGATGACGGTAGCCCGTTGTGATCGGGCAGGGGGACCAGCGTAAAGGGCCCGCCGCTGCGGTGGATCTCGGTCGAGACATTGCCATGCGGGATCGGGTGCGTCACCGCAAAGGCCAGCGCCTTTTGCCCGTAGCGCGTGGTTTTCACCGGCACGCCCGCTGCCTGCCGCATGGCCGAATTGCGCCCATCCGCCGCGATCACCAGACGCGCGCGGATGCGGGTGCCGTCCGACAGGCCCACAATTGCCTGTGCCTCACGGGTCAGAAGGGTTTTTGCCGCGACGCCGGGGCGAAAATCGACGTTTGGCAAGGTGTCCAGATGGGCGACCATCTCGCGGCGCAACAGCCAGTTGGGCAGGTTCCAGCCAAACGGCTTATCGCCCAACTCGGCCGCCTCAAATTCGCGTGTCAGGCGCGGTTCGGCCACGGGACCGCCGGCATCGACAATGCGCATAATTTCCAGCGGCATGGCGTGGGGCGACAGGCGTTCCCACAGTCCCGCTTGTTCCAACAGTGCCTGCGCGGGTTGCAGAAACGCGGTGCTTCGCAGGTCCGCGCCGTCGACGTCGCGCGCTGTGATCGGGGGCATGGGATCGACGCAGATCACCGAAAACCCGGCGCCACCGAACACCGCCGCCGCCGTCAACCCGGCGACACCGCCACCCGCGATCAAGATATCCACGTCAGTCATCGTTGCCCTCGATTGTCGCCCTGTAACGCGGGCGCATGGCCGCCTGTCTTGGCATCCGTGCGCTTCAGGCCCCTTCTAGCGCCCGAAGGAAACCAACAACAGCAAGATATAGACCACAGGGGTCAGCGCCACCGCGGGCAAATACAGGCCCGGCAGACCCCAGATGAAAATGGCCACGCCCCATAGGATCAGTGCCACCAAAATCGCAATGACGACGCGCCCGGCCACGGCATCCTCGGACAGTTGATCATCTGGGCCAGATGTCGCGGGTGCGGCGTTGCTATCCGAAGATGTCATAGTTCTAATCCTTTTTTCACATTCACCTTATAGATAAATCGAAAGCGTGTCAGGTGCAGCCCGTGTCTGGGCGCGCTTATTGCCGCAGGGCGCGAGCCCCTCAGGTCAGCTCTGCCAGAAATGCGGTCAAGTCATCGGTGTGGTGATGAATATGCGCCTGTTCCAAGGCCTGTGGCGCAACGTGAACCGTGCGCAGGCCCATCGCATGGGGTGCGGCCAGATTGCGGGGGTCGTCCTCGAACATGGCAGCGCGGGCGGGAATCAGCCCGTCGGCGTCGAACACAGTTTGAAACGCCGCGCGCTCGGGCTTGGGCAGATAACCGGCGTGTTCTACGCCGTAAGTGGCATCGAACAGCCCCTCCAGCCCGCGCGCGGCGCAGACCCTTGCGGCGTAAGGCGCGGTGCCGTTGGTATAGACGATCTTGCGCCCCGGCAGCGCGATGATGCGCGCGCGCAGGGCAGGATCGGGTGTCAGAATCGAAAAATCGATGTCGTGCACGTCATGCAGATAGGCGTCGGGTGCCATGCCATGTTCGCGCATCAACCCGGCCAAGGTGGTGCCATGCGTGCGCCAGTAGTGACTACGCAGGCGATCCGCCTCGGCGCGTTCAACGCCGATGGCGTGCATCACGAATGCGGTCATGCGCGTCTCGATCTGGTCGAACAGGCGCATTTCCGGCGGATAGAGCGTGTTGTCCAGATCGAACACCCAAGTGTCGACATGTGCGAAATGTTTTTTGGCCATGAGTGCGAAACTAGCCGTGCGGGGGCAACTGTCAATGGATGCAGGGTTGATTGCCGGGGCGGGCCACCTGTAGGTTGGCGCAACTTGGCGCGCCTGTGGCGCGCATTCCATTTCTCAAGGTCAGTTCTGCCGATGAAACCCGTTCAAACCGACGCCTATTCGCTGATCCTTAATTCTATCGACATGGGTGAATTCAGACCGGGCGACCGCTTGGTGGAAAGCGATCTGGCGGACAAATTCGGCGTGTCGCGCACGCCCATCCGCGAGGCATTGCAACGTCTGGAAACGCAATCCCTGTTGACGCGCGATGGGCGCAGCCTGATCGTGGCGTCGCTGGATCACAACGAACGTGCCGAGCTGTATGTCGTCCGCGCCGAGTTAGAGGGGTTGGCCGCCAGTCTTGCCGCCCGCCATGCCAGCGTCGAAGAGGTTGCCGTGCTGCGCGACATGGTCGACGCCGACCGTGCGCTGATCGGCCACCCCGGCAAAATGGCCCGCGCCAACCGACGGTTCCACAAACAAATCCATCTGGCCTCACACAACCGGTTTCTGGTTCAACAACTGGACCTTGTGCATCGCTCGATGGCGTTGATGGCCACCACATCGCTGGCCGCCGAAGGGCGCGACGAGCTAGCGATTGAAGAGCATGACGCGATCGTCCGCGCCATCGAGGCCGGGGATTGCGCTGGGGCGCATGCGGCGTTGAAGGCACATATTTCCAAGGCCTTCGTGACCCGGCTAAAGCTGGACTCGGGCGAGGTCGCCTCGACGATCTGAGCGCGACGAGGGCTTAAACACCGCTTTTCTCTGATGGTTTCACCGCCAGAGAATGACCATGACTGGTCTTGTCCCAGTAAAAAGGCGCAAAAACCATCTCATAGAGCGCCTTGTAGGCCGCAATCGTCCCTAACGGCGTGTAAAGATGCATCGTCGGCGCCCACACCATTAAGTGACGATGCGCGCGCCCCGAAACACCGACGATGTAAAATCCGATGTTCAGCAGTTCGACCGCAAGAAACAATTGCCCGAAGGTCAACAGAACATCGCGCGGCAGGATCGGGTCCAGCGGGTGCGGCAAGCCGAACAGCACCAGCCAGAAGGACCACAGGAACGGTGCCAGCATAAATTGCGACAGGGCCGCGACAAAATGCGCCTGCATGCCCCAAAATTTGCGATGCCCCAACTGGGTATACAGCAGCCGAGGCCGGCGCATATGCACCAGATAGGTGGTCATATACCCCTTCAGCCAGCGCGAGCGTTGCTTGATCCAGGGCCAGGCGCGGCAATTCGCCTCTTCGCCAGTAACGGTGCCGATCACTTCGGTGCGATACCCATGACGCGCCAGACGAAAGCCCAGATCGGCGTCCTCGGTCACGTTATGCGCGTCCCATCCGCCCAAGGCCTCCAGCACGTCACGCTTGAAATAAAGCGTGGTCCCACCCAAGGGAATCGCCAGCCCCAACCGTGCCAGACCGGGCAACATGATGCGAAACCATGTGGCGTATTCAATCGTGAAACAGCGCGCCAGCCAGTTCTGGCGCGGGTTGTAATAGTCCAGAATCCCTTGAAGGCAGATCACATCGGGCGGCGCCACCTGAAAGCGCCGGGCAACCTGCGTGATCTGATCGGGATCGGGCGCGTCTTCGGCGTCGAAAATGCCGATGATGTCACCCTCGCAGAAATCCAGCGCATAGTTCATAGCGCGTGGTTTTGTGCGCGGCTGCCCGTCCGGCACGATCACGGCGCGCATCCACGGCGGCAGGTCGATCTGGGCCAGCGTTTGAAGGGTGGTGGTGTCCTTTTCCTCTAGCACCAGAACAACGTCCAGCAGGCTTTTGGGATAGGTCAGGCGACTGAGGCGTCGAATCAGCGCGTGCGCGATCTCGGTTTCCTTGAACAGAGGCACCAGAATCGACACGGTGGGCAGTTTTTGACCCGGCGTGGCGTGGGGCAGGGCGGCTTCGGGCGGGCCTTCCATCATGCGTGCACAGAAGGCCGCGGTTTTCAGGCCCGCCGAGACGATCAAGGTGAACGCAGCCCAACCGATGAACAGGGCAAAGATAGTGACGGGAAACAGGATCGATGCCAGCACGGCCAGCCCCAGAACCGCCAGTGTGATGGCCAGACGCCGCTTGGGCGATGCTGCCCAGGTGCGGCAGCTTTCGCTTTCGCGAACGCGGGCCTGCGCGGCATGTGTCAGGGCCTGTCGGTTCAGGTTGGCGACGGTGTGCTGGATGTCACGGCGCGGTGCGATGACGACTGGCAGATCTTGCAAGGCCTGCGGCAATCTGGCTGACGGCGTGGCCTGCGACAGGGCCAACCGCGCCTGACCCTCAGGCGTGGTAAAGGGCAGTGCGCCGTGTTTCAGCAGGCGGCGCGGATCGGTGCCGTCAATCGGATTGGCCTGCGCGGCCAGCGCTAACGCCGAGATCTGACCGTGTCCGGCCAGACCGGCCTGCGCGGCCAGCAAATCGGGCGCATCGATCAACCCTTCGGCCAGCAACACGCGATCCAGCGGCGCATCGCAATGCTCTTGCACGATAGCGGCCAGCATTGCATCGCTGCGCGATACGGTGCCAGCCCGCACAAGTGCCCGCCCCAAATCACAAGACGGACCCGTTTGCGGGCTGGCTGATAGATCAGACTGCGTGTCCAGCAATCGCAGTTCTGAAATGCCCATAGAATAATCCTCGCGGTCTTCCCCGGCGAAGAGTTTCGTTCATTTCAGTTAACGGCAGGTAAACAGAAACTTAACAAACAGTTAAGAAACGGCGGTATTCGCCCGCATCGAGGCCGTGAATCGCTCGAAAAGGTAAAAACTGTCTTGCGGTCCGGGGCTGGCCTCGGGGTGGTGTTGCACCGAGAAGACCGGACGATCCTGAACGGCGATGCCGCAGTTGGAGCCGTCAAACAGCGATATATGCGTCTCGATCACGCCCTTGGGCAAGGTTTGGCTGTCCACGGCAAAGCCGTGGTTCATCGAAGTGATTTCGACCTTGCCTGTTTCGACATCCTTGACAGGGTGGTTCGCCCCGTGATGGCCGTGGTTCATCTTGACCGTGCGCGCGCCCAGCGCCAGCGCCAGCATTTGATGCCCCAAGCAGATGCCGAAGATCGGCAGGTTGGCGTCCAGAATACCCTTGATCATCGGCACGGCACATACGCCCGTCGCCGCCGGATCGCCGGGGCCGTTGGACAGGAAGACGCCATCGGGTTTGTGGGCCAGCACCTCGGCTGTGGTAGCGGTGGCGGGCAGGACGGTCACGTCACAGCCCGCACTGGCGAGACAGCGCAGGATGTTGCGTTTTGCGCCATAATCAATCGCCACGACCTTGAACTGTGGGTCGGTCTGGCGGGCGTGGCCGCCGGGCCAGGCCCAGCGCATTTCATCCCAGCGATAGGATTGAGCGCAGGTGACCTCGCGGGCCAGATCCATGCCCTCAAGCCCGGCAAAGCCGCGCGCGGCGGCAACCAACGCGTCGGTGTCGAAATTGCCGTCCGGATCATGGGCCAGCGCGGCATGTGGCGCGCCCTGCTGGCGAATCGCACGCGTCAGGCGGCGGGTGTCGATGCCGCCGATGGCGATGCGCCCGCGCTTTTCCAGCCAATCGGACAGACGCGCGGTGCTGCGCCAGTTGCTGGGCTCGGTCGGATCCCATTTCACGACCATGCCTGCAGCGACCGGATCGGAGGCCTCGTCATCTTCGGGGGTGACGCCTGTGTTGCCGATATGGGGGAAGGTGAAGGTCACGATCTGGCCCGCATAGGAGGGGTCTGTCATGATCTCCTGATAGCCGGTCATCGCAGTGTTGAAGCACAGTTCGGCCACCGTCGTGCCCGTTGCGCCAAAACCGCGCCCGTAAAACACGGTCCCGTCCGCAAGGGCAAGGCAGGCAGTGGGACGGGTGTGGGGGGCATGGGCCATGGCGGCGCTCCGGCTATCAGGGGGCTGCAAAATCTGGCTATACCTAAGGGCGCGCCCCACAAGGGTCAAGGCCATTCCGGGGCGCAGGATGCGCCTGTATGAGGGTCCGGCATCGTGGCATTGTGCACCCCCTTGGTTGCCAGCGCAGGCGTTTCTATATAGAGAGCACGGCTTGTGACCGGGGCAAAGGCATCGGCGCGGCGGGACGGGACCTGTCGGGCGACCCTATGATGCGACGCCCCCCTGAGGGATGACAAACGACATGACTTTGCGTGACCGCATAAATACGGCCCTGAAGCAGGCTATGAGAGACCGCGAAACTGACCGTCTGGCGACGTTGCGCTTGATCAACGCCGCGATCAAGGATCAGGAAATCGCCATGCGTGGCAAAGATGGCGACAACGAAGTCGGCGACGATGAGATTCTGGCGATCCTCGGCAAGATGACCAAACAGCGTCAGGAATCGGTGCGCGCCTATGAAGAAGGCGGGCGGATTGATCTGGCTGAACGCGAAAGCGCCGAGATGGCGGTGATCGCGGAATTCCTGCCGCGTCAGTTGAACGACGAGGAAGTGTCGGCCGCGATCGAAGACGCGATTGCCAGCGCCGGTGCCTGCTCGATCCGCGACATGGGCAAGATCATGGGCGAATTGAAGAGCAAATACACCGGCCAGATGGATTTCGGCGCGGTCGGCCCGCGAATCAAGGACCGTCTTTGCAAATAGGCACGGGTTGATCGGCGCGAGGCCTATAGCGTTTTGCCAGGATCAAGGAAAATGCAAAACGCGTTAACTGAGTGATCGGGCAAGGCGCAGCGCATTCAGCAATTCGCCGTAAAGCGCCTTGCGTTCGTCCTCGGACAGGAACGCGCCGATTTCAACGACGCGGCCCTTGCCCTTGAGGGTGATGTAATGGGCGACCGGCCCGCCCGTCGGATGCATATCGACCTGTGCCCAGTAGCTGTTGCAGTCCCACTCCTGCACATCGCCTTTGGGATTCGTCCGGGTCAGATGGATCTCGGTCGGGTCGATCACCAGCGCCTCGTGCATGTTTGCGCCGGCATAAGAACGTTGCAACGCAAACCACAGTCCCCAGACGGCCAGCGCCATAAATGGCAGCAACCCCCACAGCACCACTGTGCCCAAAAGCGGGAACAGCGGCAGCGAGATCATCACGCAAGTGACCAGCATGAAGCCTGCGAAACCCTTTGGGGGCAGCGACCTGTGCGGCCACAGATCCAGCCGTGTGGTGTTCGAGCCAAGCGCGGGCGGGGACCATTCGTAGGGCATGGGGTTCAGATAATCCGGTTTTGTCGGAAGGAAAGCTGCCCGAATGTGCGGCGGGCGTCAATCACCCCGCATTGGTCTGGCGCACGCGTGTTGCACGCATTTGACGTTAATGAACGCCCTTTGGGCGCACCGGATCAGCCTGCGCCGGGGGCACAGGCGGGGTGAAAATCCATTGGATTTTCACAAATGGATATTTAAGCCAAGAAAAAGCAGGGGGAGGTGGGCCGTGCGGGTGACGATTGGCGTTTTCCCGGGGCGAGGTGCGGGATAGAGTGCAATTGGATTGCAGGAAGGATATAGCATGGCGACGGGACGCAACATTCGCACCTATTTCGAGGGACAATGGCACGACGGCGATGCGCCGGTCATGCGCGCGGCGGATCACGGGATCTGGTTGGGCAGTGCGGTGTTTGATGGGGCGCGGTTCGTCAATGGCTTGACGCCTGATCTGGCGCTGCATTGTGCGCGGGTCAATCGATCGGCGCGCGCGCTGATGTTGACGCCCACCATCAGTACCGAGGAAATGGTGCAGATTGTTCATGAGGGTTTGGCCGCCTATCCCAAGGGAGCGGCGATCTATATCCGTCCAATGTATTGGGGGATCGATTCGGGTTATATGGCGCTGGTGCCGGACGCTGAATCAGTTGCGTTTGCGATCTGTCTGGAAGAGATCCCAATGGCCCCGCCTGAGGCGTCGACCACGTTGACCCGTACGCGGTTCTGCCGGCCGGTGATGGAAAGCTCGGTGGTGAATGCCAAGGCGGCCTGTCTGTATCCCAACAACGCCCGCATGCTGGCCGAAGCGCGCTCAAAGGGGTTCGCCAATGCTCTGGTGGCCGATGCGCTGGGCAATGTCGCCGAAAGTGCCACGGCGAATGTGTTTATGGTTAAGGATGGCGAAGTGTTTACCCCCATCGCCAATGGCACTTTCCTGTCGGGGATCACCCGCGCGCGACACATCTCGAATCTGCGTCGCGAGGGTGTGGTCGTGCATGAGGCAGTGCTGAGCTTTGCCGATTTCGAGGGCGCGGACGAGGTATTTCTGTCGGGCAACATGAGTAAGGTCACGCCCGTCAGCGCCTTTGACGAGCGTCAGTATCAGGTGGGGCCGGTCACGCGCGCGGTACGGGACATGTATTGGGATTGGGCCGCGTCCGAGGGCACCTGAAGGGGGCGGCGATCAGACCACGATCAAGCCACGGCTGAGGGCGCGGGCGACCGCATGCACGGTGTTGAGAGCGCCAAGTTTGAAGCGGGCTGATTCGATATATGCGCGCAACGTGTGTTCAGAGATGCTGAGCGTTTGCGCCACCTGCGCGCGGCTGTACCCCATGGCCAGCAGGGTGATCGCGTCCACTTCGCGCGGGGACAAGGGCTGTGACGGTTCGGGGTGGCGGTTGGGTTCAAATTCCAGCGCCTTGTGATTGAACGCGTGGGCGATCAGGATCAGGTGGCGGCAGTTGGTCTGCGTGAATTCGGCCCAATCGTCATCAGTGCAACGGTGGCTGACAGTGAACAGCGCAAATTGCCCGTTGGGGCCGCGAATGGGCACCGAGTAGCCCTGATTGCCGACACCGTGCTCGATGGCCTCGCGCTGAAACGCGCGGGCGGCTTTGCCGGACCAGTCGAGGTTTTTCCAATCGACAGGATGAAAGTGTTGATAGCAGCCCTGAACAACCGGATCGATGCGCAGGTAGTCCTGTTGCACATAGCGCTGGACCCAAGCGGGGGCATAGGTGCCGCAGCCGTATTGATCACCCGCAGCGCTGACCCAATGATAGACCATGTGATCGACGGCGAAATGATCGCGTAATTCCTGAATGACGGTTTGAAGGACCGCAACCTTAGTGGCGGTTTCCAACTTCTTCAGACTGGTGTCCAGTGACGCCTGTGGGGCGGCCATCATGTGTGGCGTGTCCTTCCGTTTTCGACGCCAGTTCGCTTGCGGCAATCAGGCAGGTGTCGTCCAGCTGTTCGGCCAGGACAGACAGGTCGTTCGCCCGCGCGAATTGGCGCAGGTCGGCGAGGACGTCGAGTATCCATTTATTCTTCATGACATCCTCTTGGGCGATAGTTAACGAAAGGTTAATGCAACTATAGCATGCATGTGTTTTTCGCAATATTCGCGTATTTCAATCCCCCAGAAATAGGGGGGATGTGAAATTCAAGTTATTGGAATGGTTGAAACTGTGGTCACGGGCCGTTGCCAAGCAGCGTGCCTTGGGTGATTCGTTTCTGGCGGCAACGACAGGTCAGACATGAAAACGCCGCGGGCGATGCCGCGGCGTTCAAGCGTTCGGGTATGGTGTCTGCCGTCAGGGGGCGGCGTCCAGCACGTCTTCGACTGTGCGCAGGCCGGTCTTGGGCGACTGGACCAGAACCGACATGTTGCCGGGCTTATGCTCGTTTCGCAGCATTTTCATATGCGCGGCGGGCAGGTCGGCCCAAGAAAATACCTCGGACATGCAGGGGTCCAAGCGGCGCTCAAGCATCAATTTGTTGGCGCTGGCGGCCTGTTTGAGGTGCGCGAAATGCGAACCTTGCACGCGTTTCTGGTGCATCCACAGATAGCGCACGTCGAAGGTACAGTTGAACCCGGTTGTGCCCGCGCAGATCACGACCATGCCGCCTTTTTTGCAGACCAGTGTGGACACCGGGAAGGTCGCCTCGCCGGGATGTTCGAAAACCATGTCGACATTCACACCCTTGCCGGTGATATCCCAGATCGCCTTGCCGAATTTCCGCGCCTCTTTGAACCATTCGGCGTATTCGGGGGTGTTGACCGTGGGCAATTGGCCCCAGCAGCTGAAATCCTTACGGTTGATCACGCCCTTGGCGCCCAGATCGGTCACAAACTGGCGTTTACTTTCGTCGCTGATCACGGCGATGGCGTTGGCGCCTGCGGTGTTGATCAACTGGATCGCGTAAGAGCCAAGGCCCCCCGACGCGCCCCAGACCAGTACGTTCTGGCCCGGTTTCAGGTCATGGGGTTCATGGCCAAACAACATGCGATAGGCGGTGGCCAGTGTCAGCGTATAGCAGGCGGACTCTTCCCATGTCAGGTGCTTGGGGCGGGGCATCAATTGCTGCGCCTGCACGCGGGTGAATTGGCTGAAACTGCCATCCGGCGTTTCATAGCCCCAGATGCGTTGGCTGGGAGAATACATCGGGTCGCCGCCGTTGCATTCCTCGTCGTCGCCGTCATCCTGATTGCAATGGATCACCACCTCGTCGCCGACCTTCCAGCGTTTGACCTTGTCGCCCACGGCCCAGACGATCCCGGCGGCGTCAGAGCCAGCGATGTGATACTCTGCTTTGTGGCCGTCAAACGGGCTGATCGGTTTGCCCAAGGCAGCCCAGACGCCATTATAGTTCACGCCAGCGGCCATCACCATCACCAGAACTTCGGTGCTGTCCAGCGTCGGGACGTCCACGGTTTCGATCAGCATGGCGGTTTCCGGTTCGCCATGACGCTCGCGGCGAATGGCCCATGCGTACATTTGTTTCGGGACATAGCCCATCGGGGGCAATTCGCCGATCTCATACAGGTCTTTTTC
Source organism: Rhodobacteraceae bacterium KMM 6894 (assembly GCA_035798175.1). Taxonomy (GTDB): domain Bacteria; phylum Pseudomonadota; class Alphaproteobacteria; order Rhodobacterales; family Rhodobacteraceae; genus Roseovarius. The sequence continues at coordinate 92,363 of JAPFBS010000005.1, forward strand.
TGGTGCATCGTAGTGTGCAATGCCGGTATCGGTGTCCAAAGCCATTGAGCCCTCCGTAGATATCCAAATGCCGCGATGCAGAATCGCGTTTTCTGCGCTCCGGGATACCAGACATGCGCAACTATGCAATGCCTGAGGGGCCATTTTTGTAACTTTATGACGCTGCGCGCGCAGAAAGTTACGGTGCGGGCGCAGCATCATTGGGATAAAAATGCGCGATGGAGTTGGCGTAATAGGTCAAAAGCGCAGTTTCGCCGGCCGCCGCCTGCCAGCCGGTGATCGCTTCACCGGTGATCAGGCCGCGCGCCTTCAATCTGGCACAGGCCCCGGCCACCGCTTCGGGCAGGGCGGCCTCGGCCAGCAGAGGGGTTTGTGCCGTTGCGTCCTGTGCCATCTGGGTCACGGCCGCGATCAGCGCGTCCTGACCCAGCGGTGCATCGGCACGCAGCAACACCCGCGCCAGAAGGGGGACGAACAGCAACGGCATCGCGCTGTGAATGCGCCCCATCAGATCGGTGCCCAACTGCTCTAACTGCGGCGACGCGCCATAATCGCTAAGCCTGACAGGATCGGCAAAGACCACGGCGGCGACGCCCAATTTACTGTATCTGCCGCGCACCCATTGCCAGATCATCCTGAGAATGAATCCAAGGATCACCGTTATGCGCACCGGAAACCGTCGATCGCCGCGCGCACCTGCCGCAATCAGGGTGCGGTCCTCCAGCACCCGGTCATAGTTGATCGCCACGGGCACAAACACCACGTCGCGCCCGCCGGGCTGCCAGGCATCGACCACGTAGGACAACAGACCCAGCTTAGGGGGTTTGGTGCGCCCATCGACGCTAAGCCCGCCTTCGGGGAAAATCGCCTGGGTCACACCGTTTGCCGTGGCCATCTGCACATATCGCGCCAGCACGGCCTGATAGAGCCCGCCGCGCGCGCGGCGGCGGATGAAATAAGCGCCCATCGACTTGATCAACCGGCTTAGCGGCCAGACCCGCGCCCATTCGCCCACCGCATAGGACAATGCCGAGGCATGGGCAGACAATTTTGTGACCAGAACATAGTCCATATTGCTGCGGTGGTTCATGATGAACACGACAGTCGCATCCGGGTCGATCCCGTCCAGAACGGCCATGTTCCCCTTGCCGGTGCGCACCGTATACAGCATCCCGGCCAGCCATTTCGCCAATCGCGTGCCGAAACTGAAATAGGCGAAGGCGCTGAAACTGGGGACAATCTCGCGCGCATAATCACGCGCTTTTTCAAAGGCCACATCTTCGCGGACGTTATGTTTGCGGGCATAGTCGACGATCGCCTGCGTCACTTGAGGGTCATAGACCAGCCGCTGGATCATGTCGTGACGGCGCAGCAGTTTGAAGGGCTCGATCGGGCGTTTCAATCGCGTGTTCAGCTTTGTGACCGCGCGCTCCAACCGGCGGCGAAAGAACCAGCGCACCGACGGGAACAGGAAATGCGACGCGAATGTCACTGCCGCAAAGGCCAGCAGCAATAACAGCGCCCAAAGTGGCATCTGAACCGTCGACGTCATGCGGGCCTTTCTGTCACTGCGCGGGGGCCTTTGGGGGCCGGTTCATGCCGGTAGGTTAACCGCCCGCCGCCTGCGGCGATAGGGGGCCGCATGCCATGATTTATCGGGTGGCGCCTAAATTTGCTGTCCATTGTCGGTGGTCCAATAGCAGAGCATCGCCCCCCTACAACTGGCAAGAGGGGGATGGTGCTGCGTCACCGCGCGCGGATCGATTCCAACAGGTCGACCATGGGGGATTGATCCACCTCAATCAAACCGCGTCGTGGGCGGTCCAGATCAATGATCATGAACACCAGAATAACGATCAACGCCATCATCAGATAGACCGGCGCCGCAGGCATGGCCCCCGCGATCCCCGACGCATAACCCAACATCGCGCCCGACAGAAGGAAGGTGGCGAACAGCATCATGATCACGATTTCCGGCACGTGCCGTTCGATCGCGGCATCGCGTGATCCCAGCGCGTCGATCATATCGTTCAACGACGCAGCATAGGCGACCGCCGCCGGGCCGCCGGGGGCCTGCGCGTGCAGCGCCGCCGCAGCCCACAGGTCATCAAACGCGGACTGCGCATTGGCGACCAACCGGTCACGGCGCTGGATCTGATCGGCAGACACCTCGCCCGCCTCGACGCGCAGGCGCAGATAGCGTTTCATATCGGTCTTGGCCTGTTTGCGGGCGTCTTCGGGCAGGAAATCGGCGCGCAGCCACGCCGTGCCGATGGCGTTCGCTTCTTCCACCACGGCGGTCGCCCGCGAATCGTGGCGCGACAGGCCCAGCGAAAAGGTAAAACCCAGCAGCAGGGCCAAAAGCCCCAGAAGCGAGCCCTGCACCGCCGTGGTTTGATTGCGCGACTCGTCCGTTTCGCGCGTCTGGCGGGCATGGCCCATGCGATAGGCGCCGTACATGCACAGCAACATTGCGGCCAAAAGACCCAGAGAGATCTGATATGTCGGTATATCGTACAGCAATTCACGTGACCCTAACAAAACCTGCCCTCCGATAAGACCCATTGCGCGTTTCGGCAACGTCCGTTTTTACCCCGACCATTGACGATGCACCAGAGACACGCGATCATGCCGCGTTGCAGCGAATTGACATGGGCGTAAAGTTTCGTATACCCATCCCGCAAAGTAAGATTATTGCGCAACCGAATCCGGAGGCCCCAGCGATGACTGAACCGACTGCCCCCACCAAGGACCGCCCTTGGCTGATCCGCACCTACGCGGGACATTCTACCGCCGCCGCCTCAAACGCGCTCTATCGCGTGAACTTGGCCAAGGGGCAAACCGGCCTGTCGGTAGCCTTCGATCTGCCGACGCAGACCGGCTATGACAGCGATCACATCCTGTCGCGCGGTGAGGTCGGCAAAGTTGGCGTGCCGGTCAGCCATCTGGGCGACATGCGGCAGCTGTTCGCGGATATCCCGCTGGATCAGATGAATACCTCGATGACGATCAACGCGACCGCGCCTTGGCTGTTGTCGCTTTATATTGCCGTGGCCGAGGAACAGGGCGCGGATGTGTCGGCCCTGCAAGGCACGGTGCAGAACGATCTGATCAAGGAATACCTCAGCCGCGGTACCTATATCTGCCCCCCCAAACCCTCGCTGAAGATGATCGGCGACGTGGCCGAGTATTGCTATACCAACGTGCCCAAATGGAACCCGATGAACGTGTGTTCCTATCACCTGCAAGAGGCCGGAGCGACGCCCGAACAGGAACTGTCCTTTGCACTGGCCACCGCCATCGCCGTGCTGGATGAGTTGAAGCCACGCGTCCCCGCTGCCGATTTTCCGGCACTGGCGGGGCGGATCAGTTTCTTCGTCAACGCGGGCATCCGGTTCATCACCGAGATGTGCAAGATGCGGGCGTTCGTTGACCTTTGGGACGAGATTCTGGAAACCCGCTATGGCGTCGAGAATCCCAAATTTCGCCGCTTCCGCTATGGAGTGCAGGTCAACTCCCTTGGCCTGACCGAACAGCAGCCCGAAAATAACGTCTACCGCATCCTGATCGAAATGCTGGCCGTTACGCTGTCCAAAAACGCCCGCGCCCGCGCTGTGCAATTGCCCGCCTGGAACGAGGCGCTGGGCCTGCCGCGCCCCTGGGATCAGCAATGGTCGATGCGCATGCAACAGATTTTGGCGTATGAAACCGACCTTTTGGAATTCGACGACCTGTTCGACGGCAATCCGGCGGTCGACCGCAAGGTCGAGGCGCTAAAGGACGGCGCACGCCACGAGCTGGCCAATATCGACAGCATGGGCGGCGCGATCGGTGCCATCGACTACATGAAGGCCCGCCTTGTCGACAGCAACGCCGAACGCCTGAACCGGATTGAACGTAACGAGACGGTCGTGGTCGGCGTCAACAAATGGACCACCACCGAACCCTCGCCCCTGCAAACCGAGGATGGCGGCATCATGACTGTCGATCCTATGGTCGAGGCCGAACAAATCGGACGTCTGGAACAGTGGCGCAACGACCGCGACGCGACTGCCGTCAAACAGGCGCTGGCCGACCTGCGCACCGCAGCGGCGGAAGGTCGTAACATCATGCCCGCCTCGATCACCTGCGCGCGTGCAGGTGTCACGACCGGCGAATGGGCGCAACAGATGCGTGCCGTCCACGGCGAATATCGCGGCCCTACAGGGGTCAGCGCCAGCCCCTCGAACAAGACCGAAGGGCTGGAGCATATCCGCGAGGCGGTGGATCTGGTCAGTGACCGTCTGGGCCGCCGCCTGAAATTTCTGGTCGGCAAACCGGGGCTGGACGGCCATTCAAACGGAGCCGAACAGATAGCCTTTCGCGCCCGCGATTGCGGCATGGATATCGGCTATGAGGGTATCCGCCTGACGCCCGAGGAAATCGTAAACGCTGCGCTGGACGGTGAGGCCCATGTTGTTGGGCTGTCGATCCTGTCGGGCAGCCACCTGCCGCTGGTCGAGGACCTGATGGGCCGGATGCGCGCCGCCGGGTTGGAACATATCCCGGTGATCGTTGGGGGTATCATTCCCGACGAGGATGCCAAACGCCTGTTGGCGATGGGGGTCGCGCGGGTCTACACCCCTAAGGACTTTGAGCTGAATACGATCATGATGGACATCGTCACCCTGGTTGACCCCCAAGCGGTGGCCGCGCAGTAACCCGCGCGCGATATTTCGACGGCGCCCGACCAAAAGCATAAAACCCTCTGGTCGGGCGCGTGCGTGCCCCCTAAGCTGCCTGAGAACAGCCAAAGGACCGCGCCCGTGACCCTCACCATCCGCCCGCTTGCCAAAACCGACGAAGCCGATTGGCGCCGCCTGTGGACCGCCTATCTGGAATTTTACGAAACGAGTGTCCCGGAAGAGGTCTACGCCACCACCTTCAAACGCCTGCTGTCGCCGGATCATCCGAATCAGAATGCCCTTCTGGCGGTTCAGGACGGCACCCCCGTCGGTCTGGTCCACTACATCTATCACGCCCATAACTGGCGCGTGGACGAGGTGTGCTATTTACAGGACCTCTACGCCGATCCATCCGTGCGCGGCACCGGTGTTGGGCGCAAACTGATCGAAGCGGTCTATGCCGCGGCTGATAGGGATGGCCGCCCGTCGGTCTACTGGATGACGCAGGATTTCAACAAAAACGCGCGCCAGCTGTATGACCGCATCGCCACCCTGACCCCATTCATCAAATACGTCCGCTGAAGACAGGCCCCCCCAGCTTTCATCGTTCTAAAAGTACTCAATTCACACGGTGTAACAGGCGCGGGGCGCACAATGGCGCGCCCCGCTGACATTCACGCGCCAACCATGCCCACGATGTCATAGGTCTTGCGCAGGATCGGCGCGGCGATGGCGCGGGCGCGCTCGGACCCGTGCGCCAGAATGCGGTCGATCTCGGCGGTGTCCTGCATCAGGCGGCTCATCTCGGCAGAGATCGGTGCCAGATGGTCAACGGCCAGATCGGCCAGCGCAGGTTTGAATTCGGAAAATGTCTTGCCGCCCATATCGGCCATCACCGCCTCGGCTGTGGTTCCGGCCAGAGCGGCGTAAATATTAACCAAATTGCGCGCCTCGGGGCGGCCCTCCAGCCCTTCCAGATCGCTGGGCAGCGGTTCGGGGTCGGTCTTGGCCTTGCGGATCTTCTTGGAAATCGTGTCGGCATCGTCCGTCATATTGATCCGGCTCATGTCCGAGGGATCGGACTTGGACATTTTCTTGGACCCGTCACGCAGGCTCATCACGCGGGTCGCCGCCCCCTCGATCACCGGTTCGGTGATAGGAAAGAAATCGACGCCATAGTCATGGTTGAACTTGGCCGCGACATCGCGGGTCAGCTCGATATGTTGTTTTTGGTCCTCACCCACGGGTACATGCGTGGCGTGATAGATCAGGATGTCGGCCGCCATCAGCGCCGGATAGGCAAACAAACCCAGCGAGGCATTTTCGGCATTCTTGCCCGCCTTATCTTTGAACTGCGTCATCCGCTTCATCCAGCCCATTCGCGCGACACAGTTAAAGACCCACGCCAGTTGTGCGTGCTCGGCGACCTGCGATTGATTGAACAGGATCGACTTTTCAGGGTCCAGACCGGACGCGATGAACCCCGCGCATAATTCACGCGTCGCGTGGCGCAGTTTGGCGGGGTCCTGCCAGACGGTGATGGCATGCATATCGACCATGCAATACAGCGTTTCGGTACCGCTGTTCTGAGTGTCCGCGAACCGTTTCAGCGCGCCCAGATAATTGCCCAGATGCAAGTTGCCCGAGGGCTGAATACCCGAAAAAACGCGCGGTGTGTGCTGTGGTGCGCCGGTGCTGTCGGTCATGGCCCTGTCTCCTGACTGGATTTCCGTGTCCGCCTCGCTTACCCATGCGTCCATGTCCCGTCAAGCAAAGGCCCGGAACCAACTATGTCCCATCCCGATGATGTCAGCCCGATCAACCCGTTGCCACCTGTGGTGGTGGTGCTGTTTCTGGCCGTTGTGATCCCCGAGATCGCGTTTTTCTTAGGTGCCAAGGGGCTGATCGGCGGATCGCAGGCGATCGGATGGCGCACGGCGGCGATACAGGATTATGCCTTTAACGGAGACATCCTGCGCTGGATGATCGACGGAAACATCTATCCGTCCGAGCATCTGATGCGTTTCATCACCTATCCGTTCGTGCACGGGAGTTTCAGCGAAACGTTGTTCTCAGCAGCCCTTCTGCTGGCATTGGGCAAGTTCGTCGGCGAGATCTTTCGTCCTTGGGCGACTTTGGTCGTGTTCGTGGCGGCCAGCGTGCTGGGGGCGGTGGTTTATGGGCTGACCGTGCGGGACACCCCGTGGCTTTATGGCGCCTTTCCCGGCAGTTACGGATTGATTGGGGCGTTCACATATTTGGTCTGGCTTCAATTGGGGGCCAAGGGCGGCAACCAGATGCGCGCCTTCGCGATGATCGGATTTTTAATGGGCGCGCAACTGTTGTTTGGTTTGCTGTTTGGCAGTCAGAACAAATGGGTGGCCGACCTGACAGGTTTCGTGACCGGGTTCGGCCTGTCGTTTTTTGTCAGCCCCGGCGGCTGGGCCAAGATCCGCACACGCCTGCAACAACGCTGACTGGGTTTAATCGGCATGCGGCGGGACGTCAGCCCCGGCGCAGGGCCTCGCGCAGTTCATGCGGACGGAACGCGCCCAACACGCGGCCAGCGGCGTAGTAGACGCCGCACCCGGCCACGATCAGCACGCCCAGCGCCAGCGCGCGCCAGCCGGGAATTCCAAAGAAGGGTCCCAACCCCAGCATCAGCGCATAAAGCGCCGCGCCCATAATCAGAGATGCCAGTACGATCCGCCACAACCGGCTACGAAACCGGTCATCGAATCGTGCCACATCGCCAAACGGGCGCACGCCGCGCGCCAAAAGCCAGACCATCGCCCAACCGGCCAGCGTGGTGCCGATGGCCGCCGCGATCCAGCCGATAAACGGGGCCAGACCCACCGCCAACGCCGCGTTCACTACCATCGCCACGATGGCATAATGGAACGGACGCTTGGTATCCTCGCGGGCGAAATAGATCGGTTGCAGCACCTTTTGCAGCACGAAGGCGGGCAGGCCCAGCCCGTATATCGCAACGGCCAGCGCGGTAGCGGCGGTATCGTCGGTGCCGAATGCGCCGCGCTCGAACAGCACGGTGATCAGTGGGATCGGGACCACCACCAGCGCGACCGCGGCGGGCACGGTCAGAGCCAATGAAATCTCTCCTGCGCGGCTGAGGGCCATGCGGGCGCCCGCGTCATCCTCGGCGCGCAGACGGCGCGACAGATCGGGCAGCAGCACGATACCCACAGCGATGCCGACAACCCCCAAGGGCAGCTGATAAAGGCGATCGGCGGCATAAAGCCAGCTGACCGCGCTCTCGAAATTGCTGGCCACCTGTTGGCCGACCAGCAGGTTGATCTGCATGACCCCCCCGGCCAGTGCCGCAGGCAGGGCGATGCGCACCAACTGGCGCATTTCCGGCGTCCAGCGCGGCCGTACAAAGCCGATCCGCCGCCCTGCACGATGCGCTGCGACCCAGACCAGTGCCAATTGCGCGATCCCCGCGAAGGGGATCGTCCAGACCAATGCGGCAGGCACACTGCCTCCGCGCCAGACGGCAATCAGCATTGCGGTGCACAGCATGATATTGAGCAGGACAGGCGCGGCCGCGGCGGCGACAAACCGCCCGGATGAGTTCAGCACACCCGACAGCAAGGCCGCCAGCGAGATGAACAGGATATAGGGAAACACCACGCGGCCGAATTCCACCGTCAAATCAAAGCGCGCGTCGCCCGCAAACCCCTCGGCGGTGACCCAGACCAGCGCGGGCATGAACACCATCGCCAGCCCGACCAGCAACAAAAGCACCAGCGCCAGACCGCTGAACGCAAGCGAGGCAAAGGCATCGGGGGTTTCGTCCGCCTCAAGGCGTTTGGAGTACATCGGCACGAACGCGGCATTGAACGCACCCTCGGCAAAGAAGCGACGAAACAGGTTGGGCAGGCGGAAGGCGGCGACAAACGCATCCATCAACGGCCCCGGCCCCAGAAAACCGGCGATCAGCACGTCGCGCACAAAGCCCAAGACCCGGCTGAGCAGCGTCCAGACGCCCACCGTCAACACACCGGATATCAGGCGGGGAGGTTTCATAACGCATACCTTTGCAGCGAGTTCGCCGCTGACCTAACGGATCAGGGGGCATAGTGAAAGGGGCAGGGCGCGTGCGGCCCGTTCTCGTTAAGCCGTTGCGCGCTGCGTGCCCTCGGTGATCGCCGTGCGCAGCTTTTTCTCAAGGCTGCGTTGCTTGGCCTCGGTGTGGAATTTCAGGCCGAACATATCCTTGACGTAGAACGTATCGACCACCTGTTCGCCAAACGTGGCGATGACCGCGCTGGCGATGTAGACGTTGTTGTCGGCCAGGGTGCGGGTCAGGTCATACAGCAGGCCGGGACGATCGCGGGTGTCGACCTCGATGATCGTGTAGATCTCAGAGCCTTCATTGTCGAAGGTGATATGGGTCGGCACGCGAAAGGCGCGTTCGCGTTGCTTGATCTTGTCGCGTGATTTGATCGCATCGCGGGCCACCACCTCGCCGTTGAGGGTGCGGTGGATGGTCTTGCGCAGGCGCGGCAGGCGGTCGGACGCATAGGGGTGCCCATCGGCATCTTGCACCCAGAACACGGCGGTAGCGAACCCGTCTGCGGATGTGTAGGTGCGTGCGTCGACCACGTTGGCCCCGACCAGCGCCAGCGCGCCCGCCAGCCTCGAGAAAATCCCCGGATGGTCGGCCATCGCGAAACAGATGCGCGTGGCGTCCCGGTCTTCGTCGGGGTGCAGATCAATGCCGATCCCGCCGCCTGACCCGTCGGAGGATGTCGCCGCCGCGCGGTCCAGATCGCGCAGCAGGTTGGCAAAGACCACATGCGCAGTGACATGCAGGCCCTGCCAATAGGGCGGGTAATGGCGTGCGGTTTCGGTTTTCAGCGCCTTGGCGTCCCAATCCGTCAGCGCCTCGCGCAGATTGCGCTTGGCGTCCGAGCCGCGCTGTTCGCGGTTCAGCGCCTCCAGCCCGTTTTCCATCGCGTTCACTGTCTGGCGGTAAAGGGCGCGAATCAGGGACGCTTTCCAGTTGTTCCAGGTTCCCGGTCCGACGCCGCGAATATCGCAGACCGTTAGCACGCACAGCATGTCCAGCCGCTCGCGCGTCTGCACTGCCTTGGCAAAATCGCGCACGGTACGCGGGTCCGCGATATCGCGTTTCTGGGCCATGTCCGACATCAACAAATGATAGCGCACCAGCCATTCGACCGTGTCCACCTCTTTGGGCTTCAGGCCCAGACGTGGGGCAACGCGGCGCGCGATCTTGGCCCCGAGAATCGAGTGGTCTTCGGGACGGCCCTTGCCGATATCGTGCAGCAACAGCGCGACATAGAGGATGCGGCGATTGACCCCGGCCTCCAGAATAGACGAGGCGACCGGCAATTCCTCGATCAATTCGCCGCGTTCGATCATGGCCAGATGGCGGATGCATTGGATCGTGTGTTCATCCACCGTGTAATGGTGATACATGTTGAATTGCATCATCGCGACGATCGGCTCGAATTCGGGGATAAAGGCAGACAGCACGCCCAATTCGTTCATCCGTCGCAACGCGCGTTCGGGATTGCCGTGTTTCAGCATCAAACCCAGAAACAGCTTTTGCGCCACAGGATCGGAGCGCACACTGTCCGTGATCAGGTCCAGATTGGCCGTCACCAACAGCATCGCATCGGGGTGGATCAACAGGCCGGTGCGCAGCGCCTCTTCAAAGATGCGCAGCAGGTTCAGCGGATCGGACAGGAACGCAGTCTCGTCGCTGATCATCAGACGGCCGTGGACCTCGATATACCCGGGCTTCAGCTTTTTCTTACGTCGGAACAGGCGTTGCAGCAGCGGTTCGGATTTGACGTGGGCCGCTTCCAGCTTGGTCAGGAAGATGCGGGTCAGATCGCCTACGGCGGTCGCCTGACGGAAATAATCTTGCATGAAATACTCAACCGCGCGCCGACCCGCAGTGTCAGTATACCCCATCCGCTCGGCCACCTCGACCTGCATGTTGAAGGTCAGTTGATCCGACGCGCGCCCTGTCGCCAGATGCAAATGGCACCGCACGGCCCAAAGATAGTTTTCGGCCTTGGCAAAGGTGTCGAACTCTTCGGGGGTGAACATGCCCAGCCGCACCAGTTGCGACACATCCGTGACGCGGTAGAGGTATTTGGCAATCCAGAACAGTGATTGCAGGTCGCGCAAGCCGCCCTTGCCCTCTTTGACGTTGGGTTCGACCATATAGCGCTGGCCGCCTTGCTTTTCATGGCGGGCCTCGCGCTCTTCCAGCTTGTTCTCAATAAAATCCCGCTCGGTGCCCTTGAACAGGTCGTTCCACAGGCGGTGGTTCAGGCGGCTTGCCAGCTTTGTATCGCCTGTCAGATAGCGGTTTTCCAGCAGGGCGGTGCGGATGGTGAAATCATGAAGGCCCAGACGCAAACATTCCTGCACGGTGCGCGTGGCCTGCCCCATTTTCAGGTTCAGGTCCCAGAAGATATAGAGCATGTCCTCGATCACACTCTCGGCCCAAGGTGTCACCTTGTAGGGGATCAAAAACAGGAGATCCACGTCGGAATGGGGGGCCATTTCGCCCCGGCCATAGCCGCCAACAGCCATAACCGACAGGCGTTCCCCCTCGGTGGGATTGGAGATGGGGTGCATGACCTCGGTCGCCAGACGGAAGGTGGCTGTGACGATGCAATCGGTTAGCCAGCTATAGGCGCGGGTGGTTTCGCGCGCCTTCATCGGTTGTGCGGCCAGCGCGGCGGCGATGGCATCGCGTCCGCGCTGCATCTCGTCGCCCAGAACGCCTACCGCCATCTTGCGCAGATCGTCCGGCGCCTCGGCCACGCCACGCGCCAGCCTCTCTGCGACGGCCGCCACGTCGAAAATATCCGTCGCGGGACAGATCATGTCGCCCGGTTGTTCAGGCGCGGCAATGGGGGCCACACCCGGCTCTAGGTCAGGGACGTGACCGGGCGTGAGGACCTGCTGTGTCATGATTTACTCAGGATCAGTACCCTGGCCCACCAAAGCTGGCTGGGGCAGGATCGATGATCACCAGCTTGCCACCGCGGATAGTTGCCACGGCGAGGGCGCGCTCGCTTGTGCCGTCCCGGCGCAGGCGGAATGCACCATCGACGCCTTGGAAACCGGCACCTTGGGTCAGGCTGGCACGGCTCAGCGCATCGCGCTTGCCGGTTCTGACCAAGGCACCGATGGCGGCTATCCCGTCATAGGCCAGCCCGGCGATGGCATGGGGCGACGACCCGTTGGCCTGCTGGAACCGCGTCTGGAAGCGGGCGGTGCGCTGAGGGTCGGGCACGGCGAACCAGCCCCCCTGCACACCGGGCAAGGTCAGTGTTTGGGCCGGTTGGTCCCAGCGCGACAGACCCATGTACTGGATCGCGGAGGGGCCAATGCCTGCTTCGGGCAGCATCTGGGCGAACAGGGGCAGCGCGCCGGCAGTGTTGGATGTCAAAAAGATAGCGTCCGCACCGGCGCTGCGGGCCGTGCTGACGATCTGTGGCACGGCGGTTACGACGCCTTGCTGCGAAAACTCGTAAGGCACAGAACCGACAACGGTGGCCCCCGCCGCACTGGCCGCGTTTTGAATGGCGCGTTCGCCCAACTGACCGGCCAAGTTCTGCGAATGGACGGTCACGATGCGTTTCTTGCCTTGGCGCACGCCGAAACGGACGACACGCTCGGCCGTGTTGTCAAAGGTCTGACCCAGCACAAACAGGTTGCCCCCCGCGATGGTGGCGTTGTTCGAGAAGGTCATGACGTTGATGTTCTTTGGGGCCATGGCGACGGCGACGGCATTGGCCGATTCGGCGTGCAGCGGTCCGAGGATGATCTGGGCCCCGTCCGCAGCGGCATTCAGCGCGGCCTGTTGTGCCTGTCCGGGTTGACCGGCGGTGCCGTAGACGCGCAAATCAATTTTGACGCCCTGAAGGTCGGCCACGGCCATGCGTGCAGCAGCCTCCAGATCACGGGCCAGGGCGGCCTCCTGCGCGTTGGCGGCCCCATGCGGAACCAACAGGGCAACGGCCACCGGGGCACCGGGATCGATCTGCTGACCCGCGCCACTGGCACCAGTGCTGAGGCCGACAGGTTGGCATGCCGCCAGGGCAATGAAACAAAACAGGGCGGCGATACGGGCCAGCACCTTGCGGGCGGGGGACAAAACGGCAAACATGGGGCACCTCACTTGGACAATCGGGCATCGCCAGCGGCGGGCCTCGGTTCAGGGGGATAATAAACGTCATGGGGAGCGGGTCCAGTGGTGAATCCGAACAGGCAGAAACTGGCCCCTGGGCTGTATCTTGTGGCGACGCCGTTGGGCGCCGCGCGCGACATTACATTGCGCACGCTGGATATCCTTGCGTCGGCGGATGTAATCGCGGCCGAGGATACGCGCAGCCTGCGCAAATTGATGGAAATTCATGGCATTGCCCTGAATGATCGGCCCGTTTTGGCCTATCACGATCACAACGGCGGGCGTGTGCGACCGCGCTTGATTGAGGCAATGGCATCAGGGAAATCTGTGGTCTACGCCTCCGAGGCCGGCACGCCAATGGTCGCCGATCCGGGGTTTGATCTGGCCCGCGCAACGATCGCCGAGGGGCACGGCCTGATTTCGGCACCGGGGCCGTCGGCGGTGATCACCGCGCTGACCCTCTCCGGCCTGCCGACGGACCGCTTCCTGTTTGCCGGCTTCCTGCCCAACGCGTCCTCAGCGCGCAAAACCGCGCTAAAGGCGCTGGCCGAGGTGCCCGCGACACTGGCGTTTTACGAATCACCCAAACGCGTGGCCGCCATGCTGCGCGATGCGGCCGAGGTTCTGGGCGCGGATCGACAGGCGGCGCTGTGCCGCGAATTGACCAAAAAATTCGAAGAGGTGCTGCGCGGACCTTTGGGGGATCTCGCCGATGAATTGAAAGAAACGCCGCGCAAGGGCGAGATGGTCGTGCTGATCGACCGTGCAGGTGAACGGATTGTTCATACATCTGAAATAGAATCAAGGTTGCGCGCTGTTCTTGGGGAGATGTCGGTGCGCGATGCGACGGACAAGGTCGCGGGTGAACTGGGGCTGAAACGGCGCCAAGTATATCAAATGGCGCTCCAGATGCAGGGCGATTCCTGAAAGGCGACATGACGGATGACGCAAATTCGTGAAATTTCCACGGCGGGGGGCGCACCGGTTCAGGCGCGGCGCGATCGTGGGCGACGCGCGTATTGCACCGGCCTTGCCGCCGAAGACCGGGCCAGTGCGCTGTATATTGCAGCGGGTCTCGTTGCATTGGAAACGCGCTGGCGCGGTAAGGGGGGCGAAATTGACCTGATCTTTGAAAACGACGGAACAATTGTTTTCTGCGAAGTCAAACAGGCCCGGACCCACGATGCCGCCATCGCCAGCCTGCGCCCGGCGCAAATGCGGCGTATCCACATGGCCGCGTCGGAATATCTGGGACTGTGTCCAGACGGACAACTGACCGACACGCGCTTTGATCTGGCCAGTGTCGATGGCACGGGGCACTGCCAGATCCATGAAAACATGCTCGCGCATTTCTGAATTGCGCCCGGCCCCCTCATGCCCCATGTAAACAGGGTATCAAACCGGAGGCCCGACTTAAATGAAAATCGCTTTTCAGATGGACCCGATCGGGCCGATCAACATAAATGCCGACAGCACGTTTCGCCTGGCCGAAGAGGCGCAGGCGAGGGGGCATACGTTGTTTTATTACACCCCCGACAAGCTGTCTTATGACGAGGGACGAATCACTGCGCGTGGTTGGCCGCTTCAGGTGCAGCGGGTAGAGGGCAACCACGCCATCCTTGGTGAAGAAACCACCGTTGATCTGGCCGATTTTGATGTTGTGTGGCTGCGTCAGGATCCGCCGTTCGATATGTTCTACATCACGACCACCCATCTTCTGGACCGCTTGGCGCCCGGCACGTTGGTGGTGAACGATCCGTTCTGGGTGCGTAACTTCCCAGAAAAGTTGATGATCCTCGATTTTCCGCAGCTGATGCCGCCCACCACGATTGCCCGCGATCTGTCCACGATCCGCGCGTTTCGCGACCGGCATGGCGATGTCATTCTGAAGCCTCTGTATGGTAATGGCGGTGCCGGTGTTTTCCTTCTGCGGGGCGGGGATACCAACCTGAGTTCGCTGTATGAGATGTTCACCGGGTTCAGCCGTGAACCGCTGATCGTGCAAAAATTCTTGCCGCAGGTTTCGGCAGGGGACAAGCGTGTCATCCTGGTTGACGGTGAACCCGTGGGCGCGATTAACCGCGTTCCGGCCGAGGGAGAGACACGCTCGAACATGCATGTGGGCGGTCGCCCTGAAAAGGTTGCCTTGACCGAACGCGATCTGGAAATCTGTGCGACCATTGGCCCAATTCTGCGCGAGAAGGGGCAAATATTCGTCGGTATCGACGTGATCGGTGACTATCTGACCGAAATCAACGTGACCTCCCCCACCGGTATTCAGGAGTTGGAGCGCTTTGACGGCGTGAACATCGCCGCCAAGATCTGGGACTCGATCGAGGCCCGGCGCGCGTGAGCCTGCGCGCCCGCCTGTTGACGGGCTGGCTGCGCCAAACTGAAAAACGGCTGATGGCGCACACCCAGCGCCCCGATCAATTGCGCCGCCGCATGGAACGCACCGCGCGTTTGTTTTTCCGTCCGCCGCGCGACGTGCGGTTTGGCGGTGTCACGCTTGGCGATGGGCCGCATCTAAACGGGATCGAAGTTGTTCCGCAGAATCACCGCACTGGACCGTTGATCCTGTATCTGCATGGCGGTGGATACGTATTCGGCTCCCCGCGCACGCATCGTGCGATGATGGCGCATCTGGCCGTGCGCACCAGATTGCGGGCGATCCTGCCGTGTTATCGGCTGGCGCCCGAGCATCCGTTTCCAGCAGCGTTGGACGATGCGTTGACCGCCTATCGCGCGGTGATGGATCATCCCGCGGGTGTCATTTTGGGCGGGGACAGCGCCGGTGGCGGTCTGTCGCTGTCGCTGCTGGCGCAGATCAAGGTCTGGGGCCTGCGTCCGCCCATCGGCACGTTCTGTTTTTCGCCCCTGACCGATTTTACGTTTTCGGGCGACAGTTTTGTCAGCAATGCGTCTGCCGACGCGGTACTGCCTGCGAATCGGGCCACCGATATGGCCAAGACCTATCTTTGCGGGGCGGCCCCCGATGATCCGCGTGCCTCGCCTTTGTTCGCTGATTTCACCGGGGCTGGCCCTGTCTGGCTGACCGTGGGCGACACTGAGATCCTGTTGGACGATACCCGGCGGATGACTGAGCGATTGGTCGCGCAGGGCGTGGATGTCACCTGCGTGACCGAACGGGATTTGCCGCATGTCTGGCCGTTGATGCAGGGCATGATCCCCGAGGCGCGCCAGACCCTGACCGAGCTATCTGGTTGGATCACAGCTCTGTCGCGTCTGTGATGCGATAGCTGGCAGCCTCGGCCACGTGTGGGCGTCGCACAGTGTCGGACCCGTCCAGATCCGCGATGGTTCGGGCCACGCGCAATACCCGGTGATAGCCGCGCGCGGACAGTCCGAATCGGTCTGCCATGCGTGTGAGCAATGTGCGCCCTTCGGCGTCGGGCGTGGCGACCGCGTCCAGCGTTGCCCCCTCGGCGTCGGAATTCAGCCGCGCGCCACCCGCGTCCTGATACCGTGCCTCCTGTACTGCCTGCGCGGCAGCAACGCGCGCGGCCACCTCGGCCGTGCTGTCGCCGGACGGGGGCAGATCAAGGTCGGCAAAGGCCACGGGCGGCACGTCGACACGCAAATCAAAGCGGTCCATCAAAGGCCCGCTGATCCGGCCCAGATAATCCTCGCCGCAGACCGGCGCGCGACTACAGGCGCGTTCAGGCACGCTGAGGTAGCCGCATTTGCAGGGATTTGCGGCGGCCACCAGCATGAACCGGCAGGGATAGGTGATATGGTTGTTGGCGCGCGCGACCATGACTTGCCCGGTTTCTATTGGCTGGCGCAGGGTTTCCAGCACCGAGCGCGGAAATTCGGGAAACTCGTCCATGAACAGCACGCCGTTATGCGCCAAGCTGATTTCACCGGGCGAGGCGCGCCGCCCGCCGCCGACAATCGCGGCCATGGATGCCGTGTGATGCGGTTCGCGAAAGGGGCGTGTGCGGGTGATGCCGCCCTGATCCAGGAGCCCGGCAAGTGAATGGATCATGCTGGTTTCCAGCGCCTCGCGCGCCGTCAGGGGGGGCAGGATGCCCGGCAGGCGAGCGGCGAGCATGGATTTCCCCGATCCCGGTGTGCCGATCATCATCAGATGGTGGCGTCCGGCGGCGGCGATTTCCAGCGCGCGTTTGGCGCGTTCCTGCCCCTTGACGTCGCGCAGGTCGCGGCCGGTGTCGGCGGTCAATACCTCGCCCGGTTCGGCCGGAGGCAGGGGGGATTGGCCGGTGTAGTGGCGCACCACGTCTGCCAGATGCGCCGCGCCGATGACGCGCGCGGCACCGACCCATGCGGCCTCGGCCCCGGACAGTTTGGGGCAAAGCAACGTGCGGTCATCCTCGGCAGCGGACATGGCGGCGGGCAGCGCGCCCAGAACGGGCATGATGGCGCCATCAAGCGACAGTTCGCCCAGAGATGTGGTGTCGGCGATGGCGTCTTTGGGGATAATCTCCAACGCGGCCAGCAGGGCCAGTGCAATGGGCAGGTCGAAATGACTGCCTTCTTTGGGTAGGTCTGCGGGGCTGAGGTTGACCGTGATGCGTTTGGACGGCAGGGCGATCGCCATCGAGCTAAGGGCAGTGCGCACGCGGTCGCGCGCCTCGCTGACGGCCTTGTCGGGCAGGCCGACGATCGAGAACGCGGGCAGGCCGGGGGTGACGGCGCATTGCACCTCGACCTGACGGGCCTGCACGCCCTCGAAGGCGACCGTGTAGGCGCGCGCAACCATGCGGGGCTCCAGTGAGGTTAAGACTGGTTAACGGTAGGAGCAGGAGGGTTTAAGAATGGTTAACGCTGAAGACTATTTTGGGTGGATAGGGCATTGCCGCGCACGTACTTAGGCGTTCAACAGTGCCATGAAGGCGGGCCACGCCTCGGGGTCGGCCACGGTCTTGTCTCGGCACAGCGCATTGCACATCCCGAAGGTGCGCCCGTCGATTTGCAGCAGATACTTCACCGGGTTGCCCGAATACGGGCAGGTTGCGTTTTCTGGCGTTCCGCTGTCTATCGCCTTGGCCGCGCGTGGCACCGGGCCGGGCCATGCACTGCTGGGCAGGTCCATCTTGTAGCGATTCAACTCGGGTCCATGCACGAGACCCAAAGCGCGCCAGCGGCGAAACGGCGGGTGGGCCAGATGGGCCGCCACATAGGCCGCTGCCGCGTCCGACACGGGCAGTTTGTACCCTGCGATGCGGGCCGCCACGGGGGCGAACATCGCGTCGACAATGCCATACGCGCCGCACAGCCAAGGGCCGTCGGGCGCGCAGGTATCGCGCGCATAGGCCCAAAGCAGGTCCAGCCGGGCCAGATCGGCCAGAACCGCGTTCGAAGGTGCGAACCCGTCATAACATTTGCGCAGGTTCATCGGGCAGGCTGCGCGCAGCGCCATAAAGCCCGCGTGCATTTCATGCGCCAGCGCGCGGGCCACGGTGCGGGCCTTGGGGTCGGTGGGCCACAGGGGCAGGTCGGGATGGCGGCTGGCCAGTTCTTCGGCCAGGCCCAGGGATTCGCCAATGACCGCGCCTTCGGGCGTACGCATGGCGGGTACTGTCTTGGCCGGGGCCCATCCTTGCATTTGATCGGGAACCGAACCGGCGTTGAAATCCACCTGTGTCAGGCGGCGGGGAATGTCGAAGTGATCGAACACCAGCCAGGCACGCTGTGACCAGCTGGAATAGGCGTAATCGCCGATGATGAGGTCATATGTCATGTGCAGCAGGTTACACACGGACGCCCATATGCGCCTAGTCAGCAAATGTGCGCATGCCTATCACGCCAGATGATTGATCCGTGCGGCGTGCCAGCCATTGGGGCCGTGGTGCAGCTCGGTCAGGGACAGGTTATTGATCTTTTGTGCAAAGGCCTGAAGCGGGGTCAAACGCTGGGCCACCTGCACTTGCGTCAGGATCGCGCCGAAATGCGCGACCGCCACGATATCGCGCCCCGGATGGGCCGCCATCAGACGGGACACCGCGGCGCTGACGCGGGCCGATACGGCGTTCCACGATTCGCCACCGGGGGCAGCCAGATCGCCGGGGGTATCCCAGAAGGCGCGCAGCCGGGCGGGGTCATCCACACCGTCCCAATGGGCCATTTCCCATGCGCCAAAATGGATTTCGCGCAGGGCAGGATCGTCAGGCAGGCGGGCGCGCGGACCTTGCAGGGCGTCCGCCGTGGCGCGGGCGCGGATCAGATCGGATGAGATCACCAAAGCGTCGGCGGGCAACTGTGCCTCGACCCGTGCCAGTTGCTCCACGTCGCTCAGATCGGCGGGCAGATCGGTCCAGCCGACCATTGCCTTGGCATGGGTCGGGCCGTGACGAATCCAGAAAAACCGGCTCATGGGATGGCGCCCTTCAAGACCTGGGGCAAGCCCGCGATCACCTGCACCACCAGCCCGGCTTCGGCGGCCAGACGTTGGTTCAACCGGCCCTGCGCGCCTTGAAACAGGCGGGCCAGCGCGTTGTCAGGCACGACCGAGTGCCCCACTTCGTTGCTGACCACCACGACAGGCGCGGGGCAGGCGCACAGGGCCTTTATCAGGGCCGCGCTTTTGGCTGACAGATCATTTTCGGCCAGCACATGATTGCTCAACCATAATGTCGCGCAATCCAGCAGCACCGCCTGGCCCGCCGACACGTCAGCCAGCGCCGTGGTCAGATCCAGTGGTGCCTCGATGGTGCGCCAGCCGGGGCCGCGCGCGACACGATGGGCGTCGATCTTGACGCGCATTTCGGCGTCAAAGGCCTGCGCGGTCGCGATATAGACCCGATCAAGGCCTGTCCCGGTGACCAGCCCTTCGGCCCACGCGGATTTTCCCGAGGCCGCGCCGCCTAGCACCAATGTCAGTTTCGGCAACATTTTTCATCAACCTTTTTATGATCCGGTGCGTTGAGCCGGGCGTAGCACCTCATGACCAGACAAAAAAGAGCGCGCTTAACGACGCTATCAACCCGGAGGAAATACGATGCCACTGGATATGCAAGACGACCGTGCCATGTCGCGCAAGGCGATGAAGGCGGAAATGCTGGACGCTGAAACCGAATTGCAGCTGGCCTATGCCTGGCGCGATCATCGCGATGAAGAGGCGCTGCACCGCCTGATCACCGCGTACATGCGGTTGGCGATCTCGATGGCGTCCAAGTTCCGCCGGTATGGCGCGCCGATGAACGACTTGATCCAGGAGGCGGGTTTGGGTTTGATGAAGGCCGCCGAAAAATTCGATCCGGACCGTGGCGTGCGGTTTTCGACCTATGCGGTCTGGTGGATCAAGGCCAGCGTGCAAGATTATGTGATGCGCAACTGGTCGATGGTGCGCACCGGATCGACCTCGTCGCAGAAATCGCTGTTCTTCAACATGCGGCGCGTGCAGGCCCGGCTAGAGCGCGAGGCGATGGCGCAGGGCGCGGAGTTGGACGGATACCAGCTGCGCGAAATGATCGCGCAGGAGGTTGGCGTCCCGCTGCGCGATGTCGAGATGATGGCCGGTCGGCTGTCAGGGTCCGATTTTTCGCTAAACGCCACGCAAAGCGCCGAGGATGAGGGCCGCGAATGGATCGACGCGCTTGAGGATGACAGCCCGCGCGCCGAACATATGGTCGAAGAGGATCACGATCTGGCGGCCCTGCGGGGCTGGCTGGCCGAGGCAATGGGAAACCTGAACGAGCGCGAGCGCTTCATCGTGCGTGAACGTAAGCTGCGCGATGAGCCGCGCACATTAGAAAGCTTGGGCGACGAATTGAACCTGTCCAAGGAACGTATTCGTCAGTTAGAGGCGGCCGCGTTTCAGAAGATGCGCAAGATGCTCGAAGCCAAGGGGACCGAGGTGCATAGCCTGTTGGCATGATCCTTCGCCTGAATGCTGCGCTGTTTGCGATTGCCCTATGTGTCAGCGCGCTTGCGTTGGCCTAGGATGTGCCGGGCCTTGGCGAGGTGCATGATAATCCGCTGCATCACAAGGTTCAGGCGGATATGGTGGCCACGTTCCAACCCAAGGCCATCGTTTTCGAGATGCGACCGACGCGCAGGCAGCGGCGATCCCTGCGCCGCCTTTCAATAGCGGGCGTGGCCTTGTCACTGGTCGGGTGCGCACATACTGTTAGTGGACCTGAAAGCCGGAGGGTTCCATGCTGACTTCGAAACGCATTTTGCTGATCATCGGCGGAGGCATAGCCGCCTTCAAGGCGCTGGACCTGATGCGCCGTCTGCGCGAACGTGGGGCATCCGTGACCCCGGTTCTGACGCGCGCGGGCACGCAGTTTGTCACGCCCCTGTCGGTGTCGGCTTTGTCAGGGCACAAGGTGTTTCAGGACCTGTTCGATCTGACAGACGAGGCCGAGATGGGCCATATTGAACTGAGCCGCAGTGCGGATCTGATCGTTGTGGCACCGGCCACCGCCGATTTGATGGCCAAGATGGCGGGCGGTCATGCGGATGATCTGGCCTCGACATTGCTGTTGGCCACCGACACGCCGGTTTTGATCGCGCCTGCGATGAATGTGCGCATGTGGGAACATGCAGCGACACAGCGCAACATTGCGACGCTACAGGGGGATGGTATCGGTTTTGTCGGGCCGAACGCCGGCGATATGGCCTGCGGCGAGCATGGTCCGGGCCGCATGGCCGAACCGATGGAGATTGTCGCGGCAATTGAGGCTGCGTTTGCCGATGGGCCGCTGAAGGGTCGGCACGTGCTGGTGACCTCTGGCCCGACGCATGAACCGATTGATCCGGTGCGCTATATCGCCAACCGCAGTTCTGGCGCGCAGGGGGCCGCGATCGGGGCGGCGCTGGCAGCGTTGGGCGCGGATGTGACATTTGTCACCGGCCCGGCGGATGTGCCCCCGCCCGCGGGCGTGACCGTGGTGCGGGTGGAAACCGCGCAGCAGATGTTGGAGGCGGTCGAGGCCGCGCTGCCCGCCGATGCGGCCGTGTTCGCTGCCGCCGTGGCCGATTGGCGCGTCGCCAGCGCCGGGGCCAGCAAGATCAAGAAAAAGGACGGCGCGTTGCCAGTGCTGGAGTTTGCCGAAAATCCGGACATTCTGGCGCGAGTTTCGCAGATGAGGACAGGTCGGCCGCCGCTTGTGATTGGCTTTGCGGCCGAGACGGACGACGTTCTGGCCAACGCGACGGCCAAGCGCGCGCGCAAGGGCTGCGATTGGATCGTGGCAAATGACGTCAGCGTCGGGACCGGGATCATGGGGGGCAGCGAAAACGCGGTGACCCTGATTTCGGACGCCGGGGCAGAGGACTGGCCGCGCATGGGCAAGGATGCGGTGGCGCGTCAATTGGCGGACCGGATCGCTGCGGAGTTGGCCGGGGAAAAATGAGTATTTCTGGAACGATGAAAGGGACGGGCGTGGTCACGTTATCCGTTGTTTGGGACGTGGGGGCGGATACCGCGCTGGGCCTGCCGCGCTATGAAAGCAGCGGGGCAGCGGGGGCTGATCTGCGGGCGAATTTTAGCGATGCACAAGGTGTGACACTGGCCCCCGGCGCGCGGGCGCTGGTGCCGACGGGGCTGCGCATGGCGGTGCCCGAGGGGTTTGAGGTGCAGGTGCGGCCCCGTTCGGGGCTGGCGTTAAAACAAGGGGTGACGGTGCTGAACGCGCCCGGCACGATTGATTCGGATTATCGCGGGCCGGTCGGTGTGGTTTTGATCAATTTGGGCGATGTGCCGGTGGATATTGCCCATGGCGACCGGATTGCGCAGATGGTTCTGGCCCCGGTCGTGCAGGCTGAAATTTGCGAGGTGGACGCGCTGGACGAGACGGCGCGCGGTGCGGGTGGATTTGGCTCGACGGGGCGCGGCTGATGGCGTTGGTTCTGGCTTTGGCTGCGGCGCTGATGGGTTTGGGCGCAGTTATGGGCGCGCCTTGGCGGTTGCGCTGGATCATGGTCGGGCTGTTGTGGGTCGCGGTGACGGGATTGCACCTGATACTGCCGGAAAGTGCGGGACTGCGGAAGGCGACGGGGGGCAGTGCCGCGCCTTGGTTGTTGCTGGGCGGGTTTGCTGCGTTGATTTTGGCCTATCGTTGGGGGCTGCAATGGCTTCAGACACGCGCGAATCGCGGCGCGCCAGTTGAGCAGGCGCCTAAAGGCAGCTTTTCAGACGCCGAATTGGAGCGATATGCCCGTCATATCGTGCTGCGCGAGGTCGGAGGGCCGGGGCAGAAGGCATTGAAGAATGCGCGCGTTCTGGTGGTTGGCGCGGGCGGCTTGGGCGCGCCGGTGCTGACCTATCTGGCGGCGGCTGGTGTGGGCACGATTGGCGTTATCGACGACGATCTGGTCGATCTGTCGAACCTTCAGCGTCAGGTGATCCACCGCGACGCCGATATTGGTTTGCCTAAGGTGCAATCCGCCGCCAACGCAATGCGGGCGCTGAACCCGCATGTGACCGTGCGCCCCTATCAGCGCCGTTTGACCGGTGAAATCGCCACCGATCTGTTTGACGACTATGACATCATCATGGACGGATCGGACAATTTCGACACCCGATATCTGGTGAATCGGGCCGCTGTGGCCTGTGGCAAGCCGCTGATTTCAGGGGCTTTGGCGCAGTGGGAGGGACAGTTGAGCGTGTTTGACCCGGCCCATGGCGCGCCCTGTTACGAATGCATTTTTCCCACGCGTCCCGCCGATGGTTTGGCCCCCTCCTGTGCCGAGGCGGGCGTGATGGGCCCCTTGCCCGGTGTGATCGGCGCGATGATGGCGGGCGAGGCGATCAAGCTGATCACGGGGGCGGGTGAACCCTTGCGCGGGACGCTGTTGATTTATGATGGCCTTTACGCCGACGCGCGGCGCATGGCCTTGAAACCCCGCGCCGATTGCGCGGTTTGCGGCACGTCCGCGAAGGAGATGACATGACCAACCCCTTGCTTGGCACCTGGACCGGGCCATTCCAGATGGCTCCGTTTGATCAGGTCGATGACACTGATTTTGCGCCCGCCCTTGAGGTCGCTTTAGAGCAGGCAAAGGCCGAGATCTCAGCGATCGCAGATGCGCCCGAGGCCCCGACATTTGCCAATACTATCGAGGCGCTGGAAGGGGCGGGGCAGGCGTTGGATCAGGTTCTAAGCGTGTTTTTCACCTTGGCGGGGGCGGATAGCAATCCGGTACGGCAGGCCTTACAGCGTGAATTTGCGCCCAAATTAGCGGCCTATTCGTCTTGGGTGATCAGCCAGAAGGCGTTGTTTAAACGCATTGAATCGCTGTGGGTCGCGCGCGACACGCTGGATTTGACGGATGAACAGGCACGTGTCTTGATGTTGACGCATCGCCGGTTCGTGCGGGCAGGGGCGGCGCTGAGCGGCGACGCGGAAGCGCGGATGAAGGACGTGATGGCGCGATTGGCCGAACTGGGCACGGCGTTCACGCAGAACCTGTTGGCGGACGAATCTGCGTGGCATATGGAACTGTCCGATGGCGATCTGGACGGGCTGCCCGATTTCCTGGTGCAGGCGGCGCGCGATGCGGGGGCCGAAAAGGGGCTGAAGTGCCCGGTGATCACCTTGTCACGCTCGTTGATTGTGCCGTTCCTGCAATTTTCGCCCCGGCGCGATCTGCGCCAAAAGGCGTTTCAGGCATGGGCAGCGCGGGGTGCCAATGGCGGCGAGACCGATAACCGCGCAATTGCGGCCGAGACGCTGGCCCTGCGGGCCGAGCGTGCTGCGCTGCTGGGCTATGACAGCTTTGCCGCGTTCAAGCTGGAAACCGAGATGGCCAAGACGCCCGGCGCGGTGCGCGATCTGCTGATGCAGGTCTGGACCCCGGCCCGCGCGCAGGCCGAATCGGACGCCAAGGTGCTGACCGGTATGATGCGCACCGACGGGATCAACGACGATCTGGCCCCGTGGGATTGGCGCTATTACGCTGAAAAACGACGTCAGGCTGAACATGATCTGGATGAGGCTGAATTGAAGCCCTACCTGCAACTGGACCGGATGATCGAGGCGGCATTCGCCTGTGCCAACCGGCTGTTTGGGTTGGAGTTCACGCCGATTGATGTGCCGCTCTATCATCCTGATTGTCGCGCGTGGGAGGTCACGCGCGACGGGGCGCATGTGGCGGTGTTCATCGGGGACTATTTCGCACGCAGCTCGAAACGCTCGGGGGCGTGGTGCTCGGCGATGCGGGGGCAGGCCAAGGTGCCGCATGTGCAGGGACCGGTGGTCATCAACGTCTGCAACTTTGCCAAGGGAAGCCCAGCGTTGCTAAGCTATGACGACGCGCGCACGCTGTTTCACGAATTCGGTCACGCGCTGCACCAAATGCTGTCGGATGTGACCTATGAAAGCGTCAGCGGCACATCCGTTGCGCGCGATTTTGTTGAGCTGCCCAGCCAGTTGTATGAGCATTGGCTGGAAGTGCCCGAGGTACTGGCCGAATTCGCCACCCACGCCGAAACAGGCGCGGCGATACCGCAAGCGTTGCTGGATAAGGTGCTGGCGGCGGCGACGTTCGACATGGGGTTTCAGACGGTCGAATATGTTGCCTCGGCGCTGGTCGATCTGGCCTTTCACGAAGGTGCGCCACCGGCCGATCCGATGGCGCGGCAGGCCGAGGTTCTGGCCGAAATCGGCATGCCCGCCGCGATCACCATGCGCCACGCGACGCCGCAATTTGCTCATGTGTTTGCCGGGGATGGCTATTCGTCGGGGTACTACAGCTACATGTGGTCCGAGGTGATGGACGCCGATGCGTTTGCTGCATTTGAAGAGGCGGGCGGTCCGTTTGATCCCGAACGTGCCAAGGCATTGGAGGATCATATCCTGTCGCGCGGCGGGTCCGAGGATGCCGAGACGCTGTATCTGCAGTTTCGCGGGCGTCTGCCCGGGGTCGAGGCGCTGTTGAAGGGGCGTGGATTAGTGCAATGATCGACTTGATATCCAGCGTTTTCTCGCCCCGATTGACCACGGGGGCGGCGAGCAAAATCGCTCTATTGCGCCGCAGGACCTCATGCTGCATGATTTCGGGGGAGGCGGAAGTATGACAATGCGCAAATTCATGGTCGTTCTGGACGACAGCCGCGAATGCCTGAACGCCATGCGCTTTGCTGCTATGCGCGCATCGCACACGCAGGGCGGGGTCACGGTTCTTTCGGTCATTCCGCCGGATGAGTTTAATCACTGGATCGGTGTCGGGGACATCATGCGCGAAGAAAGCCGAGAGCGGATTCAAGCGCATTTCGAGGTGTTCGCCAAATGGATGCGCGACAAGCAAGGCGTCGATCCCGAGCTGGTCATCCGCGAGGGCGAGCCGGTGGCCGAGATTATTGCGCAGGTCAATGAAGACCCCGAAGTTGGCGTTCTGGTGCTGGGCGCGGCGACGGATCGCAAGGGGCCGGGCCCCTTGGTGGCGCAATTGACCAAGAATGCCGGGTCGTTGCCGATTCCGATAACGATCGTGCCGGGCGACCTGAGCAAGGAACGGCTGGAGGCGATTACCTGAGACGGGCCTGTCTTGAAGGTGTTTGTAAACTGGGGCGTTGCGCCTGAGGGAACTGAGGATTTTGAGAATTTTGCGAACGATGAAAAAGGTGGGGCGCCCCGCGCCGCATAGTTTAGAATAGTTCCAAACCTTGACACTTTGGTAGGCGAGACGCATATCAATGAAGCGCATTATCAGAGGCTGTTTCCATGTTCATCCAGACCGAATCTACTCCGAACCCAGCAACGCTGAAGTTCCTGCCAGGACAGACCGTCCTGCCCGTTGGCACAGCTGATTTTCCCAACGCCGATAATGCCGGTGCCTCGCCACTGGCGCTGCGGATCTTTGCGATAGAAGGCGTGTCGGGTTTGTTTTTCGGTACGGATTTTATCACTGTGACAAAGGCCGACGCGGTTGAATGGGATCATATCAAACCCGCTATTCTGGGCGCGATCATGGAGCATTTCCAATCTGGTCAGCCGGTGATGAGTGATGGCGCCTCGGCCCCATCGGGTCATGCGGACCATTCCGGCGAAGATTCCGAGATTGTCGGCCAGATCAAGGAATTGCTGGACACGCGCGTGCGCCCTGCCGTGGCGCAGGATGGCGGCGATATCACGTTCCACGGATTTGATCGCGGCGTGGTCTATCTGCATATGCAAGGGGCCTGCGCGGGTTGCCCGTCCTCGACCATCACTTTGAAGATGGGGATCGAGAACCTGTTGCGTCACTATATCCCCGAAGTGACCGAGGTGCGTCCGGTTGGTGTCTAAGCCGCTGATACTGGGCGTCGATACTTCCGGTCCGTATTGTAGCGCCGCCCTGTTTCAGGGCGGTGATGTTTTGTCCGATGTGTACGAGGACATGTCAAAAGGTCAGGCCGAGGCGCTGTTTCCACTCCTAGAAGACCTGATGGTGCGCGGCGGCGCATGCTGGGGCGATCTGTCCGCCATCGGTGTCGGAACGGGGCCGGGGAACTTCACAGGTATCCGCATTGCGGTCTCGGCGATGCGTGGTCTGGCGCTGGCGTTGGAAGTGCCCGTGATCGGTGTGACCTTGTTGGAGGCGCTGGTTCATGCCACATCCGGGCCGGTGATTGCGTCAATCGCCGCGCCGCGCGGACAGGCGTTTGTGCAAGGGGTGCGGATGGCGCGCGAGGTTGAGCCCGTTCTGATGAGTGTAGAAGACCTACCGCTGGATCTGGTTGAGCCGGGGCTGTGCTCTATCGGGTCTGCCGGGGCTGAGATTGCGGCGCGGCTGGGCGTGGCGCATGTACCCGCGCCCTATGCGCCGGGGTCCGCCATTGCTCGCATTGCGGCGCTGCGTTGGCGCGACGCAGTTATGCCTGCGGTCCCGTTTTACTTGCGATCCGCGGACGCGGCTCCGGCGCGGGATGCGCCGCCGGTGCTTCTGGAGTGATTGCGCCACGCGAGATGGCGCTGATCCATGCGCGGGCCTTTGAGGGGCAGGCGCGGGCGTGGACCGAGCCCGAATTTGAGGCTTTGTTGGAAACAGATGGAGTTCTGACCATTGGCGACGCGCGCGGCTTTGTCCTGTCGCGCCGGGTGTTGGATGAGGCCGAGGTGTTGACGTTGGCCACCGACCCGGATCATCGCCGCCAAGGCATCGCGCGTGGGCTGTTGGGCAATATCGAACAGCAGCTACGCGCCCTGGGCACCACCCGTCAGTTTTTGGAAGTGGCGGCGGGCAACGCACCCGCGCGTGCGCTGTATGCCGCAATGGGCTATGACCAGATTGCGCTGCGGCGGGGCTATTTCAAGCTGCCTGACGGCGCGCGGGATGATGCGGTGATCCTGCAAAAGATCCTTATCTGATGCGTGTCGGGGCAGTTGGCCCTATGAGCCGCTCAAGAGCAGCGTAAAACGCTTTATTCCGGGCGGCGCGCTTGCCAAAGGGGTGGGCATGGCGTTTATCTGTTAGTAACAGATCCGGTTCAGAGATAGGCAGGCCCCCTGCGCTGTCCTGATGCCTGTACGGGCCCGGATCGCGCGCGCAGTGTTACAGGACGGGCCATGCAAATTTACCTGCCCATCGCCGAGGTTTCGGTTAATGCCTTCCTGCTATTGGGGCTGGGTGGTCTGGTGGGGGTGTTATCGGGCATGTTTGGCGTTGGCGGGGGGTTCCTGTTGACGCCGCTGTTGTTTTTCGCGGGTATCCCACCTGCTGTCGCGGTTGCGACCGGAACGAACACGATCGTGGCCTCATCCTTTTCCGCTGTTCTGGCGCATTTCAGGCGGCGTGCGGTCGATCTGAGAATGGGGACGGTCCTGTTGATCGGCGGTCTGTTCGGCGCGGCGCTGGGCGTGATGTTGTTCAATTACCTCAAGGCGCTGGGGCAGGTCGATCTGTTGGTCACGCTGTTTTATGTCGTGTTTCTGGGGATCATCGGCGCGCTGATGTTTGTGGAAAGCCTGCGGGCGATTAATCGGACCCGCAAGGGCGGACGCCCGGCGCCGCGCAAGAAACACAACTTGATTCAGAAGCTGCCATTCAAGGTGCGGTTTCGCACATCGGGCCTGTATATCAGCATCATTCCCCCGCTTCTGGTGGGGGTGGCTGTCGGGGTTCTGGCCGCGATCATGGGGGTCGGCGGCGGGTTCATCATGGTGCCAGCGATGATTTATCTGCTGGGCATGCCGACCAAGGTGGTGGTGGGCACATCGCTGTTCCAGATCATTTTCGTCACTGCGTTTACCACGATGCTGCATGCCACGACCAACTATACGGTCGATGTGGTGCTGGCGGTTCTGCTGCTGGTTGGAGGTGTCATTGGCGCCCAGTTCGGCACGGTAATCGGCACGCGCCTGAAGGCCGAGCAACTGCGCATTCTGTTGGCCATCATGGTGTTGGCAGTGTGTTTCAAGCTGGGTCTGGACCTGCTGTTGCAACCGGGCGAACTGTATTCCATCGGCGCGGTGCAACAATGATCTGCGGGCGGATCTGGGTCGGTCTTTGGGGCCTTGTCGGAGCACTTTTTCTGGACGTCTTGCCGGTGCAGGCCGAAGAAGTGGTGCTGGGCCTGTCGCATGACGAGATTTCGATCAACACCACGTTCGACGGGTCCGAGATTCTGCTGTTCGGCGCGATCAAACGCGAGATCGCCATCCCCGAGGGGGAATTGGGCGTGGTTGTGGCCGTAGAGGGCCCAAAGCAACCCCTGAACGTGCGCCGTAAGGAACGCCGGTTTGGCATCTGGGTGAATGTCGACACGGTCGAGATCGACTCGGCGCCCAGCTTTTATGCTGTGGCCACCAGCGGGCCATGGTCCGAGGTTCTGTCCGATGTCGAGGACTTGCGCCACAGGGTGTCGATCCCGCGCGCGATCCGCTCGGTCGGCGCGCCCAGCAGTGTAAGCGACGCCCAGAGTTTTACTGATGCCGTGATCCGTATCCGCACGGCCAACGGGGCCTACAAGGTGCGCGAAGGGGCGGTGAACCTGCGCGAGTCGACGCTGTTTCAGACCTCGATCGCGCTGCCAGCGAACCTGACCGAGGGCCTGTATCGCACACGAATTTTGCTGACTCGCGAGGGGCGCGTGGTGTCGATCTATGAGACTGTGATCGAGGTGCACAAGGTCGGGATGGAACGCTGGCTGTATGAGTTTTCGCGCGAGCAGGCGTTGCTTTATGGGTTGATGTCGCTGTTGATCGCGATTGCTGCCGGGTGGGGGGCTTCTGCGGCTTTCCGTCTGTTGCGGCAAGGCTGAAGGGGCGGCTAAAAAGCTGCGCGTATTCCCTGAGCCTCAGATTTAGCGCAAAACACTTTAGCGGAGTGCGCTGGCGCGCACACGTGGTATCTCATCCTTGGCCTGCGGCCTGCGTCTTCGGGATGGCGCTTGATGCTGACGACGCGCGCTGCATCTTAGCGCGCGCCCATGCGCACCGCCATGTCCAGCATCCGGCAGGAAAAGCCCCATTCGTTGTCGTACCAGCCAAACACCCGCAGCAATCCACCGGTTGAGACTGAGGTTTCCCGCCCGCACAGGATGATTGATTCCGGTCGTGCGCGCAGGTCGCTGGACACCAGCGGTTTCTCCGTCCAGCCAAACACGCCGTCCTGTTTCGCCGCTGCCTGAAACAGGTCGTTGACTTGCGTGGCTGTTACCGTGTCGCGGGTCTGGACGGTCAGGTCGATGCAGGACACGCTGGCGGTGGGCACACGGATGGCGCGCGCCTCGATCCGGCCCTTGAGCGCGGGCAGGACCAGCCCGGTCTGGTGTTGCGCGCTGGTGGTGGTCGGCACCATCGACAGGGCCGCCGCGCGGCTGCGTTCCAGATTGTCGCGCGGTTTGTCCACCGTTGGCTGGCTGCCGGTATAGCAATGCACGGTGGTCATTTGCCCGGAAACGATGCCGTAGGCGTCGTTCAGCAGCTTGGCCAGCGGGGCCAGTGCGTTGGTGGTGCAGGAGGCGTTGGAAACGATGCGGTGATCGCCCAACGCGTCCTCGTTCGCGCCCAGCACCACGGTCGCATCGGCCTCGGCGGAGGGGCCGGATACCAAAACCGCGCCCGCCCCCGCCTGAAGCCCGCGTTCGGCCATCGCGCGCTTACCCGCCATGCCGGTACATTCCAGCACGATATCGACACCTGACAGGTCGAGATCGCGCAAATCCCGCGCGGCATGAAACGCGATGCCTTGGCCATTGACCAACAACCGTCCCGGCAGGGTCGTCACCTTGCCTGGCCAAGGGCCATAGATGCTGTCGAATTCAAACAGGTAGGCGCAGGTCTCTAGCGGTTCGATATCGTTGATCAGGACCAGCTCGATCCCCGGCCAGCCCTGCATCAGGCGTCGCAACAATGTGCGGCCGATCCGGCCAAACCCGTTGATGGCGATGCGGATGGGGCGTTGGGACATGACGATGCGCTCCGGCTATGGATGCGCCAAGGGCTACCGTATCGGCGTGAGGGGGGCCAGCCCGTTTTTGGCCGTCGCCTATTGCAACCGTCAGGCGGCAAATGGCAGATCAGGCGCAAATCGGTCTGGGATCAGATCTTGGACGGGTCCCAGGCGGCCAGCACCTTTGAGTTGTCGTCGCTGTCGTATTCGCGCATTTCCGTCTGGGTCACGCCGGGGAGTTTGGCGAATTGCTGGGACAGTTTCAGCGGGTAGAAGCCCGGTCTGATCTGTCCCGGAAACAGCTGGGCCATGATCTCGGACGTGCTTTTGGCGCAATAGGCGGCAGGCACGGCACCATAGTTCTTGGTCAGGGCAATGGCCTTTTCGGCCAGTTCGGGGGATACATCCAGCGTCTGGATGCGGACATAATACGTCTTGCGCGCGTGATAGCGGGTGTAAACATCCTCGACCACGGGGGTGATGCCATACAGCAAGTCGTTCTGTTCAGGGATGGTTTCATGCGCGAAGGATCCGGCGGGATCCCACATTACCCGCTGTGACCCGTTGATCATCATCGAGGTGTGCGCCCCCGCGCCGGACCGCGCGTTGATCATGGTATAAAGCGTCAGGCGTTTGGGGCCGTCATGCACATAGGCTGCGCGCGCGACCTCTTCGTTGCTGGACGAAATATTAGGGGTCTCGCAACCGGCCAAAGCAAGCACAGCGCAGAATGCCAGAATTACAAATCGCATAAAGCGCCCCTGTCTTATAGTGTTCATAGTGCCGCGCCGGTGGCGTCGCCAAAAAATCAGCTGTTGAACAGCGCAAACAGGATCAGAATAAAGATCGATGCCATCGCCACACGGGCCGACCATTTCAGGAACCCGTCAAAGGTCTTTTCCTGTTCTGTGATGTTCATTTCGCCGTGTTTGTATTCCGCCATCTGCGTGATCCTTTGGAATGCCGCGTATCGCGTGCCGGATTACTCTATTTGTTTTGCCGTGTCACCCACAAACGCGGGCTGGCGCGCGTCAGTCGTCCTCGGGGATCTTGTCCATTGCGGCCGCCAGACGGAAACCGATCCGTTCCGGTTCGGCCATCGGCACCTGTTTGGGCAAGGCGCGCAATAGCACGTTCAACTGGCTGACATGCTGAACCAACTGGGTTTTCGTGCCCGCCGGATCGCTGCCATAAAAGGTGACGATGTCGGGGTCGAAATATCCCATGCCCTCGATGCGCAAAACGCCCGCGTCACTGCCGGCAAACCCCATCGCGACCTCATGTTCGTTGTCCAGCGACTTCTCGAAATTCTGGATATAGAGGATCAGTCGCTCATAGGCCCATTCTGCCGCGCTTTTCTGCTCCACCGGTTTGTCTTTGATTGCCTGGGGCACAGGTTGCATGGCGGCGTTCGGGGTTTTGGGGTCGCTATGCACCTCATAGCAGCGGGGCAGGGCTGCGGCCTCGGCTATTTCGGCGGATGTGGCGATTTCGTCGTCCATGAATTTACCCTTTTGCTTGCCACAGCCAGGCGCCATCGGCGCGCCTGTGCCGCTCAATGGTGCCAGCCTGATGCAGATGGTTTAAATGTGCAACCGCCTCGACAAGGGCCAGACCATAGGTGCCCTCATCGATCCGGCGTTTGAACAGAGGTACAAAACACTCGGCGGCGGTGCGTGGCGTTTCAAGATGGGTGTGCAACCGGTCCAGCGCGCCGTGGTGATTCTCGATCAGTTGCACCATGCGCAGGGGCAGGCCCGTAAAGGGCAGTTTGTGCCCCCCCAGCACCAGATGATCGGCGCGCGCCAGACCCGACAGACGCTCGCATGCCTCCAACCAACCGGCCAGCGGATCGGCCTCAGGTTCGGTAGGGTAGACGCCGATGTTGGGGCTGATCGAGTGCAGGATCTGATCGCCCGCCAGCACCAGATTGCAATCGCGGCTCCATAGGGTCAGGTGTTCGGGCGCATGACCGTTGCCGATATGCACGTCCCAGATCCGCCCGCCCGCGCGCAGTGTGTCTCCCTGTTGCAGCCGGGTAAACCCAACCGGCAAGGGCGCACAGGTGTCGGCAAAGTTGAACGGCCGCTCGGCCTTGCGTTTCTCCAGAATGGCGGGATCCATGCCCGCGCGCCGCCAGAAATCGACGGCTTGCGGCGATGGGACATCTTCGGCGTCCAGGATCAGCATGCGCGCCATCAACCAGGCCGTGCGCGTGGTCACCAATTCGGCGTCGCAATGCTTCATCAGCCAGCCTGCCATGCCGATATGGTCCGGGTGGTGATGCGTGGCGATGATCCGCCCGACAGGTTTGCCCGCCAGAGGCCCCGCCAACAGCGTCTCCCATATCGCGATCGATTTGCGCGAGTGCATGCCCGTATCGACAATGGTCCAGCTGTCGCCATCATCCAGCGCGTAAACGTTGACGTGGTTCAACACCATTGGCAAGGGCAGGCGGATCCACAGCACACCGGGGGCGATTTCGGTCGCTTCGCCGGTTTCGGGGGGCTGCTCCCAGGGGGTGCGCAGCCCGTCCAATTCGGCGCGTGGTGCGATGGTCATGGCAATGTCCTTTCAGGCGGCAAGGCGGGTAATCTTGGCAACAGGGACGCGCGGCGTTATGCAGGCGGCACTCTGTCCACAGGGGGTGTATCCGCAACATCCCCCGTGGCCAACACCCCATTACCCAGTCAGGACCCCGATCCGCCCATGACCGACGCCATTAAAACCCAACTTCTAAGCGCGGAGTCCGCCGGGATCGCGGCGGCGGCACGATTGTTGCAGGACGGTGAATTGGTCGCCTTCCCGACCGAGACAGTCTATGGGCTTGGCGGCGATGCGCGTCAGGGCCGCGCGGTGGCGGCGATTTATGCGGCCAAGGGGCGGCCTCAATTCAACCCGCTGATCGTGCATGTGCCGGATGTGAAAACGGCGCAACTTTATGCCGAATGGTCCGACACGGCGGACCGGTTGGCGTCCGCCTTCTGGCCCGGTCCACTGACGCTGGTGCTTCCCTTGCTTCCCGACAGCGGCCTGTCGTCGCTGGTGACGGCGGGGCTGAACAGCGTGGCCATACGCATCCCGGCGCACCCGGTGGCGCAGGCGTTGCTGCGCGCCTTTGGCGGCCCGCTGGCCGCGCCTTCGGCCAACCCTTCGGGGCGGATCAGCCCGACGCAGGCTGCACATGTCGCCAACGGCTTGACGGGGCGCATTGCCGCCATTCTCGACGGTGGCCCCTGCACGGTGGGCGTTGAATCCACCATCCTCGGCCTGACCGGCGCGCCCACGCTTCTGCGCCCCGGTGGCCTACCGGCCGAGGCGATCAACGCCGCCCTGATGACCCCGCTTCAAACGCGAAGCGACAGCGCGATCACCGCCCCCGGCCAACTGGCCTCACACTATGCCCCCAAGGCGGCGATGCGCCTGAACGCCACCACTTTATATCCGGGCGAGACTCTGCTGGGGTTCGGCCCCAATTGCCCCGATGCCACGCTAAACCTGTCACCCGCAGGCGATCTGACCGAAGCTGCGGCGAACCTGTTTGACCACCTGCACCGATTGGACGCACTGGGCGCGGCCACAATCGCCGTCTCCCCGATCCCTGCGCAGGGCTTGGGGATCGCCATCCTCGACCGTCTCACCCGCGCCGCCGCGCCGCGCACAGCCTGATAGCGGCGGTCGCCCCCACGTTCATCGTTCCAGAAATACTCAATTCAACGCTGCGACGCCCGTAAACCAGACGCGCAGTATTCAAGCGTGCCCGGCCTCGGCGGACAGGGTCAGCGGGCTGATTCCCATCGAGGCCAGCGCCGCCTCCCATTTCTGCGTGGCCGCAGTGGCAAACACCAAGCTGTGATTTGCGTCACACACCAGCCAGCCGTTTTGCGCCAGTTCGTCTTCCAACTGTCCCGGACCCCATCCGGCATAGCCCAAGGCGACAATCGCGCTCTGCGGTCCCTGACCGATGGCCATGTCTTCCAGAATATCCAGCGTCGCGGTCAACGCAAAGCCGCCGACCACCTTCAGCGACGGCAGGGAGGGACGATAGGCCGCCTCGTGGAGCACAAATCCGCGCCCGGTTTCCACCGGACCGCCAAAATGAACGGGCCGCGGCTGTGCCGCGGGCGTGCGGGTAATGTCCAACTGCTCCATCAGGTCGAACAGGTTCAGGTCATCGGCCGGCTTGTTCAGGATCAAGCCCATCGCGCCATCGTCGGAATGGGCGCAGATGAACACCACGGACTGACCAAAGCGCGGATCGTCCATACCTGGCATGGCGATCAAAATCCTGCCCGTCAGGTCCATCGGTTTGTCGAAGCGGCTGAAATCATTGTCTGTCATATCTTCAGAATGGGCATTCCCGGCGCACAAGACAAGGCCAGTTGGCCTAACGAAAGGCTGCTGCGCGCGATGTTGCACCCATCTCATGGGAATGTGAATTGGCTTTTGCCTGGCAATCCTCCATGTGGGTTGGATGAAATTCATACCCCTCTTTATGCGCCGCTGCGCGATTGTTGCTGTCAGTGTCGCCGTCACTTGTGCGACATCGATCTTGCCCGCCGCCGCGCAATCCCCAAACGAGGTCGTCCAAGCACGGATTATTCCGGGCTGGCGGATGTCGGATGGCAGCCATATGGCGGGACTGGAATTGCAGCTGCATCCGGGATGGAAGACCTATTGGCGCGCGCCCGGAGACGCGGGTATTCCGCCAACATTCGACTGGCGGCAATCGCGCAATCTGGCCGGGGCACAGATCGCTTGGCCGGTGCCCAAGCGGATGGATCAGGGCGGCATGACCACCATCGGGTATACCGGCACGGTGGTTTTGCCCCTGCGCCTGACCCCGGACCGCGCGGGCGGCGATATCCGGCTGCGTGGCGTGCTGGATTTGGGGGTGTGCCATGATATCTGCGTGCCGATTTCGTTGAAGGTCGACGCGGCCTTGCCGAACACGGCGGCCAAACGCGATCCGCGCATCGCTGCCGCACTGGCCAACCGCCCCGATACCGCCGCCGAGGCGGGGGTAGGGCGGGTCGCTTGCTCGGTGCGTCCTGCCAAGGATGGCGGCTTGCATTTGCGCGCCGAGATCACGCTGTCCCATCGTGGTAAGGGCGAAATGGTGGTGGTGGAAACGACAAACCCCGGCATCTGGGTGGCCCCCACGCGCACCTTACGTCAGGGTGGACGTTTGATTGCCGAAACCGATTTGGTCCATGTCGAGGGGCGGTCCTTTGCGCTGGACCGCTCGGGTCTGCGTCTGACGGTAATCAGCGCCAAAGGGGCTGTCGATATTCAGGGCTGCCCGGCGGGTTAAGCCGGTTTCGACCTGCGCGTCAGGACGTCCGGCCAAGGCGCAAAAGATGCGCCGCACCCAGCATCAGATACAGTGCGACCACCATTACCGTTACACCCAGAACGAAGGCCACCAGCGCGCCCATCAGCGCTGTCATGCCCGCCACGACCGGCAACGCAGTCAGCACCGGCGCAGGCAGCGCGCCCGTTACCATCACGCTGCCCATCGTCGCGCCGAACCACGCCAGCACCGCCCCCACCCCTGCCAGCATCGCGGCGCGCAACCGGGAATGGGGAAACCGCAACGCGCGGCGCAGCGCCGTCAGTTGCCGTGCCAAATCCTGCTGCATTGCGATCAGCGCTGGCACCACCAGCAACACGATCACCATGCCAAAGCCCAGCCCATACACCAGCGTGATCACCGTCGGTTTCAGAAATTGTGCCTGCTGGCTGCGCTCGAACAACAGCGGGGCCAGCCCGATCACCGTGGTCAGCGTGGTCAGCAAGATGGGGCGCAGCCGGTCTGACGCCCCGTCAATGATTGAAGGAATCAACCCGCGCGTTTCGGCCTGTTCGTCGATCGTGGTGACTAAAACGATGGAATCGTTGATGATGATCCCGGTCATGCCCAACAGCCCAACGACCGAGAACATGCTTAGCGGCACCTCCCAGACGTAATGCCCGTATATCGCCCCGACCAAACCAAAGGGGATCACCGCCATCACCACCACGGGCCGGGTCCAGCTGGCAAATACCCAGGCCAGCACCAGATAGATGCCCGTCAGCGTCAGTATCAGGGCCAGCCGCGCGTCATTTAGAAACTCATCCTCCTGCTCGGACAGGCCGGACATGCGCCATTCCACCTGATGTTCGGCGGCGATACGCGGCAGGATATCCGCCTCGACCGTGCGCAGAACCTCGGTGGCGCGGGCGGGATCATCCTCGGATATTGCCCCCGTCACGCTGATCAGGCGCAGCCCGTTTTCGCGCCGCACCGTCGAAAACCCGTCGCGCCGCTTAACCGAAACGATGTCGGCCAGCGGCACATATTGCCCGTCCGGCGTGCGCAGCTGCATGCGTTCCAGAAAATCCGCTGTCAATTCGCCCTCGGGCAGTTCGACGCGGATTTCGGCGCTGCGCGGGCCGACGGGATACGTCGCCGCCTCGATCCCGCCCAGACGCGCGCGCAACACGCGGCCCAGCGCGTCGATCTCGAACCCCAGCGCCGCGCCCTGCGGCGTCAGGTCCAGCACCAGCTCTTCCTTGTCATAGGCCAGATCATCCTCGACCCCGCTGACCTCGGGGAAGGGGCGCAGCGCCTGTTTTAGCGCCTCGGCGGCGGCTTTCAGCACCTCGGCACTGGCACCGTAGAATTGCACGTCCAGTGCATCGCCCCCCGGCCCTGACCCCCAACTGCGAAAGCTGAGCGTTTCGGCCAGCGGGTGTTGCACGACGCGCTCCTGCAAGACGCTGACGAAGGCCGCGCTGGAATAGGGGCGCAAATCCGACTCGATCAATTCGATTGAAATCGCGCCCAGTTGATCCGGGTCTTTGGCCTCGACGCCGGAAAGGCCCCGGCCCGCGTTGCCGCCCAGTTCGGCCATGACATAGGCCAGTGGATTGGTGCCATAGTCCTGCGCATATTCCGCGCCCAGCTCTTCGGTCGCGCGTTGTAATTCATGCATCATGACCAGCGAATCGGCGCGGGTCGCACCGGGGGCCATGGCGAAATTACCCGTCACGCTGCCGTTTTCCGGCGAGTTGAAAAAGCGCCACGTCACATCCCCGCGCGTGAACAGCGCGATCTGGCTGGCCAGCGCCAGAATAACCAGTGCTAGCACCGGATAGCGCGCCCAGATCACTCCGGCCATGAACGGGCGAAACAGCGCGGTGCGCACCCAGACAAAGCCGCGATTGACCACGCGCGAGGGTGCATCATACCAATGCTGGCGGGCCGAGGCGCGCAACGCGTGGCTCATGTGGTTGGGCAGGATCAGGAAACATTCGACCAGTGACGCGCTGAGCACGGCGATCACGGTAAAGGGGATATCGGCCAGAAGATCACCAAACCGCCCGCCCACCAGAACCAGACCGAAAAACGCGATCAACGTGGTCAGCGTGGCGCAAAACACCGGCAGGGCCATGCGCCGCGCGGCGTTTTCCGCCGCTTCAACCGGCGGTTCGCCCATGTCCTTCACCCGCGCGTCCGCGTGTTCGCCCACGACAATGGCGTCATCCACCACGATGCCCAGCGTGATCAGCAGCGCGAACAGCGAGATCATGTTCAGCGTCAGCCCGGCGGCATACATCAGCGCCACAGCAGCGCACATTGCCACCGGAATTCCCGCCGCCACCCAGAACGCCGTGCGCGCGTTCAGAAACAAAAACAACAGCGTCACCACCAGCGCCAGACCCATAGCACCGTTGGATAGCAGCGTGTTCAACCGCCCCGAAATCTGCTCGGACCGGGTGCGGATCAGATCAACCCGGACCCCTTCGGGCAGGGATTGCGCCATGTCGCGCGCCACGTCCTGCACGGTTTGCTGAATGCCAATCGCATCGCCCAACGCGCTGCGATCAACACGCACAGACATAGCCGGATTGTCGCCCACGAAATAGCTGCGCTCGCGCGCGACGCCGAGGATTCGCAGGTTGGCCACGTTCCCGACCGTCAGTTTCGAGTTGTCGTCGCGCACGCGCAGGGTGATGGCGGCGATCTGATCTGGACTGCGTTTTTCCACGCCGGTGCGCACGCGTGTATTTGCACCGGTCACATCGCCCGCAGGGTCCGTGTCCACCTCTTGCGCGATGGCCGCCGCAATCTCGGCCATGGTGATGTCATGCGCCATCAGCGCGGTCGAGGGCACTTCTATGATGGTTTCCGGCGCCGCGACGCCGCGCACGGTGGTGCGGGTGACACCGGCAGCGAACAATCGCGCGACCAACTCGTCCGCGTAAATGCCCAACTGCTGCGCATCCACCGGCCCGGTGATCACCACATCGGTCACCCGGTCGCGCCACGCGCCACGGCGCACGCTGGGATCTTCGGCCTCGTCGGGCAGGGTGGTGATGCTGTCCACGGCGGTCTGCACATCGGCGGCCGCGCGGGCCATGTCCCAGCCGGGCTCAAACTCCAGCGAGATCGAGCCCGAGTTTTCGCGGCTGGACCCGGAGGAACCCTCGACGCCCTCAACGGCCAGTAGAACAGGCTCCATCACCTGAATGATCGCGGCGTCGATATCTTCGGCCCCCGCGCCGTCCCAGATGATCGAGACACTGACGCTGTCGATCACCACATCTGGCAGGTATTGCGCCCGCATCTGTGGCGCGGCGGCAAGGCCCAGAACCACCATGACCACCAGCAACAGGTTGGCGGCGGTGCGGTGGCGGGTGAAATACGACAGGACACCACCCGCTGCCTTGGGGATCTGGCGGGCCATGTCCTAGCCCCCCATGCGGGTTTCCAGCCGCTCGACCACGCGGGCAGGCACACGCGCCTGCGCCAGTTGATCCAGCAACCGCGTGCGGACCGCGTCGGGCATGTCGGTGTTGCCCTGAACATAGGCGATCAGGCGCGCGCGGCGGTCCCCGGTCAACTCCAGCATGTCGGCGGTATCGCCGGTTTCAGCAGGGACCGCGCCCAGCGCGCGCACCTTGATCCCGGCCCCCAGGAGCGGCGAGCGTTGTGTGACCACCTCGCGCCCCGGCAGGGCATCACCGCGCACCAGAATATCATCGTCCTGACGGCGCAACAGCGTGACGGCCAGCGCCTCTAACCGGTCATCGCTGTCCAGCACCAGAACGCTGCCATCCGCCCCCAACGCCGAGGCGGGCAGGCGGACCACATTGTCCAAAGGCGGCTCATCTATCCGCAGGGTCACGAAATCGCCGGGCTTCAGCCCCTGTGCCATGTCCAGTCGCGCAAACACCAGTCGTCCGGTCTGGCCCTCGCCCACGGCAGCGCTGGCGCGGGTGATCGTGCCGGTGGCCGTCAGGTCGATGCCAAACGCCTCTAGCGTTACGGTGACGGGCGCGCGGATCAGCGCGCCATTGTCGTCCAGAAGTCGGGAAAACTGTGGCGTCGAAACGCGAAAGGCCACCTCCAGCGCGGCGGGATCAATCAGGGTCGCCAGCCGCTCGTTGGCCGACACCAATCCGCCTTCGACCGCCTGCACCTCGCTGAGGCTGCCGTCAAAGGCGGCGGTGATGCGGGTTTCGGCCAATCGGCGCTGGGCCTCGGTCAGGGCGATCTGCGCACGGGCCAGCGATGTCTGCGCCTGATCCACGCGCGCTTCGGCCGTTGCGACGGCCTGACGTTGGTTCAGAACTGCCTGACGGGCCTGCGCGGCGGCCAGTTCAGCCAACTCGACAGCCGCAGCAGTGCCGACGCCCCGTTCGGCCAGATCGCTTTGACGCTGAAAGGCGCGATCCTGCAACGCGGCCTGATCGCGCGCTGCGATCAGGGCATCGCGGGCGATATCCAGCGCTTTGGTGGCATCGCGCCCCTCGGCGCGGGCGTCCATCCGATCGCTTTGCGCGCGCTCAACCTCCAGCGTTGCATCCGCCGGGTCGATCCGCGCCAACAGCTGCCCGGCACTGACCTGCCCGCCTTCTTCAAATGCGGTGTCCAGTTCGATCAGAACGCCGCCGACCTGCGCGCGAATTTCCAGCGCGCGGCGGCTTTCGATCTGCCCGAAGGCGGTCAGAACCGGAATGATCGTCTCCGGGGTTGCGGTCAGGGTGGTGACCGCAAACATCCGCTCATTGCGGGGCCGCTCGCGCGGTTCGCGGGTCATACGCTCGCTGATCGCGCTGAACACGGTAAACCCGGCATAGGCCAGAATACCCAAGGTCAGTGACATCAGCAAAAGGCCGGTCAGGCTTTGACGAAGGAAACGCATGCGGGTTTGGACCTGTCAGGGGCAGAGTGCCTGTATAATGTAAGGCGTTGCCGGTGAATACCAAGCAGCCCGGCGCCGTGACGCTATTTGCGGCGCTTGTGTTCATCCAGTCGCGGCATGATCTCGACAAAGTTGCAGGGGCGGTGGCGATAGTCCAGTTGCAGTGACAGGATCTCGTCCCATGCATCCTTACAGGCACCGGGACTGCCGGGCAGGGCGAAAAGATACGTGCCCCCCGCAACGCCCCCGGTGGCGCGGCTTTGCACGGCGCTGGTGCCGATCTTGGCCATGCTGACATGGGTAAAAACCACGCCGAACGCGTCGATTTCCTTCTCATACACATCGCGATGCGCCTCGACGGTCACATCACGGCCCGTCAGGCCGGTGCCACCGGTGGAAATGATCACGTCAATACCCGGATCCGCCACCCAGGCGCGCAATTGCGCGGCGATCTGATCGCGTTCGTCCTGCACGATGCTGCGCGCGGCCAATGTGTGCCCCGCGCCCTCCAGCCGTGCCACCAATGTGTCGCCTGAGCGGTCATCGACCGCCTGACGCGTATCGCTGACCGTCAAAACGGCAATCCGCACGGGGATGAAATCGCGGCTTTCGTCAATCCGGCTCATGTCTCAGGTCCTTTCCATCAAGGCCAGCCGCAGGGCCAGCGCCGTAAATATCATGGCCGAGGCCACGCCAAGGCCCCGCGCCACACGCGGCGAGCCTGCCATACGACGTCCCAGACCGCTGGCAAACACCCCCGCCACCCCGTTGATCACATAGCCACCAAGGCCCAGAACCGCGCCAAAGATCAGGAACTGAGGCAGAATCGGGCGCACCGGGTCGACAAACTGCGGCACGAAGGCCAGCACGAACAGGATCACCTTGGGGTTGGTCAGGTTCACGATCAGCCCGTCGCGAAACGCGCGCTGGGCGCGCGGCACGCGCGCCGGATCTGCTGGCTTTGTGCGCAGCGCGCCCCAAGCCAGCCACAAAAGATAGGCCACACCAATCCAGCGGATCACGTCAAACACCCAAGGCATTGCCGCCACCAAGGCCCCCAAGCCCAGCCCTGCGATGCTGGCATGCACCAGCGAGCCCATCGCGATACCGCCGCTGGCGGCCATTGCCGCCCGTGGCCCCGCGCGCAGGCCCTGCCCGATGCAAAACATCATATCCGCCCCGGGCGTCAGGTTCAGCGCCAAAGCGGCGGGAATGAACGCCAGCAAGACCCAAGGGTCAATCACGACGCGCCCTCACTGGTCAGGGCACGCAGACGCGCCTGTACCTCCAACAGATCCGCCCAGGCCGCGCGCTTTGCGGCGGGCGTGCGCAGCAGATAGGCGGGATGCACCATCGGCAGCGCAGGCACGCCCCAGGCCTCGGTCCAAGTGCCGCGCAGTCGGGTAACGCCACGCTTGTCCAGACCCGCCTGACAGCTGATGTTGCCCATCAGGATCAGCACCTTGGGCTGCACCAACTGCACATGGCGCGCCACGAAGGGGCGCATCATGTCGATATCCTGAGGGCTGGGATCGCGATTTTGTGGCGGTCGCCATGGCAGGACGTTGGTGATATAAACGCCATCCGCCCCCGTCGCAGTCCGGTCCAGCCCGATCGCGCCCAGCATCCGGTTCAGCATCTGCCCGGTGGCCCCGACAAAGGGTTGCCCGGCGCGGTCCTCGTCACGCCCCGGCGCCTCGCCGATGATCATCACCTGCGATGATGGATCGCCGTCGGCAAAGACCAGATTGCGCGCCCCGCGCTTCAGATCGCAATGCTCATATGCGGCCAGTGCCGCGCGCAACCCGTCCAGATCACCCGCTGCTGCCGCCGCCTGTCGCGCCGCACCCACGGCATCATCCTGTGAGTGCACAGCCGGCGCCGCAGCCACGGGTCGCACCACCGACGCGCCCGCCCTTGCAGGCCGTGCGGCCGACGCAGGCTTGGGCGCTGTGTCGGGCAGCTCATAGCGATTGACAGGCGTGTCGCAGATTGCCTCATCGGCCCCCAGCTCCACCTGCCATTGCAGCAGCGCGCGCGCGCTGTAAAAGTTCAATCCCGAATCCATGCGCCACGCTACCCCGCCCGCGCATCGGACGAAAGCGGGCAAACCGTTCAAGCCTTTCATCTTTCCAAAAATACCCACTGCGCCGTCCCCTGCACCGCGCGCGCCGCTTCGGGGAGTGTGCCGCCACACGGCTTGCGCAGCCCGTCCGATCGTGCAAGGCAGGCGAACCCTGCGACAACGGAGATCCCCTATGCGCACCGGCCTTATCCTGCTGTGCCTCGGCTATCTGCTCAGCCAGTTTTTCCGCAGCTTTCTGGCCGTTCTGGGGGGCGTGTTGCAGCGTGACATCGGCGCGGGGCCTGCGGATCTCGCATTTGCATCAGGGCTTTGGTTCATCGTCTTTGCGGCGATGCAGCTGCCGGTGGGCTGGGCGCTGGACCGGGTCGGGCCGCGGCGCACGGCGGCGGTATTGCTGGCGCTGGGCGGCGGGGGCGGGGCGCTGATCTTTGCGATGGCAACGGTCCCGGCGCATGTCAGCATTGCAATGGCGTTGATTGGCGTGGGCTGTTCTCCGGTTCTGATGGCGTCCTATTACATCTTCGCGCGCCAGTTTCCGGCGGCGCAATTCGCCACGCTGGCCGCCGTGATGCTGGGCGTTGGAACGCTGGGCAATCTGGTGGCCTCCTATCCAATGGCGCTGGCGGCCGAGACGGTGGGCTGGCGGGCGTCCCTTCTGGGGCTGGCGGGCATTTCGATCGCGGCGGCG
Organism: Rhodobacteraceae bacterium KMM 6894; assembly: GCA_035798175.1. GTDB lineage: Bacteria > Pseudomonadota > Alphaproteobacteria > Rhodobacterales > Rhodobacteraceae > Roseovarius. The sequence continues at coordinate 136,503 of JAPFBS010000005.1, forward strand.
GTGGGCATCGCCCTTAGCGTCAAAGACCCCGAGCGGGTCACCACCGGCCCGCGCGGTTCGGTTCTGGATCTGCTGAAGATGCGCGCACTGTGGCCGATCTTTCCCATGATGTTCGTCGCCTACGCACCGGCGGGGGCGATCCGCGGGCTGTGGATCGGGCCATATTTGCACGATGTGTTTGGGCTGGACACTGCGCAGCTAGGGCAGGCGTCGTTGGTGATGGGAGTGGCGATGATTGCGGGCACGTTTGCTTATGGCCCGCTGGATCGGCTGTTCGGGACGCAGAAATGGGTCTGCCTGATCGGCAACCTGATGTGCGGTGCCGCGACCATGGCGCTGGCGGTTCTGGTCGGGCAGGGTGTGGGGCTCTCAATCGCGCTTTGCGCGCTGATCGGGCTGTTCGGGTCCAGCTTTCCGATGATCATCGCCCATGCGCGCGGGTTCTTGCCTGCGCATCTGGTGGGGCGGGGCGTGACCTTGCTAAACCTGTTCGGCGTTGGTGGGGTTGGCGTGATGCAATTCGGCTCGGGGCCAGTGCACGGTGCGGCGACGGCGGCGGGTGGCGTGCAGGCGGGCTATGCAGCCCTGTTTGCGTTTTTCGGGATCAGTATTCTGGTTGGCTGTCTGATCTATTTGTTCAGCCGCGATTCCCAAGCCTGAGACGCCCCCTTTCCCCTGCCGCCCTTTACGCGTATGACGCGCGGGCAAAACCTGTCATCTGGAGCAAGAAACATGGGGTATAAGGTCGCCGTCGTCGGAGCCACGGGAAACGTGGGCCGCGAAATGCTGAACATTCTGGCCGAGCGCCAGTTCCCGGTCGACGAAATCGTCGCCCTGGCCAGCCGCAAATCGCTGGGCAGCGAAGTCAGCTTTGGTGACAAGACGTTGAAGACCAAGGACCTCGATACGTTCGATTTCACTGGCTGGGATATCGCGCTGTTCGCCATCGGCTCGGACGCGACCAAGATTTACGCCCCCAAGGCCGCTAAATCCGGCTGCGTCGTGATCGATAACAGCTCGCTTTATCGCTACGACGCGGACATCCCGCTGGTCGTCCCCGAGGTGAACCCCGAGGCGGTCGAGATGGTCAAGAACCGCAACATCATCGCCAACCCCAACTGCTCGACCGCGCAGATGGTTGTGGCGCTGAAACCCCTGCATGACCGCGCGCGGATCAAACGGGTGGTGGTCAGCACCTATCAATCCGTGTCCGGATCGGGTAAAGAGGGCATCGACGAGTTGTGGGACCAGACCAAGTCGATCTACAACCCGACCGATGACAAGCCCGCGCGCAAGTTCACCAAACAGATCGCCTTCAACGTGATCCCGCATATCGACGTCTTCCTCGACAGCGGTGACACGAAAGAAGAATGGAAAATGGTCGCCGAGACCAGGAAGATCATCGATCCCAAGATCAAGGTCACCGCAACCTGCGTGCGCGTGCCAGTCTTCGTCGGTCACTCCGAATCGATCAACATCGAGTTCGAGGAATTCCTGGACGAGGACGAAGCCCGCGAGATCCTGCGTGAGGCCCCCGGCATCATGGTGATCGACAAGCGCGAGGATGGTGGCTACGTCACGCCAATCGAATGTGTCGGTGACTTCGCGACCTTCATCAGCCGTATCCGTCAGGATACGACCGTGGAAAACGGCCTGAACCTGTGGTGTGTGTCCGACAACCTGCGCAAGGGCGCGGCGCTGAATGCGGTGCAGATTGCCGAAACGCTGGGCGTGCGGGTTCTGAAAAAGGGCTGACCGACCGGAAATTCCCTGACCTGTGCATACTGCGGGCCGCCCCTGATCGGGTGGCCCGTTTTGCTGTCAGCGGTGTCTGAGGTACTTAGGACAGCGCGCGGCGCAGGGCCATGCTTGCCTCGATCATGGCCATGGCGGCGATCAAAACCAACAGCGGGCGCGTGCCCACCTCCACGATCATCCAGCCCGCGATCAGCGGAAAACCGAACACGCCGATGAAATAGGTCAGTGCAAACACCTGTAGGGTCTGCGCGCCCAGATCGTCGTCGGCGTCATTCGCGGCCATTGCCACCAGCAGCGGATAGGACACGCCATAGCCGATGCCAAACAGGGCCGCGACCAGCAGATACATGGGCAGGCTGCCACCGCTGAAGATAAAAATCACGATGCTGAAACACATGACATATTGCAGCAGTGCGATGGTCAGATAGGGATTTCGTCCGCCGCGAAACCGCGCAAGGACCAGCCTGAACACCACCACGGTGAGGGTATAGGTCAGAAAGAAACTGGCATATTCCAACCCACGCGCATCCGCGAAAACCGTCTGAAAATTGACCAACCCGGCAAAGATGCTGGCCCCGATAAAGACCATGACCACTGACAACCGCGCGGGCGAGCGTGCGATACGTGACAGTGCGGCAAGGCTGATCCGCGAAGGAGCCTCGCCGCGGGGATGGACCGCATGGGCCTTCACCGGACCGTTCAGCGCAAAGAACAGGCCCGCGCTGACCAGACACAGCGCCGCCGTGATATGAAACACGCCGCGCAGGGATTGCCCCCACGCCTCGAACCCCGAGGCCAGAACCGGGGCCAACCCGAACCCCGCCATCACAAAGACCGACAGCACCGTGAAATACCGCACGCGTTCATCCGCGCGCACAAGTCGCGTCAGAACAATCGGCCCCAACGAATAGGTCAGGCCCCAACCCCAGCCCAACAGCAGGCTGGCGACCACCAGACCGGTCCCCACGGTGTCCAGCAGACCGTACAGGAACAGTGACGCCGAAATCGCGATACAGGCCATGCCCAACGTGCGCAGCCGTCCGAACATGTCCGACAGATGCCCCGAAAAATACACCGTCACCACGGTGGTCAGGGCGGTGATCATCAACATGGCGCCGACGGTCTTTTCATTCGCACCAAAGCTGTCGAACAGGCGCGGCAACATGAAGGTCAGCCCATAGGCTCCCGCCTGTAGGAAAATAGCCGCACAATAAAGGGTAAAGACAAGGGGTCGCGGCATGCCGTGCCTTTGCTGTGGATGACGTTCGGCACCTGTCTGAAGCAGTTGGCGCAGCTTGAAAAGCGCAATCCACCCAGCGTGGCGCGGCCCTTACGGGGCGTTTGTCATTGCCGCATATTCGCCCTAGGTTGTTGGCGTCGTCATAATCAGGTCAAAACACATGAGCGCTGGAGTTTTTTTCGCCGTTATCGGGGCGGCGGTGCTGCATGCGGTCTGGAATGCCTTGGTCAAGGGCGGATCGGACAAGATGATGACCATGGGCGCGGTCGTTCTGGGGCATGTGCCGCTGGCGGTTGTCGCCTTGGCGTTTGCCCCCCTTCCGGCTGTAGAAAGCTTGCCGTATCTGGCGGGTGGCGTGGGATTGCATGTGGGCTATCAGGTGTTTTTGCTGAAATCGTATGAACTGGGCGATCTGACACAGGTCTATCCCATTGCACGCGGCAGTGCGCCGTTGCTTGTGGCGCTGTTTTCCGTGCTGGTGCTGGGGGTCGATCTGGACCCGCTGCAACTGTTGGCAATCGTTATCATCGGATGTGGTATCATCAGCCTGACACTGGTGCGTCGCGCCGACGGTCAACGCAATGGCGCGGCGGCGCTGCTGGCCCTGATCACGGGGATGTTCATCGCGTCCTATTCGTTGCTGGACGGAATGGGGGCGCGTCTGGCGGGGACTTCATTGGGGTATTACAGCTGGTTGGCTATCGGCAACGCGATCCTGATGGCGGCCTATCTGGCGACTACATCGCCCGGCACGCTTGCGGTCATCGCCACACGCGGGCGGCGCGTTTTCCTTGTCGGTGGGGCCGCATCCTTTGTGGCCTATGCGATTGTCACATGGGCCTTCACGCAGGCCCCCATCGCGCTGGTCACTGCACTGCGCGAAACCAGCATCGTTTTCGCCCTGCTGATCGGCGTGTTTTTCCTGAAGGAACGTCTGGATCTGGTCAAGGTGACGGCGACGCTGACCACGCTGATCGGTGCGGCGCTGCTGCGCTTCGTCAAGTAGGGGCAGCGGGGCGCGGGATCACCGCATCCTCGGTCACGATCACATCCATCGCAATGTCATGTGGCTGCGCAAAGATCGTCGCCAACCGGGCCGAGGACGTGCCGATTCCGATGGCAAACGCGCGCGGCTGCAAGGCCGCCAGCGTGCGGTCGAAATATCCACCCCCATAGCCCAGCCGATAAGCATTGCCATCCCAGCCCACCAGCGGCGCCAGCGCGATCTGCGGGGTCAGAACCGGCGCATCGGCGGGGGGCACGGGGATATTCCAATCGCCGCGCACCATTTTGGTGTCCGGTGTCCAGTGGCGGAAGACCAGCGGCGCGGCCTTGGTTTCGACCAGTGGCAGCGCGATGATGACACCGCTATCGTGCAAGCTGCGCATCAGGGGGCGCAGATCCGGCTCGCCCTTGATCGGCCAATAAAGCGACAGGACCATGCCGCGCGCGCCGTCGAACCTGTCGTTCAGAACGCTTTGCAGTTGATCGGCAATGCTGTGCGAAAGGGCGGCATGATCCGCGACACTGCGGGCCTTGCGCGCATCCAGCAATGCGGCCCGCGTCGCCTTGCGCCAGCGCGCCACATCGCGCGCCTGATCCGGGTCCACGCCCGAGGGGTCCAGATGGCCCGAACAGGGCGAAGAGGCATAGGCGCCTGACGGGAAAGATGTGTTGCTCATGTGTGCTCCGCTCGGTTGGGGGCATGTCTGTACGCGGCCACGCTAGGACGTTTGGTTGGACAGGGCAACGCCCGCTCGCGTAACGACGCGCCCAGCGGCTGACGCAGGGCCCGACAAACCGCTTAGCGGCTTTCCGCGCACCTTGTCCGGCCCACATAGCAGCACTTGCAATTCGCGCGCCCGCGCCAAAGGGTAAGCGCGACATTCAGGAGGATCCCCATGCGCGTGTTACCCTTTATCTTTGCCGTGTTTCCCGTGGCCCTCTGGGCAGAGGATATTCCCCTGACCAGCCGTGTCACCGATGTCACATTGTATCCGCAAGGGGCCACAATCCATCGGCAGGTACCTTTCACCACCCCGCAGGGACAACACGATCTGATTCTGATCGACCTGCCGGCCCAGACCGATCTGGAATCGGTGCGCGTGTCGGTCACCGGCGCGACGATGGGGGGCGTCACGGTACGGCGCGATTTTGTCCCACCACGCAGCGATGAAAGCTCGGCGGCTTTTATGGCAGCCGAGGAATTCGTCGAGCGTCTGGAACGGGCCCTGCGCGTTGAGAATGCCCGGATTGCCCGTGTGCGTCTGGCGCAAGACGCGGCCGAGGCGCAGGTGGCATTTCTGGCGCAATTGGGTACAGGCGAAAGCGCCGCCCAGATGGATGTAAGCGCGCTGCGCGACCTGACGCAGATGATCGGCGAACAAACCCTTGCGGCACGTCAGGCCGCACATGACGCCGCACTGCAGGCAGAAGAGGCCGAGCGCGGCTTGAAAGACGCGCTCGAGGCGCTGGAAAAGGCCCGTCAAGCGCGCGATGCGCTGATCCAAGACACAGACGACCGCGCACTGTTGGCGGTCTCCATCACCGCAGATGCACCCGGCGATGGGCAACTCGACATCAGCTATCAAAGCTATGATGCGGGCTGGTCCCCGGTGAACGATGTGCATCTTGACCGCGCCGCCGCCACGCTGACCCTGACACGTGGGGCGATGGTGCAGCAGTTCACCGGCGAAAGCTGGGAAAATGTCGCCCTGACCCTGTCCACCGTGCGTCCCAGCGGTCAGCCCGGCCCGACAGATATCCGGCCATGGCTGCGCCGGATCGAAGACCCGGTTCAAATCGTACGCAAGGAGGCGGTCGGTGCCGCTTATGATCAAGGTCTGATGTCCTCAGCACCGATGCCAGCACCGATGATGGAAGATGCCAGGGTGATAATGGCCGATGCGTCTTTCGATGGGCTGTCGGTAACCTATCGCTATCCCGATACCGTCAGCGTCGCCACCGGGGCGGACGCGCTGCGCATTGCGCTGGGTGATCTGCAAACCACCGCCACGCTGGAGGCGCGCGCGGTGCCGTTGTATGATGAAACCGCCTATTTGGTTGCCAGCTTCACCAATGACATGGGCGAAATGATCCTGCCGGGACGCAGCAGCCTTTATCTGGACGGGACGTTGATCGGCCAGATGCAGACCGGCCTGATGGCCGCCGGTGACGAGGCGGAATTGCCCTTTGGTCCGATTGAGGGCCTGCGCCTGACCCGTGTCGTTTTGCAACGCGAAGAGGGCGGCAGCGGTCTGATCTCGAAGGTCAATGACCTTAGTGAAACCGTGCGTATCGAGGCCAAGAACCTGACGGACGTCTCGTGGGCCCTGCGCGTCTTGGACCGAGTGCCCTATTCCGAACAGGAAGACCTGACGATCGAGTGGAGCGCCAACCCGCGCCCGGCGGAAACGGATGTGGATGATCAACGCGGGGTTCTGGCCTGGAGCCTGGACCTGGCCCCTGGCGCCACTCAGGTGATCACCGTGGATCAAGCGCTGCGCTGGCCCGAGGGGAAGGTGTTGCGCTAAGATCTGCGCTTGAATTCGGCGGTGGAAGGGGGCGCTGCCCCCTACGTCAAATTTTCAAGAAAATTTAACGCCTCCCCCGGGATATTTTCGGCCAGAAGATACAGCGGCACCGCCTTCGTCTTTTTCTTGGTCTAAATATCCAATTCCAAAGGTCGCTGCGATTACAGCGGTAGGAATTTGTCCTGCGCGGGAAGATATTGCTCGACCACTCCTTCGGAGATGTCCAACCACAGACCATGCAGGGTCAGATCGCCTGCCTCGACACGTTTGGCAACGAAGGGAAAGGTCATCAGGTTGGCCAGTGAAATCATGACCGTTTCATGTTCCAGCGCGCGGGTGCGGTCGTCATGATCCTCGATATGTGACACGCTTTGAACGCCGGGGCGCAGGAGATCCATCCATCGCCCTACGAAGCTGCCCTTTTCTTCCAGTTCGGGGGCTTCGCCGGCGCACATCGCCGCACAGCCCGCCACGCCGCCGCAATTGGAGTGACCCATCACGATGACATGCGCGACACGCAGGTTGCGCACCGCATATTCCAGTGCCGCGGATGTGCCGTGCTGGCCACCATCACCTTCGCAGGGCGGCACCAGATTTGCGATGTTGCGGTGAATGAAAAATTCGCCCTGATCTGCCCCAAAAATTGAGGTAACATGCACCCGGCTGTCGCAGCATGAGATCAGCATCGCACGCGGGTGCTGGCCCTCGTTCGCCAGATGGCGGTACCAGCTTTTGTTTTCCGTATACGTGGTGGCCTTCCAGCCATGATAGCGCTGGGTCAGATAGGTCGGCAGCGCCGAGGCATGGTGCATGGAGTTCCTCATCGTTCAGATGCATTGAGGGTTGTGAATAGACCGAATTGTCCGCGAATTCGAGAGATAAATGATATGGGCGGAAACCTTTTGGAAGGGTCTGGCAGTCAGAGTGGCGCGTGCCGGGACACGCTGGGGGCGTGTCTTCGGATAACGTGACGTTTTTGGGGTGAGACCGTGGAACAGGTGACTTTGTTAAAACAGGACGAGGCCGTCCGGCTGAATGCCGACCGGCTAGAAGAACTGTATGTGCAGTTGGGCGAAGCGGGGGCCGAGAATGTGGTGTGCCGCGCGCTGGAGGAGCTGGCGGTGCGATTGTCCCATACTGAGCGATGTTATCGCGAGGGGCGCGGCTTGGATTTGCGAAAATCGGCGCGCAGTTTGGTGGCGATTTCCGATCAGATCGGGATGCAGATGCTATCGCGCGTGGCCACCGATGTAACGATCTGCGCGGACAAGGGGGATAGCGTGGCTTTGGCTGCGACCCTGTCGCGCCTATTGCGCATCGGAGAACGCAGCCTGAGCGAGATATGGCAGATGCAGGACCTGTCGATCTGATCATTTGATGGCTTGCAGGTGGCGCGCACGCGGGTAGGCTGGGCGCAACTGTCTTTAGCCCAAGGTGTGCCACCCATGACCCATAGCTCTCAAACGCCCTGCTTTGCCACTGATTGCGCCGATGCGTTGCCGTTGCATGTGATTGACAGCGATGCGTTGTCGGCATGGCTGGATAGCCAGCCTGCGACGGTGCGCAGATGGGTTGAGGCAAACGGGTTCACTGCCGCGCTGGGCACCGCGTTGATCGTGCCGGGGGCCGAAGGCGCGCCTGAACTGGCGCTGGCGGGCTATGGCACGGCACAGGCGCGCGCGCGCGGCCGCTTTCATCTGGCCGCAGTTGCGGGGGGGCTTCCGGCGGGCACCTATCGTTTGATCGGGTTGGACCCGGCGGCCGCCGAGGTCGAGGCGCTGGGCTGGCTATTGGCGGCCTATGCGTTTGACCGCTATCGCCCACAAACCGGCGCCAAGGCCCGGCTGATCGCGCCCGAAGGGGTGGATGCCCGTCAGTTGGAGGTGATCGCGGCGGGTGAATTTCTGACCCGGGATTTGATCAACACGCCTGCCAACGATATGGGCCCCGACGCGCTGGAAGCGGCCTGCGCCGATTTGGCGGCACAGCATGGCGCATCGATCAAGGTTATCACGGGAGGGGATCTGCTGGAGCGGAACTTCCCGATGATCCATGCCGTTGGCCGGGCTGCCGCGCAACAGCCGCGTTTGATCGATATGACCTGGGGCGAAACTGGGCCGACGCTGACTCTGGTCGGCAAGGGCGTATGCTTTGACACCGGGGGGCTGAACCTGAAACCGGGCGCGTCGATGGGATTGATGAAAAAGGATATGGGCGGCGCGGCCACGGTTCTGGGTCTTGCGCACATGATTATGGCGCTGGGTTTGGGCCTGCGTCTGCGTGTGCTGATCCCAGCGGTCGAAAATTCGGTCAGTGCAGATGCGATGCGCCCCGGCGACATCCTGACCGCGCGCAATGGTTTGACGGTAGAGATCAACAATACCGATGCCGAGGGGCGTTTGGTGCTGGCCGACGCACTTGCGCTGGGGGCGGAAGATGCGCCTGATCTGATGGTGTCGATGGCGACATTGACCGGCGCGGCGCGGGTTGCTGTCGGCCCGGACCTGTCGCCGTTTTACACCGACGATGCAGCACTGGCGAAAACGCTTGAAGACGGCGCGGCGCACGTGGCCGATCCTGTCTGGCGGATGCCGTTCCATACCCCCTACGAGGCACTGATCGAGCCCGGGATCGCCGATCTGGACAACGCCCCCAAGGGCGGTTTCGCAGGGTCGATCACCGCCGCGCTGTTCCTGCGCCGCTTCGCGGGCGAGACGCGCTATATGCATTTCGACATCTACGGCTGGAACCCTACCGCTGCGCCCGCCCGTCCCAAGGGCGGTGTAGGCATGGGCGCCCGTGCGCTGTTGGCCATCCTGCCGGATGCGCTGTGACGCGTGATCCGCGCCTGACCCCGGCCAACGCCCGCGTGGCCTATATCGCCCTGCGTGGGCAGGTCGACGCCCCGCGTTACTCCAGCGGCGCGGCGCGTCAGGTGGGGGTGCCCGTGGCCGACCTTCTGCGCGCGCCGGGCGGCAAACGTGAGCGTCAGTTGCTGATGGGCGCCCCTGTCACCCGGTACGACACCCATGACGGGTGGAGCTTTGTGCAGGCCGAAGACGGCTATGTCGGCTATCTGCCCGATAATACGCTGGCCGATGGCCCCGCGCCGACCCACCATGTCATAGCCCGTGCGACACATGTCTACTCTGCCCCCGACCTGAAGACGCCCGAACGCGCGATGCTCAGCCATGGTGCGCGGCTGACGGTTTTGTCGGTTGACGGACACTGGGCCGAAACGCCTATCGGCCATGTCCCGGCGCAGCATCTGGCCCCTTTGAGCGCGCGCGCGGCGGATCCCGTCACGGTTGCGCTGCTCTATCTGGGCACGCCCTATCTGTGGGGCGGAAATTCGGCCTTCGGAATTGACTGTTCGGGGCTTGTGCAGGCCGGATGTCGGGCGTGTGGGATTGACTGTCCGGGGGATAGCGATTTGCAGGAGGCGGCGTTGGGCACTGCCGTGCCGCCCGACGCCGGATTGCGTCGTGGTGACCTGATATTCTGGCGCGGCCATGTCGCCTGGGTACTGGACGGTGCCCATATCCTGCACGCCAACGCCCATGCCATGGCCGTCAGTATCGAGCCGATGGAGGCTGCCATCGCGCGGATCCAAACCGCCGGGGACCCGGTCACATCGCGCAAGCGTTTGATCGACACCACAGGAGACCTGATATGAGTGATCCCTTTTTTCAGCCCCCCCTCGGGCTCGCAATTGCCGCGCTTTGCGGGGGTGCGGACCTTCATGCGCCTGCCGCATATTCCGCCGGGTCATGCGCGTTTCAACGACGTGCAACTGGGCCTGATCGGCGTGCCTTGGGACAGCGGTACGACCAACCGCCCCGGCCCGCGTCATGGCCCGCGTCAGTTGCGCGATATGTCGTCGATGATGCGCGCCCAACATGGCGTCAGCGGCGTGCGCCCGTTCGAAGCGCTGCGCTGCGCCGATCTGGGCGATGTGCCGCCCAATCCGGCCGATATCATGGACAGCATGGACCGTATCACTGCGTTCTACACCGAGGTGATCGAGGCCGGCATTCTGCCTTTGACAGCAGGGGGCGATCACCTCAGCACGCTGCCCATCCTGCGCGCGGTGGCGCGCAACAGCCCCGTCGGCCTGGTGCAGTTCGACAGCCACACCGACCTGAATGACAGCTACTTCGGCGGTACCAAATATACCCACGGCACGCCCTTTCGCCGCGCAGTCGAGGAAGGGCTGGTAGATCCCAAACGCTTTGTCCAGGTCGGCATCCGTGGCACGATGTACGACGAGGAAGACCGTGATTTCGCCGCGGCCAACGGCATCCGCCTGATCCTGATCGAAGAGTTCCACGCCCGTGGCCCCGAAGACGTCATGGCCGAGGTGCGTGACATCGTCGGCACCAGCGAGACCTATATCACCTACGATATCGACTTCGTCGATCCCGCCTTTGCCCCCGGCACGGGCACGCCCGAAACGGGCGGGCCCAACAGCTACCAAGCACTTCAGGTGGTGCGCATGCTGGAGGGGGTAAATATCGTCGGCGCTGACCTGGTCGAGGTCTCACCACCCTTCGATGCCTCCGGCGGCACGGCGTTTCTGGGCATTTCAATCATGTTCGAACTGCTGTGTCAGATCGCCGCGCAGCACTGATAAACCGCGCCACTGCCCATTCTTTCGCCCGTCTTTTTCTTGGCCTAAATATCCTAAATCCAACATCAGCCCCCCGCGCTACCGCTGGGGGTTGATATCCTTGCTGGCCAGCAGCGCCGCGGCACCGATCATCAATGCGCCACAGATGCGATTGGTCCAGACCCCGCGCAGCGCGCCCGCCGCGCGCTGACCCAGCCAGCCCCACACGATCAGGATTGCTCCGTCCACCACCAGATAGGTCAGGCCCAGTGCCAAAAGCTGGGGCAGGATCGGCGCGCCGGGGGTGATGAATTGCGGGAACAGCGCCGCAAAGAACACCACGGCAAACGGATTGGCCAGCGAGGTGAAAAAACCCTGCCGCCACAGCCGCCAAGCGCCATCCGGTCTGGCCCCGCTCATCTCCGCCCGCGCTGTGTCATGCCCATCGCGGCGTGACAGCATCAGTTGCAGACCGATCCACGCCAGATATGCCACGCCCAACCATTTGATCACCGTAAAGGCCATGGCCGAGGTAGCGATGATCGCGGCCAGACCAAAGGCGGCGGCGGTCATTTGCAGGGTGTTCGCGCTGAGATCACCACAGACGGTCCACAGGCTGCGGCGCAACCCGTGGCGCATGGCATTCGAGATGATCAAAAGCTGGCTGGTATCCGGCGGTGTTGCAAAGAACACCGCAACGGCAACCAGATAAAGCAGGTAGGTGTCCATGGTCATCGTCCGGGTCCTTTTGCATCTGGCGCCAACGACAGAGAGACCACAAACGGCTTACGCTTTTGGGTGCCGGTCGCGTTGGGGATAAGGGCCTAATCGTCTTGGTTTGCTGCCCTCAATCCACGGCGCGGATCAGCTTGCGTTCCAGTACGCGCAGCACTTGGCGCAGGTCGGCGCCACGTTTCAGGATCTGGCCATCCATGCCGACCACTGCGTATTGGCCCTGCTTACCGCGCAATTGTGGACGTTTTTCAATCCGGTACAGCGGGTGTTCAGCGGCGCGCCGAAAGACCGAGAAGACCGCGATATCCCGCAGGCAGGAAATACCGTAGTCCCGCCATTCTCCAGCGGCGACCATGCGGCCGTAAAGGGACAAGATTACGCTGAGTTCGGTTCGGTGAAACGCAACCTGCGGCGGGCTGTGCGGGGGCGCCATCGGATCGGGGGATTGATAACTCATATCCTCAGAATTGCGCCGATCCTGCATCAAGGCAAGAGAATTCGCTGAAGTGGGGCGACCGTGACGTTTTGGTGTGGTGATTGTTTCACCGTGGTGCGGTGAGTTTTTGGGGAACGATGAAAGTGGGGGCGGTTTGTCTGGTCGCTGCGCTGCCGGCCCGCCATCGGGTCAGGTGAATTCTCCCTGACAAAACCAGCCGGGGCTAAGGGCGGCACCGTGGGCGTAGAACAGCCACAGGCGCGCGCCGGTTTGGGTGATCACCTGCCAATAGTCGCGCACGCCGTTGCGCCAGCCGGGATCGTCCAGCCACCATTCGGGCGCGATACGCTCGGGGCCGCGGGCCTCGGTCAGGGCATGATCCTGTCCGCGCCACCGAAACTGTGCGGGCGGGTGCGGGTGTTCCGGGGCGTTGACCAGTTCGGGAGGCCACAGCAGCAGCGGGCGCGGCGCGGGCGGGGCGGGCCATGTGCCGGGCGGCGTAGGGTCGGAAAAGGCGGCGGGCAGGATCCGGGCGCATTTTTCGGGGATGTGGCTGCTGGCTGGGTGACGGCGAGTGATCGCGTCCAACCCGATGCGCGCGCCCATACGCCCGATCAGATCCTCCAGCGCGGTGGCCTGGTCGCCTTGCCGGTTGGCCTGATGTTGGGCGGCGCGGGTGGCGTCCAGATGCCCGACCGGGCGGGCGCTGTGCAAAGCTTCGGTTTGGGTGGCTTCCAGCCGCAGGATGTCGATGCCGTATCCTGCGTCCAGATCGTCCAGCTTCATTGCCAGCAGGGGGATGATACGTTCGGGTTGATCGGCGGGGCGGGCCAGCCCGATTTCGACCCAGCCCATCGTATCGTCGCAGCGCCACGCCTGAAGGCGGACCTGCCGCGCGCCGCGGCCCTTGGCGCGGAGCATCTCGCAAAGGCGCGGGGTCAACCGGTCCAGCGCGGCCAGCACGTCGGATTGGTGTCCGATCGGTTCGGGCAGGGTCAGCCGGGTGGCAAAGCGCGGGGCGGCCGCACGGGGGCTGACCGGTTCGGGGACTGCGCCCAGCGCCTGATCGATGCGCAGGATCAGCCCCTTGCCAAAGCGGCGCGCCAGCGGGGCGCGCGGTTGGCCGGTGAGATCGCCGATACGGCGCAACCCAAGGCGCACCAACTGTGCGGTTTGGTCCGGGGTCAACCGCAGCGCCGCGACGGGCAGGGGGGCCAGCGCCTGACGGGTTTGTCCGGGGGCCGCGATACGATGTGCCGTGTGCGGGACATTGGTGCCGGGGGGCAGGGTGCCGCCGCGCTCCCAATAGCGGCGTTTGGCGGCGCGCGAGCGGGTGGCGCGGGCCTCTTGGTCGATGGCGTCGCCTGAGCGGTCTGATGCCACTGTGCTTCCCGCGTAGCGCGCCAACGCCCAGGCCGCGCCGGGCGTGTCGGCCAGTCCACATGTTGCATGGATGCCCAGCGCTGTCGCGTCGTCGGTCAGTTGGGTGATTAGCGCGGCCTCGCCGCCGAATAAATGCGCGCAGCCGGTCACGTCCAGCATCAGCGCGTCGGGGGGTTGCGCCGCCACCCAGGGGCTATAGCGCCCGGCCCAGCGCATCAGCGCGTCCAGAAACGCCGCCTCGGCCTGGGGGTTTTGCACCCGTGTGATCAACCCGGCGCATTGGGCATGTGCATCGCGCAGCGGTTGATCCACCCGCAACCCCGCCGCCTGCGCCGCAGGGCACAGCGCGCTGATCACCTGCATCTGCCCGATGTCGCGCACCACCGCGAAAGGCGCGCCGTTCAAATCCCCCATGCGGCGCATGAGGCGGTCGGCCCCAAGTCGGGGAAACCAGACAGACAGGATGCGGCGGCTGGCCATGGCGATATATGTTCCCTATTTGTTCGATTTAGATAGGGGGCAATATCGACAGAGTCGAGTCCTTCATAGAGGCGTCTGTGCAGACGCACAGGCGGTTTGATCTGATCCTGCGTTGATCGTGTCTTAGCCGCACCAGAGCCGCGTAATGACACCCTGCTCATCCAGATCTACGTTCAGACGGTCGGGGCGATGATCCATTGTGACGGCCGAATTGGGCGGGATGATCCGGTGAGGGCGATTGGCATTGGCAAAGTCGTAATCTTTAGCCGGTGTCCCGATCCGGGCGCTTAGCGTCGCAGCACCGCAGGAATCCGTGTCGGGCTGTTTCATGGTGGCGTCCTCGGGTTGGCAGGCGGCCAGCGTCAGAAGCGCGGCGGCGCAAGTGATATGCTTCATTGGTGGTCCTTTCGGTATCGATTCTAGATCGCGCTGCACGCCAGCGGTTTCAAGCCGGGTGTATCTGGCTTATTGAAACCGGGCGATATTTCGCCCACAGTCGCCGCAAATTTGAACACCACGAAGGATATCATCATGCGCACCCGAGCAGCCGTGGCCGTTGAGGCCGGAAAACCATTGGAAATCATGGAAGTGAACCTGGAAGGCCCGCGCGCCGGTGAGGTTCTGGTCGAGATCAAGGCGACCGGTCTGTGCCACACCGACGACTTTACCCTGTCCGGTGCGGACCCCGAGGGGATGTTCCCCGCTATTCTGGGCCACGAGGGCGCGGGCGTGGTGATCGAGGTCGGCCCCGGCGTAACAACGCTGGAGGTGGGCGACCATGTGATCCCGCTCTACACACCGGAATGCCGCGAGTGCGAGTATTGTCTGAACCCCAAGACCAACCTGTGCCAGTCGATCCGCAGCACGCAGGGCCAGGGCCTGATGCCCGACGGCACCAGCCGGTTTTCGATGCTGGATGGTACGCCGATCCTGCACTACATGGGCTGCTCGACCTTCGCGAACCACACCGTGGTGCCGGAAATCGCGTTGGCCAAGGTGCGCAAGGACGCGCCGTTCGACAAGATTTGCTATATCGGCTGCGGTGTCACCACCGGCATCGGCGCGGTGATCAACACGGCCAAGGTGGAAATCGGCAGCCGGGCGATCGTGTTCGGTCTGGGCGGGATTGGCTTGAACGTCATTCAGGGCCTGCGCATGGCCGGGGCGGATCAGATCGTCGGGGTAGATTTGAACCCCGGCAAGATCGAGATGGCCACGCGTTTCGGCATGACCGATTTCGTCAACCCCTCCGAGGTCGAAGGCGATTTGGTGGCGCATCTGGTCGAACTGACCAAGGGCGGCGCAGATTACACGTTTGATGCCACCGGTAACGTCAACGTGATGCGCACGGCGCTGGAAGCGTCGCACAAGGGCTGGGGCGAAAGCATCGTGATCGGCGTGGCCCCGGCGGGCGCCGAGATCAGCACGCGACCTTTCCAACTGGTCACCGGGCGCAGCTGGCGCGGGACGGCCTTTGGTGGCGCGCGCGGGCGCACGGATGTGCCAAAAATCGTAGATTGGTACATGGACGGCAAGATCGAGATCGACCCGATGATCACGCATATCCTGAAGCTGGAAGACATCAACAAAGGCTTTGAGATGATGCATTCTGGCGAATCGATCCGCAGTGTCGTGGTCTTCTGATCCGGTGCGGTAAGGTGCGCTTAAGCGCACCCTACGCGATGGCCTGACAGCACCGCGCGCCTTTTTGGCGTGCGGTGTTTTCTTGCCCGCTGTGCGCCCAACCACACATCCTTGTGCATCGCCCCACCTTGCACTGCGCGCTGTGAAGCGTAGGTACAGACCAGCGCAACAGATGACAGGAGCCATAACATGGCCGACACTTACACTCCGCCCGAGGTCTGGACTTGGGACGCCGAAAACGGCGGCAAGTTCGCCAGCACCAATCGTCCGATTGCGGGCGCGACCCATGAAAAGGTCCTGCCCCAAGGCGATCACCCCTTTCAGCTGTATTCGATGGCCACGCCCAATGGCGTCAAGGTGACCGTCATGTTCGAAGAGCTGTTGGCCGCTGGTCACGATGCTGAATATGACGCCTGGATGATCGAAATCGGCAAGGGTGATCAGTTCGGCAGCGGCTTTGTCGACATCAACCCGAATTCCAAGATACCGGCCCTTTTGGACCGTTCGGGCGACACGCCTGTAAGAGTGTTCGAATCCGGCGCGATCCTGATGCATCTGGCCGAAAAATTCGGCGCATTCCTGCCCGCATCCGGCCCCGCGCGGACCGAGGTCTTGAACTGGCTGTTCTGGCAGATGGGCAGCGCGCCCTATCTGGGCGGTGGTTTTGGCCATTTTTATGCCTATGCACCCGAAAAATACGAATATCCGATCAACCGTTTTGCAATGGAAACCAAGCGCCAGCTGGACGTGCTGGATCGCCAGTTGGGCGAGCGCGAGTTTATTGCCGGGGATGACTATTCCATCGCCGACATGGCGATCTGGCCTTGGTATGGCAATCTGGTTTTGGGACGGCAGTATGACGCCGCGACCTTCCTTGATGTGGCCAGCTACAACAACGTCATGCGCTGGGCCCAGGTAATCGATACCCGCCCCGCCGTTAGGCGAGGTCGCAAGGTGAACCGCAACTGGGGTGAGGCGGACATGCAATTGCCCGAGCGCCACAGCGAAGCGGATCTGGACGTGCTGGAATAACTGCCGGAAGGCCAATTTCGGTCAAAGGCCCCGGTCCTGTGCCGGGGCCTTTTTCCGTGCTGACAACCGTGCGCGCAGTGGGTCAACCACCGCGACAGGCCTCAGTTCTCGGATTTTGACGTCAGAACCGATCTGCCCGACCGTTTGCGCGCCGGATAATCTGCGCGCGGTTTCCAGTCGTATTTATCGCCCACCACGGGCCCGTGAAACAACTGCCCGCCGGTGCGCCACGGATCCAGTACCAAACCGTCCAGATACCCATCTCCACGTGCCATAATTACGGCCGAGGTATGCTCAAGCAGGATGGGATTGTCGGCATTCGCCACCGCCTGCGTCATGGACAGGGTGGTGAACCGTTCCTGTGCCATGCGGGTATGGATATCGCGCGCCCAGTGATAGCACAGGCCGCGCGGCTTCAACCCCATGTTGACCTTGGTATTATGCACCAGAGGCGGGTCGGTGATCTCGTATTCGCGCACCAGTTGGTCGGTATAAGCAAAGGCGACACGTGCGGCGCGGGCCGCTTCTTCGGGGTCCACATGCGGACCCAACGCCAGAATGTCGGCTTCCAGTCGAGAGACCTGACCGACGCGCCCGCCGCTTTGGTCGATGCTTGGGCTACAGGCGGCCAGAAGAGCGGCGCAAAGAACCACCAGGCAACGCGCCATGGACAGACGTAGGGCGGCAGTCAGGCCGACGATGCGGATCGAACTCATGGGGCCTCCGGTAGGATTGGTGTCAATTGCGCGAATTTGCCGGGCCAAGCCCCCCTTGTCGAGAGGTCCGCGCCTCTTTGGAACGGCTTTCACCGCCTTGTGACCGATCTGCGCCAGATGGCTTTCCCCGCGCGTGCAGATAGGGCATGAAGGTGCAAAAAAAAGGAGCCCCGCCATGACTGACCGCACCCCCTTATTGGCCGTCCTGATTGACGCCGACAATACATCGCCCAAATGGACGCAGGCCATCTTTGACGAAATCGCTGCGATGGGCGAGGCGTCGGTACGCCGCTGCTACGGCGATTTCTCGTCTCAGCAGATGAGCGGATGGAACAAGGTTCAGGCCGAATTCGGACTGGTCCCGCATCACCAACCCGCCAATACCGTGGGCAAGAACGCCAGCGATATCGCGCTGGTGATTGACGCGATGGATCTGATGCACTCAGGTCGCTTCGACGCCTTCGTTCTGGTGTCGTCGGACAGCGATTTCACCCGTTTGGCCAGCCGCATCCGTGAACAGGGGCTGGACGTGTTCGGCATCGGCGCGCGCAAGACGCCCGATGCGTTTCGCAAGGCGTGCAAGCGGTTCATCTATCTGGAAAACCTCGGTGGTGCCGAGGCAGAGGACGGCGCGCCCGCCAAGGCCCCCGGCAAGAACCTGACCGAGGCCCGCGACCTTCTGTTCAAGGCGATGGACAGTCTGGATCAAGACAGCGACTGGTACGCCCTGGGCCGTCTGGGCCAACAGATCACCACCGCCAACCCCGATTTCGATACCCGCAGCTATGGGCACAAGAAACTGAGTGACCTGATCGCCGCGATCAAGGTGCTGGAGACGCGCCGCGAGGGCAATCAGCTGATGGTGCGACGGATGGATTGAGGGGACCCCTCGCGCGCTGGTCTAAAGAACCAGCGCGCGAGGGAGTAAATCCATACTGGAATGGCGCGACTAGCGCATGTGTCCCCGAGATTTCCGACCTATGCAGAAGGGCTGGAAATTTTCATCAGCACTATTCCCGCAACAATCATAAGTGCTGCAAGCAGCCGAAGGGGCGATAACGTTTCGCCCAATAAGATAACGCCGACTGCGAATGCGCCGACCGCGCCGATACCAGTCCAGATTGTATAGGCCGTGCCCAGCGGAAGTGATCGCATCGCGAGCGTAAGCAGCACGAAACTGGAAAACATGGTTATGATGGTAATGGCGCTGGGCACCAAAAGCGAGAATCCAGCGGACTTTTTCATAAAGTACGCCCAAACGATTTCTAGAATGCCAGCAAGAACGAGTTGAACCCAAGCCATTGCTTAACCTTTCTTAAATAAGGCCAGGTCGTCCCGGAACAAAATGAGGTTCACGGGTCGTCCCGTGTCGATCCATGCCTAACGTCAAAACAACTACCGCTCAAGGTGCTGATACACAATAATACTTTGAAAATGTCCAGGGTTGCTGGGGCTGTTTTCTGTGTCGGGCAACGTCGTTGCGGAATGGCGTACACTATTGTGACTGCAAAGGTAACGAAACGGATATGACAATCGTGCCAATTTTGCGATCAGTTGTCGGGTAAAGCTAGCCACCGTTCCAACGCAGTAACCACCGCCGCGCTGTCTGTATAGGTCAGTGAATGGCCCGCGCCCTCGATCACCTCATGGGTTGCGCCGGGGTTCAGCGCGCTCAATTCCGCGCGTCCCGACAGCGGGATGATGTCATCGTCCGCGCCCCAGATGGCCAGCACAGGCAGGTCGGTCGCTGCGATGGCGCGGTGGGTGTCGCCCATCGGCCAATCCATGATGCCACGCAAGGACGACAGCACCGAGGGGACAAAGCCGCGCCTGTTTAATTGGGCGATCTGCACGTCGGCCATCTGGCCGGCCGCGCCGCGCTCTGACTCGCAGGCGTGGCGGAACGAGCGGGGGTAAAGTGCGTGCATCGCCCATGTGCCCAAGGCCCCGGTGTTGGTAATCAGTCGCGTGGCGGGGCCAAGGTCATGGCCCAGCCCGACGGGTGCGATCAGGACCATCTGGCGCAGACGGCCCGGATACGCGGCGGCAAACGTCGGCGCAATCGCGCCGCCCATGGAATAGCCCAGCAGGGTGATGTCGTCGCTGACCTTCAGCGCATCCAGTAGGTCGTGCAACTGTCGGGTGAAGAATGCGGCGTCCTGTGGGCCGCGTACCTGTGCAGATAAGCCGCGCCCATAAAGGTCATAGGTCAGCACGCGAAAGCCCAAGTGCGTCAGCCCATCCGCCACATTGTCCCAGACCGCGCTGGGCGTGGTCAGGCCATGCACGCAGACGGCGACGGGGCCGGTTTCAGGCCCGCGCCAGCGATAGTAGGTCGCGCCCTGCGGCAGGTCGATCATCGCGCCGGGCGCGTCGGCGCGGGCGGTGTCGCTGACAGGTTTGCGCAGCGCCTCGCGGACGAAGGGCGCGGCGACCAGACCGGTCAGAAGCGCCCCCGGAAACGCCCACGCCCAGATCATGCGCCTTGCCAGGCGTCCAGAATATAGCGACTGGTCATCAGGTCCAGATGCGCGCCGCCGCCGTTCTTGAACAGGGTGATTTCGTCATCGCTTAACCGTTTGAAAAGATCCGGTTGATAATAATCGGCCTGAAGATGGTCGCGGGTGATCGCGCCCGTTTCCAACGGGATCTTGATCTCGCCGATATGGCCGACGGTGGTGTCATAGCTGTCCACGAACACGCGGGCGCGTTGCAGGGCGGCGTCGTCCACCTCGCGCATGTCGGGGCGATAGGCGCCGATCAGATCAATGTGCTGTCCGGGGCGCAGCCACGCGCCCTTGATCAGGGGTTCGGTGCTCATCGTCGCCGAGGTAACGATGTCGGCGGCGCTGACGGCGTTTTCCAGATCGTCGGCCACGTTCAGGCCGGGACAATCGGCCACCATCGCTTCGGCATTGGCGCGGGTGCGGTTCCAGATAGTAAAACGCGCGTCGGGAAAGGCGGCGCTATAGGCGGCCCACAGGTTGCGCCCGACGGTGCCGGCCCCGACGATCAGGATGTTCTTGCTATCCGGGCGGGCCAGTTTGCGCGCGGCGTGCAGGCTGTCGCCCGCCGTTTTCCACTTGGTCACAAGGTGAAAGTCGATCAGTGCGGCCAGCGTGCCGTGGGTATCTTCAAACAGGTTGACCGCGCCGTTGACCATCGGGATGTCTTGCGCGGCGTTGTCGGGAAAAATGGTTGCGCATTTCACCAACAGACCCATCCCGTCGATCCACGCGGCGCGGTTCAACAACGTATCCTTGTTTCGATACAGAAACGTATCCGTTATCTCGGCGCGTGGCAGGGCGTGACCGCGATCGAACGTATCGCACAGGGCGATCCAGTCCAGATTGGCCTCGCCTTCGGCAAAAGGAATGATGGTAAAGCTCATACGGTGTCTCCTTTGGTTAACAGGCCAGCGGCCACCAGACACTGCGCAAATCCGGGCGCGCCGTCAAACAGATGCACCTGCCAGCCGCGCGTGGCGGCGACGGCGATATTGTCGGCGCGGTCATCGGTGAACAGCAAGGTTTCGGGGGGCAGGGCGCAATCGGCCTCAAGTGCGGCATAGATCGCCGGATCGGGTTTCTTCATCCCCATCCGCCCCGAAATATAGGCCCGATCAAACGTGGCCAGAAAGGGAAACTTCGCCACGCTGATCGGGAAATTCTGCGCGCCAAAGTTGCTAAGCGCAAAGACCGGAACGCCGCGCGCCTTCAAGGCCGCCAGCAGGCGCACCGACTGCGGGATGGCAGGTTGCGCCATCTCGGCCCAATGATCGCGAAAATGCAGGATCGCATCGTGCCAATCAGGGTGCATGCCGGCGGTGCGCTCCACTTCGGCTGCAAAATCTGCGCCGGCGTCGATCCGATCCATCATCGCATGCAGATCGACGGCCGAAAACAGCGCGTGCCGGGCTTCGGCCCCGATAACAGCGTCGAAATACCGCTCGGGCTGCCACTCGATCAGGACGTTGCCGATGTCGAAGATAACTGCGTTGATTGTCATGGCTATCCCCTGCGCCCCGGTCCCGGTTTTGCCCGGCCTGCCACGCTTTCACGCCACACCATGAACAGGCCCGACCCGATGATCAACATGATCCCGCCCCAAGCGTTCCAAGTGGGCCACGTCCCGAAGATCGTGATCCCCCACATGATCGCCAGTGGCATCGCGATATACTCGAACGGCGCGGCAAAGGCTGCCTCGCTCAGCCGATAGGCTTGGCTGACAAGAAGACTGCCCGACATGCCTGTCACGGCCAGAAGGACGATGATCCACGCATCGCGCCAATTGATGGGGGCCCATGCGCGCAGCAAAAAGGACAGCGACGGGTGCGCGCCGCTCTCAAAACGTCCATGGCCCAGGAACAGGCCGAACAGGGCGCTGGAAATCAGGAAGGTTAGGAGAATGTAAAACACCATCGTGGCGGCGCTTTCGGTGTAGCGAATCTTGCGCGTCATCATGTGCATTGACCCATAAAGCAGCGCGGAAAGGGCAGGCAGGAGGGAGGCGACCTGAAACGCGGACGTGCCGGGTTTGACGATGATCAGCACCCCTACAAACCCGATAGCAATAGCAATCCAGCGGCGCGGCCCCACCGTTTCGCCCAAGATGACCACCGACATGATCGCGATCAGTAAGGGTGAGACAAAGAAGATCGCAATCGCGTCGGCAATCGGTAGGGCGGCGAGGCCTAGAAACAGGCTCATGTTGGCGAAGACCACGAAACCGCCGCGCAGCAGATGCGCCTTCAACCGTCGGGTGCGGATGACCGCCAAACCGCCGGTGAACGGCATGACGATCGCGGCAAACAGCACGGTCCCCACGAGGGACCGCAGGAAAACGACTTGATGCAATGCATAGGCATCGCTGAGAAACTTGATGCCCATGTCGTTGAACGAAAAACACACAGTCGCGCCTAGCGCGCAGAGCGCTCCGATCAGGTTGTTGTGCTTGACTGTGTCGGGTGTCATCGCGCCCCATCCCATGCTGTGCGGATCTCGCCACACAAGGCCCGCGCGGGCGCGAATTGTAAAGCCTTGGGATTAGTGCGCGGCGGCGCGCACCGCGCGTTCCAGCGCCTCCAGAAAACGCGAGCGGTCAGTCTTGGTAAACCCTTTGCCACCACCGGTACGGAACGGGTCGGCAGCGCGGATGTCGGCCATCAGATCGCGGGTGGCTAGGATGTTGCCGATATTGGCCTCGGTCAAGGCTTCGCCGTTGTGCTTCAACACAAGCGCGCCGGACGCCACACATCTCGCAGCCAGAGGAATGTCGCCAGTGATCACGACATCGCCTGGCCCGGCGCGGTCCGCGATCCACATATCGGCCACGTCGGGACCGTCGGGAACGATCACGTTTTCGACCAGCGGATTTGGCGAAGGACGCAGCCCGCCATTCGAGACGATGAACATCTGCAGTTTATGTCGGGTTCCGACCTTCTCGACCTCGGCCTTGACGGGGCAGGCATCGGCATCGACGTAAATGGCCATCGCGTCGGTCTCCTTGGCGGGGCGGTATGTTGCGCCGGATATGAACGATTGCCCGGCCGGTGTCGAGGGTGCGGCCTGAAGGGTGCGCCGGGCAGGTCCTGCCCGGCGCGGGCTGTCAGTTGATTTCGTAGGCTGACGAATCGGCGATGATGTCGTAAATGACGCCCTCGACTGCATCGGTCGAAAAATCTGCATCCTGGTAGATTTTGTATAGTTTGAAGTCCGAGATGCGGGTCAGGACGAACCACGCCAGAATTGACGCCTCGGGCGACTCGGGGTCGATGCCCAGATCTGCGGCCACGTTGCGGATCCACTTGTGGGCAGAGCTGCCCGCGACGTAGTGCGAGAATGACCAGTCGCCGTCGGAATAGGTCGACAGGAACCATTCGGCACGGCGTTTGTCCATGTCGATCGCTGGCGCGTCGGTCTCTGCATAACCTGCGGCCTCGATCATTGCGGGGTTGAAGCCTTCTCCCTGACCATCTTTGTTGGTGGCCTCGACGTCCCAGTGGGGATCAAAATGGGTCGAGGCGGCCCCGAACAAAAGCTCCTGAGGTGCGCCACGTTTCAGCAATTCGGCATAGACGACCGTGCCGTGTTCACCCATCCAGCCCCAGCGCGCGATGCCGTCCTTGCCGCCCCAACTGGCGGGGAACCACTCGGGACGGGCGACCTTGCCGATGGACTTGTCCCAGTTGTACCAGACCTTGCTCCAGTCATGTAGGGCGAGTTGCGCGATCACCAGATCGCGGTCCATCGTTTGGACGCCGTGGATGCTTTCGAACATTTCGATCCAGCCCAAGGCGATTTCAATCACCTCGACAAGGTGAACCGCCAACCCTCCGGGATAGTGGTGATGTCCCGGCCCGCCCGTTGCCGGTGCCGTGCGCAATGCATTCGGCAAGGCGGTGGCGTTGAAAACCGTGGATTCAGGCGAGTCATACATGTCCAGTACGAGGTTGCGCAGAACGGGATCCTGGATCGAGTTTATATACCCCATCAACCGATCATAGGCCGCCGTCGTGAAGGCGGCGGTGCGGGCCATTTCGGTAGGGTCCATCGCAATGATCTGATCGATCCGCGATTGCGGGATGTCACTGTCTGCGAAAGCGGCGGACATGGGCCCGGCAACGACGAAAGAGGCCGCGAGGAAAACAGTCTTGAGCATGGGTATTGTCCTTTTTGTTAATGGATCGAACGTGGGTAGATCAGAAAAAGGATACAGTCGTGTGACACCTGCAAGGGTATCGCGCAGACGTTCTGCGCGCGCTGCAAGAGTCAGCGGCGTCAGTTAAAAAGCCCGCCAATCGGCGGGGTAATCCAAGTGTCAGAAGACTCAAGGCTACGATATCGTTGGGCGTCTGGCTATTGAAATTTGGGTCCAACATGTGAAACGGCGCGCCGATGGCGCGCCGTTGACAAGGCAGTAAAAGTTCAGCGCAGGGGACGCGGCGCTATTTCTCGGACTTTTCCTTGGCCGCATCCTTGGGTTTGCCGCTGACGTTGGACTTGCGCTTGTATTCTTCGGGGATCGGCATGCGGTTGAATGCGTCCAACCCGGCGATTTTATAGGCCTCGGCAAGCGTGGGATAGTTGAACGTGTTCTGCACGAAGTAATCCACCGTACCTTTCAGGTTCAGCACGGCCTGCGCGATGTGGATCAGTTCGGTGGCGCCTTCTCCGACGATCTGCACCCCCAGAACCCGGCGGGTTTTCAGCGAGAACAGCATTTTCAGCATGCCATGCTCCAGCCCCATGATATGGCCGCGCGACGTCTCGCGAAACCGCGCGACGCCGACCTCGTAGGGGATGCCGCGTTGCTGCATTTCCTCTTCGGACATGCCACAGGTGCTGATCTCGGGGACGGAATAGATGCCGTAGGGGAACCACGGGCTTTCGCCCAAGGTGGGCGTGTCCAGTGCGTGACAGGCCGCGATGCGCCCCTGCTGGATCGAAGTTGACGCCAGGCTGGGATGCCCGATCACATCGCCCGCCGCATAGATATGGGGCTGTGTGGTTTGATAGGTTCTGCGATCCACCTCCAACCGGCCACGGTGGTCGGTTTTCAACCCCACCTTGTCCAGTCCAAGGCGGTCGGTCGCGCCCATGCGTCCGGCGGCGAACAGCAACATTTCGCTGCGCACGTGGCGGCCATTGGCCAGCGTCACCTCGACGTGCTTGCCCGCGTCCTCGATCTTTTCGATTGCTGAACCAAGGCGCAGATCGACGCCGTTCTCGCGGATCTGGTGGGTGAAATCCTCGATCAATGTGCGGTCGATGAAATCCAGAAACGTGTCGCGCGGCTCGATCAATGTCACGCGCACATCAAGGGCGGAAAACATCGTGGCGTATTCCACGCCGATCACGCCCGCGCCGATCACCGTCAGGCTGCGCGGGATGGTGGCCAGTTCCAGAAATTCGTCGCTATCAACGACGGTGGTGCCGTTGAACGGGCAGGTGTCGGGGCGATAGGTTTTGGTCCCGGTCGAGATCAGGAACTTGTCTGCGGTCAGGCGGGTGATATCGCCTGCCTCGGTCTGGACCTCGATATCGTTCGGGCCGGCAAAGCTGGCCAATCCGTGCAGCGTGTCAACGTGGTTGCGGTTGAACTGGTGCTCCAGCACATCCACCTCGTAATCCAGCGTCTTGTGCAGGCGTGCCTTCAGGTCGGCAGCGCCAATGTCGTCCTTGACCCGGTAGGAGCGCCCGTAAAAGCTGCGCTCGCGCCAGCCCGAGAGGTTCAGCACGGTTTCGCGCAGGGTCTTGGACGGGATGGTGCCAGTATGGACCGAGACACCGCCCAGACGGTCCTTGCGATCAATCACCAGAACGCGGCGGCCCAGTTTGCCCGCCTGAATAGCGGCCGAGCGTCCGGCAGGGCCCGAGCCGATGATGATCAGGTCATAATGGCTCATCTCGTCAAACCCCATAAAGTGCTTCGGCGTGGAAGGCGATGTGGTCTTCCATGAAGCTTTGCACGAAGAAATAACTATGGTCATAGCCCGGCTGCATCCGCAGTGTGGCCTGCTGGCGGCGCGTGGCGGCGGCATGGGCCAGTGTTTCGGGCTTCAGCAGGTCCAGAAACTGATCCTTGGTGCCGGTATCGACCAGAACCGGCCCGTCAAAGCCGGTGTCGCGCATCAGCAGGCTGGCATCATGCGCGGCCCATTTGGATTTGTCCGCGCCCAGATAGGCCGTCAATTGTTTGCGGCCCCAATCGCTGTCGGCGGGATTGCAGATTGGCGAAAACGCCGAGACCGAGGCGAAGCGCCCCGGCAGGCCCATCGCCAGCGTCAGTGCGCCATGCCCGCCCATCGAGTGGCCGGTGATCGCCTGACGGTCCATGTCGACGGCGAAATTGTTGCCCAGCAGTGTGGGCAATTCCTCGGCCACATAGTCCCACATCTGAAAATGCGGCTTCCACGGGTTTTCGGTGGCGTTCACGTAAAACCCCGCGCCTTGGCCCAGATCATAGGCGTCGTCATTGGCCACACCTTCGCCGCGCGGCGAGGTGTCGGGAAAGACCAGCGCGATGCCCTGCTCGGCGGCCCAGCCCTGTGCGCCGGCCTTGGTCATGGCGTTCTCATGGGTGCAGGTCAGGCCTGACAAATACCACAGCACCGGCACCGGTCCGTGCTGCGCCTCGGCAGGCAGAAACAGGCCAAAGGTCATGTCAGTGTCACAGGCCTTGGACGCGTGGGTATAGACCCCTTGCACACCGCCAAAACAGGCGTTCTCGGATTGGATTTGCATGGGATTCTCCTTGTCGCGGGATGTCTGTGGTCGTGGTGTCCAGCGTATAGCATCGCCGCGCGAAACTGCAATCACGCGGCGCGGCGCAACAAGTCTCGCGATGATTGTGGCGGTGGGGCGTGAGTGCCTTAGCCGCTGCCGATCAGCACCCCGGCCGCAAAGACCAGCGCGCCACCAACCACCACCTGCAAAGCGGCGCGCCAGAACGGCGTTTGCATATAGCGGTTTTGAATCCAGGCGATGGCCCACAATTCGACAAAGACGACAATGAAGGCGATGGAGGTTGCAGTCCAAAAATCTGTGATCAGATAGGGCAGGGCGTGACCCAGCCCGCCCACGGTGGTCATGATGCCACTGGCAAAGCCGCGTTTAACCGGGCTGCCGCGCCCGGAAAGTTCGCCGTCGTCGCTGGCCGCTTCGGTAAAGCCCATCGATATGCCCGCCCCGACCGAGGCCGCCAGCCCGACCAGAAAGGTCGTCCAGGTGTTCTGCGTTGCGAACGCCACGGCGAAAATCGGTGCCAGCGTGCTGACCGATCCGTCCATCAGCCCCGCCAGCCCGGGCTGTACCCATGTCAGAATGAATTGACGGTGATTGGTCGCGTCTTCGGTCGCGCGGGCCTCTGCGTTCAGGTGTTGTTCGGTCAGCTCATGGGCGGTGCGTAGGTGCCCGGCCTCGGCAGCGGCCAGATCGCCCAGCAGTTTACGGGTGTCCGCATCGCGGGCGCGCCCGGCGGCGGCGGTGTAAAAGCGCATTGCGTCACGCTCCATCATGCCCACCTCGGCGCGGATCCGCTCTAGCCCCAGTGCCTGCACCTGCCAATAGGGGCGACGCGTGGCGAACCCGGCGATCTGCGCGCGATTGACCGGAGGGATGACCGTGCCAAACCGCTGCTTGAAGCGGTCTATCAACATGCTTCGATGCGTGTCCTCTTCGTCGGCCATGTCATCCAACAGGGCGGCGCTGTCGGGGAAATCGGCGCGCAAGCCTTCTGCATAGATGCGATAGAGGCGCGAATCTTCTTCCTCGGCACCGATGGCGAGGGCCAGAACCTCGGCTTCGGTCAGGTCGGCAAGGTGGCGGCGTTGGGTCAGGCGGGACAGCATGCGGGGCTCCGATACTTTAGAATGATTCCAAAGTAGCGCCAGATCCGGTCACGCGCAAGTGTCCGGTGGCAGGCCCAGCGAAGAGACCTCATGGCTGCGCGAGCGGCTGAAATCAAACAGGGGCGCAAGTTCGATCAGGTGCTGCAAGGCGCGCGTGACGTTTTCATGCGCGATGGATTTGAGGGTACCAGCGTGGATGACATCGCCCGCGTGGTCGGTGCGGTGGTCGCGATGTTTCTGGCACGCTATCGGGCGTAAGATGAAGGGGTGCGCGATGCGCACGCAGGTTTCTGGGCTGTGAGGCCGGCGCGTCGTTTGATTTGAAACGGCGCGCCGGTGCAGGCAGGGCCTGAGTATTTTTGGAACGATGAAAGGGTGGGCTATGCGCCGACGTCGATCATGGCCTTTGCAAGGATCGGGATGGTGCGCGGGGTCAGCCCGGCGATGTTGATCCGGCTGTCACCCACCATGTAGATCGCGTGATCGTTGCGCAATTGCTCGACCTTTTCAGACGTGATGCCAAGACGTGAGAACATGCCCCGGTGATGCGCGATGAAATCAAACCGGTCCGAATTTGAGGCGCGGCGCAGCTCGGTTGCCAAATGTTCGCGGTTGGCCAGCATCGTTGTGCGCATGTCCTCAAGCTCGCTCTGCCAATCGGTGCGCAGGGCGCTGTCGGTCAGGATCAAACTGACCAGCCGCGCGCCGTGATCGGGTGGGAACGAGAAATTCTGCCGGTTCAAGTGGGCCAGCGTGCCTTGGGTCACAGGGGTCAGTGTGCTGTCCTGACTGGTGGCCATCAGGATGCCGGTACGTTCGCGGTAGATGCCGAAATTTTTCGAGCAGCTGGCGGCGATGATCGTCTCGGGGCAGGATTTTGCGATCAGGCGGGTGGGGGCCGCGTCCTCGGTCAGGCCGTCGCCAAAGCCCTGATAGGCGATGTCGATCATCGGAATCGCGCCCTTGGCGTTCAGCAGGTCGGCCACGGCCTGCCATTCGGGCAGGGTCAGGTTGGCACCGGTCGGGTTGTGACAGCAGCCGTGTAGCAAGGCCACGTCGCCGGGGCGCAGGGCCTTGAGGCCGTCCAGCATGCCGTTGGTGTCGACAGCGCCGGTGGTGGCGTCGAAATAGCGGTAAGGGACGGTTTCGATGCCAAGATGATCCAAGATGCTGAGGTGGTTGGGCCATGTTGGCGTGGACACGAACACGCGCGCGTCGGGGCTGGCCAGTTTGATCAGTTCGAACGCTTGGCGCAGCGCGCCAGTGCCGCCCGGAGTGGCAGCGGCGGCAACGCAATCGCGGGGCAAGGCATCGGCCAGAATCAGGTCGATCATCGCGTTCGTAAAGGCCGGGTCGCCGGCAAGGGCGACGTAGGATTTGGTGGTTTCATCCTGCCACCAGTTCTTCTCGGCCTGTTTGACGGCGCGCATGATCGGGGTGTTGCCCTGCGTGTCCTTGTAGACGCCGACGCCAAGGTCAATCTTGTCGTCGCGCGGATCGGCGCGGAAGGTCTGCATCAGTTGCAGGATCTTGTCCGGCGATTGTGGTTTCAGGGCGCTCAGCATCAGGCGTCTCCGGTGGCGACGGGCACTGTGGGGAAGGCGCCCCATTCGGCCCATGATCCGTCATAAAGCGCGTGATCGGTCTTGCCGATCCGCTCAAGCGCCAAGTTGATGACGGCCGCGCTGACGCCCGAGCCGCAGGTGGTGATCACCGGCTTGCTCAGGTCGGCACCGGCGGCATCAAAAGCGGCGCGCAGAGCATCGGTGTCCTTCATCGTGCCATTATCGTTCAGCAATGCGACGTAGGGTAGGCTGCACGAGCCGGGGATGTGACCGGGGCGCAGGCCCTCGCGGGGTTCGGGGGCCTCGCCCCGGAAGCGGGCCGCGCTACGGGCATCAAGAATGGTGTGATCGCCCAGCTTGGCCGCTGCTGCCACCTGCGTGACGTCGCGCACCATGTGGTTCTGGCGGCGCACGGTCATGTGACGGTCGCGGATGACGGGGGGCATGTCCTCGACGGGGCGCTCTTCGGCCTGCCACTTGGGAAAGCCGCCGTCCAGCACGGCAATATTGTCCTGCCCCATCAGGCGAAACAGCCACCAGACGCGCGCGGCGGAATAGACCCCGGTCGAATCGTAGACCACCACCTGATGCCCGTCGCCCACGCCAAGGGCGCGCATGCGGGACATGAATTTTTCCGCCCCCGGCACCATATGCGGCAGGTCCGAGCGGCTATCGCTGATCTCGTCGATGTCAAAGAACCGCGCGCCGGGGATATGCGCGGCGTCGTATTCGGCGCGCGGATCGCGGTCAATTCCGGGCAGGAAAAACGAGGCGTCCAGCACCCGCAGATCCGGGTCTTTCAGATGGGCCGCCAGCCATTCGGTGGAAACCAGTGTCTTGGGATTGTCCTGTGCCATCGGGCCACCCTTTGTCTTGTGCATGACAGAGATCTTTTTCTGATATTTTGCATACATCCACCTGCCGGGCGAGGCAAGGCCGCGGCGGTTTTGACGGGGTGACTTAGCCGCGCAGCGGGGAGGTGGCAAAGCCCAGAACAATCACCAACGCCGCCCCCCCGGCTGCACCGGTTGCGACCTGTTCGGCCAAGGATATAATGTCCACGCCGCGCGATGCGAGGCCGCTTGGACCCAGCAGCGTTTGCACCTTAACAGCCAGACCGCCACCGGCAATGCCCGTCAGAGAATTCAGAAACAGCCCAAGAGATCGGGATTTTCCCCGCCCGCCTACCAGTGTGCCGCCAAGCGCGCCGGACATCAGACCGATCAGAAGTTCCATGGCGCGCCTCCCGTTATCCTGCGCGGCACCAGTCTATATGCGCAAAAAGGCGACTTTAGGGCCGGTCCGTGGTCATCAGGCAGTCATCCGCGCCCTAGCGGTGATCCTTCAGCAGGCGCTGTTTCTGGCGGCCCCAATCGCGCTTGGCCTCGCTTTCGCGTTTGTCGTGGTTCTTCTTGCCCTTGGCGATGCCGATCTTCAGCTTGGCCAGACCCTTGTGATTGAAATACAGCACCAAGGGGACCAG
This sequence comes from Rhodobacteraceae bacterium KMM 6894, assembly GCA_035798175.1. Taxonomy (GTDB): domain Bacteria; phylum Pseudomonadota; class Alphaproteobacteria; order Rhodobacterales; family Rhodobacteraceae; genus Roseovarius. The sequence goes on from JAPFBS010000005.1 coordinate 167,468, forward strand.
CGTCATACCCTTGCGTTGTGTGTCCGACCAAAGCCGGGCCAGTTCCTTGCGCGAGACCAGCAGCTTGCGGCGGCGGCGTTCCTCGTGCCCGAATGTCTTGGCCTGCGCGTAGGGGGCGATATAGCTGTTGACCAGCCACAATTCGCCGTCATCCACGGTGGCATAGCTTTCGGCGATGTTCGAGCCGCCCTTGCGCAGGGATTTCACCTCGGAGCCTTCGAGGATGATGCCGCACTCGACGTCATCTTCGATCGCGTAATCATACCGCGCCCGCCGGTTTTCGGCGATGACTTTGTAATTCGTGGGTTCCTTGGGTTTTGCCATAGGCCCGAATTAGGGGTGATGACGCGTCATGTCCAGATGTGGTGCGCGGATTAACCAGTTTTGCGGCGCATCCGGCGCACCGATCCAGGTTGGCACCCGGACCGCAGGCCCTGGCACTACGATGTCAGGCGTTGGCGGGGATATGCTGAATCGTGGTGAATCCTTCGAAAGTCGGGCTGCCTTCGTGCAATTTGCCGGTGCCGCCCGCGTTTTTATGTGCGGCGCGAAACGCGTCGCTGCGGGTCCATGCGCGAAACGCGTCTTCGTCCTGCCAGACCGTGTGCGAGGCGAACAGGACCTTGCCGTCCTTTTCAGGGCCGCGCAGCATGTGAAATTCGACGAAACCGTCCATCTGATCCAGATGGCTTTCGCGGTTCAGCCATAGATCCTGAAAGGCCAAGGCATTGTCGGCGGGGACGGTAAAGCGGTTCATGGCGATATACATGGGGGACTCCTGCGGGGGGATGGGAATGGAAAAAGGGGGCTGGCCCGGCAAGGGATCACATATTGCCGTATTGCTGGCGGATCGGCATCAGGCGCCGGTCATCCGCCAGTATCGTGGGGGCATGACACAGATGCAACCCCGGCCATCCCCGGTCAGGGGTAGACCACATTCCATGACGATCCAGCCCGTCAAGGACTGTCGTCCCAAACGAAAAACGCCGCCCCGAAGGAGCGGCGTTGATACTTGCAAAGGTTGGGTAAATCAGAAACCCAAGCCTTCGTATTTTTTCTTGAACTTCGATACACGGCCGCCAGCATCCATCAGGCGCGTGCCGCCGCCGGTCCACGCGGGGTGAACAGAGGGGTCGATGTCCAGCGACAGCGAGTCGCCTTCTTTGCCATAGGTCGAACGCATCTCGACGATCGTGCCGTCGGTCATCTTGACGTTGATCGAATGGTAATCGGGGTGAATGTCTTTTTTCATGACCGGGTTCCTTACGCTTTGTCGCCCGACTTGGGCTTGTAGTTGCTGACCTCGGCGATACGGGCGGATTTACCGCGACGTTCGCGCAGATAGTACAGCTTGGCGCGGCGGACACGGCCACGGCGCACGACGGTGATCTCTTCGATGTTGGTCGAATGCAGGGGGAACACACGCTCCACGCCTTCGCCGAACGAAATCTTGCGCACGGTGAAAGATCCGGCAATGCCTGACCCGTTGTTGCGGGCGATGCAGACGCCTTCAAAGTTCTGGACACGGGTGCGCGTGCCTTCTGTCACCTTGTAGCCGACACGCACGGTGTCACCGGATTTGAAATCGGGAATTGTCTTGCCGAGGGCGGCGATTTGTTCCGCCTCGATCTGAGCGATAAGGTTCATCGCAGGTCTCCTGAATGGCTGCGGTTTATTCCGCAGAATGTTGTCGCGTCCCTAGAGCTCTTGGTCCTTGTTCGGGTTCCCCTGCGGCGCATCAAGCGATCGCAAAAGCCCGCCAGAGGTGGGGTCGTCCTTGTCTGATGCCGCCGTTGGCGTTGTGATGGCCCGGACCGGGGACGGGTGCAAAGCACACCCACCGGCGACAGGGCGAAACGCCATAGGCCCCCGACTCGGGGCTATGCCGCGACGGGGTGCGCGCGGTGTAGGAGAGAACGGCGCGCAATGCAAGCGGCGATAAGCGTTACGGGCGGCCTTTACGGTCCTGCCATGCCTGCCACAGATCCGGGCGCCGATCCTGCGTCAGCTGTTCGGCCTGCGCCTGTCGCCATTTGGCGATTTCGCCGTGATTACCCGACATCAGGATGGGCGGAATTGGATGGCCCTGCCATTCGGCGGGGCGGGTGTATTGGGGATGCTCCAGCAACCCGTCCGAGTGGCTTTCATCGGTGGTCGAGGCCGCATTGCCCAAGATTCGGGGGCGTAGGCGCAGGGCCGCGTCGATCATTGCCTGTGCGGCGATATCGCCGCCGGTCATGACAAAGTCGCCCAGACTGACTTCAATCGCGCCGTAGTGGTCGATGGCGCGCTGATCCAAGCCTTCGAACCGTCCGCAGATCAGGGTCAGCCCCGGTGCGGCGGCCCATTCGCGCGCCATCGCCTGATCAAACCGCGCGCCTCGTGGGCTGAGGTAGATCAGCGGCGCACCCGCAGGCGCGTTGCGTTGCGCCGCCTCGATTGCGGCCCCCATCACATCGGCGCGCAGTACCATCCCCGCGCCGCCCCCGGCGGGTGTGTCGTCAACGTTGCGATGCTTGCCCTCGCCAAACCTGCGCAGGTCGATGGCGTCCAGTGTCCACAATCCGTCTGTCAGCGCGCGTCCGGTCAGGCTTTCGCCCAAGACGCCGGGAAAGGCCTGCGGCACCAGCGTAATCACCTGTACGGCCCACGCGCCCGCCAGTTGCGGAGTGGGGGTGATCAGGTCGCGGGGTGTCATGCTGGCGCGGATCGACTTGCGACCATGGGATCTGGTTGGGGGTGTGGTTGGTTCGCTCATGCAGCGGGGCAATACCTGTCGTCGCGTGCTGTGGCAAGCGGTGTGCGCTACGCTGCGCGTCGGATCACCGCCGCCTCATGGGCGCGGATACTTAGCCGGGCATCGGCGCCATAGCCCGCTGCGCTGTGGCGCAGGCCCGGGAACAGGGTCAGCACCTCGTCGCGCGCGGCGCGCGATAGCGCGTCGAGGGCCTGCGCACCGGGTTGAAAGCTTTCGGACCAGCAGTTGTCGGACAGCACGATCTCGTGCTGGTCAAACAGGATGTGGTGATAGCTGACCAAACCGCCGGGTTGACGCAGGATGCTATGCCCGTCGATCAGGGTGCGGGCGGGGGCCAGCACCTCGGTCTCGCCGGTGATCAGCTCGGCCTGCCAGCCCCACAGCAGCATACGATGCTGGGGCGACACGCGTAGGTCGCGATCATTGCCCAGCACGCCCTTGCGGATCAGGATCGGCGCTAGTTTGCCTTGTGCCTCCACGGTCTTTGACCCGACCCAACGCACCGCTTGCAAACCGTTGTCGCGCGTCTGAATCCGGTCGCCTTCGCGAATCTGCTCGATCGGCAGCAGGCCGCGCGCCGTGTGGATCAATGTGCCGCGCGTAAAACAGACAACACCTGTGGTATCCGTGGTCAGATCATCGCGCGCGGCGTTCTCCAACGTTATTGATCCGTTCAGCGCATCATTATCTGAGTAATCCCCGACCGATTGGTTCAGGATGCCATCGTCGCTGAAATCGTCCCGGAGCTCGGTCAGGTTGGTATAGAAATCCCTCAGGTCGAGAAAGTCGTTGTTCGCGCGGCTGCCATCGGTGCTGGAGCCGGTGCCGCCTTCGTTGAAATCGGTGATCGTGTCGTCGCCTTGCCCGGCGTTATAGCGAAACACGTCATTGCCATCGCCGCCGGTCAGGCTGTCGTCCCCTGCCGCGCCGATCAGTGTGTCGTTGCCGCCGTCGCCGAGAATTGTATCGTTGCCGCCGCCGCCGTTCAGACGATCGTCGCCCGCCACCCCGACAGGGGATCCAGTGACCGAATACTCGGGGTCCGGGGGCATGCCGATCATGTTTGTGGTCAACAGATTCTGACTGGAATTGCCGGTGTCCGGGCCGCTGATCGTGGCCTCCAGAATGTCCTGACCCTGATTTTCCCAATACCGGATCTGGATTGTGTAGGTTTCGTTCGGGTCCAGTTCGACATCGCCGTAGCGGGTCGTGGCGCCTTGATGAAAGTCGTTGTTCAGGTAATCGCGCGTGCCGCCGGTCTGGTTGGCAAAGTCCAGCGCATTGCCGGAACTGTCGAAAATCTGGATGGTCGAGCCGTCATCGGACCGCGTTGTCAACCGATAGGTGCCACCCGCGACCGTGTTCAGCGTGCTGGTGTAGACCACGCCGAAATCTTCGGGGTTGGTGCCGCTGGAGGAGCCGCGCAGCGTGTTGGTCAGCCCGCTTTCGTTGAAATCGGTGACATAGCCTGACCCGATCAGCGTGCCGTCTTCGATGTCGAACGCCTGACCCGCCGCACTGCTGAAATTGTAGTCAAAGGCTTGAAAATGCCACGCCCCTTCAACCGGCCCGTCGCCACGAATGAAATCATCGCCACCGCCTGCGTTGATCGTGTCATCGCCAAAGGCACCCGTCAGCGTATCAGCGCCAGACGAGCTGGAGATGCTGTCGTCCCCCTCGGTACCGGGATTTGTGTTGTCGTTCGTTGCCATCGATCTAAGCCGGTCTTGTGCGCAGCTTTTAGGGCCGCGGGAGGATCACGTTACCGACTCAAATTAGTGTTGAATTTTGTTCCAATGTTGTTTGATTTGGGGGGATAAGACGGTCGGCGAAAGGCAATTATGGCGCAGGTGTGCAGGTGCGCGTCAGGACAGGCGCGTCGGCCGGTGCACGATGCAGCGGCACGGACCGTCGCACAGAATGCGAACGGTTGTCCCGACGGGCGGTGAGCGATGAGCGGTGCAGGTCTGCGTAGAAACAGATGCCCTGATCCCGGTCAGGCAGGATCGGGAAACAGGCCCTCGGGCGGGTCGGCGACGATCCTGCGACTGGCCAGATCGACGGTGGGCACCGCGGCCCGCGTGAAGGGAAGCAACACGGTGGCGCTATCGCCGGGGACGGACAGCTCCAACAGGTCGGACGCGCCGTGGTTCTGCACGCTTTTCACCCGCCCCAGTGATTTGCCGCCGGTGTCGAACACGTCCAACCCGACCAGATCGGCGTGGTAATATTCGTCGTCCGGTAGGTTGGGCAGAACATCGCGGGCCACATACAATTGCATGCCGCGCAGGGCGTCTGCGTCTTCCTTGGTGCGCACGCCACTAAGGCGCGCGGTAAAGCCGTTGCTGGCCTGTCCGGTCAGGGTAACCGTGAACTGACGTGTGCCGTCCTCGGTGCTGAGGGGGCCGTAGGTGGCAATATCCTCGGGCTGGGCTGCGAAACTTTTCAGGCGCAGCTCGCCGTGGACGCCAAAAGCGCCCGCGATGGCGCCGATGCAGATCAATTCATTGCTCATGGTTGTTTCCTTTGACGCATGCGCTTTAGCATTACTTAACGATCTTCCACGGGCAAGATTGGACTGCGTGTTTCCCAGCCGACTGTTTCCAACTCGGGGGTCAGGCTGTCATTTTCGGGCCACCCGACGCAGAGATACGCAACCAGCCGCCAATCCTGAGGGGCGTTCAGATCGCGGGCCATTTGTGCCGGATCAAGGATCGAAACCCACCCAACCCCAAGGCCTTCCGCACGTGCCGCCAGCCAGAATTGGGTGATTGCACAAACCACAGAATATCGCCGTGTCTCGGTCATTGTGGCGGCGCCCAACCCAGAGCCTTTGGTCGTCCCTTCGTCGCAGAACACCGCCAGCTGAACCGGAGCGACCTGCATACCAGACAATTTGATGCGGCTATAGATCTGCGCCTTTTCGCCGTCGTATCCGGCCAAAGCATCGGCGTTGGCCGCCTCGAAATTTTGCAGCGCGGCAGAACGAGCCGCCGCGCTGGTTAGGCGCATCACGCGCCAAGGTTCACTGAGACCCACAGAGGGCGACAACATGAACGTGTTCAGGCAATGCGTCAGCAGGGCTTCGTCCACCAACTCGGTGCGGAAGCGGCGCACGTCGCGCCGCCACCGCATCAGATCGCGCAATGCGTCCTGAAAACCGGGTGGGAACTGGGCCATGACCAAACAGGCCTGCCGGGCTTACTCTTCGCTCGCGGCGTCTTCGGCAGGGGCGTTGGCGGCTTCGGCTGCTGCGGTGGCCTTGGCTGCTTTTTCCTCGGCGCGCTCTTGCGCTTTCTTGCCGGGGATGCCTTTTTTCAGGTTGGCGCGGTCTTTCTTGGGCAGGACATCGGCGGCTTCCAGCATGCGGGAAATCCGGTCGGTGGGCTGTGCGCCTTGGCTCAGCCAGTACTGGATGCGCTCGATATTCATTTTCACGCGCTCTTCGCTGTCTTTGGGCAGCAGCGGGTTGTAGGTTCCCAGCTTCTCGATGAAGCGACCGTCGCGGGGCATACGCGCGTCGGTGGCGACGATACGGTAGAAGGGGCGTTTCTTGCTGCCGCCGCGGGCGAGACGAATTTTCATGGCCATGATGTGTAGTCCTTTGGTTGGGTTTAGGGTGGGTAAGGTGCGCTTAAGCGCACCCTACGTCTGATGTTGGCGGTGATGCTGAATGACTTCAGCGATGATGAAGTTCAAAAACTTCTTGGCGAATTCCGGATCCAGATCGGCCTGGGTCGCCAATTCTTCGAGCCGTGCGATCTGGGCCGCTTCGCGGGCCGGATCGGACGGGGGAAGGTCGTGTTCGGCCTTGAGGCGGCCGACGGATTGGGTGTGCTTGAACCGCTCGCCCAGCGTATAGACCAGAATCGCGTCCAGTCGGTCGATGCTGTCGCGGTGGCCCTTCAGCAGGGAAGCGGCGCGTTGGGACGAATCTTCAGTCAACGGGAAATCCTTTCGGTTTGAACCGCGGGTCGCAATAGTGGCTGATCTCCAGCGCGATCCCGTCCGCCAACTGACCGCTGCGCAGACGGTCGGGCGAGGGGTGGCGATAGACCGCGTCGTTGCCGTCGATGGTCGCCGCCTCGGGGTCTTTTTTGGCACCTAGACGCTCGGCCAAGCGGATGCTGTCCAGGTTCTTGGGGTCAATATAGCTGACCGCGCCTTCCCAGCCCTGTTGCGTATAGAAATGATCGCGCGCGGCGTGCGTTGCTTCAAGGGCGTAGCCTTTGCCGGCTTCGCCGGGCCAGATGATCCAGGCCAGCTCGCGTTCGGGCCAGCCAGCGGGGGACCAGCCACCGGCCATCCCCAGCGTCCTGTCCGTGTCGCGGTCATGGATCATCCACATGCCAAAACCACGAATGTCCCAATGGCCGATTTCGGCGGCATAGAGCATCCACGCCTCGTACTTGTTCAGTGGCCCGCCCATGAACCGCGAGCGGTACGAGCTGAACGTGGCCTTGAAATCGGGATAATCCTCGGGCTTGGGGCCGCGCAGGATCAGGCGCTGCGTCTCGATGACGGGAATGGCGGCTGTATGGGTCATGTCAAACGTCCCTCAGGCGCGGGATGGCGATAGACCAGCGTGCCTTCCCAACCGGCCAGATCAGGCAGGATGGCGGACGTGTCCAGCGTGCAGCCAAGACGTTTGGCCAGCGTGATGGACGGGGCGTTGTCGGGATCTATATAGCTGACGGCGGTGGTCCAGCCTAAGGTTTGATAGGTATAGCTGCGTGCGGCAATGGCAGCCTCCTGCGCGTATCCCTGACCCTCGTGTGCGGCGTTCCAGATACCCCAGCCCAATTCGTGTTCGACCCAGCCATAGGGGTAGAACGGGCCGACATCGCCAATCGCAGTATCCGTGCCCTTGAGGCAGACCGTGAAAATGCCAAAGCCGCGGACGGCCCAGTGCCCGATAAGGGCGGCGCAATGCTCCCACGCGGTATCGGGGGCGTAGGGGCCGCCCATGTATGCGGAGCGATCCGAAATCAGAAAGGTACAGCCCGCGTCCATGTCCTGCGGCGCAAAGGCGCGCAGGGTCAGGCGGTCTGTTTCCAGTACGGGCGTGCCTGCCAAATGCGGGGTCATGTGGCGGCCTCCGGCGTAGCGGATACAGGTAGGGCCGAGGGGTGGCGATAGATCTGGCAGGGCGCACCCAGCAAAGTGGTGTCCCGTTCGAACGCAGCGCCCAGCCGATGGGCCAGACGGATCGAGCGGATGTTCTGCGCGTCGATATAGGAAATCACCCGATCCAGCCCCTGATGCTGTGCAGCATAGGCGCGGGCGGCAATGACTGCTTGATAGGCGTATCCCAGCCCCTCGAAGGTATCATAAATATGCCAGCCCAGTTCGGGTTCGTGCCAGCCGTCGTTCAGGATCATACCGACACGGCCTGCAACCTGTGCAGAGTCGCGGTGCTCGACCATCCACATGCCATAGCCGCGTAGGGCCCAATGGCCCGCTCCGGCCAGAAAGGCGCGCCAGCAGGCCCAACGGTCATGCGGGCCACCGACGAAGGACGAGCGCGGCGAGGCGCAGAAGGCCGCAACCGCCTCGAAATCGCTGTCGCGATAGCCGCGCAGGATCAGGTCCTGGGTCTGGATGACGGGAATTGTCAGGCTCATGCGTAGGCCTCGGGGTTGCCATCGGCGTCGGTGGACAGGCCGAGATCGGCGGGCGAGGGGTGGCGATAGAGCATGTCCGCGCCCATCTGCGCATTGTCATAGGTCCGCTCGTAAACCGCGCCCATCCGTTCGGCCAGCGCGACCGAGCGGGTGTTGCCCGGCACGATGCCCGAGGTCAGCGTGGTTAGCCCGAGGTCGGTATAGGCCCATTCGCGGGCGCGCAGAGCGGCCTCGTGCACGATGCCACGACCTTCGAACGGGGCAAAGGCGACCCAGCCCAATTCGGGTTCGGGCCAGCCGTGGGGATTCCAGACGCCGGTGAGGCCGCAGGTTTCGCCGCTGTCCTTCAACTCGATCGCGAAATAGCCGTAGCCGTGCAGCGCCCAATGGCCGATATTCATCGCGAACCAGCGCCATGCCTCGTGCCGGTCGGGCATGCTGCCGAACCCGGCTGCGCGGTCGGTGTCGGTCAGGAAATCGGCCACCGCGTCGAAATCACCCGGCTCGAACCCGCGCAGGATCAGGCGCTCGGTTTCGAGGCGCGGAGGGTTGAGTGTGGGGGTCATGCGGAGCCCCCTGTGGAAACGTGGCCCAAAGGACGCGCTGCCGCGCGGCTGTAAACCGCGTGGGGCAGGCGCGACGCAGCATCGCTGGCGCTGCTGCCTGTTGCGCCGGTCGGATTTGGATATTTGGACCAAGAAAAAGACATCTGGATTATTTCTTTTTCCCGAAGCCCGAGAGGCCGCCGGGCAGGCCCATTCCGCCGCCCATTCCGCCTAGTCCACCGGGCAACCTGCCGCCCATCTGTTTAGCGGCCTGTTCCAGCGCTTTGGGGTCCATTCCTGCGGCCATTTCCTCAGCCGAGGGGGTCTTGCCGCCGAACATGCCCTTCATGGCTTGTTTCAGCATGCCGCCTTTGCCCATCTTGCCCATCTTCTTCATCATGTCGCCCATCTGGCGCTGCATTTTCAGAAGTTTGTTCAGGTCGGACACGTCCATGCCGGACCCTTTGGCGATGCGTTTTTTGCGGCTGGCCTGAAGGATCTGCGGGTTGGCGCGCTCTTTTTTCGTCATGGATTGGATCAGGGCGATCTGGCGGGTGATGACCTTGTCGTCGAACCCGGCCTCCTGCACCTGTTTGGCCATTTTACCCATGCCGGGCATCATGCCCATAACACCTTCCATGCCGCCCATCTTTTGCATCTGTTCCAGCTGCATCTTCAGGTCGTTCATGTTGAACTGACCTTTGGTGAAGCGGCGCATCATGCGTTCGGCCTGTTCGGCCTCGATGGTTTCCTGAGCTTTTTCGACGAGCGACACGATATCGCCCATGCCGAGGATACGGCCCGCGATGCGTTCTGCCTCGAATGTCTCGATCGCGTCCATTTTCTCGCCGAGGCCGACAAAGCGGATCGGCTTGCCGGTGACAGCGCGCATCGACAGGGCTGCGCCGCCGCGTCCGTCGCCGTCCATGCGGGTCAGGACCACGCCGGTGACGCCGATCTTGTCGTCAAATTCGGTCGCGACGTTGACGGCGTCCTGCCCGGTCAGGCCATCGACCACCAGCAGCGTTTCGCGCGGGTTGGTGGCATCGCGCACCGCTGCCGCCTGTGCGATCAGTTCGGCGTCGATATGCAGACGGCCTGCGGTGTCGAGCATGTAGACGTCATAGCCGCCAAGCGAGGCCTGCGTTTTGGCGCGTTTGGCGATCTGGACGGGGGTTTCGCCCTTGACGATGGGCAGGGTGTCGACGCCGATCTGTTTGCCCAAGATAGCCAGCTGTTCCATCGCGGCGGGTCGGTTGACGTCCAGCGAGGCCATCAGCACGCGCTTGCCTTCGCGTTCGGTCAGGCGTTTGGCCAGTTTGGCGGTGGTGGTGGTCTTACCCGAACCCTGAAGGCCGACCATCAGGATCGGGGCCGGGGCGTTGTCAATCTTGAGCGCGCCCGGATCACCTTCGCCGCGCAGGGTCTGCACCAGTGTGTCATGCACGATCTTGACGACCTGCTGGCCGGGCGTGATCGATTTCGTCACCGCCTGCCCGGTGGCCTGTTCCTGCACATGTTTGACGAAATCGCGCGCCACGGGCAGCGAGACATCGGCCTCGAGCAGGGCGACACGGACCTCGCGCAGGGCGGTGGCGACGTCATCCTCGGACAGCGCGCCCTGTTTGGTCAGTCGGTCGAAGACACCAGAGAGGCGTTCGGACAGGTTTTCAAACATCTCGGGCTCCTTCGCCGCTGTTGCAAGACTGACCCCGATATAGGCGGGACCGACTGATATGCCAAATGCCGAGCGCCCCCGTGGGCGCAACGCGCTGACGGAGGTCGATCCCGGCACACAGGCCATGGGACCGGAAGGGCAGGACCATTCCGGAAGTTGCGGTGGGGTTACCCGCTACTCAGGGCAGAGTCAACTGTGGCAGCGCGGACTGCGTTCAAAGGCGGGCGCGTTGAAAATGCATGGCATCCGCGACTCAAAGGCGGATCGCGGGCAGCCAGTCATGGGCCTCCATGATGTCTAGGAGCGGCTGATAAGGCGGTTTTCTAGCGCAAGTTTCAGTCGATGCGCAGATCGAAGGGCAGTTCGATGCACACCATCTTGGACTTGATATCCGCACCCGGCGTGCCACAGGCCGCCTCGACATCGCGTTGGTGGGGCAGTGCGTCGGCTGTGCTGGCGGAGGGCAGTGGGAGGCGGTTGATCATCTCGCGGGTAAATACGCCTTCCCGTCGGTCGATGATACCGGGATCATAGTCCAACTGGGTCAGACAGGCCTGCATCGCGGCAATGTAGCGGCGGGAGAACAAATCCAATTCTGAAATAGAAAATCGTGACAACGCCCACAGTATACACACGTCAGGTGCGTTTAGGCGCTTGTTTTATTGGTTGGCGGGTGGTGCCGGTGTATACGCGGCACAAGACAACCTGCGGAGGGAGCAAAAGCTTGGATAATTGGGATGAGATTCGCACAGCCTTCAATGTTGCGCGCATCGGCACGGTCAGTGGTGCGGCGGACGTGTTGGGCGTGCATCATGCCACCGTGATCCGCCATATTGACGCGCTGGAGACCCGGCTGGGCGTCAGGCTGTTTCAGCGCCACGCCCGGGGATACACGCCGACCGAGGCAGGCACTGACCTGTTGCGTGTGGCGCAGGCGACCGATGACCAGTTCGCCCAGTTGGCCAGCCGTCTGAAGGGGCAGGGCGATGATGTGAGCGGTGAATTGGTGGTGACATCACTCAGCGCGCTGAGCCATCTATTCGTGCCGGTGCTGGCCGCGTTTCAGCGCCAGTATCCCGATCTGGTGGTGCGCTATCTGACCGGTAACCGTCTGTTTCGGCTGGAATACGGCGAGGCGCATGTGGCGATCCGCGCCGGATCGGTCCCGGATCAGCCAGACAATGTGGTGCAGCCGTATTTCAGTCAACCCATCGCGCTTTACGCCAGCGAAGCCTATGTCGCACGGTATGGCCGCCCCGACAGCGTCGACCAGTATCCCCGCCACCGGTTTGTGGGCATGGACGATCCCGACAGTCGCGCGCCCTTTGCCCGTTGGTTGCGCGACACCGTGCCCGACAGGGCCATCGTGTTTCGCAGTGGCGATATGGGGGCGCTGCGCAGGGCAATTGTCGAAGGGGCCGGGATCGGATTTATTTCCGTGACTGAAGCGGAGGAGTTGGGCGGGCTGGTCCAGATCCAGGCGCCGCGCCCGGAGTGGTCCTCGCCCTTGTGGCTGGTCACGCATATGGACCTGCATCGCACGGCCAAGGTGCAGACGTTTCTGAGCTTCCTGAAGGATCACGTCGCCCAGTGGGAGCGCCCTTGATCCCAATGACGCCCGCCCCGCGCGGGCATTTGGCGGGGCTGTGCTTTCCCGGGCTGATCGCGCGCTATGCCCTGAGGCGCCAGATCGCGACCCGGCGGTGGCCCTGCCGGAACTCGGGGTGCGTGATGGTGCCCCGCTGCTTTTGGTGCTGAAAGACGAAAGCGCGTAGGTGCGATGGAACCAAATCGCGCTGTGTGACGTTCCTTCTTCAGTCAAACAGAAGAAAAGGGAAGTTTCATGCGCAGCATCATTTATCTCGTCGGTCTTGTCGTCATCGTTTTGGCCATCGTGCAATTCGTCCTCTGAGGGGTCCCATCAGGACTTTGGCAGTTTGGCCTACACTAACCGCGTGAGTGCGGGCAGATGAACAGGCCTGAACTGCCGGATTCCCCTGTATCCAGACTGCGGCGGCTTTCGCTTATGCACGCGCATCTGTGTCCGACACTGATCAGGGGCGCTGCACAAAAGTTCCCGACATCGCCATCGTCAGGTCAATAGCGCCTTGCGCCAACAGGCACTGGGGCTCGGAACCGAGAAAAATTCCGTACTCGAAACGGATTTCTTTGGGGCCAGGATACATGGCAATCATTTTGACAGGGTGCGGGTCGCAAGGGATGTGGCCCGCACCTGCCGCACCTGCGGGGACAGTGTTCGATACCCAGGTTATTGCGTATTGATATAGATGACCACGGTGTCGTCCTTGCCGCAGTTTTCAAATCGGTGTGGGCGGCGGCTGTCGAAACAAAAACTGTCACCGGCACCGAGAACGAAAAACCGCTCTTCGACCTCAAGGTTCAGGGTTCCCGACAGGACATAGCCCAGATCCATCCCGGTATGGTCATAGTTGCTTTCGCCAGACATCGCTCCGGGCTTGATATGGACCAGCATGAATTGCAGGCCTTGCAAGCCCTTGGGGGACAACATCCATGTGGACATGCCCGTGTTACCGAACTGCATGGCCGCGCCCTTGCCATCGCGAATAACTATTCCGTCCTCGTCGTCGGCGTTGCTGGCGCTATCGTCGAAGAAGTAGGCGGTCGGCAGGCCAAAGGCATTTGCCAGTTTGCGAACCGTGCGCAGCGACGGTTGGGACAGGCCGCGCTCGACCTGACTGAGCGTGCCGATGGACAGGTCCGCGCGCTGCGCCAGTTGTTCCAGTGACAATCCGTGCTGACGGCGCAGCTCACTAAGGCGCATTGACAGAACGGTATTCTGGCGGTCCTGCGCCGGGGTGTCGTCGTGTGACATGGGTCGAATCCTTTGTGGTCGGGTTAGTCTACATTAAGTTTTTGAAAATTTAAAGCCTGTTCCTTCAAAAGCGCTTGCCAGCCGCGCGTCAAAATGAAATAATTCTCGAAATATTTTTATTTTGGGAGAAAAGCATGCGGGTGGGAATTGAGGTTGGCGGAACGTTTACCGATCTGGTTGCCGTGGACGGTGAACGGATCGAGCTTCGCAAAGTGCCGTCGACACCCTCGGCCCCGGATCGTGGCGTTTTAAACGCGCTGAAGGATTCAGGCATTGATGGCGCGCGCGTTACCGACATGGTGCACGGCTCGACCGTGGCCACCAACGCCCTGTTAGAGCGCAAAGGCGCGCATGTGGCCTTTGTCACTACCGCCGGGTTCCGCGATATCCTGTTCCTGCAACGCCATGATCGGCGCAACATCTATGACCTGCGCTATAAGCGGCCCCAACCGGTCGTGCAGCGCGCCGATTGCTTTGAGGTGGCGGAACGGATCGACTCGGACGGTCAGGTTCTGACGCCGCTTGACCTGAACGCCGTCAAAAAGCATCTGCTGCCTGCCTTGAAAAAGGGCAACTACGACGCCATCGCGATCTGCCTGCTGTCGTCCTATGTGAACGCGTCGCATGAAGAGGCGCTGTTGGAGCTGCTGGAGCAGGCGCTGCCCGATGTGGTGATTTCGATTTCATCGCAGGTCACGCGTGAATTTCGCGAATATGAGCGCGCCTCGACCGTGACACTGGCCGGCTATGTGCAGCCTGTCATCGACCGCTATATCGCCCGGTTAGAGACATCTCTGGAGGCGCTGGGCGTTCAGGCGCGGTTGTCGATCATGCAATCCAATGGGGGCCGTATTCCGGCGGTGGCAATGCGGCGCAACGCGATTGCGGCGCTGTTCAGTGGCCCTGCGGCGGGGGTGGTTGGCGCGATCCGGCAGGTGGGGCGCAGCGGCGCGGGCAATCTGATCACGTTTGACATGGGCGGGACCTCGGCCGATGTCTGTCTGGTGACGGACGGGCGGCCCGGCATTTCCCCCGATACCGAAATCGACGGCCTGCCGGTGCGCACGCCGGTTATCGATATCACCACTGTCGGCGCGGGCGGTGGCTCGATCGTGTGGATCGACGACGGCGGCATGCTGCGCGTCGGCCCGACCAGCGCGGGGGCCGAACCCGGCCCGGCGTGTTATGGCAACGGCGGCACCGTGCCTACCCTGACCGACGCGCATGTGATCCGCGGCAGCCTGCGCCCCGAGGCGTTTCTGGGCGGCACGATGAAGATCGACCGCGCTTTGGCCATCGACGTGTTCAAGCCGATTGCCGAAAAGATCGGCCTGTCGGTGCCCGAGGCCGCCTCGGCGGCGCTGCGTCTGGGGGCGGCCAACATCGTGCGCGCGATCCAGCATATTTCGACCGAGCAGGGCAAGGATCCGCGCGACTATGCTCTGGTTCCATACGGTGGCGCAGGTCCGCTACTGGCGGTGGAAATCGCGGATGAACTGGGCGTTGATCGCGTGATCGTGCCACCAAACCCTGGCGTATTGTCGGCCTATGGCCTGATCGCGTCGGACTTCGCGCGGATCTATGCGGCCACGCACCGCTTCGTGGTGGACGGTGATGCCGCCGACCGCGCCCGTGCCATCAAGGTAGACATGGAGGCCGAGGCCCGCGCCGATTTCGATACCTTCAATCTGGGCGGTGAGGTGCAGATCGACTTTGTCGCGGATATGCGGTTCGTCGGGCAGGCGTTTGAGGTGCCGGTCGAATTGGACGAACAGACGCTGAAAACACTGGACGCCGCCACTTTGGAGGACCTGTTTCAGCAGGCCCACCACCGGATTTTCCTGCATGGCGGCACCGCCGGGCAGAAGGTCGAAGTCGTCGGATTTCGCCTGACGGCGACGCGCCCCATCGGCAGCCTGCCGGCGTTCCGCGAAAAAGCTAGCGATATGAAGCGGCCCAAATCCACGACATTCGACACCGGCGAAGGCGGCCAGCGCGAGGCGGCGTTATATTCCAGTTCGGAATTGCCCGTGGGGCAGGCCGTCGAAGGCTTGGCCCTGATCGAAGGGTATTCCTCGACGATTTATCTGCCCGACGGATGGAGCGCGACCCGCGACGCCGACGACAATCTGACACTTGAAAGGAGCCGGACATGACCCTGAGTGCAATTGATTACGCCGTCATCAGCCAAGCGGTTGTGGCAGGGGCCCGCGAAATGGGAACCAAGCTAATCCGCTCGGCCTATTCCACCATTCTGCGCGAGGCGCGCGATGGCTCGGCCGCTATTCTGGACCGCGATGGTTTTACCGTGGCACAGGCCGAACTGATCCCCATGCAGCTGGGCACGATTGGCGCGATTTTCCAATCCTGCGCCAAGATCTATGATCTGGACGAGGTGACGCCAGACGATTTTTTCGTGATGAACGACTCATATTCGGGCGGTCAGCACCTTCAGGACGTGTTTTTCTTTCACCCGATCTTTGTCGGGGATCGCAGGGTCGGTTTTGCGGCGTCGGTGGCGCACCATCTGGACATCGGCGGGGGCAGTCCGGGCCTGTCGCCAAATGCGCGCGATATCCACTCCGAAGGGCTGATCATTCCGCCCACGAAGTTCTCGATGACGCGCGACTGGAACGGTGGCCCGCTGGAGCGGATCATGCGCGCCAACGTGCGCGCGCCCTTGCAGACGATGGGCGATTTCAACGCTCAGATCGCGGCCAACCGGATCGGTGCGCGTCGCATTACCGAACTGTGCGAACGATATGGCGTGGACAAGGTCGAGGCCGTGATGGCCGAGTTCCAGACCTACACCGAGCGGCGCGTGCGCGCGGGCATCGCACAGGCACCCGATGGGGTTTATTATGGCGAAGCCGCGATTGATGACGACGGTATCACCGATGAACCGGTGTTCGTGCGATCCAAAGTGACGATCAAGGGCGATCAGATCACGGTGGATTACACCGGCACGGACGATCAGGTCGTGACCAACTTCAACGCACCCTTGGCCGCCACGATTTCGGCGACGATGTCCTGCGTCAAAAGCGTGCTGACCGCGCCGGACATTCCGTTCAACGATGGCCTGTGCCGTTCGGTTGATGTGATCGTGCCTGAGGGCTGCATCCTGAACCCGCGCTATCCCGCCCCGGTGCGCGCACGGATGAATATTTGCTACCGCGCATTCAACGCGACGATGAAGGCCTTGGCGCAGGCCGTGCCGGAACAGGTAATCGCAGGCGGGTATGATGCCACGACCGTTGCCTGCCTGTCATGGCTGAACGATGGTAAATACTCGGTCTATCTTGAGGTGTTCGGCGGCGGCTATGGTGCGGCCTCGGATCAGAACGGGTGCGATGCCATCGACAGCCCCTTGGCGAACTGCGCCAACACCCCGGTCGAGGCCGTCGATCAGGATTATGAATTCTTCCGGGTCGAGGAGTATTCGTTGCGCACCGACAGTTTCGGGCATGGGCGTCACCGCGGCGGAACCGGGTTCACACGCTCGTTCCGCATCCTTAAGGATCGCGTGACTGTGGCGCTATATGCCGACCGGTTTAAACAGCCCGCCAGCGGGTTGTTCGGTGGCGAGGATGGCACGACGGGATCGTGCGAAATCCATCGTGACGGCAAGGTGATCCCGCTAACGTCCAAAGATATGCAGGATCTGAAAAAGGGCGATCTGGTGGTGTTCAGCTTTGGCGGTGGGGCCGGTTATGGCCCAGCCTCGGAGCGGGCGTTCGAGGAGATCACCGATGATGTTCGTCAAGGTTTGCTAAGCCTCCAGGAAGCCACGCGTGCCTATCCGAAATGGGCGATCAACGGATGAAAACCAGCGCCGCCACCTTTACCGACAGCCTTTGGCATGCCCAAAGCGATGAGCCTTTGCCAGAGGCCGACACGCCGCAGGACAGCGATCTGGTGATTGTCGGCGGCGGGTTTACCGGGTTATCGGCGGCGCTGCATTTTGCACAATCCGGGCGCAGCGTGACGGTGTTCGAGGCCCGCGAGGTTGGCTTTGGCGCGTCCGGGCGCAATGGCGGGCAGGTGATACCCGGCTTTAAATACGATCCGGCGGCGGTGCTGGCCAAACATGGCGTCGAGAAGGGCGAAGCGTTGGTGCAGTTGGGGGCCAGCGGCCCCGACATGGTGTTCGATCTGGTGCGCACACATGCGATCGCCTGCCAGCCCCAGCGCAACGGGTGGATTCAGGCCTCACATTCGGAGACCGGGCTGGCCACGATCCGGACCCGCGCCGCCGATTGGCAGGCGCGTGGGGTCGTGGCCAGCGTTCTGGACCGTGACGAGATGGCCGATATGACCGGCCTGTCGGTTTATGCCGGTGGTTGGCTGGATGCCCGCGCCGGGCAGGTGCAACCGTTGGCCTATGCGCGCGGTCTGGCCCGCGCGGCGCGTGCGGCGGGCGCGCGGATCGTTCCGCACAGCCCGGTCACGGAGGTGCAACGTGACGCCGATGGATGGCGCGTAAAAACGCCCAATGGGCAGACGCGCGCGGGGTCGGTTCTGATCGCGACGGGGGCGTATGGTGATAACACGCTGGTGCCCGGATTGGCCCGCACCATCCTGCCCGCGCAAAGCAATCTGATTGCTACCGCACCCATGCCAGACGATATCGCGCGCACGGTTTTGCCTTTTGGTGGGTGCCTGTCCGAGATCCGTAAACTGGCCTTCTATGTGCGCAAAACGCAGGACAGCCGGCTGGTTCTGGGCGGACGCGGTGCGATTGGCGACATCCACGGCACCGGTCTGCAAAAGGCGTTGGAAAAGGCGCTGCGCCGGATGTTCCCGCAACTGGCTACGCTGCCCATCGCACATGCGTGGTCCGGTCAAGTCGGGCTAACGATGGACGGTTGGCCGCACTTGCATCAGCCGGAACCGGGCCTGTTCACGGTGCAAGGATACAATGGGCGCGGTTTGGCGCTG
Source organism: Rhodobacteraceae bacterium KMM 6894 (assembly GCA_035798175.1). Lineage (GTDB taxonomy): Bacteria > Pseudomonadota > Alphaproteobacteria > Rhodobacterales > Rhodobacteraceae > Roseovarius. Next base: position 185,865 of record JAPFBS010000005.1, read on the forward strand.
GCAACGGCGACAGGTGCGATGATTGCCCGGCATTTGAGAGGCGACGCGCCGCTGGTCTTGCCTGTGACGGAACCGCAACCGGTCGCGTGGCATGCGGTGCGCGGACCCGTCATGCGGATGGGGATCGGGTATTACTGGATGAGGGACGCCATGGGATTTCCGGGGTGAAGGACACTGAAAACTACTGAGAAGGAACCCAACGATAAAGCCGGCGAAATGATTAACGACGTTGCAACAACGCACCGGCAACGACATACTGACCATCAACAGGGAGATAAAAAATGAAAAACTACCTTTCAGGCGCGGCGCTTGCGGCCGTGCTCATTGCTACGGCTTTGCCAGTCGCCGCCGAAACCATCACCGCCAGCGTATGGTTTCCCGACAGCCACCCGTTGACCGGTGACGGCTATCTGGAGCTGGCCAAGACGCTGGAAGATGTGTCTGGCGGGGATCTGACATTGCAGGTTTACACTGGCACGTCGCTGTTGCCGCCTGCGGCGCATTTGTCGGGATTGCAGGACGGGATCGTCGATATGACGTATCACGCGGGCACCTATACGCCCTCGGATTTGCCCGAAGACAACGTGCTGGCCTCATTGGGGATCGGTCTGGACAAAAGCATGGTCGCGATGATGGCCGTCGCTGATTTTTACATGAACGATCCGGGCATGACCGCGATGTTTGACCGTCTGGGGATTGTGTTTCTGGGGTCCTATGCCACGCCGCAATATATGATGATTTGCAGCTCGCCCGTCACCACGCTGGACGAAATCAAGGGCAAGAAGATCCGCACACCTTCGCCGGTGCATGCCGCCTGGGCCGAAAGCGTGGGCGCGACACCAGTCAGCGTGCCATCATCGGAAATGTTCAGCGGGTTGGAAAAAGGTCAGTTTGATTGCGTGTTCAACGCTGCCAACGACCTGAAGTCGCGCTCGCTGTGGGATGTGGCGAAACACGTCACCCTGCTTGAGGTCGGGTCCTATTTCGCCGGTTGGGAATATGCGATCAGCGCCGACCGCTGGTCCGAACTGAGCGAAGAACATCGGCGTATGTTGCTGGATGCGATGCCCGCCAATCTGGTTAATATCGCCCAGAAATATCAGGAATCATCCGATGTGGCCTTGGCCGAGGCAGCTGATCATGGCGTGACCGTCTCGGAACCCAGCGCCGATTTGCAGGCCAATCTGGATGCGTTCAACGATACCGGGGTCGAGCCGATGGCCTTTGAAACAGCGACCCATCTGGGCGCGCAGGATCCCGAAGGTTTGATTGCCCGTTTCAATGAAACCTATGCGAAATGGGATGTCCTGCTGGACGGAGTATCGCGCGACGATGCAGTTGCCCTGTCCGGGGTTTTGGCCGAAAACCTTTATGACGTTACCGACGCCGCCAGCTATGGCGTGAAATAAGATCGGAACGTCCGGGGGCAGGTGCACCGTTGCCTGTCCCACAGTCAGACAAGGGGGAAATGATGGTCAAAAACGGCGGAATAATTGAGGGCGCTATCAGGGCCCTCTCCAATATTCTGGTAGTCGTCGGCGGGATCGCACTGGTCCTGATGATGGTGCAGACCGTGGCGGATGTTGTGGCCGATCAATTCTTTTCCAGTCCGATTCCGGGCAACCTTGAGGTGATCTCGGTCTATCATATGGTTCTGGTGGTGTTCCTGCCGCTGGCCTTCGTCGAGTTGCGACACGAACATATTCATGTCGATCTGTTGTACCAGTTGATGCCGCGCCTGATGCAAAGGATCATCTTGGTGTTGGGCTATCTGCTGTGTTCCGGGTTCTTTGGCATCCTGACGTGGCGGACATGGGGCGATGCAATGCGGGCGCTAAGCAAGAACGAGATGTTGATGGGCAACGTTTATGTCATCATCTGGCCTGCCAAATTCGTGCTGCCCATCGGGTTCGGGGCCATCGGTCTGGTCGTCCTGCTGCATGCCTGGCGCGCGGCCACTGACCGAACATTTGTGCCGGATCCGCCCCCCATGGACGAGGCATCGGCCTGACCGATGAGACAGCCGATCACGCTGTCCAACATTCCACAGAAATATTTTGAAGTAGGGCGCGCTTGATGAGCAATGTCGACATCGGTTTCATCGGACTCGGAGCCGGAATTATCTTGTTGCTGCTGCGTGTGCAGATCGGCGTGGCGCTGGGACTGGTGTCGTTTATCGGCATCGCTGTTTTGCTGAACATGCGCGCGGCATGGGGGATCATCACGGCGATCCCATTCAATTTTGTCGGGGACTGGAACCTGACGGCAATCCCTATGTTCCTGCTGATGGGGTTCGTCGCGTCTGAATCCGGCCTGTCCTCGGGGTTGTTTCGAACCATGCGCATACTTCTGTCGTGGTTACCCGGAGGGTTGGCCGTGGCCAGCGTGGGGGCCAGTGCAATGTTGGCGGCGGCGTCGGGATCGTCGGTCGCTACATCCTCGGCCTTTGCACGGATCGCGACGCCGGAAATGCTGCGCTATCGCTATGATCCGGGGCTGGCGACGGGTGTGATCGCGGCGGCGGGCACGTTGGGATCGCTTATTCCGCCCAGTATCCTGATGATCATCTACGGCTATATCGCCGAGGTCTCGGTGGCCAAACTGTTCGCGGCGGGTGTCGTGCCGGGTATCCTGACGGCACTGGCGTTCTCCACCATGATCGTTATCCGCTGCACCCTGAAACCGTCCCTTGCCCCGCCGGTCCGCGAGCGGTTCACCCGCGCCGATGTCCGCCAAGCCATTGCCGAGACATGGGCGCTGCCGGTCATTATTCTGGGCGTGTTGTCGGGGATTTTTCTGGGCATTTTCACACCAACTGCGGCCGGTGCCGTCGGGGCCGCACTGGCGATTATCGTCGCGATGATACGGCGCTGTCTGACGATGGCCGTCATGTCGGCGTCGATCCGTCAGACGTTAATCGGCACATCCAGCATCTTCATGGTGGTTATCGGCACAGCCCTGCTGGGCAAGTTCATGGCCCTGTCGGGCGTGCCCACCTTTGTCGCGCAGAGTTTTGTCAGTTTTGGCACCTCGCAACTGTTGGTGTTGGTGGCGATTGCCCTGCTGTATCTTTTTCTGGGCTGTTTTCTGGACTCTATCGGAATCCTGCTGCTGACGATGCCGATCATCCTGCCGATGGCAAACGAGGCGGGGCTGGACCTGATCTATCTGGGGATCGTTCTGGTCAAGCTGTTGGAAATCGGATTGCTGACGCCGCCCGTCGGGCTGAACGTCTATGTGATCAAGGGGGCCTTGGGCGATCGCGTCGCGCTGTCGGCTATTTTCCGGGGTGTCGGGTGGTTCATCGTGGTCGATCTGGTCGTGTTGTCCTTCCTGATCTCGTTCCCGCAATTGTCACTTTGGCTGCCCTCAATGATGCAATGATCCGGCGCACTGTGGGTCGATAGGCGTCACGGCACCAACGTTGACGGCGCTGGTGGTCACGCAGGTTTCCGCCCGGCTGGAGCGCCTGCCCAAATCCTAGTAGGAGGCCTCGGCCGATCTGGGCGCGCCGCCGCTTTATACGTTCATCCATGTCACCCTGCCCAACATCCGCTCGGCGGTGATGGGATCAGGATTGCTGGCCTTCGAGTTGTCGTTTGTCGAAATTCCGGTGACGTTCTGTCTGACCGGGCGTGACAACACGCTGCCGATGTATATCTATTCGACCATGCGGCGCGGCGTTACGTCGGAAATCAACGCGGTTGGGACGCTGATCGTGGTTCTGATCGTGATTTCCGTGCTGGCGACGCGTGACAACAAGGACGGGCGAGGCTGACGTGAAAATTTGTATTCTGGAAACCGATGTCCTGCCGGACGGTTTGGTGCAAACCCATTGCGGATATCCGCAGATGTTTCGGCGTTGGCTGTCCCCCGCATTGCCCGAGGCGCAGTTTGCCCAGATGGATGTTTGCGCCGCAGATGCGACCCTGCCCGACCCGGACGCGTTTGATGGCTATCTGATCACCGGATCGCGCGCGGGCGTTTATGATGACCTTCCGTGGATCCCCCGTCTGAAAGGCTTCTTGCAAGATCTGCGTGCCGCTGGCCGGCCTGTCGGCGGGGTCTGTTTCGGGCATCAGATTATGGCCGAGGCCTTTGGTGGGCGGGTGCAGAAATCGCCCCATGGCTGGAACATCGGGCGGCGCAGCTTTGATGTGACCAAAGCGGCGGATGGCCTGTTTCAGTCGGACGCGTCGCTGCATGCGCTGTCGTTTCATCAAGATCACATCACCGACTTGCCCCCCGACGCGCAGGCCATACTGCGCAACACAGCCAGCCCCTACGCCGGGGTGATCTATGATTTCCCGGCCATCTCGGTACAGTTTCATCCCGAGTTTCATCCCGATTTCGTCCGCGATCTGGTCATGGACTTGCGCGGGTCGCTCCTGTCGGAGACAGATGTGCAAACTGCGCTGAGCGGTCTTTACGAACCGCTTCAGGCCCAGCGAGTCGCGCAGGCCTTTGCGCAGGTAATGCGCGGGGGTGGCCCGGTTTGTCCGGGGTGAAACAGGTTCAATCACCCCGTCAGGTGCTGGCACTGGTGCAGTTCGTGGTGACGCATCAGCAGAGGGGTATCTGAGCCAGACCGTGCCCTGCCTGCGTCCGCTGACACGGCGCACCGTCGGCAACCACCGCGCCCGCGCCGGATTTCCCGACAAGGCCAGCCGTCGCAGGCTGGCCCGGACGCGCGCGTATTCTAAGTTGCAGGGTTGAAATGCATTTCAGCTTCGCCTTGGGGCGTTTGCGCGACCGCCTGATCGGTCAGGACCAGCCCGTCGTCAAAGCCATTGCGCCAGATCACATAGCACAGGACCGCACCGTCGGTGGTTTCCATCGCGTGGGGTTGATTGCTGCTGTGCGCGCAAGTCTGGCCCGATTGCAGTCTCTCGGGGTCATCGCCGCGACGGTTGAAAATGGCGGACCCGCCGACCACGAAATACATTTCTTCGGCCACGTGGTGATGCCAAGTATAATAAAACGCCGCAGGCATATAGACCATCCACGCGCGCATCTTGTCACTGTCAAAGGCGCCGCCCGTGCCAATCAGGCAGTAGCACCCGAAACGCTGGGTAAAGTCCTGTCCGATATCGGCATTCTTGTAGGGTTCGCGCCATTCGGCCAACGGCCCGGCGGCGACAAACGCATCGCGCAGGGCGCTGAAGCGATCCGTGTCCAGCCCGGTTTCAACGGCCAGAAGGTCCGTCACCGGAGTCTTGAACGCCACCACATCCTTGGGGGTCAGATCGTCGGGGAAGGGGCAGAACATCTGCAAGGCAGGTGTCGCCTCGTGCATGATACGGGCCTGGGTCAACAGCATGTCCCAGGGCGCGCGATTGGCATCGGTCATAGTCGGGCCTCGAAAAAAAACACAATGGGAGTCACAGCAGGTTCATGCACCGTAACGGCATCAGCCTACTGCACCGTCACGAGGGCGCCATCCCGTTTATGTCGGAAAAGGGTCGAAAACCGACCGGCGGTGCATGGCATGCAGAGCGGGATCGCAAGGAAGTCGGCTGTTTGCGCACAAAGGGATTTGCAAGCGTCTGGATTCGCGCTAGGCACGTCTTGCTTCGGTCCGGGCGGTTGCGCTGTCCGGTGAATAGGGAATGCGGTGCGACCTGCCTGTCAGGCCAACTCCGCGACTGCCCCCGCAACTGTAAGTGGCGAGCGTTGCCGGATAAATGTCACTGTCGCAGATCATCGCGACGGGAAGGCCCGGCCCGCAACGACCCACAAGTCAGGAGACCTGCCGTAGCAATCACCCTGTCGGGGCGCGGGGCGCGTCCGGACAACGGATCCTTCCGTAGAGGTGGTGTTTTGCACCGTCTGCGGGGGCATGCCTCCAACGACATCCACGTATTTGCCATGCCGTCACGGCGGGCCGGAGGGCGACACATATGATCCGCGTGATCCTGCCCCTGACCCTTGCGGTCCTCGTTCTGTTTGTCGCCTCGTTGCTGATCGGGCCTGCGGGGCTGGGCATTGGGGAAAGCCTGCATGCGCTGATCATGGGCGGGGATGGCCCGCTGCCGATGGTGATGCGCGAAATCCGCCTGCCACGGGCGATCCTTGCGGTGATGATCGGGGCCAGTCTGGGCTTGGCGGGGGCGGCGATGCAGGGCTACCTGCGCAACCCGTTGGCCGAACCGGGGCTGATCGGCGTGTCGGGATCTGCCGCGCTGGGCGCGGTCCTGTCGATCCAGACGGGGCTGGCAGCGGGGTTTGTTCTGGCCCTGCCGGTCGCGGCGCTGACCGGGGCGCTGCTGGGGGTTATCTTGGTGATGACGCTGGCCGGGCGGGACGGTGGATCACTGACGTTAATTTTGGCGGGCATTGCGGTGTCGGCGCTGGCGGGGGCGCTGACCTCGCTGGTGCTGAACCTGTCGCCCAACCCGTTTGCCGCCAATGAAATCGTGTTCTGGATGATGGGTAGCCTTGCCGACCGCTCGATGACGCATGTGTGGATCGCGTTGCCGTTCATCGCCTTGGGCTGGCTTTTGTTGGGCTCGGTCGGGCGCAGTCTGGCGGCGCTGACATTGGGCGAGGATGCGGCAGCCGCCATGGGGGTCAGCTTGCCGCGCCTGCGTCTGGTGATCGTGGTCGGCACGGCCTGCGTTGTCGGGGCGGGCACGGCCGTGGCGGGTGCCATCGGCTTTGTCGGGCTGGTGGTGCCGCATATCTTGCGCCCGCTGGTGGGGGCGCATCCGGGGCGGTTGCTGTGGGCCTCGGCGCTGGGGGGCGCGGTGATGCTGCTGGCCGCGGATATCGCCGTGCGCGTGGTGCTGCCAAGTCGCGATTTGAAGCTGGGCGTGCTGACCGCGTTGGTCGGCGCACCGTTGTTCCTGCATCTGATCTACAAACTGCGGAAGGGCGACCTATGAGCCTTCTGTCCGTTTCCAACCTGTCCGTCAGCCAGCGCAACCGCGAGATTTTTCGCAATGTGTCATTCCAGATCGGCGCGGGCGAGGTTGTCGGCCTGATCGGCCCTAATGGCGCGGGCAAGACCACGCTGATGCGCGCCGCGCTGGGTATGATCGCGCATGGCGGCGAAAGCTCGTTGGCGGGGCTGGAGGCCCATGCGCGGGCCAAGGCCGCCGCGTGGATGCCCCAAGCACGTGAAATCGCCTGGCCGGTCAGTGTGGAAACTCTGGTGATGCTGGGGCGCCTGCCGCATTTGGGGCCCTACAGCCGCCCCACGTCCGAGGACCACGCCCGCGTGAACGAGGCGATTGCCTGGATGGAGCTGGACGATATGCGTCAACGCACCGCAACCCGCCTGTCGGGGGGCGAACAGGCCCGTGTGCTGATCGCGCGCGCGCTGGCACAGGGTACGCCCTTGTTGATGGCGGACGAACCGATTGCGGGGCTTGATCCCGCGCATCAGATCGCCACGATGCAGACCTTTCAGGGACTGGCCCGGACGGGTAAATCGGTGCTGGTGTCGCTGCATGATCTGGGACTGGCCGCGCGCCATTGCACGCGCATCCTGATGATGGGGCAGGGCGGGCTGGTGGCCGACGGTGTGCCCGCCGATGTGCTGACTCCCGCGCGCCTGGCCGAGGTATTCCACATCACGGCGTGGTATCAAAACACCGACCAAGGTCCGATCTATCAGCCGCTGGACGTGATCGGGCGCAGCGCGGGCGATAAAACCATTGATCACGACTGATAACGCGGTTGCGGCGATTGTCCCGCAAACCCTTGCCCTGTGCAGCGGGGCCACGGTTGCGGCCTGATTTTTGGCTGGATCGTCAATCGCTTTGAACGCGGCCAGAGGGGTGATAGTCACCCATTTCATGCGACTGTAAGGGAATCGTTTGGAACCTCGGGTTCTAACCGGTTCTGACAGTCAGAAATCGCTGGGGGGCGATCGGAAAATGGATGTTGGCGTGCCATGCTAGGGCATAGCGATACACTGCCCCATCACAGGGGCGGCGACGGGGGGGACACTCCCGGCGTCAGCGTGCCTGGCGCGACCGTGTCTGATGGCCGCCTGATCCTGTCGGGGCGTTTGGTGATTGATTCCATCGCAACGCTGACCCGTGACGCCGAAGGTGCGACCAGCATCGACATGACCAATGTGGCGCATATGGATACCGCCGGGGCGTGGTATATCGTGGATGCGCAACAACGTCTGGCGCCAGAGGGCGGTACGCCTGCCGATATCGCGGTGATCGGGGCCGATCATGCGCAAGAACAGTTGCTGGAGGCGGTACGCCACAACATGGCCCCGCCGGACACCGCGCCACCAAAGCGTCTGACACTGGCCGACCGGCTAGAGAGTCTGGGGCGCAAGACAGCATCGACCGCGCATCAGGCCGTCGAATTGACCAGTTTTCTGGGGCAGGTGATTGCCTCCATGGCCAGCATGGTGATCCATCCGCGCCGGTTGCGCCTGACATCGCTGGTGCATCACATGCAAGAAGTCGGTTGGAACGCGATCCCAATCGTCGCCCTGATGTCGTTCCTGATCGGGGTGGTTCTGGCCTTTCAGGGCTCGGTCCAGCTGCGTCAATTCGGGGCCGAAGTTTTCGTCGTCGATCTGATCGCCATCGCGGTTCTGCGTGAATTAGGCATCCTGTTAACCTCGATCGTGGTCGCGGGGCGGTCCGGGTCGGCCTATACGGCCGCCATCGGCTCGATGAAGATGCGCGAAGAGGTGGACGCGATGCGCACCATCGGACTGGACCCCATCGAAATTCTGGTGGTGCCACGGGTTCTGGCGCTGGTGGTGATGTTGCCGGTGCTGGGACTGATCGCGGACCTGTCGGGCCTGATCGGCGGCGCGATGATGTCGTGGATCGAATTGGGCGTATCGCCTGCCGTGTTCCAGTCGCGACTGGTCACCAACACGGATGTCTGGCATTTTCTGGTCGGCATGATCAAGGCGCCGTTCTTTGCGGTGATCATCGGGATCATCGGCTGTTACGAAGGCCTGAAAGTAGGCGGAAACGCGGAATCCTTGGGTCGGCTGACGTCGACCTCGGTGGTTCTGGCAATTTTCATGGTGATCGTGGCAGATGCAGCGTTCTCGGTTGTCTTTGCGCTGATAGGGATATGATGGCCGCTAGCCCCAACAAAGACGAGACGCCGATCATCCGGGTGCGCGGACTGGTCAAATCATTTGGCACGCAGGTGGTGCATGATGGTTTGGATCTGGACGTGCGCCGGGGCGAAATCATCGGCATCGTCGGCGGGTCGGGCACCGGCAAATCGGTGCTGTTGCAACAGATTGTCGGCCTTCAGACGCCGGATTCAGGCACCATCGAGGTGTTCGGGGAAAAGGTGCAGAACACCTCACCCGATGAATATCGCAAGCTGCGCCGCCGCTGGGGTGTGATGTTTCAGGACGGCGCGCTGTTTTCGTCGCTGACCGTGCGTCAGAACGTCGAGGCCCCCATGCGCGAGCAGTTGGACCTGCCCGCGGACCTGCAAGAAACGCTGGCAGGGATCAAGGTGCGTATGGTCGGCCTGCAAGAGGTCGCGATGAATAAATTCCCGTCCGAACTGTCGGGGGGCATGCGCAAGCGGGCAGGGTTCGCCCGCGCCATCGCGCTGGATCCCGAAATCGTGTTTTTGGACGAACCCACCGCCGGGCTGGACCCGATTGGCGCAGCGGCCTTCGATCAGCTGGTTCTGCAATTGCAGGCAGCACTTGGGCTGACGGTGTTCATGGTCACGCATGATCTGGACTCGTTACATGCGACATGTGACCGTATCGCCGTGCTGGCCGAGAAAAAGGTGCTGGCAGTGGGAACGATGCAGGAAATGCTGAAGGTGGACCATCCATGGGTTCACGAATATTTCCACGGACCGCGCGCACGCGCGGCGTTGGAAACAGATGAAAAGGCACTGTAATGGAAACCCGGGCTAATTTTATCCTGATCGGCGCTTTCACCCTGCTGGGGATCATCGGCAGTCTGATGTTCGCCGTTTGGCTGTCCACTGTGCAGCTGGATCGCCAATACTCTTATTACGGCATACTGTTCGACGATGTGTCGGGCCTGTCGACCTCCGGGGATGTGGTTTATAACGGCATCAACGTGGGCCGTGTGATCGACCTGTATATTTATGGCCCCGACCCCTCGAAGGTCTATGTGGGCATCGAGATAGACGCGACCACGCCGGTGCGCGAAAATACCGTTGCACAGCTCAGCTCGTCAGGGGTGACGGGGGTGTCCTATATCTCGCTGACCAGCACCGAAGGGCTGGATACGCCGTTGATTTCGACGGATGGCTCACCGCCGATTATCAAGTCGCGGCGCTCGACCGTGCAGCAATTGGTCGAGGATGCGCCCGACTTGTTGACCGATGCGACGGAAATCATGGAGCGGTTCAAGGAAATGTTGGGGCCTGAAAATCAGGCCAATGTCGAAAACATTCTGAGCAATCTCAGCACGGCCTCCGAAGGGCTGGAAAAGGCGTTGACGGATTTTTCCACCATCACCTCGACCGTGGCCGAAGCGACCGAGCAGATTGCCGGATTCAGCGGGCGGCTGGATAGCTTGGGCGCGGCAGTCGAGAACACGCTGACGACGGCGGACAATACCCTCAATTCCGCGACGGGGGCATTTGATACGGCCAATGAGACGATGGCCACCTCCCGTGCTGCCATCGACAGCGCGGGCGCGGCCTTTGCCGAGGCCGAGACGTTGATGCGCGATCAGGTGCCCGACATCGTGGCAAAGATTTCGGATACGATTTCCGCGCTGAATACTGCGGTGGCCGATATTTCGACCCGCTCGGTCAGCACGCTGGACGGGTTCGACGAAACCTCGGTACTGCTGAACGCGCGCCTGACAGAGTTGGAGAAAACCCTGTCCGACGCCAACGCGACCTTCGAGGCGGTCACGGCAGCCTCCAACAGCGTCGATACGCTGATCTCGGGGGATGGCGCGCTGATGATCGCGGATGCCCGCGAGGTTCTGGCCGGGGCCAAAAGCACGATGGCCAAGGTCGAAGCCGTGGTCGACACTGATGTGCCTGCCGTGGTCAGCGACATTCGCGGCGCGGTCGCCACCGCCTCGGCCGCAGTGGACAAGGCCGCAACGGATTTGACCGCCTTTACCGACGGTCTGAACCCGCTGACCACCGACGCGCGCACGGCGGTCACGACAGCTACGGATCTGTTCACCCGTGCCTATGTGACGCTGGACGGGATCGACGGCGCGATGGCGGCTGCAGACACCGCACTGGCCTCGGCCGAGCGGGCGTTCGACAGTACGGACGAGGCGATCTCGACCGATCTGGGGCCTGTTCTGGATGATATCCGCGCCGCGACCAACCGCATCGGCGGCGCGGCGGAACAGGTATCCGCAGACCTGCCGCAAATCACCAGCGATCTGCGCGCGCTGATTGCCCGCGCGGATAAGGTGGTGGCACAGGTGCAAACAACCGTCTCGGACGCCGCCCCCGGCATCCGCAACTTCACCGGCAATGGCCTGAACGAACTGGGCCGACTCAGTGGTGAGGCGCGCACGTTGGTCCAGTCGCTGGATAAACTGGTGCGCCGCATTGAACGAGAACCTACGCGATTCCTGCTGGGTGATCGCGTCCCTGAATATCGGAAATGACATCATGAAAAAGCTGCCAACTGCCCCGAATTTTGTCCCGACCTTAACCCGCCGCGCCGCCATGCTGGGCGCTGTTGCGACCCTTGGAGGGTGCAGCGCGCTGTCGTCGCTGAATGCGTCTGCCACGCCGCTGGATACCTATGATCTTGTCCCGGCGGGCGGATCAACCTCGGGGAGGCGCAGCAACCGCACCCTTCTGGTATCCACCCCCGAGGCCCCGGCCGCCATCGCCAGTGACCGGATCATGGTCAAGCCGAACGCGGTGGCGATTACGTTCCTGCCCGATGCCCGCTGGGCCGACACTCTGCCGGCGGTGATGCAATCGCTGCTGATACGCTCGATCGCGGCCACCGGACGTGTGGGCCACGTCGGCCCCAGTGAGGGCGGCCCGGTGCCAGATGTGGCGCTGTTGTCGCGCATTGATGCGTTTCAGGTCGATGTCTCGGAGGCCGCGTTTACGACCAGTGTCGATATCAGCCTGACCTTGTTGCGCGACAGCGATCAACGCGTGCTCAAGACCCGCTCGTTCCGCTCGCAAGTCAACGCCGCCAGCGAAGCACCTGAGGATATTGTCGCCGCGTTTCAGTCCATTCTGAATACGTTGCTGCCTGAGATGGCCAATTGGGCGGCGTCCTGACGCAGGCGGCATCTGTCGACGCAGGTCCGGGTTGCATCACTGGAAATTTGGACCGACACTGCCGATATCAGGGGAAAGGCCAGCGGCGTTTTGCCGGTGGTCGTTCAGGTGTGGCGCAGCACGCAAGGCGCGCCGTCGCACGTATTGAGACAGAAAGTATGTTTGATGACAGAAGATCCCTATAAGGCGCTGGGCGTATCCAAGGACGCCACGCAGGCCGACATCAAGAAGGCCTATCGCAAGCTGGCCAAGGCGCTGCACCCCGATCTGCACCCCGGCGACAAGGCTAAAGAAGCACAGTTTCGCGCGGTCGGTGCCGCCAATGACATCATTGGCGATCCGGAGAAACGCAAACGTTTTGACGCGGGCGAAATCGACGCCAGCGGGCAGGAACGCCCGCAGCGGCAATCCTATACACAGCACGCCGGGGCTGATCCGCACGGGCGGTATGAATCTTCTGCTGGCTACGGCGATTTCGATGACCTGTCGGACGTGTTTTCCGATCTGTTCGGCGCACGCCAGCGGGCGCGAACGGGCCAAGGCCCATCTGGGCAGGGCTTTGCCGCGCGAGGTGGCGATGTGCGGTATCATCTGGATGTGACGTTCATGGATGCGATGCAGGGCGCGAAACGTGCCGTGCCTCTGCCGGATGGCAGTGCGATCGACCTGACGATCCCGGCGGGCATCCGCGACGGTCAAACCCTGCGCCTGCGTGGCAAGGGCCAGCCCGGCATCGGCGGAGGCCCGGCGGGCGACGCCTATGTCGAAATCGGCGTTGGCACGCATCCGGTGTTCACCCGCGACGGCAATGACATCGAGGTTGAGGTGCCCATCGGCTTTGACGAGGCGATTTTGGGTGCCAAGATCGAGGTGCCGACCCTGTCCGGCAAAGTGTCGATGGGCATTCCCAAAGGGGCCACCACCGGGCAGCGCCTGCGCCTGAAGGGCAAGGGTGTTGCACCGGCCAAAGGGGCGGCGGGCGATCAATATGTGCGCTTGCGCGTTGTGACACCGCGCAAGATCGACGCGAAAATGGAACAGATCGCGCAGGATTGGCGGGACCACGTCGATGAGGATCCGCGCGCCGAGTTGTGGAGGACTGTCTGATGTTGGAAGAACGTGATGTCCTGACCCGTGTGCGCCGTGTGCGCCTGCAAGAATTGCGCCTGTGGGTACAAGAGGGTTGGGTCAGACCGGCCAGGAGCGAAAGCGGCCCCCGGTTTGACGAACTGGATGTGGCGCGCGTCCGGTTGGTACGCGACCTGCGTCGCGACCTGTCGGTGCCTGCCGATACGGTCCCGGTTATCCTGTCCCTGCTGGATCAGGTTCACGGGTTGCGCCGCGAATTGCGCAGTCTGGCCGAGGCGGTTCAGGCCCAACCCGAAGAGACGCGTCAGGCCATCGTCGCCACCTACTGCAAAGACCTGTCAGAGCCCGAATAACGGCTTAGCCCAACGGCAGTTCGACGGTTGCACGCAACCCGCCCTCGGCGCGGTTTTCAAGGTGCAGCTGACCGCCGTGCGCATGAATGATCGTGCGCGCGATGGACAGGCCCAAACCCGCGCCGCCGGTGTCCGAATTACGGCTGTCGTCGCCCCGTGTGAAAGGCTGGAACATGGCGTCCTGCCGGTCGGGCGGGATGCCGGGGCCGGTGTCGTCGATTGTGATGATCGCGTGGTTTTTGTCCTGTGACAGGGTCACCGTCGCGGTGGTGCCATAGCGTAGGGCATTGTCGACCAGATTGCCGATAGCCCGGCCCAGCCCGACACGGCGGGCCGTCACCAAAAGCGGCAGGTCGGCGTGGCATGTCGCCCCGCGATCCGCGCAAATCTGGCGCAGCATTTCGCCCAGATCCAGCGGCCCTGCCTGTTCACCGTCCTGCCCGGTCTTGGCATAGTTGACCAGCCCATCGGCCATAACGGTCATTTCGTCCAGCGTGCGGATCATCGCATCGCGCTGGTCATCATCGTCGACCATTTCGGCGCGGATGCGCAGGCTTGTCATCGGGGTGCGAAGGTCATGTCCGACTGCGGCCAGCATGCGCATCCTTTCGGCGTCGACCTGTTTGATTTCCGACTGCATGGCGTTAAAGGCTTGCGCGGCTTTGCGCATCTCGCGCGCCCCATGTTCGGGTACGCGCGCGGTGCGGTCGCCGCGCCCGGCGGCCTGCGCTGCCTGCGATAATTGCTCTAGTGGTCGGATCAGGTGACGCGCCAGAGCGATGGATACGGCCAGCACACTGAGCAGCGACAGGACAAGAACCGTGAAAAATGGTTTGCTATCAACCCCGCCGGGATGGCGGGGTGCCGTGCTGATGGTCACATTCAGCCATTCGGCACGGTCGTTTCGGGCGCTCAGGGGAATGGTGATGACGACCAGGCGATCGCCCCGCATACTGTTCAGGGCCGGCTGTGCGCCGGATGCATCCGGCTGGTCAAGATAGGCAACGCTGACATCCTCGCGCCCCAGAATATCGTTCAACGACTGAGCGATGTAGATAGAGCGGTCGTCTGACGCGGTCTGGGTCAGCAGGGGAGCATCCTCGACCTGGATCAGGGCAAAGCGGCCAGAGACATTGCCCGCAATCACTTGCCGGACCTCGGCATCGACGGCCTCCATCGCGGGGACAAGGGCGGCGATCCGCTCGATCCCGCGATCATCGCGGGCCTGCCGGTCGAACCGCTGTTGGTGAAAGTTCAGCACCGCCAACGCGACCACGTTGGCCACCAGAATCGCCGTTGCCAGCAACAGGACGATGCGACCGGTCAACCCATCGGGCAATAGGCGACTCATACCGGCACCTGCGTCACATCCGCGACCAACCGATAGCCGCCCCCCCAATCCGTCACCAGAATTTGGGGGGATTTCGGATCAACCTCAATCTTGCGGCGCAGGCGGCTGATCTGGTTGTCGATGGCGCGGTCATAGGCCTTGGCCTCGCGCCCCTGCGTCAGGTCCAACAGGGTGGCGCGACTGAGGACTGTCCGCGGTTGGTCCAGAAAAATCCCCAGCAGACGGTTCTCGGCGCTGGTCAGATCGACGGGCGGCCCGTCCTGTCGGCTAAGGGTCAAGGCATCGGGATCATGCACCCAGCCCGCAAAGGCGCGTCGCCCGCTGGGCGGGGGGGCCACCTCGGGCGGGGTGCGGCGCAGGATGGCGCGCACGCGGGCCAGCAACTCGCGCGGGTTAAACGGTTTGACCAGATAATCGTCAGCCCCCAGTTCCAGCCCGACAATGCGGTCGGTCTCATCCGCCATCGCGGTCAGTAGCAAAACGGGCGGCCCACCCCGCGCCACGATCCAGCGGCACAGGCTTAGCCCGTCTTCGCCGGGCATCATGATATCCAGCACGACAAGGTGGATTCCCGCTTCGGCCAGAATTTCACGCGCCTCGGCGGCATGGGCGGCAAGGCGGGTGCGAAACCCCTGCTTGCGCAGATACTGTCCCAGAGGCTCGCGAATATCGCGGGCATCGTCGACGATCAGGATCTGGGGTGTGATCGGTTCGGTCATGGTCTGCCTCCTGCGGTGGCTTGGATGATCCTAGATGCGCCGGTTTTCTTTAATAAATCAACCGACAGACCGGACATTCAGTGCCTGAATTGTCGCAAGATGTATCAGGCAGTACCCCTGCGACAAAGCGCGACAAAGACGGTGTCGCGCTGACACACCTTCCGGCGTTAGATCCCCTAAGTGTGGATCACCGGGGCAAAGACAGCCCTGCAAAGAAACCTCGAAAGGAAACGACATGATGACCTCCAAATTTCTCGTTGGCAGCTTTGTAACCACAGCCGCCCTGTTGTCCGGCCTGACATTCGCATCCGCGCAGTCGGCGACCACGACCACTCAGGCCCCGGCAGCCGCCGAAGCGAGTGACACGAAGTCCGGCGAATGCCGCAAGGGTGGCGAAGGCCGCAAAGGGCACGAAGGTCGCGGCCATGGGGATCACCGGGGTAAGCACGGCATGATGCGCCAGATGATGGAACAGGTGGACGCCAATGGCGACCGCGCCGTGACCCAGGAAGAAATCGACACGTTCCGCGCTGGCGTCGTGTCCGAGGCCGATGTGTCGGGTGACGGCAATATCTCGCTGGATGAGTTCGAGACGATCTATCTGAAGATGACCCGCGAGCGGATGGTTGATCGGTTCCAGAAACTGGACGCGGATGGCGACGGGTCGGTGACGCAGGCCGAGATGGACAAGCGTTTCGGCAGCGTCGTCGAGCGGATGGATCGCAACGGTGACGGCCAACTGGACCGCGAAGATCGCGGCGGTCACGGCAAGAAAGGCCACGGTAAAAAAGGCGAGGGCCGCAAGGGTGACGGCGAGCGCAAGATGAACTGCGATTGATCCCGACGCGGCGGGGGCTGTATGCCCCTGCTGCACCCATCGTCTGTCTGACGTCATAGCGGGCGGGGCCAGTGGCCTTGCCCGCTATGGTATTTCAGGCTTACCCGCGTTTGAGGGTTTTCATCTCAAGCTGGCGATGAAACGTATAGCTATAGCCCTCGATATCGCTTTGCATGCCGGTATCCAGCGACGGGTGCCACAGGATGATGATAGGGATGTCGTCCTTGACCAGTTCGATCATGCGCTTGACCTGCCCCTCGTAGACAGCGGGGTCCGCCTCATAGCGCGACGCCGCCACCAGTTCGCCAAACTCGGGGTTTTGATAGGCGCCGAAATTCCAGCGCGAGTTGCCGGTGTAAAACACCCGGAAAAAGTAATCGGGATCGGCCAGGAAGGCGGTGGAGCCTTCAAAGTAGAACGGAACCTTCTTGTCCTGCAACAGCGTGCCCAATTGCCCGGCGGGCACTTTATCGATCACTACTTCGATGCCGATCTTGCCCAGCGCCTCTTGCAGCAGCAGGGCCACAGGCTCGGCTATGGTGGCCTGTGACAGCTCGTAGGAAAACGTGGTTTTGAACCCGTCGGCCATGCCGGCCTCGGCCAGCAGGGCGCGGGCGCGTTCCAGATCGGTGTTATACCCGCTTTCTTGCGGGTAGGCGACACTGTCGGGCGCGCCCGGTGTCCCGCCATGCAGCGCACGACCCCGGCCAAACAACGCAGTCTGGAACATATCGTCATAGGGCAGGGCGTGGGCGATGGCCTGACGCACCAGTTTGTTATCGAATGGGGGCAGTGCGTTGTTCATGCCCAGAAACTGAAAGCTGGAGGTCGGCACGCCGATCACCTTGATTTCGGGATTGTCCAGCAGGCTTTGCACGTCTTTGGGCGGCAGGTCCTGCGCGATATCCGCATCGCCGCGCAACAGCGACGCCACGCGCGTTTCCGCCGTCGCGACGGTCTGCCACAGCACATGTTTAAAGCCGGGCAGGGGCCCGCTTTTCCAATCGTCGAACCGCTCGAACAGGATCTTTTCGCCTGCGTCCCTTTGCGCGACACGGAACGCCCCGCCGCCAGCGGCGTTGGATTGCAGCCATTCCATCGCGAACGGATCGGCCTCGGTCGCGTGTTGCATCGCCAGTTGCGCGTTGACGATAATCGGATAGGTCAGCGCCAGATTGGGCAGCGCGAAACGGTCGGGTTGCGGCAGGTCCACGCGGAATGTGTGGTCATCCACCACGACAAACTGATCGGGCGAGGTCATCGATCCGGTTTTGAACTGCGATGCGCCAATCGGGCTGGCGACGACGCGGTCCAGTGACCATTTCACGTCGGTCGCCGTGACGGGCGTGCCATCGTGGAACGTGGCATCCGGGCGCAGATGAAACGTGATCGACATCTTGTCATCAGCCACGACATAGGATTCGGCCAGTTGAGGTTCGATGTTGAAATAGTCGTAATACCCCACGCCATCGCCCATGTCCCTGTAGGCGAAACTGACAAGGCGGTCATAGACATTCCAACTGGCCTGAATGGAGTTGCGGTTGATCCCGACTGAGAACGAATCAAGCGAATTTGCCGCCCCTTCACTCAGCACACGCAGGCTGTCTTCGCGGCTTTGGGCATGCGCCCATGTCATCGGCAGGGTCGATGCGGCGCCAAAGGCGGCGGCGCTGGTCAAAAAATCGCGACGTTTCATGGGCGGTTTCTTTCCGTTGGATCAAGTGGTTGGGATCATCGGTTGGCAGATATGTGGGATCTGGGTCCGGTGTGGATTGTTTCAGGGGTCGCAAAGCGCGATAGGCGGTATAGACGTTCGGGCGCCGCGGCGGCGGTCCCTTTCAAGCCCCACAGGTCGCCCGCCTTAGGTAAAGTTGCAACCCGCTTTGTCAGTGATGCGATGGGGGCGCGGTTCATGGTGACACGTTGAAAGACGCCCCCCACGGGTTTCGCCGCGCTTGCGCCCATGTCTTTTTGCCGATCAACGCGGGCACGGGGCCGTGCCTGACATGCTTTCTGACACTGGTAATCCGGTCAGGGGCTGGCCAAATGGCGCAGCCTCCTTTTGAAGTTCGACAGATCCGAGGTGGTCGGCGGCGTCGCCCCCTGATATTTCTGCCACGTCGCCCGTCTGGGCATAGTGAAGGCGCGGATCAATGACTCGGATCGTTTGGAGAGTGCTCAGCGCCATTCCCACCCTGTTCGGTGTGGTTCTGGTGACGTTTTTGATCACCCGCGTGCTGCCCGGCGATCCAGCGGTGTTTTTCGCCTCGAACCCTTCGATGTCTGCCGAGGATGTCGAACAGGTGCGCATTGCACTGGGGCTGGATAAATCGCTGGTACAGCAATTCTGGATCTACCTTGGCGCGCTGTGGCAGGGCGATCTGGGCAATTCGATTTCCACCGGTCAGCCGGTGACGGTTGAAATGATGAAACGCCTGCCCGCCTCGGTGGAACTGACGTTGTTTGGTTTCGTGCTGGCGATAGTCGTGGCGATTCCGCTGGGCGTGGTGGCGGCGCTGCGTCCCGGATCGTGGATTGATCAGGTCTGCCGGATTACCGCGACGCTGGGCGTGTCGATGCCGACCTTTGTGACCGGGCTGATCCTGATCTATGTGTTCTATTTCCTGTTGGGCCTCGCCCCCGAACCGACAGGCCGACTGGACCCGTTCCTGTCCACCCCTCCATCCGTCACAGGTTTGATCATCGTCGATGCGCTGATCGCCGGAGAGGGGCCCACGGCCCTGTCGGCCTTTCGCCAGATCCTGCTGCCGGGCATCACCATGGCGCTGTTCGCGTTGGCCCCTTTGGCGCGAATGACGCGCGCGTCGATGCTCAGCACTCTGTCGGCCGAGTTTGTGCGCACCGCGCGCGCCAACGGATTGTCGCGGCGCACGGTCATCATGTCCTATGCGTTTCGCAATGCAATGCTGCCGGTGGTCACGACGCTGGGCATGACGTTTTCATACATGCTGGGCGCGAATGTGCTGGTGGAAAAGGTGTTCTCATGGCCCGGTATAGGGGCCTTCGCTTTGGATAGCCTGATTTCGCTGGATTACGCACCGTTGCAGGCATTCATGCTGATCATGGCGGGGATTTTCCTGTTGGTGAACCTTGTGACCGACATCTTGTCGGGGCTGGTCGATCCGCGCGCGGGGCTGAATTGATGCTGACCGGGGGGATGCGCGCGCGCCTGTCGGTAATGCGCTATACGCTGGCGGAAAACGCGCTGCACCGCGTGGCGTTCGGGCTGTTTGCAGTGCTGATGCTTGCCACGACGTTCGGGCCATTGCTGGCACCGCACGATCCGCTGGCGAGCAACCCTGCCGACGCGCTGACCCCGCCCTCGTGGCGCTATTGGTTCGGCACCGATCAACTGGGCCGCGACGTGTTCAGCCGGGTTTTGGTCGCGACGCGGCTGGATATGGGGATTGCTTTTGGCGCGGTGTTGATCTCTTGCGCTGTCGGATCGCTGATCGGTGCGGCGCTGGGCTATTTCGGCGGTACGGTGGACCGTGTTGCTAGCCGCTTTACCGACGTTCTGATGGCCTTTCCGTTGTTCGTTCTGGCGATGGGTATGGTGGCGGCGCTGGGCAATACAGTGGCCAACGTCATCATCGCGACCGCGATCATCAACCTGCCATTCTACATCCGCCTTGCGCGCGCCGAGGTCGGCGTGCGCCGCAACCTTGGCTATGTCGAGGCCGCACGCGTCGGCGGATCTGGGCATTTTCGTATCCTGACAGTGTTCTTGTTGCCCAACATCGCCTCGCCCGTAATTATTCAGGCCTCGGTCAATCTGGGCTGGGCGCTGTTGAACGCGGCGGGGCTGTCGTTTCTTGGCATGGGGGTGCGCCCGCCCACGCCGGAATGGGGTATTCTGGTGGCCGAGGGCGCGCGCTATATCGCGTCGGGGCAATGGTGGATGTTCCTGTTTCCCGGTCTGGCACTGATGGGGGCGGTGTTTACCTTCAACCTGCTGGGGGACGCGCTGCGCGACATGTCAGACCCGAGGGCGCGGACATGAGCGCGCCTTTGCTGTCCGTGCGCGATCTGAGCGTCGATTTCCGCACGCGGGGCGGTCTGGTGCATGCGCTGGATGGCGTGTCGTTTGAACTGAACGCGGGCGAGACGTTGGGCATTGTGGGCGAATCCGGGTCGGGCAAATCGGTGACTGCCTTTGCGATCATGGGTATTCTTGAACGCGCGGCGCGGGTGCGCTCGGGGGCTATTCACTTTCAAGGGCGCGATGTGATGGCGATGTCTGCCCGCGACCGCGATCTGTGGCGCGGCGCGGCGGCATCGATCATCTTTCAGAACCCGCGCACGGCGCTGAACCCGATCCGCCGGGTGGGGCAGCAGATTGCCGATGTGATCGCCCGCCATACGCCTGATCGTGCGCCTGTGATCCGCGAAAAAGTGCTGGAGGCGATGCGCCAGGTCCGCATCCCGGACCCTGAAAAACGCATGGCGGCCTATCCGTATGAACTGTCTGACGGGCTGTGTCAGCGTATCGGCATCGCGGCTGCCTTGGCGTGCAACCCGCGGCTGTTGATCGCGGACGAACCGACAAGCGGGCTGGACGTCACAACGCAAGCGGTGATCCTGGACATGATCCGCGACATCGCGCGCGCGGGCAATCTGGGCGCGATCCTGATTACCCACGATCTGGCGTTGGCGGCGCAATATTGCGACCGGATTTTGGTGATGCATGCGGGCCAAGTGGTGGAAACCGCGCCTGTGGGTCAACTGTTTGCCACCCCGCGGCACCCCTATACCGCTGGCTTGCTAGGCAGTGTGCCGTCGATGGTCGACAGCGTGCATGATCTGTGCGCGATCCCCGGATCGCTGCCTGATCTGCGCCGCACGGACCTGCCGCCCTGTAGGTTTGCCGAACGGTGTACGCGGCGTCTGCGCGTATGTGATCAGCCCGGTTTGGCGCTGGAACAGGTCAGCGAAGGCCAGTTTGTTGCGTGCAGGAACCCGCTATGACCGATACGCCGATCATCGCGGTCGAAGGCTTGGAAAAGCATTTTGTGCTTAAGGCGGCCAATCCCCTGACCGGGCGCAAGGCGGTGACGCTGCATGCGGTGGACGGTATTACGCTGGACATTCACGCGGGCGAGGCTGTGGGGCTGGTGGGGGAATCCGGCTGCGGAAAATCCACATTGGCGCGGGTGCTTAGCCGGTTGATCGACGCCACCGCAGGGCGAATGTGGATCGACGGGCGCGATGTGTCGGACCTGTCTGTCAGCCGGTTCGCCCGCTCTGCGGTGCGCAGCGACATCCAGATGGTGTTTCAGGACCCAACAGACAGCCTCAATCCGCTGTTTACCGTGTTCGACTTGATCGCGGACCCGCTGCGCCAAATGGATCGCCCCAAGAGCCGCGCCGCGTTGGTTGCGCGCGTCGAAGCGGCCGTGCGGTCGGTCAACCTGCCGTTGGAATTCCTTACGCGCTATCCGCATCAACTGTCCGGTGGTCAAAAGGCACGCGTGGGGATTGCGCGCGCGATGGTGGTCAACCCGCGCCTGCTGATTCTGGACGAGCCGACCTCGGCGTTGGATGTGTCGGTGCAGGCGACGGTGTTGCAATTGTTGGATAACCTGCGCCGCGAACAGGGCGTCGCGTTGTTGTTCGTCAGCCACGATTTGAACGTGGTGCGTCTGTTATGCAGCCGGATCGTGGTGATGTATCTGGGCCAAGTGGTGGAAAGCGGGCCGACGGACGCGCTGTTTCATGCGCCCCGCCACCCCTATACGCAGGCACTGATGTCGGCCATGCCAACCCTAAGGGCGGGGGCGCGCGTGGACCGGATCAAGCTGGACGGCGAACCGCAAAGCCCGATCAACCCGTCGGGGCACACCTGTCGGTTGGCTGGTCGTTGTCCGGTGCAACGCGATCTGTGCTTGCGCGTTGAACCGGTCTTGCAACCGGACGGCGCGGGGCGTCAGATAAGGTGTCACTTTCCGTTGGAGCAACTGTCCGCCACGACCCGCTGAAACCATTGATCCCCCTCAAACCGCAAAGGTGCCTGCCATGTCCAAACTGAAAATCACTGCTGCCCAGATGGTCGAAACCGCCCGCGCGCGCATTGTCGAGATCGAAATAGACGAGATGAAGACATTTGTGGATGACCCCGAGGTCGTGATTGTCGATCTGCGCGATGTGCGCGAACGCCAGCGCATGGGTTACATCCCCGGAAGCGTCCATGCGCCGCGCGGCATGCTGGAATTCTGGGTCGACCCGGACAGTCCTTATTACCGCGAGGTCTTTGGTCAGGATAAAAGGTATGTGCTGCATTGCGCTTCGGGCTGGCGTTCGGCGCTGGCGGCGGCGACGTTGCAGGACATGGGGTTTGACGCGGCGCATCTGCGTGAGGGGTTTACCGGCTGGGTGCGCGACGGGGGCACCATCGTGCCGCCTGAACCGCGCGATAAGTGACGCGGTAGCCCCCGAAACGCCTTGGCGGCCCATCGGCGCGGCGTTATCAGGGGCGCTGACCACCCATAGGAGCCCGCCATGACCGCCGTTGCAGATCGCATTGCCCGCACACTTGCCACCGACATTGGTGCGCGCCCCGAACAGGTGGTCGCCACGGTCGCCCTGCTGGACGGGGGGGATACGGTGCCCTTCGTCGCGCGCTATCGCAAGGAGGCGACGGGCGGTCTGGACGACACGCAGCTGCGCCGTCTGGCCGAACGTCTGGAGTACCTGCGCGATCTGGAAAAGCGTCGCGCCAGTATTCTGGCCGAGATCACCTCGCAGGGGAAACTGACCGACACGCTGGCCCGCGATATTGCCGGGGCCGATACCAAATCGGTGCTGGAGGATCTGTATCTGCCGTATAAGCCAAAGCGGCGCACCAAGGCGATGATCGCCCGCGAAAACGGGTTGGAACCGCTGTTGCGCGCAATTCTGGAAGACCGCGCCGCTGATCCCGCCACGCTGGCGCAGGGATATCTAAGCGAGGCTGTGGAAACGACAAAAGACGCCCTGACCGGCGCGCGCGACATCCTTCTGGAAGAGCTGGGCGAAAACGCGGGGCTGCTGGGCCGTCTGCGCGCCGTCATGCAGCAAGAGGCGCTGATCACCGCGCGCGTGATCCCCGGCAAGGAAGAGGCGGGGGCGAAATTCTCGGACTACTTCGCCCATAGCGAAAAATGGGCCGCGATCCCGTCGCACCGCGCGCTGGCCATTCTGCGCGCTGCCAAGGAGGAAATCGTCAGCGTCGATATCGCCCCCGAACCCGAAGAGGGCCTGCCGCGCGTGATCAATATCGTTGCCGCCGAAATTGGCATCACCGGCCAGTTGCCCGGCGATCTGTGGCTGCGCGACGCCGCTGCGCGGGCGTGGAACATCAAGCTGGGCCTGTCGATGTTCATGGACCTGATGGGCGATCTGCGCACCCGCGCCCATGCCGCCGCCATCGACGTCTTCGCGCGCAATCTGCGCGACCTGCTGTTGGCCGCGCCTGCCGGTGCGCGCGCGACGCTGGGTCTTGATCCCGGCATCCGGACGGGGTGCAAGATTGCGGTGGTGGATGAAACGGGCAAGCTGTTGGAAACGGCGACGATCTATCCCTTCCAACCACGCAACGACCTGCGCGGGGCCGAAGAAACGCTGTTGCAATTGATCCGCCGTCACGGTGTGGCCCTGATCGCCATCGGCAACGGCACCGCCAGCCGCGAATCCGACCGTCTGGTCGCGGATGTGATCAAACGCCTGCCCGCAGGTGGACCGCGACCCACGCCGGTGATCGTGTCCGAGGCCGGGGCCTCGGTCTATTCGGCGTCCGAACTGGCCTCGCAAGAGTTTCCTGATATCGACGTGTCGCTGCGCGGCGCGGTGTCGATCGCGCGCCGCTTGCAGGATCCGCTGGCCGAACTGGTCAAGATCGAGCCGCAGGCGATTGGCGTGGGCCAGTATCAGCATGACGTCGATCAACGCCGGTTGGTGCAATCCCTGGGCGCGGTGGTCGAGGATGCGGTGAACGCGGTCGGGGTCGACCTGAACATGGCCTCGGCGCCGCTGTTGTCGCATATCGCGGGCTTGGGGCCATCTTTGGCGCAGGCGATTGTTGCGCATCGTGACGCCAACGGCCCATTTGCGACCCGCAAGACGCTGTTGAAGGTGGCTGGCCTTGGCCCCAAGGCATTCCAGCAATGCGCCGGGTTTCTCAGGATCAACGATGGGGCGGAACCGCTGGATGCGTCCTCGGTTCATCCCGAAGCATACGGCGTGGCGCGCCGGATCGTGCAGGCCTGCGGACGCGATATCCGCGCGATCATGGGCAACAGTGGCGCGCTATCGGGCCTGAGCGCCGAACAATTCGTCGATGACAGTTTCGGCCTGCCCACCGTGCGCGATATCCTGACCGAGCTGGAAAAACCCGGCCGCGACCCGCGCCCGAGTTTCAAGACCGCCAGCTTTGCCGACGGAATCGACAGCATTACAGATCTGAAACCGGGCATGTCGCTGGAAGGCACTGTAACCAACGTGGCGGCCTTTGGCGCGTTCGTGGATATCGGCGTGCATCAGGACGGGTTGGTGCATGTCAGCCAGTTGGCGGATCGGTTCGTGAAAGACCCGCATGAGGTGGTCAAAGCAGGCGATATCGTGCGCGTGCGCGTGACCGAAGTGGACGTTCCGCGTAAACGCATCGGCCTGACCATGCGCAAGGACAACGCCGACACCAAACCGCAGGGGCGCAGCGCCGACACACCAAAATCACCGCGCGGCCCCAAGGCGGCAACCGCAAAACCACCCAGCAGCCAAAGTCAGGGCGCGTTCGGTTCGGCCCTTGCGGATGCGATGAAACGCTCGACCAAAGGTGGCTGAGCGCGTGTGTGATGCGCGCCGCTTTGCCGGGGTACGAATACCTGCTGTGCAGGGGACCCTGACGGCGTTATTCTGACGCTTAAAAGAGGTGAGCAGCAAATGAACATGACACGTAGAACGGCCCTGTTGGGCCTTGGGGCGACGGGCCTGACCGCCTGTGGCAGCGGTGGCGGTGGCTTGGGACCGCGCGCGACCAAGCCGGTTGATACCGGCCTGCCCGACGATCTGAAACCGGTGCCGAATGCCGATTACGACGCGTGGGTCAGCAGTTTTCGCGCCCGCGCGGGGGCAAAGGGGATCACCCCCGCAACGCTGAACGCTGGATTCCGCGGGGCCGGGTATCTGCCCGGCGTGGTCAAGCGTGACCGCAATCAGGTCGAATTCAGCCGTACGTTGGAGGATTATCTGGCCATCGCCGCCTCGGGTGAGCGCGTGACCAAGGGGCGCGCCGCCTTTGCGCGCCACCGCGCCACGCTGAACGCGATCGAGGCGCGCTATGGCGTGGCCCCCGAAATTGTCACCGCGATCTGGGGGTTGGAAAGCTATTATGGCGAGCGGCGCGGCAATGTGCCGGTGATCTCGGCCACATCAACGCTGGCCTTTGATGGACGGCGCGGCAAGTTCTTTGAGGGGCAGTTGGTGGCGGCGTTAAAGATCCTGCAAACCGGCGATACGACCCCGGCGAACCTGAAAGGATCCTGGGCCGGCGCGATGGGGCATACACAGTTCATTCCGACGTCCTATCAGGCGTTTGCCGTCGATTTCACCGGCGACGGACGGCGCGACATCTGGTCCGAGGACCCCTCGGATTCGTTGGCCTCAACGGCTGCTTATCTGTCGCGTAACGGCTGGACACGCGGGCTGAAATGGGGCGGCGAGGCGGGCAGCGGCGTGTCCGGACGCGCCATTCAGCCGCAGGCGGGCGGGCCGACATTCAACGTGACGTCAAATTTCAACGCAATCAAACGGTACAATAATTCCGACAGTTATGCGATTGGCATTGGCCATCTGGCCGACCGGATCGCGGGCGGCGGGCCGATCCGGGGCACGTTCCCACCGGATAAGTATGGTATGGTCAAACGTGAGCGGATTCAGCTGCAACAGCGCCTGACCGCGAAGGGTTATGACACCGGCGGCACCAGTGGCGTGATCGGTCCCAAAAGTCGGCAGGCGATCACCGATTATCAATCCAGTATCGGTCTGCCCGCGACGGGGGATCCGTCGCGCGACCTGCTCGCGCGACTGGGGTAATCGGCAGACGCGCGGCTTACTCTGCCGCGCGTCCCTTTTGTCCGATCAGACGGCCCAGCGTCGTCATGCCATGGGCCAGCCCCTTGGGCATGAAGATCACGAACAGGATCAGGGCCAGGCCCAAAATCAGGTTGCGCGCGTCGCCCATCTCCTTGGCGACCTCGACCACCACCATCATCAACCCGGTGCCAATCAGCGGCCCCCATGTGGATCCAAGGCCACCGACCACAACCATCGCCAGAATGAACATCAGGGTCGAGAAATCAAACAGGCTGGGCCCGGCAAAGCGGAAATGCGCGGCATAAACCGCCCCCGCCATGCCGGTTAGGAAGGCCGTGACGCAGAATGCGATGATCTGGTATTTCTTGCGGTCGATACCGCGGCTGGCGGCGTAACCGGGATTGTCGCGGATCGCGCGAAACGCCAGCCCCAGACGCCCGTGGATGATCACCACGCAGGCCAGAACCGTCAGCGCAAAGGCCGCCAGAACGGTATAATAATTGCCCAGCACCCACTTGCCTTTCAGCAAGGCGCGGAACCCGAAATCGTCAAACCGCGAAAACCCGGTAGAGCCGCCGAACAGTTGCTGACAGTTATTCTGCACCAGCGTGTAACAGGCGGTGTCGGTGATGATCAGAACGTGGATCATCTCGGCAATTGCATAGGTCAGCAGCGCGACATAGGCCCCGGTCAGGCGCAGACAGGCCATGCCGATCACCAAGGCCAACAGGGCTGACGACACAGCCGCGACCGGGATCGCGGTCCAGACGCTCAGGCCTAGAAATGTCACGCCCATCGCCATGCCATAGGCGCCGCAGGCCACGAACAGCATCTGCGCCAGTGAAAACACCCCCGCGTGGCCCATCAGGATATTCCAGTTCATCGCGACCATGGCCCAGATGAAAAACACGATGATTTCGCCCAGCAGATAGCGTTCGGTGATGACCAAGGGCAGCAGGCAGAAGGCGGCGATGACGGCGATGCCGATGCCGATATGGCGTTGAATCGGGCTGAGATTGCTCATAGCCGCACCACCTTTTCTTTGCCGAACAGGCCCAAGGGCCGCCAGATCAGCACGACGATCACCAGCATCAGCATGGTCGGAAAGCCAAAGCGCACGCCGAAATAGAACCCGATGGCGGATTCAAGCAGCGCCAGTCCAAAGGCACAGACGCCCGCGCCCCACACATTGCCCAGCCCCGCGACCACGCAGATCACGAAGGCCTTCAACAGCGGATCACCCCCCATTTGCGGCGACAGAGTGGTCAGGGTGGAAATCATCAGACCCGCCAGACCCGCCAGCGCCCCGGCCAGTGCCATGACCTGTAGATAGACGGTGTTGGTGCGTACGCCCATCAGGCGGGCGGCGTCGCGGTTCATCGCGGTGGCGCGGATAGCGCGGCCAAATTTTGTCTTCAACAGCAGCCACGCGACCGCGCTGATGAACACGGCCGCAACCACGAGAATGACCAGCGCCTGATAGGTGATCGACACGCCGCCGACGACGAAAACACCCTCGACTTTGACGGGTTGCGGGAAGGGGTAGCCGCCGAAGGCTTTCAGCACCAGATCCTCCAGCACGATGGCCAGACCTGCGGTGGCGACCAGAATGTTAGTGCCGAACTCGGGTGAATTCAGCATGAAGCGTACAATCAGTAGGTGGGTCAGGACACCGATCGCCGCGCCCACCGACATTGCCACCAAGATCCCTGCTACCAGCGGCAGGTTCATCGCCGATGCCAACGTCAGCACGGCATAGGCGCCCAGCGTCATGAACATGCCATGCGCCATGTTGAACATGCCCAGCGTGCCATAGATCAGCGACAGCCCGACAGCGGCAAGGGCATACATCGACCCCATCGTCAGCCCTGTGACGATGATCTGGATGATGATTTCCAACTCAGTGCCCTCCCAGGTAAGTTTTCAGGATGTCTTGCGAATTGTCGGCCTCGGCCGCCGTGCCGGACCACACGATATGGCCCGCATCTATCAGCAACAGCCGGTCGGCAATGGCCATGACGCGGCTGGGGTTTTCCTCGACAATCAGGAAGGACAGGCCCTCGGAACGCAACACGCCCAGCGCCTCGTAGATCTGTTCGATCAATAGCGGTGCAAGGCCCAGCGATGGTTCGTCCAGCATCAGCACCTTGGCGTTGGCCATCAGGCCGCGCCCGATGCCTACCATGCGCCGCTCGCCCCCCGACAACGAGCTGGTGGGCTGATTGCGCCGCTCTTTCAGACGGGGAAACAGGGTGAACACGCGCTCTAGCTTGCGATCCACATCGGCGCTGTCGGTCAGCAGATAGGCCCCCATCAGCAGGTTTTCTTCGACTGACATTTCGGTAAACAGTTGATCGCCCTGCGGCACGTGGATTAATCCGGCCTCGACGCGGGTGTGTACGCTGGCCTTTTCCAGCCGCGTACCCGCTATTTCAAACTGTCCGTCTCGGAAGGGCAGGAACCCGGATAGCGTGCGCAAAAGGGTTGTCTTGCCATGGCCGTTGGGGCCGATCACGGCCAGAACCTCGCCCTCGGCCAGTTGCACGGTCACGCCATGCAGGACGGGGCGATAGAGATAGCCGGACACGACACCTTGGGCATCCAGAAGAAAGCTCATGCTGCACCTCCGGTTCCGGCGGATCCAAGGTAGACCTCGGTCACGGTCTTGTCCGCGCTCAGCCCGCGGGGCGCGCCGTCATAGATGATCTGGCCCTGATGCATAATCATCGCGCGATCGGCGACGGCCATCAGGAAATGCATTACATGTTCGATGAAAACCAAGGTCAGGCCCTGTCCCTTCAGGCGCAGGACTAGCGTTATGAATTCTTCGATTTCCGGCGGGGTCAGCCCGCCGACGGGTTCATCCATCAGCAGAATTTCGGGTTCACTGACCAGCGCCGTCGCCACCATCAGCTTCTTGCGGGCGAGGGTTGGAACACCGGCAACCATGTCATCCGCGATATCCTCAAGCCCGATATCAGCGATGATCGCACGCGCCGCGTCGCGGTCGGCGCGTGGGGTCATCACCCAACCGCCGGCGCTGCGCCGGCCAAACGATTGCGCGGCCAGCACGTTTTCATAGACGGTCAGCCCGTCAAAACCCGAGTTCAGCTGAAAGGTGCGCGCCAACCCACGCTGGCACAGCTTGTGCGGCGGCGTACCGACAATGGAGTGCCCCATATAGTGAATCGTGCCCTCGGTGACCGGGGTCAGCCCGCTGATAAGGTCGAAAAACGTGGTCTTGCCCGCGCCATTGGGGCCGCCAATGCCGACGGTTTCCCCTTTGGCGACGGTAAAGTCCACCGCATCCACAGCCACCAACGCGCCGAAGCGTTTGGTAACGCCCCGGCACTCTAGCGCGGCCTGATCAGGCTCGCTCATACGTTTTAGCCCTTCATCCAAGGCGGCGTCTGGAACTTGCCCTTGGTGTAGGGCCAAGGCGCGATCAGAACGCCGTCTTTGTCCTTGTCGTGGATCTGGCTGAAGATATGCGGCATGCCCAGCGACGGGTCGTTGGTTTCCGTCGGATAGGAATAGGCCGATTGCGTGTCGGGGCGGATGCGCAGGGTGCCCATCGGACCACGATAGATCAGGGCCTTCAGCCGGTCCGCCACAAGGCGGTTCTGATCTTCTTCATAGGGTGCACCGGGGCCACCGGCCAGCGCCGCTGCGATGGCATAGGCATGCATCGCCGTATAGGTCTGACCGCCACCGTTGGGCGAGGCATTTTCCCCAAAGCGGGCCTTGTAGGCATCGGCAAAGGCAGTGCCGATTTCGTCCTGCAACGCGCCGATCACGGTGGCATAGGTCACCCCGACCGAGTTGTCGCCCGCGATGTCACGGAATGCCGCCAGTGAGGCCCCGTATTGCATGTAGACCAGCGAATCCGTGGGATCGTTCATGAACTGGTTCATGAACTGCGCCTGATCGGAGGTATAGAAATGCGTCACGGCGATCACCGCAGGCGGATCGGCGCGCAGTTTGGCCAGGGTCGGGCCCCAATCGGTTACAGGTACTTTTACCGTTTCGAACAGTGAAACTTCATAGCCCGCCTCGGCCGCGCCGTCGTTCAGCGCGTTTGCAATGTTGATCGAATAAGTGCCGGGGCCGGTGATAATCGCCAACTTGCGGTTAGGCGGGGTGAAATCGCCCGCCGTTTCGACTTCGCCCAAGAAATTCAGCAGGCCCGCGCCATACATGGTTTCCGGCGGGTCATACTGGATCGTACCCCAATACCGGTCGGGATCGGATTTGACCAATTCGTCATGCACGGCCACGGTGACCGAATGCATCGCGATGATGCCCGCATCGGCGGCGATATCATGCATCGCAGTGCCGGTTTCCAGATTGTAACCGGTGATCAGCGCGCTGGCATTGTCACGATCAATCAGGCGCTGACTCGCCTGAATGACCACGTCGTCGCCTTTGCTTTCGGTATCGACGAACACGACCTCGATGGGGCGGCCAAGAATACCGCCAGCCTCGTTAATCTCATCGCGGGCCATTTCCATGCCGTTGCGGAATTCGATCCCGTCGGCAGCGACGATACCTGTCAGTGGTGCCGGGCAGCCGATCACGATGGGCTCGCCCGATTGCGCGTTGGCGGCAGTGTTCAATCCGGCCAGAATGGCGGCCCCGCCTGCGGTGGCCCCGGCCCCGCGGATAAAGCTGCGGCGCGATGGGTTGGTTGGTTTGGTCATGTTTTTATTTCCCCTGTTGCGTATTTATTTAAAGAACGCTTCTTTGATGTCGCCGATAACCTGTTTCTGATCCCCGCTTAGATCCTGTCCGCCATAGGCTGCGATCATGGCCGCAAATGGATCCTCGAAAGTGGCACTGGCGCCTGACATCACTTCCAAGGTCGCCAACCCGCAGTATGGCACATAAACGGCGGAATATCCGCCCTCATGCGTGACCACGATACGCCCCTTGGCGTATTTGTCGGCCACTTCCATCAGGCGGGCGATCATCCAGGCGTAATCGCCCGAGGCCAGCATCTGCATTCCCAGAGGGTCCAGCGCGCAGGAATCAAAGCCGCTGGGTACGAAGATCATTTCCGGCTGGAATGCTTCCAGCGCCGGGATCACCAGTTGCTCGAACGCCGCGCGATACGCGCCGCTGCCGGATCCGGGGGGCAGGGGGATGTTCAGGTTGGTGCCGGTGCCGTCGCCCTTGCCCATATCGGTGTAGTCACCTGAATCGAATGGATACAGGCGGTTCTGGTGCAGCGAAATCGTCAGGACGGACGGATCGTCGTAAAACACCGCCTCGGTGCCGTTGCCGTGATGTACGTCCCAATCGACGGTCGCGACTTTTTTCAGCCCATGCTTTTGCTGCGCATGTTTCACGCCCAGTGCCGCGTTGGCGAACAGGCAGAAGCCGCGCGCGCGCTCGGGTTCGGCGTGGTGGCCGGGCGGGCGGCACAGCACATAGGCGTTGTCCCACTCGCCCGCGACCACCTTGTCGACCGCGTCCAGAACGCCCCCCACGGCAAGACGCGCGATATCCAGACTGGCGGGGCCAACGGGCGTCAACTCGCCGCTATCGCCGCCGCCCGATGCGCAGACCTGCGCGATGTGGTCGATGTGGCTTTGCGGGTGAACCATGTTGATTTCCGCGTCGGTGGCGACATGGGGGCGCAATGCGTGTAGATGCGGCGCCAGATCCAGTGCTTCGACCAGCCCGTGAAAACGACGCTTGGTTTCAGGATTCTCGAAATGCAGACCCGGTTGCACGCATGTGCTGGGTTCCAGCAACCCACACCAGCTTTGAGTGTCGTGCCAATAGTACAGCTCGGATGTGACCCATCCAGTGCGTTTGGAGCATTTGGTGTTGGCGTGAAATTGCATGATGTTCCTCTCCGGTTTAGGTTAGCTTGCGAGGGATCGAAAATATGATAAATACCACCAAGTTGGTATTGTTGTGGTTTTTTGACGTAATAGGATGGTAGGTCCATCATCGACCCCATCGGCCTGTTTCAGGGTGAAGAGTTTTGGATAAGATCCGGGAATATGCGTTCTTCAACCAGCTGGTGACGTTGTCGACGCTGAAAGAACTGGCAGATCCTTTGGTCGACTACCTTTCAAGAACGTTTAACTCTCAAACTGTTACGCTGATATTGTTTAAAAAGGACGGCCCCCCGAGTCCGGTTGTGACCCATGTGCCAGACACGGACCTGCGGGCCCATTTCAATACACATTACGCGCGCATTGGCTATATTTTGGACCCGTTTTATACTAAAGCTTTCGACGAGGCCGAGTATACTGCCTATCAATTGCGCGAAATTTCACCCGACCGGTTCGAGACCAGCGAATATTACCAACGCTACTATGCCGCGACCACAATGGTGGACGAGTTGGGCGCGACGATTCGCACCGATCCCGACACGGCGCTGCACCTGTCGATGGGGCGTACCAAGGGCAATGGCCGTTTTCGGGGGGGTGACCTGCGCTATTTCCGTTTGCTGGCCCCCATTCTTATGAACAAGTTGCTTGCGATTTCACCGCAACCGGCCGACCTGTCCAGCGCTCAGAACGCGCCGGGCTTGATCGAACGGTATCGCAACCTGCGCGTCGCTGGCCAGACGGCGCTATCCCTGCGCGAGGCCGAGATTGCAGCGTTGATCGTGCAGGGCCATTCTAGCCGGGCGGCGGGCCTGAAACTGGGCATATCGGATCAGACGGTGAAGGTGCACCGCCGCAATATCTATAAAAAACTGCAAATCTCATCCCAGAACGAACTGTTCTCGTTTCTGGTTCAGGACATGAGAGGGGCATGAAGCCCGCTATCTGACCCAACTACAAACGCCCACTGACCATCATCATCCCCGATGGGGGCAGCGGCAATGTCTGTGCGCCACATTTGGTTTGCGACCTTCACGGCGGGCGACTACGCGGGCCGGTAAGCCCGACGTGCCGCCGGGTAGAGCATCACTGCACTGGCAAAACGTTACCCGCGCCCGCTTTTGGCCACCGCGCTTGCGATCTCATCGACCACCTCGTTTAACAGGGCTTCGTCCTCGCATTCAGCCATGACGCGGATCAGCGGCTCGGTTCCCGAGGCGCGGATCAACAGGCGACCGGTGCCGTTCAGCCGGGCCTCTTGCGTGGCGATGACGTTTTGTACCGTCGCGTCGGTCAATGGATCGGCCCCGTCTGCAAGCGTCACATTCGTCAGTTTCTGGGGGACTTCGTCAAAGCTGTGCAACAGCGTGCTGGCGGTGGCCCCGCTGGTCACCATTGCGGCCAGAAATTGCAGCCCAGCGACCAGACCATCGCCCGTGGTGCCATAATCCGTCATCACGATATGGCCCGATTGTTCGCCGCCCAGGTTAAAGCCACCGGCGCGCATCCGCTCGACCACATAGCGATCCCCGACCTGCGTGCGTTCCAGCGTGACACCGTGACCCTGCAAATGCCGCTCTAGCCCCAGATTGGACATGACCGTGCTGACCACGGTGTTGCCGTTCAGCGTCCCCGCCTCGGCCCAGAGCCGTCCGAACAGCGCCATGATCTGATCGCCACCGGCGATCTGACCGCGCTCGTCGATCAGGATGATCCGGTCGGCGTCGCCGTCCAGACAAATGCCCAGATCCGCTCCGGTTTCGCGCACCATCTGCGCGGCCTTGTCCGGATAGGTCGATCCACATTCAAGGTTGATATTGTAGCCATCCGGGCTGACGCCCAGCGGAATCACCTCGGCCCCCAGTTCCCACAGCACTTCGGGCGCGGCCTTGTAGGCGGCGCCATTGGCGCAATCGACCACCACCTTCAGACCTGACAGGCGGGTTGTGCGCGGGATCGTCGTCTTGGCATATTCCGCATAACGGCCCTGACCCTCTTCGATCCGCTTGGCGCGGCCGATGTTCTTGGGCTGGGCAGGGGGGATGTCGCCATCGAGGATCGCCTCGATTTCAGCCTCGGCCGCATCGTCCAGTTTGAACCCGTCGGGGCCGAAAAACTTGATGCCGTTGTCGTGATGCGGATTGTGGCTGGCCGAGATCATGATGCCCAGATCGGCCCGCATCGAGCGTGTGAGGAACCCAACCGCAGGCGTTGGTACCGGCCCCAACAGCAGCACGTTCATGCCCGTCGAGGTCAGCCCGGCGGTCAGCGCATTTTCCAGCATATAGCCCGAGCGGCGCGTATCCTTGCCGATGACAACGCGGTGTTGGTTCAGCCCGTCACGGCGGAAATAACGCCCGGCAGCGGCGCCGATGCGCAGCGCCATGTCCGCTGTCATCGGATAGGTGTTGGCCGTACCACGGATGCCATCGGTGCCGAAAATCTTGCGCGTCATATGCTGTCGTTCCTTGTCTGGTGAATGTCGCTATACCCAGATATTCACGATTTGGCGAGTGGGTCGCGCAGCATGCGCGCGCCATTGCCATTGCGGCGCGCGCCGTGCAGAAGGCGGGACTGTTACCCGGTTGTAAGGCCCGCCCGATGTTCGTGATCCAATCCCATCGCCATCTCCCCCTCGCTTGGGGCGCAACCGCGCTGATGTGCGTGGTGATCGTGGTGCTGACCTTGATGCCGTCCAGTCAGGCGGACGGTCCGCCGTCGCCGGACAAGCTGTATCATTTCATCGCCTTCGCCGCGCTGGTCGTGCCGCTAAGCGTGGTCTGTCCGCGCCATGTCTGGTGGATCGTGGCGGGGGCCACCGCCTTTGGCGGTTTGATCGAGGTGATCCAGCCAACCTTTGGGCGCGGCGCCGAGTGGCTGGATCTTCTGGCCGATTTTCTGGGCGCAGTCGTGGGGGCACTGTGCGCATGGCGTTGGGTCAGATCAAGGTAACGCCCGCCTTGGTCATCGCGTCTGTTGCGGCCTGCATCGACCCGTTCAGATCAATGCCCCGGCACAGGCTCATGTCCACTGTCACGCCATAGCCCAGCCGTGCCGCGTCCACCGCCGAGAAGTTCACACAGAAATCCGTAGCCAGCCCGACCAACGTCAGGTCGGTGATGCCGCGCGTTTGCAGATAGCCATGCAGCCCGGTGGGGGTGCTGTGGTCATTTTCGAAAAACGCGGAATAGCTGTCGATCGAGGGCGTATACCCTTTGCGAATGATCATATCGGCGCGGTCGCTGTCCAGCGCGTCATGGAATGCCGCGCCGTTGCTGCCCTGCACGCAATGATCCGGCCACAAAACCTGTGGGCCATAGGGCATGTCGATCATGTCCATCGGAGCTTTGCCAGGGTGCGACGACGCGAAGGATGAATGTCCCGCCGGGTGCCAGTCCTGCGTCAGAATCACCGCCGGGAAATCGTCCATTCGGGCGTTGATGCCCGGCACGATGTCATCCCCCCCGGTCACGGCCAAAGCCCCGCCGGGGCAGAAATCGTTTTGCACGTCGATCACGATCAGGGCCTTTGTCATGTCCATTCTCCTTTTAGACGCTTCATGGGTAGGCACCGTGCAGGCCTGCGTCAACATGTGCGACTTGCCGGGCGGGCCGCATCGGCGTATGGCCGTGCCCCATGTATACTATCGCAGCACTCTATCATTTCACCCGATTCACCGATCCTGCCGCTGTGCAGGGGCCGCTTTTGGCCCTGTGTCAGGCGCAGGGCATCACCGGCTCGCTTTTGCTGGCGGGCGAGGGGATCAACGGCACGATTGCCGGACCCCGCGCAGGCATTGACGCTGTGCTGGCACATCTGCGCGCGTTGCCCGGCTGCGCCGATCTGGAGCATAAGGAAAGCACCAGCAGCTATCAGCCATTCGGCCGACTGAAAGTGCGCCTCAAGCGCGAGATCGTGACGATGGGCCAACCCGATGTCGATCCGCGCGCCCGCGTCGGGCATTACGTCGCCCCCGAGGATTGGAACGATCTGATCACGCAGCCCGACGTGGCAGTAATCGACACGCGCAACGATTATGAGGTGGCGATTGGCACGTTTGAGGGCGCAATCGACCCCGAAACCGCCAGTTTCCGCGAATTCCCTGCATGGTGGGAGGCGAACAAACATCGCTTTCACAATAAACGCATCGCGATGTTTTGTACCGGCGGTATCCGCTGTGAAAAATCAACCAACTACCTGCTGGGGCAGGGGGTTGAGGATGTCTATCACTTGAAGGGCGGCATTCTAAAATACCTTGAGGAGGTCCCGCAGGAGGACAGCCGTTGGGACGGGGCGTGCTTTGTCTTTGACGGGCGCGTGTCTGTTGAACACGGGCTGGCCGAGGGGCCGCATATGTTGTGCCATGCCTGCCGCCGCCCGATCCTGCCCGAGGATATGAAGCGGGCTGAGTTTGAGCAGGGTGTATCCTGCCATCAATGCGCGCATGAGACGTCCGACGACGACAAGGGCCGGTTCCGGGAGCGTCAGAAACAGATGGCCCTATCAGCCGCGCGCGGCGAGCGGCACATGCAAAACGTGCCGGGGGATTAAGCGGTTTGCACCTTTGATCAGGTCCGGGTCCGGTTGAGCGGCGCCGGTCATCTGTTCAGTAAATCACCGCGCACGTGACGTCATCAAAGCCGGCAATGGATTTGACGATCCGGGTGCCGTCCTCGAGGGTCTGATACGTCACGGACCCCATCCTGTAGCGGACAGGATCGCTGTCTGGCAGGGAAAAGACGACAATCTCGGTCTCTCCCACGATGCTGTCGGTGTAGAGGACCGAAAATTTGAATCCCTCGCCGTGTTTGCGCAATCCGATCACGCGGCCCGCGTTTTGTTCATTGCGGGCATTCAACGTGGCTTCGTCACCACGCCAGTCCAGTGACGTCGACAGCTCGAAATCATCCGTGATGGCCTGGCGGTGTTCACAGGTGCCCGCCCGCGGTAAATCTGCCGCCTGAACCATTACCGGGGTCGCCAGAAAACTGGCGAACGCGGTTGCCAACAACGTGCGATAAACTTGGGGTCGTATAGATCTTGGCATAGGTGATTTTCTTCCGTGAAGGGCATTTTCCAAGACGTTTAGTCTGCGAACTGTGTCGCTTGACACAGATATCAGCTGCTTGGCGTTGGGGTGTGGGGCAAAGATACGGGATCAGGTCCGGGACAGCGTTGTGGTGGCTGGCGCTATTCCGCCTCTTGCATGAACCCCGCGCGACCGACTGAATCGTAGGCGACAAAGCCGGCCCGGCGGGCATCGCGTGGGGAATAGACGTTGCGCAAATCGGCCATGCGGGGATTGGCCATCTTGCGCGCCATGCGTTTCAGGTCCAGCGCGCGGAATTCGTTCCATTCGGTCAGGATCACCACCAGATCGGCTTTGTTGGCGGCCTTGTAGGGGTCTTCGACCCAGTTCACGCCGGGCAACAGGGCCTCGCCTTCGCGCTGCCCTTGCGGATCACAGCAGCGCACCTTGGCGCCGCCACCGACCAATGCGGGGATGATCGTCAGGCTGGGCGCGTCGCGCATGTCGTCTGTATTGGGCTTGAATGTGACGCCCAGCACCGCGATCGTCTTGCCGTTGAAACTGCCATCCAGCAGGTCCAACAGCTTGTCGATCATCCGGCGCTTGACGGCCTCGTTGACGGTTATCACCCGTTCGGTGATCTGCATGGGCAGGCCGTGTTCCTGTCCGATACGCGCCAAGGCCTTGGTATCTTTAGGAAAACAACTTCCGCCATAGCCGGGTCCGGCGTGCAGGAACTTGTTGCCGATGCGCCCGTCAAGGCCCATGCCGTGGCTGACCTGTTTGACGTCCGCTCCGGTGCGTTCGCACAGGGCGGCGATTTCATTGATGAAGGTGATCTTGGTCGCCAAAAATGCATTGGCGGCGTATTTGATCATCTCGGCGGATTCCAGATCGGTCGTCAGGATCGGGAAATCGCGTAGATATAGGGGGCGATAGATGTCGGCCATCACCTCGCCCGCGCGCTCGGTCTGGACGCCGACCACGACGCGGTCGGGCTTCATGAAATCATCAATCGCCGCGCCTTCGCGCAGGAATTCAGGGTTGGAGGCGACATCAAAGTGTAGATCCGGGCGCGCCTTTTTGATCACCTGCTTGACCTGACGATTGGTGCCGACGGGCACGGTGGATTTGGTCACGATCACCAGATAATCGGTGGCTGCCATCGCGATTTCCTCGGCGGCTGCCATAACGTAACTCAGGTCTGCATGGCCATCACCGCGCCGTGTAGGGGTGCCGACAGCGATGAACACCGCCTCGGCGCCGTCAACGGCGGTCTTGAGGTCGGTGGTAAAGGACAGTCGCCCTGCGGCAACGTTCTTGGACATCAACAGATCTAGACCCGGCTCGAAAATCGGCACTTCGCCGCGTTCCAGCATCTCGATCTTGCGCGGGTCGCGATCAACGCAAATCACATCATGCCCAAAATCCGAGAAGCACACGCCAGACACAAGGCCCACGTATCCCGTGCCGATCATTGCGATTTTCATGGTGGCGCCCTTTGCTGAAACTGCTCTTTTTTATATCAATTAGTGAGGCAGGGGGCGGTCCAAGTCAACGTTTGCGGCCCCTGTTTTCGCGTCCCTGCGCCCCTGCTGCATCATCCGCGCCCTTTCCAATGCGCCAAGGGCACGGTATCCGGGGGCGCAGTCCCTGCCGGAGCGTTAAATGACCGATCACCTCACCCCTTCCGATATTGCCCGCGACGTGTTGCGCATCGAGGGCGACGCACTGGCGCAAATGCGTGACGCGCTGCCGGTGGCGTTTGACGATGTGGTGCACCTGTTGCTGGGCGTAAAAGGCCGGGTGATCCTGTCCGGCATGGGAAAATCCGGCCATATCGCGCACAAAATTGCCGCGACGATGGCCAGCACTGGCACGCCCGCGCAGGCCGTCCATCCGGGCGAGGCCAGCCACGGTGATCTGGGCATGGTCACGGGCGCGGATGCGGTCATCCTGATCTCGAATTCTGGCGAAACGCGGGAACTGGCCGATATCATCGCGCACACCCGGCGGTTTTCGATCCCGTTGATCGCGATCACGCGCAACACCTCCAGCACGTTGGCCACGCAGGCGGATCACCTGCTGCCCTTGCCTGACGCACCCGAGGCCTGCGGCATCGGCATGGCCCCGACCACCAGCACGACCTGCACGCTGGCGCTGGGCGATGCACTGGCCGTGGCGCTGATGAAACTGCGGGGGTTTGAGCGCGAGAATTTTCTGGCCTTCCATCCCGGCGGCACGTTGGGCGCGCAATTGCTGACCGTGAACGCGGTGATGCACACCGGCGCGGCCCTGCCCGTGGTGGCCGAGGACACGCCGATGGGCGAGACGCTGATTGAAATGACCGCCAAGGGCTTTGGCGTGGCGGCCATTGTGCATGACGGCACGCTGACCGGCATCATCACTGACGGCGATTTGCGCCGCAAACTGGATCACCTGATGGAGCACACAGCGGGCGAGGTTGCCACCCGCGGCCCGCGCACCACCCGCCCCGAGGCCCTGTTGTCCGAGGCGCTGGGCATCATGAACGCGCAAAAGATCAGCGCGCTGTTCGTGCTGGACGAGGCGGGAAAGCTGAAGGGTCTGGTGCATATCCATGATGCATTGCGCGCCGGGGTCGCCTAGCGGGCACATGGTTTTTTGCAGATTGCGGACAAACGACGCTGGTGCGATGCCAAGGTCTGCAATATCACCTGTGACATGAAGGCCAAGCGCATCACATTTGCCACAAGGTGGACCGCATTTGCGGTGATGATCGCGTTTGTCATGTCGACATTCGCCCACATCAGCCCGCGCGCGCCTGAACCCGCCGGACTGCTTGCATTTGTCGCGGCGGGTGGATCGCTTGGGGATTTGTGCGGTGGCGACATTACGGACGATGCGACCGGAACCAAATGCGAAGCCTGCCGATTGGTGGGCGCGGCCCTGATCCCCGCAGCCTGTGATATGGCACCTGAAATTCTAAGCGATGGCACCCGTGCCCATATGGTTGTCGCGCGCGACATCCATCACGCCCGGCCACACGATCCCGCGCGTCAGCCGCGCGCCCCACCCCAAGCCTGACCTCACCCACCTGAGATCAAATTTATTCGCCCGTGGTTTGCACGGGCCGGACAGCTTGGAGAGTCCCCATGACGATAACCGATACCGACGCGCAGCCTGCGGGCGGCGTGACTAAACTATATCTTGCCGCGTGGCGTTGGCATTTTTACGCCGGGCTTTTTATCATCCCGTTCCTGAGTGCTTTGGCCATCACAGGCATGGCCATGCTGTGGATTGCATGGATCGACGGACGCGACGGAGAACGGACGGCGGTTGTTCCGCTAGAGGCGCCATTGTCCGTGTCCCAACAGGCCGAGGCCGCTGTGGCTGCCTTACCCGGCGGGGTCTTGAAGCAATATGTCGCGCCGCGCGATTCCGATCTGGCAGCGATTTTTCGCGTTGATCTGGACGGGGATGCGGTGATGGTCGCCGTCGACCCCTACACTGCAAAGGTCGTCGAAACCTTTCCGCGTCGCAGCGGATGGTATGATTTCGCAGACAACCTACACAGCGATTTGATGCTGGGCG
Source organism: Rhodobacteraceae bacterium KMM 6894 (assembly GCA_035798175.1). Taxonomy (GTDB): domain Bacteria; phylum Pseudomonadota; class Alphaproteobacteria; order Rhodobacterales; family Rhodobacteraceae; genus Roseovarius. Next base: position 226,962 of record JAPFBS010000005.1, read on the forward strand.
TCACAGGGGATCGTATGCTGGAAACGGCGGCCTCTCTGGCGATGGTTCTGGTGGCGACGGGCCTTTACATGTGGTGGCCACGTGGTGCCGGATGGCGCGCAACATTGGTGCCGACGATCCGGAGGGATCAGGCCCGAGGGCGCATGAAGTGGAAATCACTGCACGGCGTTGTTGGCATCTGGATGTCGGTTTTTCTGGTCTTCTTCCTGATATCGGGCCTGTCATGGAGTGGCGTCTGGGGTGAAAAGATGGTGCAGGCCTGGAGCCAGTTTCCAGCAGAAAAGTGGGGCAATGTTCCGCTGTCGGACGACATCCACGCCAGCATGAACCACGACCGACGCGAGGTGCCGTGGGCGCTGGAACAAACGCCAATGCCCGCGTCGGGCAGTGATGCGGGCATAGCCGGAATCACCGATGGTGTTGTCACGATGGACACGGTTGATGCACTGGCGCGTCAGATCGGCTTTGACGCGCGCTATCAGATGAACCTTCCGTCCGGGGATAATGGCGTCTGGACCCTAAGCCGTGATTCGATGAACACCGACAGCACCGACCCGATGTCGGATCGCACCGTGCATATCGACCGCCACACCGGCAAGATTCTGGCCGATGTGCGTTACGCCGACTACTCGCTGGCAGGCAAGGCGATGGCCGTGGGTATTGCGCTGCACATGGGGACGCTGGGCCTGTGGAGCGTTCTGGCCAATACGGTGGTCTGCCTGTCGGTCTTGTTCTTGTGCGTTAGCTCGGTGGTGATGTGGTGGAAACGTCGTCCACATGGCGCGGGCCGCTTGGCCGCACCACCGATGCCGCGTGAACTGCCGTTGTGGCAGGGGGCGGCGCTGGTCGGGTTGGCTGTGTCGATGGCGTTTCCGATGGCGGGGCTGATTCTTTTGGCCGTGCTGGCATTGGATACGCTGATCCTGTCACGCGTGCCTGCGTTGCGGCGGCGTCTGACCTGAATGCTTAAGAAACCTATGTGCTGCAGGTTTCTGTAGCACATAGAAAAACGGCGATACCGGGGGAGGACCGGTATCGCCGTCGTATTTGCCAGCGGTTCGGGGGAGGACCGAACATACTGGACTGCGGGCCCATTCAGGCCCGGGTCTTGGCGGCAGCACCCTTACTGGGAGGAGTGGGGTGCCGCCACTACAGATGTCCACTGGGAGGAGCAGAACATCCGATCCGGTTTACGCGACTTTGCGCGTGCCATAGACGCAATCATGTGCCGTGTCGGCAATCTCATGACGTGCAATTCCAAGGTCTTTCAATTCGTTGGCGCCAAGGGCCGACAATTCGCAAACGGTACGGTTGTACGCGCGGCTTTTGTCCATACGGTCCTTGAAGCTGGCCAGTGTTTCCACAATACCAAAACCCTGAAAGGGTTGACGGCTGGCTGCTGTTGCAACGGTGTGCATGAAGTATTCCTGTTTGTGTTTCCTGGCGGGTTGTGGCCGCCGTGTCTGTTCGCTGTTGACCCTTAGATAGGATTTTGCTGCGCTTGCACAATGTTTTTCTCGGCAATGCTGCCATGCAGCAATTGCATACGTATAACTGACCTAACGTTAGGCAAGTCGTCTATATTATGGGCAATTTTTGGATCACCCTTGCCCTTCATTTAAAAACAGACCCTATTGCGCACCAAAGAGGAGATGAGTGATGACAGTGACACGCGCACAGGTAGAGGCCGCTCTGGCCCAGTTGAATTTGCCCGACGGAGGCACCCTGATATCGCGCGATATGGTGCGTGCGCTGACGGTCGACGGCGATCAGGTGCGATTCGTGATCGAGGCCCCCAGCCCCGATATCGCCCGCCAGATGGAGCCGATCCGCGCCGCCGCTGAACGCGCGGTGATGCAGATCGACGGCGTCGCGCGGGCCACTGCCGCGCTGACCGCGCATGGGCCTGCGCCCAAGGCCCCTGAACCGCCCAGCCTGAAGATCGGCGGCCACCCCAAGCCGACCGAAGGCAGCTTGAAACCGGCCAGCGTGAAATCCATTATCGCTGTGGGGTCCGGCAAGGGCGGCGTGGGCAAGTCCACCGTATCGTCGAATCTGGCCGTTGCACTTGCGCGCGCGGGCAAGCGGGTCGGCCTGTTGGACGCCGACATCTATGGCCCCAGCCAGCCGCGCATGATGGGCGTGAACAAACGCCCGGCCAGCCCTGATGGCAAGATCATCGAGCCGCTGCACGCGCACGGCGTCACCTTGATGTCCATCGGTCTGATGCTGGATCCGGCCAAGGCCGTGATCTGGCGCGGGCCGATGTTGATGGGCGCGCTGCAACAGATGATCAGTCAGGTCCGCTGGGGCGAATTGGACGTTTTGATCGTCGATCTGCCCCCCGGCACCGGCGACGTGCAACTGACCCTGTGCCAAAAGGCCGAGCCGACGGGCGCGATCATCGTCTCGACCCCGCAGGACGTGGCGCTGCTGGATGCGCGCAAGGCGATGGACATGTTCGACACGCTGAAAACGCCGATCCTTGGCATGATCGAAAACATGTCGACTTATGTATGTCCCAATTGCGGGCATGAGGCGCAAATTTTCGGCCATGGCGGGGTTCAGGCCGAGGCGGCCAAGCTGGACGTGCCGTTCCTTGGGGCCTTGCCGATTGATCTGGACACTCGGTTGGCCGGAGATGCGGGCACGCCGATCGCGGCGGGCGACGGGCCGGCGGCGGCGGCCTATGGGGCAATCGCCCAGCGTTTGATCGATGGCGGCGTCGTTTAAGGCGGCGCTGCCGCAGGGAATGGCGCGATTGGTCACTTGGGGGCAGGGCGTCTGCATCAATAACGGGGTGGGTGCCATGTGGAATTGCGCCCGCCATTCAATCCGGTTGGCCCCTGCCTTCGACTCCTGCAATTACGTGAAAAAAAATATGAGGTTTCCTGATACTGGCCACAGTTTTGGCAACAATTTACCCTAGTTCAGACATACGCTTGGGTCATATTAGACGGCTGGAGAAGGGGCGTTGAACCCGGACTGGATCAGCAATCAAAGGCCCGCCATGCAGCGATTGATCTCTACCGTAGCCCTGGTCGCACTGGCGACTTTCGACACTGCCGGGGCGGTTTCGGCGCAATCCGCGCCCCGCGTTCTGGTGATGGGCGATTCGATGTTGGCCGCCCACCGGATCAGCGGGCGCGCGGTGTCACATGCTCTGGGCCGGTATCTGGGCGCGCCGGTGCTGGACCAATCGGTATTGGGCGCGCGCATCATCTATCGCCTGCCGATTTCCGGCGCATTGGGCCTGAATATCGGGCAGCAATATCGCGCGGGCGATTGGGACTGGATCGTGGTTAATGGCGGCGGCAACGACCTGTGGCTGGGCTGTGGCTGCACAAGGTGTCAACGCCGGATGGATCAGTTGATCACCCCGCGCGGCGACCGCGGCGAGATCCCCAAACTGCTGGTCAAGCTGCGCAAGACCGGCGCGCGTGTGGTCTATGTCGGCTATCTGCGCAGCCCCGGCGTGGGATCGCCCATTGAGCATTGCCGCGACGAAGGTGACGCGCTGGAGGCGCGGATTTCCGGGCTGGTCGCACGGATGCCGGGGGTGGAATTCGTATCGCTTGCCGACCTCGTACCCCATGGCGACAGCAGCTATCACGGCGCAGACATGATCCACCCCTCGCTGAAAGGCAGCCGCGAAATAGCCGAGCGGATCGCCCGCACGATCAAGGCGGCCGAGTAGCGCCGTGGCACTGAGAGGGCGGGGCCGGTTTGGCGATCCTGCGCGTCTCTTGGGTGTGCGTATTTGGCAAAAACGCGACCTGTCTGGCACAGAACACTTGGCCGATAGATTCAATGAACGTTCGACAATTGCGTGCTTTTGGAGCGGAGTTTGTGGCAGTGTCGAATACGATCGTTGGGCCTATGTTGCGCAATTGAGCGATTGTTGGACGGCTTTCTATGTCTGCTTTGTCCAGAGTTTCTTGGCGGCGATTAGGCCGCAGCGTGGACTTGCCGAACTTGCAGCGCGCCCATGATATACCCCATCAGCGTGGCCATCCCGACATGACCTATAAAGGAAGACTGCGTGTAAGCGCCAAAACCCATCATGAACGTACGTCCGACGATCGGAGCCAGAAGGCCTTGGGCCACAAACCAAAGAATAAACCCAGCAATCACGCCTGAAAGGATGAGATTGGTCCGGGACACCAGATGCGTTAACCATACGACCCCAGCAAACCCGATGGCACCGATCGTAAAGTGAATGAGAAATCCGGCTGAATACGGCACAGAGACCCCAAATGCTGTTTTTATAAGGGCAATAACCAAGTTCGCTGGACTAAGAGCGACGCCGAACAGCAATGGCGAAATTAGCCATGCGTAAATCTCAAATGAAATTTCGCCTGCCAAGCCCGCAATTGCCAGGTTCCTGAGTGTGCGTGAGGTAAACATGCCGTTGTGTTCTTTCTACTTTTTCTGCCGGGGGGGGATGCGACCCAAGTTAGAGGTCCATATAGGCAAGATTTAGTAACAATCAGCACACGTCTATGTGCCCGTGCATCACAGGAACTTTTAGCGAAAGCAGATTCCTAGAAGTTTAATGCACAGAAGCGATGCCGTGGGGCGTCACTTATGCTTCATTGAACGATTGATCAAAACACTTAGAGTAACGGTCATTCAAAATTAGGTGTTTCGATGTCACGCAAAGCCGGATGTGCCGTGAAATTGGGCATTCGTTCACGGCGCAGCGGTCGACGAAGCGGGCTCAAAGCCGACATTGGCTGCACGGGCATAGCACTCCGAGAAACGCCGTTTTTGGCACCCCGCAGTTGCCCCGATCACCCCTCGTCGCTCAGATCTACCGCTACCAGACCCAACTGCCGAGCGGCGGCGAGGGACAGGATGCCGCTGTCCAGTCCCTCGGGCTTTTGATAGCGGCGGATCGCGGCGCGGGTGCGGCCGTCCATCTGGCCGTTGATCGCGGCGCGGTAATAGCCCCGCGCACTTAATGCGCGCTGCACGCTGGCCACGAATTCGGGCGTCAGGTCGGCGGGGCAGGGGGTTTCGAACCACGTGACCTTGCGTTCGTCGACAATGGCCTGCCGGGTTTCGGTCTTGTAGATGGCGGGGGCGATGACGGTGCCGTCCTCCTGCACCTGCGCTGATTGGACCAGGATCTGGTCGGTGACCGTTTCGATCACGGCTGGCGTCACAACCTTGCCCCAACAGGTGCCGGGGGCCGCGCCGGGGGGCGCTTCGGCCAGGGTTTGAACCAGATCGGGTTCGCCGCTGCCGGGCAGGGGGGCGTCGCAGGCCGCCAGTGTCAGCGCGGCGCAGATCAGCAACGCAAGGGGGGATCGGTGCATGGGGCAGGGCCTTGGACGCGGGAAAACTGTGGATCGTGCCACGACCCTAAAGCGTTTTGGCCGCGCGCGAAAGACGGCTTGGCCCGCAAACGTTAAAGCGCTTCGCCTTCAACTTGGGGCACTCATTCAAGGCGAAACGCCTTATTCACCGGCAGGGATCAGCAGGTCGTCCAGCATGGTCGAGATATCCTCGATCACCTCGGCCAGCACATGCACCACGTCATTGTCACGCTGCACCCGCCCCGTCACGCGCAACAACCGACCCGAGATCACGGCGCGGCGGTATTGTTCATACAGCTTGCGCCAGACCACGACATTGACCACGCCGGTTTCGTCCTCAAGCGTCAAAAAGATCACGCCCTTGGCCGTGCCGGGCCGCTGGCGCAGGATCACCAGCCCCGCCACCGTCACCCGCGCGCCGGATGGGGGCAGGTTCAACCGCGCGGCCACCAAGGCCGAGGGCGGGCGCGCCCAGTCGTCAGGCCCGGTTGGCGGTGGATAGGATGAGGCGATTCGCATGTGAACAAAGATAGAACAAAAGTGCCGTGCCGCAACTCTTTTGTCCGACGCGCACAAATTGCGCTGGTCTGCCCTATCTGCCTTGGCTAAAGCGGTTTCAGGACCTATCCAGTTTACAGTTCAATTCAGACGCGAAACAATTTAGACAGCGGGCGACACCCATCCGAGGAAAGGCGCAAGACATGGCGAAAATCACCTATATCGAGTACAATGGCACCGAGCATGTTGTCGATGTGGCCACCGGCCTGACCGTGATGGAAGGTGCGCGCGACAACAACATTCCCGGCATTGAGGCCGATTGCGGCGGTGCCTGCGCCTGTTCCACCTGCCACGTCTATATCGCGCCTGAGTGGGTCGAAAAACTGCCCGCCAAGGACGACATGGAAGAGGACATGTTGGACTTTGCGTATCAGCCCGACCCCGCCCGCTCGCGCCTGACCTGCCAGATCAAGGTGACGGATGCGCTGAACGGTCTGCGCGTGAACATGCCCGAAAAGCAGATCTAATATGATACGGGCGCGGCGGACCCTCGCCGCGCTCATCGCCGGGCTGGCCTTCATGGCGTTGCCTGCTTTGGCGGAAACGTCTGTCGGGGACGCCGAGGTTGTGCGGGCCGAGTACGGCGACCCCACGACGCGTTACGCGCATGGCGTTCTGGGGGATGCGGTGGAATGGGGCAGCCTGATCTTGCGGGTGAATACCTGCATCGGCTGCGCTGGTTTGCGGCTTGAAGCCCGCCGGATTACTCTGCCTGACTCTCGCGTGTTCGAGGATACCGCGCCCCGTGTGGTGGATCTGGGCGACGGGTTGAGGGCCGCGATGGTGGTCGAAAGCGATGTCGACCGGGGGGCGCGTTTGGCGCTTTACGGGGCGCGTGGCCTGATCACCGCCACGCCCTTTATCGGACAGACGCATCGTTGGCTGGCCCCCATCGGGGCTGGGGATCTGGACGGGGATGGCGCGGTCGAGCTGGCCTATATTGACCGCCCGCATCTGACCAAACGCCTGCGGGTCTGGCGGTTTGCCGACGGCGCATTGCACCCTGTGGCCGATCTCGATGGGCTGACAAACCACCGTATTGGATGGGACTTCATCACAGGTGGTTTGCGTGATTGCGGCCAAGGCCCCGAGATAATCGTGGTTAACGCGGATTGGACACAGGTGATGGCCGCGCGGTTGCACAATGGAACGCTGCGCGCACGCGTGATCGCCCCTTACCGCAATTCCGACAGCGTAAAACGCGCCTTGATCTGTCCGTGACGCATGGCAGCGCTGAGAATTTGCCGTGCCCCGCAACGGGCCGTTCCTTGCCGCCCTCTGAAATCCGATAGGCTTTGTAATGTATTGCGCGCGATGGCAGGCATTGCGCAGCCCCGGCCCCGATCACCGGCTTTGATGTGACCGCCGCCGTCGATGGGCTGGGCGGATTCATCGTGACCCTGGCTGCCACCCTGGCCGCGGCGGGCGCGCCCCAAAGGGCTTTGATACCTTGGACACGGCCACGTTTGTGACCAACCGCGTCTGATCGCACGTTAAGATGTTTTTCCCTTGGTCTGCTGTATCGTGGCCGCAAACACGCCTATGGGCAGGTGGGGCAGCGTTTGACCGGGGCGGTAGGTCCAGCTGATGAAGCCGCCGAACAGCAGCATCGCGATAAGCGGCGCGGCCACGTCCACCATTCGATCAGATGGCCCGCTTTCGCTCAGGACGATCCCGGCGAACACCACGGCGAACAGCAGTATCACGACACCGATAGCAAACATCGCCATGCGTGCCCCGCCGCGTGCGCCAAACGTCACTGTCAGATCCGGGCGCGCCGCGTTCATGGCATCCGAGACCTGTCCAAGGACGCTTCGAAATGCCAGATACTGCGGGTCGTTACCGGTGCGATAACTGGCGTTGATCGAAATCGCGCGTTTGCCATCCTTGGTGTAGAGGTCCAGACGCTCGGTCCGGGTGCGGGCGATGCGTTGCGTGACGTGGCCCAGATCGGTCAGATCGGCGTAATCAATGCGCCAATCCTCGCCACCCGTCCTGTTCAACTGCGCAACATGGGTCGGCGCGATCCGATAGGTGACAGGGCTGGCCAGAAGGGCGGGTTTGAACGTGACGGTGTCCATGCCTGTGCATCCTTCAGCTAAGGTAAAACCGGTCTGCGCGCAGCGGTTCGGGGGTGGGCATGTCCAGATGTGGGGCCAAACTGATCTCAACCGTGCGGCACATCGCGTCCAGCGGCAGGCCGTTCACCGTTTCACCAAACGGGTGGGACAGTTCCTCGGTCACTTCGGCGAGGCCGAAAAAGATATAGGCAATGATCGCCACGAACATCGGAGACATCCAGCCCGCGGTCTCGATCAGGCCAAACGGGATCAGCCCGCAGTAAAGGTACGTAGTACGAAAGATCAGCAGGGAATAGACGTAGGGCAACGGTGTGGTCGCTAACCGCTCACAGCCCGCCTGCGACAGCCCGATGGACGCCATCCGCTCGCCCAGGGCGCGGCGCGCAAACCCATCGGGTGCTGTATCCGCGACCACCTTGGTCATGTGGTTCAGCATCGTGCAGGGCGGGTGCGTCGTGGTCGCATCGTTGGCCAACAGCCATTGGGGTGGGGCCGCCTTGGCGGGCAATCGGCGCAGGTTGATGCGATGCGCGTGCATGAACCCGATGGCCATCCGTAGGATGTCATGGCGGTCCGCACGTCCAGGGATAAAGATTTCAACTTCGCGGGCCAGACTGCGCATGTCGGCAATCAGCCGTCCCCACAGCTTGCGCCCCTCCCACCAACGCTCGTAGGCGGCGTTATTGCGAAAGCCCAGAAACAGCGACAGCGCGATACCGAACACCGCAAATGGCGCAGCGTTGGTGTGGGGCAGCGGCAGAATCGTCTGATCGACCCAGACCAGCGCGGCGGCAAATCCGGTGACGAACAGCACCCGTGGCAGTATCCTTGGCAGGACTGATCCACGCACCGAAAACAGCAGTTGCAGCGGTCCGGGCTTGTCGCGGATGATCACAGCGCGCGCCAGCCGATGTCGCGTCGGCAAAACCCCTGCGGCCAGTCGATCCGGTCGACCATGGCGTAGGCGTTTGTCGCGGCCTGTTTCAACGTATCACCGCGCGCCGTAACGGTCAGAACCCGGCCCCCCGTGGCAATGAATGCACCGTCCTTTCGGTCCGTACCTGCGTGAAACACCATGTTGCTGCTGTCTTCGGGGCACAGGTCCAGCCCCTTGATCACGCTGCCTTTTTCGTAATCTCCGGGATAGCCCTCAGCGGCCAGAACCACGCACAGTGCATGATCGTCCGCCCAGGACACATCGGTTTGCGCCAGACGCCCCTCGGCGGCGGCATGCATCAGGTCCATCGCCTGCGCGCCCAGCCGCATCATCAGCACCTGACATTCCGGATCGCCAAAGCGCACGTTATATTCAACCAGCCGGGGCTGCCCGTCCTCGATCATCAGACCGACGTACAACACACCCTGAAACGGCATCCCGCGCGCGGTCATTTCGGCCATTGTAGGGCGCACGATCTGCTCCATCGCCAACGCTTCGATTTCGGGCGTCAGAACCGGCGCGGGCGAGTAGGCCCCCATGCCGCCGGTGTTGGGACCGGTATCGCCTTCGCCGACGCGCTTGTGATCCTGCGCGCTGCCGATGGCCAGAATGTCGGTGCCGTCGCACAACACAAACAAGGATGCCTCTTCGCCGGTCATGAATTCCTCGATCACCACCTCGGCACCTGCGGCCCCAAAACTGCCCCCGAACATGTCATCGATTGCGGCATGGGCCTGATCCACCGTTTCGGCAATGATCACGCCCTTGCCCGCTGCCAAACCATCAGCCTTGACTACTATGGGAGCACCCTGCGCCGTGACATAGTCCCGCGCGGCGGCGGCATCGGTGAAGTGGCCATAGGCGGCGGTCGGCGCATTGGCGGCATCGCAAACAGCCTTGGTGAAACTTTTCGATGCTTCCAGCTGCGCGGCGGCGGCAGAGGGACCAAAGCACAAGATGCCCGCCTCGCGCAGGCGGTCCGCCACACCGGCGGCAAGCGGCGCTTCGGGACCGATGATAACGAAATCAATCGCCTCTTCCTCGGCAAAGGTGACGACCGCGCCGGGGTCCATGATGTCCAGATCGGCGCAATCCGCGATACCCGCGATTCCGGCATTGCCCGGCGCGACGATCAGGCGGTCACATTTGGGGTTCTGCAAGACGGCCCAAGCCAGACTGTGTTCGCGCCCGCCGCTTCCAAGTATCAAAATGTTCATCGCCGCTCTCCTATGCCCCGACATGTTTATGTCCCGGACTGCATAGTGCCGCCCTTTGACTGGTGCAAGGCGCGCGGAATGGAACAACCCATCGGGGCGGCGCGTTCTCGGATCAATGCAACTGAAACACGCAAAGGAGATCCAAATGACGTCTCTCGAAAATCACAAGGTCGCAATTCTGGCCACACATGGGTTTGAGCAATCCGAACTGGAACATCCCCTGAAAACCCTGCGGGACGCCGGGGCCGAGGTGCATGTCGTCTCGCCCGAGTCCGGCGAAATCAAGGGGTGGGACGGCGGCGACTGGGGCCGTGCCGTGCCGGTTGATCGCGCATTGAGCGACATAAGCGCCAGCGATTATGACGCGCTGGTCCTGCCCGGCGGCCAGATGAACCCGGACATCCTGCGCGCCAATCCCGACGCCGTCGCACTGGTGCGCGCCTTCTGGGATGCCAAAAAGCCCATCGGTGCTATCTGCCATGCGCCTTGGCTGCTGATCGAGGCGGGCATCGCCAAGGGCCGCCGAATGACGTCCTACAGCTCCATCAAGACCGACGTACAAAACGCCGGTGCCAAGTGGGAGGACAGCGCGGTCGTCTGCGATCAAGCACTGGTGACCAGCCGCAATCCCGATGATCTGGATGCGTTCGGTGCCAAGCTTATCGAAGAAATTGCAGAAGGTCGGCACAAACAACGCGCTGCCTGATCTTTTCAAGACGCGCGGGATGGGGCATTGATGGGGCATGTCTGACCTGATCGATGATCCATCTCCGGGCGAAAATGCCCCCGAATTTACCGTCTCGTCCTTGTCCGGTGCGATCAAACGCATCATCGAGGGCGAGTTCGGCCATGTCCGCGTCAAAGGCGAGATCGGCCGCGTGTCCCGACCCAAATCGGGCCATATCTATCTGGATCTCAAGGATGACCGCGCCGTGATCAACGGCATCATCTGGAAGGGTGTCGCGGGCCGTCTGCCCGTCCAGCCCGAAGAAGGGATGGAGGTGGTCGCAACGGGCCGATTGACCACGTTCCCCGGTCAATCGCGCTATCAGATCGTGATCGAGGATATCAAACCGGCGGGCGCGGGTGCGCTGATGGCGATGCTGGAACGGCGCAAGGCGGCGCTGGCCACTGAGGGTCTGTTTGCGCCCGAATTGAAAAAACGCCTGCCCTATCTGCCGGATGTGATCGGCGTGATCACTTCGCCCTCTGGTGCTGTGATCCGCGACATCCTGCACCGGCTGCGGGATCGGTTTCCACGCAAGGTGCTGATATGGCCCGTCGCAGTGCAGGGCGAACGCTGTGCACCGGAGGTGACGCGCGCCATTCAGGGCTTTAACGCGCTGACACCGGGGGGCGCACTGCCCCGGCCTGACCTTTTGATCGTGGCGCGCGGGGGCGGTTCGATCGAGGACCTGTGGGGTTTTAACGAGGAAACCGTGGTGCGTGCTGCCGCCGCCAGCGACATCCCCCTGATTTCCGCTGTCGGGCACGAAACCGACACAACGCTGATCGACTATGCCTCTGACAAACGCGCGCCCACGCCCACCGCCGCCGCCGAACTGGCCGTGCCTGTACGCTTGGACCTGCTGGCTTGGTTGAACGGGCAGGAGGGGCGGTTGGTTACTGCGCTGACCGGCGGCGTCACGCGGCGCGGCCAACGCCTGCGTGATCTGTCGCGCGCCTTGCCGCGTGCCGACACGTTGCTGGATCAACCCCGTCAGCGGCTGGACGCATGGGCGGACCGTCTGCCTGCCGCGCTGATCCGGGGTGTCCAGACGCGTCGCGTTGCTCTGTCCGAAACCGCAGGGGCCCTGCGCCCCGGCGTGCTGCGCCGCGCGGTCGACAGTGATGCCCGCCATCTGGCCGTCGCGTCCGAACGCCTAGGCAGCGCCTTGGGGCGTCGCACGCGCGAGGATCGCCGCCGTCTGGACGCTCTCAGCGCCCGCTTGGTCCAACGCCCGCCCAGCACGGCCCCCGCGCAAAATGCGTTGAACCGCCTTACTCAACGGCTCAGCGATGCGGGACAGCGCCAGATCGAAGGGTGGCGTGGACGTATCGCCGTGCTGGAACGGCAACGCAAATCATTGGGCTACGAAGAAACGCTTAGCCGTGGCTACGCTGTCGTGCGCGGTGATGGACAGCTTGTCACCACCTCCAAAGCGGCGGCCAATGCCGAAAAGCTGGAAATTCAGTTCGCCGACGGGCGCCTTGAGGTTGGCGATACTCAAACCAAACCAAAGTCAACCAAACGCAAGCCACCCCCACCGGAACAGGGCGCGTTGTTCTAGGGCCAAAGAACCCGCTTCGCGCGGCTCTTGCTTTTCATCTTTCCAAAAATACCTCCGGGGGAGACGTTGTAATCCTTCGGTATTACAACGTCGGGGGCAGCGCCCCCAAACCTGCCATGTCAGATCGACCAGCGCCCGGTCCAGCGCCAGAACCGCACGGTCAGCAACACTGCCGCAATCGCCAGCCCGATCGCCAGACCCAGCCAGATCCCGATTCCGCCAAATCCCAACTTGATCCCCAGGATGTAACTGACGGGTATCCCGATCATCCAATAGCTGATTGCCGCGATCACCATCGGCACCTTTGTGTCCTGCACACCGCGCAACAGACCCAGCGCCATGACCTGACCAGCATCGGCCAGCTGGAACAGTCCGGCCGCCGCCAACAGGCCCACGCCAATTGACAGGACCCCGGCGCGATTTGGCTCGTTCGGGTTCATGAAAAGGCCGATCAGGGGTTCAGGAAACAGCAGGAATACTGCCACGGTCGCCAAGGCGAAACCGCCCGACAGCACCGCCGCCGCAATCGCGCCCGAGCGCAGCAAGCCCCGGTCGCGCTTGCCAAAGGCCTGTCCCGCGCGCACGGTCGACGCGTTGGACAGCCCCATGTGCACCATGAACGTCACCGACGCCAATTGCAGTGCGATCCCATGTGCCGCCAGCGGTAGTGTGCCCAGCCAGCCCATCATCACCGCCGAGGCGGCGAACAGTCCGGTTTCGGCCAAATTGGTGATGCCGATCGGCCACCCCAGGCGGAACACATCGCGAAATGCCTCCCAGTCGGGGCGCCAGACGCGCACGAACAGGGAATGCTCGGGCGTGGCCAGCGCCGCATAGACGGCCAAGGCGATCATCGAAAGACTGGTCACGCACAGCGATGCAATCGCCGCGCCGCGCACGCCTAGTTCGGGAAACCCCATGTTGCCGAAGATCAGCAGATAGTTGACCCCGATGTTCAACCCGACCGCCGCCAGCGTCACCCATAACACGACCTGTGTACGCTCCAGCGCCGCCAGATAGGATTTCAGGACCATAACCAGCAGGGCAGGCACGATCACAAATCCGCCGATTTCCATGTAATTCGCCGCCAGAACCGAGATTTCGGGGGCCTGACCCAAGGCCAGAAAAAGCCCCTCGGACCAGACCATCATCGGCAGCACGGCAGCGGCAAACATAATTGACGCCCACGCCCCCATCCGCGTGACCCGGCGCACCTGTACGTCCTGCCCCGAGGCCAGCGCGGACGCGACCATCGGCATCACCGCCCAGGCAAAGCCCGAGCCCATGATGAACAGGGTGAAAAACAACGTATGCGCCAGCACCTGTGCGGCCAGCGCCTCGACACTGTACCAGCCCAGCATCATCGAGTCAGTTAGATGAATCGCTAATTGCGCCAAGTGACTGCCGATTAAGGGCAGTCCCAGACTCATCAGCGACCGGGCGTCGCGGCGAAAGATCAAATGTGAACGCATCCCAGCTTGGTAGCGATGGGTTGAGGCCGGGGCAAGATGTTGTTTCGCGCGGGGCGCAATGCGCTGCGGCGATGGTGTGGGTCCGGGGCATCGCCGATCCCACACCCATAGTGTTATGAGGTCACGCGCTGATCCGGATGCAGCGATGTGCCCAGAATATGCGAGGAATTGTCCAGCACATGTTGCGCCGCGCAGACGATCTGAGGATCGGGGGCAACGGCCACGTCGGGGTTTTTGCCGGGATACTCCAAGCGCGACAGGAAATGCAGCATGCAGTTAATGCGCGCGCGCTTCTTGTCGCTGGATTTGATCACGGTCCAAGGCGCGTCTGCGGTGTCAGTGTAAAAGAACATCGCCTCTTTTGCTTCGGTATAGTCGTCCCATTTGTTCAAGGATTGTTTGTCGATCGGGCTAAGTTTCCACTGTTTCAACGGATCGCTGGCGCGGCTGTCAAAGCGGCGTTTTTGTTCGTCCTGCGTGACCGAGAACCAGTATTTGAACAGACGGATGCACGACCGCACCAGCATACGTTCCAATTCAGGCGTCTGGCGCATGAATTCCAGATATTCACCCGGTTCGCAAAATCCCATCACGCGCTCGACACCCGCGCGATTGTACCAAGAACGGTCGTAGAACACCATTTCGCCGCGCGTCGGCAGATGCGCGATGTAGCGTTGAAAATACCACTGTCCGCGTTCCTGATCGGTAGGTTTGTTCAACGCCACAACGCGGGCTTCGCGCGGGTTCAGGTGCTCGGTAAAGCGTTTGATCGTGCCGCCCTTGCCAGCCGCATCGCGACCCTCAAACAGCAGGACGATCTTTTGCTGGGTCTCACCGACCCAATGCTGCACCTTCAGCAGCTCGGCCTGAATTTGGGCCTTCTGAGTCTCGTATTCAGAGCGGCCCATCTTGTCGGGATAGGGATAGGCCCCGGCCTCGAAGGCCTGACGCAATTCGGTCGCGGGCGACGTGTTTACTGCGGGCGCGGCAACTGGCGCCTCGGCGGCGGGCGTTTTGGGTTTGGTTGTTTTGGGGTCGGTTTTGGTCATGTCGGGTCTCCCAATCCGGTGCGATATTTGCGGTTTATGCAGATAGGTCCTCCGACGTTGAGCGGGTCAGTGTCGCGCGGAAGAAGAAATTTGCACCGCCAATTTTATCTGGAGGGCACCCTCGCGCCAAGTGTCCTACGGGCGGTTGCGGGGCATTTGTGTCGTTTGGGAATAAGGCACGGTGTCGCAGACCAAAGGGGCAGCCTGCTGCACCCTGCGCCTTTTGATCCGGCTGAACGTCGGCGCGTTCACCACCCCCACGTCCCCCGTCGGTTGGGGGGCTGGCGCAATCGGGTTCGTCCTATTCCGCGCTGGCCTATAATCAGCCGCTTATGGGTGTTCTTTGGCGGTACTCGGAAAGTGTCACGACCCAGTCGGATGACTTAAACTGGGCGACGGGGCCAAGAGTGTCGGGGTGCAGCATGCGCGGATCATTTGCGCACACATTTCGGTCAAGGTGCCGGCATTGGCGTTCTCATAGCGATGGCTGGCGTCCAGACAGGTTTAACGCGCTGCGACCTCGCCCAGAAAAGGAAGCCAGATGCAGCAGCAACCGGCGTGCGCGTTAGCGCACTCAATCAGATCAATCTTCGTTCATCAGGCGGTCGGCCTTTTTCCGCACCAGAACGGTGCGCAAATCGTGCATCGCCAGCAGCAGCGCGTCTGTGATCGACTCAAGCTGCGCATCGGTGGCTTTGGTTTGGGCCCATTGTGCTGTGGTGTTCAGATAATCGACTGCCCGGTGGATATCGTCGATATCGCGATACTCCAGCAGTTCCAGCCGCTCTTCCATCCATTCAGAAATCACGGCGGTGTCATGTGCGGACAATTCACGCTCGCCGTGGGGTTTGATTTCGCCTTTGCGGATGTTGACGACGGCGATCTGTTCCATGTCAATCCGGCGCTGACGGTTTTCGGTGTCCACGCGAAACACAAAGGCCCCGTTTTCACGCACGCGAAAGTAGTAGTCCGGCAGATCGGTCACGGCGGCCTCTTGGTCAGTGCTTTGGCGGCAACTTATGGGGCGCGGTGGACCCTGTCAAAGATATGATGACGCGCGCCAAGGGGGACCCGATGCCCCCATGTCGCGCGCAACTTTTAGCGCAGGCTTTTGCAGAAGTCCTGAATACGCGTGCAGGCCTCTTTCAGCGCCTCATCCGAGGTCGCATAGCTGACGCGGAAATTCGGGCTCAGGCCGAAGGCCGCGCCAAATACCACCGCCACGCCGACGTCCTCCAGCAGGGCGGTCGCGAACGCCTCGTCGTTCTCGATCACCGTGCCGCCGGGGGTAGTCTTGCCGATCAGCCCGGCAATCGACGGATAGACATAGAACGCGCCGTCCGGCACCGGGCACTCGATGCCGGGGGCCTCGTTCAGCATTTTCACCACCATGTCGCGGCGACGCACGAACACGGCGATATTTTTGGCGATGAAATCCTGCGTGCCGTTCAGGGCCTCGAGGGCCGCCCATTGGCTGATTGTGCAGGGGTTCGAGGTGCTCTGGCTCTGGATCTTGCGCATGGCGTCGATCAACTGTTTGGGCCCGGCGGCGTATCCGATGCGCCAGCCGGTCATCGCATAGGCTTTGGAGACGCCGTTGCAGGTCAGGGTGCGATCATACAGCTTCGGTTCCACCTGCGCGGGGGTGCAGAATTTGAAATCGCCGTAGGACAGATGTTCATACATGTCATCAGTCATCACCAACACATGCGGATGGCGCAGCAACACATCGGTCAGTTCCTTCAATTCGTCCCAGTTATATCCGGCCCCGGTGGGGTTGGAGGGCGAGTTGAAGATGAACCATTTGGTTTTCGGCGTAATAGCGGCCTCAAGCTGTGCTGCGGTCAATTTATATCCCGATTCGATGCCCGCCTCGACGCAGACCGGCTCGCCGCCCGCCAGCAGGACCATATCGGGATAGCTGACCCAATAGGGTGCGGGAATCACCACCTCGTCGCCGGGGTTCAGCGTGGCCATCAACGCGTTATACAGAATCTGCTTGCCGCCCGTGCCGACGCTGACCTGTGCGGGGGTGTAATCCAGCCCGTGATCGCGCTTCATCTTGGTGCAAATTGCCTGCTTCAACTCAGGGATGCCGTCGGGGGCGGTATAGCGCGTCTTGCCTTCGTTGATCGCCCGAATACCCGCCGCGCGGATGTTTTCCGGCGTGTCGAAATCCGGCTCCCCTGCACCTAGGCCGATCACGTCGCGCCCGGCCGCCTTCAATTCGTTCGCCTTGGTGGTGACGGCGATGGTGGGCGACGGTTTGACGCGGGAAAGTGTCGCGGAAAGCTCGATCATGGCAGGCTCCGGTTTGAACAATGGTCGGTTTTGTCTTAGGTTGCGCGCCAAGGCGGATCAAGCACGATCGCCAGAAAGGACTTTCTATGACCGTCGACGCACCAACCGACTGGTTCGACCCTGATGTAACCACCTTCGGGGACCGTCTGACAGGCGCGCGCGAGCGTGCAGGCATGACACAAAGCCAGTTGGCCAAGCGCCTTGGAGTAAAAAAGAAGACGCTGGACGGCTGGGAGAACGATCTGTCGGACCCGCGCGCGAACCACCTGTCAATCCTGGCAGGGTTGTTGAATGTCTCGCTGCTGTGGCTGATGTCGGGCGAGGGCGAGGGACCGGGTGATCCGGCCTTGTCGGAAATGCCCGAAGGCGCGGCCGAGATTCTGGGCGAGATTCGCGATATCAGTGCCCTGATGGTGCGCGCTGCCGCGCGTCTGGCCCGCGCCGAACGTCGGTTGAAGGTGCTGGTAAAGGGTCAAGATGCCTGAGCGCGCGCCCGAAACGCACGAGATGCGCCTGCGCCGCCTGACCATGCGGTCAATGCGGCGCGGGATCAAGGAAATGGACATTATCCTGACCCGTTTCGCGCAGATGGATATGGCGGACCTGTCGGCGCAATCCCTTGATCTTTATGATGATCTTCTGGAAGAAAATGATCAGGACCTCTATCAATGGGTCACCGGGCAGGTGCCCGCCCCGGCGCGGTTCATGACGCTGATTCAGGATATCGC
This sequence comes from Rhodobacteraceae bacterium KMM 6894, assembly GCA_035798175.1. Classification (GTDB taxonomy): domain Bacteria; phylum Pseudomonadota; class Alphaproteobacteria; order Rhodobacterales; family Rhodobacteraceae; genus Roseovarius. The sequence goes on from JAPFBS010000005.1 coordinate 244,917, forward strand.
CGCGCGGTCGGGGGCCTCTGGCGCATCGAAATAGATTGCATTTTATCTGCTATTGCCGGTGTTTAACCGATTATTCGGCATTATGCGTCAGGGTCTTTTCCGAGCAGCATCGCACGGAGAAGAGTATGAGTTTGCACAATCAAATGGCGCCCCCTGGCACCGAACTAGGTTTTATGGCCGGTTATCTGGACGCGCTCGCACTGGTGGAAAGGTTGCACCGCCTGTTGCTGGACGTCATCAAGGATGAATTCGAACGCGTGGGCGTTCTGGAAATCAATGCCGTTCAGGCGCTGTTGCTGTTCAATATCGGTGACAACGAGGTGACGGCGGGCGAATTGAAAACGCGCGGTTACTATCAGGGCAGCAACGTCAGCTACAACCTGAAGAAACTGGTCGAAATGGATTATATGCACCATCAACGCTGCGAGATTGACCGCCGGTCGGTCCGTGTGCGCCTGACACCCAAGGGTCGCGAGATTCGCGATGTTATCTCACGCTTGTTCGGGCGGCATGCCGTCGGATTGCAGGACAAAGGTGTTTTGGGAATGGACGGGATCGACCAGATCGCCAGTTCGCTGCGCCGGGTCGAGCGGTATTGGACGGATCAGATCCGTTATATCTATTGAAGGTTTTTCGATCCGTTGTCGGGCAGGGCGTCGGTCTGTGTGGACTGAGGACGGTGCAGACTGGTATCTGCTGTCGCCTGTAGATGACCTATCCGTGCGGTCCCGTGCGGATAGGTGCGGGCGCAACGGATCCCAGTATGATGTTGTTGATTTCGCGATAGAGTTTTCGGGTCATCGCAGTCTCAAACGCGTCGAACCCCGCCGCCACCTCTAGAAAGGCACCGGGGCCGTGCAACACTTCACGCCTGTAAAAGGTGGTCACTTCAGGGTCATCGCCTAAAATGACCAGCCCGTTCACCACCACGTCGCGCAGCGGGAAATGGCGATAGGCCAGCGCCGGACGAAAACCTTCGTTGTTGATCCCGTCGCCGGACAGGTCGATGACTTGGCGGTCACATACAGGCCCGCGGTTGATCAGGGTCGCACCATATCCCAGCGCCTGCCCGACCGAGGTGGGCATGTCATCACGGCTGCGGGTCATCGCGCCCAAGGCGACGACCGCGCGATCGATGTCAGCTGCGCTGTGCAACGCGGTCCAGTCCAGGTGCAACTTTTGCTGAAACCGACCGCTCCACTCGAACACCGCCAAGGCGACATGCCCGGTCGCCCCCTCTAGGATTGCATGCCGCACGTCTGGCGAATCCAGCGCGGCGGCCAGCCCCAGCCGTTGCAGATCGTAATCGTCCGCATCGACCGAGGCCGACACATCCAGCGCCAATACCAGCGCCAAACGGCACGCTGCCTGCGCGCCGCCTGCCCAAAGCAGACCGACCCCTGCAGCCAGCCCGGTCAGCGCGCGCCTGTTCACCAATGGCCCGTGTTTTCCATACTGGCCCAAGGTTCGGCCGGGGACAGGGCGTCACCCTCTTGCAGAAGTTCGATCGAGATGTTGTCAGGGCTGCGCACAAATGCCATGCGTCCGTCCCGCGGCGGGCGGTTGATGGTCACGCCGTTGTCCATAAGATGCTGACAGACCGCATAAATATTTCCAACACCATAGGCCAGATGCCCGAAATGGCGGCTGTCCGAAGGTAGGCCATCATCGCCGTCCCAATTATAGGTCAGCTCGACAGGGCACTCCTCTTGGCCGGGAGGGGCCATGAACAACAGGGTAAATCGCCCGTCCTCATAGTCAGAACGGCGGGTTTCCTTTAGGCCCAGCAACTCAAAGAAGGCGACCGTCGCCTCCAGATCCTTCACCCGGATCATCGTGTGCAAATATTTGAGGGACATCGCGCGGCTCCTTTTGATACATTCGTCAATATCCTAGAGTCTGATGGGCGCAGGGCAAGTCCTTGCATCAAATCTTGCGAAGCGGGCGTCGGCGCGTTACCCCTTGAGACAAATAATATGGGGTGGCGCGGTGCGACAATATCACGAGGCACTGAAGACGGTTTTGGAGCAAGGTGAACGGTCTAGTGATCGCACCGGAACCGGCACGGTGTCCTGTTTCGGGCTGCAAAGCCGCTATGCGATGGCCGATGGTTTTCCCTTGGTCACGACGAAAAAGCTGCATCTGCGATCAATCATCCACGAATTGCTGTGGTTTCTGTCCGGAGATACCAACATCCGGTATTTGCAGGACAATGGCGTGTCGATCTGGAATGAATGGGCCGACGCGGACGGCGATCTGGGCCCGGTTTACGGCGCGCAATGGCGGCGGTTTCCAGCTCTTGGCGCGCTGGCGGGCGAGGTGGACGGCGCGGAGGTGTATCAAACGCGCAGTGTCGATCAAATCACCGATCTGGTGCAGATGATCCGCACATCGCCGGATAGTCGCCGCCTGATCGTGTCGGCCTGGAACCCCGGCGACGTGCCGCAGATGGCGCTGCCGCCGTGCCATACGATGTGGCAGGTGCGCATCATCGGCGGGAAGTTGCATTTGCAACTCTATCAACGTTCGGCCGACATGTTTTTGGGGGTGCCGTTCAATATCGCCTCTTACGCGCTGCTCCTGCATATGCTGGCGCATGTCACGGGCTATCAGCCGGGCGATTTTATTCATACGCTGGGCGACGCCCATATTTATTCCAATCATATGGAGCAGGTGAAATTGCAACTGTCCCGTACGGTTAAACCCTTGCCACAACTGCGCATCACGCGCGATGTGCCGTCGATTTTTGACTTTCGCTATGAGGATTTCGAGTTCACCGGCTATGATCCGGATCCGCCCATTTCTGCGCCGGTGGCGGTCTGATGCTGTCGCTGGTCGTCGCCCGCGACCGCAACGGGGCCATCGGTAAAGACGGGGGTATCCCATGGCACGCGCCCGAGGATCTGGCGTTCTTTCAGCGTGAAACCACTGGCGGCGCGATCATCATGGGGCGCAATACCTGGGACAGCTTGCCGTTCAAGCCGTTGAAGAACCGTCTGAATTTGGTGGTTACATCGCGCGGGGTCGAAGGTGCCGATTGTTTTGACACAATTCAGGCGGCGCTAGTGTTCGCGGCCTCCAAGGGGCATGCGCGCCTGTATGGAATCGGGGGCGCGGGCATTTATCGCGAGATGATCGGAATCGCGAATCGCCTGCTGATCACCGAGGTTGACGTCACGGTGGACGGTGCCGACACTTGGTTCCCGGACTATGATCCGGCTGATTGGGTGGAAACCGCGCGCTTGCCTTTGCGCACTGACGCCCCGGCCTGCACCATGGTCGAGCTGTCGCGCCGCCGTTTGTGACCCCGCCAGAACGGGCGTGGGTCGGCATGGCGCCGCCGGGCCTGTGATGCGCCCCTTGTCCCGACCGGCAAAATCCGGTCTTCTGCGCCAAAATCCGGCCACGGCCTATCGCCGCGCGCCCAAAATGAAAGAGCTTTGATGACTGCCCCTCGTATTGCTACTGCCCTATTCGCCTTTGCCCTCACCGCGTTTTCGGCCACGTCTGCGTTCGCGCAGGACACGGCCCAGCCTAGCCGCACAACCGCCACCTATGGTGGTTGGACGGTGGATTGCTATGCGTCTAACCCTGTTGAAGGGCAGGACGCAGCCCCGAACAAACGCTGCGAAATGCTGACCAAGGTCATGATGCAGGTCGAGAACGGGACCGGCGGTGGTTTGCTTTTGCAGATTGGCATCGGCCCTAACGAGGATGACTCGGATTACTGGGTCGTAATGCAGACCCCGCTGAACGTGCTGCTGCGCGAAGAAGTCCGGTTGTTCCTGGACGTTCCCGAGGGCGAAGGCGTTAGCCTGCCAGAGCCGCTGATGAGCACCTCGTACCTTTATTGTGAGCCTGGCCGCTGCTTGACGCGTGGTGTTTTGACCGCAGAACAGATGACCCGTTTGACCGAAGCCGAGAGCATCACAGCGCGTTTCGTCGGGCGTCAGGGCCGGGAATTCATTCTGCCTTTGGTGATGGACGGTCTGGCAGATGCCACGAAGGCGATGGACAACTAAGCCTGACCCAAGGTCAGGCCAAGTCCAGCCAAGTGCGGACAGCCGCCTCGAATTCGCGTGGTTTTTCGGCGTGCAGCCAGTGGCCTGCGCCGGGAATCCGTGCGAATCGTGCCTTTGGGAACAGGCGCTTGATTTCGGGGCGCTGGTCGGGCGTGACATAGTCCGACGCGGCCCCGGTCAGGAACAGCGCGGGTTTGTCCGAGGGTGACTCGAAGTGCGGAAAACCCATGATGTCGGGCATGGCGTGGCCTAGCGCATCCAAGTTCAGCCGCCAGCGTCCTTCGGACACATCCAGAGATTGCAGGAAAAACGGGATCAGCGCCGGATCGTCCACCAGCCCCTCCAGCCGCGCGACCGCGTCCGAGCGTTTTTGCAGGCCTGTCAGGTCGGCCGCCTTCAGCGCCTCGACATAGCGGATCTGGCTGTGTTCGTAGGCTACTGGTGCAATATCTGCCACGATCAACCGGTGCAGCATGTCCGGGTGGGTAAGCGCCAGAACCATCGCCGCCTTGCCGCCCATCGAGTGGCCCAGCACATTCCAAGGGCCGTCCAGAGAGGACAAAACCTCGGCCAGATCGGCGGCTATTTCGGGATAGCTGTGGGTATCGGCCCATGGGCTGGCACCGTGATTGCGCATGTCGACTGTTACGACCTGTCGCGTGTCCGACAGGCGCTTGGCAATCACGCCCCAATTGCGCGCGGACCCATACAGGCCATGCGCGATCAGCAGGCCGGGGGCGTCAGTGCGGGTTCCATGTGTGAGCATGTTCAACATGGCATCGGTGATAGCGCGCCGGACAGGGCCGCGCCAGCCCCCATTGCAGGGCGCGTGCGGCGGCGCTATGTTGCGCCGAATAGGAGCGCCCAAGTGATTGATCCCGCATGGTTTCAGACAGAACTGGAACGCGCCAGCCAAAAGCTGGGCGAGAAACTGGGCGTGCGCGGGCGCAGCTTTGCCATCCGCCTGCGCAGGGCGGGGCGCGCGTTGCCTGCACATGCGCAAAAGGCGGGGCGCGTGCTGATCGAGGCGCAAGCGCTTATTGACAACCCGCGCCTGCGGCGGCGGATCGACGAGGGCCAGATGCGCGCCGCGTTTCGCAGTTTGCACGCAGGCCTGGACCCGATTGATCCCAAGGAACGGCGCAAGGGCGCGTTGTTAGGATTGGCGGGCTCTATGGTATTCAATCTGATGCTGGTGGTTGCCGCGGTGATCGCCGTGCTGCGCTGGCGCGGATTAATCTGACGCTGGCGGCCTATCGGCATTAAGGTCGGGCGCGTACGCCAAGGGGAAGGCGGCGCGTCAGATCTCCGACGCGCCACCCCCCGTTATTTACAGGTTCGGATAGATCGGGAAGCGTGCGCAAAGCTGTGCAACTTCGCCGCGCACCTTGGCCTCGACCGCGTCGTTGCCATCGGGGCCGTTGGCGGCAAGACCGTCGACCAGTTCGACGATCCAGTCACCGATCTGGCGGAATTCGGCCTCTTTGAAGCCGCGTGTCGTGCCCGCCGGGCTGCCCAGACGCAGGCCGGATGTCACGGTCGGCTTTTCGGGGTCAAACGGCACGCCGTTCTTGTTGCAGGTGATATGCGCGCGACCCAGACTTGCGTCTGCGATGTTGCCTGTCACCTTCTTGGGACGCAGATCGACCAGCATCAGGTGCGTGTCGGTGCCGCCTGTCACGATGTCCAGACCGCCCTTGATCAGCTGATCGGCCAGTGCCTGTGCGTTCTTTACGACCTGTTCGATATAGCCCTTGAAGTCGGGGCGCAGGGCCTCGCCAAAGGCCACGGCCTTGCCTGCGATGACATGCATCAGCGGACCACCCTGAATACCGGGGAAGATGGCGCTGTTGAACTTTTTCGCCAGTGCCTCGTCATTGGTCAGGATCATGCCGCCGCGCGGGCCGCGCAAGGTTTTGTGCGTGGTGGTGGTGGCAACATGCGCATGCGGGAAGGGCGAGGGGTATGCGCCCGCCGCGATCAGACCGGCGAAATGCGCCACGTCTGCCAGCACATAAGCCCCGACCATATCAGCGATTTCGCGGATGCGGGCAAAGTCCAGATGGCGCGGGATCGCGCTGCCGCCGGCGATGATCATTTTCGGCTGATGCTCTTTCGCCAGCGCCTCCATCTGATCGTAGTCGACGTCCAGCGTGTCACGGCGCACGCCGTATTGCACAGAGTTGAACCACTTGCCGGACTGGTTGGGGGCCGCACCATGCGTCAGGTGGCCGCCTGCATCCAGGCTCATCCCCAGGATGGTGTCGCCGGGTTGCAACAACGCCTGCATGACGCCCTGATTGGCCTGCGAACCCGAGTTGGGCTGCACGTTGGCAAAGCCACAGCCGAACAACTGCTTGGCGCGGTCAATCGCCAGATTTTCGGCCACGTCCACATATTGACAGCCGCCATAGTAGCGGCGACCGGGATAGCCTTCGGCGTATTTGTTCGTCATCACCGAACCTTGTGCCTCCATCACGGCAGCGGAGACGATGTTTTCGCTGGCGATCAGCTCGATCTCGTCGCGCTGGCGGCCCAGCTCGTCTGTGATCGAGGCAAAGATTTCGGGGTCGCGCGTGGCGAGGGATTCGGTGAAGAAACCGGAATCGGACATGATGGGGCTCCTGTAGGGGCGTTAATGGTCCTCGATTTCGTATCGGAAACACCTATGGATTGTAAGTCGGGAATGCGACAATAATGGCGCGCAGTGCGGCAGGTCTGGCATGCGGGGCCGTTCTGTGGTTGGGTCACCCTACGCGATCCCCCGCGTGAAGCCATGACGAGTGTCCCCATGCGCCGCAAGATTGCCTTTGTCGCCAGCGACGCCCCTGTCGCGCAAACGGCCCGCACCGCGCTGGCCGCGCGATTTGGCGACGTGCCCGAAGACCGCGCACAGGTCATTGTGGCGCTGGGCGGGGATGGATTCATGCTGCACACGCTGCATCGCACGCAGGGTCTGAACGTGCCGGTTTACGGCATGAACCGGGGCACGGTCGGGTTTTTGATGAACGAATACAGTGAAACCGACCTGTTGGACCGTTTGGATGCTGCGGAAGAGGCGGTGATCAATCCGCTGTCGATGCAGGCCGAAACGGTTGATGGCACGCGCTACGACGCGCTGGCGATCAACGAGGTGTCGCTGTTGCGCGAAGGCCCGCAGGCGGCCAAATTGCGGATCACGGTGGATGGGCATTTGCGGCTGGAGGAACTGGTGTGCGATGGCGCGCTGGTGGCGACGCCTGCTGGATCCACGGCCTATAATTACAGTGCTCATGGCCCGATCCTGCCCATCGGGTCAGATGTTCTGGCGCTGACGGCGGTGGCGGCGTTTCGCCCGCGCCGGTGGCGTGGGGCCTTGGTCCCGAAAACCGCCTGTGTACGGTTCGACGCGATCAACCCCGCCAAGCGCCCGGTGATGGCGGTGGCCGACAGCAGTTGGGTGGCGAATGTGGCTTGGGTCGAGATCCGCTCAGAGCCCAGCATCGCGCATCGTATCCTGTTCGATCACGGTCATGGGCTGGAAGAGCGTTTGTTGCGCGAACAGTTTGTTTGACACGGCAAGTCAGTAGGGCGCGAAGGCCCGCAGCGTGACATCGGCAACGTGATCGCGCCCGAAGGCGACCAGAGCGACACTGCGGATCGTATCGGGGCGCGGCGCGTCGCGCAGCAAGCGACCCGATGCCTGAAACGCACTCCACGGCAGGCGGACGGTTTGCCACGCGTCTGTGGTTGGAAATTCGGCCTGATAATATTGCCAAGGCAAAACTGTGCCGGTGGTGCGCAGGTGGATGAAATACGGCTGACCATCGCCGCGCACGGTGATCTCGATCCCGGTGGTTTCGGCGGCAAAGCCTTGCACCTCGGTGCGGGCCTGAATGAAGCCGCCGTTGTTGGAGGTGCTGACATCGCCCGTCAGGTGCAGGCCCTGATCGTCGACGTTTGCCTGTCCCGATGACACCCCGCCCATCACCTGATCGGAGAAAAAACGCCATGAATGATTGGTTGCGGGATCAGCCATGGCAGGACCCGCCGCGAGGAAGGCCAGAGTGATGAGGCGCATGATGGGTTCCTTTCATGCGCTTGAGATAGGAACGCGATGGGACGCTGTCCAGAGGGGACGGTACCGACATCCCCCTGCAGGGGGACGTCGGGAAGATGAGTATTTATGGAACGATGAAAGAGGGGACGGGGGCCTATTTAGCGTAACCGATGGTTTTCAGCGCCTGTTTGATTTCGTCCAGAATGGCCGGATCGTCGATGGTGGCTGGCATTTTGAATTCGGCGCTGTCGGCGATCTTGACCATGGTGGCGCGCAGGATTTTGCCCGAGCGGGTTTTGGGTAAGCGATCCACCACCAGCGCCAATTTGAAGGCGGCGACGGGGCCGATTTTCTCGCGCACCAGTTTGACGCATTCCTTTGTGATATCGTCATGCGGGCGGTCTACGCCCTTGGACAGGCAGACAAAGCCGACGGGCATCTGGCCCTTCAGTTGATCGGTCACGCCGACGACGGCACATTCGGCCACGTCGGGGTGCGAGGCCAGCACCTCTTCCATTGCGCCGGTGGACAGGCGGTGGCCCGCGACGTTGATCACGTCATCGGTGCGCGCCATGATGTAGAGGTATCCGTCTTCGTCGATCATGCCCGCATCGCCGGTCTCGTAATAGCCGGGGAAGGTGTTGAGGTAGGATTTGCGAAAGCGGTCGTCTGCATTCCACAGGGTCGGCAGGGTCCCGGGCGGCAGGGGCAGTTTGATGGCAATCGCGCCCAGCGTGCCGGGGGCGACGGGGTGGCCGGCCTCGTCCAAGATATGCACGTCATAGCCGGGCATCGGCACGGTGGGTGAGCCGATCTTGACCGGCAGTGCCTCAATCCCCGTGGGGTTTCCGGCGATAGTATAGCCGGTTTCGGTCTGCCACCAATGGTCATAGACCGGGACCTGCATCACCTTTTGTGCCCATTCAATCGTGTCCGGATCGGCGCGTTCGCCCGCCAGATAGAGGGCGTTCAGGCAGGACATATCGTATTTGGCATATTCCGCGCCGGTGGGGTCCTCGCGCTTGATCGCGCGCAGGGCGGTGGGGGCGGTGAAGAAGCTGCGCACCTTGTGCTCCGAGATTACACGCCAGAACGTGCCGGCGTCGGGGGTGCCTATGGGCTTGCCCTCGAAGACGATGGTGGTGTTGCCATGGATCAGCGGTGCGTAGCAAATATAGCTGTGGCCCACGACCCAACCGACATCGGACGCGGCCCAGAACACATCGCCGGGATCGACATTGTAGATGTTCTTCATCGTCCAGTTCAGCGCCACCAGATGCCCGGCGGTGGGGCGGATCACGCCCTTGGGCGAACCGGTGGTACCTGAGGTATACAGGATATAGGCTGGGTGATTGCCCTCGACAGGGACACATTCGGCGGGAGTGACGCCAAATTGGAACGTGTGCCAAGCGAAATCACGGCCCTCGATCAGCTGCGCCACTTCTTGTTCGCGCTGAAAAATTACGCAGAAATCGGGCTTGTGCGTGGCCTGTTCGATGGCACCGTCCAGCAGGGGTTTGTAATGGACCACGCGGCCCGGCTCTAGCCCGCAGGAGGCGGCGATGATCGCCTTGGGGGTGCAATCGTTGATGCGCACGGCCAGTTCTGACGCCGCAAAACCGCCGAACACGACCGAGTGGATGGCGCCAAGGCGCGCGCAGGCCAGCATCGCCTCCAGCGCTTCGGGGACCATCGGCATATAGATGATGACGCGGTCGCCCTTCTCGACGCCCTTGGCGCGCAACGCCCCAGCCAGCGAGGCGACGCGGGTTTGCAATTCAGCGTAGGTGATTTCGTGTTTGGTATGGGTGATCGGGCTGTCGTGGATGATCGCCACCTGATTGCCGCGCCCGTTTTCCACATGCCGGTCGACGGCGTTGTAGCAGGTGTTCACCATGCCATCGCGATACCATTCGTAGAGCGGTGCGGCATCGTCAAACAGTGCCTTGGACGGTTTGCGGTCCCAGTCGATCGCCTCGGCAAGCTGCATCCAATACGCTTCGGGGTCTGATTTCCAGCTGTCGTAAACGTCTTTGTATGCCATTGCTTTCTCCTCCGGTGCCGCAAGGTTGTCTATGTGTAAGGCGCATGCCTGTTATGCGGCAAGCGCGGCGGCACGTTATGGGCCGGTTTGCCGCGGGAATTCTGCAATATGGGCGCGGCTTGGTTTGCAAACTTTGCAAAGGGCCGTTCTGGCGTGGCATTTCTGCGTATTGAATTAGGTAGTTTGCAAACTTGTAAACCGACTGTGGCAAATTTTCTGATTCGGCTGCGTCCGGTTGCGGCCCGGTGTTTAAGCGGTGTTTTGCGCGGCATCGGCCACTCTTTGCCGGATGGTTCAAACCCGACATGGTGGGTCAAAATCGACCTTTCCAAATTTTGAATTCGGCGCATAGTCGATACAGGCCCGGCGTGGTGCCGGGCCATTTGCAGACAAGAGTGTGCATCATGACGACCCAACCCAAACCCGAACCGAAAAAAGCCGACTCCAAGCCCGGTGGCAAACCCAAGCAGAAATAATCACCGTCACCGCACTCGCCGCTCCGGATCTTCGGGGCGGCGAGATTGTTTTCAGGACTTGATGCGCATTAGCCGTAATGCGTGACCGGTGTGCCCGCCAGCGCCGCCATGTTCAGCAATCCGCGTGAGGTGATCGAAGGCGACACAATATGTGCGCGGTTGCCCATGCCCATCAGGATTGGCCCAACCTCAAGACCGCCGCCCTTCATTTTCAGGATGTTACGCACCCCCGAGGCCGCGTCGACATTGGCAAAGATCAATACGTTGGCCGCCCCTTCCATCCGGTTGTCGGGCAAAAGGCGTGCGCGCAATTCGGCGTCCAGCGCGGTGTCGATGTTCATTTCGCCCTCGTAACAGAAATCGCGTGGGGCGCTGTCCAACAGGGCGATGGCTGCGCGCAGGCGTTTGCCTGAATCGCTGCCCTGATTACCGAATTGCGATTGCGAACAGAAGGCAATCTTCGGCTCGATCCCGAACCGACGGACGTGGCGCGCGGCGCCAATGGCAGATTCGGCCAGTTCTTCGGGACTTGGGTGTGTCCGCACATGGGTGTCCGCAATGAACAGCGGGCCGTCCTCAAGGATCATCATCGACAACGCGCCGTGTGGGCGATGCGAGGCGTCGGCCAGAACCTGCGTGACATAGTTCAGGTGCCATCGGAATTCCCCGAAGGTGCCGCACAGCAGGCTGTGGGCCTCGCCGCGATGGACCATGACCGCGCCGATGGCGGTGGTGTTTGTGCGCATCACCGCCTTGGCCAGATCGGGTGTGACGCCGCGCCGTTTCATTACCTCGTGATAGGTGCCCCAATAGTCGCGATAGCGCGGATCGTCTTCGGGGTTGACCAACTGAAAATCACGCTCGGGGCGGATATCCAGCCCCATACGTTCACAGCGCGCCTCGATCACGCCCGGGCGACCGATCAGGATTGGCTGTTCGCTGGTTTCCTCCAGTATGGCCTGCGCGGCGCGCAGCACGCGTTCGTCCTCGCCCTCGGCAAAGACGATGCGGCGGGTTTCCTTGCGCGCGGCCTCGAACACCGGGCGCATCAACATGGACGAGCGGAACACCGAGGCGTCCAGATCGGCCTTGTAGGCGTCCAGATCGGTCAGCGGGCGGGTGGCCACGCCACTTTCCATCGCGGCGCGCGCGACGGCGGTGCTGACGATGCCGGACAGGCGCGGATCAAACGGTTTGGGGATCAGGTAATCGGGTCCAAAATTCATCGCCTCGCCTTGATAGGCCGCTGCCGCCTCGGCGGTTGTGCTGGCGCGGGCCAGTTCGGCGATGCCCTGAACACAGGCGATTTCCATCGCGCTGTTGATCGTGGTCGCGCCCACGTCCAACGCCCCGCGAAAGATGAACGGGAAACACAGCACGTTGTTGACCTGATTGGGAAAATCAGACCGACCCGTGGCGATGATCGCATCCGGGGCCACGGCGCGCGCGGCATCGGGCATGATTTCGGGGTTGGGATTGGCCAGCGCAAACACGATCGGCTTGGGCGTCATTTTTGCGACCATGGCGGGGGTCAGGACATTGGGCCCCGAGAGGCCCAGAAACATGTCGGCCCCGCTGATGACTTCGTCCAGCGTGCGCAGATCGGTGGATTGGGCAAAGGCGGCCTTTTGCGGGTTCATATCCTCGACCCGGCCCGCGTAGACCAGCCCATGAATGTCGCACAGCCAGATATTTTCGCGCTTCACGCCAAGTTTGAGCAGCATGTTCAGGCAGGCGATGCCCGCAGCCCCCCCGCCAGTCGAGACGATCTTGATATCCTCGAACCGTTTCTTGGATACATGCAGCGCGTTGGTGGCTGCCGCGCCGACAACAATGGCGGTGCCGTGCTGATCGTCGTGAAAGACGGGGATGTTCATACGCTCGCGGCAGATCTGCTCGACGATGAAACAATCGGGCGCCTTGATGTCTTCGAGGTTGATCGCGCCAAAGGTCGGCTCCAGCGCACAGACGATTTCGGCCAGCTTTTCGGGGTCCAATTCGTCCAGCTCAATGTCGAAACAGTCGATATTGGCGAATTTCTTGAATAGGACAGCCTTGCCCTCCATCACCGGTTTACTGGCCAACGGCCCGATGTTGCCCAGCCCCAGAACGGCGGTGCCGTTGGTGACAACACCCACCAGATTACCGCGCGCGGTATAGCGGCTGGCATCGGCGGGCGTGGTTTTGATTTCCAGACAGGCCTCGGCGACGCCGGGGGAATAGGCACGTGCCAGATCGCGGCCGTTGGCCAGTGGTTTGGTTGCGCGGACTTCCAGTTTTCCGGGTTTGGGGAACTCATGATAGTACAGCGCGGCCTGTCGCAATGTGTCGTTCGTATCTGTCATGGTCGGTCCCTTTGCTGGCCACATGTGGCCGATTGTCTGGCGCGGCGTCGCGGACGTTCAGATTGCATCTTTGGCGTGGCGGGTGCAACTTTGAATGGTGGGTGGCGGTGTGAAGGCGATGAGCCGGGCGATATATCGGACACCGGGCGGGAGGTTTTCATACCTGCAACCATTGCCAGCGCGCGCCGCATCTGGGAAGAAAGGCCGATCAGCAAAACACCACAGAGCACGCCACAGGGGGCCCCATGCAACAGCATCTTACCATCGTCAAACACCCGCTTGTTCAGCACAAGCTGACATTGATGCGCGAAAAGGACACCTCGACCGCAGTGTTCCGCCAGCTCCTGCGCGAGATCAGCCAACTGTTGGCCTATGAGGTCACGCATGAACTGCCGATGACCACGCGCACCATCGAAACCCCGATGCAGGAAATGGAGTCGCCTGTTCTGGCGGGGCGTAAATTGGCGCTGATTTCGATCCTGCGGGCGGGCAACGGTCTGCTGGATGGCATGCTGGAGCTGATCCCCTCGGCGCGGATCGGATTTGTCGGTCTGTATCGGGACGAGGAAACGCTGCAACCGGTGCAATACTATTTCAAGGTGCCGGATCAATTGGAAAAACGTCTGGTGATTGTCGTCGATCCGATGCTGGCCACGGGCAATTCCTCGGCGGCGGCGGTGGATCTGTTGAAGAAAGCGGGCGCGCGTGACATCCGGTTCCTGTGCCTGCTGGCCGCCCCCGAGGGCGTGGCCCGTATGAAAGAGGCGCATCCCGACGTGCCCATCCTCACAGCGTCGCTGGATGAAAGCCTGGACAGCGCCGGATATATCCTGCCCGGACTAGGAGATGCGGGTGATCGGATGTTTGGCACAAAATAAGCTATCTTCCCCCACGCTTGCCTGTTTACTCGTTGTTTGAATTAAGGCAAAGTTATGCCACATCTTGTGGGGGCAATATGAAAATTACGAGAGTTATCGCGCTGGCTGTAATCGCGGCGTCTTGCGGTCTGGGTGTTGCCCAGGCTCAGATTAAATCGTCCGAGCCGGCCGAATTTCCGCCCAGCAGTTTTCAAGGGCGGCAATATGTTGACAGCAAGGGCTGCGTGTTTGTGCGCGCCGGTATCGACGGCAACGTTACTTGGATACCGCGCGTGTCGCGCAGCCGTCAGCAGGTCTGTGGTCAGCAACCGATGACCGCCGTGGCCAAGGCCGCTGCGCCGACAGCCAAGGCGAGGCCCGGCCCGGCGCCTGTCGAGATCATCATTGCCGCACCCGCCGCCAAACCCACTGCGGTCGCCAAGCCAGCACCGGTCGCTGTGGCGCGTGTCCAGCCGAAACCGCAGAAACAGGTCGTGCGCCGTGTGGCCGCGCCAACTGTCGTGCAGCCGGTGCAGGCCGTCGCCGCACCGCGCGTCGCCCCTGCCATGGCGGCCCCTGCGGCCCCGGTTGTGACCGCTCAGGCGGCGCCCGTGCGTCGCGTCGCGGCCCCTGCCGGATGTGTTGGTGGTAGCAGCATTTCGGCGCGCTACATGGCCTCGGCCACGGCATTTCCCGTGCGCTGTGGTCCTCAAAAAGAAGACCATGTGACCCGTGTGATGGGCACCGCCCGCGTTGCGGCCAAACCGGGTAATGTCACGCCGGCTGGCACCGTCTATGGCTATCCGGCTGGGTCCGATACCGTCTATGTGCAGCGCACCGCGCCCGTCACAGCCACATCCAAAACCGTTGATCCGTATTCGACGTATGTCGCGCCGCGCCGCGTTTATCGCAGCCAGATCGACAGCACGCGGGGCGTTCAGATCCCCGACGGGTACAAGCGTGTCTGGATGGATGGCCGCCTGAACCCGCAGCGCGCGCATCAGACCTTTGCGGGGCGCGCGCAGATGGAATTGGGCTGGACCAAAACCGTGCCGCGGTATCTGATCGAAAAAGGGACGGGCCGCGAAGTGTCCGCGCAATTCCCCGGCCTGATCTATCCCTATACCAGCTACGCCGAACAGAACCGCGCGAATAGCGTGATTTCTACCAAGGGCAGCGCACCTGCGGCGACACAGGCACAACCCCGTAAGGTCAGTAGCGTTAGTGCCAGCCCTGCGGCCAGCCACAGCTATGTGCAGGCGGGCGTGTTCCAGTCCCGCGAACAGGCGCAGAAGGCGGCACGACGTCTGTCCGCCACCGGCCTGCCGACGCGGTTGGGCACACTGCACAACAAGGGCAACACCTATAGTGTCGTGCTAAGCGGTCCGCATAGCAGTCAGGCAAGCCTGAACGCGGCCCTGAGCAGAACCCGCAACGCAGGGTTCGGCAACGCCGTCCTGCGCAACTAAGGCGTTTCTCGGCAAGCACTTGTTCTGACAGACAAAACCGCCGGGCCTGTGAATGGCCCGGCGGTTTGCCTTTGTACGTGCCGCTTCAGGGCTGCGTTGCTGGCGCTGCTAGCTGCCGCAGATTCCCTGCAACCTCAGCCAATCACCGTCGCTTATCACCGGGTCCAGTGTCTCGCCGGCAAAGGGATCTGCCTCGATCAGGTGAAGCGTGGTCTCGCCGGAAATGTCGCGCGCATAGGCGTAAGGTGCACTGCGCACGCTCCAAGTGTGGAAACCGTCCAGAAGCACATTGTCGTCGACAGGGGGGGACTCGGCGGTCAGCAGATAGGCGGCATAGTTGCGCAACGCGGTCTCGCCCGGCGAACCGGTGGTCAGCAGGCGAAAGGCGGCGATCAGCCCGGCGTGATCCAGCAACCGGCCCAGCGGGTCGTGGGCACGCATGCGCACCCGCTCGGCCACGATATACCCGGCAACGACGTCCGGAGTGTCGTAATCCTCGATCAAAGCGCGATGGATCAGCATCGTACCGCCTGGCAGGCTGGCGGTGCTGGCCAGACCACCACGCACGACGCGCAACTTGCCGCTGCCACGCTGGGCGGGCAGGCGGTCTTGCAGGTGGGCCAGCGCCTCGGCCCCGCCGGGGGCACGACAGGGCGGGCCGGTGACGGCCTGCAATTGTTCAGCCAGTTCGGCCCCAATGGCGCTGCGGTTGACGTCGGGCACCACGCGCAGCGCATGATCGCGCACCGCACCGGGCAGCCAGAACACCGCCAGCGCGGTGACGGCGGCAACGGACACCAAAACCGACACCAGACGCAGCCGCCCCGGATGGGGGCGCCGACGTTCGACCGCGCTGCGCAGCCGTTCGATGGCGGTGATCATATCGGCCTCGCTGTCGGCCAATTCCAACGTTTCGCCGGGATCGCCGTCAGGATGAAAAATCGCCGGAGTTTGACCGGGATTGGCGCGGCTGATGGCCGGGATCGACCAATGCGTCAACGCACGGTCGCGCATATCGGTGATGATCAATGTGGCGTCGCCAATGGACACGACAACCTCGCTGCGCTGGTCGTCCGGTGTGGCGCGCCACAGCCCGGGCGCCTCTAACCGCTGATATTCGTTGAGTGCTGTCATCTATGTGCGGGCCTGCTCTGCCTCATTGATGTGACGCTAGCACGGCGGGCCTGCCCGCTGCAATCGCCACGCGGGTGGGACGTGGTTTTGTGCACCCGAACCCCGGGAAACGGGTGGGTGACGTAACGTCTTGGAGCACAGTTGACAGTAATCTTGCCTCGACACTGGACGTCGCTGCATCGCAGCATTACTTTGCCCGTGGGAGGACAACATCGGTGTCAACGTGGCACGACACTGCAATGAGGTCTGACCCTAATATGCCCCAATTCGCACATATCCGGCCCGGCATCAGGCGACTGTGGTCGTCTGATCAGCCCCAGTTGCTGGAGCATTTTCAAAGGCTGGATCCCGAAACCCGGCGTCTCAGGTTCGGCGTCAGCGTGAGCGACATGTATCTGTCTGACTATACGATGAAGATTCTGTCGCCGGATTCCGTGATCTTTGGCGCCTTTCCAGATGACGCGCTGCGCGGCGTTGCCGAATTGCGCGGCCTTCAGGGCAATTGGCACGGTAGTGCGGAGCTGGCATTGCTGGTCGAGCCCGCATGGCAGCATGCGGGCATTGGCGATGCCTTGCTCAACCGGTTGATCGCGGCCGCACAAAACCGCGGGGTCAAGACACTGCATATGATGTGCCTGCGCGAGAACGTGCGGATGCGCAATCTGGCCAAAAAGCACAAAGCCAAACTGGAGGTCAATATCGGCGAATACGAAGCCACGATTGACCCATCCTGGCCCACGCCCATGTCCGTCTTTGAGGAGATGTTCGGCGATACGCGCAGTTATCTCGACCTGATCTTTCCTCAGCCAAGGTAAGCAGACAGGGCGATGTCGGCCAAGGGCGGCCTGCCTCGTATCGGTTACAACGTCTTGGCGATGCTGCGCAGCTCGAACTTCTGGATCTTGCCGGTTGATGTCTTGGGTAGCTCTTGAAACGCCACGCGTTTGGGGGTCTTGAACCCGGCCAGACGGGCGCGCAGATAGGCGATAACTTCGGCTTCGTCTGCCGTGGTGTCTTCTTTCAACTCGACAAAGGCGCAGGGCACTTCGCCCCATCTGTCGTCGGGCTTGGCCACAACGGCGCATAGCAGCACGGCGGGATGGGTCATCAACACGCCCTCGACCTCGACCGAACTGATGTTTTCCCCACCCGAGATGATGATGTCCTTGGCCCGGTCCGCGATTTGAAGATAATGGTCGGGGTGTTGCAGCGCGATATCGCCGGAATGGAAATAGCCGCCGCGAAACGCCTCCTCGGTCGCCTCGGGGTTTTTCAGGTAGCCCTTCATCACCGTGTTGCCCCGGATCATGATTTCACCCTGAGCGGTGCCGTCCTTCGGGGTCTGGATCATCACCTCGGGGTCCATCGCGGTGATGTGTTCGGCCATGGGCATGTGCACGCCGGTGCGCGCCTTGATCGCAAAACGTTCATCCTCGGGCTTGTCATCCCAGGCGCTGTGCCATGTGCATTCGGTCACATGGCCATAGGTTTCGGTTAGGCCATAAACCTGCATGACGTTGAACCCCAGTGGCTCGATCGCGCGCAGGGTGGCGGCGGGGGGCGGGGCACCGGCAGTGAAGACCTCGACCGTGTGATCGAACGCCCGGCGGTCGGCGGGTTTGGCGTTGACGATGGTGTTCAAAACAATGGGCGCGCCACCGAAATGAGTGATCTTTTCATCCGCGATGGCGTCATAGATGGTCTTAGCCGACACATCACGGCAACAGATCACCGTGCCGCCCAGCACCGGTATCATCCATGTGTGATTCCAGCCGTTGCAGTGAAACAGCGGCACGATGGTCAGGTAACGCGGATGGCGCACCATCTGCCAGCTTAGCGCGGTGCCCATTGTCATCAGATAGGCCCCCCGGTGGTGATAGACCACGCCTTTGGGCCGACCGGTGGTGCCGGAGGTATAGTTCAACGCCAGACTTTCCCATTCGTCCTCAGGCATGATCCACTCGAACGCGGGATCCCCCGTGTCCAGCAACGCCTCGTAGGTTGGATAGCGCCCCGTCGCTGGAAAACCGGCGGAATCGTCGTTGACCTCGATCAGCTGCGGGGGCGGTCCGTCCATCAGGGCCACGGCCGCTTCGACCAACGGCAGAACGGCGGTGTCGACCAACGCCACCTTGGCCCCGCCGTGATCAAAGATATAGGCAATCGTATCGGGTTCCAGCCGGGTGTTGATCGTGTTCAACACGGCCGAGCAGGCGGGTACGCCAAAATGCGCCTCGGCCTGAGCGGGCACGTTGGGTAGCAGGGTCGCCACCACATCACCGGGCGCCACCCCCATGGCCGCCAACCCCGAGGCCAGTCGTGTACAACGCGCATGATATTCTGCGTAATTGCGGCGCACCGTACCATAGACGATGGCCTCATATTCGGGGAACAGCAGTGCTGCGCGGCGCAGGTGCGACAGCGGTGTCAGTGGCACGAAATTGGCGGCCCGTTTGTCCAGGCCTGTCTCGTCACTCATCCAGCCCATGTGCCGATCTCCCGTTTGATTCGCGTATGCGTCAATTTGTCGAGGATATGGGGTTTGCTTGCCCGATCAATTGATAACTGCCGGCGCAGGTGTTGCAGGTGGTTGATCCGCACGCAGGTGCCATCCGGGTGTTCCGGCGCGGTTTTGGCCTGCGCAATGGCGTGGGTCCGATGTAAACCTGTCAAAGACTCTGCTTGCGCCTTTCCCGCGCCCCCCATAGAACGACCGTGATTTTGACCGCTGCGGACGCCTCCGCGGCCCGATTGCAATGGATAAGGACGAACAATGCAGGTCACCGAGACCCAGAACGAAGGGCTGAAACGCGCCTATAAAATGCTGCTGACCGCTCAGGAGCTTGACGCGAAAGTCATGGAAAAGCTGAAAGAAGCGCAGCCCGAAGTCGAAATGAAGGGCTTTCGCAAGGGCAAAGTGCCCTTGGCGCTGATGAAGAAAAACTTTGGCCCCCGCGTGATGGGCGAGGCCATGCAAGAGGCCGTCGATCAGGCGATGTCCAAGCATTTTGAAGACGCCGGTGTGCGCCCCGCGGGCGAGCCTGCGGTCAAAATGACCAACGAAAACTGGAAAGAGGGCGACGACGTCGAAGTCGAAATGTCCTACGAGGCACTGCCCCCCATCCCCGAGCTGGATCTGAAATCGATCAAGCTGGAGCGGATGAAAGTGGCTGCCGATGACGCGGCTGTGGACGAAGCGCTGGCCAATCTGGCGTCTTCGGCGCAAGATTTTGACGACCGCAAAAAAGGCTCCAAGGCCAAAGACGGCGACCAGATCACGATGGATTTCGTCGGCAAGGTTGACGGCGAAGCGTTCGAAGGCGGTTCCGCCGAGGATTATCCGCTGGTTCTGGGGTCCAACAGCTTCATCCCCGGCTTTGAAGAGCAACTGGTTGGCGTGAAGGCTGACGAGGAAAAGGACGTAACCGTCAATTTCCCCGACGACTATCAGGCCGAGCATCTGGCGGGCAAAGAGGCCGTGTTCAGCTGCACGATCAAAGCTGTCAAAGCCCCCAAGGATGCCGAGATCGACGACGAACTGGCGAAGAAATTCGGCTCGGACGATCTGGAGGCGCTGAAAGCTCAGGTGCGTGAGCGTCTGGAAGCTGAATACGCCGGTGCCGCACGCGCGGTGATGAAGCGTGCGCTGCTGGACGAACTGGACAAGATGGTCGATTTCGACCTGCCGCCGTCGATGCTGGACGCCGAGGCTGGTCAGATCGCGCATCAACTGTGGCACGAAGACAATCCCGATGTGGAGGGCCACGACCACCCCGAGATCGAAACCACCGACGAGCACAAAAAGCTGGCCGCACGTCGCGTCCGTCTGGGCCTGTTGCTGGCCGAACTGGGCCAGCGTGCCGAGGTTCAGGTGACCGATCAGGAAATGTCGCAGGCGATCATGCAGCAGGCGCGTCAGTATCCGGGTCAAGAGCGTCAGTTCTTTGAGTTCGTGCAACAAAACCAGCAGATGCAACAGCAGATGCGCGCCCCCATCTTCGAAGACAAAGTCATCGATTATGTGGTCGAGCTGGCCGACGTGACCGACAAAGAGGTCACCAAGGACGAACTGCAAGCCGCGATCGAGAAGCTGGACGAAGAAGCCTGATTTCTCAGAGCTTTGACGTAGGTTAAAAAACGGGGGCCAGTGGCCCCCGTTTTGCTGTCCGGGGACGATGCCCTAACCGTCACCCGCATGGGGCGTCCGACATGACCTTCAACACCCATCCAAACGAAAACGCCCACATCGCTGATGCAATGTGGGCGTTTGACGATCGGCCGAGGGGCAGGTTTTTCGCAGTGGTGCCTTAGCTGCGCACGCCTGAAAACCGCTCCTGCCAATCCTCGCGCTGTTCATCGGTAATCTTGGCAAACAGAACGTCGGGCACGGTAAAGGCGTGTCCTCCGGGCAGGGTGGTCAGGGCCGCGGAAACATCATCCGGCCATGTGTCATCGTCGGTTTGCATCGCGGCCAGCATCGCGGCGGATGCATCGGGGATGAACGGTGCGCTAAGCACCGCGTAAAGTCGGATCAGGTTCAACGCCAGACGGATCTGCGCAGCAGCGCGGTCGGGATCGTCCTTGAACGTGACCCATGGCGCGGCGCTTTGCAGGTACTCGTTGCCCGCGACCCAGATCGCGCGCAGCTCACTTGCGGATTTGCGCACCTCCATCGCCTCCATATGGCCCTCGTAGGCGCGGATGCGGGTGCTCAGTGTCTCGATCAACGCGGCCTCATCGGGGCCGAATGTTCCGGCCTCTGGCACGACCTCGCCAAATTTCGAGCGGCAGAACTTGGTCACGCGGGATACGAAATTGCCCAGAACGTCTGCAAGATCCTTGTTCACAGAGGCCTGAAAATTCTCCCACGTGAATTCGGAATCATTGCTTTCAGGTGCATGGCTGAACAACCACCAGCGCCAATAATCGGCGGGCAAAATCTCAAGCGCCTGATCCATGAACACGCCGCGCCCCTGAGAGGTGCTGAACTGACCGCCATCGTAATTCAGGTAGTTGAACGACTTGATATAATCGACCAGTTTCCACGGCTCACCGGATCCAAGGATCGTCGCCGGGAAGCTAAGTGTATGAAACGGTACGTTATCTTTGCCCATGAACTGGGTATAGCGCACGTCATCGGCACCCATATCGGTGCGCCACCAGCGTTGCCAGTCGGCGTCGGTCAGCCCGTTTGCCTCGGCCCATTCGCCAGCGCAGGCGATGTATTCAATGGGCGCATCGAACCAGACGTAGAAGACTTTGCCTTCCATGCCGGGCCAGTCCTGATCGCCCTTCTTGACCGGAATGCCCCAGTCCAGATCACGTGTGATCCCACGGTCCTGCAACCCGTCGCCATCGTTCAACCATTTGCGCGCGATCGAGGTTGTCAGGATCGGCCAGTCGTTCTTCGAGTCGATCCATTCGCTAAGTTGTTCGCGCATGTTCGATTGCATGAGATAGAGGTGCTTGGTCTCGCGCACCTCCAGATCGGTCGAGCCGGATATCGCGCTGCGTGGGTCGATCAGGTCAACCGGGTCCAATTGCTTGGTGCAGTTTTCGCATTGATCGCCACGCGCTTTGTCATACCCGCAGTTGGGGCAGGTGCCCTCGATATAGCGGTCGGGCAGGTAGCGGCCATCGGCGTTGGAGTAGACCTGTTTTTCGCTGACTTCGCGGATCAGGCCCCGCTCGGCCAGACGGCCCGCGAAATGCTGCGTCAATGCATGGTTCTGGGGGCTGGAGGAACGCCCGAAGTGATCAAAGCTTAGCCGGAAACCACGGGCAATCTCGGCCTGAACATCGTGCATTTCGGCACAGAATTCGGCCACCGGCTTGCCCGCTTTCGCGGCGGCCAGTTCAGCAGGGGTGCCGTGCTCATCCGTGGCGCACAAAAACAACACCTCGTTGCCGCGTGCCCGCTGGTAGCGCGCATAGAGATCGGCGGGCAATTGGCTGCCCACCAGGTTTCCGAGGTGTTTGATCCCGTTGATATAAGGAATCGCCGAGGTGATCAGATGCCGTGCCATGTGCTGTTGCCCTTCACGCAGTGTTGCGCCCCGTTTAGCGCAAGCGCGCCAAGGGGGCCAGAGGGCGCGCCCACACGATTGCGGGCTATTCCTTGTTGCGGCTGGACCCGGTCAAGCGCCCGATGGTGAATGACGTGCGCGGCGACCAGATATAGCGCGTCTTTTTCGTGGCAGTGGGACGCACCCGCATCCGGCTAAGCCCGAAGATAATCAACGCAGCATGTCCTGCGGCAATCATCACAAACATTGCCGCTGGGCCGTACAGGTTGATCAGCGTAGTGGCCATCAACGGGGCCGCGATCGCGCCCAATGCATAGAAAAACATCAAGGCGGCGGACAGCTCGACCCGTTCATCGTTGCTGGCAAAATCGTTGGCATGGGCCGCCGATACCGAATAAATCGGGAATGATGTCAGCCCGAAAAGAAAGGCCATCCACATCACGCCTGTTGTGCTAAGCCCCGGCAACATTGCGGTGGCGATACAGCACAGGATTGCGGCAATGGACAACCCGATCAGCACAAGACGGCGGTCAAATTTGTCCGCCAGCCATCCAATGGGATATTGCGCCAACGCACCGCCCAACACGAAAGCGGCCAGAAAATAGGCGATCTGGTTGGCGGCCAGCCCGACCTGCTGCCCGTAGAGCGGACCGACCATGCGAAAGGTCGCGCTGGACAGCGCGGCCACCAGCACCCCGGCAGCGGCCAAGGGAGAACACCGGATGGCCAATCCGGGGCGCAGGCGGGGCGCACTAGGCGTTTCGGGCTGGCGCTCTTTTGTCAGGGCCAGCGGCAAAAGCGAGGCACAGCACAGCAGCGCCAACAGGTTGTAGGACACATAAGAGGCTGGTTCCAACACCGAAATGAACATCTGCGCCGCCAGCGACGCGCCCATGTCCGCCACGCGATAGATCGCCATCGAGCGTCCGCGCGTCTCATTGGTGACCTTCGCCTGTAACCACGCCTCGATCACCGTGTAACACCCGGCCACGCAGATGCCCGTGGCCACACGCATCAATGCCCAGGCATAAGCATCGATGAGCAGCATATGCGCCATCAAACCGATCGTACCCGCCGCAGTTAACGCAGCAAAGGCGCGGCTGTGCCCCACAGTGCCGATCAGGCGCGGTGCCCACCAACAGCCAATAAAAAAGCCCAGAAAATGCGCCGATCCCAACATGCCGATCTGCGTCGTCGTAAAGCTCAAGGCAATCCCGCTCAAAGCGTCCAGGGGGCCAACTCCGCCCGAGGACAACTGCAATAAAATGACCGACAAAAAGAGGGCCGCAAAGGAAATGAGCGTGCGCATTGTACTGCTACCTTGGCACAGGACGCGCGCTGCGCCCTAGTGGGTAATCGACATGAACAGGTCGTTATTGGATAAACATCGGCTTCACAACACTGTTCGGTGCTTGACTTGCGTCGGTATGCCAAGGGGATAGCGTAGAATTTGAGTATTTGGGGAGCGATGAAAGATGGACGGTCTATCTGACTTTTTCTTGGTGAAAATATCCATGCGCGCTGAGATGTTTGTGCCAAGGCCTGAGGGCGAGGCGTATCGTTTCCACTTGCGCCCACTCCGAGGCACCGGCCCGTCAGGGCAGGGGCTGAGATAATCAGTGCGCCGCAGGCGCGCCTTTAAGGGGGTAGGTCTTGGAGGGGTGTCAAGTGCCAGTGGCCGGGGCGACCGGTGACGTGCCAACTGCACGGTGGAGCGGTGCGGGCGCGGGCACGGGTCAGGTGCCAGCGTGGAATAGTTGGCAGGTGGGCCGGGGACATCTGCCACCGGGTTTCAATCCCTGGTGCGCCGCCGTTGCCCGGTGTCAGGATCAGGCCCAACGGTGTTGCTGTCCCGCTGCCTGCCGTTTCAGCCGCCAGATGCAGGCGGCGCACCGGGGTCAGGCCGGGTGGCTCGGGTACTTCGGCCACCACCAGCGCCGCCGCGCCGCTGCGCAGGGCCTCTTCCATGCACCACAGCAGATCTACAGGGCGCTCGGGCGTTACAAAAATCAGCCGCTCAGGCCCAATCAGGGCCTGCATGCCATCGGGGTTCAGCGCCGTTGACTGCCAGCGTGGTGCGATCCAGATCACCGGGCCGCCGGTGGCGGCTGCCGTGATCAATGCCAACCGATGGCGCGCGCGGCCGCATATTTCGTGTACCCGTCCCATGGGCAGGGCGATATCTCCCAGCACCGGTAGGGCGGCGGGTGTGTGATGGGTGCGGCGAGTCAGAAGGGCAGCTGTCATGAGGGCGAGTGTACGATGTTCGCTTAATGTTCTCAAGGCGCATCAAGGTCATTTCGGGGATGACGCCGCCCGCGAATGCTCTAGTTTAGGCAGTTCTACAACAGCACCAAGGAGAAACGCGCGATGAGAATGAACCCGCTGGGCCGGACCGGTTTGATGGTCAGTGAATTGTGTCTGGGTTCGATGACCTGGGGCACGCAGAACACCGAGGCCGAGGGGCACGCCCAGATCGACCGCGCCTTGGCGGCGGGTATCAATTTCATCGACACGGCGGAAATGTATCCGGTCAATCCGCTGTCGAAGGAAACGCAGGGCCGCACCGAAGAAGTGATCGGTACATGGTTCGCGCGCACCGAGCGGCGTGATGACGTTATTCTGGCGACCAAACATTCCGGTGCAGGTTACAAGAACGTGCGCGACGGGGCGCCGATCTCGGCGGCGACGATTCCAGAGGCGATCGAGGGGTCGCTGAAGCGGCTTCAAACCGATCATATCGACCTTTATCAATTTCACTGGCCCAATCGCGGCAGCTATATGTTTCGTCAAAACTGGCGGTTCGACCCTTCAGATCAGAACCGCGATGACACCCGCGCCCACATGGAAGAGGCGGTGGATGCGCTGGCCGCCGAGGTCAAGCGCGGCACCATCCGCCATTTTGGTCTGTCGAACGAAAGCGCCTGGGGTACGGCGGAATGGTTGCGCATCGCCGAGTCGCGCGGCGGGCCGCGCGTGGCCTCGATCCAGAACGAATATTCGTTGCTTTGCCGTCTTTATGATACCGATCTGGCCGAGTTGAGCGTGAACGAGGATGTCGGCCTGCTGGCGTTTTCGCCCCTCGCTGCGGGATTGCTGACGGGCAAATATCAGGGCGGCGCAGTGCCAAAAGGGTCACGAATGGATCTGAACGGCGATCTGGGAGGGCGCAAAACCGAGCGCGCCTTTACTGCCACGCAGGCCTATCTGGATATCGCCGCAGAGCGCGGGCTGGACCCGGTGCAAATGGCGTTGGCATGGTGTCTGACACGGCCCTTCATGGCATCTGCCATTTTTGGCGCGACGACTATGGCGCAACTGGAACTGGCGCTAGGATCGGTGGATCTGGTGCTGGACGCGGACACGTTGCGCGACATTGACGCGGCCCACAAGCAGCATCCGATGCCGTATTGAGCGGTAGCGCGAATAAAATCAAAGGCGCTTGGGGCGCCTTTGACGTTATCTTGGCAAGGTTTAAAACCGGAAGCCGGTGAAAACCCCGAAGCGCCCCTGATTGCGCGATCCGCGTTCGCGCACCAGTGAGCTGTCAGCGACATCGCCGGTCAACACGTCCCAGCCGGCAATCGCTGTGATCGCGGCCCGGTCCGTGATAGGCATCGTCAGCGCAGCATTGATGCCATAGGACGTCAGACCGCCGCCGGCGTCATATACCGTCAGACCAGAGGCCGCCGATTGCGCGGCGTTCACATCAAAATAGGCGCTGGTGTAATCCGAACTGGCAAAGGTGATGATCGGTCCGATTGAAAAGAACGCAGGCGGGCCGAAACTGCGAAACACGGTTTTGTAATCGACCTTTGCGCGACCGACTATGCCTTCATGACCACCAAGGCCCTGACGCACTTCCAGATAGGTCTTGAACTGACCAAGGTCGTATTCGATAAAACCGCCCAACTCGACCGTGCCATCGACATCGCCCAGACCCTTTAGGTCATCTGTGCGGTCGCCCGAAATCCGGAAAATGCTGTCGCCGTCCTCGTCGCGTCCGAAGTCATAGCGCATGATCGGGCCTGCACGCCAAGGTCCGCTGCGGATCAGGTTGAATCCGATGCCTTCGTTGACGGACGCAAAAAACGTATCGCCGTAACTTAGCCGGACACCGGGTAAGGCGCTGATTTGATAATCATTGTCGCCACGATATTTCGGCGTGGCCATCAACCCGAAATCAAGCCGCAGGTTCCAGCCCTCATCATTGGGCGGAGCGTTCGGAACGATCTGCGCAACGGCGTTGACCGGCAGGACAGTCGCAAATGCAACGCATAACGCGGCTGGCGAATTGTAAAATCTGCTCATGGGCGGCGCCTCTTCTGTTTTTGGAACAATACAGTAGCAATACGAGATGCGACAAGAATCGGATTTGTAATATCGCCTGAGCAGGTCAGCGCGTTACCGGCTTGCCTCATGACGCTGCGCATCCCGTTCCAGATTGGCCAGAAAACCGGGCATTTCGCGGGCCGATACGCTGGCCTCGCGCAGCAAATGGTCAAAATGTCCGGTCAGCGCCTGCACACGTTCCGTGTCGCGAAACGCCATATAGTTGCGCCCGATATAGATCACGGCCAGCAGCGGTCCAAAGATCGTGACCGGTGCGGAAAACACCCGGCGGGAATCATACAGGTAAACGCGCAGGCGGGGATATAGCTGCTGTGTGACCTTGATAAGCTGCGCGATTTGTTCTTGGCGCACGGCAAGTGGCAAATCGGTATAATAGCCTTCGCCGCGCGCGAAGCTTTGGACCTCGGACATCGGCAGAGCGATTTCATAGTCTGATTGTGCGCTGCGCATCCACGCCATGCGGTCCTCGGACGCGCCAATCACCTGATCGGTGCTGCGCCCCAGATGGGGTGCGTATTCCCATTCCAGCATGGCGCGGGTTTTCAGCATGTCGGGCAGCCCGGCGGGCACATGGCGGATCTTGTAACCGGCTGCCTCCTTGTGCCACTGAAAAATCTGATCATCGACCAGTGCGCGGGGCGCTTCGGTCAGTGACAGCGAATTGGCCAAAATGTCGGCGGCCGTTTCGGGACGATCCGTCAGGCCCAACAGCCAATCCGCCGAGATGCCAAGCGCGCGCGCACATTCCCCCACCACCTGCGCATTGGGCAGGCGCGCGCCCGCCCCGGTCAGAAGCTGTGAGATGGTCGACCGGTCCACGCCAATGGCCCGCGCAAGAGCGCTTTGATTGGTGGGTTTCATCGCCATTGCTTGGGCCAAACGGGTGCGAAACAGCTCGGCGCGGGCGCGTTTGTCGGTTTTTTGCATCATGTGGTGATAAATATCACGATGCGGGGGAAATGTTAACTGGAAACGAACTGCTCCAATGTCTGGATGCGGCGTAAGTATCGAGGAAATCAACAGAACCGGAGGACACATGGATAGCGCCAAACGCACAGTGCTGAAGGCAATGATCTGGAACTTGATGGGTCTGGCGATGATGGCACTGGTTGGGTTGATCCTGACGGGATCGGCGACACTGGGCGGGGTAATGGCACTGATCAACACCGGGTTGGGACTGTGCATGTATGTGATTTACGAGCGTATCTGGTCGCGCATTCGCTGGGGGATGACGCATGGATAAAGGGGCCGAGTGGCCGACGTTAGCCTTGTTCGTCGCAGTCTACGCGCTGTGGGCGATTGCAACCACATGGGCGGCGGCGCTGTGGCTGCCGCTGGGCATGGCGTTGGCCGTGCTGGCCATAGCGCAACATTCGTCCCTGACGCATGAAGTGTTGCACGTCCACCCCACACGCTTTCAAACGCTGAACGAGGCGCTGGTGTTTCCCTGTCTGGGACTGTTCGTGCCCTACTTGCGCTTTCGTGACACCCATCTGGCGCATCACCGCGACACATTGCTGACCGACCCTTATGACGATCCCGAATCCAACTATCTGGATCCGGTCGTGTGGCAGCGCCTGTCACGCCCGATGCAGGTGCTTCTGAGCTTCAACAACACGTTGCTGGGGCGCCTGATCGTCGGGCCGTTGGTGGGGCAGATATCGTTCATGCGCGTGGATTGGCGCTCGATCCGGGGCGGGGACCGCGCGGTCCTGCGCGGCTGGTTGTGGCATATCCCGGCGGTGGCGCTGGTGCTGGGCTGGCTGAGTGTGACAGCGATGCCGCTTTGGGCCTATCTGATCAGCTCCTACATCGCGCTTTCGATCCTGAAAATCCGCACCTTTCTTGAACATCGCGCCCATGAGCGGTGCAGCGGGCGCACCGTGGTGATTGAGGATCGCGGGCCATTGGCGCTGATTTTCCTGAACAACAATTACCACGTCGTGCACCATATGCATCCGAAAGTGGCGTGGTATCAATTGCCCGCGCTGTTCCGGCGCAATCGGGCGCATTATCTGAAACGCAATGATGCCTATCATTATCGCAGCTACGGCCAGATCTTTCGCAGCTATTTTTGGCGCGCCAAGGATCCGGTGCCACATCCGCTCTGGCCGAAGGGGTGATTTCAGGGCATTGGGGCGGGATGGATGCCTGGATTGCCCTTGCCATAGCTGCCGCCGCGTTTCAGACGCTGCGTTTTGTTCTGCAAAAACAGTTGAGCATGGGGGCGCTGTCGACCGGTGGCGCGACCTTTGCACGGTTTTTCTACAGCGCGCCCTTGGTGGCGACGGGCGCGGCGATCTATTGGATACAGGCGGGGCAGATGCCCTCAGGCTTCACCATGCGGTTCTGGCTCTTCGCGATGGGCGGAGGTCTGATGCAGATCCTGGCGACATGGTGCATGGTGGCCCTGTTCGCGCAGCGCAACTTCGCGGTCGGCATCACGTTCAAGAAAACCGAGGTCGTGCAGACGGCGCTGGTCGGGCTGGTTCTGCTGGGCGACCGGATCAGCATGGCAGGGCTGGGTGCGATTTTGACCGGGCTGGTCGGGGTGTTGATCCTGTCTGGGGGCACGGGGGCGGCACGTTGGCAGGTGATGAACCGCGCGGCCGGTCTGGGCCTGTTGGCAGGGGCGCTGTTTGCGCTGTCTGCCGTGGGGTATCGCGGCGCAACCTTGGAAGTTGTCAGCGACGACCCGCTGATGCGCGCGCTAAGCACACTGGCCATCGTCACCGTGGCGCAGACCATCGCCATGGCGGCATGGCTGTGCTGGTGCGAGGCGGGCCAGATCAGCCGCGTGATCGCGGCACGGCGGCGCGCCATCTGGATGGGGGTGACCGGGCTGGGCGGTAGCCTGTGCTGGTTTACCGCCTTCACGATGCAGAATGCCGCCTATGTTTTTGCCGTTGGGCAGGTCGAGGTGATCTTTTCTCTGGCAGCGTCGGTCCTGATCTTTGGCGAGCGTTTGACCCGTCGCGAAGCGGTCGGGATCGCCTTGATTACCGGATCGGTCATTGCGGTAGCGCTGTTCCGTTAAGGCGCAAAAACAGGCTTTCTTCGTCGTCATTACGGAAAAACGGGACCGAGGCGGGCGGGGTTGGATCGCCCGCGCGCGCGGCAACTTCGGCCAGAACCACCTCGGTGATAAAGGGCAGGTCGAACTGGCGCGCGTCGCGCAGTGGAATCCATTGAAGATGCGACAGTTCATCACAGGCGGCGCTGAAATCGTCGGGATCACTGGCCAGATGCATGGCATCGACCAGAAAGAACCGCGCATCAAAGCGACGGGGTCGGCGCGGCGGGGTGATGGCGCGGAACACGAACTGCAACCCGCTGGCGTCAGGCCGATAGCCGCGCTGCGCGAATGTGGCCCAATCTGCGGGCACCTCACCGGGCCAATCGGCCTTTTGTCCGATAATCAGCCCGGCCTCTTCCCACAACTCGCGGATCGTGGCGGCGGCCAGAGATGTGGCCATGTCGGGCTTGCTGTCCTCGCCCAAGCGCTCCTGACACAGATCGGGCAGGGGCGCCGCCAGCGGAACATCGGCATCTTCGGGGTCAACCGCGCCGCCGGGAAATACGAATTTGTGCGGCATGAAGGCAGCGTTTGCCCCGCGCTGTCCCATCAGGACACGCGGATCATCGGCCCCTCCGCGCAGAACGATGACCGTGGCCGCATCGCGGATCGCTGTTTTGTCTACTGTCACCAAGGCCCCCTTTGGTCCGGCGGGCTCAGGCCATGAATCAGAACCCGTGCATATGACGC
Source organism: Rhodobacteraceae bacterium KMM 6894 (assembly GCA_035798175.1). GTDB lineage: Bacteria > Pseudomonadota > Alphaproteobacteria > Rhodobacterales > Rhodobacteraceae > Roseovarius. The sequence continues at coordinate 275,448 of JAPFBS010000005.1, forward strand.
GCCCACTGGAACGCGACCACAGCCCCCTTCAACCGGGGCAGAAGGTAAAGTGACAGGCCGACGCTGCCAATAGCGAAAATCGTGAAGAGGACCATAGGTTCGGGGCGGAACTTTACGAAAACGATATGCAGAAGTGGAATCATGATGTGCCCGACGATCAGGATCGTCAGATAGGCAGGGGCATCGTCGGCACGGTGATGAGACAGATCCTGGCCGCAAACGATGCAGGTGTCGCGCACCTTCAGATAGCTTTTCATCAACGGGCCTGTGCCACAATTCGGACATTTGCGGCAGAAGCCCTTGCGCAGGGCGGGCCACAGTTCACGTTCTTCGGGGATGGCGATGTTGTTGGTCATACATGTCTCATGAATTTTATCACACCAGATATAGGCATACCTGCCGGTTTGCAAAGACAGGATGAGTGCACCGCGTCGCGATGTCGCGCAAACGTAACTGATAAAATATCGCTGTGTAGAACGTGTCTGGACGACAAAAGTCAGCGACGCTTGTGGGATGACTAGGTTCTCGCGTTCAAGCCGCCGAGAGGGAACTGACCGTGACGGTGTTCCGACCACCGGCCTTGGCACCATAAAGGGCGCGGTCGGCCTGATCCAACAGTGTCTCGACGCTGGCCCCGTCGCGGGCGGTGTTATTCTGGCCCATGGTCAGGCCGATGCTGATCGTGACGCGGGCCGGTGCTGTATCCGGGCGCAGGGCAATCTGGGCGTCGGCCACCAGACGGCACAGACGATCAGCCGTCTGACACGCCTCGGCGGCGCTGGTGTCAGGCATCACGATCAGAAATTCTTCGCCGCCGATGCGCGCGATCAGATCGGTTTCGCGCAATGCGCGGCGCAGCAGATCGGCCACATGTTTCAGGACGCGATCCCCGGCGGTGTGGCCCAGTTGATCATTGATCCGCTTGAAATGGTCCAGATCCGCAACCATCACGGCAAAGCTGTGCGCGCGCCCGGTCGAGCGACGGGTCAGATCCGACAGAAACGGCAGGGCAAAGCGGCGATTATACAGCCCCGTCAGCGGGTCAATCATCGCGGCCCTCAGCCCGTCGTGCAGCCGGTCACGCAGCGCGTCGAGGGTTCTTTTGCGCTGAACCTGCGCGTTCAGGCGCAGGGACAGTTCCGACATATCCGCCGGGGCGGGCATGACATCGTTGGCACCCATGTCCAGCAGAGTCGCGGCCAGATCGCTGGGACCGTCCGGAGTGATGGCGATGATACGGCTGTGACGCGCCTGCGGCGTCGCGCGCAACTCGGCCATTTGTTCCAGCCCAAGGGTGGTCCCGCCGTTGGGCACAAGCAGCACATACACGTCCGGCGCGATACCCACAGATGTGCCGCCGGTGCCATGGCTGCTTTCCAGTGCGGTGACCACATGGGGGCAAACACTACGCAAACGGGTCCGCAGGCTCATCGCGTCGGCCATCTTGGGGGCCAGAATCGCAACCCGCCCGGGCAGGCCATAGCCATCCTGCGCCTCGGCGAAACCGGTGGCGCAATCGGGGCCGGCCCTGTCAGGCCCTGCGTTCAGGACCATATCCTGCAACATATGATGTTGGCGCAGCAGCGCGCGCATCCTCGCCAGCATGATACGTTCGTCGATTGGTTGGCTGATCACGTCATCCGCCCCGGCCTGCAACGCGGCCCTGCGCCCGGCGACCGTGTTTTCGCTGAGCAGCAGCACGATGGGCGTGGCGGCGTGATCGGGACGCGCACGGATTGCGGCGACGAAAGCGTCCACTGCCACGTCGGGTAGATTGGCGTTGGCGATGATCATATCCGGCTGCACGCGGGCAATCATTTCCATCGCCTCGGCCGCGGTGGGGGCCTGAACGACATCGAAATGGGCCGCAGACAGCTTGACCTTCAGGACGATCCTGTTGGTCGCAACCGCATCGACGATCAAAATCTTCCCTGACATGGGCGGCGGCCTTTCTGACTTGCCCTTTTATTACGACCGACTATCCATGGCAGAAGTTAAGAAAACCTTTCCGAGAAAGTAACGAAAATGCGAGATGCGCGGAACTCTGCCGAAATCACGGCCCTGAATTGTCTGGTGTGGCTGATCGCGAATGACGAGTTGCGCGATGTTTTTATGGGGGCAACCGGAGCCAGCGAAGAGGATTTGCGTAACGGCGCGCAGGATTCCGCGTTTTTGGGCGCAGTCCTGGATTTCGTGATGATGAATGACGCCTGGGTGCTGGAATTCTGCGGGCAGGCAGGTCTGCCGGGCGAAGCGTTGATGCAGGCGCGCCACGCGTTGCCGGGCGGGCAGGAGGCCCATTGGACATGACAGATACGACACGCATCGACGGGATCATCTTTGACAAGGATGGCACGCTGTTTGATTTTCACACCACATGGTCCAATTGGGCGCGTAGCCTGATCGAGCATATGTCGGACCGTCACGATGTCGCGCTGGACGATATCGCGCGGGCCATCGCCTTTGATCTGGCGGCCAATCGGTTCCTGCCCGGCAGCGTTATGATTTCCGCCAACAACCGCGAATGCGCCGAGGCATTGGCCAAAGCGCTGCCCAATGTCAGCGTCGATGAGGTCGAGCATCAAATGGTGATCTCGTCTGCCGATGCCGAGCTGGCCCCGGTCGTGCCCTTGGCTGCGTTTCTGGACGGTCTGGCGGCGCGTGGCCTGAAAATCGGGCTGATGACCAACGATTCCGAGCATGGTGCCCGCGCGCACCTGTCGTCGGCGGGCGTTCTGGACCGGTTCGATTTTGTCGCGGGATATGACTCGGGGCATGGGCACAAGCCCGACGCCGACCCGTTGCTGGCCTTTGCGCGTATCGCGGGTCTGACCCCGGCGCGTGTTGCGATGGTGGGGGACAGCACGCATGACCTGATAGCGGCCCGCGCCGCCGGGATGCAGTCGTTGGGCGTGCTGACCGGCGTGGCCGAGGCGGCCGAGCTGACCCCACATGCGGACCGGATCCTGCCCGATATTGGCCATATCCCCGCCTGGCTGGACGAATGACGCGCGGCCCGGCGTTTGGCATTACGCTGGCAACTTTTGGCGCGCTGGTTCTGACGCCCGATGCCATGCTGATGCGCCTGTCCGGCATGGAGGGCTTTCAGATGATGGGCTGGCGTGGGCTGTGCATGGGCACGGCCATGGTTGCCCTGTGGTTCGCGTTCAGCCGCACACATCGCGCCGATCTGCGCGCGCTGGTCAGCGGGGCCGGTCTTCTGGTGGTTGCCTGCCAGTTCTTCAATGCGATGCTGTTTTGTCTGGGGATCGCGGCGGCACCGGTGGCCGTGGTCCTGTTTGGCGTGGCGTCAGTGCCGATCTTTGCGGCGCTGTTTGCGTGGCTTCTGATGGGCGAGCGGACGGACCTTGGCACATGGATCACCATAGGGGCCGTTTTCACGGGCATTGCGATTGCGGTGTTGGGTGATGGCCCTATCGCCGGGGCGACAACACAGGCCGCGTTATGGGGCGCGATCGCCGGTTTGGGCGTGGCGGCGGCGCTGGCGCTGAATTTTGTTGTTCTGCGCGCGCAGGGGCAGTTGCCGATTCTGCTGTTGATCGGTGTCGGGGCGCTGTGCGCGGGGGGCGTCGGATTTGCCACCACGGGACTGGCCGAGATGGGGCAGGGACAGATCTGGGTCATTGCACTGACCGGGGCGCTGGTTCTGCCGCTGTCGTTCTTTTGCCTGTCACTGGCGGCGCGGTACACGCCTGCGTCCAACGTCAGCTTGCTATTGTTGCTAGAGACCGTGCTGGGCCCGTTATGGGTCTGGCTGGTTCTGGGCGAGTCGATAACGCCCGCCATGGGGTTGGGCGGGGCGATCGTTGTGGGCAGTCTTGCGCTGTATCTGTTGAACGGGCGACGCAGAAGGCGCGCCTGACGCGCCATACGCGACGCACTTTGTCGCAAAGCGGACATCCATCGGCGCGATGTCATGGTTCCATCAAGCTCAGTCAATCCCATGGGAGAGGTGTGATGGCCGAGGAAAGCAAACGCAGAAAACGCGGTGGCGGGCGCGCGGGGGCGGCGGATCGGCGTGGTAGCGCGGCGATCGAGCAGATGCCTTGGTCCCCCCCGATCAATCTGGACCGCCCGACCGAACCTCTGGACGATACAGGTGTGGCTGCGATTCATGACGGCGCAATGTGCATACTTGAGGATATCGGCATCCAGATCCTGAATCCTGAGGCGCTGGAGATCTTCCGCGCATCGGGTGGCTGCACCATTCAGGGTGAAAACCTGCGTATGGGCCGCGATTTCGTGATGGAGCAGGTCGCCAAGGCCCCCTCGCAATGGACGATCACACCGCGCAACCCGGACCGCCGGATCACCATGGGCGGGCGTCATCTGAACTTTGGCAACGTATCGTCGCCGCCCAGCTATTGGGATATGGCCATCGGGCGCAAGGTAACCGGCACGCGCGAGATGTGCGCCAACCTGTTGAAACTCAGCCAATATTTCAATTGCATCCATTTTGTCGGCGGCTATCCGGTCGAACCGCAGGACATCCACCCCAGCATCCGCCACCTCGATGTGCTCTATGACAAGCTGACCCTGACGGACAAGGCGGCGCACGCCTATTGTCTGGGCAAAGAGCGTGTCGATGACGTGATGGAGATGGTTCGCATCGCGGGCGGGTTGACCGACGCTGAATTTGAGGCGACGCCCCGGATGTTCACCAACATCAACTCGACCTCGCCGTTGAAGCACGATTATCCGATGCTGGACGGCTGGATGCGGCTGGCACGGCGCAATCAGGGGCTGGTGGTGACGCCCTTTACGCTGGCGGGGGCCATGGCCCCGGTGACAATGGCAGGCGCTGTTGCGCAATCGCTGGCCGAGGGGCTGGTGGCTGTGGTGCTGGCGCAGTTGATCCGCCCCGGCGCTGCCTGCGCCATCGGCACGTTCACCTCCAACGTCGACATGAAATCGGGCGCGCCTGCCTTTGGTACACCTGAATACATGCGCGCGACGCAGATGACCGGACAATTGGCACGGTTCTATGGCCTGCCGATGCGCGCCAGCGGCGTATGCGCCGCGAACGTGCCCGATGGTCAATCAATTTGGGAGACTTCCAACAGCCTGTGGTCGGCGGTGCAGGCGGGCGCGCATATGGTCTATCATGCTGCGGGCTGGCTGGAGGGCGGGCTGATCGCCAGCCCCGAGAAATTCGTGATGGATTGCGAGATTTTGCAACATATTCAACGCTATATGGACCCGATGCTGACCCTGACCGGACCCGATGAAATCGCCATTGAGGCGATCCGCGAAGTCGGGGATCAGGGCCACTTTTTTGGCATCCAGCACACGCAGGACCGCTATACCACGGCGTTCTATCAGCCCTTCCTGAGTGATTGGCGCAATTTTGAGGCGTGGGAGGATGCGGGTGCCGTCTGGACTGCGCAGCGGGCGCATCAGAAGTTTCAGGATATCCTTGCGGATTTCGAGCCGCCCCCTATGGACGTCTCCTTGCGCGATGAACTGGCCGATTTCGTCGCCCGGCGCAAATCCGAGGGCGGCGCCCCCACCGATTTCTAGGGGCGCTGACCTGACGGAGCGCGCTGACGCGCGCGCTTGAAATCTCGCGGTGGCTGCGCCACCCCACGCACGCCTGTCGCAGGCGCGACGATGATCGCAGACGGCGTGGTGACCATTTGTGAGCTTGCGCAAAGGAGATAGCGGGTAACGAGTATTTAAGGGAACGATGAAAGAAGGGCATACATGCGTGATGTTCAACTTGCCCCGATTCCTCAAATGCACGGCGGTTCACGCACTGTGATCCGTCCCTATTGGTGGGCTTCCTTTGGGGTGTGCATCTGTTTTTTGACGCTGTCGCTTTCCCCCGTCCAATGGCCGCCTTACACTGGGGCAGGGTGGCGTCGCATTGGCGCGCTGGACCTTGCCGGGGTTGTTTGGAGGAGTGTTGCGTATGACCGAAGAGACCCAAAGTGCGGTCGCCCGCCTGTCGATTGCCGCTGTGGGGGCCCTTGCCGGGCTGTCGGTGTGGGGTCTGTTCGAGGTTGTGCCCGATCTGATCGACAACGAGCGGGCGGTAATGGTTTTGATCGCCTTTGGGCTGGGATTTTTTGGGGTGCTTCTGGCGCTTCTTGGCCCGGTACGTTTGATCCCGGCCGCTCTTGTTTCGGCGCTATGGTCGGCATGCGCCACGCTGTTGTTGTTCTGGGCCAGTTTTCGCCATGAAGATGTCAGTGGGTTTGTGGATGGTTCGTATGGGGTGGCTGCCTATGTGTATCTATTATCCATCGCGGTGCCCTTTCTTGCTGCCGGCCTGATTGAGCAGGGCGGATGGCGGCGCTATGCGCTGCTATTCGATACGGCATGGAACATTGTGGTGCGCTATGCGGCGGCGGGCCTGTTCGTGGGCGTCGTCTGGGCCGTCGTGTTGGTGTCGGATGCCTTGTTGGGGTTGGTCGGAATCCGGGTGATCCACTGGTTGCTGGATTTTGCGCCTGTCCCCTATCTGCTGAGCGGTCTGGCGCTGGGTTTGGGCCTGGCGATTGTTCATGAGTTGAGTGATTACGTCTCGCCTTTTTTATTGATCCAGCTGTTGCGCGTCTTGATGCCAGCTCTGTTGGTGGTGTTGGCGGTCTTTATCCTTGCACTGCCCTTTCGTGGGCTCGGTGGGTTGTTCGGACAGTTTTCAGCGGCGGCGACGCTGGGTGCGGTGGCCTTTGGTGGGATTACCTTGATCACCACGGCGATCCATCGTGACGATGAACTGTCGGTTCAAGGCGTCGGGATGCTAACGACGGCGCGTGTCCTGAGCGTTCTGCTGCCGGTTCCTGCCTGGTTGGCGCTGTGGGCCGTATGGATGCGGGTGGATCAATACGGGCTGACGCCGGAGCGTGTTCTGGCGCTGTTGGCGACGGGGATCGTTGCGATCTATGCAGCTGGATTCGCATTGGCGGCCCTGACGCGCGCCGATTGGCGCGGTCATCAGCGCAGCGTGAACCGGTGGATGGCGCTGCTAACGCTGGGCGTCGCTGCTTTGTGGCTGACCCCGGTGTTGAACAGCGAGCGTCTTTCCACCGCCAGCCAGGTTGCCCGCGCCGAGGCGGGCGTCCCGTTGGAGCAACTGGCCCTGTGGGAGATGGCGCATGAATGGGGCCGTGCGGGGCAGTTGGGTTTGGATAAGCTTGATGTTTTGATGACCCACCCTGCGGGTGACACGTTACAGGAACGGATTGCGCAGGTGCGGCGCGAAACGCAACGCTGGGTTTTTGACAGCGATCTTCATGGTGCGATGATCGCCACACTGGATGGTGTGGTGCCTGTCCGCCCCGAGGGTGCGCGCGTTCCCTCGGGCGCGCTGGATGCATTGGATCCTGATACGCGAATGCGCATTCACAAGGCCTGTGCCAGGACCCTGCCGGACGGGCATCCGGGCTGTGTTATCGTCGTCGGCACGTTTGATCCCTTGGTGCCGTACGATCAAGCGTTGCTGATCTTTCGCCGCTCGGCAGAAAGTTTCGAGCAATTGGCATTGACCCTTCACGACGGATTTTTCGTGCAGGATGGCTCCGTGCGCGACCTGACGAAACGCAGCTACGCGCGAATCACTGATGCGGCGCTGCTGGCGATTCTCGAGGGGCGATTTACGTTTGTACCTGTTCCCCGGAACGCTCTGGACGTTGAGGGGATGCAGCTCTTTCCTCAAAATTGAGGATGTTGGTGAAAAATTAAGACTTGGTGTGATTAGCTGCCGTGACGAAGGGCGGAATACAACATGCATGGGCTGATCAACCGGGCGATTGAACGTTTTGTGCGCGACACTTACGGGCGCGATACTTGGGGGCAGGTGATCCGGCGCGCGGGTTTGGACTTTTGCGAATTTGAATCGATGTTGATGTATGAGCCTGAGGTGACGACCTTGGTTCTGGATACCGTCTCGCAGGTGCTTGACCGGCCCGAGGCGGATGTGTTGGAGGATATCGGCACCTATTTGGTATCTCATCCCAAGGTCGAAGCGTTGCGTCGGCTGCTGCGATTTGGTGGTCAGACCTTTACTGAATTCCTGCACTCGCTGGATGACTTGCCCGCGCGGTCGCGGTTGGCTGTGTCGGATTTGGATCTGCCGCAGCTGGAGTTGCGCGAGCATGGGGCCGAACTGTTCAGCCTGACCTGCCAAGGCAGTCGCGCGGGATTTGGCCACGTTATTGTCGGTCTTCTGAGGGCTTTGGCGGATGACTATGGTGCGCTGGTGCTGCTGGATCACAAAGGTGAGCAGGGTGGAACCGAGGTCATTGAAATCCGGGTTTTGACCACGGCCCATGCCAGTGGGCGCCGCTTCGATCTTGGCGCGAGGGTTGATTAGATGCTGACAGGCAAAGATCAGATGCCGGAGGACGCGCTATATGCCATGATGGACGTCCTGTGCCCGATGCATGCGGTTTTGAATGCCACAGGTCATATCGTGCACGCGGGCCCGACACTGCACAAGTTGCGCGGGGATGCGCCGCTGATTGGTGCGCGATTCAGCGAAGCGTTTGAGGTAAAGCGCCCGCATTCCGACGGCTCTATGTCCGCGATGCTGGGGCGGTCCGGAACCAAGCTGCATTTGCAGGTGCGGGGCGGCCAGCGCACAGATCTCAAGGGCGTGCTAGTGCCGTTGCCACCCAGCGGCGCGATGGGCCCCGCCGGAGGGGCGCTGATTAACCTCAGTTTCGGTATATCTGTGGTGGATGCGGTGCGTGACTATGACCTGACCAGCGCCGATTTTGCCGCGACCGACCTGACCATCGAAATGCTCTATCTGGTTGAGGCCAAGACCGCCGCGATGGAAGCCTCGCGCACGCTGAACCTGCGGCTTCAAGGGGCGATGATCGCCGCCGAGGAAAAGGCCTACACCGATACGTTGACCGGGTTGAAGAACCGTCGCGCGCTGGACTATGTGCTGGGTCGTTTGTTGGAAAACGAACAGGACTTTGCCCTTTTGCAGCTTGATCTGGATTTCTTCAAAGCTGTGAATGACACAATGGGTCATGCGGCTGGGGACCATGTCTTGAAAGAGGTCGGTCGTGTTCTGGTCGAGGAAACCCGCGCCGAGGATACTGTGGCGCGCGTGGGCGGTGACGAATTTGTGCTGGTGTTGACGCGTATCACCGATGCAGGGCGGGTTCATGACATTGCGGGCCGCATGATCGCCAGGCTGGAACTGCCCATTCCGTTTGCCGGACAGGTGTGCCGTATTTCAGGAAGTGCTGGCTCGACCCTCAGTTGCGATTATGCGCGGCCGTCCCGTGCGCAAATGATGGAGGACGCAGATGTGGCTCTCTACAGCGCCAAAAGGCAGGGACGCGGGCAGCATGTACGCTATAATGCAAGTTTGAATGACGACAAGGATCAGGTTGCTCAGAATGTGCCCCCTAAAAGAGAGGGCGACAATGCATCTGATGGCGCGCCTATCCGCAACTAGGGTGTAAAGGGTATGCGTCTTTCAGGCCTGACTACACCTGAACCTGTGCAGTAGCGGGATGGGCGCAGTGCGCAGGTCCAGCGTCACGCCGAGTGCGTCGCAAAAGGCGGCGATCAACGTGGCTGACAAGGCATCTGTCACAGTTTGCTCCGCAAAGTTCATGGAGCAGTCTAGGCCCGCCGCCGCCGGACGGAGAGCGTTGCAATTCGTTTCATTTGAGTTTCTCAATGGATGTAAGAACTTGACCGGATCCGAACTGTATTTCTTGGCTGTTTTCGATGCGGTGGTCCGTCACGGCGGCTTTGCCGCTGCGCAGATCACGCGTGCGGGACGCAGCCTGAAGGTAAACCAGTTGTTCGTGGAGTAGGTGCTGAATCTGTATACTGGAATTACAATACAATTTTTCAATGTATTGGTTTGCGCATCCCTATTGTGTCTCGTGTGCTTCGCAAAATAGGGTAAATTGGCAGTTAGCTATTATTCTGGCGGGGGCCCAATGGCACAAAGCGACACACCACACTTCAATCAACCGCTTGGCGGGAACGACATGCCGCGGTTTGGCGGCAGCGCTACGATGATGCGCCTGCCGACACAACCCACGGCCGAAGGTCTGGACGCCTGTTTTGTCGGTATTCCGATGGATATTGGCACGTCCAACCGTACCGGCACGCGTCATGGGCCGCGCGCCATTCGTGCTGAAAGTTGCATGTTGCGCCCCTATAATATGGCCACTGGGGCAGGCCCGTTCGCCAAGATGCAGGTCGCCGATATCGGCGACGTGGCGATCAACACCTTCAACCTGCAAAAGACAGCCGACATTATCACCGAAGCCTATCATGAGATCCTCAAACATGATTGCATTCCACTGACGCTGGGTGGGGATCATACGCTGACCTATCCGGTGTTGCGCGCGATCAAGGCCAAACACGGCCCCGTTGCGCTGATCCATATCGATGCGCATGCCGACACTAACGAGCATATGTTTGGCGAGGCGATTGCCCATGGCACCCCGTTTCGACGCGCGGTCGAGGATGGCCTGCTGATCAACGACAAGGTGTTTCAGATCGGGCTGCGCGGAACAGGCTACGCGCCGGACGATTTCGACTGGGGACGTCAGCAGGGCTTTACGGTCATTCCCGCCGAGGAGTGCTGGCACAAGTCGCTGACGCCGTTGATGGCTGACATTCGCGCAAAAATCGGGGACGCGCCGGTATATCTGACCTATGATATCGACAGTCTGGACCCGGCGTTCGCGCCCGGTACGGGCACGGTAGAAATGGGGGGGCTGACCACCATTCAGGCACTGGAAATCGTGCGTGGCTGCAAGGGATTAAATTTGGTGGGATGTGACTTGGTCGAAGTGTCCCCGCAATATGACACCAGCGGGGCGACCGCGCTGATCGGGTCGAACCTGCTGTATGAAATGCTTTGTGTCCTGCCAAAGACGTGGGCCTGAGCAAATAAATAATTTTGGGAGTAAATAATATTTACGGCGAACATGCCGACGGGCTCTCGGACACGCGGAATAAAATGATCGCTGGCCTCTGCGACGTTTCTGGTGATCAACATCACGGTTTTCGCCCTGATTGCGCGGTTTTTCAACTTGTCGCGTATTCTGGGGGCGATACACTGACGCATCTTTGGGCGGTTTATTAGGAGGGTTTCGATGCCACACGACCACCACGATCACGACCACGATCCGCTGGAAGAAGGGGCCGCGCTGCGCGTGCGCGCGTTGGAAGAGTTGATGGTGGCAAAAGGTCTGGTCGATCCCGCCGCGATGGACGCCATTGTGGAATATTACGAGCGTCAGACAGGTCCGCGCAATGGTGCCGCCGTGGTGGCGCGTGCCTGGGCCGATCCCTCCTATAAAGAGTGGTTGTTGCGTGACGGGTCCGGCGCGATTGCCGACATGGGCTTTTCCGGGTTTCAGGGCGAACATATGCGCGTCGTCGAAAACACCGAGGATGTGCACAACATCGTCGTTTGCACCCTGTGCAGTTGTTATCCTTGGCCGGTTCTGGGTCTGCCGCCGACATGGTACAAAAGCGCCGCCTACCGCGCCCGCACGGTGCGCGAACCGCGCGCGGTTCTGGCGGAATTCGGTGTCGATCTGCCGGAGCAAACGCGGGTGCAGGTCTGGGACAGCACCGCCGAAATCCGCTATCTGGTGATGCCGCGCCGCCCTGAGGGCACCGAAGGTATGGACGCCGCCGCGCTGGCCGAACGGGTCACGCGCAATGGCATGATCGGCACAGCACTGGTGTAGTGGCCGGTTGGCCAAAACGCGCCGAAAGGGGGATTGGATGGACGGAATTCACGATATGGGCGGCATGCATGGCTTTGGCCCCGTGCCGGTCGCGGAGGAGACGGTGTTTGTTCATGCGTGGCAACGCCGGTCCTTTGCGTTGGCCGAGGTGCTAGCATGGTCGGTTCCTTATGCCGCCGACACCCACCGCCACGCGATCGAACGGTTGGCGCCGGTGGACTATCTGGGTCGGGACTATTTCGAGAAATGGGCGATGGCCTCGCAGACATTGGTGGCCGAGGCCGGCATGGCCGACGCGCAGGAACTGGCCAGCGGGCAGAAGTCGTTTGACATCAAGCGTGCAGATCACCCGGCGGTCAATGCGGACACATTGCTGGCGGCCACCCGCGCGGGGGCCGAGATGCTGTATGATCCGGGCGAGATTACGCCGCGCTTTGTCGTCGGGCAAATGGTGCGCGTGATCCCCCACGGTCACAGCGGGCACACCCGCGCGCCGCAGTATCTGCGCGGTCGGCTGGGGCGCATTATTGAGAACACCGGCTATTTTCACTTTGCCGATACGATCGCATCGGGGCAGGGCGCCTGCCCTGAATTTTGTTACACCGTGGCCTTCGAGGCGTCCGAACTGTGGGGCGTCGAGGCCGAGGGCGCGGACTTGATGCATGCCGACCTGTGGGAGCCGTATCTTGACGCCGTTTGAGTCGCACCGCGACGTAATCGCCACCGCCAGCGCCGATATTCCCGGCCTGACCGAGGACGGCCCGCTGTTTCAGGCCCCGTGGCAAACCCGCATCTTTGCGCTGATCGTGGCGACAGTGCGCGCCAACCACATCCCGTGGACTGCGTTTCAGGAACGTCTGGCCGCCGCCATCACCCGCGCCGAGGCGGGCGGTATCACGTCAGACACCGAGGCGCGCTATTTCGACTGCTGGCTGGAGGCGGCCGAAGACACGCTGCACGCCGAAGGCTTTGTCGCGCAGGACGATATTGCCCGGCAAATCGACGCGATCCGCCACAGCGTGGACGCGATCCGCGCCGCGCAAACCCACAGCGCGCACGATCACACCCCCGACCCGGCATCGGGGTAAACAGAAGCGCGACGCGCTTTGGGCCTGACGCCGCTTGAACGCTGGGTGACGCATTTGCTTGCGGTTTTCGGTCACCATCAGGGTCATTCCCTGCACTTTAGTCGGAAATCGGCCAGTGCAGTCTTGTGGTCGGGGCAAATCCAGACATATTGACCGTCACCGCCCAGACGTAAAAAGATCAGGAGTTCGCGTGTCCCTCTTGCTAATCGTTGCCCTTCCCTTTCTGGGGGCCTTGCTTCCTGGTTTGATGAATTCTGCCGGACGTCAGGCCTGTGCAGGGGTCACCTTTACCGTGACCTTGGCCGCACTGATCGGGTTGTTGACCAATCTGCCCGCTGTTCTGGCAGGCGAGCTGGTGACGGCGCGGTTTGACTGGGTGCCCGCCGTTGGGCTGAATTTCACGCTGATGTTGGACGCCCTAGGCTTTTTCTTTGCCTGTCTGATCCTTGGGATCGGCCTGTTGATCATCACCTATGCGCGCCACTATCTGGCGCGCGAAGACAACATGGGCGAATTTTTCACCTATCTGCTGCTGTTTCAGGGCGCAATGGTGGGGATCGTCCTGTCCGACAACATCCTGCTTTTGCTGGTGTTTTGGGAGCTGACGTCGCTGTCATCCTTCCTGCTGATCGGCTATTGGAAACACCTGCCCGAGGGCCGTCAGGGTGCGCGCATGGCGCTGATCGTGACCGGCATGGGCGGGTTGGCCATGATCGCGGGCATGTTGATACTGGGCAATATCGCGGGCAGTTATGATCTGAGCGTGATCTTGCAGAACCGCGATGTCATTCAGGGCTCGCCGCTGTATCTGCCCGCGTTGATCCTGATCCTGCTAGGCTGTTTTGCCAAATCGGCGCAGTTCCCGTTCCACTTCTGGTTGCCACATGCGATGGCCGCGCCGACGCCCGTCAGTGCCTATCTGCACTCGGCCACGATGGTGAAGGCCGGGATTTTCCTGATGGCGCGAATGTGGCCGGTTCTGTCGGGCACGCCGGAATGGTTCGTGATTGTCACCGGCGTTGGCCTGATCACCATGGTACTGGGCGCGGTGATTGCGCTGTTCAAGCATGATCTGAAGGCGCTGCTGGCGTTTTCCACGGTCAGCCATCTGGGACTGATCACCATGTTGCTGGGCACCGGCACCGCCTTTGGCGCAATGGCGGCGATGTTTCACATCCTCAACCATGCCACGTTCAAGGCCGCGTTGTTCATGTCCGCCGGCATCATCGACCACGAGACCGGCACCCGCGACATTCGCCAGTTGGGCGGTCTGCGCCGTTTGATGCCCGTGACCTTTGTCATCGCGACCATCGCATCGCTGTCGATGGCGGGCATCCCGCTGCTGAACGGCTTCCTGAGTAAGGAAATGATGCTGGAAGAGGCGTATCACACCGTTCTGTTCGGCTCACACTGGCTGGTGCCGGGGTTGGCCGTCTTCGGAGCGCTGTTTTCCGCAGGCTACAGTTTCCGCCTGATCGGGCACGTCTTTCTTGGTCCGGTGCGCGACAGCTATCCGGCGAAACCGCATGATCCGGGATTCGGCCTGTGGGGTCCGCCCGCCTTTCTGGCGGTGTTGGTGGTGGTCATCGGTGTCGCACCCTTTCTGGCCGAGCCGTTCGTCAAGCTGGTCACAGCCTCGGTTCTGGGCGACACGGCGGCGATACCGACGGCCCATTTCAAGATCTGGCACGGGTTGGTGCCCGCGCTGTACATGTCGATGGCCGCCGTTGTCGGGGGCCTGTTGATGCTGGTGATCTACAAACCGTCCCTGCGTCTGTGGGATGCCACACCGCGCCCCGAGGCCAAGGTGATCTTTGACCACCTCATTGCGGGGATCGTTGGCACAGCGCAATTCGTGATTCTGCGCCTGCACAATGGCGCGTTTTCGCGTTATGCGGCGATTGGGGCCGTGACGATCCTGGTCGCGGGATATTTCGCCTGGGCGACGGGCACGGTCGGGGTGCCAACACGCGCTATGCAACCGCCGACTTGGGTCGCGTTGGCGGGCTGGGCGATGCTGATGGCAGCGGCCAGCGCATTGGTTGTTTTACATCGCAACCGCCTGTTGGCGTTGATCCTGATGGGCGTTGTCGGTTTGATGGTATCAATCGGTTTCGTGTTCTTCAGCGCGCCCGATCTGGCAATGACGCAATTCACCGTCGAAGTGGTCACAACCATTCTGCTGTTGCTGGCGCTGAACTTTCTGCCCAACCAAACTCCTTCGGAAAGCACAGTGTTGCGTCGGATCCGTGACGCGGGCATCGCCATTGCCGGCGGTCTGGCGGCAATGGCGCTTAGTTGGCATATCTTGTTGCGCGATACTGTCACTCCGTCGATTTCCGAATTTCATCTGGCCAATGCCTATAAGGGCGGGGGTGGCACCAATGTGGTCAACGTGATCTTGGTGGATTTCCGGGGCTACGACACCTTTGGCGAGATCATCGTGTTGAGCATTGCCGCCCTTCTGATTTATGCGTTGACCGAATCGCTGCTGGACGGTCCCGTCCGCGCCCGCCTGTTGAACCGCCAGCCCGATCAGGCGCGTGCGGGTGACATGCATCCGATGATGATGGTGGTGCTGACCCGTGTAATCATGCCCGTGGTGATGATGGCCGCAGTCTATATCTTCCTGCGCGGCCATAACGAGCCGGGTGGCGGTTTCATCGCCGGTTTGATCGCCTCAATCGGGGTGGTGATGCAGTACATGGCCAGCGGGTTCAACTGGGCCTCGGCGAGGTTCCGGTATCCGTATCACGGTATTATCGGGGCAGGGGTTCTGATCGCCGGGTTGACCGGCATCGGATCATGGTTTGTCGCCAAGCCTTTCCTGACGTCGGATTTCGTCTATGTGCGCATCCCGCCCTTCGAAAAATTCGAGTTGGCCACGGCGGCCCTGTTCGATCTGGGCGTGTTTCTGGCGGTGGTCGGCGCGGTGATGCTGTCGCTTGAAAGCTTCTCGCGCCTGGCGCGTACGGTGGATCGCCGCGACAGCGATTTTGCAATGGATATCGACCCGTCACGCGACAACGAGTCCGACGACCCATCAGGGGGCGGTGCGCCCGTCCCAACCCCGCAAAGGGAGGGTGCCTGACATGGAGTTTCTGGTTGCCAGCGCCATCGGTCTGTTGACGGCTGCGGGCCTGTATCTGACCCTGCGGTTGCGCACCTTTCCGGTGATTGTGGGGATTTCTCTGCTGACCTACGCGGTCAACGTATTCCTGTTCGCCTCGGGGCGGTTGGTGGTTGGCGCGCCGCCGATCCTGATTGATGGCACCACGGCTTATACCGATCCGTTGCCTCAGGCGCTGGTTCTGACCGCGATCGTGATCTCGTTCGGGATGACGGCGGTGGTCGTGATGATCGCGCTGGGGGCTTACCTTGGCGGCACGGATGACCGGGTGGATGATCCGGCCACCACCCCCACAGAAAACCCCAAAGCGGAGGACCGCGCATGATGCATCTGATCATTCTGCCCGTCATCCTGCCAGCGATGGTGGCGCCGTTCATCGTGCTGGCCGCGCGCTATCACATCACCATTCAACGGGTGTTTTCGCTCGTCGGCGTTCTGGCGCAGATTGCCGTGGCGTTGGGTCTGGCGATTCAGGCGGCGGATGGCACTATCACCCTGTATCAACTGGGGGACTGGGCCGCGCCGTTCGGGATCGTTCTGGTTGCGGACCGCCTGTCGACGATGATGGTGCTGCTGACCGCGGTTCTGGCGCTGTTTGTGCTGCTGTATGCCATTGGATCGAAATGGGACGAACGCGGCCGACATTTTCACGCGCTCTATCAGTTTCAGTTGATGGGGATAATGGGGGCGTTCCTAACGGGTGACATCTTTAACCTGTTCGTGTTTTTCGAGGTTTTGCTGATCGCGTCCTATGGTCTGATGATTCATGCGGGCGGCAATGCGCGGCTGCGGGCGGGCACGCAATATGTGCTGTTCAACCTCATCGGCTCGACCTTGTTCCTCTTCGCTCTGGGCGCGATCTATGCCGAGACAGGCACGCTGAACATGGCCGATCTGGCACAGCGGGTGGCAATGATCGACGTGGGGGAGACGGTGGGTATTCGTGTGGCCGCCGTGCTGCTGCTGTTGGTGTTTGCGATCAAGGCGGCCATCGTGCCGCTGCATTTTTGGCTGCCCTCCAGCTACGCCGAGGCCCCGGCCCCGGTGGCGGCACTTTTCGCGATTATGACCAAAGTGGGCGCCTATTCGATCATCCGCGTCTATACCCTGATCTTCCCCCCTCAGTTGGAGGCAATGACGGGCCTGCACGGCACATGGTTGCCGGTGGCGGCGCTGGTTTCAGTGACGGTGGGCATGGTCGGCGTGCTGGCGACGCGCAGGCTGGACCGGCTGGTGGCATTTTCCGTCATCGGCTCGATGGGGATGGTGATGATTGCGGTATCGCTGTTCACCCCATTGGGCATGACAGCGGCGCTGTATTACATCGTGCATTCCACGCTGTCGGCGGCTGCGTTGTTTCTGATCGTCGATCTGGTGCGGGCCAGCCGCGCGAACCTGGACCTGACGCCCCAGCCCCCCGTCGCGGGCGCGGCGCTGACGGCAGGGCTATTTTTCGCCGGGGCGATTGCCATGGTCGGTCTGCCGCCCCTGTCCGGGTTCGTCGGCAAACTGTTGATACTGGACGCCACATGGGACAGCCCTTGGCGTGTCTGGGCATGGGCGCTTATCCTGGGATCCAGCCTGATTGCCATCGTCGGGTTCTCGCGAGCAGGTAGCGTCGTGTTCTGGAAGGCCACCAGCACTCCGGTGCCCGGCGACGAGCACCCGGCGCAACATGCGGACGCCCCGTCGGCGCTGTCCTATGTCGCGGTTGCAGGGCTGTTGGCGCTGTTGGTGCTGCACACGGTTCTGGCCGGGCCGATCACCGCCTATACCGGCGCGATCGCACAGCAACTCTTTGCGCCCGACCCCTATATATCCAAGGTTCTGGACACGCCCGGCAAGCTGAGCGAACCTGTGAAAGGGGAGTATTGAGATGCGTAACGCGTTCTACTGGCTGTTGCCGCACCCGTTCGTAACCCTGATCCTGACGGTGGTCTGGACGCTGCTTCAGAACGATGTATCGCCCGGCATGGTCGTATTTGGCCTGATCCTGGGCATTCTTATCCCTTGGGGCACGGCGGTCTGGTGGCCTGATACGCCGCGCGGCTTCCGTTTGGGCCGAATGGTGCTGTATTCGATCATGGTCATGTGGGACATCATGGTCGCCAATGTACATGTGGCATGGATTGTGCTGACCCGATCCAACGCATCGCTGCGCCCGGCCTGGGTGGTGATCCCGCTGGACCTGAAACAGCCCGAGGCGATTACCGTTCTGGCAGGCACCATCACCCTGACCCCCGGCACTGTGTCCGCTGATTTATCGGACTGTGGGCACAGCCTGTTGGTGCACGCATTGGATTGCCCCGATCCCGACGCCGTACGCGATGAGATCAAGGATCGCTACGAGCGCCGCCTGAAGGAGATTTTCGTATGACACAGGCCGTGGACCTGATGAATCTGGCGATGGCAATCGCCTTCGTCGTTCTGGCGCTGGGCCAGATCATGACCATGGTGCGTCTGGTGATCGGCCCGTCGCCGGGGGATCGTATTCTGGCGCTGGACACGATGGTAATCTATGCGCTGGGGCTGATCGTTTTGCTGGGCATTTCGCAGGGAACGCGGGTCTATTTTGAAGTGTCCCTGCTGGTGGCGATGCTGGGATTTGTTTCGACCGTCGCTTATGCGCGGTTCTTGCTGCGGGGGGATATCATCGAATGACCATGGATGTGATTGCCATCTACGCCGTCGCTTTTTGCCTGCTGGTCGGAGCGTTCTTTGCGCTGGTCGGCGTGATCGGCCTGTTGAAATTCAACGATGCAATGACCCGCCTGCATGCTCCGACCAAAGTGGGCACGGTGGGCATCGGCGCGCTGTTGCTGGCCTCGATGATCCACTCCTTCACCTTCGGGGAGGGGTCGTATCACGAGTTGCTGATCATGGCATTTCTGTTCGTGACCGCGCCGATCTCGGCGCATTTCATCGCCAAGGTGAATATCCATAAGGGCGCGTGCGATCCTTTGCCCAAGCCGCCACAGGATGAGACATGGTCGACCCTGAAAACACCCGAAGGCCAACCCACCCCCGACACGCCTGACCAGACCACGACCTGACACCGCGCCCCTGATACCGGGCCGGAATGTGGCCCGCAAAAGGTTGCGGATCACATGGCTGCGTTCGACCCTGCGGTGCCGGATGGCCCGACCGCCAGCCTCGATTCGGGGATTTTACCGGATAGCCCGGTGATCGCCGACGCGCAGACCTTTGAGCGACCAAAAGGCGTTTCCGCGCGCAAATGGGTACGGGGATCATCGCCGACGGCCCCGATTGCATCGCCCTGATGGCGCGCTTTAATGCTGAAAACCTTCGCTTTGGGCCGCAGATATCGCCAAGCAGGTGGATGCCTGCCGCCGCAGGCCCTTGACGTGACGGCGCCTTGCACGCGCCGCAATTCGAACAACCTGTCTGCAAATTGCCACGTTTGCCACATTTTCGCCCGAATCGTGCCGTAGAAAGAATTCATTCGGAATCAGTCCCGTTTGGATCTGAGCCGAATATCGCGTGGGGGCGCGAAACAGGAAGGTGCTGCCATGCCTTTTGCACAGAACATAAACACGTCTCGGACCTATGAGCACGAGTTGCGCCCGGGGATGAGATTGAACCCGCTGCAATCTGCGGGCGCACAGGTGACCGAGGCCGAAATTGACCACGTCATCGCTCAGACGTTGGCGCAGAATCGTCAGATCGAGGCCCGCGCGGCCCTGCCCGATATCGCCTGTCAGGACGAATTGTTGGGCCTTGCCGGGCGCAACGCGCGGCGTGATGCGCAGCGCGAAACCGCTGCGGCAACCCGTTTGACCACGGTTCAACACACCGCCAACGCCAATGGAGCCAACCGTCCGGTCGAGGATCTGACGGGCCGGGGCATCCGCCTTCGCCTACCTCGATTGACCGGAACAAAGCGCAAGACGCTGCGCCGTTTGGTTCTGATCGTGGGCCTTGGCGCTATGGTCTATACGTGGCCTTGGGTCATCGCGTTGATGCTTTTCCTGACTTTGGCGGCGGTATTGGCCGGTCTGGCCGCGCTGGGCTCTGAGCGGATCGGCGCACGCATGTTGCGTGTCTTCTTGTGGCTGGACGCCCGCAACCCGGCCCGCGCCGAACGGCTGCGCCTGCGCGCGGACGGTCTGGCGATGCGCATCGACGCGTTGCTGGATCGGTTGCCAGATCGCTGGACCGAGGGGCTGTATATGCCCGACCTCAGCCGCGCCGCACTGATCCCGCAGGAATTAGGCGACCGTCCCGACCCGTTTGATCGCATCGCGGCGCAGGCCCGCCAAGCCTGACGCGTGATTGCCACGGGGGCGGCCTTCGCAGGCCTTATGGCACGGCACGTCACCAGAACGCGGCGCCCGACACGGGCCGTCCAGCAGTGTCCCGCCCGCCGCAAGGGTCGATCCCCACCGGATCGGCCCTTGAATTTGCCCTACACCCAAAGTATGTCGCCTGAAACGGATCGTCGCAGGGACGCTCCGATTGGCACCTTTGAGGACAGCGCATGGCACGCACCAACCCGCTTCAGTTCATTCAGCAGGTTCGCTCGGAAGTGGGCAAGGTCGTCTGGCCCACCCGCCGCGAAGTGATCCTGACCACGGTCATGGTCTTTATCATGGCCGCGCTGACCGCCGTGTTCTTTGCGCTTGTCGATCTGGGCATTCGCAGCGGTTTGCAGGCCGTTCTGGGAATGTTTGGCTAAACGCCCCTGATTTGCCCGGCTGCCCCCTTGAATTCATTGGGAATGACGGATATTGGGCAATTCACTTCTGGCACTGGCGCGTGGCGATTCGGGTTGCGCGCCGCTTTTGTTTCAGAAATTCCCACGCCAAGTGTGTGGAACTACAGGAATTTTCGGCCTACTGCCGGAAGATACGGGGAATAGGCTCAGCATGGCAAAGCGGTGGTACTCGGTCAGTGTTCTTTCGAACTTCGAAAAGAAAATCGCCGAGCAGATCAGAACATCCGTTGTCGAGAACGGCCTTGAGGACGATATCGAAGAGGTATTGGTGCCCACCGAAGAGGTGATCGAGGTTCGTCGCGGCAAGAAGGTCACGGCCGAACGGCGTTTCATGCCCGGTTATGTTCTGGTGCGGATGGAAATGTCCGACCGGGGATATCACCTGATAAGCTCGATTAACCGCGTTACAGGTTTTCTGGGCCCGCAGGGTCGCCCGATGCCGATGCGCGATTCCGAAGTGCAGGCCATCCTGGGCCGCGTTGCCGAGGGCGAAGAAGCTCCGCGCACCCTGATCCACTTCGAGATCGGTGAAAGGGTCAAGGTCAACGACGGCCCGTTCGAGGATTTCGATGGCATGGTCGAGGAAGTCGACGACGAACATCAGCGCCTGAAGGTGTCGGTGTCGATCTTTGGCCGGGAAACCCCGGTGGAACTGGAATTTACGCAGGTCACCAAACAAGCGTGATCGGCACGCGCACCCGGATCGGGATCGCGCGAACAAGGGCAACAGGCCCCGGATCTGATCTGGGGTGTGACGCACGGGCCGCAAGGCTCATCATGTGGAAGGCAAGGGGGCCGCGGCACCTGACCCGGACCACGGCAACGCACTGACCGACGGGCGCGCCCCGAGGTCGTTGGAAACGAAGGAGAGGCCTCATGGCCAAGAAACTCGTCGGTAAGATGAAGCTGCAGGTGAAAGCCGGGCAAGCCAACCCCAGCCCGCCAGTCGGTCCCGCACTGGGCCAGCGCGGCATCAACATCATGGAATTCTGCAAGGCGTTCAACGCCAAGACGCAGGACATGGAGCCGGGCGCACCGTGCCCGACCGTGATCACCTATTATCAGGACAA
Organism: Rhodobacteraceae bacterium KMM 6894; assembly: GCA_035798175.1. Lineage (GTDB taxonomy): Bacteria > Pseudomonadota > Alphaproteobacteria > Rhodobacterales > Rhodobacteraceae > Roseovarius. The sequence continues at coordinate 297,179 of JAPFBS010000005.1, forward strand.
GTCCTTTGAGATGGAAATCAAGACGCCCCCGGCGTCCTATTATCTCAAGAAAGCGGCCAAGCTGAAGTCGGGCGGCAAGACGCCGGGCCGCGACACGGCTGGTTCTGTCTCGGTCAAGCAGGTGCGCGAAATCGCCGAAGCCAAATGGAAAGACCTGAACGCAAACGACGTCGAAGCTGCGATGAAAATCATCGTCGGCTCTGCACGCTCCATGGGCATCGAGGTGAAGTAAGATGGCAAAGTACGGAAAACGCGCCCGCGCCGCCCGCGAAGCTTTTGCAGGCAAAAGCAATCTGACAGTTGAAGAAGCTGTCGCATTGGTCAAAAACAACGCCAAGTCGAAATTCGATGAAACCATCGAAATCGCGGTGAACCTGGGTGTCGACCCTCGCCACGCTGACCAGATGGTCCGCGGTGTTGTCGGCCTGCCCAACGGCACCGGCAAAACCGTTCGCGTTGCTGTGTTCGCACGCGGCGCCAAGGCCGAAGAAGCCGAAAAAGCAGGCGCCGATATCGTTGGTGCCGAGGACCTGATGGAAATCGTGCAAGGCGGCAAAATCGACTTTGATCGCTGCATCGCCACGCCCGACATGATGCCCGTCGTGGGCCGTCTGGGTAAGGTTCTGGGCCCACGTAACCTGATGCCGAACCCTAAAATCGGCACGGTCACGATGGACATCAAGCAAGCTGTCGAAGACGCCAAGGGCGGTCAGGTGCAGTTCAAGGCCGAAAAGGCCGGTGTGGTGCATGCTGGTGTTGGCAAAGCCTCGTTTGATGAGGCCAAGCTGGTCGAAAATGTGCGTGCCTTCATCACGGCTGTGGCCCGCGCCAAGCCGACAGGTGCCAAAGGTGCCTACATGAAGCGCATCAGCCTGACTTCGACCATGGGTCCCGGCGTCACCATTGACGTCGCCGACGCTGGCGAAGTGCAAAGCTAATACATTGGCGGGGTTCCGGCCCCGCCGACCGAGATTTCCAAGGGGTTCGCCCCTTGGTGATAGCAGGGCCAGACAACCGGCCCTGTTCTGTCCGAGACGGAGGGTTCATCAGGGTTCGCCCCGATGATTAATTCCTTCCCGAGATGGGGAACGAGATGGGATTTACGCGCAGGGATCTTCCCTCGGGTGAACTTGGCCTCGGGACCCTGAAATTGGACCCGAACCCCGGGCGCAAGTCTGGGGGTGACTAGAGCCGGAAGGGATACCCTTCCAAATTTGGAGTGAAACTGTGGATAGAGCCCAGAAAGAGAAAGTGGTCGAGGAACTCGGCCAGATCTTCGAAAGCTCTGGCGTCGTAGTGGTAGCACACTATGCCGGACTGACAGTTGCAGACATGCAGGATCTTCGGGCGCGCGCACGCGCAGCCGATTCATCCGTTCGCGTTGCCAAAAACAAGCTCGCCAAGATCGCCCTTGAGGGTAAGCCATGCGCAAGCATAGCCGACTACCTCAACGGCATGACCGTTCTGACCTTTTCCGAAGACCCCGTGGCAGCCGCCAAGGTGTGTGAGGATTTTGCCAAAACCAACAAGAAGTACGAAATTCTTGGCGGGGCAATGGGTGAGAACGCTCTGGACCGGGCCGGTGTTGAAGCCGTGTCGAAAATGCCCTCGCGCGACGAGCTTATTGCTTCGATCGTGGGCTGCATCGGCGCTCCTGCTTCGAACATTGCCGGGGCCATTGGCGCACCTGCAAGCAACATTGCGAGCATTCTTTCGACCATCGAAGAGAAGGCCGAAGCGGCGTAACGCAACTGAAATTCCGGTGGGGGTGTAAATCCCCGTCGTTGGAACCCATCTTTAAAACGGAAAGCACAAGAAAATGGCTGATCTGAAAAAACTGGCAGAAGAGATCGTTGGTCTGACCCTGCTTGAAGCACAAGAACTGAAAACCATCCTGAAGGATGAGTACGGCATCGAGCCCGCCGCTGGCGGCGCAGTGATGATGGCTGGTCCCGCAGGCGACGCCGGTGGCGAAGCTGAAGAGCAGACAGAATTTGACGTGATCCTGAAATCGGCCGGCGCGTCGAAAATCAACGTCATCAAAGAAGTCCGCGCGATCACCGGTCTGGGCCTGAAAGAAGCCAAGGACCTGGTCGAAGCCGGTGGCAAAGCCGTCAAAGAGCAAGTCTCGAAGGCCGAAGCCGAGGACGTCAAAGCCAAGCTGGAAGCAGCTGGCGCCGAAGTCGAAATCAAGTAATTCCGCGCGCCAAGCACCTGTTCTCCTTCGTGGAAACAGGTCGGAGTTCGAACGAATTCTGGGCGCAAGGACGAAAACGAGGCTGGGGGCGGTCACATCCGCCCTCAGCCGAACCTGTCTTGGACAGACCCCGACGCGACCGGGGTTTTTCTTAGGCTAGGTTCTGGATCGGGAGGCCGTCATTGGGACGATGGCCATGAATTGATCCTTACCTGCTGTCTCGAAAGGTGGTGCGTCCGTAGCCCGACGGTACGCGCGACCGGTGAGAAATTGAAAGGTGACCAGACACATGGCTCAATCCTATCTTGGCCAGAAACGTTTGCGTAAATATTTCGGCAAAATCCGCGAAGTTCTAGAGATGCCGAACCTCATTGAGGTTCAGAAATCGTCCTATGACCTGTTCCTTCGGTCTGGCGATCAGAGCGTCCCGACGGACGGCGAAGGCATCAAAGGTGTTTTCCAATCGGTCTTTCCGATTTCGGACTTTAACGAAACTTCGGTGATCGAATTCGTCAACTACGACCTTGAGCGTCCGAAGTATGACGTCGAAGAGTGCATGCAGCGCGACATGACCTACAGCGCCCCGCTGAAGGTGACGTTGCGTCTGATCGTATTTGATATCGACGAGGATACTGGCGCTAAGTCCGTCAAGGATATCAAGGAGCAGGACGTATTCATGGGCGACATGCCCTTGATGACCCCCAACGGCACGTTCGTCGTCAACGGCACCGAGCGCGTGATCGTGTCCCAGATGCACCGCTCGCCCGGTGTGTTCTTTGATCACGACAAGGGCAAGACCCACTCGTCCGGTAAACTGCTTTTCGCCTGCCGCATCATTCCCTATCGCGGTAGCTGGCTGGACTTTGAGTTCGACGCTAAAGACATCGTGTTCTGCCGGATCGACCGTCGTCGCAAATTGCCTGTGACGACCCTGTTGTATGCGCTGGGTCTGGATCAAGAAGGTATCATGGATGCCTATTACGATACGGTTAATTTCACACTGAACAAGGGCAAGGGCTGGGTCACCAAGTTCTTCCCCGACCGTGCGCGCGGCACCCGTCCCACCTATGATCTGGTTGATGCCAAGACCGGCGAAATCATTGCCGAGGCAGGCAAGAAGGTCACACCCCGGGCCGTCAAGAAGTTGAAGGACGAAGGCAACGTCACCGAGCTGTTGGTTCCGTTCGAGCATATCGTCGGCAAATTCGTCGCCAAGGACATCATCAACGAAGAAACCGGCGCGATCTATGTCGAAGCTGGTGACGAACTGACGCTGGAATATGACAAGGCCGGCGACATCACCGGCGGCACGTTGCAGGATCTGCTGGACGCGGGCATCACCGATATTCCGGTGCTGGACATCGACAACATCAATGTCGGACCCTACATCCGCAATACCATGGCAGCCGACAAGAACCGCGCCCGCGACACTGCGCTGATGGACATCTACCGCGTCATGCGCCCCGGTGAGCCACCCACCGAGGAGGCTGCTTCCAACCTGTTCAATACGTTGTTCTTTGATAGCGAACGCTACGATCTGTCCGCCGTTGGCCGGGTAAAGATGAACATGCGCTTGGATCTGGATGCAGAAGACACCCAACGCACGCTGCGCAAGGAAGATATCGTCGCCTGCATCAAGGCGCTGGTCGAACTGCGTGACGGCAAGGGCGACATCGACGATATCGACCACCTCGGCAACCGCCGGGTCCGTTCGGTTGGCGAACTGATGGAGAACCAGTATCGTGTCGGTCTGCTGCGCATGGAACGTGCGATCAAAGAGCGTATGTCGTCGGTCGAAATCGACACCGTCATGCCTCAGGATCTGATCAACGCGAAACCTGCTGCTGCTGCCGTTCGCGAATTCTTCGGCTCTTCGCAGCTGTCGCAGTTCATGGACCAGACCAACCCGCTGTCGGAAGTGACGCACAAGCGCCGCTTGTCCGCGCTTGGGCCGGGCGGTTTGACACGTGAGCGTGCCGGCTTTGAGGTGCGCGATGTGCACCCAACCCACTATGGCCGGATGTGCCCGATTGAAACGCCTGAAGGCCCGAACATCGGTCTGATCAACAGCCTTGCCACCTTCGCGCGCGTCAACAAGTACGGCTTTATTGAAACGCCTTATCGTAGGGTGGTTGACGGTCAGGTCACGGACGACGTGCAATACATGTCCGCGACCGAAGAACAGCGCCATACCATCGCTCAGGCCAACGCCAATCTGGACGAAAACGGCAAGTTCGTGAACGATCTGGTCAGCACCCGTCAATCGGGCGATTACATGCTGGCCCCCAGCGATTCTGTGGATCTGATCGACGTCAGCCCGAAACAGTTGGTCTCGGTCGCGGCGTCCTTGATCCCGTTTCTGGAAAACGACGATGCTAACCGCGCTTTGATGGGCTCGAACATGATGCGTCAGGCCTTGCCACTGATCAAGGCCGAAGCGCCTCTGGTCGGCACAGGCATCGAGGGCGTTGTTGCCCGCGATTCCGGCGCGGCAATCATGGCGAAACGTGCGGGTATCATCGACCAGGTCGATGCGCAGCGTATCGTTGTGCGCGCCACCGAAGACATGGAACCGGGCGATCCGGGCGTGGACATCTATCGTCTGCGTAAATTCCAGCGTTCGAACCAGAACAGCTGTATCAACCAGCGTCCGTTGGTCAAAGTGGGCGACACTGTCGGCAAGGATGAGGTCATCGCAGATGGCCCCGCAACCGACATGGGTGAACTGGCCGTTGGCCGGAACGTCATCGTCGCCTTCATGCCTTGGAACGGGTACAACTACGAAGACTCGATCCTGATCTCCGAGCGGATTTCGCGCGACGACGTGTTCACCTCGATCCACATCGAAGAATTCGAAGTGGCCGCGCGCGACACGAAATTGGGCCCAGAAGAAATCACACGCGACATTCCCAACGTCGGCGAGGAAGCCCTGCGCAACCTCGACGAAGCGGGCATCGTCTATATCGGCGCGGACGTCGAGCCGGGCGATATTCTGGTTGGTAAAATCACCCCCAAAGGTGAATCGCCAATGACGCCCGAGGAAAAACTGCTGCGTGCGATCTTTGGCGAAAAGGCCAGCGACGTGCGTGACACTTCCTTGCGCGTTAAGCCGGGTGATTTCGGCACGGTCGTCGAAGTGCGCGTCTTTAACCGCCATGGTGTGGAAAAAGACGAACGTGCGCTGCAAATCGAGCGTGAAGAAGTCGAACGTCTGGCACGTGACCGGGACGACGAATTGGTGATCCTGGACCGCAACATCTATGCGCGCCTGCGCTCGATGGTGTTCGGCAAGGTCGCTGTCAAAGGCCCCAAAGGCGTCAAGGCAAACTCGGAAATCACCGAGGAATTGCTGGAAACGCTGACGAAGGGTCAGTGGTGGCAACTGGCCCTCAAGGACGAGGCCGATGCCAAGATCGTCGAAGCCCTGCACGAGCAATACGAGGCGCAGAAGCGTGCCTTGGATGCGCGGTTTGAAGACAAGGTCGAGAAGGTCCGTCGTGGCGACGATCTGCCCCCGGGCGTGATGAAAATGGTCAAAGTGTTCATCGCGGTGAAGCGCAAGCTGCAACCGGGTGACAAGATGGCCGGTCGTCACGGCAACAAGGGTGTGATTTCCAAGGTCGTGCCGATGGAGGACATGCCGTTCCTTGCGGATGGTACGCCCGTTGACTTCTGTCTGAACCCGCTGGGTGTTCCGTCGCGTATGAACGTCGGTCAGATTCTGGAAACGCACATGGGTTGGGCGGCACGCGGCTTTGGCATCAAGATCGACGATGCGTTGCAGGACTATCGCCGCTCTGGCGATCTGACCCCGGTGCGCGAAGCGATGCATTTGGCTTACGGCGATGATGTCTACGAAGAAGGCATCAAGGACATGGACGAGGCCCAGTTGGTCGAGGCCGCTGGCAACGTGACTGGCGGTGTGCCGATTGCAACACCGGTCTTTGACGGGGCCAAAGAGGCGGATGTGAACGATGCGCTGTCACGCGCGGGTTTCGACACCTCCGGTCAATCCATCCTGTTCGATGGCCGCACGGGCGAGCAATTCGCGCGTCCTGTGACTGTGGGCATGAAGTATCTGCTGAAACTGCACCACCTTGTGGATGACAAGATCCACGCGCGTTCAACCGGGCCCTACAGCTTGGTTACTCAGCAGCCGCTGGGTGGTAAGGCGCAGTTCGGTGGTCAGCGTTTCGGGGAGATGGAGGTCTGGGCACTGGAAGCCTACGGCGCTGCATACACCCTGCAAGAGATGCTGACGGTCAAGTCGGACGATGTCGCAGGCCGTACCAAAGTCTACGAGAGCATCGTCAAGGGCGAGGACAGCTATGAGGCCGGCGTGCCGGAATCGTTCAACGTTCTGGTCAAAGAGGTCCGCGGTCTGGGCCTCAACATGGAACTCCTGGATGCGGAGGGGGAGGACTAAGAAAATTCGCAGAATTTTCGAAGCCCCAGATTTTTCGCGAAAAATCTGGGGTCTCCCCCTACTGCATTGCCCTTAACGGAAAGGTCACTAGATGAACCAGGAACTGACAAACAACCCGTTCAACCCTGTCGCACCGGCGGCGGTCTTTGACGAAATCAAGGTCTCTCTGGCATCGCCCGAGCGGATCCTGTCGTGGTCCTACGGCGAGATCAAGAAGCCCGAGACGATCAACTACCGCACATTCAAACCCGAGCGGGACGGCCTGTTCTGCGCGCGTATCTTTGGCCCGATCAAAGATTACGAATGCCTCTGCGGCAAATACAAGCGTATGAAGTATCGCGGCGTCGTCTGCGAGAAATGCGGCGTTGAAGTCACGCTGCAAAAGGTCCGCCGCGAGCGGATGGGCCATATCGAGCTGGCGGCACCCTGCGCACATATCTGGTTCCTGAAATCGCTGCCCTCGCGCATCGGTCTTATGCTGGACATGACGCTGCGTGATCTGGAACGCGTGCTGTATTTCGAGAACTACGTTGTGATCGAACCGGGCCTCACTGACCTCACCTATGGTCAGATGTTGACCGAAGAAGAGTTCATGGATGCTCAGGACGCCTATGGTCTGGACGCTTTCACCGCCAACATCGGTGCCGAAGCGATCCGCGACATGCTGGCCCAGATTGATCTGGAGTCCGAGGCCGAAAACCTGCGCGCCGATCTGGCCGAAGCCACGGGTGAATTGAAGCCCAAGAAGATCATCAAGCGTCTGAAAGTTGTGGAATCCTTCCTGGAATCCGGCAACCGTCCCGAGTGGATGGTAATGACGGTCATTCCGGTCATTCCACCAGAGCTGCGCCCGCTGGTGCCGCTGGACGGGGGCCGTTTTGCCACGTCCGACCTGAACGATCTATACCGCCGGGTCATCAACCGTAACAACCGTCTGAAGCGCCTGATCGAGCTGCGCGCGCCCGATATCATCGTGCGTAACGAAAAGCGGATGTTGCAGGAATCTGTCGACGCGTTGTTTGACAACGGCCGTCGTGGCCGCGTGATCACAGGTGCCAACAAGCGCCCGCTGAAATCGCTGTCGGACATGCTGAAAGGTAAGCAGGGTCGCTTCCGCCAGAACCTTTTGGGTAAGCGCGTCGATTTCTCCGGTCGTTCGGTCATTGTGACCGGCCCGGAACTGAAACTGCACCAGTGCGGCCTGCCGAAAAAAATGGCGTTGGAACTGTTCAAGCCGTTTATCTACAGCCGTCTTGAGGCCAAGGGCCTGTCGTCCACAGTCAAGCAGGCCAAGAAACTGGTCGAAAAGGAACGTCCCGAGGTTTGGGATATTCTGGATGAGGTGATCCGCGAACACCCCGTTATGCTGAACCGTGCGCCGACCTTGCACCGTCTGGGCATTCAGGCGTTTGAACCCGTACTGATCGAAGGTAAGGCCATTCAGCTGCACCCGCTGGTCTGCTCGGCCTTCAACGCTGACTTTGACGGTGACCAAATGGCCGTGCACGTCCCGCTGAGCCTTGAGGCCCAGTTGGAAGCGCGCGTTCTGATGATGTCGACGAACAACGTTCTGTCGCCCGCCAACGGCGCGCCGATCATCGTTCCGTCGCAGGATATGATCTTGGGCCTTTACTATACCACGCTGGAACGCGAGGGCATGAAGGGCGAGGGCATGAAATTCTCGTCCATCGACGAGGTTCAGCACGCTCTGGACGCGGGCGAGGTGCATCTGCACTCCCGCATCACCGCGCGGATTCCGCAGATCGATGCGGAAGGCAACGAGGTGTTCGAGCGGGTTGAGACCACGCCGGGCCGGGTGCGTCTGGGGTCGTTGCTGCCCAAGAACGCCAAAGCGCCGTTCCATCTGGTCAACCGTCTGCTGCGCAAGAAGGAAGTGCAGCAGGTCATCGACACCGTCTATCGCTATTGCGGTCAGAAAGAGTCCGTCATCTTCTGCGATCAGATCATGACAATGGGCTTCCGCGAGGCCTTCAAGGCGGGTATTTCGTTTGGCAAGGACGACATGGTCGTGCCCGAGCATAAATGGGATATCGTCGGTGAGACGCGCGATCAGGTTAAGGGCTTTGAGCAGCAGTATATGGACGGCCTGATCACTCAGGGCGAAAAGTACAACAAGGTGGTCGATGCGTGGTCGAAGTGTAACGATCAGGTGACGACGGCAATGATGGACACCATCTCGGCCTCAAAGCGTGATGAGAACGGTGCCGAAATGGAGCCGAACTCGGTCTACATGATGGCCCACTCGGGCGCGCGTGGTTCGGTTACGCAGATGAAGCAGCTGGGCGGTATGCGTGGCCTGATGGCCAAGCCGAACGGCGACATCATCGAGACGCCGATCATCTCGAACTTCAAGGAAGGTCTGACCGTTCTTGAATACTTCAACTCGACCCACGGTGCCCGTAAAGGTCTGTCCGACACCGCCCTGAAAACGGCGAACTCGGGCTATCTGACGCGGCGTCTGGTGGACGTGGCTCAGGACTGCATCGTGCGCGAGCATGATTGCGGAACTGATCGGGCCATCACCACCGAAGCAGCCGTCAATGACGGCGAGGTCGTGTCGTCCATTGGTGAACGTCTGTTGGGCCGTGTGGCTGCCGAGGATATCCTGCGCCCCGGCACCGAAGAGGTTCTGGTCAAAGAGGGTCAACTGATCGACGAATTGACCGCCGACGCGGTTGAAGAGGCGGCTGTTCAAACCGCGCGTATCCGCAGCCCGCTGACATGCGAAGCTGAAGATGGGGTTTGCGCCATGTGCTACGGGCGTGACCTTGCACGTGGTACCATGGTGAACCAAGGCGAGGCTGTCGGTATCATCGCGGCGCAGTCCATCGGTGAACCCGGCACACAGCTGACGATGCGGACGTTCCACATCGGCGGTGTTGCACAGGGTGGTCAGCAGTCCTTCCTTGAGGCCAGCCAGAACGGTACGATTGTCTTCGAAGGCACCCAGACGCTGGAAAACTCCAACGGCGACACGCTGGTCATGGGCCGGAACATGAAGCTGAAGATCATGGGCGAAGGCGACGTGGAACTGGCCAGTCACAAGCTGGGCTATGGCAGCAAACTGCACGTCAAAGAGGGCGCGAAAGTGGCCCGCGGCGACAAGCTGTTTGAATGGGATCCCTACACCCTGCCGATCATTGCCGAGAAATCCGGGACCGCGAAATTCGTGGATCTGGTGACCGGTGTGGCCCTGCGCGACGAGACGGATGATGCCACAGGCATGACCCAGAAGATCGTGATGGACTGGCGCGCGGCCCCCAAAGGCAACGAGCTGAAGCCAGAGATCTTTGTTGTCGGTGACGATGGCGAGCCGGTCCGCAACGATGCGGGCAACCCGGTGGTCTATACGATGTCGGTGGATGCGATCCTGTCGATCGAAGAAGGCGACAAGATTGTTGAAGGCGATGTGGTTGCGCGTATTCCCCGTGAAGGCGCGAAAACCAAGGACATCACCGGTGGTCTGCCGCGTGTGGCCGAACTCTTTGAGGCACGTCGCCCCAAGGATCACGCCATCATCGCGGAAATCGACGGCTATGTCCGCTATGGCAAAGACTACAAGAACAAGCGTCGTATTTCGATCGAGTCCTCCGAAGATCCGGATCACAAGGTCGAATACATGGTCCCCAAGGGCAAGCACATCCCGGTTCAGGAAGGTGATTTTGTCCAGAAGGGTGACTACATCATGGACGGCAACCCGGCGCCGCATGACATCCTTGCCATTATGGGTGTCGAGGCGTTGGCGGACTACATGATCGACGAAGTTCAGGACGTCTATCGCCTGCAAGGTGTGCGGATCAACGACAAGCACATCGAAGTCATCGTGCGTCAAATGCTGCAAAAATGGGAAATCCAGGACAGCGGCCAGACAACCCTTCTGAAGGGTGAACACGTTGACAAGGCCGAATTCGACGCCGCCAACGAAAAGGCACTGGCCAAGGGCGTGCGCCCGGCGCAAGGCGAACCGATCCTGTTGGGTATCACCAAGGCGTCGCTGCAAACCCGCAGCTTCATCTCGGCGGCGTCCTTCCAGGAAACGACGCGGGTTCTGACCGAAGCCTCGGTGCAGGGCAAGCGCGACAAACTGGTCGGCCTGAAAGAGAACGTCATCGTTGGCCGCCTGATCCCGGCGGGCACCGGTGGGGCGACGATGGACATGCGCAAGATTGCTACCGCGCGTGACAACGTCGTGATCGAAGTGCGCCGCGAGGAGGCCGAAGCGGCCGCCGCCCTGGCCGCTCCGGTGATGGAAGAGCCTTCTGCGGATGACGCGTTCGACAATCTGGTGGAAACTCCGGAAAGCCGCGACGAATAAAGCGTCTGGCATGAAACAGAGGGGCCTCGCAGCGATGCGGGGCCCTTTTGCGTTGGAGGTGGTGGGCAGCGTTTGGAGGGACAGGCGTGGCGGTCTGGATGTGGGGTTCATTGGCCGCGTTGTGCAACTGAGTATTTGAAGAACGATGTAAGCGCCGGAATACGCTTGCCCTGAACGCGCGACTGGGCGCAAATGCCGGGATGAAGTTGTCCGATAACATGACCGCCGCCCTTTTGATGATGACCTCGATGGCGGGGTTCACACTGAATGACGCGATGCTAAAGATGATGGCGGGGCAGGTACCTCTCTATCAGCTTCTGTTTTTGCGCGGCCTGTTCACGACGGTCGTTGTTGGGATTATCGCGTGGCGCGTGCGGGCGTTCAGACACACAGTGTCGCGGAGTGATTGGGTGGTCATTTCGGTACGCACACTGGCGGAAATTCTGGCCGCCTATTTGTTTTTGACCGCGTTGTTTCACATGCCGCTGGCGAATGTCACTGCCATCATGCAAGCTCTGCCGTTGACGCTTACGCTGGCGGCTGCGCTGTTTTTGAAGGAACCATTGGGGTGGCGACGCTTGGCGGCTATCGCGGTGGGGTTTGTGGGGGTTATGTTGATCGTGCGGCCCGGCACAGGGGGCTTCAACGCGTTTTCGCTTTATGGTTTGGGCGCCGTGGCCTGTGTGACCTTGCGGGACCTTGTGACACGGCGGCTAAGCCGTGATGTGCCTTCGATGTTAGTGACCTTCGTGACGTCTTTGGCAATCATGGTGGTCTTTGGCGTTGCCAGCCTTGCCAACGCGTGGGCGCCAATGGCCGCGCGCGAGTGGGGGCTGTTGTTGACTTCGTCGGTCTTTGTGATTGGCGGATATTTGACGTCGATCATGGTGATGCGTGTGGGCGAGATCAGCTTTGTTGCGCCGTTTCGCTATACATCGCTGATATGGGCGCTGTGTCTGGGGTGGTTGTTGTTCGGGGACTGGCCTGCGCCGATTGTGTTGCTGGGGGCCGGTATCGTCGCGGGCAGCGGGGCATTTACCCTATACCGCGAAGCGCGTTTGCGGCGGCGTATGATGTCGCGTCCTGATTTGCATCGGCGCTGATCTTTGCACAGCTCCGGGCGCTACTGATACAGTGCGCGAACGTCATCTGCGTCGATGTTATAGGTCAGGCGAAACTGAGCCTCATCCTGCGCCTCTAGCAGAGGCAGACGGACGGGCTTGATGCCGTCCTTTTGGCGGGAATCGTTAAACTCGTTATGCCCGCGAATATACATGTCTTCGCCCGGGAGGGTGACAACCGGCATGACGCGGGCCAGTTTCACATGGCTGAAATTCATGATGCCGCGCGATGCGCCCGGTGCGACGGCCATGCCAAGGGCCGGGGTCCACAGTGTTTCTATACAGGGCTTGGCGTAGATGCCACGCGGACCAATTCGGGCGATATGGCCCTGATTGAAGTCCAGCCCGACATAGCGGTGTTTGGTCAGGAACGGTGCCAGATGACTCGCCGCCTCGCGCAGGCGTTGAACGAAATTCACCGCGACCGCGTCGTCGTCATCCATGCGGAATTGCAGCGAGGGCAGGGGGCGGTCGTCGCGCACGGTGTTGATGACGTCGCGCATCACCTCGCGGTGACGGCCTGGCGGTCGCGGAATGATCACGGCCTGCGGCATGTGCTCGACCAGATCCAGCAGGCGGGCCAACAGCGGTTCGGGCATCTCGTCACCCACCACGATGGCCAGAGTGAAATCCGGGTCTGTCTGGGCGCGCAGCGCCGGTAGGGTAAGCGCCGCGAACGTGGCAAACCGTTCGTCCATGCGCACCGGATCATAGAGAAACGCAGCCCGGTCGCGCGGGGTGTCATGTTCCACCTGGAAACCACCAAGGGCGGGGTAAGAGAATCGGCACAGGCCGATCACTTGCATCTTGCTTGCATCCATGCGGAATTTGCCCTGTGCACCTGAATTCGATTCAACAATGGCAGTCGATGACAGCCAAGACAAGGCAGGTGCCGGGTGTTGCCTCGGTTTGCTCGGCGCAGTAAGGACGCGCGTCAAGAATTGGATCTGACCGAACTGGGTCATGTTCACGACAGGTTTGCACACTGTGGGGGCCCAAGCAGGCAGGGGCTGTTGACAACCCTAACGACTCCCCATATACGCGCCCCAATCCGGCACTTGGGGGTCGCCTCGCTGCCGATATCAGAACTGAAGTGGTCAAGATCCGGGTCCCGCGCCCCGATCCTCTGGAAACCCGCCGCATCCACCCGTTAAAGGTGCGATTGCGGCCCTTGGCGTATTGCGGACGCGTGATGCGCAATTGATTAACCGCATGGGTGAGCCCATGCAAACACATGTGTTGAGAGACGGGGAAAGAACCGGAATGCCAACGATCCAGCAGCTTATCCGCAAACCGCGGCAGCCTAAAGTAAGAGCCCAGAAATCGCAGCACCTTCAGGGGTGCCCGCAAAAACGTGGCGTTTGTACGCGCGTTTACACCACCACACCGAAAAAGCCGAACTCGGCTATGCGGAAAGTGGCCAAGGTGCGTTTGACCAACGGTTTCGAGGTCATCAGCTATATTCCCGGCGAGAGCCACAACCTGCAGGAACACTCGGTTGTGTTGATCCGCGGCGGCCGTGTCAAAGATCTTCCCGGCGTACGTTACCACATCCTGCGCGGTGTCCTCGATACCCAGGGTGTCAAGGATCGTAAGCAGCGCCGTTCGAAGTATGGTGCCAAGCGTCCCAAGTGATGCTTTCGGCGCCCTCCCGGATCTGATTCGGGGTGTCGCGCCGCCAATAGGCCCCGGACGCTGTCCGGGGCGCGACCGATAGAGACACAAGAGGAAGACAACAGATGTCACGCCGCCACGCAGCAGAAAAACGCGAAGTCCTGCCCGACGCCAAGTATGGTGACCGGGTTTTGACTAAATTCATGAACAACCTGATGATCGACGGCAAGAAATCAGCCGCCGAACGCATTGTGTACAACGCGATGACCCGCGTTGAAGACAAGATCAAGCGCGCACCGATCGAGGTGTTCCACGAAGCGCTGGACCTGATCAAACCATCCGTCGAAGTGCGTTCGCGCCGCGTCGGTGGTGCCACTTACCAGGTGCCCGTCGAAGTGCGCCCCGAGCGCCGCGAAGCACTGGCCATCCGTTGGTTGATCAAGGCAAGCCGCTCGCGCAACGAGCACACCATGGAAGAGCGCCTTGCAGGCGAGCTTCTGGACGCCGTCAACAGCCGCGGCAGCGCCGTGAAAAAGCGTGAAGACACACACAAAATGGCCGACGCCAACAAAGCGTTCAGCCATTACCGCTGGTAAAAACCGACTACTTGAGGACTCAGCCCAATGGCACGCGACTACGCTCTAGAACGCTACCGTAACTTCGGCATCATGGCCCATATCGATGCAGGCAAAACCACCTGCAGCGAGCGGATTCTGTTTTATACAGGTAAGTCCCACAACTTGGGCGAGGTCCATGACGGCGCCGCAACGATGGACTGGATGGAGCAGGAGCAGGAGCGTGGCATCACGATCACTTCGGCTGCGACCACAACGTTCTGGCAGCGCCAGAACGACCCCACCCAAGAGGGGACGTCGGAAACCAAGTATCGCATGAACATCATCGACACGCCCGGTCACGTTGACTTTACCATTGAAGTCGAACGTTCGCTGGCCGTGCTTGACGGTGCTGTTGCTGTTTTGGACGCCAACGCCGGTGTCGAGCCGCAAACCGAAACAGTCTGGCGTCAGGCCGACCGTTACAAGGTCCCGCGGATCGTGTTCGTCAACAAGATGGACAAGACTGGCGCTGACTTCTTCAACTGCGTGAAGATGATCAAGGACCGCACCGGTGCGATCCCTGCTCCGATCCAGATTCCGATCGGGTCTGAAACCGAGCTGGAAGGCATGGTTGATCTGGTCACCATGGAAGAGTGGGTTTGGGCCGGTGAAGATCTGGGCGCGAACTGGACTCGTGGGCCGATTCGCGACAGCCTGAAGGATCTGGCGGACGAATGGCGTGCCAACCTGGTCGAAGTTGCCGTCGAAATGGACGACGACGCGATGGAGCAGTATCTGGAAGGCAACGAGCCTGACGAAGATACTCTGCGCAAGCTGATCCGCAAGGGTACGCTGTCGATGACCTTCGTGCCGGTTTTGTGTGGTTCGGCCTTCAAGAACAAGGGCGTACAGCCTCTGTTGAACGCTGTGGTCGACTATCTGCCCAGCCCCAAGGACGTCGTCGACTACATGGGCTTCAGCCCAGACGACGAAACCGAAGAGCGTAACATCCCGCGCCGCGCGGATGACAACATGCCGTTCTCGGGCTTGGCTTTCAAAATCATGAACGACCCGTTCGTCGGCTCTTTGACCTTTACCCGTATCTACTCGGGCCAGCTCAAAAAAGGCGATACGGTTCAGAACACCACTAAGGGCAAGAAAGAGCGCATCGGTCGTATGATGATGATGCACTCGATCAACCGTGAGGAAATCGAAGAGGCATGGGCCGGTGACATCATCGCGCTGGCGGGCCTCAAGGACACCACCACGGGTGACACACTGTCGGATCCCAAAGAACTGGTGGTTCTGGAAACGATGACCTTCCCCGATCCAGTGATCGAGATCGCTGTCGAACCCAAGACCAAGGGCGACCAGGAAAAGATGTCGGCCGGTCTGGCCCGTCTGGCGGCGGAAGATCCGTCGTTCCGCGTCGAAACCGATCAGGAATCCGGTCAGACGATCATGAAGGGCATGGGCGAACTGCACCTCGATATTCTGGTCGACCGTCTGCGCCGCGAATTCAAGGTCGATGCGAACATCGGCGCGCCTCAGGTGGCGTACCGTGAAACCATCGGCCACGAAGTCGAGCACACCTATACCCACAAGAAACAGTCGGGTGGGTCCGGTCAGTTCGCCGAGGTCAAGATGATCATTTCGCCGACAGAGCCCGGCGAAGGCTTCTCGTTCGAAAGCCGCGTTGTCGGTGGTTCGGTGCCCAAGGAATACATTCCCGGCGTCGAAAAAGGTATCCGCTCGGTCATGGACAGTGGTCCTTTGGCTGGCTTCCCGGTCATCGACTTCAAGGTCGCGCTGATTGACGGTAAGTTCCACGATGTGGACTCCAGCGTCATGGCGTTCGAGATTGCCGGTCGTATGGGCATGCGCGAAGGTCTGCGCAAAGCTGGCGCCAAGCTTCTTGAGCCGATCATGAAAGTTGAAGTGATCACGCCCGAGGATTACACGGGCGGAATCATCGGTGACTTGACCTCACGTCGTGGCCAGATCTCGGGTCAGGAAAATCGCGGCAACGCCATTGCGATTGACTGTAACGTTCCGCTGGCCAACATGTTCGGCTACATCAACACTCTGCGGTCCATGTCATCCGGGCGCGCGCAGTTCACGATGCAGTTCTCGCATTACGATCCCGTCCCGAGCAACATCTCGGAAGAGATCCAGGCCAAATACGCCTAAACCCGGGTGGCGGGGATAACCCCGCCCTACCCACCACCCGTAGGGCGGGAATTTTCCCGCCACCTGATACAGTAAAAGAGGAGCCCCGATCATGGGAAAAGAAAAGTTTGACCGCAGCAAGCCGCACGTCAACATCGGCACGATTGGCCA
>JAPFBS010000006.1:0-284076 GCA_035798175.1 Rhodobacteraceae bacterium KMM 6894
ACGACGGTCAGCATGCCAAAGGTTGAGGCGGCGACCGAAGCGAACTCGGGCCGGTCAAACCCGCTGGCGGCAATCACCACGCCCAAGGCGATGCAATCCAGCAAGCCCATCAGCGCCAGAAATGGCCAAGCCGATCGTTGGGGTAGGGTGGCCCTGCCAGTTGCGAACAGTAAAAACACTGCCAGCGCCACTGCCGACAACCGTGTGATCAGAATTACAGGCATGTCCGCACCCGCATGCGACGCGCTTTGACCAATCGCGAAGGTCAGCGCGAATCCCGCACCGCCCATCAAGGCCCACAGGATCGCAGAGCGTTTCGATCCACCACTGTCCGTTTCATCCGACAGCATGCCGACAATGCCAACGCCAACGATTACCGCGCCAACCGCTATCCAGTGATCAGGGGGCACGGCCTGCCCGGCCAGAACCGCATAGGCGATGGTCAAAACGGGATAAGCGCCGATGATCGGCGCGACCAAGCGCACAGGCCCGATGCGGAACGCGTTATAAAGCCCGACGTATCCCAGCGTGAAAATTGCCCCGCTCAGCATAGCCAACATGTAGGCCCGCGCAGTCATTTGCCCCCAATCGTCTGACAGCATGGAGGCTGGCGCCATTAAGAGTGTGCCGACGATCAGAACCGCGCATAATGCAGGCAGGATGCCGCCTCTTTGCGAAACGAACCGCACACAGATGTCGTGTACCGCCCATGCGAGGGCGGCGATCAGGCCAAGTCCCAGTGATAGCACTCAGGTCTCCTCGCGAAAGAAGGGGATCATGAAGGCAATACAGGCGATCCGAAAGAAGATCGATCCGAACATCGACCAGAAATGTCCAATGCTGGCGATGCAAAAACCGACAGCTGATATCAGAAACAACACCCAGCCAATTAAATTGAGTTTATGATTGCTCATCTTCGATGCGAAGTCCGGCTTGCGAGGTGAGAGTTTTTCGGTATTCTCACTGTTAAACAATTATTCCACAGATGCAAATATGGCATCAAGGGGACGGTCTATGTTTGATGAAATCTACGCCAAGGTCCAGCCTGGACCGCCGAAGCCCAGTAAAATCATCATGCCGCAGATTTTCACGCTGCCCAAAGGGGTTGAGCGGTATGTGGTCGAAGGTGGCGGCGCGATCCTGATCGCGGTTGAGGCCGGGGACAAGGTTTCCATCAGCAATGATGAAGGTGGCCAGGCCTGTGAAATCGTCGCCGCCGATTCGTCCGGTGCGATTGATGTAGGCATGATTGGCGCCACGCCAAATTCGGACGCGGGTGGATTGAAGGCGTTGCTGGCGGGGCCAATCCAATCGCTGCGCGGTCTGCGTTTGGGGCTTGAAGCGCGGGGTTTGGATATAGCGCGTGCCGAGGCGCTGAGGTTTTTCGACAGCCGCACCCCGGCCAAGACCGAAGAAAGCTTTACCGTCCAACGTGACGGCGTGCTGGTCTTGTCCGCCCCCGGCGGCGCGATGGATTTTGAGCAGCAAAACACGCTCACCCCGTTGACCGTCATGGTCACGCGCGCAGTTATCAAATCGCATGTGAAGTTTGAGTTGCCCGATCCGCTGGCCGAACCTTTGCAAAGCATCCGGGTCGAAAACGCCACCGCCGAGGCGTATTTCGTCAAGGCGGGCGACTATATACAGATCATCGATGTCGATGGCCGCCAATGCACGGATTTTGAATGTTTTTCCGCCCGCAAGCTGGACAAGGGGCTGGAACATGCGCTGGACGTGACGACCACGCGTACGCTGATGGGGCACTCCTATCCGATGCCGGGACTGCATGCGAAATACTATGATCAGGAGATGCTGCCACTGGTCGAGGTCGTGCAGGACACCGTCGGGCGTCACGATGCCTTCGCGCTGGCATGTTCGGCAAAGTATTACGACGATCTTGGCTATCCCGGTCATGTGAATTGTTCAGAGAACTTCAACGGGGCATTGGAGCAGTACAATGTCACTGGGCGGCCCGGCTGGATGGCGATCAACTTTTTCTTCAACACGTTTCTCGACGATCACGGCGTGATGTATCTGGACGAGCCATGGTCGCGCCCCGGCGATTATGTGCTGTTGCGCGCGCTGACCGATCTGGTCTGTGTCAGCTCGGCCTGTCCCGACGATACCAGCGCCGCGAACGGCTGGAACCCCACAGACATTCATATCCGAACCTACAGCGGTGCGGAGAAATTCCAAAAGTCGGTGACCTATCGCCCGACCCCAGATGCAGAGCCCAGAATGACAAAACAGACCGGTTTCCATGACAGCTTTGCCAAGCATACGCGCAATTTTATCGAATATAACGGGTATTGGCTGGCCAGTTGCTTTGCCGAGACTGGCCCGATTGAAGAATACTGGGCCTGCCGCAAACAGGCGGTGATCATGGATCTCAGCCCGCTGCGCAAGTTTGAGATTACCGGCCCCGACGCCGAGGCGCTGTGTCAGTATATCTTTACGCGCAACATGAAGACGCTGGCCGTGGGCGGGGTGGTATATACAGCGATGTGCTATCCCCATGGTGGGATGATTGACGACGGCACGGTGTTCCGTCTGGGTCAGGACAACTTCCGCTGGATCGGCGGCAGCGATTACGGCGGAGAGTGGATTCGCGAACAGGCCGAAAAGCTGGGGTTGAAGGTGCTGGTGCGGTCCTCGACCGATCAGCTGCACAATGTTGCCGTTCAAGGCCCCGAAAGCCGCGATTTGCTGCGCAAGTTGGTCTGGACCGCGCCGCACAATCCCGAATTCGATCAACTGGGCTGGTTCCGCTTTACGCCCGCACGGCTGCGCAACGAGATGGGCACGCCCTTTGTCGTTTCGCGCACCGGCTATACCGGTGAGTTGGGATATGAGGTGATGTGCCACCCCAAGGATTGCGCCGAAATCTTCGATGCGATCTGGGAGGTGGGCAAGGACCACGGGCTGAAACCGATGGGGCTGGGTGCGCTGGACATGGTGCGCATTGAGGCCGGATTGATTTTTGCCGGTTATGATTTTTCCGATCAGACCGACCCGTTCGAGGCCGGCGTCGGCTTTACCGTGCCGCTGAAATCGAAAGAGGATGATTTCATCGGGCGCGATGCCCTGATCCGCCGCAAGGAAAACCCGGTGCGCAAGATGGTCGGTCTGGAAATCGACAGCAAGGTCGAGGTCAGCCACGGCGATTGCATCCATATCGGACGCGCGCAGATCGGCGAGGTGACATCGTCCATGCGCTCACCCTTGTTGGGCAAGAACATCGCGCTGGCGCGGGTTGACGTGACCCATGCCGAATTCGGCACCGAGGTGGAGGTGGGCAAACTGGACGGCCATCAAAAACGCCTGCCCGCGACCATCGTCCCCTTCGCCGCTTACGATCCAAAGAAGGAGCGCCCCCGCTCATGACGAAATCCATGCTGGACCAGATCGGCGGGGAACCCTCGCTGAAAAAGCTTGTCGGCCATTTCTACGATCTGGTCGAGGAACTGCCCGAGGGCGCGCAGATCCGGTTCCTGCACATGGACGGGCACGGGTTGGCGCATACCCGCGAGGAACAGTTTGATTTTCTTTGCGGGTTCTTTGGCGGCCGGGCCTATTACAAGGAAAAGCACCGGCATATGGACGTGAAACTGATCCACGAACATATCCCGATTACCACCGAAGACGCAGAAAACTGGTTAAAAATCATGGATCTGGCGCTGAATGATCTGGGCCACGATGGTGCGCATATCGACCGTATGCGCGCGGCCCTGCGCCGGGTGGCGATGGTGCTGGTCAATGACGGCAATGTTGTTGGCGCAAACTCGCGCCGCTAGGTTTTGATGTGCGGGCGATCGTTGCGCCTTATGCCTTAAACCGCAGCACGCAATCCCGCATACAGCGCGGCCGTTTGGCGCGCGGCCATCGGCACATGCGCGACGCTGTCGGCGGCAAATCTGTCCGCCGCCTCGGTCGACCCCAACCATTCGATGGCCGCTGCGCGATTGGCCGGATCGCCCATCCAGAAGCCCAGCAAACCTTCGTCAATTTCGGGGTGAAACTGCACGCCCCAAGAACGGGGGCCAACGCGGATCGCCTGCGCATGACACGCGGCATTGCTGGCTAACAGCGTGGTGTCGGGCGGCAGCACCTGGGCCTCGACGCCGTGCCATTGCATGACGGGCAATGGCCCCGGCAAGCCATCAAAGATCGGTGCCGCGCGCCCCGCGTCTGTCAGGTCCACGGGAAACACCCCAACCTCGGGCACGGCCATCTTGGCGCAATGTCCGCCCATCGCCTCGACCAGCAGTTGATGACCCAGACATACGCCCAGATATGGCCGCTTTGCGCTGACCCAATTGGCAATCGCGCGCTTTTCGGCCCGTAACCAAGGGTGCGCATCCTCCTCCCAGACATCCATCGGCCCGCCCAGCACCAGCATCGCATCAAAAAGGGCGAGGTCTGGAATAACCTCGCCCTTGTAAAGATGAACGGTTGTGGCCGTGTCACCGGCCAGTGCGATCTGGCCGGTGAACGCTGCGGGATGTTCGCCTTGGGTGTGTTGCAGGATCAGCAACCTCACCAGCGGCCGCCATCAGTTTTGCAGATAGACCTCAAGACTGTCATCCAGCGCGTCCTTCCAGGGCGTGTGATGCAAGGGCGCCATCGTGCCCGTCATCACCGATTTGTAGCAGGTGTTACGGAAGGTCATGATGTCTTTTTTCTTGTGGCCTTTCCACTCTTTAAACGCTTGGCAGGCACCTTCGACGTCGAACGAGGGGTAATCGGTCTCGTTGATCAGTTCCTTGATGTAATCGCCCTGATACCAGATCGCGTCATAGTCGTCCTGACCGGCATCCTCGCGCGCCACCCGATCGGCCACATCGGCCTCCATCGTCGCACGGTCGGGCATCGCGATCTTGCCCATGATCGCATCGCGCACCCACCAAGCCTGCGCGTCGAACATGTTGAAGGTGAACCACTGATCCTGCATGCCAAGATAGAACAGGTCGGGGTTGTTGACCCACGCCACGCCCTTGTAAAGGTCCGCCGTCGCCAGCCGGTTGGTGGTGCGCAGGTTCAGATCCTCGGCCATGAAGGGGAAATGATGCTGATAGCCGGTGCACAGCAGGATAGCGTCCACCTCGCGCGAGGTGCCGTCCTTGAAGTGCGCGGTTTTACCTTCGACCTTGGTCAGCAACGGCACTTCGGCCCAGTTGTCTGGCCATTTATAGCCCATCGGCGCGGTGCGGTGGCTTACCGTGATAGAATTGGCCCCGTATTTCCACAGTTGGCTGCCGATATCTTCGGCGGAATAGGACGTGCCGACGATCAGGATATCCTGGCCCTTGAATTCCAGTGCATCGCGGAAATCATGCGCATGCAGGATGCGGCCCTGAAATTTGTCAAAGCCTTCGAACTCGGGGACGTTGGGCGTGGAAAAGTGACCCGTTGCACAGATCACGTGATCGAATTCTTCGGTATATTCGTGGTTTTTTGGCAGATCACAGACGGTCACCTGAAACTTGCCGTCTTCATTTTCCACACGGCGCACGGCGGTCTCGAACCGGATCAGATTGCGCACATCGGCCTTCTTCACGCGGCCCTCGATGTAGTCGAACAGGACGGCGCGGGGCGGATAACTGGCGATTTGTTTGCCGAAATGTTCCTCAAACGAATAGTCGGCGAATTCCAGACCCTCCTTGGGGCCGTTTGACCACAGATAGCGATACATCGAGCCGTGAACAGGCTCGCCATACTGATCGAGCCCGGTGCGCCACGTGTAGTTCCACAGCCCGCCCCAGTCTGATTGCTTTTCAAAGCAGACGATTTCCGGGATGTCCTCGCCGTTGGCCTTGGCCGACTGGAAGGCGCGCAATTGTGCCAGACCGGAAGGGCCTGCGCCGAGGATCGCGATACGTTTGGTCATTCTGTTCTCCCGTTGGTCGAACCGGTCAGGTCCGTGGTATCATTGGTATGAACCAATTGAACCGACTGGTTTCCCGCCTGTCAAGAATTTTACCCGGTGGGAAACTTGGAAACTGTCGCTTGCGCCAGTGTTTTCAGCCCTGATGCAGCAAGGTTCGTTGTTCTTCGACCAGATGCAACTTGATGAATTCGACGGCCGCTTCGGTATCGCGGGCGGCTATGGCGTTGAAAAGACTGTGGTAGCGTTTTTGATAGGTCTCGATCCGGGTCGGGGTCAGGTGGCGGCGCAACTGCGTCGCACGGAAACTTTGGCGACAGGAATCAATTACCAGATCATAACAACCCGCGATCAGCGGATTGCCCGTGCCCGCCGCGATTTTACGATAGAATTCTTCTTCGATTCGCACGAACGCGTCTACATCGGTCTGAATCATCTCCATCTGGCTTAGGGTTTCGCCCAGCGATTCAATAGTGCGTGGCGACATGTTGACGACTGCCAGGCGCACCATGTCCGGTTCCAGAATGCCGCGGATGACTTGCAGGTCGAGCGGGCTGGATCTGGCGGCGATATCGTTGTGTGGTGCGGGCGTTCCTGACTGGGTTTCCGGGTTCACATAGCTGCCGCTGCCGGCGCGTCGGCGGATCAGGGCGCGCCCTTCCAGCACCTCCAGCGCCTCGCGGACCGTATTGCGTGCCACGCCCAGATCCGAGGACAGCGTGCGTTCCGAGGGCAGACGTTCGTCCGCCGCATACTGCCCGCTACGGATACGGCGCATTAAGGTGTCAATGACAGTTTGAACCGTCGCGCTGATGTGGTGCTGAGGAAGGACGTCAGGAGAGACAGGCATGCGCAGATCCAAAATTGGTTTGGACCAGTTTATTCCAGTTGTCGCGCGTTGGGTATCAAAATTCTGTCCAGGGTCCGATCCAGACCCGGACCGGTCGTCCGCCGGGAGACTTGCCGGGGGTCATGCCGAGCCCAATAGATCGCGGGTGATACGCTCAAAGATCGCACTGCCGATAGGGATCAGATCATCGGGAAAGTCATAGTCGGGATTGTGCAGGGCGGCATAGTCTTCGCCCGGCCCCAGACACAGCATCGCCGTCTTGGCCCCCCAGCCGAACACGCCGAAATCTTCGGAGGCGCGCATGGGCACACCCGCGTCGCCATAGGGAATGTTCAGGGCGTCCATCGCTGTGGCCGCGACCGCATAGGCCTGTGGGTCATTGATTGAGGCCGCAAAGCTGTCGCAGACCTCAAATTCCACACCCAGTCCGTATTTTTCCGCCGCGTCAGTCGCAAGGGTGCGGGCGTCGGCGTCGATCTGCGTCAGGCCCGCGTCATGCGAGGTGCGGAGCGTGGCATAGATCACACCGTCGCCCGGCGCGACGCCGAAGGACGGTTCGCCGATCTGCACATGTGTGATCGTGACCAGACGAAAATCATCGTCCAGTTTGCCACCCCGCCCCAACGCATCCAACGCCGGGATCAGCGTTGCCACCGCTTGCGCCGGGGATATGCCGTCTTCGGGATCGGCGGCGTGGGCGGTCTTGCCGGTCAGTTTGATCTTTAGCCCCATAGAGGCGCAGTTGATCAGGCCCGGACCGGTCGACACATAGCCAAACGGGGTGCCGGGCTCAACGTGGATGGCAAAGGCCCAGTCCGGCTGAACCGTTGCAAAGGCGGGGTCTGCAACCACGGCCTTGGCGCCGCTGCCGTCCTCTTCGGCGGGTTGAAACATCAAAACGACGCGCCCCTTCGCGACCGGTTGGCGCGCGATCATGCGCCCGAGGGCCAGCAGCATTGTCATGTGTCCGTCATGCCCGCAGACATGGCTTTCGCCTGCAACGGTCGAGGCCCATTCGATGTCGTGCCGCTCTTGGATCGGCAGGGCGTCCAGTTCGGCGCGAAACAGAACTGTCGGGCCATCAACACCGCTGTCGAACACCGCAGCAACCCCGTGACCGCCAAGGCCGGTCAGGATGCGCGTCGGTGCCATCGGCTTTAATGCCGCGACAATCGTGCGGGCGGTTTCCACCTCTTCGCCGGACACCTCTGGGTGGCGATGAAGGTCATGGCGAAACGCCCTGAGTTCTACGAGATCACGATTTGTCAGCATGTCTGCCCCTGCATCCGAAGTCCGTCGTACCCGATTATAGGTCAGGATCCGGCCCGGAAACAGATGCTTTACCCGCACATCCGTGAGCCTAAACGCAAATCGCCCCGGCAATGGCCGGGGCGCTGTAGGATGTTGCGAAGATTGCGGTCAGATATCCAGCGTGTTCTCACGTTCCCAAGTTGAGAAATGCGAGACGAACCGCGTCCATTCCTGACGCTTCAACTTCAGGAACGAGTCCGAAAAGTCGTCGCCCATCATCGACTTCAGTTCCTTATCCTTGTCATAGGCGCGCAGCGCGTCCAGCATGTTCAGCGGCAGTTTGGGCGCGCCTTTGACCTTGTGACCATCGGCATACATGTCGATATCGTGCCGCTTGCCGGGGTCTGCCTTGGAGCGGACGCCTGACAGACCGGCCGCGATGATGACCGCCTGCAACAGATAGGGATTCGCCGCGCCATCGGGCAGACGCAGCTCAAACCGGCCGGGGCCGGGGACGCGCACCATATGCGTGCGGTTGTTACCCGTCCACGTGACCGAGTTGGGTGCCCATGTGGCCCCCGACATAGTGCGCGGCGCGTTGATCCGCTTGTAGCTGTTGACGGTGGGATTGGTGATGGCCGCCAGCGCGCTGGCGTGTTTCATGATCCCGCCGAGGAAGTGTTTGCCCTTCTCGCTGAGGCCCAACTCGCCGGTGGGCGAGTCGGTCTTCGGCGCGGCAAAGACGTTGACCTTGGACGCCTTACCCGGCGCGTCCCAGACCGAGATATGTGCGTGACAGCCGTTGCCAGTCAGCCCCTCGATGGGCTTGGGCATGAAGGTGGCGCGCATGCCGTGCTTTTCCGCGACGGTCTTGGTCATGAATTTAAAGAAGCTGTGCTGATCGGCCATGGTCAGCGCATCGTTGAAATCCCAGTTCATTTCCCACTGGCCGTTGGCGTCTTCGTGGTCGTTCTGATACGCGCCCCAGTCCAGATCCAGCATATAGTCGCTGATCTCGCGGATCACCTCATAGCTGCGCATCATGGTCTGCTGATCATAGCAGGGCTTGCCCGCCGAATCGAGCGGGTCTGCCACTTGCGTGCCTTCGGGGGTTAGCAGGAAAAACTCGGCCTCGACGCCGGTTTTGACATGCATGCCCTCTGCTGCGGCTTCGGCAATCAGGCGGCGCAGCACATTGCGCGGGGCCTGGGCCAGATCTTGACCGTCCATCACACAGTTTGCGGCGACCCACGCGATTTCTGGCTTCCACGGCAGTTGGATCACCGAGTCCGGGTCCGGCACAGCCAGCATGTCGGGGTGGGCGGGCGTCAGATCAAGATATGTGGCGAATCCGGCAAAGCCAGCGCCGTCTTCCTGCATGTCTGCGATGGCGCGGGCCGGAACCAGTTTGGCGCGCTGTGCGCCGAACAGGTCGGTGAAGGAAATCATGAAATACTTGACGCCGTTGTCCTTGGCGAACTTGGCCAGATCTGTGGTCATGTGGTGCTGTCCCTGTTGTTTCGTTTCTTGGGAATTTTTAATAGATAAAAGGGGCGCGGCACAATGTGCCCGCCCCTCATGTCTGTCTCGTCAGTAACCGGTGCCGGGCTTGCCGGGATACCAGTCGGTCCCTGCCAACGGGATTTTCGCCATTGCGGCGGCTTCCATCGTTAGCGCGCAAAGATCCTCGGGCTCTAGGTTGTGCAGGTGGTTCTTGCCACAGGCCCGCGCAATCGTCTGCGCCTCCAGCGTCATCACCTTGAGGTAGTTGTTCAGGTGACGCCCGCCCGCGATGGGATCGAAACGCTTCATCAACTCGGGATCCTGCGTGGTGATCCCGGCAGGGTCGCGACCTTCGTGCCAGTCGTCATAGGCGCCCGCTGTGGTGCCCAGTGCGTTATACTCGGACTCCCACTTTGGATCGTTGTCGCCCAGTGCAATCAACGCTGCGGTACCAATTGCGACCGCGTCTGCGCCCATGGCCAATGCCTTGGCCGTGTCCGCGCCACCGCGAATACCGCCCGACACGATCAGCTGCACTTCGCGGTGCAGGCCCTGATCCTCCAACGCGCGAACCGCTTCGCGGATACAGGCCAGAATGGGCAGGCCGACGTGCTCGATGAACACATCCTGCGTGGCCGCCGTGCCGCCCTGCATACCGTCCAGAACGACGCAATCCGCGCCCGCTTTGATCGCCAGTGTGGTGTCGTAATAGGGGCGGGTGCCGCCGACCTTCACGTAAATGGGTTTTTCCCAGTTGGTGATTTCACGCAGCTCAAGGATCTTGATTTCCAGATCATCGGGGCCGGTCCAGTCAGGGTGACGGCAGGCCGAGCGTTGGTCGATGCCCTTGGGCAGATTGCGCATTCCGGCCACGCGGTCGGAAATCTTCTGACCCAGCAACATGCCGCCGCCACCGGGCTTGGCGCCTTGGCCAACGACAACCTCGATCGCGTCGCAGCGACGCAGGTCATCGGGGTTCATGCCATAGCGTGATGGCAGCACCTGATAGACCAGCTTGCTGGAGTGTCCGCGTTCTTCTTCGGTCATGCCGCCGTCGCCGGTTGTGGTCGAGGTGCCGGCCAATGTTGCGCCACGCCCCAACGCCTCTTTGGCCGGGCCAGACAGCGCACCAAAGGACATGCCCGCAATCGTGATCGGGATATCCAGGTGAATTGGGTTCTTGGCAAATCGTGTGCCCAAAACCACGCTGGTGTCGCATTTCTCGCGGTAGCCTTCCAGCGGGTAGCGCGAGATTGACGCGCCCAGGAACAGCAGGTCGTCGAAATGCGGCATCTTGCGCTTGGAACCGCCACCGCGGATGTCATAGATGCCGGTCGCCGCCGCACGGCGGATTTCAGCGTTGGTCGGATTCGAGAACGTGGCCGACTGGATCGGAACGGTGCGCGGTGCGCCTTGGTGATCGTCTTTCATATCGTCAGCCCCTCTTAATAAGCGTTGTCGATGTTGAAGTTATACAGCTTGCGGGCAGACCCATAGCGCTTGAATTCTTCCGGTTTGGCGTCGCATCCGCCACGCTCCAGAAGCTCTTTCAGGATCTCGATATGCTCGGGGCGCATCTCTTTTTCGATGCAATCCGCGCCCAGCGACTTGACCGAGCCACGCACGAACAGACGCGCCTCATACAGGCTGTCACCCAATGCGTCGCCCGCGTCGCCGCAGACCACCAGATTGCCCGATTGCGCCATGAACGCACTCATATGGCCGATGTTGCCATGCACGATGATATCGATGCCCTTCATCGAAATTCCGCAGCGCGACGATGCGTTGCCCTTGATGATCAAGGTGCCGCCACGACCGGTCGCACCGGCATATTGGCTGGCATCGCCATCGATGATCACGGTGCCGCTCATCATGTTTTCGGCCACGCCCGGCCCGGCCGAACCATGCACATGCACGGTCGCCTGCTTGTTCATGCCTGCGCAGTAGTAACCGGTTGATCCCTTGACGCTGACCTCGATCGGGGCGTCCAGACCGACGGCAATCGCGTGGCTGCCCTTGGCATTCACGATTTCCCAAGCGGTCTGATTGGTTTCTTTGGACTGCGCCTGAAGGGCGGTGTTCAGGGCGCGCAGGCCCTCGGCTTCCAAATCGAATGTTTGCATTACGCGGCCTTCTCAGTAGCGGTGGGAGCGGCGTTGTGGCTCCAGAAATAGACGGTTGCGGGCTCTGGCTCCCAGACGCGGGCGGTCTCGATGCCGGGCAGGTTGACCAGCGCGCGATATTCACTGCCAAACGCGACATACTGATCGGTTTCGGCCATCACGGCGGGTTTGCACGCGATCGGGTCACGCACGACGCCAAAGCCATCTTTGGTGCCGACAACGAAGGTAAAGAACCCGTCCAGATCGTCCAGGCTGCTTTGCAGGGCTTCGCCAAGGGTCGCGCCCTGCTGCATCCGCCATGTCAGATAGGCCGCGCCCACTTCGGTATCGTTCATCGTCTCGATGTGGATGCCTTCGCGGCGCAGTTTGCGGCGCAACTGGTTGTGGTTGCTGAGGCTGCCGTTGTGCACAAGGCACTGATCGGGGCCGGTGTTGAACGGGTGCGCGCCCATCGTGGTCACTGCCGATTCTGTCGCCATGCGGGTGTGCCCGATACCATGGCTGCCGGACATAGAGGCGATGTCGAACCGTGCTGCCACATCTTTGGGCAGGCCGACCTCTTTGTAGATTTCCAGGCTTTCACCGCTGCTCATCACGCGGATGTTTGGGTTGATTTCCTTGAGACGCGCACGTGCGACCTGTGCCAGTTCGGCGGGCAATTCGATGACCGCGTGCGTGTCATTGATGCGCACGCTGGCCGTGCTGCCCAGACCATCACCCAAGGCGGCCTCAAGCGCGGGGAAATCTTCGTCGGGCGTGTCAGATTGAACGGTGATCTTCACCTTGCCGTCATTTTCACCGCTGTAGATCGCGATGCCCGCGCTGTCCGGGCCGCGATCCGTCATGGTGATCAGCATTTCGGTCAGCATCTTGCCCAGTTGAGGCTCAAGCGCCTTGTCTTTCAGGAACAGTCCCACGATCCCACACATAGTGCGTGCCCTCCAAATGAATGAATTTCTCGAATCAGACGCTAGCACCAAACTTGAGGGCGCTCAACTAGGGGGAATATATATTTCCTGTCATTCAAGGATTTCGTAACTTCTTAGGGTCTTCGTGATTTCAGTGCTCGCAAATTGGGCGGTTTGGCTGCGCGACGCCCGACAGCCCCGGTTTCAGGGCTGTCGGCGGTCCCCTTAAGAATATGCGCCGCCTGAATAGGTCAGTTCATAGCTGTGGCTGTAAAGTTCGAAGACGATGCCGAACGGATCTTCGACATAGACCATGCGATAGGGTTTATCGTTGGGGAAATATTCGCGCACGGGCATGCGTTGCTTGCCACCGGCTGCCACGATCTTTTCCAGTAGATCCTCAAGATTGGGGTCTTGGATCGCAAAATGGAACGTCCCGTGTTGCCTGTAATCAAGGTTCTGCTCAGGCGCGTGGTTGCCCTCAAACTCGAACAGCTCGAATCCGATGCGATCCGCCGTTGCAAGGTGGGCAATGCGCAGGCGGCCCCATCCCGCGCCAAAGACATCCGTGCACATCTGTCCGATGTCGCTGTCATCTTCGACAATCTCGGTTGGCTGCATGATGACGTAGAACCCAAGGACGTCGGCGTAGAATTTGATGGCCTTGTCCAGATCGGGAACGGACAGGCCGATATGCGAAAATGTGCTTGGTGTAGGTTTCATGAATGTCTCCTTTTCTGATCCTTGCATCGAATTTAGCTGGCCACCGAAGGTATGGAAAATTATCATATTGCATGAAAATAATAACAAAACGGTATCATCGTGTTGAACGCAAACTGGCTGGAGACGTTTACGACGCTGTGTGAGGTGGGCCATTTCACGCAGGCGGCCGACCGCCTTGGCATGACGCAGCCCGGCGTTTCGCAGCATCTTCGCAAGCTGGAAATGCAGATCGGCAAGGCGCTGATCCTGAAGGACGGGAAATCCTTTACCGTTACCCCGGCAGGCGAGGCTCTGCTGGCGATGGGAAAGACGCGCCGCGCACAAGAGCGCGCTTTGCACGAGCAGCTTCAGGTGGACGATCCGAATGTCGGATCTGTCAGCATCGGATGTTCTGGCAGTTTTGCGCTGTGGGCGTATCCGCGCCTTCTGGAGCGGCTTCACGGTGCGCCGGACCTTGTCATTCGCCTGACAGCAGCACCGCGGGCGACCATCGTGGCGAGTGTTCTAAGTGGTGAACTTGATCTGGGGATCGTGGCGGAAAAACCTGACGGCCTTCGGCTTGATGCAACGCCGCTTATGCGAGAAGAGCTGTGCCTTGTGCTGCCATCGACCTTTGCGGGCGCTGACCTGAGCTTGCAACAGTTGAACGACCTTGGGATGGTCGCCCACCCGGATGGCTTTGCCTATGCTGACGATCTGTTGATGCCCAACTTTCCGAATGACTACAAAGGGGCCGATCACCTGCGAATTCGGACATTCGTCAATCAGATCGGCCAAATTCCTATCCCGGTCACGCGGGGGCTTGGGTACACGATCCTGCCCAAATCAGGTGTCGAAGCGTTTCCGGATCAACAGGATTTGACGGTCTTTCAATTACAGCACAGGCGCTATCACGACCTGTGGGTGATCTGCCGTCAGGGTCGGTCCGGGTTTGCCCGGATTGCCGCCATCAAGGATCTGATTGAAGCCGCTGCAAAGGCGCTTGGATGACAATACGGGCCTAAAGTCCAGGCACTTGGCACCAAAAAGGGCCACCAGACGGCGGCCCTTTTCTTAGCTGTGTGTGGCTATCAGCCCGGCAGTTGGAATATCTGGTTGGCGATGATCACCACCGCCACACCGGCGGCAAGGGTGATGTAGGGCAACATGCCCGCCTTGCGCACCGACAGGTCGGTGTTGCCGCCGACGGTCAGATCCTCAAGCATCTTGGCCGGGAATTGCCCCTTGTCGGTGACATAGTGACGATACCAGAACACCGGCAGGATCAGCGCAATCGCGATGATGGCCGAGCGCAGCGTGCCCTCGCCCCAGACGTTCGCGCCTGCGCCCAGCAGCACTGCGTTGACGAAGGCCAGGCTGCCACCGATCCACAGCATGAACGTGGGGGCCTTCCACGGACGATGCGCGTTGGCATTGTCGATCCGGTGCAGCCAGCCCGAGTGCAGGTTGAGGAAGTTGAACACCAGATAGCAGCAGTTCGATACCGCCAGCACGAACAGGTAATCCGACATCATCAGCAGGATCAGGTTGAACCCCAGATCTGTCCACATGCCCGATACCGGTGCGCCGTGTTCATTGGTGCGCGACAGGAACTTGGGCAACCAGCCATCGACCGACCCCTGATACAGCGTGCGCGACGAGCCACCCATCGAGGTCATGATCGCCAGAACAAGCGCCAGGAACAACATCACGACCATGATATTGGCGACGATCGACCCGCCGCCGACCATGCCAGCCATCGCGCCACCCACGGCTGACCCGTCGACGATGCCGTCCTCCAACATGCCGTCGACGCCCAGAACACCCTGAAAGCTGAGAGGAACCAGCGTGTAGATCACGACACAGACCACACCGGCGGCAATGATCGCACGCACGGTATCGCGCTGGGGATCCTTGAACTCAGAGGTATAGCAAATCGCCGTTTCAAACGCATAGGCCGACCAAGCTGCGATGAACAGACCGCCCAAGAACAGGGTGGTGCCCTCGATGTTCCACTCGCCCGAAATCGGGACCAGAGGCACAAGGTTGGTGGCCAGAACGTCACCCGTCAGCAGTGGCACGATGCCAACAATCAGCAAAGGCACCAGAACGGCAAGGCCGATGATGGATTGCAATTTTGCCGCTTGGGAAATGCCCTTGTGCTGCATGACGAACACGCCCAGCAGGATTGCGGTGCCGACCAATGAGACGGCGTTGATACGCAAGGTTAGCCCGGAATTCAGGAAATCCAGGTTCATCAAGGTGATTTCCCAAGTGTTGATCGACGCATCCGCCCCGAAGAACGAGGTCAGCAGATAGCCGGCAGCCAAACCACCGCCAATCGCCAGAACCGGCGTCCACGCCAGCCAGTTACACCAGACCGACAGTGGGGCGATGATCTTGGAATACCGCACCCAGGCCGCAGCGCCATAGATCGACGCGCCGCCTGATTTATTCGGGAAAAGTCCCGCGATTTCCGCATAGACGAACGCCTGAAGGAACCCGAAGGTCACCGACAGCATCCAGATCACCCAGCTGGGGTTCCCGATTGTGGCCGCAATGCCCCCGATCGAGAACAGAACCAGCGCCGGAACCCCCGACGCCATCCAGAACGCGTCCTTCCATCCGATTGCGCGTTTAAGCGATGATCCGCCCCCGCCACCAGAATTGCTTACTTCTACCATCCCTGAAGTCCCTCCGCTTTTTAGTTGAGTAAGGCGTTGTTAAAGTGTGGTTATTCTTGATTTTCAGTCACATGCCAACAAGTAGGATATGTGTCGGAAATCGTCAGTTTTGCCTTACAGGAATATTTTATTAATGGGGTATTAACGTGAGTTTTGCTGAGTCTGTCAATCATTGATCAGGCCGGGCATGGGTGTAAGATGACTCTGCTGTAGATGTTTGCGGGGTTTGTCACGGGCTCGCACCCCCAGAAAACAATGGTTGATGCGGCGTTCGGGCCTGCAAATAATTGCCTGTCAGGAAAAATATTTGCATGGCATTCTTGCTTTTTGATCTGGCCTGAGGCTGAATGGCGCCAAAGCAAAGACTCAAAAATAGAATAGGGGGCCCCAATGGCTATTATCTGGAGACATTCCGTACTTGCACCGCGCCACGCCGAAATCGGTGGCGAACTGGAGGATTGGAACGGCATGGGCACAGCGTGGTTCTATGACCACACGCCCGAGCGCGCCAAAGCCGATTATGAGGCCGTGCGCACCAAGGCTGGTCTGATGGATGTGTCGGGCCTGAAAAAAGTCCACCTGACAGGCCCCGACGCGGCCTATGTCATCGACCGCACCACCACGCGCAACGTCGAAAAGATCATGCCGGGCCGCTCGGTCTATGCTTGCATGTTGAACGCCGAAGGCAAGTTCATCGACGATTGCGTGATCTATCGACTGTCCGTCAATAGCTGGATGGTGGTGCACGGCACCGGCACCGGTATGGAACAGATGACAGCCGTTGCTGCGGGCAAAAACGTTGCCGTAACCTTTGACGATGATCTGCACGATCTGTCGCTGCAAGGCCC
This sequence comes from Rhodobacteraceae bacterium KMM 6894, assembly GCA_035798175.1. Taxonomy (GTDB): domain Bacteria; phylum Pseudomonadota; class Alphaproteobacteria; order Rhodobacterales; family Rhodobacteraceae; genus Roseovarius. The sequence continues at coordinate 16,754 of JAPFBS010000006.1, forward strand.
CGTGGCGGTCGATTTTCTGGCCGATCACGTGCCGGGCATCCGCGATCTGGCGTATTTCGGCATCCTGCAAACCAAGCTGTTCGATTGCCCGGTCATGATCTCGCGCACCGGGTATACCGGTGAGCGCGGTTATGAAATCTTCTGTCAGAAGAAACATGCAATCCATCTGTGGGACACCATTCTGGACAAAGGCAAATCCATGGGCATCCGCCCGGTGCAGTTCAGCACGCTGGATCTGTTGCGCACGGAAAGCTACCTGTTGTTCTATCCCGGCGACAACTCGGAAACCTACCCGTTCGAGGATGGCTCACCCTGTGGCGATACCCTGTGGGAACTGGGGCTGGAGTTCACTGTTTCGCCCGGCAAGATCGGCTTTATCGGAGCAGAGAACCACTATGCTTTGAAGGGCAAGGAACGCTTCAAGATCTACGGCGTGCGCCTGGAAGGCACCACACCTGCGGACGAGGGTGCGGTTCTGTTGCAAGACGGCAAGGAAGTGGGCCATGTCACCTACGGCATGTATTCCGAGGTCAACAGCCACAATGTCGGCATCGCGCGTATGCCGGTTGATGCGGCCAAACCCGGCACGAAACTGACCGTGCGCAATGGCGATGGCACCGAAATTGCCGCCACTGCCGAGGAAATGCCGTTCTACGACAAGGAAAAGAAAGTGCGCACAGCCAAGGGTTGATGCTGACACAGACACGCGGCAGGATTATCCTGTCGCGTGTTCGCACATTCCAAAAGACGTGAGGGGCCATGTCCAAATTTGAATTTCCGCCTTCGATCACCAGTCGCCCCGTCTGGGGCACGCTGTCGCCGCGACCGGGTAAACACCATCTGATGATCGCCGAAGCCGAGGGCGCCGAGGCTGTGCTGGATGTAGCCACGCCCGAATTGATGGCGAAAACCCATCTGATCTATTTGTCCCGCGGCACCGATTACGCCGATCGCCTGCGTGCGCTGAATCCGCAGCATTTCAGGGAAATCCCTACTTACAGTGCGGCCCGTCAACTTATCGACCGGGTGCTGCTGGACGCGGCGATGGGCCTGCAGGTCTATCTGACGGGCACCGAGGGCATGATGGGACAGGCCATGTTGCAGGCCACCAATGCCGGCATCCCCTATACCGCGATCCAGACCGAACACCGCGGATCGACCGCGCGGCGCATGCAATGCGTGCATTGCAAAGGCATCACCGAAGACGTGACGATGGACCCGTTTGTCTGTTCACATTGCGGGCTGAACCTGTTCGTGCGCGATCACTACTCGCGCCGATTGGCGGCCTATCAGGGCGTGTGCATCGACGCCGAAGACCCCGGCAACGTGCCGCCATCCAAGGGGATTTACGAATGAGCGGAGCCGAGAAAATCACTGTCAAAGTCACCGATATCGTTCCGCTGAACGAATTGGTCACACGTTTCAAATTCGAGCGCACCGATGGCGCGCTGTTGCCCACGTTTTCAGGCGGCGCGCATACGGTTGTCGAAATGAAAGACGGCAGCGTTACCCGCCTGAACCCTTATTCATTGATGTCCGACCCGATGGACCAACGCGCCTACACAATTTCGGTGCGGCGCGACGATCAGGGGCGGGGTGGGTCGCTGTTCATGCATCGCAAGGTCAAGGTCGGCGATGAGATGACTCTCAGCTATCCGGTCAACCTGTTCGCGCTGGACTTGCGTGCGAAAAAGCACCTGTTCTTTGCCGGTGGTATCGGCATCACGCCGTTCCTGGCCCAGATCAAGCAGCTTGAGCGGACCGGCGGCAAATGGGAGTTGCACTATGCCTGTCGCTCGCATGCTCTGGGCAGTTATGTGGACGAATTGACCGACAAGTACCCCAATCAGGTCCACATTTATTACGACGAGAACGATCAAAAGATCAATCTTGAGCATCTTTTGGACGGCCAACCCCTTGGCACGCATATCTATGTGTGCGGGCCCAAGGGCATGATCGGCTGGGTGCGAGAAACCGCTGCCACGCTGGGCTGGCCGCGCGAGGCTGTTCACTACGAGGAGTTTTTGGCCCCTCAATCCGGCAAGCCCTTCGAGGTCAAGCTGGCCATTTCCAACAAGGTCATTCAGGTCGGCGAACACGAAAGCCTGTTGGAGGCGATCGAGCGCGCGGGTGTCGATGCGCCCTATCTGTGCCGTGGCGGGGCCTGCGGGCAATGCGAAACCGACGTGGTCGAATGTGACGGCAAAATCCTGCACCGCGATCATTGGCTGGACGATGCCGAGCACGCCTCGGGCAAGAAAATCATGCCCTGCGTCAGCCGCTTCGAGGGCAAGACGCTGGTTCTGGACCGTTAAGCAGACGCGCCTGCGCCGGGTGGCCCTGCGCCCCCGGTGACAAGGTCGCCACAGGGAGAACAGACATGACAATCCAATTTAACGACGAAACCTTTCGCGACGATTATTCGTTCCACAACAGTCCTTGGGCGATCAAGCGGTTCCCGTTTCCGTTTGATAAGGACGACTACATGTATTCGGTCAACATGGAGCCGCATAAAGGCGGGCGTGACGGCTCGGTCTTTCAGAACCGGTTCGATGTGGACGAACACTATGTCTCGGAAATGCGCGACCGCGCCAAGGTTCTCAGTGACGATCCCCTGCGCTGCCAATCCCTGCCGCATATGACGCTGGCGGGTTGGGACCTGCTGGAACTGATTATGGTGTCCAAGTCCGAGGATTACCCGGACATGTTCGAGCTGCACCGCGATGGCGATACATGGCGCTGGATCAACAAGCCGCTGGGCATCGACGACACGTTCACCTTTCTGGACGAGGCGACGCTGCCGTATGGCCCGATGGAATACATCACCCGCCAGACGCAGGGCGATTTCGCCGTGCTGGATCAGCGTGACGATAACCTGTGGATGGACGCAGGCATGATCACGACGCAGGCCGACTGGAGTCTGGATTTCGACATTGGAATGAACTTTTTCGAGTGGCACGCGCCCGTGCCGCTGGCCCATGAAAAGGGCATTTTCGTGCGTGCGTTAAAATTCCTGCTGAACATTCAGCAGGGCGCGCCCGCGCGGCGCCTGAACTGGACGATGACGGTCAATCCGCTGCTGGATACCAGCCCGGAAAACTATCACAAATGGGGCATCCAAAAGACCGAGTTGACGCCGGAAAACATCGGCTCGAAACAGCATCTGCGCGTGGAGTTGCAGACGTTCTTTCGTCTGCCACGATCCAACGGGATGGTGTTCCCGATCCGCTGCTACTTGTGTTCGTTTCAGGATCTGATGACGGTGCCGAAATGGGGCCGCCGCTTGCACCGGGTGATCCGCGACCTGCCCGAGGAGCTGGCGACATACAAAGGTTTCATCGATAACCGCCCGATGATGTTGGATTATCTTAGCCAATTCGACGATGGCCAACCTACATCGCTGGGCATCTGGCCGGATCTGGAGACGGAACCTCCGTTGAAAAAGTAATTCCCGACCGGGAATGTGACCAAACGACAAAGCCGACGCGCCTTGGGCGACGTCGGCTTTGTTTTGTGCGCGTCCAAAAGGCGCCCTTTCCGGGTGGGTGCGAGGCCTATGGAAATAGTTTGGGGCTTAATCAACCCATGCTTTCCAGATGCCTTCGTTGGTGACAACGATTCATCGGCGGCCGTGCCTGGCCGGTCTAAAGCAATATCAGACCGTGTCAGGTGTCCTGTGTGTAGCTGATGATCGACAGGTACCGGCAGGGCAATTTGACCAACTTTTCCGGGCCGTGTGGCGCGTCCGCGTCGAAGAACAACGTGTCGCCCGGTTCCAGCGAAACGATGCTGTCTCCGTGGCGATAATCGACCTTGCCTTCCAGCATGTAGATCGTTTCGATCCCTCCGTGCTGAAATGTGGGAAACACGTCGGATTCCTCGGTCAGGGTAATCAAATACGGCTCGACGATCACCCCCGAGGTATTGGCCCCGATATGGCCCAGTAGGGTGTATTGATGCCCCGCGCGGGTGCCTTCGCGCACCATAACGACGCCCTCACCGGATTTTGTGTGCACACATTCGCGGTGCTCTTCGTATCGGCGGAAAAAGCTGGTGATCGGTACGCGCAACGCATTTGCCAGCGTCTGTAACGTGGTCAGCGAAGGCGACGTATTGCCGTTTTCGATTTTCGACAGCATCCCGATACTCAACCCGGTCTGGGCCGATAGTTCTGCGACGGTGATCACCTGCTTGCGCCGATGTGCGCGCAATTCGCGACCAATGGCGGTTTCCAGATCATTTTCGTGATCCTCGCGTCGGACCCTGTGGGGGTCTTGCTGCAAGGGTCTGACGCGGTCGCTTGGTATCTTTTCAGCCTTCATCGGCGTCACCTTGGTGCAAGAACGGTTTCAGTTTCGGGGACTTCCCAAGTTGGAAAGCAGGCCGGTCAGCTTTGAGAGTATTATTCCCCTGCGCTCGCCGTCTAAATCCACCATACAGCCCAAAATTTTCACTGCCAGTAAAAAAACCACGCGCTACGGCTAGGGATGTGCGTGCGGGCGCTTAAAAAACGTGCAGAAATGAGACCAATAATTTCACTGAAATGCGCAATTGGGCCTTGTCAACCTAAGTTTCCTAAGAAAAAAACTTGACCAGCAGTGAAATGCTGCAAAGATGAGGGACACAACCATCAAAAAGGGGGCCGACCGATTGTGCCCCGTGCCCTGAAATCAAGCCGACGTAGCGATCGGCCAGCTTTAGCTAAAGAAACAACGCTTTAGACGTTGCAACAACCGGGAGACTACCATGAAAACAGTAAAAACGGCCTTGGCCGCTTTTCTTTTGGCGTCCGCGCCCATGGCCTTGATGGCCGAAGACAGCAGCGACCCCATCGTCATTCCGATCCACAACTGGTCGTCGCAGATTGTGATGTCGAATGTCGTCGGTCAGTTGATGGAAAAGAACGGCAATTACGTTGAATACGTCACCACCGACAGCCAAGCGGTTTATGAATCGATCCGTTTGGGCGATGTGACCCTTGAAATGGAAGTCTGGGAAGGCGCGTTTGGCGCATCCTTTCGCGCGGCCTTGGACAAGGGCGGTCTGCATGACGCGGGCGATCACGATGCGGTCACGCGCGAAGACTGGTGGTATCCGATGTGGACCAAGGACGCCTGCCCCGGCCTGCCCGCATGGGAGGCGCTGAACGATTGCGCCGCCGTGTTCGCCACGCCTGAAACCGGCGACAAAGGCCGTTATCTGGATGGTCCGGTCGACTGGTTGAAGCACGGCAAGGAACGCGTCGAGGCGCTGGACATGAACTTTACCGTGATCAATGCGGGCAGTGCTGCCGCCCTTTGGGCAGAAATCGGTGCCGCCGAGGCGGACAAGAAACCGATCGTTGTGTTCAACTGGACGCCCAATTTTGCCGAGGCCGTTTGGCCGGGGGAATTCGTTGAATTTCCCGAATGGGTCGAAGGCTGTGACAAGGATCCGGCAGTGGGGCCGAACCCCGATGCGTTGTATGATTGCGGCAACCCGGCAGATGGCTATCTGAAAAAGGCGGCTTGGGACGGAATGAAGGACAAATGGCCCAGCGCCTATGATATGCTGACCAAGATTTCCTTCACCAACGCCCAGATTGCCGAAATGGCCCGTCTGGTCGACGTGGACGAGTTGGAGCCAGAAGAGGCCGCCGAAGAATGGCTGGACGCAAACGAAGATGCATGGGGCGGCTGGGTCAACTGATCCTGCTTAATCCATGCACTTTTCAGGCCCCGCCCGTCGCGTTCGGACGGGGCCGCCTCAGTCTACAGGACATTTCATGACCGAAACACAGCCCGTCATCACCTGCCAGAACGTCTGGAAGCTTTTTGGGACAGACCCCAAGGGATATCTGGCCAAAATGCCCACCGGGCACAGTTTTGATGACATCCGCCAAGACGGGTATATCGCGGGCGTCAAGGATGTCAGCATTGAGGTCGCCAAGGGTGAGATGCTGGTGATCATGGGCCTGTCGGGGTCGGGGAAATCCACGCTGGTACGCTGCTTTTCGCGCCTGCACGACATTACCGGCGGCACGATCACCGTCGAGGGTCAGGACATCATGCAGCTCTCGGAAAAAGAGCTGATCGAACTGCGCCGCAGCAAGATGGGCATGGTGTTTCAATCCTTCGGCCTGCTGCCGCACCGAACCGTTCTGGAAAACGTCGCCTTTCCGTTGGAAATGCGCGGTCAGGACCGCCACCAGCGCCGCGAGCGCGCGATGGAGGTGGTTAAACTGGTCGGTCTGGAAGGGCGCGAGGATTATTTCCCACGCGAACTGTCCGGCGGACAGCAACAGCGCGTCGGTATCGCGCGCAGCCTCGCGATCGAGCCTGACATCTGGTTCCTGGACGAGCCGTTCTCGGCGCTGGACCCGCTGATCCGGCGCGAAATGCAGGACGAATTCCTGCGTCTGCAATCCATGCTGTCCAAGACCATCGTGTTCATCACTCACGACTTCGACGAGGCCCTGCGCCTTGCCGACCGCATTGCCATCATGAAGGACGGCGCGGTCGAACAATGCGATACCCCCGATCAGATCGTGCTGCACCCGGCGACTGAATATGTGCGCAAATTCACCGAAGACATCGACAAGGCGCATGTCGTGCATGCCCATGTGTTGATCGAGCCCGGCCTGACAGGACAGGGCGATCCGGTGGATGCGGGCGCGACCGTCCACGCCATGGCCCGCCTTCTGGTGCAGGACACGCGCGACGCCATTCCCGTGGTCAAGAACGGCACGATCCTCGGGGCGTTCTCGCGCACGGCGGCGCTGGATCTTCTGGTCGGGCTGGAATGATGACCAGCCTTGCGACCAACGCAGACACCACGCCCGAGGGCCTGACACGGACGCGCGTTGCGCTGATCCTGTGCGCCGTCGCGGCACTGTTGACCGTGCTGCAATATGTAGGCGCACTGCCCGCAGTCCTGCACCGTTTGCCCGAAGCCATGATTCCGCCCTTTGCCGTCTGGCTGGATGCGATTTTTAACTTCGTTAAGGATGATCTGGGCCTGTTGGCCTTCACGCGGTTCCTGACCGAGGGGCTGGAGTGGCTTCTGGATGTCACCGCCAACCTGTTTTACGGCCAACGCCGCTGGCCCAATATTGGCCCGATGCCTTGGACGGCCGTTGCCGCCGTTGCCGCCGTCACCGGCTTTTATCTGGGCGGGTGGCGATTGGCGGCGCTGGCGGGCGGCACGTTCGTCTGGACCGCCCTGATCGGTCAGTGGAAAATCGCCATGCAAACCATGTCGGTTTTGGCCGTCGCGGTGCCGCTGGCCTTTGTGATCGGCATCACGCTGGGCATTGCCGCATGGCGGTATCAGTGGGTCAATCGCGCGATCAAGCCAATCCTGTCGGTCCTGCAAACCTTGCCATTCTTTACCTACCTGCTGCCCGCCGTGATCTTTTTCAAGGTCGGGCCGACGGCGGGGGCGGTGGCGACCACCATTTATGCCATTCCGCCGATGATCTTGATGACGACGCTGGGCCTGCAAAAGGTTTCGCACGAGGTGGCCGAGGCCGGCCACATGAGCGGCTGTTCGCGGTTTCAACTGCTGCGCCACGTCTATCTGCCCTCGGCCCGCACCGAGATTCTGGTGGGCGTTAACCAAGTCATCATGTTGTCGCTGGCGATGGTGGTTCTGACCGCGTTCATCGGCATGCCCGGTCTGGGTGCGAAATTGCTGGCGATGATGGGCAGTTTCAAACTGGGCCGCAGTTTCGAGATCGGCGTGACCATCGTGTTGATCGCGGTCACGCTGGACCGTCTCAGCAAGGCTTGGGTCGCCAAGCAACCCGAGCATTTCGAGCGCGGCACACCATGGTGGAAACGCCACATGACGTTACTGGTCGCCATCGGGGCGTTCGTGTTTTTCTGCATCGTGGCGCAGTTTTTTGAACTGGCTTCGGATATCGGGCGCAAGCAGAATTTCAGCCAAGGCAAGGAAATGGACGACCTGATCAAGGGGTTTCTGGCGATTGATGCGGTGCAATCCGTAACTTACGGCATCCGCTATGTCCTGAACGTCAAGGTGCTGATCCCGTTTCGTAATTTCCTGCTCAGCATGCCGACCCCGGCCCTGATCCTTATCGTGACCGCCTTCGCGCTGTGGTTGGGCGGGCGGCGACAGGCGGTGCTGGCGGCGGTGTTTTTCAGCCTTGTCGCGTTGTCGGGCTGGTGGGACCGGTCGGTGATCACGCTTTATTCGGTGATCTCGGCGGTGACACTGGCGATGCTGTTCGGCCTGCCCATCGGCATCATCGCGGCGCGCAGCGAAAAATGGTCGCGCCGGGTGCTGTTGGCCTGCGATACCGCGCAGACCTTTCCGAGCTTCGTCTACCTGATCCCTGCAATCATGCTGTTTGGCATTACCGACGTCGCCGTGATCTTTTCCATCCTGATTTTCGCCATGGTGCCACTGACCCGCTACACGATCGAGGGTCTGCGCACGGTCCCCGAGGAAATGACCGAGGCGGCGGATATGTCTGGGGCCACCCGGATGCAGAAATTGATTAAGGTTCAATTGCCGCTGGCCCTGCCGACGATGGCCGTGGGGTTCAATCAGGCGATCATGTTTGCCTTCTTCATGGTGATCATCGCGGCCTTCATCGGCACCCAGGATCTGGGACAAGAGTTGCAGCGGACCTTGGCGGGTACCGATCTGGGCAAGAATTTCGTGTTGGGGATCTGCGTTTCGCTGATGGCGTTGACGTTTGATCTGACCATCATGAAATGGGCCAGTGATCGCAAACGGGCGCTGGGCCTCGGGGATTGAAGGCCGGGCGGCTACCCTTTGCAAAACGCCGTGCATAGCGCCCGCCACCGCCGGTCCGAGATGTCTTCGCCCTGCGCGGTCAGCCAATAACTGCTGGCAGGGGTCAAGCTGCGCGTGCCGATCTGTACCAAACGCCCGGCGTTTAAGGCGACGGCGCACAGCGGAAGCGAGGCCAGCAGCACGCCCGCGCCCGCCTCGGCGGCGGCCTGTGCGGCGATCATGCTGTCGAAGCGCAACGGCGCGGTCACGCTTGCGCCGCCCCAATCTGACCATCCCGCGCGCGGGCCGGTGACGGCGATCCGGGGCAGGGCGGTCCAGTCTTCGACGCCATTCAACAGCTCGGGCGCGGCCACCGGGGCCAGCTCCTCGACGAACAGCCGCGCGGCGCGCAAACCCGGCCAATGTCCCGTACCATAACGCGCCACCACGCGGCCCCGTCCCGCATCACTGTCGGCCTCGACCATCAGCGTCTCGAACGACAAGTGCAGACGTGCGCGGTCCTCCAACGCGTTCAGGCGCGGGACCAGCCAGCCGCGCGTTACCGACGCGCTGGCCAGCACCGTCAGCCGCTGCGCGCGGGTGCCGAAAATATCCTGCGCGCTGTGATGCAGCAGTGACAGCGCGCGGGTGGCATGGGGCAACCATGCCTCGGCCTCTACCGTAAGGGCAACGCCGCGCGCCTGCCGGATAAACAGACGCGCGCCCAGCCGCCCCTCCAGATTGGCGATGCGCTGGCTGATTGCGGCCTGCGTCAGGCCGGTCTCCAACGCGGCAGCGGTAAAGCTGCCCAGCCGCGCGGCAGCCTCGAATGCGCGCACCCAGTCCAGCGGAAGGCCGTCCAGCACGCGATCCCGCCCTGTCTCAGACATAACTAAAACCGCCCCTTGTATCCCGAAAAACTGCATTGTGATTATGGCTAACCCTGTCATCTTGTCCAGTGATTACACCTTCGGAGATGCCCCATGTTCCAAGCCGTCCCATCCGCCAATGGCGATATAGTCACGGTCACGGACCCAAGTGGTCACGCGGCCCGCTTTCACGCGATCTGGCTGCGCGACAACGCGTGGGATGACCAGACCCGCGCGCCCGGCAACGGCCAACGTCTGATCGCGCTGCGCGATATCCAGGCTGAGACACATGTGACCAAGGCCGAGGTCAACGGCCCCACCCTGACGCTGACGTTTGCCCCCGAGGGGCGTGCGATTGCCTATGACGCCGCTTGGCTGATGGACAACGCCTATGACCGCGCCGACACGCCCGCGCCCGGCGCGATGCCCGAAGGCAGCGAGGCATGGGATGCGGGCCTGATGTCCGCCGTGCCGACTGGTGATTTCACGTCAGTGCAGGGTAACGCAGATGCACGCCGCGATTGGTTGGCGCTGGTCGCGCGCTATGGCTTTGGCAAGCTGACGGGCGGGCCGATCCGCGACGGCGCCCTTTTCGACGTGGTCGACCTGTTCGGCAATGTGCGCGAGACGAATTATGGCCGCCATTTCGAGGTCCGCACCGAGGTGAACCCAACCAACTTGGCCTATACCGGCCTTGGCCTTCAGGCCCATACCGACAACCCCTATCGCGATCCGGTGCCAACAATTCAGGTGCTGTATTGCCTCGAATCCTCGGCCGCCGGGGGCGAAAACATGGTGGTTGATGGCTTTGCCGCCGCACAACGGTTGCGGGCCGAAAACCCCGCGTGGTTCGATGTGCTGTCAGGCCACTGCGCGCGGTTCGAGTATGCGGGCGAGGCGGGCGTGCGCCTGCGCAGCCGCCGCCCCATGATCGAACTGGCCCCCGACGGCACGTTGCAGGCGGTGCGGTTCAACAACCGCTCGGCGGCGGCGATCACCGATGTGCCGTTCGACGCAATGGCCGACTATTACGCCGCCTATCGCCGTCTGGGCGAAATCATCGACGATCCCCAGATGGAGGTCAGTTTTCGCCTTGAACCGGGCGAGTGTTTCCTTGTCGACAACACCCGCGTTCTGCACGCGCGCAAGGGCTATTCCGGGACCGGAACCCGTTGGTTTCAAGGATGTTATGCGGATATGGACGGGCTGCGCTCGACCCTTGCCGCGCTGGAAACACCCCGTCAGGAGGCCGCGGAATGAGCGATCTGACCCAACAGACCATTGTGCCATTTCTGGCCGGAATTTTTGAGCGGCGTGGTGACGAAGAATACCTGGGCGAGCCGGTGACGATGGCCGAACACATGCTGCAAGGCGCGACATTGGCAGAGCGTGCAGGCGCATCCGAGCAGATCATCGTTGCGGCCCTGCTGCATGACATTGGTCATTTCACATCCGAATTCGGCACTTACAGCCCCGACGACACCCACGACCGCCACCACGAAGAGGCCGGGGCCGAGGTGCTGGAGGCGTTTTTCCCGACCATCGTCACCGATTGTGTGCGCTACCACGTCGCCGCCAAACGGTATTTATGTGCGACCAAGCCCGAATATTTCAATCGACTGTCCGAGGCGTCGGTGCATTCGTTACACCTGCAAGGTGGACCGATGTCGTCCGAAGAAGTGGCCGAATTCGAGACCAACCCGAATGTGAAGGAAATCGTGCAGGTGCGCTATCTGGACGACGCGGGCAAACACGCGGATATGGAAACGCCGGGGTTCGCGCATTTCGCGCCTATGGTTCAGCGGGTCGTGGATGGGCACTTGTCCGGGGGCGCCTGACGACGTTGTGTTGCCCCCAGCCTGAAAGGCATCGCAGGTGCGCCAAAGGCACACCCTACGGCGACTTACACTGACAGCGTGGCGGCGACGCAGGCCTTCCAGCGGGCATGACGCGCCTCGCGTGTCTTGGCGTCCATCGCCGGTGTGAACGTGCGCTCCAATGCCCAACCCTTGGCGAACTCTTCAAGGTCGGGATAAAGTCCTACGTGCATCCCCGCCAGCCATGCCGCCCCCAGCGCTGTCGTTTCCAGCACGGTTGGACGGTCTACCGGCGCGCCGGTGATGTCGGCCAGAAATTGCATTGTCCAGTCGGACGCGCTCATCCCGCCATCAACGCGCAAGGTGGGCGATGCCCCGTGGCCCGCAACGTCCCAATCGGCGTGCATCGCATCCAGCAGGTCGCGCGTCTGAAATCCGACGCTTTCCAGCGCAGCGCGCGCCATTTCGGCCGGGCCGGTGCCGCGCGTCAGGCCAAAGACAGCACCGCGACAGTCCGCGTTCCAATAGGGCGCGCCCAGGCCCGTAAACGCGGGCACAAGCACCACGTCCTGCCCCGGATCGGCCCCTGCGGCCAGCGGTCCGGTATCGCCCGCCGCCTTGATGATGCGCAATCCGTCGCGCAGCCATTGCACCACGGCCCCCGCGACGAAAATAGACCCTTCCAATGCATAGGTTGTCTGGCCGTCCAATTGGTACGCGATGGTTGTTAACAAACGGTTTTCGCTGGTGACCGGCGTTGTGCCGGTGTTCAGCAGCGCGAAACAGCCGGTGCCATAGGTCGATTTCATCATGCCGGGCTTGAAGCAGGCCTGACCGACGGTGGCTGCCTGTTGATCGCCCGCGACGCCGCGAATGGCGATGGGTGCGCCGAAATGGTCCGGTGCGGTTTGGCCGAAATCAGCCGCGCAATCGCGCACCTCGGGCAGCATGGCCATCGGGATATTCAGCAGATCGCAGATGGTGCTGCTCCACCGGCCTTTGTAGATGTCATAGAGCAACGTACGCGCGGCGTTGGTCGCGTCGGTCGCGTGCACCTTGCCGCCTGTAAGCTGCCAGATCAGATAACAATCGACCGTACCAAACAGCAGCTCGCCCTTGTCGGCCCGCGCCCGCGCGCCGGGGGTGTTATCAAGAATCCATTGCAGTTTCGTGCCCGAGAAATACGGGTCCAGTAACAAGCCAGTGCGGGCGCGGATCATGCCCTCGTGCCCCGCGTCGCGCAGGGTGCGACAGGTGTCGGCGGTGCGCCGGTCCTGCCAGACGATGGCATTGTGCAGCGGCGCGCCGGTCGCGCGATCCCAGACCAGTGTCGTCTCGCGCTGGTTGGTGATGCCGATTGCGGCAATATCCCCGGCGCTTAGCCCGGCTTTTTTCAGCGCACCACGGCAAGTGCTGAGCGTGGTTGCCCACAGGTCATGTGGATCATGCTCGACCCAGCCGGATTGCGGGAAATGTTGGGTGAATTCCGCCTGCGCGCTGGCGATGGGTTTCAGCGCGGCGTCGAACACGATAGCCCGGCTAGAGGTTGTGCCCTGATCAATGGCCAGAATGTGGGTCATGGCGCGCTCCTCGGTGATTCCACTGTGGGGAGTGTAGGGCGGGCCGCTTTGCATTTGAATAGCAACACTTAGTCTAACAACACCAAGCGGCCTAGGGGCGCGCGTGGGCCGCCATCCATGCCTGAACCGCTGCGATCTGATCCGCCGTCAGTTTCAGGCCCAATCGGGTGCGCCGCCACAGCACGTCGTCGCCGGTTTGCGCGTATTCATTGGCAACCATCCAGCGCAGCTCGGCTTCGGTTAGGGTCGCGCCGAAATCAAGGCCTAGATCGCTGGCCGTCTTGGCAGCGCCCAGCAGTTTGGCCGCCTCGGTGCCATAGGCGCGCACCAGACGCAGTGCCCATTTGCCGTTCAGGAATGGATAGCCGGCGCACAGGTCCTGAACCAAAGCGTCCACACCATCGACAGGCAAATCGCCACCGGGTAAGGACACGCCAGCGGTCCAGTCTGCCCCCGCCTGCGGAAAAAACGCGCGTAGTTTACCTAGCGCGCTTTCGGCCAATCGGCGATAGGTTGTGATCTTGCCGCCAAACACGTTCAGCAGCGGCGCGCCATCGTCATTCACGCGCAGCACATAATCGCGCGTGGCGGCGGTGGCGGAACTGGCCCCATCGTCATACAGCGGGCGCACGCCGGAATAGGTCCAGACGATATCATCTCGCGTGACGGGTTGCTTGAAATACTCTGACGCGAAGCCGCATAGATAGTCCTGCTCGACCTCGGTGCAGATGGGGGGCGTCTGTGGGTCGGGGTGGTCCGCATCGGTGGTGCCGATCAGGGTAAAGTCACCCTCGTAGGGAATGGCAAAGATGATGCGCCCGTCGGTGCCCTGAAAGAAATAGCACCGGTCGTGATCGTACAGTTTGCGCGTTACGATATGGCTGCCGCGCACCAAGCGCACGTTGTCTGATGTTTCGACACCGATCCGGTTGTGGATCATATCGGCCACCCATGGCCCGGCGGCGTTAACCAGCGCGCGGGCCTGCACCACACGGGGGCCAGTGCCATCGTCAATTGTGACATGCCACAGGCCATCCACACGCTCGGCCCGGATCACCTCGGTTCGGGTCAGGATCGTGGCACCCCGCGCGGCGGCGTCGCGGGCGTTCAGCATGACAAGGCGCGAATCCTCGATCCAGCAGTCGGAATACTCAAACGCGCGGGTGTATTTGTCCTGCAACGCGGCCCCGGCCGGATCGTTGCGCAAATCCAGTGACCGTGTGCCGGGCAGCAGGGCACGCCCGCCCAGCGTGTCATATAGAAACAGGCCCAGCCGGATCAGCCAGGCAGGGCGGCGCCCGCGCATCCACGGCATGAACAGGCCCAGAAGGCGCGATGTGGGCGTGCCACCCTCGAACCGCATGTCGCGGTGCATTGGCAAGACAAAGCGCATTGGCCAACTGATATGCGGCATGGCGCGCAGCAGGGTTTCACGCTCTTGCAGGGCTTCACGCACCAGACGAAACTCGAAGAACTCCAGATAGCGCAGCCCGCCGTGAAACAGTTTGGTCGAGGCCGAGGAGGTGGCCGAGGCCAGATCATCCCGCTCGGCCAAGGTCACGCTCAGGCCTCGTCCGGCGGCGTCGCGCGCGATGCCGCAGCCGTTGATGCCGCCGCCGATGATGAACAGATCAACAGGCGGATCAAGCGGATGGGCGGGGGCAGGGCGGGGCATGACGGACTCCTGAACGGCGTGGCTACTGGCAAAGCGCAGGCCCGTGCCCGAGTCAATTGCTCAATGTTCGAGTATATTCGTTTTTAGCGCATTTACGCCGATAGTTTTCGTTTTATTGACCGTCGGACGCTAGCACCTTATTAAAAAGGAAAGCACAAAGGCCCGCACATCATGTCCCACAGCCTGCGTCATCCCGGTATTCTGGACCGTGCCCGCCGCGAAGGGCGTGTGACGGTCGACGGGCTGGCGGTGCAGTTTGGCGTGACCCATCAGACCATTCGCCGCGATCTGGCAGATCTGACCACCAGTGGCGCATTGCAGCGCGTGCATGGCGGCGCAATCCTGCCGCCCGGGGCCAGCAACATCGAATATCAGGCGCGCCGCCGCCTGAATGCCGCCGCCAAGACCGCAATCGGGCGTGCCTGCGCGGCGCATATCCCGCCGAGGACCTCGGTTTTTCTGGATATAGGCACCACGTCCGAGGCTGTGGCCCGCGCGTTGATGGATCATGCCGGGCTGATGGTGGTGACCAACAACCTGCATGTGGCGGATATCCTTCAATCCCATCCCGATTGCGAGGTGATCGTGACTGGCGGCGCGTTGCGGCGGGCCGATATGGGGCTGGTCGGGGCGCAGGCCGTGGCCAGCATCGAAGGCTACCGCTTTGATCATGTGGTGCTGGGCTGTTCGGCGCTGGAAGGCACGGGGGAGATGATGGATTTCGACGCGCAGGAGGTGCAGGTGGGACAGGCCCTTTTGCGCCGCGCGCGTCAGATCACGTTGATTATCGATCACTCCAAGCTGCAACGCAGCGCACCGTTGCGGATTGCCGCACTGGATCAGGTGGACCGGGTAATCACCGACCGTGATCTGCCCGTCGCCATGCGCCAGACCTGTGACGAGCATGGCACGGCAATTCAGATCGTAACACCCGGCGCGGGTCGCTGAGTTGTCGGTGCGCGCCTCTTTTTCAGGCAGGTGGTCGTTTGGCATACGCGGTAATTCGCGTGTGCAGCATCACAACTTGCTTACTTGCGGTAATGGCGCGATAATTGGGCGTTTTCTGCCGGTTTTTGCCGGGATTGGCTGGACCCGCGTGGATCTGATTCCAAGCGGGGCATGCAGGCGGGGGCCGTTCCGGCGACGATATTCACGCCACCTTGAGATTGACAGATTCATGATTGCGAGCCCTTTGCAGTATTCCTTAGCCCTCTCGTTTACGGACATTTCCCCAAGATGTTGAATGGCAGCCTTGATCGCCTACTGAAGCTGGAGCGCGCGCAAAAGCGTATCCTGCAATTGCTGGCGGATGCCGCATTGCTGCTGATCAGCTTTATTGGCGCGACACTGCTGCGGGTCGAAACATTTGCCCCCATGGCAAACCCTGACTTTTGGCTGGCCGCCCTGATATATGTGCCGATCAGCCTGTTGATTTTCGTGCGGCTGGGGTTCTACCGGGCTGTTGTGCGTTATCTGTCGATCCGGCTGTTGTCGACGATCATGGTGGGGGTTCTGGCCTCGTCCTCGGTTCTGCTGGCAGCGACCAAGCTGATGGAACTGGGGCTGCCGTGGTCTGTGGCGGCGATTCATGCCTTGATCGCGATGTGTTTTCTGGGCGGGTTGCGCATGGCGATGCGCCAGTTGTTGCAGCGCCACGTGACCGAACGTCAGGTGCCGGTGCTGATCTATGGCGCGGGCCGGTCGGGCCGTCAGTTGCTAAGCTCGCTCAAGGAGCAATCCGATTTCGTACCCGTTGCTTTTGCCGATGACGCGGTGCAGTTGCATGGTTCGGAAATTGGCGGGCTTCGGGTTCACGACCCTGCGCGCTTGGCCCGGCTGATTGAAATGCACGGGATCAAACTGGTCCTGCTGGCGGTACCCAGTGCCTCGCGCGCGGAACGCAGCGAAATCGTGCAGCGACTCGAGATGTTGCCGGTGCGCGTGCAAACCATTCCCGGCATGTCCGATATCGTTACCGGCAAGGCACGCGTCAGCGACTTGAACGACGTGGCGATCGAGGATTTGCTGGGCCGTGATCCGGTCCCGGCGATGGACGAACTGATGGCGGATAACATCAAGGGCAAGGTGGTCATGGTCACCGGCGCCGGTGGCTCGATCGGCAGCGAGCTGTGCCGCCAAATCGTGCAGCAGCGCCCGACCACCCTGATCCTGTGGGAGCTGTCGGAACTGGCGCTGTACACGATGGATCTGGAACTGCGCGATCTGATTGCGGATGCGGGGCTGGATGTGCGGATCGTGCCGCTGATCGGCTCGGTGCAGAATCCGGGCCGTATTCTGGCGGCACTGGAAAAATTCGGCGTACAGACGATTTATCACGCGGCTGCTTACAAACATGTGCCGTTGGTCGAACATAACGTAGTCGAGGGGCTGCGGAACAACGTCTTTGGCACGAAAACCGTCTCGGATGCCGCAATAAAGGCCGGGGTCGAATCGTTCATTTTGGTCTCGTCCGACAAGGCCGTGCGCCCCACCAACATCATGGGCGCGTCCAAACGCCTTGCCGAACTGGTCTGTCAGGCTGCGGCCGAACGTCAGACGCGAACGACCTTTTCGATGGTCCGATTCGGCAATGTCTTGGGGTCTAGCGGGTCGGTCATTCCGCGCTTCCGCTCGCAGGTTGAGCATGGCGGACCCGTGACCGTGACGCATCCCGACATGACGCGCTATTTCATGACTATTCCCGAAGCGTCCCAACTGGTTATTCAGGCTGGCGCGCTCGCGACAGGTGGCGATGTGTTCGTGCTGGACATGGGCGAGCCGCTGAAAATCGTCGATCTGGCAGACCGCATTGTGCGCCTCAGCGGGTTGAAGCCCTATCGCGTCAGCGAGGGCATCGATCCAACGGTGAATCCGCAGGGCGATATTGCGATCATCTTTACCGGGCTGCGGCCGGGCGAAAAGATGTTCGAGGAATTGCTGATCGGAAACGAGGCCGTCGCGACGCAACATCCCCGCATTATGACCGCCAACGACGACCACTTGCCCCCCGAGGCACTGGACCGCCTGCTGGACCGCTTGCTGGCGGCCTGTCAGGCACAGGATATCGACCGGCTGCGCGCCCTGATCGCGTCGGCGCCGACGGGCTATCAGCCTGACAGCGAGATTGCCGATCTGATGTGGGGCGAATCCACAGGCAGCGCATTGGGACTGTTGAAGGCCGGGGAATAAGGGGCGGCAGCGCGCCCGCGCCGCGTTAAATTGGGGGCGGAGACGTTTTCGAGGGCAGGTAAGGGCCGTCTGCTAGCCAATTCAGAAAGCTCCGACGATCATCTTAGGGCGCCGAGATGCGCGATTGAAGGCCCGCCTTTCAAACAACATCTGTTTCAAAAACGCTCGTTTCATCGACGCGCCGTTGCCGGGCGCGGGCAGATGTGTCAAAACAATTGGCAACAGAGCCTAGAACGCACGAGTTTCAGCCATGACAGACTACGCCGACCGTCGCACCATGATGGTGGATACGCAAATCCGGCCCTCGGATGTGACGAAATTTCCTATTATCGACGCCATGCTGAGCGTACCGCGCGAGGCGTTCGTGCCCCGCGCTCTGCGCGAAGCGGCCTATATGGGCGAGAACATTGATCTGGGCGGCGGGCGCGTGATCCTTGAACCGCGCACATTGGCAAAGATGCTGGATGCGCTGGACATTCAGGGTGATGAGCTGGTTCTGGATGTGGGCAGCGCGCTGGGCTATTCGTCCGCAGTCATGGCCCGCATGGCCGAGGCCGTCGTTTCGGTAGAAGAAGACGCAGAAATGAGCGCCGAGGCGCAGGCGCTGTTGCTAGAGCACGGCGCGGACAACGTGATCGTGCATCACGCCACCCTCAGCGCGGGCGCCCCCGAACATGGCCCCTATGACGTGATCGTCCTGCAAGGGGCTGTACAGCACCTTCCCGAGGGGCTGATCGATCAGCTGAAAGATGGCGGGCGCATTGCCTGCCTGTTCATGGAGGGCGCGCTGGGCGTGGTGCGCATTGGCTATAAGATCGACGGAAAGATGACTTGGCGCTTTGCTTTCAACGCGGGCGCACCCGTTTTGCCGGGATTTGAAAAACACGCGGCTTTTGCCCTATAAACGGGGGCGGCACGCGGATTGACAATGGGCCGTGTAATCGGACCGGGATGATTGGGAACGACATGCTGACTCGCAACACACTTCGCACCACTGGCTTCGCTCAACGACTGTCCCGCCTTGCAGGGGCCGCCGTCATCGCCCTGACGTTACCGCACATGGCCCAGTCTCAGACACTGGCCGATGCATTGGCCGGGGCCTACACGCACAGTGGACTTCTGGAACAGAACCGCGCCTTGTTGCGCGCGGCGGACGAAGATGTGGCCGGAACCGTTGCCCGTCTGCGGCCGATTCTCAGCTGGACAACGGATATCACGCGCAGCTTTTCGCGTATTCCCGGCGCATTTGGCGGGTCGACGCGCAGCGGCGATACCGATCTGAACGCCGGGATCGTGGCCGAATGGCTGCTTTATGATTTCGGGCGCTCGCGTTTTCAGGTCGATGCGGCCAAGGAAACCGTGCTGGCCACGCGGCAGGCGCTGGTGTCGATCGAGCAGCAGGTGATGTTGCGCGCGGTGCAGGCCTTTATGAACGTGCAGCGGACAACACGGTTTGTGACGCTGCGCCAATCGAACGTGCGGGTGATCCGCGAATCACTGCGCGCCGCGCAGGACCGGTTTGAAGTGGGCGAGGTGACGCGCACCGATGTCGCACAGGCCGAGGCCCGTCTGAGTTTGGCTGTCAGTGGTCTGGCCAGTGCCCAAGGCGATCTGGCCCAGGCGATCGAGGAATACATCGCTGTCGTCGGCTCGCGTCCTGCTCGTCACCTTCAATCGCCCCGTATTCCGTCGATCACCAGAACGCAGGAAACGGCCAAACAGATTGCCCTGCGCAATCATCCCGACATGTTGAAAGCACAGCATGACGTGGCCGCCGCAGACCTGAACGTGCTTGTCGCCGAAGCAGCGATGAGCCCCCAAATCACGCTGAACGGTGCCTTGGCGGTGAACGAACAATTGGACGGGAGCAGTTACAGCCAGAGTGGAAGCGTTGGTATTCAGTTGAGCGGCCCGATCTATCAGGGCGGTGCCCTGTCATCCGCGAAACGCCGCGCGATCGCGCAACGCGACGCGCTGCGGGGCCTTTTACACACGACAGGGAATAATGTGGCCCGCAACGTCGGGAACGCCTATGCGATTCTGGCCGCTGCTCGGGCGTCGTCTGCAGCAAGCACTGACGGGGTGCGCGCGGCGCGCGTCGCCTTTGAAGGCGTCAACGAAGAGGCAAAGCTGGGCGCGCGTACCACATTGGACGTGCTGAACGCCGAACAGGAACTTCTGACATCGCAAGCGGATCAGATTTCGGCGCAAGTCGATTTGGTCATTGCGGCCTATGCTGTGTTGTCTGCGACCGGTCAGTTGACTGTGCGGGACCTCAATCTGAATGTGCCGACATATGATCCAACGTCCTATTACAACTTGGTCAAAGACGCGCCGGCAGAATATAGCAAGCAGGGTCAACAACTGGACAAGGTGCTGCGCGCCATCGGAAAACAGTAAAACCCGCTCTATCTGTTGTGTGAAAGCCCGGCGCGCGGTAAGCTGCCGGTAGGCAAGAGTGGTATAATAAAATGTCCGATCCCGTGACCAACGTGGAAATCGAGGATGTCCTGTCGTCTATTCGGCGACTGGTCTCCAACGAATCCAAGGGCCTTACGCCCCAATCTTCAATGACGCCCGAACCCGCCGCGCCCGAGGCGGGCAAGCTGGTTTTGGCGCCGTCGTTTCGCGTCGATGATGCAGCCCCTGATGGTGGCGGCGACAGCGCGCAGGACAAGGCTGAAACGGGCGAAAGCGGGTCAGATGAGGCCGATACCCTTTGGGCCGAAGCGCGGTTTGTTACCGATGAAGAGCAGACCGGCGATGACCGGGATGATCCCCATTCGCCCCCTGAATTTCGCCACGTTTCCCAAAACGAGTCTGAGACCAGTGATTCGGACGATGCCGAGTGGCAGTCCATAGATCCGGCCAGTGACACTGCCGACCATGACGGTGCGGCAGAGGAAACACACAACTGGGACGACGAGTTGTCCGACGGCCAGTGGCAAGAGACTGAGCAGCCCGCGATGGCGACGTCGGACAATGCTACGCTAGATCAGGATACATTGAAGGCCCGCGTGGCCGAGCTGGAACAGGTCGTGGCCGGTCGCGATGACCAGTGGGAGCCCGATGGCACCTCGGACGATGCGTATTCCGGCAGCACGCTGGAATCCCTGCCGTGGGAAGATTACAGCCCGGACGGCGAAACCGGCACCGCCGAGCCCAAGGCATCCAGTGACGCCGCGTCTGAGGTTGAAAGCGACACGGACGACGCTCCGGAAGACACTCCGGATGAGGCCCCGGCCAAACCGCGCGTCGTGGCGAAACCCGCAGTGTCCATTCCTTTTGACGACATCCCCGATAACTTTGTCGCTGAGGAAGAAGAAACCGTCAGTTCGCTGGATCGGGATCTACCCGAGGACGATGTGTTGACAGCCAATGACGATTTTCTGGATGAGGACGCGTTGCGCGATCTGGTCGCCGACATCGTCCGCCAAGAGTTGCAGGGCGCATTGGGGGAACGGATCACGCGCAACGTGCGCAAACTGGTCCGCCGCGAAATTCATCGCGCTCTGGCAAGTCAGGATTTGGGATAATCTATCCTGCCACCTGACGCTTAAATGGCTCACCGAGTAAAATCGCCACTTTTTTAATCAGGCCTCTGGTGTGTATTTTGGCGCGGATTTGGCCACGGAACGGTCTGTGTAGCACCGCAGAACCCTGCCAGCTATGCACCTGATGCAACTCAGCGACGTTCCAAAGTGCGGCTCGCCCAAAATGAAAAACCCCACCGAAAGGGCGGGGTCATTCATTGGCAGTCTTTGGGTCGTCAGATCGATCAGGCGGCTTCGGCCTGTGCTGCGGCAGCCGCATTGCGACGTTCGCTTTCTTCGCGCGACAGGGCGACGGAGGTCCGCACGCCTTTCGACACGAAATCCATCAAACCGGTCACGACACGCTCGTTCGGGTCGATTCCAGCGCAAGACAGCACTTCGCGTCCATCGCGCGAGCGGGCCCAACGGGCGATTTGATCAGGACCGTTGCCGTATTTCTTATCGTCAGAAATGGCGTCGTCCAATGCGGCCAGTACCACGGCCGCAAAGAGTTTACGGGCACGGTTACCTTGCTCATTGTTGAAGGCTGCTCCGTCAACGAAATCTTTCATGATTCGTCCTTGTTCTTATTGCTCTTGCATTTTTCGGCTTGAACCTCGTTATGGCGAAGTTTGACCGATTCGGATAGGGCTAGTTTGCATAGCATCCATGCATTTGACGCATATCTTACGCAGTTGCAGCACGAGATATCGTTGTCTTGCCCCCGGGTCGATCCCAATATATAGGGTGCGTCGACATTCCTTCAACCTTTTGCCAGAGTTTTGCCACAATGCCGAAAATCAACGGGAACGAGATCAGACCGGGAAACGTGCTGGAACATAACGGTGGGCTGTGGTCCGCTGTGAAGGTTGACCACGTCAAGCCGGGCAAGGGCGGCGCGTTCGCGCAGGTCGAACTACGCAATCTGCGCAACGGCAGCAAGTTGAACGAACGCTTCCGCAGCGCTGACAAGGTTGAGCGCGTTCGCCTGGATCAGAAGGATCAGCAATTCCTGTATGAATCCGACGGTATGCTGGTCTTCATGGACTCCGAGACCTACGAGCAGATGGAACTGCCTGCCGAACTGCTGGGCGAGCGTCGCCCGTTTTTGCAAGACGGCATGACAATCCATATCGAATATTACGAGTCTGAGGCGCTGAACGCGACCCTGCCGCAAAAGGTGACCTGCATGGTCGTCGAGACCGAGCCAGTCGTGAAGGGTCAGACCGCCGCCAACAGCTTTAAACCGGCGATCCTGGACAACGGGGTCAAGGTGATGGTGCCGCCGTTCGTGGGGCAGGACGAAGCCATCGTGGTCAACACCGAGACCATGGAATACTCCGAACGCGCCTGACAACGGGTGCGTATGCTCAAAGGCCCCAGATCGTCTCTGGGGTTTTTGTCGTTTGTGGGGGTCGTCACTATCTTGATCCAAAGCGCGCGTGTTGGGGCTCTGTTGGATTTTGGGTATTTTTGGAACGATGAAAGCAGGTGGATCGTGTCCCCTGTCACCGCCAGAGTGCGGCGCGGGAGGCGAAAAGGCCCTGTAATTTGGCCAACGCGCGGTTCGCGGGGCCGGGGCGGGGGATTGTGCCTGTCGCCAGCCGCTCCAGCGCGACCTCGACAGGGCAGGGCAGTTTCGTGACCGGGTCGATGTAGCGTGGATAGTCGATCAAGGTGGCGTGAACCAACCCATCCAATGTCGGGTGCGCGCTGCGGCGGGCCGGGGTGCGGCCCAGATCGGTGGTCAGGCCCCAGCCCGCGTAGAATGGCGCGCCCGTGGTCGTGACGGGCAGGCCGCGCAACAATGCCTCGAACCCCAGAAGCGAGGTCATGGTCCAGACTTCTTGCACCTCGCGCAGCAGCGCCACGGGGTCGGCGTGTGACAGGATCGCGTCGGTGATGCCGTCCAGCGTTTCGGGGGCGACATGGCCGGGGCGCAGTCCTGCCTCGACGTCGGGATGGGGTTTGAACAGGATGATTGCATCGGGATTGGCGGCGCGGGCGGCCTTTAACAGGTCCAGATTGGTGGCGATGTCGCCGGCACCAGTTCTTATCGACGCGTCATCCTCGACCTGACCGGGCACAAGGATGCGGTAGCCTTGGGGCAGGTGGGGCGCTGTGCCGCCGAGATTGTATTTGGTGACGCCAAGGGCGGCGATGCGCAGGCGCAGGGCCTCGGCGCGACGGGCCTGATCGGGGCGCAGGTCGGCGCGTTTGGCGATCAAGAGCTCCAGATCGCTGGGGCGGGTGGGATCATAATAGATGCCGTGTGTGTCACAGACCAGGCTGAGCGGCGGCACAAGGTCGGCGCCCAACCCGCGTGAGCGCAAAAAACCGTCTTCGACCCGCACGGCATCTTCAGGGGCCTGATCTGCCTTACCCGCCCAGACCATGTGACGTCGATCCAGATCCAGATCGGGGCGGAAGACCATCGGTTTGTGCCGTCCAAACACCGTTTGCAATGGCCCGCGTTTCCACAGGCGCATGCCATGCGCGGTCCAGCCAAGACGATCCTCGCGCCAGCAACGCACCTGCGCCTCAAGCGTGTCCAGAACGCATTCCAGCGGGCACAGTTCGTCGCGATAGGGGTCGTACCACGTCGGGTAGAGGATCATCGCCGCTGCGAACAATTGTGCTCGGCTAAGCGTGCGGCCCCGGCGCGGCAGGGACAGCGGGTGACGGTCGTCGCTAAGACCCCATCCCGCATAAAATGGCTGGCCAAAGACGCGGGGGCGGTGTCCGGCAAAAATCGCCTCGAAGCCCATTTGCGAAGACACGGTATAGACCGCCGTCGCACCGCCCAGCAATGCCCAGGGGCTGACCGGGGTCTGGCACAGGGTGATGCGGTCGGTGGTGTCGGCCTCGCTGAAATAACCACCGCGTTGTCCTTGGGCGGTTTCGGGATGGGTCTTGATGACGATGCGGGCGCCGGGATTGTCCTCTTGCGCGTAATACAGCATCTCGCGGAACGTATTGGCGTCGGCCCCGCCCAGTCGCACGCTGGCATCACCGCGCGTCTGATCTATGACCAACACATAGCCGGGATCGGGGCAGGGGGCCTGCGGATCATAAGCGTTGTATTTACTTAGATGAGCTTCGGAAAGGCGGGCGATGGCACCGCGCGCACGGTCCATCAGGGCTGTGTCGTCCAGCGGATGGGTGGCCAGAAGCGTTTCCAGATCCGATGGTTTTGAGGCGTCGAAATGCGCGCCGGTATGGTCGATTACAAGACCCAGAGGCGGCTCGCCCCCTGCCCGTGCGGGATGGATAGAGCGCAGCCATGCATCTTCGATCCGGATCAGCGCGGCATCGCTGCGCGCGGCCATTGCCTCGCCGCGTGTGGCGTAGGGGCTGTGGCCCCAGACGGCGACGGCGTCCTGTGGTCCCGGCAGGCCAAGGCGCAGCGGCAACCCGGCCAGATCCATGATTCGGCGCAATCGGCGTTGGCGCAGAAAGCCACCGTTGAAATAGAAAACCCGCCGGGGCCCTTCGGCCTCGGCGGGGGAATTGCCTGTGTCGGGCTGCATCAACCGCCGAACAGCGTCGATGCCGTATCGACCGTGTCAACCACGCCCAACGTGCCGGTGATGGCACCGATAACCTTGCTCCACTGAGCAAACGGCGCTTCGGTGACATAGAGCGTGTCCTGATCCCGTACCGAGAAATCGCGGGCCATGAACATGCCGTTCGGGCGTGTCAGATCCAGCACATAAACCATCCGCTGATCGCCGATCAGATCGGTGCGTCCCAGTACCTGATTGGCGATCTCCGCCGGTTCGTTGCGCAGGATAAACACACCGGTGGGGTCTGCCGTGGACGATTGCAGGCCGCCAACGGTGGCAATCGCCTCGATCGCGCTAAGGGTCTGGGTTTCGAACGTCACGCGCGATTGCGCGCCGGTCGCGCCCAAGGCGGTAAAGGCCCGTGTGTCCTGTTCCACCATGATGCGGTCGCCGCCGCGCAGGGCGATGTCGAATTCAGGGTGCTTGTAGAGATCCTGAAACCACACCTTGCTGCGTTCGTTGCCGCGCAACACGGTAATCTGCGCAACTTCTGGCGGGATGGTGATTCCGCCTGCTGCCGATAGCATAGCGGACAGGGTGCGTGTGGGACGTTCAATGGGATAAACGCCTTGTCCGCCGATCGCGCCGACCAGAGACACGGTAGATCCGTCACCGGCAAGACGGCGCACCTGAACCTGAGGGTCCGGTGTCTGTTCATCCAGCTTTTCGGTAATGATACGGCGGATCGCCTCTGGCGTGTTCCCAGCTGCGCGGATCCTGCCGGCATAAGGCACAAAGATGAAGCCGCTTCCGTCAACTTGGACTTCTTCCAGGATGGTTTGGTTCGTCGCTTCGCCTGCCAGCAGGCCATCGTCGACGTTTTCCCATATCGTCAGGCCCAAAGTATCACCGGCGCGGATCGTGTCCGACCCCATCATACCGGCATTCTTGAACTTGTCGGAAAAGCCCAACGCAGGTTGCACTGCGGTGGCGCGCGTCACGCGGTCATTGACGGACACCACAAACGCATCACCGGATCGCTGAACCGATCCTTCATAGATCTGGCGCTTGTTCGGTCCCACTTGGGGCAGCGTGCCGCAAGAGGCGACCATCGTAAAGATGGCCAACAGGGCGACACACCGCGCCCATCGACTTGATTGGGTTCTCACTGCTCGGTCTCCTCGACCTGATTTTTCTGCCTCGGTCGTTTTTTATCGTTTTTTTATAGTTCTTTTGCGAAAGCCTAGCTGAACTGGATAGATAAATAAAGCGTCACAACCGGTGATGCCTATGTCACCAGGCGCAACTGTTGCCTTGGGGCCGCGGTGCCAGATTTCAGCGCGTCATAAGGATCATCCGCGCTGAGCATCATATCGACTGCCTGCCGCAGCAGTTGCCGCCGCCCGCGGGCCGAGTAGAAACCACCGGCGATCTGGCTGGTTTCCAACAGATACCGACGGTAATCGGTATATGCCTTGCGGTCCGGCCGCTCGGCCCCGGCAAAGAAATCGCGTAGGGGTTTCGTCGAAACGAACTCGGGCTTGGCATAGACGGCTTCGCCGAATGTTTTCAATGGGATGCCGCGCCACAGCACCTGTTGCCCGGCGGTTGAATTGACGGTCACTGCGCTGCGCGCCTCGTCCAGCAATTGGGCCAGTTTGCCGCCCCGCACATAGTGCACACGATCCGCCACGCCATGGGCGCGGGCAAGGCGGCGCAGATCGCGGCGGACCGGAACGCGGCCGTCCTCCAGCGGGTGCGCCTTGACCACTAGGTGGTGATGCTTGGGCGCGCCGCGCGCGAACCCTTCAATCACGGTTTCCAGAAAATCAGCCATCGTGGCAAAGGAAGAATGCATCTGAAAACTGCTGTCATGTTCCAGTTGCAACAGCGCCAGATGATAGGGAAAACCGCCATGGCGAATGCGCCAGGTGGCAATTCGACGGTCAATGGCCTGTGCGGGCATCAACAACAACCGCTTTAGGTAGAGCGCAAATTCCTTGCGCACGCCAATCGCGCGATGCGGGCGAAAGTTGCGATAGCTGCGGTTGGCCAGCATGACACAGCCATGATAGAGCGCGCCGTAAAAAATATGGTGGCGCATGTCGCCCCAACTGGCCGGCGGCATGGCGGCGTCCATATCCGACTGCTCCAGATCGCGGCGCATGTCGGGCACCGACATCTGCACCAGACGCGAGTGGCCGTTGGTGCCGCCCCTCTCATAGGTGACCCAATAGGGGCGCATGTAACCTTCTTCGAAGACATGGATGGTCAGGCCGCGGTCGCGCGCCATCCGGACCGCCTCGGCGTGGATGGGGCGCGTGTCGCCATACAGAACTATATCCGTGACGCCCTTGGCCGTCAGAATATCCGCCAGAACCGCGCCCCACTGATCGGGCGTGTCGCGAAACGGGATATAGCTGTCACGCTCTGGCCAGAACGCCCGGTCGCCGGCGTTGAACCCCACGCGCCACACTTGCGCGTCCGCTCGGCGTAACATGCGGGCCAGCCGGGCGAAGAAAGGCCCGTGTGGGCCTTGCAAGAACAAAAAAACGCGGGTGTCGCCTGCGGGATGTGTCATGTTACCATGTGTACTGGACAAAGATTTCCAATCGGTAACCCGGTATTTGGGCAAAATTAAGACGAATGCGGCGCTCCTGCCTTGTTTCGCCCAGCGACCCCGGCTAGGTCCATTTCCTAAACCATCTGCGCCGGAGGCTTTTATGTTCACAGGGATCATTACCGATCAGGGCCGCATTTCTGCGCTGACCCAACAGGGCGACCTTCTGGCTCGGATTACCTGCTCTTATGATACATCCGGAATCGACATTGGCGCGTCCATCGCTTGCGACGGCGTCTGCCTGACCGCCGTGGCGCTGGGCAACGACTGGTTCGAGGTGCAGATCAGTGCCGAGACTGTATCGAAAACAAACCTGGATACATGGGCGCTGGGGCGCACCGTCAATTTGGAACGCGCGCTTAAAGTCGGGGACGAGTTGGGGGGGCATATCGTGTCAGGCCATGTCGACGGCGTTGCAACAGTGATCGCGATGCACGACGAAGGCGACAGCACCCGCGTTACCCTGCGCGCGTCCGACCCTCTGGCCCGGTTCATCGCCCCTAAAGGGTCGGTTGCGCTGAACGGCACGTCCCTGACGGTCAACGACGTGTCGGGGGCCGAGTTTGGTATCAACTTTATCCCCCACACCAAAGACGTCACGACATGGGGTCGCGTTCAGGTCGGGGATCGCGTGAATCTGGAAATCGACACATTGGCCCGATACGTGGCCCGCCTGCACGAGGTCGGCTGACCATCCGCCTGCGGCCTCTGTCGGATTTGGATATTTGAACCAAGAAAAAGCACGGTCTGGTCTTTCATCGTTCTAAAAATACTCAATTGCACGGTGCTTGAGAAACGCGCCAAGGCAACTGGTTCACCCCCATATATCGCCAATCGTAAACCCGGCCTGAAACGGGTCGCCGGGATCGACGACGTAAGCGCTGCGCCCATAGATCCAACCTTGGCCGGATAGGCTGGGCACGATTGCGGGGTAGGGGCCGATCTGCGTGAGTTCTTCGATCCGGCCGGTGAATACCGTGCCCATCGGCCCGGCGTTGACATAGTCCTGTCCCACTTCCAACTGCCCGCGCGCGTGCAGGCAGGCCATCTTGGCGCAGGTGCCCGTGCCGCAAGGTGAGCGGTCCAGGATACCGGCCACACCCAGCCCCGGCGTGTCGGTGCCGCCGGTGATCGACAGGGTGATTGCCCCGCGTCCGTGGGTCCCGGGGGCAATCGGTGCTCCGAACAGGTTGGTGATGGTCGGGCCCGTCAGACCGGCGTTTTCGGGGTGTACTACCGGCAGTTGCACCAGTGCGGCAGCGCGGATTGTCTCGGAGACGCGGGTGATTTCGGCACCGTTGTCAGCGGCAAGATCGACGCCGAGGCGGTCCGCATCGGCCAGAACGTAGAACATCCCTCCCCAGGCAATATCAACTGTGATTGATCCCAGACCCGGCACGTCCAGCGGCGCGTCAAGATGGAGGGCAAAGGCGGGCACATTCAGGAACTTGACGCCAGTCACCTTGCCCCCTTGGCAGGTGGCCTGAACGGTGATCAGACCGGCGGGCGTTTCCAGTGACAATTTCGTCATCGGCTCGGTCATTGGCAGAATGCCGGTTTCCAGCAAGACGGTGACCACGCAGATGGTGTTGGAGCCGGACATGGGGGCGTATTCGCTTTGCTCCATGATGATGAACCCGGCGTCGGCGCGTGGGTCGCAGGGTGGGACCAGCACATTACAGCACAGGGCCGGATACCCGCGCGGTTCGCGCAGCATCAGGTGACGGATGTGGTCCGCGTTGGCGCGCATCCATTGCATTTTTTCGAACACCGATGCACCGGGCAGGTCGGGCATGCCATGCGTGATCACGCGGCCCGGCTCGCCCTCGGCGTGGACTTCGACGGCGGTCAGTGTCAGAGGGGGCTGCATGATAGGTGGCTCCTGTGTCAATGCCGCCAAATTGGCCGAGAGTGCCCGTGCGCGCAACCGTCTATGCCCGTCGATCAGTCATTGTCCGACAGGCCTGCCCCGGCCCCGCCAAGGCGGCTGGCGTCTGTTTCGGGGGCGTAGGTGCGTTCGGCAAGTAACGTCAGCCGCGCGGCCACGTCCGGGCAGAGATCATAGCGCAATTGGCAGGCCAGCGGGGGCAAGCCCGTCGGTGCGTCTTGTGTCAAATGGACCACGCGCGCCAACGGGGTCGTGGTAATGATCGCGCCTCGCAGATCTTTGGTAAAGAGAAACGCCGCATCTGGCCAAGTTAGCGCCTGCGCGCGGCCTGAAACTCCCGCTGCATCTGCAACGAAAGGCACCAGAAGCAGGGGCTGCACGACCTCGCGAAGCGTGCGCGCCTGAGCCAAGGCCCCAGCCATGTCGCACAACGCCGTGCCAGCCGCGATCGGGCACAGCATCCCCCCACTGGCGCGCCAGTCTTTGGTGGTTGGGTCGGACGGGCAAAGCATGCCATGTGCCATGCCATCCGTGGCCTCTAGCAGGTCGGCCAGCGCCTCGGGGCCTGGCAGGCCGACACCGGCCAGCCAGCGCGCGGCGCGCCCGGCTTCTTCGGCCATGCCCCAGCTGAACCCGGCACCACGGGCAGCCTTACGGGTCAAGCTGCCGATTTCGTTCAGGGACCAGCTCATGGGGTGTCCGGACCGATGGGCGTACCCGGCATCACATGCGACGCGGGCGCCAGCGGCGGATAGGTCCAGTCATCCGCAGGCCCGTCGGTCAGCTCATGGGGAAACGGTGCGTTCTGGAACATAGTGATACGCACCCACCTGTCCGAGCGCGGATCGAAATGACAGGCCCCAAAAAAGCTGAGCTTGGCGCGCAACATGTCGATGGGAAGCAGGGCCGCGCCGATGGTGTTGTCGCGGATCTCGGCGTAGGGCAATCGTGCGGTGATCTGGGCGCGGCGCGTGATGTGGCGGTGTTCGGGATGCGCCAGCACGAATTCGGCCACTGTGCCCCCGGTGAACCCTTCAAGATCGCCCCACAGGCGCGCTGCGTCGCGGCCCGGACATAGCGGTTGTTCATAGGTGTCCAGCACCGCGTCGATGCGGTCGGCCAGACGCGGCTCTTGCTTGGCCTGCGAGACATACCAAAGTTTCGCCTGCGCCTCGGGGGCGGTCCAGTCGATGTGCAATGCCCAGCCGTAGATCTCTTGCACAAGGGCGCGGAGGCGGGCGCAGGGCATGGCCCCGTCGATGCGCCACACCGCGCCTTCATCGCAGGACATCCGCGTCGCCAGATCGTCGATCAGCGCGCCATGCGGTTCCAGCAACAGGGCGGCCAGTTGTTCCTGTCCCTCCAGCGTCAACGTGTCCTCGGCCCAGTGCCACAGGCGGTTCCATGGGGCGGGCGCGGTCCAGTCCATGCTGTCGATCTGGGTCTCCAGCCGGACCAGATCGGCGCGCAAATCGGCCAGTTTGACCAGTTGCGCGGGATGGTCCGAGCGCCACGCGGCGGCGTTCAGCCGTGCACGGGCGACGATCTGGGCGAATTCAGCGATTTGATCGGCGCTGGCGGTGGGCAGGGCACGCACACGGGCCAGCGCGGTTTCGCGGGCCGCAATCCATGCATGCAGCAGGCCGGGGTGGTTCAACAGGTAGGGCGCCATGCCAAGGCCAGTGGAATTGCCAATGCCAAACTGGCGGCGCAAGGCCGGGTCCAGTGGCACGGCGGTATCGGGCGCGCGCAGGTGGGCCATGTTCTCGACCAGATCCATGACGAAGGCGCGGGTCAGATAGACCGACAGCATTTCGATCTGGAAGGGTGCGTTAAATTCTGGGCGGTTTTGCGTCGCCTCGCGGTCCGCGGCGCCAAATTTGCCCGAACCATAGACGGCAGTGGTGCGCATCAGGTATCCCACGTCGGCGCATTTCACTACGTCGGGCTGATGTCCGGCGGCCAGCGTGGCAACCACATGGTCCCACAGGCGCACCGAGCGGTTGGCGCGGCTAAGAGATAGCTCTTGCTCCGTTACGCGACCCGCCTCTTGTAAGGGCACGTTGGCGCGCAGGCGCGTGATATCGGCATCGGTGGGGATGCCGTCGAACAGGGTGAATGTAGCGTCCCATTCGGTTGCGATCACCCGGTCCGAGCGCTTGTCGGGCGCTAGATCATTGGCAAAGGCAACAAGACTATAGGCGCGGTGGGGTGTATGCGCGGTATAAACCGCCACGCCCACACCTCTGGCGTCGATGTCAAAGCGGGGGCGGGAAAAGGTCCACGACTCATATTTGATACGGCGCAGCAGGATGCGCATGAAACTTAGCCGCGATTGATGAAACGATCCCATGCGCGCCAGCGTCATGACCGTTTCCGGCGGGCGCAAGGCAAGCGGGGCGGGGCTGAGGGCGTCATGCTGCATGGAAGACTCCTGCCGGGGTGTTTGCTTTCGTTTTTGTCGCCTTGGTGGTTTGCAGCCCCGGATTACGTCCGGGGCGTGTGTCATGTTACTGCGCAGCCGGGGCCGGGCCAAAATTTCCGTCGAAAAAGCGCAGCCAGTTGCCGCCCATCAGCGCTGCAACTTCGTCCGCGTCAAAGCCGATATCGCGCAGACCGGTCTGGAAATTTCCGAAGTCACGGTTGTCACGGAACCACGCGGGTTGTGGCGGAAAGCCAGGTGCGGCGGCGCTGCCTTCGCCAAAGTCGATTTCCTTGGACCAGCGGCCCGTGCGCATCCATTCCACCACAGAGTCGGGGTGATCCTGACACAGGTCGGTGCCGATGCCGAAATGTTGCACGCCGAACTGATCGGCGGCGCGGGCCATCATCTCGCAGAAACTGGTCAGGGTGCAGTCGGATTTCCCCTTGAGGTGGTGGGGATAGGCGGAAAAGCCCATCATGCCACCGTTTTGCGTGACTGCGCGGATTACGTCATCACGCTTGTTGCGCAGGGCAGGTTGCCAGGAATGCAGGTTGGCATGGGTGATGGTAATTGGGCGCTGGGAGAGGTCAGCGGCCTCAATGGTGGAACGGTCGGCAGAGTGGCTCATGTCGATGACCAGACCGACACGATTCATCTCTTTGATGACCTGTTTGCCCATACGGGTGATGCCGGGGTCTTCGGCCTCGTAACAGCCAGTCGCGAGCAGGGATTGATTGTTATAGCTGAGCTGCATGAAGCGCGCGCCAAGGTCGTGAAGGATTTCGACCAGCCCGATATCGTCCTCGATGGGCGAGGGGTTCTGGAAGCCGAAAAAGATGGCCGTGCGGCCGGACTCGTGCGCGGTGCGCACATCGCCCGCCCACCGGCCCTTCATGATCAGGTCTGGATACTGTTCGAACCAGCGGTTCCATTGCTCCAGCTTCAGCACGGTTTCGCGAAATGTCTCGTGATAGGAGACGGTCACGTGGACCGCATCCAAGCCGCCCTCGCGCATTTCGCGAAAGATCTTTTCGGACCAGTTGGCATATTGCAGGCCATCTATGCGCGGTGTTGTGAGCGTCATGATTTCTGTCCGTTACTGGATGCGCGGGGTGGAGGCGTGGGATTTGAGTATTTTTGGAACGATGAAAGGGACGGTGGGGCGTTTTATTGTGGATCGCCCGATGCAATGTAGGCGGTTTTGACGACCGTATAGAAATCGCGCGCGGTTTGGCCCTGTTCGCGAGGGCCATAGCTGCTGTCGCCGCGCCCGCCGAAGGGCACGTGATAGTCGGTGCCGGCGGTGGGCAGGTTGACGGTGACGACGCCGGTGCGCGCGTTGCGGCGGAAGTGGGTGGCGCGCGCCAGGTTGGTGGTGACGATGCCCGAGGTCAGGCCGAAATTGGTGTCGTTGACCGTGGCGAGGCCTTCGTCATAGCTGGCCACTTTGATCACGGCGGCCAGCGGGGCGAACATTTCCTCGCGGTTGATGGCCATCGTATTGGTCGAGTCCAAGAACACGCCGGGCGACATGTAATAGCCATCGGTGTCCATGTTCAGGCGCGTACCGCCACAGGCCAGTTCGGCGCCCTCGCTGCGGCCCTTTTCGACCCATGCAAGGTTTTCCGACAGTTGGGTTTCGCTGACCACCGGCCCCATCTGGATACCGTCGGACAGGGCGTGTCCGACCTTCAATGCCTTGGTCCCTGCGATCAGTTTTTCGGCGAAGGCGTCATGCACCTTGTCCATCACGATCAGGCGCGAGGATGCTGTGCATTTTTGGCCTGAACCGCCGAACGCCCCGCCAAGGGCCAGTGTGACGGCCAGATCCAGATCGGCATCGTCTGTGACCAGCAGGGCGTTTTTGCTGCCCATTTCCATCTGCACGCGGGTGAAGTTTTGAACTGCCGCCACGGCGATACCTCGCCCCACGGGGACTGATCCGGTAAAGCTGACGGCATCCACATCCGCGCTTTCGACCAGACGTTGACCGATGTCGCGGCCGGCACCCATCACCAGATTGAACAGGCCCTTGGGGATGTCTTGACGGGCAATGATCTCGGTCAGGGCCACGGCAGAGGCGGGCGTGAGGTTGGCGGGTTTCCAGATCACCGCGTTGCCGTAGGCCAGCGCGGGGGCGATTTTCCAGCTCGCTGTCGCAGTGGGGAAATTCCACGGGCTGATCACGGCGATTGTGCCAACGGGTTCGCGGCGCACGTCTATTTCAACGCCGGGGCGCACGGAGTCGGCATTTTCGCCCAGATTGCGCAGCACTTCGGCGGCGTAGTAGGTAAAGAACTGCCCGGCGCGGTAAACCTCGCCGCGGCCTTCTGCCAGCGGCTTGCCCTCTTCGCGGCTTAACAATGTGCCCAGTTCGGTTGCGCGCTCCATCATCTCGGTCCCGATGGCGTTCAGCACGGACTGCTTGCGCTCCAGCCCGTAAGCAGCCCATTCGGCCTGCGCCGATTTGGCGGCCTCCAGAGCACGGTCCAGTTGGTCGTTGCTGGCCTGCGCATAGATCCCGACCAGATCGGACAGATCCGAGGGGTTGCGGTTTTCGATCTCGCCCGCGCCGGTTAGCCAGTCGCCAGCGATGTAGTTCTTGTGCAGGTCGGTCATGGGCGGTTCCTTTGAACGTGCGTGTGGACAGATCTGTGCGAGAGAGCCGCGCAAATGCTGATGGGTCGTGCCTTTGACTATGACGACAAAGCCGATTTCAGATCAAACGCATTTTGGTGAACTTAAATTCAGAGTATCTGAATTTTGTTTGGCCCTACGAGGTTAGGCCAAAGTCCGCAGCCAGAATACATTCGACCAGCGTTCGCGCTGCAGGGCTTAGGCTTGCCGTAGGCAATGTGACCATCCTGACCTCGCGCCGCGTGCGTGTGACGGCCAGCGGCAGGAACGCAAGGTCGGAGAATTCGGGCAAAACGGCCAGTTGCGGCAGGATCGTCACGCCCGCACCCGCGCGCACCATGCTGAGGATCGACGCGGTGTTGCGCACCATCATGCGTGCGTTGGCCAGAATCGGGCGAAACCCGTCGTCCGGGATCTGCTGACACAGGCCATTGGCGATAAAATCGACGCTCTCTAGGTCTGCCCAACTCAGGTGTTTCCAGTTTTGCGCCAAAGGGTGGTCGACAGGGCAAACCACGCCGTAGGGGTCCGAAAACAGCAAGCGCCGCTCGAACCCGGGCATGGGCGTCAGCGTGGCCAGCCCGATGTCGGCGCGGTCCTCGATCAGGTCGCGTTGTACGGTGGTGCTGTCGGTGTCTCTCATGTCGATACGCACGCCGGGATAGGTTTGCATAAAGGCGCGCAGGATTGGCGGCATGATGGTTTGCGCAACCGAGGGCGTGCAACTGATCCTGACATTGCCCGCCTCGGCGCGCGCCAGCCCTTCGATGGCGGCGATGGTGCGGTTGAAATGGCTGATTTCGCGCGCGGCCTCGGTACGGATCAGCGCGCCCAATGGGGTCAGGCGCGACTTGCGCGCACTTTCAAACAGCGGCGCGCCGATGTGGTCTTCGAACTGGCGCAGCATCATCGACACCGCCGAGGGCGTGCGCCCCAGCGCCTCGGCCGCGCCCGACAGGCTGCCGTGATCCGCCACCGCCTGAAAGCAGCGCAGCATTTCGATCTTGATGGCCAAGGTTCAGATGTCCTGACGTGGGGCGCTTTGATGTCAGTATGGCTGAAATCTCGGCACCCGTCAGCAGATTTTCGCGACGCGCGTTACACCATCTCCAGATCGTTAACCAACTGAGCAATCGTCGCATTTTCAACGATCAGCGTCCCGTCACCGCCGAAATCAAACACCACGTTGCCGGCCGTTTCAGTGGCCAGCGCCAGCGCCTCGGCCTTGGTCAGCGCGAAATTATCCAGCTCGATGAGGTCGATATTGTTCTCGAAATCCTTGATCGTGTTGATGCCTTCGCCCCGGTCGAAATGGAAAACGTCCGCGCCACTGCCGCCCCACAGCCGGTCATTGCCGTGCCCGCCGTCAAACCGGTCTGCGCCGCTGCCACCGCGCAGCTTGCCGTCGCCGCCGCCGCCTTCCATCGTGTCATCGCCCGATCCCAGATGGATGTTGTGGCCGTATTCCACCGTGCCGCTGACGCCGAAATAGAAATCATCGTCGTCGCCCATGAAAATGTCGCCGTCGATGTAACTACTGTTCAGCAATTAGTCATCGAACCCGCCCAGTTTGATTTCGCCGCGAATGTCGCCTGTGTTGATCACATGCGTCGCCGTCAGCGCCCAGTTGCTGATCCCATCGCTATTGGGGTCATCGTCAGCGTCGAATGCCACGGAATCGCTGGACAGCGTGCCATGATTTTCGAAGATGCTGATCTCATCCGATGGAGTTACGGCGCTTGCGACCATGCGCACGGCTTAAACGCTGCTCCAGTTCGGGGTGGCCGCGAAGGATGAAATCGTCCCGTAATTCACCAGGGTCTGTTCGTGCCCGAATAGACGCACGCCGGCGTTGCCGCTGATCTCTCCGGCATTGTATAGTGTCGCATTGTGACCGTGGATAGAGACTGCATGTGGTCCGGTTACAGTGCTGCCATTCGTCACGCTGCCCGTTTCGCCAATATCGACAATCACGTTCTCGCCAATAAGGCTGACAGTCGTGTATCACGGCCCGTATACCTCACCGCGGATGATCGCGGTCTGGTTCCAGGCGTTTCCGCGGATGACCTCGGTTCCATCGGTGGAAAATCACGGTGGCGTCTTGACCGACGAAAACCGATTATCCGACGAAATTGCCAAGGTCCGCGCGAATACCGGTGCCGATGCTGTCCGAGGTGATGAAAAGCGGCATTTTGATAACTCCTTGAACAAGCGTAAATATATGGGCATTATGTGGAAAGTTGGCCGCCATTTTTCTGCCCCTGTGAAAAGGGGGATGTGGATCGCGCAGCACTGGACGACCGCATCTGACACGTCTGTGGCACCAGGCCTTTCGCTCGCAGTGGTGCACCGTCGATCAAAGGCAGGCAATACCCAGCATACCACGAATTCGCGCGACTTCCCATCTTGCCCCGCGCCCCCGAATTTGGGATAATCGACGCAACTTAGGAGAACTCCATGACCGCACGCATTTTTCGCCCCGCTCGCACTGCCATGTCCTCGGGCACGGCCAAAACCCGCGATTGGGTGCTCGAATTTATCGGCGACACCGCGCGCGAGGTTGATCCGCTGATGGGCTGGACATCGTCCAGCAACATGCAGGCGCAGGTGCGGCTGACCTTCCCCAGCAAGGAAGCGGCGCTGGAATATGCTGCGGAAAAGGGGATCGACGCCGTGGTGCAGGATCCTAAACCGCGCAAACCCAACATCCGCCCCGGCGGATATGGCGACAACTTTGCCACCAACCGGCGCACCGTCTGGACGCACTGAGCGTTTGCCAGTGCGGGCAAAGGCCGGCCCGTGCAGGGGGTAAGGTCTTCCTGACAGCCGCTGAGCAAATGCTGAATGCAGCCGGGGAAGGTGATATCCCGGCTGCTTTACTATCAAGATCTTGAATTGTTAGAGATATGAGGCCGTCGTTTGATTGCGCGCGCTCCTGCGAGCCAGCCAGACTATTGCGCTAACGCCCACCGATCAGGGTGAGGGAAAGAGCCGGTCGTTTCTGCGCTTTCAGTCGGCCATCCAGCTCTGGTTGAACCAGTCCGACACATCACCTGGCCAAGCGAGAGGCTGACCGTCAGTTCCGCGCAGCACGCCGCTGTTGTAAAGAAATTGCGCCATCGCTGTCAGACGGGCTTCGTCGATTTGACCCACGGGTGTGGTGCCGTCGGTTAGGTAACCGCCTTCGTCGATAACGCGCATCGAGCCGCGAACGAGCTGCTCATTGGGGAAATCGCCAGCCTCGATCAAAATCTCTGCCGCGTCCTGCGGGTTTGCGGCGGCCCATGCGTATCCTTGTCTTGTCGCTTGCATGAACGCCTCCACGGTGTCGGGGTTGGTGTCCAACATCGCAGTTTGGGATCCGATATAGCCGCCTTGCGGCTCGGGTACGCCGTAGTCGGCATAGATGAAATGGGACTGCTCGCGCCCGATAAGTGTGCTGTTCACACCTTCCCATGTGGCAACCTCAAGCGTGAAATCCACTGCGCCCGAGGCCAGGGCCTCGTAGGCGCCGGTGCCTAGCGTCACGGTGTCATAATCCGCAACGCCGCCGTCATTTTCGATCATCGTCGAAATCAACGCATCTTCCCATGCGCTGCCAAACCCAGCGTAGGTCTTGCCCTCAAGATCCGCAGGCCGCGAGATCGCCGTGTTCGCGCTGTTGTAGACCAGCCGCCCGGCCTCTCGCTGCATCGTGACCCAAAGCGCCGTGATCGGCGCCTCGCCTGCTTTGGCGCTCATGAACCCGAGCGCAGTCATGTAGGCGAAATCCACCGCTCCGGCGGCCAAGAGCGCGGTCGAGGCGGTGTCTGAATACGGCAAGATCTCGACCTCCAGCCCCGCCTGCGCATAAAACTCCTTCTCTTGTGCGACGACAAGGCCGATGTGGTTGGTGTTCAGCGTCCAGTCGAGCGCGATGCTCACCTCTTCGGCGTAGACGGTCGAGGCCGCGAGGCAGGCGGCAAAGGTCAGGGGGGCGACGTTCATGATGTTTCCTTTAATAGCATAAGTTTGAGGCTTGAGCGGATCTCGGCCAGCGCTGTTTCGTTTCGCTCGGCGCTTGGCGTGGTTATCGGGATGTCAGCGACCAGACGGCCGGGGCCGCCCGCCATGACAAGGACCCGGTCGGCCATCTGTGTCGCTTCGTAGAGGTCGTGCGTGACCATCAGGACGGCGCGCGGGCGCTCGGCCAGCCGCTGAACCAGCCAATCCTGCATGCGCAATCGCGTCACCGCGTCGAGGGCCGAAAAAGGCTCGTCCAGCAACAGCACCCGCGCGTCCTGAACGATGGTGCGCAGAAATGCGGCCCGTTGGCGCATTCCGCCCGAAAGCTGATCGGGGAAGCTGTTTTCGTGACCCTCCAGACCGAACGTTGGGAAAAGTACCTTTACCCGATCGAGTGCCGCGCGGCGGTCCATGCCGCCGATCTCCAATCCAAGGCAGGCGTTCTCGGCGGCTGTGAGCCAGGGAAACAGCGTATTTTGCTGCGGCTGATAGGCGATATCGCGGTGTGGAACGGTCGCGGTGGTGCCGTCTATTGCGGCCTCTCCCCGCGCGGACAATTCAGGCGCAAGGACACCTGCCAACCATTTGATGACCGAGCTTTTGCCGCAGCCGGACGGACCGATCAGGCACGTCAGGCTGCCTTCAGCGAGGGTGAGCGACAGATCCTCGACCAGCGTTTCCGCCCCCGCCCGGATCGTGAGGTCCCGCAATTCAAGCATCGTTTGCTCTGCGATAGCGGCGGCCCGTTGTCCGTTCTATTCCGTGGATGGTCGCCAGAAGAACCAGTGTCAGGCAGGCCGAGACGAGCACCGCAGACAGGACAAGGTCGGCGCGGAAATTGTTCTTGGCCGCGAGAATGTAAATGCCCAGGCCACGCCGCGCGCCTGCGTATTCAGCAAAGATCGTCGCCACGATCGCATAGGTCGCCGATATCCTGAGCCCCGAAAAGAAATGCGCCCGCGCTGACGGCAAGGTGGCGCGGCGAAAGACCGCCCACCGCGTGGCGCCCATCGAGACCAGCTGATCGCGGAACGCCCGTTGCAGGCTGGCATAGCCAGACGTGAGGCTGACAACCATCGGAAAGAAGGTGACGAGGATCACCAGCAGGACCTTCGGCAGCAGTCCGAACCCAAACCAAAGCACCATAAGGGGCGCAAGCGCGACGATGGGCACGGTCTGGCTGGCAACCATAAGCGGCATCAAACCACGGCGCAGCCAACTGGAGAAATGCAAGATAACAGAGACCACAAAGGCAAAGACCACCGAAAGACCGAACCCTACAACGGCCACACCCAGCGTCGCCAGAGTGTGCCGCGCAATGTCATCACGTTCGACCCACAGCCCTTTCAGTACGTCGCTCGGTGCGGGCAGCACGAGGAGTGAGGCACCGGACAGCGCCACGTAGCCTTCCCAGATTGCAAGGAAGGCCGTCAGCAGCACGAGTGCCGGAAAGAGGTGTCTTACGCTTTTCATATCGCATTGAACGCAGGTGCTGTGCGCCTGCCTCCGCGGCAGTCTCAGCCGAGGCTGGGACTATTGGCCGATGCTGTCATGTCGATGGTGACGTGGCCTTCCGCAGGCCCAAAACGCAGGAAGGCCTGCCGCATAGTCTCAAAGACTGCGCCTGCATCGCCGCGCAGGCGGGTGCAGAAGTTCTTTGACTTATTGAATGTGCCGCTGGTCTTCAGGAAGTCGATGCAGCCATAAATTTCGTCCATGTGGTCACCAGACCCCATTACATAAAGCGAGAACTGTACGTCGATCTCAACACCAAGAACCGGCGCCTGCGCAACCGCCTGTGCCGCAAGGGCTTGCCGCTCGGACAGGGGCTGATCCTGCGCTGTCTCCAGCGCCTCGCACCGGCAGCTCGGATCATCGGGCTCGCCCGGGCATCCACGCGAAAAGGTGACATGCATCGTCACATGCTCGGGCCGCTTGGCGGACGCCGCGAACAGGTCGCGGATCGCATCGAACAATGGCTCTGGCGCACCAACCATAAGCGTCGACATATCGTCGGTCTCGATCCTCAGGTCAGTCTTGTAAGGGGAAAGAGCGTCGAGCCCAGTCACGATAACGTCTACGAAATTCGACGTCATCGGATACAACGACACTTGTGCGCCTATGAACATTTAAGTACCTCGCTCCGCTGGCATTACCCAGGTCAGCTGTGAAGGGTCTACGCATCATGCGTATCTCAGCTCCTGCCGGAGCGCCCCTGGTTATGTCGGCGCACTATCATCCGGCCATTTCTAGATGTCAACCAAGGCCAGGGGCGTCGATCAAGTTCACTAAACAGAGCGCGTTTTGATCTCACGCACACCGGCGAGCGGCCACTTCGGCGAAGCCGCGATGCATCGCCGCAGATCGGGTTTGAGGCCAAACTGATAGTTGCTGCGTTGGGGCGGGATGTATGTTTTGGCGATTGTGGCTAACAAAGATAGTCTTTCCTTGAGTTTGTCTTAGCTTGCCAGCATTTGTGGGGTAGGCGGGACAAATCGAGTCTCGTGACTCTGCTGAATGCAGCCAACAGAATAGGCAATATCATGGTGAAAACTCTTTTGCTGACCGGTGCAAGTCGTGGAATCGGCCATGCAACTGTCAAAAAGTTCTCGCGCGAGGGCTGGCGCGTTTTGACCTGTTCACGTCAGGCCTTTGATGAAAGCTGCCCTTGGCCGGGGGGGAAGGAAAATCATGTACAAATTGACCTGTCGGACCCGACTGAAACCATAAAAGCAATCGAGATCATTCGGGAACGTCTAGATGGACCGCTTCATGGGTTGGTCAATAACGCGGGCATCTCACCAAAGGGGCCCGAAGGTGCGCGTCTGAATACACTGGATACCGATCTCAAGGACTGGGGGAAGGTTTTCCACGTCAATTTCTTCGCTCCTGTTGTTCTATCCCGAGGCCTGAAGGCAGAACTCGTAGAAGCGAAAGGATCTATCGTAAACGTAACGTCTATTGCAGGCGCGCGTATTCATCCATTCGCTGGTGCTGCATATTCGACATCAAAGGCCGCGCTTGCCGCTCTAACAAGGGAAATGGCACATGATTTCGGTCCCTTGGGGGTCCGAGTCAACGCGATTGCGCCTGGCGAGATAGAGACCTCTATTCTGTCTCCCGGCACTGAAAAAATCATCGAAAAATTGCCCATGCGACGGATGGGCACCACTGATGAAGTTGCTGACGTGATTTTCTTTCTGTGCTCTGATGCGTCTTCTTACGTGAGTGGCACCGAAATCGAGATCAATGGAGGACAACACGTCTGAATAGCCCCTAGTATCGTAGACGCTTCTTCCCAAATTTTGCGGTATTATGGAGAAAGCTAACCCAATAAGGTTATCATTGCCTAATTTAGAGTGTCGGCCAAAGTGCGGCGATAAACTGACAAGAACCAGTGATGTCTTTGATGTTCTGATCGACATGCAGACGCAAGAGCGTGGCGACATACAGCCCCATGTTTTTCCGCTTCTCTTTAGCGGCGTCTGTTACCGTGTCGTCCTGTGGCATCCGTAGGACTGCTGCACCTATTTGGTCCACCCCTTTTTCTTGTCCATGCAAGACGCGACTGAGCCTTTGGCAATCTCGTTCTTCTCGTGCCAAATTGGCACTAAGACTGTCTTGATATCCTGTTGACTAAATTTGACGATCATGTCGCAAATTCAATTGGTCCTGAGCCTAGGCAGCAAGACGCCCTCGCAGGTGATGAAGGACCGGCACAAACTCAAACCAAAGCTGTTCAAGAAACAGCCATACGTCCTGCAGGGATATGACGGATAGCGTTAGATCAATGACTTCTCAGTAAGTTTTGTTTTGAAATACAACAGCTCCAAACGTCGCCAGGATAATCTGGATATCGGTCTTGAATGAAATTTTGTCGATATATTCGGTGTCAAAAGCGACCCTGGCCCTTCCTTTCTCAAGAGTTTCGATCGGGCCACAATTGCCTCGAACCTGGGCCAGCCCGGTTATTCCTGGACGCACCCTATGTCGGTCATGATAATTTGGAATAGCAAGGTCCGCGCGTTGGTTTTCTATTTCCATTTCAAGTGGATGCGGACGGGGTCCGACAACAGATAACCGCCCACACAAGACATCCCAAAATTGCGGGATTTCATCAAGACAACTGCGGCGCAAAAAAGCGCCCAGACGTGTGACCCGGGCATCGTTACGCACCGCCTGACGCTTACCTCCAATGTCAGTGACCACATGATGCATTGTGCGGAATTTGGTTACTTTTATGACCCTTCCATCTTTTCCGAATCGGGGTTGGCAGAAAAATATCGGACCAGGAGAATCAAGCTTTATGGCAGCTGCAACAATAAGAAAAACGGGGCTGAATACTGTGAGAACAGTGAGGGCGAACCCCTTGTCAAATAAAGGTTTTAGAATGCCCCATCTGGGCTTTAGGCGCAGTTCAGGGCGGGTCTCTCGAAAAGAGGGAGGTAAGATTTTTGAAGGAATGTTATTGTTCATAGGGCGCCACCTAATAGGCAAAGAAACATCTTTTAATGGTAAAGATTGACACCAGCATCACTGCTCGAGTCAATAGACTGTTAATCCACGGCACGAAGAAAAATCACCACTTTTGCGTGGAAGTTTACCTTAAGTATTTGTAAAAACTTATCAAATTTGTTTGATCTCTTGGCGGAATTTAGCAATTAAAGATTCTTCTTGTGTGAAGTTAATTTTTCCTTAATCATCGAGAATAATCGAGCTGATAAATAAAATATTTTAACAAAACGTTCCAATGAATGGCGCTCAACTTTAAGTGGTTTTAGAATTATTTAATTCCACTTTGGGGTGTCTACCAAATTCGTTACTGCTTGAATTCAAATATGTTTAAAATTCGGGCAGTTCTATTTTAATTGAGTGAAGTCAGGGTGCATTATGCGCATTGCAATAACACATCCGACTTCATGGCCCTGGGTACGGCGGGGCTCAGAGCGGCTTTTGAATGATCTTTCTTTGTTTTTGGCACGCCGTGGCCATGACGTGACAATCGTGACAACCTCACCTGAAGGGCGATCGGTTGAAATGCGTGATGGAATCCGCTGGAATTTCGTTCCTAAACGCTTGAGTTTTTTGAAACAACTTAGGCAAATCAACGGCTTTCATGCCTTCGCTTTTGACTGTGCGCGTGTTGTAAAAGATAGTGACTTTGACGCAGTACATTGCCTTGGGTATCACGAAGCTTGGGGCATTCTGGGCCAAAGGTCGGGGGGGCGGTGCCCGCGGGTCATTTATCAGATGACAGGCATTCCTCTGGCGCGATATTTCCGCTCGGTTCCTCTGGACAAGATGATGTTCAATCAGGTCGCCCGTCGGGCGGATGGCGTGATCTGTTTGTCAAAATTCGCTCGTGAATGCATGAAGCGTGATTTCGGTCGCGACAGCCTGCTGATCCCGTCGCCAACTGAAACAACTCCATTTCTGGCGGCGCCTCGGGTCAAATACGATACGGACCGAATTCTGTTCAGTGGTGATGCCGACGAACCACGCAAGGGCGCGCTATTGCTGGCACAAAGTTTTGCTCGGTTGAACCGAGCGGGGACAGAGCTGCATTTTTCCGGCCGTTGTTCAAGCGCGACTGAGCGGGAAATTCGTGCGCGTTTGCCGCATGACATGCAAAACCGCGTTGTTTTTCATGGCCTTGGTCGGGTCGAGGATCTTCCGGC
Source organism: Rhodobacteraceae bacterium KMM 6894 (assembly GCA_035798175.1). Lineage (GTDB taxonomy): Bacteria > Pseudomonadota > Alphaproteobacteria > Rhodobacterales > Rhodobacteraceae > Roseovarius. Next base: position 60,918 of record JAPFBS010000006.1, read on the forward strand.
GCTCTATGCATCCGCAGCCGTTGCAGTGAACCCCGCAGTGTGGGAGGCGCTTGGAAATGTTCTGATCGAAGCGCTGGCCGCCGGAACGCCCGTGGTCGGCTGCGATCATGGGGGCATCCCTGACATTATTAACACGAACAAGGTTGGCGCAATGTTCGCGCCCGAGATTCAAGGCAGTGTGGCCACCAACGTTGAAGGGTTGACCGACGCGCTAGGGCACGGGCTGAACCTTGCCCGGCGCCCTGAAACTGCCGAGCTATGCCGCAAGCGGGCAGATGCATTCAGTTGGAACAGTCTTGGTCCAGCCTATGAGGCGGCCCTGATGGGTGAGCGCGCAGAGATGGTAGCATGACAGGTGGACTGAAAATTCTGACGCTGTGCAGTGCGTTGATCATCGCCGGGCCAATTGGCGCCGAGCAGTTAACCCTAGCCACGCAGCGGGTCATGAGCCCGACGCAAACTGTGTCTGAAAACCTCCGGCTTGCGCCAGGCGATATCTTGGCGATTCGGGTGGCGCGCCTTCCCGAACTTGATCGCGATGCGATGGTTGGGATGGATGGAAAAATTCGTGTTGCCGGTGTGTCGGTCACTGTCGCCGGACAGGATCTGGACGGGGCACAGGCGGCCATCGCTGCGGCTCTGACCAAGGCAACCTCCGTTTCTCCCAGTTTCATTCTGGTAGATGTGGCAGAGTGGCGCCCCATCGCAGTTTATGGCGCAGGTGTGCGCAGCGGGCAATTGCCCTGGCGGCCGGGAATCAACGTGCTCGCGGCCGTTGCATCACTTGGAAGTTCGCGACGCGATGAAGATGCGCCACAGCTTCTTGAAATTCTCGAGGCCCAGCGCGCCGCAACCCGCGTGCTGGACGAAACTGATCGTCTGGCCCGTGCTTTGGTGCAGATCGAAATTTTTGAAAAGGAACTGGGTCACGAACCGTCTGTGTCTGCCGTCGACATTGGCGGGCTGGACCCCGACTTGCTTGCCCCCGTCCGCGCGATCGAAGCCCGCGTTCACGCTTTGCGCCGTGGACGTCTTGAACAGCAACGCGTTAGTCTAATCGCACAGAGGGAATCGGTCGCCCGCCAGATTTCATCGATGACCGAGGAGTTGGCATTGCAGCGCGATCGTGTCGTCCTGTTTGAAGAGCAGCTTGCCACCAGTGAGACCCTAAGCGCCCGGGGACTGATGACCCAAGACCGGGTCAGCAATCGCCAAGCCGATTTGATGACTGCACAGCTTTTGGTGATCCGAATTCTGTCAGAACGTGCCGAGGCGGAAACCAGCCTGGCCTTGATTGACAGTATGGTGGGCGAGTTGGCGACAGGCTGGACATTGGATCTGACTGTCGAGCTGAGAAATGCCAAAAACGAAGCCATAGCCGCGCGAAATGCCGTGACACTCGCCCGTCGTGATCTGGCTGCCAGCGAACAAATCATAGGAACGGTCGATCTTCAGGATGCCACCCACACCTATGCAATCCACCGCACGGGACCTGATGGTCCAACGGTTTTCTCCGCCGATTCGACGACAGCACTTTTGCCAGGTGATGTCATTCAGGTGGTTCGCAAATGAGCAGGCGCGCTGGATCCGCACGCGCAGGGGCGCTGGCTGTGGCCGCCAAGCTGGGGGGCGCGGGCCTTGGCATTTTGGTCAATGTGATACTCGCGCGTTTGATGGGCGCTGAGGATTTCGGACGCTACGCACTTGGCATTGCCTTGGGGACTGTGATTGCTGTGCTGGGGTCGGGCGGGATGCCGTTTGGCGCTGTGCGGTATGTGCCGGATTATCTGGCCCGCGGCGATTTTGGCGCGCTTCGCGGGTTCACCCGCGCCAGTCTGGCCGTTACCCTTTTGGGCGGCGCGGCCTGCGCGGTGGCGATGATGCTGGGCGCGCAAATGATCGATCCGGGGCACGTGATGGCGGGGGTGTTGCCTTGGGCGGCCCTGATTGTGCTGCCCGCCGCTTTGGCGCAAAGCCTTTCATCTTTGCTTCAGGCGCGCGGTCATGTGGCCGGCCCGGAGATCGTGCAAAGTCTTGTTCGGCAGGGCGCGACGCTGGGGTTGATCATGGCTTGGGTCGGGGTGGGCGCAGCGCTGAATTTTCGCGTCGCGCTGGGAGTCAGTGCCATCGCCGTGGCCTTGGCGTGCGCTATGCTGGCACATCGACTAGCGGGACTGACGCGGCCTGAACCGCGCATGCCAGCCGCCTTTGACGGTTTCAAGCTGTGGATGGGGGCAGGCGCCGGCATATTGGTCATTCTGGTGACCGCAGCATTCAACGAACGGATCGACCTGTTTATTCTGGGCTGGATGGTAACGCCTGCAGATCTCGGCATTTACTCGGCGGCTGTACGTGTCGCCTCAATCTCGATACTTGCTTTGGCCGGGTTGGGCGCGGCCTATACGCCGCGAATTGCCGCCGCTTGGGCCAAGGACGATTGTATCGAGGTCGAAAGATTGTGCCGCGAAGGTGCGCTGGCGGGAACCGCGCTGATGTTGGCCATGACTTTGGGTGCATGGCTGCTCGGTGGATTTGTGTTGTCGCTGTTCGGGCCAGAGTTTCGGGCCGGAGCCACGGTGCTTACGATCCTTTTGGGCGCGCAGATAGCTGTCGGGATGATGGGGATTGCCGGTGGTCTGACGATTATTTCGGGCAACAATCATATTGCGCTGACCGGGGTCGCAGTCGGGCTGGTGGTGAACGCGATCACCGCCATTACGTTGGTGCCGAGCATGGGAATTTCAGGCGCAGCCATCGGCGTATTTGCCGGGTTTCTCGTGTCGCATGGGGTGATCGGTATATGGTGCAGCCTGCGTCTTGGATTGCGCGCCACGCTTTTGCCGATTGGACCACGCGCCCTGAGCATGGGGGTGCGTCATGTCTGACTTGGTCCCATTCGTCAGCGTGATCGTGCCAACTCACAATAGGCGCGATTCTCTTGTCGCGTGCCTTAAGGGGCTACTTGCGCAGGATTACCCCAGCAGCCGTTATGAAATTCATGTGGTCCATAATTGGAGCGATGACGACACCGAAACAGCGGTGGCCGACATTGCGGCAAACGCTTCGGTTACGATCCGATATACTAAAAGAAACGGACGCGGGCCGGCGCCGTCACGCCATTTCGGCGCCGAATTGGCCAAGGGTACATTCCTGGCGTTTGTTGATGATGATTGCGTGCCGCAACCCGGTTGGCTGCAGGGCGGGGTCGGTGAATTCACTGGCAAAGTCGGGTTTGTTCAAGGCGCGACCTATCCCAATCCCACGCACAAACGTCGGCTGTTCGAAAAGACAGTGCATATACCACAGCCTTCGCCTTGGTTTGAAACCTGCAACATTTTCTATCGCAAGGAGGCATTCGACGCCGTGGAAGGGTTTGCAGGCCCGTTTGGCGATTTGTTCTACGGCGAAGATACTGATCTGGGGCGCAGGGTCTTGGCGGCAGGATACACCGCCGGCTTCGCCCCCGATGCTGTCGTTTATCATGATATCACGGCCCAACCCCTGCGCCGTTGGCTGATGGAATGTTGGCATCTGCGCCATATCCCGCTGCTTGTAAACCGGTGGCCTGAACTGCGCGACACGCTGTTTTTGGGCGTGTTCCTCAGTCGCCAAAGCGCCGCGTTCGACCTTGGCCTTTTGGGGCTGGTGGCCGTGCCATTTATCGGGGCCTGGGGTCTGTTGACCTTTGTCCCATTCTTTTTCGTCCGTTTGTTCGAACCGGGGCGGTATCGAAACCCGGTCGTGGTCGCGCTGCGCGCTGCGTTTGGATTGCCACGGTCAGTGGTGACGTTTGCCGCACTGGTGGCAGGATCAGTCCGCAACGGGGCGGGAGGGGTCGTGTTATGACACGCGTGCTTTTGATCCACGAACGATTTGCTCCGGACAGCGCCGGAGGCGGCGAATATGTTGCTTTGCAACGCGCCAGGTGGTTGGCGCGGGGCGGATGCGATGTTCGGGTACTGTGCACCGGCGATCCGGCAATCACCGAGGTGGATGGGATTCCAACCCGCCGTATCGCTGTTCCGCGCCCTGCGATGATGCTACTTTTGCCACAGGCTGTGGCCGAGGCCCGGCGTGCCGATATCGTTCATGGCTTTACCTATTATGCAGCCCCGCTGGCCTATGCCGCTGCAAGGATCGCGCGTCGTCCAGTTGTCTGCGAACAGCTGGGCCTGTTCGGTCCGGCCTGGCGCGAAATGCGCACAGGGGTTGCCGGGCGCGTTCTTGAACGGCTTGAGCGCTGGCAGTTGCGGCTGCCCTTCGACGACCACCTGTTTCTCAGTCCGGCCTCGCGGGATTTGGCGCGCCAGCTTGGTTTTTGCGGCAAAGGCAGCATTGTCGCGCCAGGGATTGATGCGCCCACCGGAGCACCGAGTGCAAAATCCGCCGCCGCGCCAATATTATTCGCTGGAAAACTCGACCGCCGTAAAGGGTTGGACCGTTTGTGTGCCGTGGCCGATGCAATGCCCGATTTGCATTTCGAAGCAGTCGGTTGGGCCCCGGGCGCGCCCGTCACGGTGCCACCCAACGTGACAATAATTGAAGGCCGCGGCCCGATCTATCGGGCGGCACTGGCGCGGGCATCCATCCTGTTCATGCCGTCACGCGCCGAAACCTTCGGTCTTGTGATTTACGAGGCTATGCAAGCGGGCTGCAGCGTCATTTCCACCATCCCGGCCGAGTTCCACGGCGTACAGCTGGACCCTTGGGATCTTGAAACTGCGATCCATGCCATCCGCCAACGTACCGACGATCCGACATTGGCCCGGCGCGAAGGCCACTGCAACCGCGCCTTGGCCGAAAATTTGACCTGGCAAGCCAGCAGCGATGCGGTGCGCGAGATCTATGGGAGGGTTCTTCCGGAAGTTTTCTAAAAAAAGGGATATTGTATATGAGTCCGACTAACACCAACAATTTTCACGGCGCGTCTACGGATGGGCCACCTGTGGTGAATACGCCCTCAACGCGCCGAATACTGGTCACCGGTGGAGCGGGTTTTCTGGGCAGCCATTTGTGCGAAACTCTTTTGGGTCAAGGGCACGAGGTGCTGTGCGTCGACAGCTATATTACCGGACGACGCAGCAATATCGCACATCTTCTGGATGATCCCAGATTTGACACCCTGCGCCATGACATTGTGAATCCGCTGCATGTTGAGGTCGATGAGATCTACAACCTCGCTTGTTCTGCCTCGCCGCTGCATTACCGCGCCGATCCGGTGCAAACCACAAAGACCTGTGTTCTGGGATCGATCAACATGTTGGGTCTGGCGAAACGGCTGGGCGCGCGCATTCTTCAGGCGTCAACCTCTGAGGTGTATGGCGATCCAAACATCCATCCCCAAACCGAGGATTATTGGGGCAACGTCAACCCGATTGGTCCGCGGTCGTGTTACGATGAGGGGAAGAGATGCGCTGAAACGCTGTTCTTCGATTATCATCGTCGCCACAACGTGCCGATAAAGGTGATCCGCATCTTCAACACCTACGGACCGCGCATGCATCCCAATGATGGCAGAGTGGTGTCGAATTTTATCGTGCAGGCACTGACAGGGAAACCGATTACCATGTTTGGTGACGGTAGCCAGTCGCGGTCATTCTGTTACGTCGATGACCTGATCAGGGGGATGAACCGCCTGATGGAAACTCCTAAAGACGTCACCGGCCCGATCAATGTGGGCAACCCACATGAATTCACGATGAACGAACTTGCCCAGCTTGTTCTGAAATTGACCGGCTCGCGGTCAAACATCATCCGCATGCCGCTGCCGCAGGACGATCCGACCCAACGTTGCCCTGAGATCAGTCAGGCAAAGAGCGTGTTGAAGTGGCAACCCACCATTGAACTGCAGGAAGGGTTGGAGCGGACAATCGCCTATTTTGACACCTGCCTGTCAAACCCGACGAGGCAAATACCTATGCCGATCTTTTCGTCGACCCAAAAAACCAACAGCACCGTAGGAGCACATCATGGCTAAGCATTTTCCAGAGGACCGTTCCGATATCCCCGTCGTCATCCTGTGCGGTGGCGAAGGGACGCGCATGCGCGAAGTGACTGACCGCATGCCAAAACCGCTTGTTGATGTGGGCGGCAAGCCAATTCTGCTGCACATTATGGAAATCTATTCGCGCCAGGGGTTCACCAATTTCATCCTGTGCCTTGGTTACAAGGGAATCATGATCAAAGAGGCATTTCTAGACTACGAAGTGCGCAGCAGCGATATGGTTCTGGATTTCCGGCAGGGCGAACGCCACTTTGTCGGTACCGAAAACCCGGCTCACAAGGATTGGCGGATTACCTTTGCCGAAACCGGTGAAAGCACCCAGACCGGAGGGCGCATCGCACGCATCGCCCCGTATATCACCGGTGAACGTTTCATGCTCACCTATGGGGACGGTTTGTCGGATGTCGATCTACATTCAGCTATGGATTTTCACGAATCCCATGGCCGGATCGGTACGGTGACGGGCGTGCAGCCATCTTCACAGTTTGGGGTGATGGCGGTGGATGGGGACCAGGTCAAATCCTTTGCGGAAAAGCCCCGTTCGCCCGAAATGGTAAATGGCGGGTTCTTCATCTTCGAGCGCAAGTTTCTGGACTACGTCAGCCCAGATCCGGGATGTATCCTGGAACGTCAGCCGCTTGAAAATCTGTCCGCAGACGGTGAGCTGAAGGTTTACGCCCATGACGGATACTGGCGCTGCATGGATACCTTCAAAGATTACCGCGAGCTTAACGATGGCTATGCCGCCGGTATCACGCCGTGGTTGCCCGATCTGGCCCATCAAAGCGTCGCCTCATGAAAACGGCGATCGTCACTGGTGCCACAGGGTTCATCGGCGCGCGGTTAACCCGCGCGTTGATCCACCGGGGTGTGGCGATCACGGCTGTGACTCGGCGCACGGCGGGTGGTATCCCCGGCGTGGCAAAGATTGCGCGGGTCGGTGAGACATGCCTCGCGACTCTGGTCAGGGAAACCAACCCAGATGTCGTGTTTCATCTTGCCGGACTGTCGGGCGAGGCGGCTGCGCGCCGCGATCCGGTCGCCGCCATGGAGGCCAACGCCCAAGGCGTCTGGACGCTTCTTGATGCAGTAAACCAATCGGGGGTCCGCCCCGCCGTGGTGGTGGCCTCATCGGTGGCGGTTTATGGCGACAACGACGGACGGCCATCGCACGAAGATGACCGTCTGCGCGGTGCCGGCCCATACGAATTATCGAAAATTGCGGGCGAATGTGCCGCGCGGGCTTTTGTAGGCCTTGGGGTCGACGCGCGGATTGCACGGATCGGCAATGTGTTTGGCCCCGGTGATCCCAATGTCACGCGGCTGATCCCTGAAACGTTGAATGCCGTTCGCGAAAATCGCGCGCCGGTTCTGCGTGCGCCCGATTCCATGCGCAGCTATCTGTATGTCGATGATTGCATCTCGGGACTGATCGCGCTGGGCGGTGCACGGGGTGCGGCCCTTGCCGGGCGGCCTGTGAACATCTGCGCCGAGGCGGGCATATCCAACATTGATCTGGTGCGCCTGATCCTGGCCCAAGCCGGGCGCAGCGATTTGCATCCCGTCGTCACGCCCGATGGATCGTCACCCTCGATCCGCCTGGCGAGTGCTGAACTGGCACATCAGGCCCTTGGCTGGCAGCTCGACATCACCCTCTCACAGGGGCTAGAGGATCTTCTTGAAAGGCAGGCGGCATGACAACGTTTCCTCCCATTGCTGAAACTTACAAGGGTCTGAGGGTGCTGGTCACCGGCCACACCGGGTTCAAGGGTTCATGGCTGTGCTTGTGGCTGGCTGAAATGGGCGCCGATGTAGCCGGGTTCAGTGATATCGTTCCGACCAGCCCGGCCGCTTTTGACATTTTTGGCGCTGACGCGGTTGGACGGGATATACGCGGTGAAATTACCGACGCCCCCGCCGTTCTGAAAGCGATGCAGGATTTCTCGCCCGACCTCGTGTTTCACTTGGCCGCACAGCCTATCGTTCGGCGCGCGGTCCGTGACCCATTGGAAAGCTTTTCGGTCAACGTGATTGGTACCGCCGCTGTATTGGAGGCCGTCCGCCACACCCCATCGGTGCGTGCCTGCTTGGTGATCACCAGTGATAAGGTCTACCTGAACGGCAATGAAGGACGTGCCTTTGTCGAAGATGACACACTAGGCGGGCACGAACCCTATGGCGCCAGCAAGGCGGCAGCGGAAATTATCGTGGCAACCTATCGCTCAGCCGGATTTCACCGGGGGGCCGGATCGCCGAACCCGTCGGTAGTCGCCACCGCGCGGGCGGGCAATGTGATCGGAGGGGGCGATTGGGCGGCGGATCGTCTGATCCCCGATGCGGTGCGCGCGATCACCGATTGCACGCCTATCGTGATCAGAAGCCCCCGTGCGACGCGCCCATGGCAACATGTTCTTGAGCCCTTGGGCGGGTATTTGCTGTTCGCTCAGCGGCTTCTGCTTGATCCCGAAAATGCACCACCTGCGTTGAACTTTGGGCCGGATGCCAGCGCCGAACAGGACGTTGAAACAGTCGTGCGCCGGTTCCTGGATGAAATGCGCCCGTTTAGCGTTGAGCTGCGGGTTGAACCTGACCTTTCGGGTGCTGAAGCGGCCAAGTTGATGGTCGATTCCACGCTTGCACGGCGCACGCTTGGGTGGGCGCCCGCGTGGTCCTGGCAAGAGGCAATCACGCGCATTGCGGATTGGCACCGCGCACATTTCAGCGGTGAGGAAAACCCGGCCGCATTGGCCCGCGCGCAGATCAAGGATTATCGTGGTGGAGGACCAGTCGATGCGTTTCGCTAATCATGAAGAAACCGGGAAGATTGCGCAGGGCCGTGACGGCCTTCCGCCTTGGCCAAAGAGCTGCCCCGATGACCATGTGCAAACCGAATTTCCGCTGTCCATACCTGACATCGGTTATGTGGAACGGCGCAATGCCTATCAATGCCTTCGAAGTGGTCTGATCGGTCCTTCGGGCCCATTTCGCGACGAATTTGAACAGAAATTCGCCGAATTGGTGGGTGCCCGCCATGTTCTAAGCATGAGCAACGGGACAACCGCGCTGCATCTTGCATTGGTGTTGATGGATGTCGGCCCCGGAGACGAGGTGATCGTGCCATCGATGACCTATGTGGCCACGGCCAATGCGGTGCGGCACACGGGTGCGACGCCGGTGTTTGCCGATGTATCGCCCCTGACCTGGTGCCTTGACCCCGGCGATGTGGCGGCTCGGATCACGCCTCGCACGAAAGGGATCGTGCCTGTTCATCTGTTTGGCAACATTGCTGATGTTCCGGCGTTGCAGAAACTGGCCGACGACAACGGACTTTGGGTGGTGTGGGATGCCGCCCATGCGGCGTTGTCCACAGACAACGGCAAGGGAAGCGGAGCGATTGGCAAGATGTCTGCCTATTCCTTCCACTTGAACAAGACGATCACCTGTGGTGAGGGCGGCGCGCTGGCAATCAATGACGATGCCTTGTTTGAACGTGCCCGGATGCTGCGCAGTCACGGCATGGATTATCACACACGCTTTTTGCTGCACGACGTCGGGTATAACTATCGTTTGTCCAACCTCCATTGTTCGGTGCTGTGCGGGCAGCTGGATCATATTTCGGCAATTCGCAAACAGCGCGCCGACATCGCGGCGGTTTATGATGCGGAACTCGCCGACATATCCGGGTTGATATCAAAGCCCAATCTGCCCAAACAAACGAGCGAAGTCTGGCTTTACAGTCTGATGGTTGATCCAGCCACCGGCGCGCTGCCGCGCGACGCAATTCTGTCGGGCCTGTCTGCGCGTGGGGTGGAAGCGCGAGCATTTTTTCCGCCTATCCATTGGATGCCATTTCATACACCCCCGAATGGCGATGCGCCTGCAAATCTGCCGGTGACCGATCGCATGGCGCGCGACGGTTTCAGCCTGCCAACGCACAATTCTTTGACACTGGATCAGGCGCGCGAAATTGCGCGGCGTCTGAAACAGGTTCTGGCGGGCCAGCCGACGTCACCAAAAACTTTCCAGACAGCCGGAGTAGCATGATGGCCCGGATTGCCCTGTATTACCCTTGGATTTACCTCAAAAGCGGGATTGAACGCACGATCCTTGAAATTAACAATCGGTCGCGCCACGACATCACGATCTTCACCTCTCACTATGACCGCGATGCAACGTTCGAGGGGCTAAGGGACTGCGAAGTGGCTCAATGCGGACAGGTATCGGTCGAACGGACCTATCGACAAGCCGCGAAAGCCGCTTGGACAATGATGAACCTGCGGTTTGATAAAAATGAACACGACGCACTTGTCATCTGTTGCGACGGTCTGGGCCCGCTGTTGGGGTTTCGCAATCGCAAATTGCCGCTGATGAACCTGTGTTTTACCCCGCTCAGGGCGGTCTACGACATGGAGTATCGCAAGCGCCTGATGAATCGGGGCGGCCCGCGCACCGCCAAGATTTTGGCGGAAAGGGTTTTCCGGGTTCTTGATCGTGCCGCTTGGCGACGGTTGGATAGCGTGATCTGCAACAGTCACACCACCCGCGCGCGCGCTATCGATGGCGGGCTGAGCGCCAAGGCAGAAATGATCGTTGCCTATCCGGGCATAGCCGCCGCCGCGATCCGCCCCCAAGGCGAAATGGGCGATTATTTTTTCTTGCCCGGGCGGATTATGTGGACCAAAAACATTGAACTGGCGATCGACGCCTATCGTGATTACCGGCTTCGGGGCGGCACCCTGAACATGGTGATCGCGGGCATGGTGGATCGCAAAAGCCGTACGTATTTTCAGGATCTGCGCGAACGGGCGGCGGATCTTGACGGGATCAGCTTTGAAACCGAGGTCAGCGACGCGCGCATGGATGCGCTGTACAAAGGGTGCCGCGCCGTCCTTCTGGCTTCGTTCAATGAAGATCAGGGTCTGACACCCCTGGAGGGTATGGCGGCGGGCAAACCGAGCATCGCCATTGATCGGGGCGGGCCGCGTGAATCTGTGGTCGATGGCCAGACCGGGTTTCTGGTTGAACCGGGAACCGCGCCCTTCGCTGATGCCATGTTGACCCTTGATCAGGATGTCGGTCTGGCGCGCACCATGGGTCTGAACGGGCAAAAAAGGGTGGTTCGCTTTACCTGGGAGAATTTCATTGATGTGTTCGACGCCGAAATTGATCGGATTATCATCGCCCGAGAAACCGCGAAGCCCGGTTTGCGCAATGCTGGATTGCAAGATGCCGCACATGCCAGCCCGAGGTCAAACCCATGAACTATTCCCCGCCTGACCGCGTGACCCCCACCCCACTTGAGCAGCGCGCCGCGCACTTTCAGGCGCTGACGTTGCATGATGTGCTGTTCTGGATCCGCAAATGGAAGTGGGAGTTTCTGATTGTTGCAGTTACGACGGTGCTGGCGACGCTGGTATATATCATGCTGTTTCGTGACCCTTCCTTCGTAAGCGAGGCACGCCTGTTCGTGCGGGTCAGTCAGGAACAAACCGCACCCAGAACCCTGGTCACGCAAGAAGGTACGACGCTGCTGACACCGGCGACCAGTGATGTCACATCGGAAATTGACCTTTTCCTGAATTCCGATCTTGCGTCTGATGTGATCGACAACGCGCGCCTGCTGGAGGCGATGGAAACCCCACCGCCGGCACCGACGACGATGGTGGAGCGGTTAAAGCAAACCTATAAAGCGGTCACTGCGCGGGTTCGCGCCACGGTTGACGAAGTGGCCTATGCGCTGGGGGTTAAGGTGCGGCTTTCCCCCCGTGAGGCCCTGATCCGTCAAATCCGCATGTCTTTGGGTGTAGAAAACAGCCGGGGATCGAATGTTGTCGTGGTCAGCATGAAGTGGCCCGACCGCGACGTGCCAAAAGCGCTTTTGCAATACTATCTCGATGCATTCCTGATGTTCCGACTCGACGCTTTCCAAAGCAACGAAGCAGAGTTTTTCGAACGACAGGTCGAGGCATCGCGCAATCGTATCGCCGATCTTGAAACGCACGTTGCAGCGCTGCGTGGCGGCGCAGGGATCGAAGACATTCAGGTTCAACGCGGAATTTTGATCGGGGCGCGCGAAAATGCCCTGAATGCTGCGCGCGGCGCTGAAATGATCCTTGATCGTATCCGCATCAGGATTGACGCGTTGAACGGACAAAGGTCGCCGGATGATCCTTTGGTTCTTGCCGATTTGCCGGACAATCCAATTTTGCGGCTGCTGGACGAACGGTCTATCGCGCTGCGTGATGAGCGGTTTCGCGCACAATCGCAACCGACCATTGATGGCACGTCATTGGCAGCTTTAGACCGGGCGATTGCATCGTTAAGGCAGTCGACACTGCAATCTATCGGTGATTACGAAGCCCGCGTTGCCGAAGATCTGGCATCGGCCTTGGACGAGATTGCAACGCTGGATAGTCGACTGGCTGCCTTGTCGGCCAACGAGGCGGAATGGAACACCGTTCAGGCCGAGCTGACTCTGGCTCGTGAAATTCACGAAAACAGCGCCCGCCGTCTGTCTGAGGCACAAAGTTCAGAAGAGCTGCGTGCCGAACGGATAAGCAACGTCGCCGTTATTCAGCAACCGACCGAGGCGCGTTTGGCTACGGGAACCCGCAACGCCGTTGTCTTGTCCGTTGGCGGAGTGTTTGCGCTGCTTTTGGCGACGTCCTGGGTCGTACTGCGCGAGTCGTTGGATTCGCGGGTCTGGCGGGCCGAAGACGTGGCGCGGGGTGCAGGCGATTTGCCGCTGCTTGGGGTGACGCGCCGGCGCTGGGGCCGACCGGTGGTTGATGATATTGCGCTGACTGCCGCAAGTCTGGGGTCAATCTGCGCGAGGCGCAAGATACAGTCCTTGGCCTATATGGCGGTTTCCCATGAGTGTTCGAACCCGGCGCTGCGCACGCGTGCACTTGCGGCGGGTCTGATCGCCATGGGTCTGAAAGACACTGAAATCATCAATGCCGGACGCTGGAGCGAGCGCAACCGACCGACCCGAAAATATGCAGATTTAACCGAAAGCACGGTGAGTCCGGGGACTTTGCCAATCGCTTTGTCAACTCTCCCCGATGAGACTGAAAACGCCGGTACCCTGCGCATCATTGCGGCCCCGCCTTTGTTTTCGGGCGTCGAGGCGATGAAAATCGCCTGGGTGGTTGACGCGGTGGTGTTCGATATCGCTGCCGGGGCAGACGATCTGGCCGAGGTCGAGGCGGCGGCGCGATGGATCAAACTTAACGGAGGGCGGGCTGTCGGAATTATTCTGGCCGACGTGCGCCCTTATGCGGCCCATGGGCCGGTTGTTACGGCCTAAGGAGATGGCGATGAAACCCGATATCACAATTGTTGTGCCGGTACGCAATCGTATCGACATGCTGGGCGACCTTCTGAACAGTCTGATCGCACAGGATTTCCCACCCGAAAGGATGGAGCTTATCGTTGTTGATGGCGATAGCAGCGAACCGGTACGCGAAACGGTTGAGGCGGTAGGCCAACGCGCGCCCTTTGCCGTGCGCTATCTCAAGGTGGAGGATGACCGCGGACCGGTGTCCAAACGCAATCTCGGGGTGGCCAACGCTCGGGGGGCGATCATTGCGTTTACCGACAGCGATTGCCGGGCGACGCCGGGTTGGCTGCGCGCGCTGACCGATCCGATGAATGATCCTGCGGTGGGGTTTGTATCGGGGCCAGTGACCTACAAACCCGAGCAGAAAAAGCGATTTTTTTCCAAGCTCACCGCAGAAACCTTGGTTGAACACCCAACCTATCCCACCGCCAACGTTGCTTATCGGCGGAGTCTGTTCTTGGACATGGGCGGGTTTGACGAAAGCCTTGGCGTGCGCGACTTTCTGGGTCGCGCGACCGAATGTGGTGACACCGATCTTGCATGGCGAATTCGCAAGGCGGGTTGGAACAATGTCTTTGCGCCGGGCGCGCTGATCCTGCACGAGGTCGAAGATCTCACAGCGATGCAGTGGATGCTGGAACCCACGCGCCTGATCCTTCTGCCACTTCTGCTCAAGCTGCATCCCGAAATCGCGCCAAAGTTGCTACGCTGGAATCTTGTGTTCTACCCTGGCACCCTGCGGGTTTATGGCATCACGATCCTGACCGTCATCCTCGCACTGATCGATTTACGGTTACTGGGGGCCGCGGTTTTGGCTGGAGTTCTGGCCATCTGGATTTTGAAAGTGCAAAGCCCCGACCCCCGCCGCCTGTTGGGCGGACTGCGCGATGCCGTGATGCATTTTTCGCGAATGGTGGTCATGGCAGTGACCCTGATTGCCGGCAGCCTGCGGTATCGTCGGTTGGTGTTGTGATATGATTGGCCGGCTCCTTCGTCTCTCTGCGATGTTTATCATCTTGTCGCTGTCCGGGTGTGTGCCGCAGGGGATAGCGGGGCCTTTGACCAACGGCGATTTTGCCGTCGTTGACAATGGAATGCCGGCCGGCTGGGTAATTTCTGATGAAGCGGCTGCAAAGGGTGCGGTGGGTGTTGTGGATGGAATGTTGGTCTTGCGGCCCAACGCCAAAAATACGCCAAGCGATACGCCCCTCGGCTTTGGTCAGGCTATCGATGCGACACCGTTCAGAGGTCAGCGTCTGAAACTATCGGCGCAAATGAGCGGCGAGGGTAAAGCGGTTGCTGTTGTCGGGGTTGCGGCACTTGGCGCTGACGGGCAGGTTGAAAGGTTTCTCGGGCTACGCGCCGGGCAGGGCGATGCGCCCGATCAATCGTCGACCGATGGTGAACCCCTTAGCGACACGGCCAAAACCATCATTGTTTTTGCGTCGGCCGAAGGAACCTCCGGCGTGGCAAAAATTGATGACGTGGCCCTTGTCGGAATCGCGGTGAGGGACGCTGCACCGGGGGCGAGCGGGATCAGCGAATTCCGGCTTGCCGCTGACAGTGCAGGGCGCACTATCCCCGGTGCGATCCTTGGTACCAATGTGGAATGGATCCGTGAAGGCAACGGATTGTGGAACAAAGCCCGCAATCGTCTTGACCCCGATATCACCGCTATGGCGCAGACGGCAGGCATCCGGATGGTCCGTTTTCCGGGCGGTGTCTGGTCCGACACTTATATATGGCGCGATGGCATCGGCCCACAATCCGCGCGCCCGACGACGCGACATATTCCCGATCAGGAAGAAACGTCGCGGCATGCCATCGGGACCCCTGAAATCGTGGAGTTCGCGCAAACCATTGGCGCCCGCCTGATGATCACGGTCAACGCGGGCAATGGAACCCCCGAACAGGCCGCCGCCTGGGCCGCCCATATCCGCGACACCTATGGCGCAGACATCGCCCCCGTGTGGGAGATCGGCAACGAGTTGTATATGGAAAACGACTTGTCGGGCGGTTCGATGACGCCCGACTTATATGCACAGAAACTACGCGCCTTTGCCGCCGCGATCAGGGCCGAATTGCCCCAAGCCAAGATCGCAGCGATCGGGTTGGTGAACTATGGCGCCTACCGCTTCAACGCGCATTCAGACTGGAACAAGGTCGTTCTGCAACAGGCGGGCGATGTGATTGACGTGTTCGCGGTGCATAACGCCTATGCCCCATTGGTTATCGAGGAATCGCCGTCCCGCTGGGCCGAAGTCTACCGCGCCATGTTCGCTGCACCGGTGTCAATTGCCGAAAATCTGGCTGACACGGCTGCGCTGATAGACGCGACGGTTCCCACGGCAAAGCGCGGCAAGATTTCAATTGCCGTCACTGAATGGGGGCCATCGTTTTCTTATGATCCGAAGAACCCATATTTCGATCATGTGAAAACAGTTGGCTCCGCGGTTTTCGTCGCGCGCACGCTGAACGCATTCATACGAAATTCACGCGTTGAGTCGGCAGAGTTCTTCAAGCTTTCTGATTGGCTGAATATGGGATGGATTGGGCCTGTCGCCGGTGGAGGATGGCGCGAAACCCCGGCACTGCTGGCGCTGGGCCTTTATCGCGACGCACCCGGTTCAACCTTGTTGAGCCTTGAACGCGCGGGTGGTGCCACATTCTCGTCCTCCCACCTCGGGTTTCAGGATCCGGTTGAGGCGGCGCCGTTGGTCGATGCGCTGGCCTTTCGGGGGGCGGACGGGCGGATCACTGTGATTGCAAGTAACGCAGATCTGGCGCTATCGCAAAGCGCCCGCATCACTGTGGACGGCGGAGCCACGCAATACACCATAACCGTACAGGAACTAAGCGGGCCCGCGCCGGTGGCCAACCGTGCCACCGTGCATATCGACGTGCCGGGCGTGCCCTTTGCGAAACCGGGAAGCTTTGGCGAAGGTGGCTGGTTTGACGGGTCGCGCGCCGACAGCGTTGCAGTGACGCGCGGCACGGCAAGTTGGGTTGGTGGCGCACTGACTATCGATCTGCCACCCGCCAGTGTCGTAGCAGTGACGATGGTGCCGGGATGATACAACCCGCCCACTCTCCGCGACTCACCGGGCCGCTGATCTTGCTGCTGGGCGGTGCCTTCGTGATTGCGATGCTGGCCGAAGCGGCCGCAGAGTCGGGCAACCGGGCGATTGCGGCGGTGGCCATGGCGTTTTGCCTGCTGATCGCAGCCCTTCTGGTACGCAACCTGCTGGCGGTTCTGTTGTTCACCCTCTGCGTTGCAATGTCGTACAACCGCCAGTTTTACAGCTTTGACAGTTGGTTGGGTGATTACGGGTCGTTCGGCCTGTTCTGGACACCGGGCGATCTGATGATGTTGGTGATTTTGCTGGCCGCTCTTGGCCGACGCGGGATTGGGGGGCGAACGCTAGCGGCACCACCTCGATACCTCAGCATTGAAATTCCGATGTTAGCGTTGATCGGGGCGATGGCTCTTTCAGCATTTCGTACCGATCCTATCGTGCCGGCCATGTTTGAAACGCTGAGAATCTCAAAATATCTACTTTGGTTCGTGATCCTGCGCGCGGTGCTGGATCGTGATCTGGCCCGGGTTATGATGGTCGGGTTGGGTGCGATGGTAACGATTCAGTTTCTTCTTGGGGTGGTTCAGGTGGCGCTGGGCGCGGGGGGCAGCGGGCTGAGTTCGCTTGCGGAACAGGCGGGCGAACTGGCCCGCCGGGCGACGGGCACAACTGGGCATCCGAACATGTATGCTCCGTTCCTTTTGATGCCGACGATGGGATTTATCGCATTGGGGGCCAGCGGGCGCAGCCTGTGGCGGCACCGGATACCACTTTGCGTCGGCGTTGCCGGTGCGCTGGCCATTGTGCTGTCGCAGTCACGCGCGCCGGTGGCGGCGATGCTGGGGGCATTGGCCTGTATAGCGGTGGTATTCATGGCGCGCCGTATCTTGCCCGCCCCCCGAGTGATTGGCGCAGCGGTGGTGTTTGCGATGCTTGGCATGGTGGCGATTGCGCCGCTCGCCGAAAAAATTATCGACCGGCTGACGGGCGATCTGGGAGGATCAATCGAATTTCGCGCCGAATATAACGATGCAGCGCTGGGCATCTGGGCTCTTGACCCGATATTGGGCGTTGGACCTTCGGGGTTTGTGCCAAATCTGGCGGCTTTCCATCCGGATTACGCGCGCGTGAACGCCAATATTCAGCCCGCCCGTAAAATCGCCCATGTTCGCGCCATCGCTCCGGTGCACAATGTCTATCTCTGGCTGTTGGCCGAATTGGGACTTATCGGGTTAACCGCTTTTGTGGTGTTCCTAGGCGCGGTGGCGCGGCTGTTCTATCAGGCAGGGCAGGGCCATCAGCCGACCAATCGTTTCTTTGTCGGGGTGTTCTGGGGGTTTCTGGGGCTGTGTGTCGTGCAACTCACGGATTTTTCCCTTTGGTGGGATCACCAGTTGATGGGGCTGGCAATCCTGATGGGGCTGGCCGCCTTCGTGCGAGATGAAAGGAGAGCACAATGACCCGTATATCGGTGATCATTCCAACGTATAACCGTGCCACAGATCTGCCCCGCGTCCTGGAGGCGCTGGCGTCGCAGACGGTGACCGGGTTCGAGGTGATCGTCGTTGACAACGGATCAAACGACAACACCGCACAGGTTTTGGAGTACTGGGCCAAAACAGCGGTGTTTCCGGTCATCCATCTGCGGATTTCCCCCAGCGGCCCTGCAGGCGCGCGAAACGCAGGAATGAAAATCGCAAAGGGCGAGTTTCTGGCTTTTGTAGACTCGGACGTGGCGCTGGCGCCAAATTGGCTGGAACGTACGATTGACGAATTGGAACGCGCGCCCGATGTTCCAGCGGTTGGGGGCATTGTCATTTATGAAAACGATCGTGGATTTGTAAATGCCTATGGCGGGCGGATCAGTACCATTGGCCTGGCATGGGACGCGTGCGAGGGCGTGCCGGTCAGCACAATTGCCGAACCGGAAGATCGACTATGGATCAATTGTTCGGCTTTGTTGGTGCGGGCCGACGCGGCGCGTGCGGTTGGGGGCTTTGGCGCGGATTTCTTTTACGGTTTCGAAGACAGCGATTTTGGTTGGCGCCTGTCAATGGTTTATGGGCCACAGCGGGTCATCCCCGATGCGCGCTGTTTTCACAACGTAGGCGACACGATCGGTCGGGCCGCAGGGCCTTTGGTTTTTCACGGCTGCAAGAACCGCCTTGCGTCGCTGATCGCGAATGCCCGCTTGGGGCATCTGCTGTGGGCACTGCCTGTCGCTGTGGCATATGGGGTTGCCGATGCCGCGCTGCGGGCACCGCGGGGGCCGAAATGGCGCGCGCTGGGTTGGAACCTGATGCATTTGCCTGCAACCTTGGCGCGTCGGCGCAGCATCGCGCCATTGCGGGGCGACGATTCAGCCCTGCGCCCGTTGTTTGCCGAAACCTGGTTTCCAAACGTCCGGCTGGGCGGAATGCGGCGCCGTCCGAACCAACGTCAGCAAGTGACGCGCTGTGCCAATGATGATCGTGTGACAGAGGGCGCACCATGAGTGGGGCGGCGAACAACCGCCTTGCGTGGCTTGATGCGCTGCGCGGGTTAACAATCGTTTTGGTGGTGGCAGGCCATGTGGGGCGGGGGATGTGGGCCTCGGGGCGGATCGACGCGCCGGAGTATTTGCAATGGGACGTTGCGCTTTATTCGTTTCACGGGCCTTTGTTATTCGTTTTGTGCGGGTTCACCTTTCATTTTTCAACCTCACGGGCGCGGTTTCTTGACACTTGGCCTCGGCGGTTGCGAAAGGTGCTTCAGCCTTATGTGGTCTGGACCGTGATCGCGGCCAGCCTGACATTCGCGATGGCGCATCTGGTGAATCGGCCAATGGGCACTGGGGAATATATTCTCACAGTGTTTGGCATGGTGATCTGGCCCTATAGCATTTTTTGGTTTCTCTATGTCCTTGCCATGTGCCAGATGGCAGCGGCCCTGCTGATGGAACGTTTCGGGTTGGGTGATCGCGGGCTGATGATCTGCGCGCTTGTCGGACTGGGCTTTGGCGCCGTATTACGCGCATTGTTCGGCCCGATTGACGCGTTTCAAGTTTCTATGTTTTTCCTGATGTTTTTCTTTTTCTGCTGGGGAAAATGGCTCAGCACGCGCACTGACCATCTGACGATGCCGGTGCTGTGGTTGACCGGGGGGCTGTCTGTCGTGTGCTGGTGGGCAATCATTCAGCTTGGGTGGGGCATTGATAATCTGTTCGGTGCCTTTACCGGATTGTGTGCGACGACTTTCCTGTTGGCTCTTTTTCGTCTTGGTGAAAATATTGCGCCGCGTCAGGCTTTGCGTGGCGCCGTCTTTTTGGGCCTTATGAGCTTGGAAATTTATGTGATGCACCATATGGCCGCTGGAATTTTCCGGATCGCACTTGGGCTGGCGGGCGTCGAGACGATGTGGATTCA
Organism: Rhodobacteraceae bacterium KMM 6894; assembly: GCA_035798175.1. Lineage (GTDB taxonomy): Bacteria > Pseudomonadota > Alphaproteobacteria > Rhodobacterales > Rhodobacteraceae > Roseovarius. The sequence goes on from JAPFBS010000006.1 coordinate 80,745, forward strand.
CGTTGTCGGGGGGCTGATTGCTGGCGTGATGGGCCCCGTCATCGTTGCCTGGATGATAGGACAGGTCGGGTTAACCGGTGCGTTGGGCCTGACCCCGCGCAAAGCGCGAACCCCAAAACCCAAACCAGAGTCGAGCGCAAGCAAGGGGCACAGTATACTGTAGCACACGACGCAAGCTTGCGGGCGTGGCTGTATGATGGTGATCGAAATATTCAGCACCTGAAGTCCAACAGTAGGTGCGATACCATCGATTTGGACACGATCGTTCTGACGATGCACCAAAACGCCAGGTGCGTCTCCGAACCCTTCCATATCGTAAATCTATGAGGGCAGATCCGCAGTGGATCTCGACCTGCGAAATTTTGAGATCGCGAAAGCGCTTCTTGAGTGCGCGGAGACTATTTGCGCCACATCGAAGCGATGCCTTGGGCCGATGTCCTGACGTTCTGTGGCACGCTACGTGAAGACCAAGCCGAACTCGCTTTGCGCTTCGATCCACTTCTGATCCGGACGGCCTCGCAAGTTAGGCCGCAGGCACTCTCATGAATGGCATCGCTTCTTTGGCAAGGTCTGACAGGCCGGTCCCGCCGTTCTCATGATAATTCGCCAGATTCGCTCGCATCCGCGGCTCCCAGAAATCATTCAGATGAGCCGCTACGCTCTGGGCCTGACCTGTTCCGGGCTGGGTGGCGAAATAGGTGGCAATCTGGTTGGCCATCATGACAAGTTTATCAGGCTGCATGGCAGACTCCTATCTGGATGCGCTCGGGATGCGCGTAGATGTCGAAACTGCCCCCGCGCGCAAAGGCGGCCAGCGTAAGGCGCGCGTCCTCGGCCAGTCGCAGCGCATGGGCGGTGGGAGCCGAGACGGCGAGGAGGACAGGACAGCCAGCGGTGACAGTCTTTTGCACCATCTCGACCGACACGCGCGAGGTCAGCACGATGGCACCGGTGGCGGGGTAGATCTTTCTGCGCATCATCGCTCCGATCAACTTGTCCAGAGCGTTGTGCCGACCGACATCCTCGCGGACCAGCAAAAGAGTGCCGCCCAAATCCATGAACCCGGCGGCGTGGACCGCGCGGGTCTGGTCGTGCAACGGCTGATGCGCGCGCAGCGCGTCGGTCGCCTGGCGTGCTGTGGCACAGCTGAATCGAAGCCCGCCCGCCGGCAGCACCGGCAGGGGGCGCAAGGCCTGCTCCAGACTGTCGATCCCGCAAAGACCACAGCCCACCGGCCCCAGCATGCTGCGCCGACGCTGATGCACCGCCTCGGCCCGCTCGGACGCGAGCCAGAACCGCGCCTCGATGCCATGCGCGTGGCTTACCACCTCGAATTCTATCACGTCCTCGTGCGAGCGGATGAACCCCTCGGTCAGGGCAAAGCCCATGGCGAAATCCTCGATATCGCCTGGGCTGGCCATCATCACGGCCGCAGTGGTCCCGTCAAAGACCAGCGCGGTCGGCGTTTCCTCGGGGAGGTTGCGCCGGATATCATGCATACCCTCGTGCCGGACGGTAATGCCCGGCACGCTTTGGGTGAGGCGGTGCGCGTTCATGCCGCTATTCCGCCGCTGGCAGGATGCGGCGCGATTGTGCCGCCTGCGCATTATACGCCTCCTGCCAGTCGGTCGGCCCGTTGGAGTGCGAGACCTGCACGGCCGTCACCTTGTATTCGGGGCAGTTGGTGGCCCAATCCGAATAGTCGGTTGTGATGACGTTGGCTTGCGTGTCGGGATGATGGAAGGTCGTATAGACCACACCCGGTGACATCCGCTCGGAAATCTTTGTGCGCAGCGTCGTCTCGCCCGAGCGGGACGCCAGCTTGATCCATTGCCCGTCCTTCAGGCCGCGCAGCTCGGCGTCATGCGGGTGGATTTCCAGCAAATCCTCGTGATGCCATTCGCTGTTGGCCGTGCGGCGTGTCTGCGCGCCCACGTTATATTGCGACAGGATGCGCCCGGTGGTCAGCAGGAGGGGGAAACGGGGGCCGGATTTTTCCTCGGTCGCCACGTATTCGGTGACGATGAACCGCCCCTTGCCGCGCATGAAACCATCGACATGCATCAGGGGCGTGCCGTCCGGGTGCGCCTCGTTGCAGGGCCACTGGACCGAGCCTTTCTCCTCCAGCACATCATAGGACACGCCAGCAAAGCTGGGCGTGGTCGCCGCGATCTCGTCCATAATCTGGCTGGGGTGGGTATAGTGCCAGCCCGCGCCCATGGCATTGGCGAGGAGTTGCGTAACTTCCCAATCGGCATACCCATTGAGGGGCCTCATCACCTCACGCACGCGGTTGATGCGCCGCTCGGCATTGGTGAAGGTGCCGTCCTTTTCAAGGAAGGTCGACCCAGGAAGGAAGACATGCGCATAGTTCGCCGTTTCGTTGAGGAAGAGGTCATGCACGATGACGCATTCCATAGCGGCAAGGCCAGCAGCTACATGCTTGGTGTCGGGGTCCGATTGCAGGATATCCTCACCCTGGCAATAGAGGCCCTTGAACGTACCCTCGACGGCGGCATCCAGCATGTTGGGAATGCGCAGCCCCGGTTCGTTGTCGATCTGGACGCCCCAAACCTCCTGATAAATGTCGCGCACGTCCTGATTTTTGACATGGCGATAACCCGGCAATTCGTGCGGGAAACTGCCCATGTCGCAGGAACCTTGCACGTTGTTCTGGCCGCGCAGCGGGTTCACGCCCACGCCGCGGCGGCCGATATTGCCGGTCAGCATGGCAAGGTTGGCGATGCCGATCACGGTGGTCGAGCCCTGGCTATGCTCGGTCACGCCGAGGCCGTAATAGATCGCGCCATTGCCGCCGTTGGCAAAGAGGCGCGCGGCGGCGCGTAGGTCGGCAGAAGGAACGCCGGTCAGCATCTCGGTCGCCTCCGGACTGTGGCGCGAATCGCTGATGAACTCGGCGTATTCGCTGAACTCTTCCCAGTCGCACCGCTCGCGGATGAACGCCTCGTCCATCAGCCCTTCGGTCACGATCACATGCGCGATGGCCGAGACGACGGCCACGTTGGTGCCGGGGCGCAGGGGCAGGTGATGCAACGCTTCGATATGGGCCGAGCGGACCAGATCAATCTTGCGCGGGTCGATCACGATGATCTTGGCGCCTGCGCGCAGGCGCTTTTTCATACGGCTGGCAAAGACGGGATGCGCGTCGGTCGGGTTGGCGCCGATCAGGATGATCACATCCGTCTCCTCGACCGAGTCGAAATCCTGCGTGCCGGCTGATGTGCCAAACGTCTGGCCCAGCCCGTAGCCCGTGGGCGAATGACAGACGCGCGCGCAGGTGTCGGTGTTGTTGTTGCCGAACACCGCACGGGTCAGCTTCTGCACCAGGTAGGTCTCCTCGTTGGTGCAGCGGCTGGAGGTGATGACGCCGATGGACTTCTTGCCGTATTTTTCCTGAAGGCCGCGCATCCGCTGAGCGGCAAATGTCAGTGCCTCGTCCCAGCTTACCTCTTGCCAAGGCTGATCAATGCTTTCCCGGATCATCGGGTTCAGAATGCGATCTTTGTGATTGGCATAGCCATAGGCGAACCGGCCCTTGACGCAGCTATGGCCGCGATTGGCCTTACCGTGCTTGTAGGGAACCATGCGCACCAGTTCGTCACCGTTCAACTCGGCCTTGAACGAGCAGCCGACGCCGCAATAGGCGCAGGTGGTGATGACGGAGCGCTCGGGCGTGCCCAGCTCGATGATGGAGTTTTCCTGTAGCGACGCGGTGGGGCAGGCCTGTACGCAGGCACCGCAGCTGACGCAATCGGAGGCCATGAAATCGTCGCCCGCATCGCCCGCCGACACGCGGCTCTCGAATCCGCGCCCCTCGATGGTCAGCGCAAAAGTGCCCTGCACCTCTTCACAGGCGCGCACGCAGCGCGAACAAACGATACATTTGCTGGGATCATAGGTGAAATAGGGGTTTGACTGATCTTTTGGGATGTATTCTGGGTTCCCCAAATCGCCGTTGCCCGGGCGGGCGCGCGCGCGGATGTCCCCAGCCGCCAGCGTTCCAACACCCAATGGATCATAGTGATTTCGCCCGGCCTCAAACCGCTGATCGCGCAGGCCCACGGCGCCGGCCATATCCTGCAATTCGCAATCGCCATTGGCGCTGCAGGTCAGGCAATCCAGCGGGTGGTCCGAGATATAGAGTTCCATCACGCCCTTGCGGATCTTCTTGACCTTCGAGGACTGAGTGCGCACGACCATGCCCTCGGCGACCGGCGTGGTGCAGGAGGCGGGCGTGCCGCGGCGGCCTTCGATTTCAACGACGCAGAGGCGGCACGATCCCCATGCCTCCAGGTTGTCACTCGCGCAGAGCTTGGGAATGTGCATTCCGAGTTCGGCAGCGGCGCGCATTACGGACGTTGCCTCGGGCACGGTCACCGAAAAGCCGTCGATGGTCAGGGTGACGGGCACACCCGTCTTGGCGGGCGTGCCCATGTCACGGTCGTCCTTGGACGTGGGGATGATAAAATCCTTCATTCCGCTGCCTCCTTCTGGGTGGCGAAGTCATCGGGGAAATAGGTCAGCGCCGACATGACCGGAAACGGGGTGAATCCGCCAAGCGCGCAGAGAGAGCCGTCGGTCATTGTCTCGCAGAGGTCGGTGAGCAACGGGATCGCGTCGACTTCGCCGCGCGCGATACGATCGATTGTCTCGACGCCGCGCACCGATCCAATGCGGCAGGGGGTGCATTTGCCGCAGCTCTCGATGGCGCAGAATTCCATCGCGAAGCGCGCCATCTGCAGCATGTCCGCGCTGTCATCAAAAACGACCAGCCCCGCGTGGCCCAGGAGCCCGCCCTTGGCGTCCAGCTCTTCATACCCCAGCGGCGCGTCGAAATTGGACACCGGGATATAGGCGCCCAAGGGGCCGCCCACCTGAACCGCCTTGACGGGCCGGCCCGAGCGTGTGCCGCCTGCCAGATCATTCACGACCTCGCCGAGGCTAATGCCGAACGCCGTCTCGAAAAGCCCCCCGCGCACGACGTTGCCCGCGATCTGCAAGGTTACCGTCCCGCGTGAGCGGCCCATGCCGAAATCAGCGTAATGCTGCGCGCCCCGCTCGAAGATCACCGGCACGGTGGCCAAGCTGATCACGTTGTTGACGACCGTGGGTTGCCCGAGGAATCCCTCGAGCGCGGGCAGCGGCGGTTTGGCCCGCACCACGCCGCGCTTGCCTTCCAGCGAGTTGAGCAGCGACGTCTCCTCGCCGCAGACATAGGCGCCCGCGCCCACGCGCACCTCCATGTCAAACGTGCGATCCGAGCCGAGTATACCCGCGCCCAGCACGCCATTCTCCCGCGCGATGCGGATCGCCTCGTTCATCACGGCGATCGCGTCGGGATATTCCGAACGCAGATAGACATAGCCCCGCGTCGCGCCGACGCCGAGACCGGCAATCACCATGCCCTCAATCAGGGTAAAGGGGTCGCCTTCCATGATCATGCGGTCGGCAAAGGTGCCACTGTCGCCTTCATCAGCGTTGCAGACGATGTATTTCTGCGGCGCTTCGGCCTCTAGGACCGTCTTCCACTTGATACCGGTGGGAAAGCCTGCACCGCCGCGACCGCGCAGCCCGCTATTCGTGACTTCGCCCACGATTTCGGAGGCAGTCATGCCGAGCGCGCGGCGCAGGCCCGCGAGACCACCATGCGCCTCGTAATCCCCCAGATTGAGCGGGTCGATCACGCCGCAGCGCGCGAAGGTAAGGCGCGTCTGGCGCGCGAAGAAGGGGATGTCTTCTACGGGCCCATGCCCCTCGAAGGTGCCGTCCAGCAGCGCCGGCACGTCATCCGCGGTGAGGGGGCCGAATGCCTCGCGGCCCGCGCCACGGTCTATCTCGACCAACGGCTCCAGCCAGATCATCCCGCGCGTGCCGGTGCGGACCAGCGTCACGTCTATGCCGCGCGCAGACGCCTCAGCGCGGATCCGGTCTGCCACCTCATCGGCCCCGAGCGCCTTTGCGGCGCTGTCCATCGGAATATAGATTTTCATGCGCCTGCCTCCGTCAGGATGCGTTCAAGACGGGGGGCATCGAGACGGCCCACTACCTTGCCGTCCACCATCGCCGCAGGCCCACAGGCACAAAGGCCGAGGCAATAGACCGGCTCGACCGTCAGCGCGCCGTTCGGGGTGGTCCCGTGCCAGTCAAGGCCCAGCTTGGCCAGCGATTCCTCGGCCATGACGTCGCCGCCGACCGATTGGCACGCTTCTGCGCGGCAGATCTTGATTACATGGCGACCGGCGGGACGTTCGCGGAAATCGTGGTAAAACGAGACGACGCCATGCACCTCGGCGCGGGTCATGTTCAGCATATGGGCGATGCGCGCTATCGCGGGGGCGGGAATGTGTCCGTATTGGGCCTGCAAATCATGCAGCATCGGCAAGAGCGGGCCTTCACGCTGTTTGTGCTGCGCAAGGATCGCGTCTATCTCGTCATCGTTCGGGAGTGGGGGCGTCTCTTGCATGGCTGACCTTTTGGCTATGTTGCCTCAAGGGTAAGCGCCGTTATATCAGTCAATCAATATCGATTTTCCGTCAAGCGATTGAATGTTTCAATCACGCTTCTCGGCAAGGTTCGCCGCATGCTTGAGCAGCGCCTGAAGTGTTGGGGTGTGCGGCTCGCGGAAGGGGGCGACCAGACCCACAGTCGGGTGGCGCACATTGCCCGACAGCGGCACCAGCCGCAACGTCTTGCCCTGACTGAGAAAACGCGCGATATCCGCCGGCAGAATGGTCAGCCAGTCGCCCCGCTCGACATTGGCGACAAGCACTACGGCAGAATCGGATTCGATCCAGGCATCAGGTGTCGCACCGGCATCGCGAAAATGTCCGTTGATGATCCGCCGGTTCTGGTTTTCAGGTGTCAAAAGCGCCAACCTCTCGCCTTCCAACTCTTTCCAGCCGACTGTGTCTCGGCAGTAGAATTGCGAAGCCTTGTTACAGACAAGCATATAGCGCTCGCGATACAGCGGTTCGGTGCTCAGCCTGCCCGTTGGTTCATTGTCCAGATAGGTGATGCCCGCATCGACATCCAAATTTTCGATCATCGACAGGATTTCGATGGATGTGCGGGACAGTAGTGTAAGGCGGACATTGGGGTTCTTCTCGGTGAACTGCGCCGAGATCTGAGCGGCCCAGGTGAGGGCTGTCGGGATGACCGCGACGCGCAACTGGCCCGACAAGCCATTCCTAGTGAATCGCATCTCCTCGCGCAGCTGCCGCGCATCGCTGACGATCCGCCGCGCCCACTCTAGAGCGCTGTGCCCCTCGGGTGTCAGCCCACCGAATTTCGAGCCACGAAAGACAAGTTTAACGCCCAGTTGGTCCTCCAGCTTCTTGATGCCCGTCGACAGGGTCGGTTGTGTGATCCCAAGTTCTTCGGCGGCCTTTCCGAAGTGCTTGGCCTTGGCGAGAGCAATGAACATTTCAAGTTTGTCGATCATGGAGAACTCATTTCAAGACCAGCGCGGAGAAGGCGCTGTCAGCATGGAGTTTGTTCGGCAGCGAGTTTCTCAAGGCACAAAGCCGGGTCACGCTCGCAATAGTGTCTGCATATATCCCTGTGGATTGACGAATTGGCAACAGCATAGCTGATCGACCAATAACGGACATATTGTCCGCCTCCCGTGCCTCGCGAAAAATCAGCCCTGTAAGTGGCTTTGTTTCACAAATCGGGTGAATGACGTTCTTCCCCTTTCCCAAGACGGACTTAGCTTACGGCCTCAGTGACTGGTAATCCAAGAGCAGTGTAGCGGTTGAGGACGGCGATGCGGACCTGGATCTCTGTGACCTGCCTTTCGAAGTCCCTCGCCTTCAGCGATTGGCCTAGTAGTTTTATACAATGCATCCACTGCCGGGCAGGGCATTGCGTAGCAATGTCCCGAGAGGGTTCGTTTCGACGCGACTTGCCGCGTTTTTTTTGTTGTCCTTCGTGGGGTTCGAAAAATCTTGCGTCGATTGTCGCGAGATCGTTAAACTCAATCTGAAATGGCCAAAAACAAAGTTTTGTTTTTACTTGTGTTTTCAAGCGTAGTTGAGATAATTCTGCCCCGGTTTTCAGCGTTTTTGACGTGGGGGCCGGGTGTCGCGGAAACGGGGGGAACGCCCGCGAAGCTATCTGTTCCTACATCGCATCCGAATGCTTGCATGAACCCTTGCAAGGGGGCGCAAGTGTCCTGTCCTAAACCTGCGTTAACGATATCACGACGAGCGGCCTTGATGGTCGCCCATATCATTTCAAGCTTTGCCGGAGCCAACCCTTATGACCATCACCCATCTCGTCACCCATTCCGGTGGCTTTCATGCCGATGAACTGCTGTCGACGGTCATCCTGACGCGGTTATTCCCCGAGGCCACGTTGATCCGCAGTCGGGACAAGGCGTGGATCACGCCCGACGTTGACCGGATCATCTATGATGTTGGCGGCCAATTCGATGCTGACGCCCGGATCTTTGATCACCATCAGCGGCCCAATCCATTACGTGAAAACGGCCAGCCCTACAGCTCATTCGGGTTGATCTGGGCGCAATATGGCCGCGATTATCTGCGCGCGATGAACGTGCCTGCGCAGGATATCGAGGCGATCCACGCCTCGTTTGACCAAGGTTTTGTTCTGCCGGTCGATTTGCTGGACAATGGTGCGGTCAATGCCGCCGAGGCCGGGCCGTTGTTTGCTGGCCTGACTTTGCCGGTACTATTGGAAAGCCTGACACCCGTGTTCGATGACCGTGCAAACGGGGCCGGGGACCGGGCCTTTGGGGCCGCGCTGATCGTGGCGCGGACCTTTGTTGAGGCGCAGATCAACCGCAAGGCCGCGAAATATCGCGCCGAGGCGATGGTGATGGCTGCCATCGAGGCAACCGGTGAGGGACGCGTTCTTGAGCTTGCGATGGGCATGCCGTTTCGCGCGGCAGTGGACCAGGCGGGCGCCGATCACCTGCTTTTCGTGATCCACCCGCGTGGTGCCGATTGGACGCTGACCACGATCCGAGTGGGCGACGATACGTTCGAAACCCGCGCCGACCTGCCTGCCGCTTGGGCAGGATTAACCGACGAGGCGCTCGAAGCTGCCAGCGGCGTTGCGGGGGCGAAGTTCTGTCATAACGGTCGTTTCATTGCGGTTGCGGCCTCGCGCGAGGCGATCTTGAAAATGGCAGATCTGGCTGTGGCCGAGGCTTTGGCCGGATAGCATGCTGTGGACCGCGTTCTTGAAAAGCTCGCAGTAAAAACAGGGCTAACGTTCACAGCATCACGTCGCAAAATATCTCGTCGCAAAGGTGCGAGATACATCCGCCAACTCCCCTGATCGCAACCTCCCTGACCTGGCCAACGCGATCAGGTGGGGTGGCATTTGTCCCGCTTGGGGCTGCCTCTTACTTAACAAAAAAAATGCGGATGGGCGGGATCAAGGTGTCCCTTGCACGCGAAGTCTGCGTTGCTGACGAAGAATGGAATGTCCAGATCAAAACCCCGCGTGGTCGGCATCTTTACTATCGCGCCACCGGGGCCGTGCCGAACCTGCGCGGCGAAGGCTTGCCCGTGGATATCAAGACAGGCGCGCGAAGCTATGTGGTGGGGCCGCTGTCAGTGCGCCCTGATGGCGGATTCTATGCCCCGGTGCAGGGTGTGCTGGGGGTGGATGCCCTGCCACCCCTGCGCGGCGCTACAAGCCCGGTGACGGACCCGATCCTGACCGGGCATCGCCACGTTGAACTTGTGAAGGAGGCCATACGCATGGTGGAGCTGGTGGAGAGTGCAGCGGAACTGCAAGCCAACCTTGCGGGCATCCGTGATGATTGGTGCGTTGATCCTGAAACCATGCCCGACAGCGAATTGGCTGGCATTGCCGGATGGGCTTGGACGCGCCGCCTTGAAAACCGCATATATCGGGGCCGTGACAGCGCCTTTCCGGTGCAGCGGTTAGCGTTGGATGCCCTGCGCGGTCAAGCCAACGGCGCGGACGCTATCGCGCTGCTGGTGCTGCTGGTGGATCAGCACGGCCACCAGCCCGGCAAACGCTTCCCCTTGGACTTTGACGCCATGCGGGCGGCGGGGCTGCTGAACCTGTCCAAGTCCCGCCTACGCGCAGCGCGTCGGATGTTAGAAGGCGCTGGGCTGTTGCGACTGGTCGATCGGCATCGGGCAGGATCGAGGCCGCAAACCTTTGCCCTGACAAGACCGCATCCCGGCATCAACGGTGCTGGCAATGTTGAGACCATGCCCAGCGCGTGCAGGAACGGGATGCCCGGGAAAGCAAGGGGAAGGGGCTAGTATTACTTATGACGCTTGATTTCAGACCTACAAATTCAATGGAGGCAACGATAAACCAATGACAGCCAAGCCCGCAAAACGAACTGCCCCGACGACGATTCCCAAGGCTCAACAGGCCCGCATTAAAGCTGTGGCGAAGAAACAGGCCGAAAGGGCAGATGGCCCGCCAATGAACCTGAAAATCGTGGATGGAGTGCTGCAAGTCACCTTCACCCACGCCGAACCTGATTTGGCTAATGTCTTGATGATGGCAGATATCGGCACGTGTGATCCGCATTTCTTAGTCGGGGTGCAAGGCCAAGTGGCAACCATAGGCTCGCAAAGTCGCCAAATAGATGAAGGCGCAAGCAATTTCCTGCTGTCGGTGGTGCGAGGGGTGCAGCCGCGTGATGAGCTGGAGGCGATGCTGGCGGTGCAGATGGGCGCTATTCATCAAGCAACCATGGTGATGGCACGGCGGCTGAACCATGTGGACAATTTACGCCAACAAGATTCTGCTGAACGGGCGCTAAACAAGCTGGCTCGCACCTAAGTAACCCAAATGGAGGCGCTGAAACGCTATCGCACTGGCGGGCAGCAAAAGGTCACGGTCGAGCATGTGACGGTGAACAAGGGCGAGCAGACGATTGTAGGGGCCGTGACGCATGGGGGGAGGGGTGACTGTGGAGAAAGTAACGCCAACCCCATGCTCAGGGCTCACAGCGCCCCAAGATGCCACGCGAAGGCCAAGACGACAGGCAACCGTTGCAAAGCTCCGGCGCGGCGCGGCTGGAGCGTGTGCCGGATGCACGGCGCGGGCGGTGGCGCACCAACTGGCCCCACCAATGGGGCTTGGGTGCATGGTGACAGGTCGCAGGCGGTGGAGAATGACAGGCTTACAATGATGGCACTGGCGCAGGCTGGCGCGAAGCGCCTAAATGGTAGGGTTGACTAGATTCTAGACTTATAAACCACAAATGTTCGCTTCGGCGCGCTTTATAGAGGCCAGCTGTGCAGACACGCATTGTATCGCGCTGTTCAAAGCCCCATTTCATCATCATGGCTGCTTCAAATACACCAACTTTCGAGCATCGGGTAGCGATAGCAAGACGCGATATTGATGACATGGGGCATGTCAACAATGCTGTGTACCTACGCTGGGTGCAGGATGCCGTTGTCCGCTATTGGCAGCACATCTCTCCAACTGATGCACAGGAAGAACTCCTCTGGGTCGCTCTCAAGCATGAGATAGTCTATCTGAAGCCGCTTTTTCTGAATGACGAAGTGGATGCCTTGGTCATGGCGACTGGGTCAAGAGGATCTAGGGCGTCATTTTTAACAACTTTTAGGCGCGGTGACGATATAGCTGTCGAAGTGCGTAGTTCATGGTGTTGCGTTGACGCGATAACCCGACGACCGAAAAGGATCACTCACGACATCTCTCGACGGTTTCTGGCAAGCTGAAGTCGATTGGTCTGTTTCACCATTGGCTGCCTATAACCTGTACGTGGCGCTTTCCACAAATTGCAGCAATAGCCGGGTGGTTTCGTTGGGAGGGGTGAGGCCGCGAGCCGTGCCTGTCGTGTGGACTTGTCGCAGCCTCTGACGTGCATTGGGGAACGTTTCCGTTCTCTTACAAAGGGGTATTTTCCTCTTCCGCAAGTCGATCTCTACGAAGACGCGCTGTCTTGACGTCGCGCTCTTCCTTTTCTTCTGCCTTGATTGCTTTCACTGCACGCGAGGTTTTCTCTAACTGCGTTTCTTTTTGGGGTTTTAACCCTGTGAAAGCGGTTGAATTTTTCAGTTTAGCCATGAAAAAATCTCCTTGACGTGGACATTTCGTGGGCACCAGACGGACATGCTGCTTTCAGATTTTCTGGGCAAGCAGATCCAACCGGTCTCACCAACTTTCTCGCATGAGATGTCGCATGATGGCGGTTGATGGCCCGACGATCATTTTGAAAGAAGGCGGGATTGCACCGAAGGACAATCCCGCTTCGTTTTCCAGCATTCGTAGGTTTATGTGTTACTCAGAGCGGCTTCACAGGCATCTGCAAGCGCCCTGCTGGGCGTCTCGGCGTTGAGAGGAGTAGCCCACCCAGCATCCTCAACAACGCTGTGCCGCTGATAAGACGTCGCGCCGTTAAGTTCTGCTAAAATCGCAATCGCATCAGGGTCATTCTGTGAGCTTTGGATACAATAAGGTGTCAGGGCCATGACGACCGCCGCCGCAGAATTGTCGCTAGACATTTCTGCCGCAGCTCCGCCTGTAACCCAGCCCCCCCAACTAAACCCGATAATAGAGATGGCAATAGCACCTACTCCCACACCCATGAGAGCAGGTTTCGTCCATTCAGGAATCTGCATTTTTCAAACCAATCTGTGATGAAAAAATGCGCAGTATCGCGCACTTGGTGACTGGGTAACACGATCCGCCAGACAGTGTTTGTTTAATTGGCAGTTCTAGAAAATTGAGCGTTGGCTCTAACTGGACTTTCACTATTAGCAGGACCAAAGACGGCAACGGCCAAGTTGCTCAGATTCAACTATAAACTTGCGCGCTTGAAGCTAAGAGACTTCGCGTAAAGGTTAAGAAAACCTTACCTCCATCTTTTTGAAACCAACTCGCCAGATGCGCACCGCACGATTCAGAGATTTCACTCGATGCATGAGGGGAGTGGGGCGTGGGCGCATGGAGAGCGCACCTATCAGGCCCAACACAATCGATGCCACTTAGATTCGTTGCTGAAGCTGGCGCGGGATGTGGTTGCTGCATTGACGCATTGAGATAGACAAGCCGTCTAACGGTATCGGCCCGAATCCCTACCCCTGTTTTTGGCTGTGTCCAGTGCGAACGAAGGGGCAAGACACGGCCCAGACGCATAGGCTCACGACCTTCCCTCCCAAGGGGGGGGGGGGAGTAAGAACCTTACCGCGCCCAGATCAGGACCGGGCGGGACAGCAAAATTTACGCGCGGGCAAAATGAAGAAGAAAAGTTGGGCGCAATCCTTTGCGATTCCAAGCATTTTTTCTATGTGGGGTGTTATGTGGGGTAGCGATTTTAAATCGATGTAATAAAAAAAAATTTTAGCACCAAGTGGCAGCCCGTAGGTCTATCATTCCGCTTTCCTAGTTCCGCGCAATAAATACAATAACTTCCTGATTTCGTTCCGAGAATTGACCGAACCCTTCTCGGTGACTACCGACTGACCTACGCAGTTCCAACGCCGAGTGTTGGTACAAATGTTGGGAGGGTTGGAATGTACAAACTATCAAAGCGTCGTGTGGATACCGTGAAAGAACCCGGCTTTTACGGAGACGGCGAGGGGCTATATCTCTCTGTGAAGCGGACAGGTTCTAAGTCGTGGATACTGCGAACGGTTGTCCGTGGGAAGCGCAGAGACTTGGGCATTGGCTCTACAGGTTTGGTCACTCTTGCCGAGGCGCGCGAAAAGGCACGAGAACTTAGGAAGATTGCGAGAGAGGGTGGTGATCCCCTTGCATATCGCAACTCTAGATCGCTGACATTTCAAGAGGCGTCAATTGAGTACCACGCGATAATTGCCAAATCATTTAGCAGCGAAAAGCACGCTAAGCTTTGGCTATCCGCACTCAAAATTCATGCTTTTCCCAGAATAGGCGACCAGCCGCTGGAAGAAATCGGGGTGACGGACATCCGGATGGTTTTGGAGGTGATTTGGGTGAAGAAGCATGAAACTGCGCGGCGGGTGAAGCAACGCATGGAGGCCATATTCGATTGGGCCAAAGCAGAAGGGCACTATACGCATGAAAACCCTTGTAAGGGCGTAAAACGCGCGCTCAAGCCCCAACGTCGTAATCCCACGCATCACGCCGCACTGCCTTGGAATGAAATGCCAGCCTTCTACAAGCAGCTCTCGGCCCGAGAAGGTGTATCAGCGTATGCGCTGAAATTCATTATATTGACAGCGTGCAGATCTGGCGAAGTTCGTGAGGCTAGGTGGGATGAAATCAGTGAGGGGGTGTGGACCGTGCCGAGCACGAGAACGAAGATGCGAAAACCCCATCGCGTACCCCTGTCAGGTGAGGCTCTACACATTCTTGGGCAGGTCAGGGGGCTGGATAGACATCTCGTTTTTCCAAGCCATGTCTACAAAAGCGGAGGAGTAAAGCCACTTTCGGTCAACGCATTTCGTGCACTTTACAAGCGCATGGGGTGCGATGGCCTGACCACTCATGGCTTTCGCTCGACGTTTCGTGACTGGTGCAGCGATGAAGCCGAAATTTCACGTGAGGTGGCGGAAGCGGCGCTCGGTCATGCTTTGGGTGAAGTTGAGCGCGCATATCGGAGGTCAGATCTATTTGAGAGGCGTCGTTCTCTAATGATTCGATGGTCTGAGTATGCTGATTCTGTAAATTAACGATGTTGCAAAAAAGGAAACTAATTGTTTCGGTGAATCAGTGGGCACCCAAATGATGGAAATAATGGATCCTTGCAATCAAATCGAAAACATAGCCTCGACATCTTATCCGAGATAAATCAGTGCCATGGATCAGTTTTCCAAATCCTTCCTGTATTGATTGTAAGAAAATACAACCACTTCAACAACTAAGGTGGCGAAATCTATTCAGAATAGGTGGAGAGTGATAGAAAGGGATGACGCAAAAAGGAGGAACCAATCCATGTCATCAACCTTGCTGACCATTAACGACATCCGCCAACGTCTTAACTGCGCTACGTCTACGATCTACCGTTGGATGGAAGTTGGTGAATTTCCCAAACAAATTAAAATCGGCGGTATGGCTCGCTGGACTGAAAAAGATATTTCAGATTTCTTAGAGAGAGCAGTTAAGCGCCGGAATGACGCTGGTCCTCGACCCAAAGCTATGCGGCGAGGTCGGAAAGCACATTTTCCAATCCAGAGTAATAAAAAGCCAACTTGAAAAACTTTCGGGAGAACTGGTGGTGCGACCCCCCTGTATTCTCAAGAGGTCAAAATTCTGGACTGTAAATGGGAACGGACATAACGGATTGCTAGGGTGAAACTTTCGTGCTGTGTCGTTCGCCCCTCCAGCCCTTAATGCAAAAACGACATAACGTTTTACGGGTTATATCTTTGAAAAATAACGAAAATGTTTCGAAGCTCGTGGTTCAGGCACTTAGCCCACCGATGGGTTTGGCGCATAACTTGAGTGGGAGCTAAAAAAGTCATGCATTATCAGATATATACGCAGAATTTTCCAGCGCAAATGCTCGAATTTTCGGAATTTAACTATGCACGTCACAAAAGCGGAAAAAAACCTGTAAAAATGATGGATAGCCTTCCAATGGATGTATCTGGTGAACAGATCTGTTCACAAGCAAACCAACGATTACTTGTGAAGGAACCTGAAATGACTTCATCCCAATTTATTGCATACTATCGTGTTTCAACTACACGCCAAGGGGAGAACGGTTTAGGCATAGAAGCACAACGAAGAGCTGCACGGCAATTTGTTACTTTATCTGGCGGAGAAATGGATCAAACGTTCACGGAAGTTGAAAGTGGAAAGAAAAGAAACCGTTTGGAGCTTGAGAGAGCACTCGCGGCTTGCCGAGAAACTGGCGCTACGTTGCTCATCGCGAAACTGGATCGACTTGCCCGCAACGTGGCCGTTATCGCCAATCTTCTTGAAAGCGGCGTAAGGTTCGTTGCAGTCGATATGCCGAACGCCGACAGGTTCATGCTGCACGTTTATGCAGCGATGGCAGAAGAAGAAGGTCGCCGGATTAGTGAGCGAACCAAGGCAGCTTTGGCGTCAGCCAAGACGCGCGGGATTGAACTTGGAAGTAATGGCAAACGGCTTGCAAAGAAGAACCGGGAAGAAGCACTCAGCTTTGCTTTGGGGCTAGAGGAAACGTTGCGGCGTCTAATCCACGTCGATGGCCTTTCCTTTCGCTCCACTGCTGACCGTCTCAACGCAATGAAAATCCCAACCGCCCATGGCGGCAGATGGCACTCAACCACCGTTCATCGTGTTTGGGAGAGAGTTAAAAAATAATACGATGCAGTTCTTTGAAGGATATTGGGTCGAGATAGGAAATATTGGGATATGCCCACGGCATACGAATAGATTTAATTTTCCACCCGAATAATTCAGCCTTGTATTACCCTATAACGAAAGAGGAAAACAGCATGGCGCGCCGATCTAACTTAGTACCCAGTATAATTAATTGGCGTGAGAATATGCCTTCTGCCCTGATTGACCGCATTGACATGGTAATAGGCGATTGGGCATTTTTGGGACGCGGTGCTGAAGTCCAGAATGCTCTTGGCTCACTATCTGAAGTAAGCGCAGTTACATGCAATGGTGAGGCGATACCCGTCTTTAACCAGCCGAAATTAGGTACACGAGCTACCACTGTTTCGGCAGAGGTTAACCGCGGTCCGCCCGGCAATGTTATATTCCCAACAATTCCCGTATTTGGAGGGCAACTGATCCATGCTTTTGGACCGGTCCGACTCCGTGAACAGTATAGACAAGAGCATTTGCGTGTCGGCTTGAACGCCAAATTAAACCTACTCCGTTTTCTTAATGCTCAGCATTTCCCTCGTCGTAGCGTGAAAAACCGGACCTATCGGATAAGGGAGTTTGCGTCTGCCATAGCTTTACGGAATATGCACGATGATACAGAGCACTGCTTGACCGATGACACAAACGTTCTATTCGGAACCCCAGCACTATATCGATACGCGCAATCGAAAGCCGCCGAAGACCACCTTGTTGACTACATCAATACTGTATCGTCGATGCTCGGCACGGAACTATGCCGGATCGCCGGAGATTACGGTGTTCGCGTTTTGCATCTACCATACTACTCCATCCAGCACGTGGAGTTTGTGTGGGAGTTTCAACACGACAGTCCAATCCGTTATGTGGAAGCCACCGAGTTGCCTCTAAGAGCATTGGGCGAAACTACGGTTAAGAACAGAGCGTTGGTCAGGGGGGAGGAGGTAAGATCGACGCAAAACAGCTTCATCGTCAAAGCCGAACTTTCTTCAGGATGTACGTTAGCGGTTTATGCCAAGACAAATCTGAGTGTCAGGTTCGAGGTGCGGTTGAATGACTACCGTATAGGAAAAACCTTAAAGGACCATGGGATCGGCGGCAGGACAACGAACAGCCTTGTTAACGTTCATGCTATGCTCGGTCATCTAAGGCAGTCGGCCACAAGGGAGCTAATGCAAGCGATGGCCGCGCTTGAACGATCTACGCACCCTCTTCCTGATGGGCCGACACCCATAGACCTGTGCTTGGAAGTCACGCAAGCGCTTCAGGATATAGCGCTTTCCAAAAGTGTCTTGGAGACGTTGCGGAACCGCGGAAGCCTTGCCAGCCCGCAAGGGTCACTTTTCAAAGGCGCCACGCGCCAGTTGACTAGCGCTGGAATCTTAATGCGGCGCGGGCCAAGGCATCCGGTGTATGTGCCTCAAGAACGATGGGTATCAGCGGTGGCGAGGTTGCGGGGGATGTAATGGTATCGGTGGATACCTTTTGGTTGCGTCCGAAGCGGACACGTAGGATTGTGGTGGCAAAGCCAGCGTACTTTTTGTGCGCTTGCAATCGATTGCAAGGTGAGAATGGGGATGTGAATGGCGTTTAGCTGTATTTCTAACCGACCTAGACAATGCTTGATGCCCTAGCATCGCGCACGAAGACCGTACCTTGATCATTCGCCGTTCGGGCTGCTCAGCTGCCGGAAAATCCCGACTGAGATTACAAGAGCAAATATGGGTTCTCTAAGAAAGTGAAAAATTTTTGCATATTACATCAACATTGGCCACTCTTCAGTCGAGTTTAACCGCAGGCGGCATTCGAAAAAGAGGCTACAAGTGACAAACGTAAATTATTCCAAACTTAAAGATGCAAGCGCTGCTGCACACCAAGACACGGCAACTCGACTAAGAGAACGTTACCGAGTGTTTCTTGCGGGACCGTTTATTGACATATCTAAAGATGATAAAGCCGCCGAGAACAATTCATCGAATGCAAAGCGACTACGATACGCGTTGCACAAGGAAATGACTGAACAAGGACATCATGTTTATCTTGGGGAAGACGTGGAGTTACGCACTAATGGTCAAAAACATTACGGAAAAAAGAGTAATGCCGTAACGTTTGAACGTCACCATATACTGAACCATTGTGATGCATTAATAGTTTTACCTTCAAGTGTTGGCTCATTCTGTGAAGCAGGAGACTGGGTATCTACGCCGAAAACGTGTGAGAAAATGCTCATGATAATAGAAAAGCAGTATGAGGGTGAAACCAACTATGTCAATTTAGGGCCAGTCGAAATGGCAAGGATGTTTCATGCAAGCGTAGAGTACTTGGATTACGACGACCTCGAGAGAGTATTAGATGTTTGCATGACCCATTTGGAAGATATAGCCCAAGCAACAAGGGTGGACATGCTGTATGGCAGATAAACATTATAGCCTAGCCGATAAGTATCTTTTGGCATTACGAATCATTCAGCCTGCCCGTGTGCAAGACATTGAAAAAACTATTATTAAAATATGGCCGGATGAAGTCGAGAGTAGAAGCTCCAGAATTTTACAGGCTATCCATAAAAAAATGAAAGATGATAATAACCTAGTGCCAGTTCGCAGAGGAACTTACTTACTTAATGCCGCTGGAATGCTTGCGACCCAGAAATTAATGAAGGAGCGCGACATCGACAACATCAGAATGTTCTTGATGAAAGAGCAAAGAAGGAAGTATCATAAGCAAGCGAGGTGGCTTGGATAGGACGCTGCACCAGCGCTCCTGCCGTGCAGGTCATGCGAATAAGGTGGTGTGGTTCATCGGAGCCGCTCTCGCCTTGGGTAAATTTTACCCAAAGCAAGACCGGCTCCGATGAACCACACTTTCAAGCAATCTAGTATTGGCTAAACCATGCCGCCTCGCTCCTACTACATCGAACCTCGTGCAACTGACTATCTGGCCTATGCAAATGCATTCTTTCCGGAAGATCTTATGCATGCAAAGCCGTTTGTTGAACAAAACGGACTTCCCTACATATCTGACCTATCGCACCTCTCAGCATACCTCGGTGTGTCTCCAAAGCTGTTGCGGCAGATTATGCACAATCCATCTTATCACTATGATACCTTTCCACTTAAGAAGCCAAATAGAAAACCACGTGAAATAACTGCGCCTAAGACTTATCTTAAAGTCATCCAGTGGTGGATATGCGACAATATTCTCCACGCTGCGCCCCTTCATGATTGCGTCCACGGATTTAGGCGAGGTCGAAGCTTCATCTCGAACGCTAAATGCCACATCGGACAGAAGCACATTCTGAACGTTGATATAAAAAGGTTTTTCCCAAGCATTGACTCAGAAAAAGTAAAAGAGTGCTTCGTATCACTTGGTTACCCCCAAGAAGGCGCTACTGTCCTCACTGGTCTAGTCACTCTTGACGGCGTAACTCCAACCGGCGCACCGACAAGCCCAATGATCGGTAACATTGCATTAAGAGGCTTCGACATTGCTCTTTCGGAGTACGCTGCACAGAAAAACTTGAATTACACGAGGTACGCCGACGATTTAACGATTTCATCTAACAGTTGGATTGAAAAAGAAACCCTTGATGACGTGGGTCAGTTAGTCAAAAAGTACGGCTTTGCGCTAAATGCCGGGAAAACGAAATTTATGAGTACCGGGGATAGAATGGAAGTCACCGGGATTGTCATAAACTCCAAGCCAAACTTACTGCGGAGCTGGCGGAACTCAAAAAGAGGATACCTCAATCGTGTGATCAAGTCTCCACACCTATACATCGCCGAGCGCTCAAAGGTCCTTGGCATTCTAGGCGTACTTCTTGCAGTTGATCCAAAAGGCGAAATGGCCATCACCAAACAAGCTAAACGAGCGGCCGATTCTCTTGAATTCCACGGTTTGTTATAGTGAAAATCTCCAGTAGATCGTAGCAGACACTATGTGACTAATTCGCAACGGGCAACGTGTTGGTACAAATGATGGTGGAGAAAATTCTTAATCTCTTAATGTTCTGCATTTAAAGCGATTATTCGCAATAAGTGGCAGCCCGTAGGGGAGTCGAACCCCTCTTTTCAGGTTGAAAACCTGACGTCCTAACCGATAGACGAACGGGCCAAGCCTTGGCGTGAGCCGGTTCCTAGGCAAATATGGCGGCCTGCGCAAGGGGGTAAATGCATCTAATTCGGAAGTTTGTATGAAAAACCGAAGTCGTGTGGCTGCGGGGGTCAAGAACGTGCCGGTGCCGCATCCTCCAGACGTAATTGCGCTGTGGTGCGGCCTTGCCACGTGTTCAATTCCAACCGTCCTGCCAGATGAAGCAGCGCGCCGCCGTGGGCCTCCAGTGCGGGTCCCAACGGGCTGTCGAATGCGCCAAAACAGATTGCATCCATCACCGTGCCTCCGGTTTGGGCAAAGCGCACCTTCAGGTGCCGTTCGCCTACGCGCTTGGCGAATCGGATCTGCATATCGGCGAATGCATAGCGCGGAGCGGGGGCGCCTGCCCCATAAGGGCCAGCGGCCTCGATCCGGGTGATCAACTCGGGCGTGGCCGCTTCGGGCATCAACAGCCCGTCCAGCGTCAGATCCGCTGCGCCACCTGTGCCGGCCCCCTGACGCGCCAACAACTCGGACAGGCGCGTCATGGCGGCCTCCAATTGGTCCCGGGCCACGGTCAGGCCTGCCGCCATCTTGTGCCCGCCGCCTTTGATAAGCAGTCCCTCAGAGGCCAGCCGCTGGATCGCCGCGCCCAGATCCACACCAGAGATCGACCGCCCCGAGCCTTTGCCGATTTCGCCGTCAAACCCGATCACGATGGCGGGGCGATTCGCGGCCTCTTTCAGGCGGCTGGCAACAATGCCGACAACGCCGGGGTGCCAGCCCTCGCTGGCGGCCCAGACCAACGGCGCGTCCAGCCCGCGGGCCTCGGCCTGCGCCATCGCGGCGGCCTGAACGCCCGCCTCGATCTCCCGGCGCTCGCCGTTCAACTGATCCAGCCGTTCGGCCATCGCCTGCGCGGCGTGTGCATCATCGCAACTCAGCAGGCGAGCCCCCAGATCGGCCTTACCGATACGCCCACCAGCGTTGACGCGCGGCCCCATTAGAAAACCAAGGTGATAGGCGCTGGGCGCACTGTCCATCCGGGCCACATCGGCCAATGCCACCAGACCGGGACGCGCGCGTCGTGCCATAATGCGCAGGCCTTGGCGCACAAAGGCCCGGTTGACGCCGATCAGGGGCGCCACGTCCGCCACCGTGCCCAACGCCACCAGATCCAGCATCGCCATCAGATCCGGCCCTTTCTGGCCCGCCTCGCGCAGTTGTCGCCCGGCCTCGACCAGCATCAGGAACACCACGCCAGCGGCGCACAGATGGGCCAGATCGCCTGATTCGTCCTGTCGGTTGGGGTTCACCACGGCCAGCGCGTCGGGCAGGGTTTCGCCGCCCAGGTGGTGATCCAGAATGACCACATCCGCGCCCTTTGCGGCGGCGACTGGGCCGTGGCTCAGTGTGCCACAATCGACGCAGACGATCAGGTCATGCCCGGCGGCCAGCATCGCCATGGCTTCGTCGTTCGGTCCATAGCCTTCGTCGATGCGGTCGGGCACATACAGCGTGGCCTGCCGCCCCATTTGGCGCAGCCAATCAATCAGCAACGCGGCACTGGTCCCGCCGTCCACGTCATAATCGGCAAAGATTGCGATCCGTTCGCGCCCTGCCACAGCGGCCAGAAACCGCGCGGCGGCGGGCTCCATATCCTTCAGGCTGCGGGGGTCGGGCAGCAGATCGCGCAACTGCGGTTCCAAAAAGGCCTCGGCCCCGGATGGTTCCACCCCACGGCGTGCCAGAACCTGACACACGGCACGGGGCAGGGGCGTGGCCTGTACCATCGCCTCGACCGCGCGCTCCATCAGAGCGCCGGGACCGATCCAGCGCCGTCCGGTCAGTGAGTTGGAGACGCCCAGAAACTCAGCCACTGAACGCCCCTTTCATCTTTCTGAAAACACCTCCGCCGGAGGCGATCCACCGGCGCGACCAGCGCTTACGCCACGGGTGCGCGATAGCTCATCCGCCGCACCGATCCTGTTTTCGAGCGCATCAAAATCGTTTGCGTTTCGACATGGCCGGGGCGGCGGCGGATGCCATGCACCAGCGAGCCGTCTGTGACGCCGGTAGCGGCAAAGATCACGTCGCCGGTTACCATGTCGTCGCGGGCATAGATCCGGTCCAGATCGGTGATTCCGGCCTTGGCGGCGCGGCCCTTTTCGTCGTTATTGCGAAACAGCAACCGGCCCCAGATCTGCCCGCCCATGCATTTCAGCGCCGAAGCGGCCAGCACGCCTTCGGGTGCTCCACCTGACCCCATATACATGTCGATGCCCGTTGTCGCCGCGTCGGCGCAATGGATCACACCCGCCACGTCTCCGTCCGGGATCAGGTACACGGCAGCGCCGGTGGCGCGCACGTCGGTGATCATTTCTTGATGGCGGGGGCGTTCGAGAATGCAGACCGTGATTTCCGACGGCTTGCAGCCCTTGGCCTTGGCCAGTGCTTCGACCCGTTCGCGGGGCGACATGCCCAGATTGACAACGTCCTTTGCATAACCGGGTCCCACGGCCAACTTGTCCATATAGACGTCCGGCGCGTGCAGCAGACTGCCGCGCGGCGCCATGGAGATCACGGTCAGCGCATTGGGCATGGCCTTGGCGGTCAGGGTGGTGCCCTCCAGCGGGTCCAGCGCGATATCCACGCCGGGTCCGTCGCCATTGCCGACTTCTTCGCCGATGAACAACATTGGGGCCTCGTCACGCTCGCCCTCGCCGATGACGACAACGCCCTTGATGGCCAGCATGTTTAGCTGTTCGCGCATCGCGTTGACGGCGGCCTGGTCGGCAGCCTTTTCATCGCCGCGCCCGATCAGGTCGGCGCAGGCCAGCGCCGCGGCCTCGGAGACACGGGCCAGACCCAGGGACAGCATGCGGTCGTTGAAAGCGTCAGATGAAGTCATGGCAAATTCCTTTGGTCGGGCAGTGGACCGCGCCGGGGGCGGGGGCCGTGAAATGAGGATGCGCAGTCAGAAAACGGGCGCTTCAACCTGTATCGGCAGGGGCGCGTACGCACAAGGGCGCGCGCGTGCCGGGGTGGGTGTCTTACACCTGTTCGATACGCAGGGCGACGGGCTGACCCGAGACGACGCCCAGACGCGGGATCGCCTTCAGGGCGGTGTCCAGATCGGCGCGCGTGGTCTTGTGCGTGACGATCAGTACGGGCGCAGAGGTGGCAGCATCGTGGTCATACTGGCGCATCCGGTCGATGGAAATCCCGGCCTCGCCCAGCACGGTAGCGACTTTGGCCAACGCGCCGGGTTTGTCCTCAAGCGACAGGCGCAGATAGTAGGGCGCAGGCGTGACAGCACGGGCGGGGGCTGCCTGAGTCAACGTGGTTGCGGGTTTGCCAAACACCGGCATGCGAAAGCCGCGCGCGATGTCCATCACGTCGCCCATCACGGCGCTGGCCGTGGGGCCCATGCCCGCACCGGGACCACGCAGCACGATCTGTTCCACCTGATCGCCTTCCAGCACGACCATGTTGGTGCCGCCCTGCAATTGGCCCAGCGGGCTGGTTTCGGGGACCAGACAGGGCGACATGCGCTGTTCCAGGCCGCGAC
Source organism: Rhodobacteraceae bacterium KMM 6894 (assembly GCA_035798175.1). GTDB lineage: Bacteria > Pseudomonadota > Alphaproteobacteria > Rhodobacterales > Rhodobacteraceae > Roseovarius. Next base: position 104,704 of record JAPFBS010000006.1, read on the forward strand.
CCGTCATCTGGCACACGCCCAACAGTTTGATCCGGTATCCCATATCGGCAGCGTGGTGGATGTCCTCGATCGTGATGTTCTGGATGCCTTCCAGTTCCACCGCATCGAAATCCACCTGTGTGCCAAAGGCAATGGCCGCCAGCAGGGACAGTTTATGCCCCGCGTCGATGCCGCCCACGTCCAGATTTGGATCGGCCTCAAGATAGCCCAGTTGATTGGCCTCCTCGAATACGTCGCCGTAGGGCAGGCCCGAGGATTGCATCCGGGTCAGGATATAGTTGCAGGTGCCGTTCATCACGCCCATGACGCGGGTGATATCGTTGCCTGCCAAGCCTTCGCTGAGGGCCTTGATCACCGGGATGCCGCCTGCCACTGCGGCCTCGAACTTGATCACACGGCCCGCGGCCTCGGCCGACAGGGCCAGTGCATGACCGTGATGGGCCAACAGCGCCTTGTTGGCGGTGACCACATCCTTGCCGGCGGCAATCGCGGCTTCGGTCGCGTCTTTGGCAGGGCCATCATGGCCGCCCATTACTTCAACGAACACATCGACATCGGCGCGTTGGGCCAATGTGACGGGATCGTCCTCCCACGCGTAATCTGACAGGCTGACGCCCCGGTCCTTGTCCTTTGAACGGGCTGAAACGGCGGTAATCACCACCGGCCGGCCCGCGCGCTCGGCCAGCAGCGCGGCCTTCTGACGGACGATGCGCACCACACCGACGCCAACGGTGCCCAATCCGGCGATGCCAAGGCGCAGGGGATCTGTCATGGTGTGGTCTCCATTATAAAGCGTTTTTCGCGATTTACAGGCAAAGCGCAGGGCGTGCAACGCGGGTTTTGGTGTGGCGCGCCCCTGACCGCGTGGGCGTTTGGTGTTTCGCCTGCCATGGGATGTGAAACGGTTGTGCCTTACTGAACGCCCGCCGACATCCGTTGTCGGGTTGGGTCGTCGATGACCGTGCCGCTTAGCCTTGCCGCGCGGGCGCGCAGCCGGGCCGCGCGGGCCTCGACCCCGGCCAGCGTATCGTCCGTTACGCGCGATTGCGCCATGCTTGTGTTCAGCGTGTCCAGAGACACCAAGTCAGGGTAGGGCGCGTCTTTCAGATCGTCCGAGATGGTCGATTCCAATTGGGGAAACGCCGTACAGGCCGTCAGAGCGGTCCACAGGGCGATTGCAGGGGCAAGGCGCGCGCGCATTTGGCGGCTCCGATCAAGGGCTGGTCCGGTGTTCCCCCTGTCATGCCATTCTTTGCGGGCGCGGGGCAAGTCGGACGTGGATGCGGCGTGGGACTGTTGAGAAACGTCCGTGTGGGCGATACCCACGCGATGAAAGAGCCGAATGCGCGCGGACATGTCGCATACGAACAAGTCGCAGCCGATTGGCCCGGCCAAAGTTTTGAAAGCTACACTCAGGGGGGGGGCGTCATGAAGGTTGGATTCATCGGGTTGGGAAATGTGGGCGGCAAGCTGGCGGGTAGCCTGCTGCGCAACGGTGTGGATCTACAGGTGCATGATCTGGACGCCGCGCTGGTCGATAAGTTCGTCGCGCGCGGCGCTGCGGCGGGCGGCGATCCTGCAACGATGATGCGGACCTGCGATGCGGTGATCACCTGCCTGCCCAGCGTCGCGGCCAGCGCCGCAGTGGTCGACCTGATGCTGCCCGAGGTCGGGCCCGGCAAGATCTGGATGGAGATGACCACCACTGACGCCGAAGAAGTGCGCCGTCTGGGCGAGGCCGTGATCGTGCGCGGTGCTGCGGCGGTGGATTGCCCGGTGTCGGGCGGATGCCACCGGGCCGATACGGGCAACATCAGCATCTATGCGGGCTGTGACCGCCCGACGTTCGACCGGATCCTGCCGCTGCTGACGATCCTGGGGCGCCGGGTGCTGCATACCGGCGATCTGGGCAGTGCCAGCGTGCTGAAGGTGATGACCAACTATCTGGCCACCGCCAACCTGCTGACCCTGTGCGAGGCGCTGACCGTGATGAAGGCCGAGGGGCTGGACATGGCCACCACCTATGAGGCGATCAAGATATCATCCGGCACGTCCTTTGTGCATGAAACCGAAAGTCAGCTGATCCTGTCTGGCAATCGGGATGTGAATTTCACCATGGATCTGGTGCAAAAGGACATCGGCCTGTTTCAAAAGCTGGCCGATACGCGCGGTATCCCGTTAGAACTGTCGCCGCTGGTGATCGAGATCATGACCGACGGGCAGAAACGCTATGGCGTGCGTGCGCAGTCCGATCAGATCATCCAGCGGCTGGAAGAGGCGACGGGCCTAAGCGTGACCGCACCGGGGTTCCCGACGGAATTGGTCGATGACGAGCCTGAAGAGCGTGGATATGAGGTGCGCCCGACGCGCGGAACGTGACGACATCGCGCGTCTTGGCTGCGGGATTTGGATATTTGACCCAAGAAAAAGGCGACGGGGAGGGGCCCGTCAGGTGCGGGCGCGCTTTGGCCTCGCATCGGGGGGCGGGGGGCGCTATGTCGCCCGGCAGGGGGATGGTCTATGAAAGACACGTTTTTGATGGTCGTGCGCGCGTCCACGCCACGCCGGTATTTCGCGATTGCAACACTGCTGGTACTGGGCGGGTTTCTGATTTTTATCGCGTTGGCGCAACCGTCCAGTAGCCTTGGGGTGCAAGTGTTTTTGCTGGCCTCGGGCGGTGTCGGGCTGTGGCTGGCCGAGCGGTTGCGGCGCGCCACGTTGTTGCATCTGGAATTGACGCTGGATGAGCTGCGCTGGTCCAACGGCGAGGTTCTGGCGCGGGTGGACGAGATCGTGTCGGTGGATCGCGGCGTGTTTGCCTATAAGCCCTCGAACGGGTTTGTGCTGCGCTTGTCGGGCAGGGGGCCGCTGAGATGGGAGCCGGGGATGTGGTGGCGCACCGGGCGGCGCCTGGGGGTAGGCGGTGTCGCATCTGCGCCTCAGGCCAAGGCGATGGCGGAAATGATCTCGGCGATGATTGCCGAACGTGAAAAGTAGGTTTGGCGACTTTGGGAGTGCGCACCGGCTGTCGCGTGTTTGAGTGTGATGCCGTGCTGAATAAAATACGCCCCGGATCGTCGGATCCGGGGCGTAATCATGTGGCGTGTTTGCGCAGATCAAGACCTGTGCGTCAGCTGTTTTCCCAATTGATTTGCGGCGCGAAGCGCGGGCTGGTGACAACGCGGGTCGTGACGTTGATATCGTCGTTCATCCCGACGTTGAACAGCGGTGGATAGTGCGAACTGCTGTCGACGATGATCAACTCTTCGCCGTCCGCCATGTTGGGCAATGTGTCATAGGCTGTGCGTACGTCGTCGGTGACCATCGGCACAAGGTCGGATGTGCCGCGCACTTGGCTCCATTTGACGGAATACTCGTTTTCTTCCAAGTCGTATTTGACGATCGTCACGCGGACCGAATTCTGGCCCTCGTCGTTGGAAATCGTGTCAAACACGGTTTTGGCACTGTCCATGTACGTTGGCGTGACAGACTGCAATTCGCGAGAAATGATGTCCGCGATCGTATAAGTCGCCTTGTCACGAGAGCTGTTATAGCGGTGAACTTCGAAAAATTCATAGCTGGCGGCAATGGCCCAGAACAGCAGGGGCAGGGTGATCGCGGCCTCGACCGTGATCGAACCACCCTCGTCGTTGCGAAAGCTGTGAAGCCAGGATTTAATGGGACGCAGGAAGGTCATTTTACAAAGGCTCCTGAACAAAGGCCGACATGGCCACAATTTTGACCTGACCGGACGTGTCTTTCGACAAGGCGCGCGCCAGTTGCCAGGTCGGGAAGATCGGGTCGTATTTGGCGCAGGCCCGCAGGAACATCAGCTGATTTTGCTGCCCGGGGGTAAAGTCCAGCACCTGCACGCCCTCTTCGGCCTTGTCGGTGCATTCCAGTTCATCGCCCAGCGTCGTCAGATTGCGCATGTCCGTCGGGATCATTTGTAACCGGAGATTTTCGGTGCAATCCGAGATGACATAGGCCTCTTCGCAAATGCGTTCCTTGATCGCGTCATGGCTGGGGTCTGTCCCGGTGCCCAGGCGGATGTCGCGCACCGCCATGTCCAGACCCCGTTCCAGCATCGAGTGGCGCAGGGTGATCATGCTCAGTTCCAGCGACATCACCATCAAGGCCATGAACAATGGGAAGACGAGCATGAATTCTGCCGATACCAGCCCGTCTTCTTCACGGTTGAAACGACGCAGACCTTGTTTGATATACTTAATCATTGTGTCAGCCTCAGGTTGACCACGTTCGACGCAATCGAGCTGAATGCATCCGTGATGTTGATGCCCTGCGCCCGGTAATAGTGAGCATCGGACGATGCGCATTTCTTGAGTTCTTGCTCGGCGGTGCTGTTGACGCCAACTTCAAAGCCGATCGTGTAGACAAGGACGCCCTTGTTCTTGATCGCGGTGCAGATCGAGCGCATGCGCAGGTCTTTCTGATAGCCGCTGACATCGCCGGTGTTTTCGAATTGAACCTCGGCGGTGTTGTAGTTGAATTCCTTGTCCAGGAAATCCGGGCTCATCATGCCCCACGCCATTTCCCAGCTTAGGCGTTCGGTCGAAATATACCCGTCCAGAGTGCTGGCAAGGTTGTTGAACTCCCACTTCGAGATCGTACGGTCCTCGCGCAGGTTCAGATACTCGTCATCGCGCGGATCATAGAGGTAATAGGCGGATTCCATGGTGGATTCGTAGACGCATTCCCAGCTGCTTTTGCTGCACTTGCTTTCGCTGTGGCTGGTCTTGCTGACGTTGTTCTTCTTGTAGGCGTACTGAAACTGCTGTTCTTCCCACGTCACGTTGTAGAGGTAGGAATTGGGCCCGCGATACTCACTGTCTGCCGGAAACTGGTTGGAATAGGTGTTCTGGCCGTCGCCCATCATCACGATGATCTTCAGCGTCTCGGGCTCGGTGTAGGCGGCCGGAACGTCACCCACCAAGCTACTGACAACCATCTCGGCGGTGTCGCCTTCGGCAACAACCTCATCTGGGTCGACCTGTGTGGCGGTCAGGGCGGTCTTGACGGTGGAGAACTTGGGATCCAGCAATGCCGCGCCCCATTTCATTCCCATGTGACCTGACGTGTTGCCGTTGGCCTGGAGGGAATTGATCTTGGCGTGCAGGCGGGTCTCGCTGATCTGGTAAGCTAGGATTTCATTGTATTCTTCCGTGTAGCAGGTGCGATAGGTGCTATTCAGTTTGGACGTACCAAAGCCGTTGTCGTACATGGAGGTGTAGATCATCTGCGTTTGCTGGACACTTGGGTCGATGGCCGCGCTTGTGTAGTCGTCGGCGTCAAACTCGAGGCAAGTCGAGTAGTTCTGACGCGTGTCCACGTTCAATGCGTCGAAGATATCGGTTCCCGGCGTCACATCCCAGCTGAACGGCACGACGGAAAGCACGGCTTCGCCCGGTTTTGAGCCGCTGAGAATGGTGGTGACGAATTGCTTGGCCGCCGTTTTGAGATTGGTCAGCTTGCTGTTGCTGCCCATCGAGCCGGAGACATCCAGCACCATCGCCACTTCCAGATGGGGCACGCGGCGTTCAGCCGTGGAAACGGCGTGCATGCTTAGCTGTTTAACGCCGCTGAGCTTCATCAAGTAGGTGTCGATGGTTTTGTCCGCGCTTGCGGTGATCGAGGTCGAATTCGTCGTGGCAATCACGTCGGTGTCCTTGATCTCGTTCAGGTACGACGACATCTTGGCCTTGGCGAAATAGTCTTCGACGATATCCTTCGGGGTGGACCCGAAGGGCGCGCCGGCAGCGGCCAGAGTGGCGGTGTCCAGCGTGTTTTGAAGTTTTGCGCGCTCCATCTCGTGGCGCATAAAGTCGGTGGCAATACCGCCCGCGACAAGCATCAACAACAGCACGAACAGGGTCAGCGCAACGACCGCGCCGTCTTCTTCGCGATAGAATGTGCTTAGCCAGCGGCGGCGCAGGGTGCGCCGGGATGGCGGACGTTCGGCGTGGCCCGGGATGGGTTTGGAGTTGGTATGTATCACTTTCTCTACCTCGCGATGCCAATGGAACGGCTGTGTCGACTCGGAATTATCTAACGTTAGTGGTCGCCCTTCAGTGTGGCGGAAATAGGGCAAAATCTAACGTAATTGGGGCGAAAACCCCTTATTTTCATGACAGTTTTGCACATAAAGGGGGACTGTTTCGCTTTGCGGGACAATGTCCGGGAAACAGTCCGGCGCCGAGTTGGAAACAACTGGGAGGGGGCGCTGAAGCTTCGGTGGGGTGGACAAAAAAATTGCAGGCATTAACCATGAGTTTGCGATATGCAACATAAACACAGACAGGCCTGACGCGATCAGGCGTTTGTGTAGGGGAGAAATTCAATGGTTACCGTAAAAGAGCCCAGCTTCCGCGAGAGTGTCGATTTGATGTTCAATCGGGCGGTTGCCCTGATGGATCTTGAGCCGGGCCTGGAAGAGAAAATCCGCGTCTGCAACGCGACCTATACCGTGCGCTTTGGCGTGCGCCTGCGCGGTCAGATCCAGACGTTCACCGGGTACCGCAGCGTTCATTCGGAACATATGGAGCCGGTCAAGGGCGGTATTCGCTACGCGATGGGCGTCAACCAGGACGAGGTCGAGGCGCTGGCGGCGCTGATGACCTACAAATGCGCGTTGGTCGAGGCGCCGTTCGGCGGCTCGAAGGGCGGTTTGCGGATTGATCCGCGCGAATGGGACGAGCACGAGCTTGAGCGGATCACCCGTCGCTTTGCCTATGAGTTGATCAAGCGCGACCTGATCAATCCCAGTCAGAACGTCCCGGCCCCCGACATGGGCACCGGCGAGCGTGAGATGGCCTGGATTGCGGATCAATACAAACGCATGCACACGACCGACATCAACAGTCGCGCCTGTGTGACCGGTAAACCGGTTAACGCTGGCGGTATTCAGGGCCGGACCGAGGCGACAGGGCGCGGCGTGCAATACGCCTTGCGGGAATTCTTTCGCCATCCCGAAGATATCAAGATAGCCAACCTGTCAGGAAAGCTGGATGGCAAGCGCGTGATCGTTCAGGGGCTGGGCAACGTGGGTTATCACGCGGCCAAATTCCTGAGTGAAGAGGACGGCTGTAAGATTACCGCGATCGTCGAACACGACGGCGCTTTGATCGACGACAGCGGGCTGGACGTCGAGGCGGTGCGTAACTGGATCGTAGGTCATGGGGGCGTCGATGGATATCCATCGGGCCGATACATCAAGGACGGTGCCAAGGCGCTGGAATTGGAATGTGACATCCTGATCCCCGCCGCAATGGAGGCGGTCATCAACATCTCGAACGCTGCCAACATCAAGGCGCCGCTGATCATCGAGGCCGCGAACGGGCCGGTCACGGCGGGTGCGGACGAGATCCTGCGCGACAAGGGCTGTGTGATCATCCCCGACATGTATGCCAACGCGGGCGGCGTGACGGTGTCCTACTTTGAGTGGGTCAAGAACCTTAGCCACATTCGCTTTGGCCGGATGGGCCGGCGACAGGAGGAATCCCGTCACCAGCTGATCGTGGACGAGTTGGAGCAACTGAGCGCGGACAAGGATCTGGGCTGGACCCTGACACCGGGGTTCAAGCAGAAATACCTGCGCGGCGCGGGCGAACTGGAACTGGTGCGCTCTGGTCTGGATGACACGATGCGCGCGGCCTACCAGTCGATGCGCGAGGTTTGGCACGGGCGCGACGACGTCCACGATCTGCGCACGGCGGCGTTTCTGGTGTCGATCGGCAAGGTCGCGGCCAGCTATCGCGCGCTGGGCCTTTAACCATGCGCCGCGCGGCGGGCATGTTTACCCATGCCTGCCGCTGTGGTGCAACGCAGCTGGATGTCGCCGTGCCGGGGCCGGGTGCGGGGACGTATGTGGTCTGCTATTGTACCGATTGCCAGACCGCCGCACGCCTGCACAAGGGCGGCGCGGACATCCTGACGCCTGCGGGTGGTACACATGTCTGGCAGACCGCCCCGGCGCATATCACCCGAATTGCCGGTGCGGATCATCTTGAGATCCTGCGCCTGACACCTCGGGGGGCGTTTCGGTGGCATGCCCGCTGCTGCGGTACGCCGATGATCAACACCCTGCCCAGCCTTGGCATGCCTTTCTCCGGCATCGTGCTGCGCCAATCCGAATTGCCTGATATCGTGCCACTGCTGGGCCCGGTGACATGCCATTATTCGACGTTGGGCGCGCGTCCCGGGGCGGGCGCTCCTGCGCAAGACAGCGGCGTGCCCCGCGCCATTTTGCAGGTCGGCTGGCGGATCTTGCGCGGGCTGGTCCCCGGCAACACCCGCCGCAACCCGCTGCGCCGCGCAGATGGCAGCCCTGCCGCGCCGATCCGCGTGGTTCCGCCCGAGGCGCGTCTGGCCGCTGCGCGCGAAATTGGATGACAGGGGGGAGTGTGGCAATTGCACTTTGCTCCGGAAGCTGTTTGGATCATGCAGGAGAAAACGGGGGTAAGGTTGATGCGCTTTTCCGGGTTGCGTGTTCTGAAAGAAGGTCTGACCGGCAACAAGGGCTGGACCGGCCACTGGCGCGACGCCGCGCCCAAGGACAGCTATGATGTGATCGTCATCGGCGGGGGCGGGCATGGGTTGGCCACTGCATATTATCTGGCGAAAAACCATGGCATCACCAATGTGGCCGTGCTGGAAAAGGGTTATCTGGGCGGCGGCAATATCGGGCGCAACACCACCATCGTGCGCGCCAATTACTTTCTGCCGGGCAATTCCGAGTTCTACAGTCATTCATTGAAACTGTGGGAGGGGATGGAACAGGACCTGAACTACAATGTCATGCACTCGCAGCGCGGCCAGATCGTGCTGTTTCATTCTGACGGTCAACGTGACGCTGCCGTGCGACGCGGCAATGCGATGGTCAACCAAGGCGACGACGCCGAATTGCTGAGCCGCGAGGATCTGCGCCGGGAACTGCCCTACCTTGATTTCGACACGGCGCGGTTTCCGATCTATGGCGGGTTGCTGCAACGGCGCGCTGGTACCGCGCGCCATGATGCGGTGGCCTGGGGATTTGCCCGAGGGGCCAGTGAACGGGGTGTCGATCTGATCCAGAATTGCGAGGTCACCGGCATTGATATCGAGAATGGCACGGTGCGCGGGGTACAGACCACGCGCGGCGCGATCCGCGCGGGCAAGGTCGCGATCGTGGTGGCCGGGCGTTCCAGCCAAGTGGCCGCGATGGCCGGTCTGCGCCTCCCGATCGAGAGCCATGTGTTGCAGGCCTTTGTCACCGAGGGCCTGAAGCCTTGCGTTAACCACGTTGTCAGTTTTGGTATGGGGCATTTCTATATCAGTCAGTCGGACAAGGGCGGGCTGGTGTTTGGTGGTGACCTGGACATGTATGCGTCCTACGCCGCGCGCGGCAATCTGCCCGCTGCCGAGCATGTGATGGAGGCGGGCATGACCTTGATGCCGATGATCGGCAAGGCCAAGGTCCTGCGCAGTTGGGGCGGCATCATGGACATGACCCCCGATGGTAGCCCGATCATCGACAAGACCGATGTCGGCGGTCTCTATGTCGACGGCGGCTGGTGTTACGGCGGGTTCAAAGCTGTGCCCGGTTCGGGGTATTCCATGGCGCATCTGGTGGCGACGGATACGCATCATGGCCCTGCTGCACGGTTTCGGCTGGATCGTTTCCGCAGCGGGCGGGGATTGATGGACGAGGAAGGCACCGGGGCGCAGCATAATTTGCATTAGCGCGTGTGGATGTGTTGGGTTTGAGTATTTCTGGAACGATGAAAGTGGGGCGGCGATGAGGATTATCTGTCCGGTGTGCGGTGAACGGGATAGGCGCGAGTTTACCTATCTTGGAGACGCGGTACTGTTGGAGCGCCCGGATGCGGGGGCCGATCCGGACGCGTGGGACAGCTATATTCACCTTCGCGACAATCCCGAGGGCGAGACGCGTGACCTGTGGTATCACGAGAGTGGGTGCGCCGCGTGGCTGGTGGTCACGCGTGACACGCGCACACATGCTGTCTTGGGGGCGCACTTGGCCTCGGATGGAGCGCGCGCATGAGACTGAGCGGCAAGGGACAGATTGACCGGTCGCGCCCGGTGCGGTTTCGCTTTGACGGGCGTCGCTATGAGGGGTTTCAGGGCGATACACTGGCCTCGGCATTGCTGGCCAATGGTGTGCGTCTGATTGGGCGGTCGTTCAAGTACCACCGCCCACGTGGCATCCTGACCGCTGGCAGCGAGGAACCGAATGCGCTGGTCACCACCGGGCTTGGGCCCGCGCAGGAGCCGAATGTGCGCGCCACAACGCTGGAGTTGCACGAAGGATTGATCGCGCGCAGTCAGAACCGCTGGCCGTCTTTGGGCCTTGATCTGTTGGCGGTGAACGATCTGGCGGCACCGTTTCTGGGACCCGGATTTTATTACAAGACCTTCATGTGGCCAAAGGCATTTTGGGAGCGGGTTTATGAGCCGATAATCCGCCGTGCCGCCGGATTGGGCGCGCTGTCGGGTGAGGCGGTGACGGAACATTACGAGCGTGCCTATGCGCATTGTGATCTGCTGGTGATCGGGGCCGGGCCTGCCGGGCTGATGGCCGCCTGGGCGGCGGCGCGGGCGGGCGCGGATGTGATTTTGGTGGATGAGGATACGCGAACGGGCGGGCGGTTGAACGCCGAAACGCAGGAAGTGGACGGGCAGGCCGGGGCCGACTGGGCGGCGGCTGTGACTGCTGAACTGACAGCGATGGACAATGTGCGGATCATGACCCGCACCACCGTCACGGGGGCCTACGACCAAGGCACATTCGGCGCGTTGGAGCGATTGTCGCATGACGTCGCCATGCGTCCGGGCGCGCCGGTCGCCTGTTTCTGGCGCATCGCGGCCCGACGCAGCATTCTGGCAGCGGGCGCGTTGGAGCGGCCTGTGGCATTCGCCAACAACGACCGGCCCGGCATTATGATGGCGGGGGCCGTGCGGGCCTATGTGAACCGTTGGGGTGTGGCACCGGGGCGCCGCGTGGCGGTGTTTGGCAATACGGATGATGCGCACCGCACCGCTGCTGATCTGGTGGCGGCGGGTGTACATGTCAGTGCGCTGATCGATTCGCGACATCATGCGACCACCGATCTGGACGTGCCGTTTTATCCCGGCGCGCAGGTCTGTGATGCGGCGGGGCGCAAGGGGCTGGAGTCTATCTCGATTGCGCGTGTCAGCGGGGTCGACCGGATGCAAACCGATTGTCTGGCGATGTCGGGTGGTTGGAACCCTACGGTGCATCTGAGCTGTCATATGAATGGTCGTCCGGTTTGGGATTATGACATTGCCGGGTTTGTGCCCGCCGAGGGCGCTGTGCCGGGGATGACCTATGCCGGGGCGTGCCGGGGCGATTTTTCGACCAAGGCCTGTTTGGAGGGCGGAGTGGCCGCGGCCGACGCGGCGCTCAGCGATCTGGGGATGAAACCCTCGCCGCCCACGGTGCCAATGGCCGAGGACGGGGAGTATGACATTGCGCCGCTCTGGACCGTGCCCGGGACCGGGCGGGCGTGGCTGGATTTCCAGAATGACGTGACGGTCAAGGATGTGACGCAGGCCGCCGCCGAAAATTTCCAATCGGTCGAGCATATGAAGCGTTACACCACGCAGGGTATGGCGACCGATCAGGGCAAGAATTCGAACGTTGGCGCGCTGGCCGTGCTGGCAGATGCCACCGGGCGCGGGATTCCCGAGACGGGAACGACCACCTTTCGTCCGCCCTATTCCCCCGTGGCGATTGCCGCGCTGGGGGCGGGCGCGCAGGGCAAAGGATTTGCTCCGCAGCGGTTTACCACGTCTCACGCTGCCAGCATTCAGCGCGGCGCGCCGATGATTGAGGCCGGGCTGTGGTATCGGCCCAGCTATTTCCCCATTTCCGGTGAGCGGACCTGGAGGCAGTCCTGCGATCGCGAGGTTGCGATGGTGCGCGAGGCGGTCGGTATTGCGGACGTCAGCACATTGGGCAAGATCGACATACAGGGACCGGACGCTGCGGCGATTCTGGATTTCGTCTATACCAACACGCTGAGCACCCTGAAGGAGGGGCGCGTGCGCTATGGGTTGATGCTGCGCGAGGATGGGCACGTCATGGATGACGGTACGTGTGCGCGGCTGGGGCCGCAGCACTATGTCGTTACCACCACCACGGCGGCGGCAGGGCAGGTGATGCGCCATCTGGAGTTCGTACATCAGGGCCTGCGCCCGGATCTGGACGTCCGCATGGTCTCGGTCACGGAGCAATGGGCGCAGTTTGCCATTGCAGGGCCAAAGGCGCGCGCTGTTCTGGACGATCTTCTGGATGCGCCGCTTGGCGAATTTCCCTTTATGGGCTGCGGCGCGGTGCGGGTTGAAGGCGTGGAAGCGCGTCTGTTTCGGATCTCGTTTTCAGGCGAACAGGGGTATGAGTTGGCCGTTCCGGCGCGCTATGGCGATGCGCTGTTTCGTGATCTGGTTGCGCGGGCCGAGGCGCTGGGCGGGGGCGCCTACGGGATGGAGGCGCTAAACGTGCTGCGCATCGAAAAGGGCTTTATCACCCATGCCGAGATTGATGGCCGCGTGACGGCGGGCGACATCGGTATGGGGAGCATGGTTAGCTCGAAAAAGGATTGTATCGGCAAGGCGGCCGCGGCCCGTCCCGGTCTGGTCGAAGCCGGGCGCGCGCAACTGGTGGGGCTGCGCCCGGTTGGCGCGGTCAAGCAGATCACAGCAGGCGCGCATCTGTTTGGACAGGGCGACGCTGCGGTATCGGTGAACGATCAGGGCTATGTCAGCTCGGCCTGCTATTCCCCAACGCTGGGCACCACATTGGCGCTGGCGTTCCTGCGCGACGGCGCGTCGCGCCACGGCGAGGTGGTGCGCATGGTGGATCATCTGCGCGGCCTGGATACGCTGTGCGAGGTTCAGAACCCGGTGCAATTCGATCCCGAAGGAGGGCGCATGCGTGACTAGATTGGCCGAGAAAACGCCCGGCGCGGGCCTGTTTCCCATAGCGCGCGGGGATGTGCGCATCAGCGAGGTCAGTGTCGGGCACATCACATCAATTGCACCTTACAAAGGGCAGCACGCTGCCTGTTCCGAGGCATTGCAAGCCGCACATGGGATGGGATTTCCCCCGCCAAACCGTAGTACCGGCAAGGCAGGGGCGCGTGCGATCTGGTTCGGTCTGCGTATGGCGGTGTTGATGGGGCCAGCGCCTGACGACGCTTTGGCACAGCATGCCGCCCTGACGGATCAAAGCGACGCATGGACCGTCGTGCGGCTGGAGGGGGCTGGTGCGCAGGATGTGCTGGCCCGGCTGACGCCGCTGGATCTGCGCGCGGGTGTTTTTAAACAGGGCCATACCGCGCGCAGCGAATTGGCGCATATGGCGGCATCGATCACCAAGGTCGGGGCGAATGCATGGCAGATCATGGTGTTTCGTGCCTTTGCGCAAACCCTCGCCCATGAGCTGCGCATCGCGGCGCAGGCCGTTGCGGCGCGCGCGCGCTTGGGGCAGGGTGACGCCGATTGATTCCCTGCCTGAAAGGTACCCGTGATGACCCGTTTTGCCCTGATCGCCGTATTGCTGTCCTGTTCCGCCCCGGCCTTTGCGGGCAAGACTGAAAACTGCGCTGCCACAGCCGGGATCGTCCGGGATGCCGTGGCGCAACGCGCGGATGGCAAGGATATGACCGACACGGTGGCGTTCCTTGGCTCGGACGCGGGAGGTGTCGCAGCCAAATACCGCGAGGCCGTGCCCGCGCTGGTGGATTGGGTTTATACCCTGCCCGCAGATCAGTTGACCGACGCAGCGCCAAAGGCGTTCGAGGATGCCTGCCTGGCGCACGAGTCCTGATTTCACGCGGGGGTGATCAAACGACCTTGGAACCCTGCGCGACTCGGCCCATATTAGCGCGATGTCACTTCCTCCCGGTTTCCTTGATGAACTGCGCACACGCGTCTCGCTGACCCAAGTGGTCGGGCGCAAGGTGATGTGGGACAATCGCAAGTCGAACCCAGGCAAGGGCGACATGTGGGCACCTTGCCCGTTTCATCACGAGAAAACCGCCAGTTTTCATGTCGATGATCAACAGGGGTTTTATTACTGCTTTGGCTGTCACGCCAAGGGTGATGCGATCAATTTCGTCCGCGAGACCGAGAATGTCGATTTCATGGAGGCCGTCAGTATTCTGGCCGGTGAGGCGGGCATGCCCATGCCCGAGCGCGATCCGCAGGCGCAGGTCAAGGCCGACAAACGCACCCAACTGATCGAAGTGATGGAACAGGCGGTGCAGCATTTCCGCCTGATGCTGAAAACTGGCGCGGGCACTGCGGCGCGGGACTATCTTGCCCGCAGGGGTTTGGACGAGGCCACGCAGGACCGGTTCAGCATCGGTTTTGCGCCCGGCGGTTGGCAGGGACTGTGGGATCATCTGATCGGCAAAGGGGTCGCGCCTGATCTGATTATGGATTGCGGGCTGGCGCGCGACAGCTCCAAGGGCGGCAAACCCTATGATGTGTTTCGCGATCGCATCATGTTTCCGATCCATGACGCGCGCGGGCGCTGTATCGCCTTTGGCGGGCGGGCGATGGACCCGAATGACAACGCCAAATACCTGAACTCGCCCGAGACCGAGCTGTTCGATAAATCACGCACGCTTTATAACTACGCCCCCGCGCGGCAGGCGTCGGGGCAGGGCAAGCCGTTGATCGTGGCCGAGGGCTATATGGATGTGATCGCGTTGGCGCAGGCCGGGTTCGACGCGGCCGTCGCGCCATTGGGCACCGCCGTGACCGAGGCACAGTTGCAATTGTTGTGGCGCGTCTCGGATGAACCGGTGATGGCGCTGGACGGTGACCGCGCCGGGCTGGCCGCCGCCCATCGGGTGGTCGATCTGGCGTTACCGTTGCTGGAGGCCGGGAAATCCCTGCGTTTTGCGTTGATGCCCGAGGGGAAAGACCCCGACGACATCCTGCGCAGCGAGGGCGCGGATGCGGTGCGCGCCTTATTGGAACAGGCACAGCCCATGGTCAGCCTGCTGTGGCAGCGCGAAACCGAAGGCCGAGATTTCGACAGCCCCGAGCGCAAGGCGGCGCTGGATAAATCCCTGCGCACGGCGATTGCGCGCATCACTGACCCCTCCATTCGCGGCCATTACGGGCAGGCGATCAAAGAATTGCGCTGGCAATTGTTCACGCCACGCCGCAAGCCGTCCCCGCAAGGGCGCAAATCGACCAAGGACGCAAACGGACGCTGGATCAAACCGGACGAAACCGCGCGCGCCGTGACCAAATCCTCGGATTTTGTTCGCACCGATCCGCAGGGGCAGGTCCACCTGCGCGAGGCCGTGATCCTGGCGGCGCTGATCTGCACTCCGTCCGTCTGCGTCGAGTTCGAGGCCGCGCTGGAGCGGTTGGAATGTCGCGATCCGCTGCACGGTGAATTGCGCGACCTGATCCTAACCCACGCGCCCGACTGTGACCTTGAAGTGACGCTTGGCGATGAACCGGCCCTCTCGAACCCGTTGCGCACCATATTAGAGCGCCACCTGGGCGTAGAAGCCCTTGAAAGATTGATGCGATTGCCCCATGTGGCCATAACACCCCCGGTGCGTCGTCCCGGCGATCTCGCGCTTGCCCAGATGACCGTGACCGAGGAATTGGCCAAGATCACCGCCGAACGCGGATTGCAGGCGGAAATTGTGGACGCGGCCGAGGATCTGACCGGAGCCCCGGACGAGGCCCCGAATGAAGCGATGACATGGCGATTGGGACAGGCCGCCGAGGCGCGCAATCGCGCCGTGCGCAGCGAGCACGAAGACCGGGCCGAATACGATCTGGCCGACAACGGAGCGCGAATCAATCGCGGTGAACGAGAACAGTTTGATGCATTGCTTGATAAAATTACCTTCGCCAAACCGCGCCGTTAATGTGTTTTGGTGAGGTTTAGGTAAACAAAACAGCGTAAACGGGTTGCGAATCATCTGAAAGCTCGAATGATTCGCTTTAGGCGAATCACCCCGCCCGCCACTCAGGAGAAGTACATGGCCGCCAAGGACACCGACGACCAAAAGCCCGAGGATGCCGACGCCGAGATGTCTTTGGACATGAGTCAGGCCGCCATCAAGAAAATGATCGGCGAGGCGCGCGAGAAGGGCTTCATCACATATGATGAGCTGAACAAGGTGCTGCCGCCCGATCAGGTCAGCTCGGAACAGATCGAAGACGTGATGTCGATGCTGTCCGAGATGGGCATCAACATCATCGAAAACGATGAGATCGAGGAAGAAGAACAGCGCAGCACGGCTTTGGCCGAAACCGGCAAGCGCGGCGAAATCGTTCTGGGCTCGGGTAATGCTGAAAAGCTGGATCGTACCGATGATCCGGTGCGCATGTACCTGCGCGAGATGGGCAGTGTCGAACTGCTGTCGCGTGAGGGCGAAATTGCCATCGCCAAGCGGATCGAGGCCGGGCGCAACACCATGATCGCGGGCCTGTGTGAAAGCCCACTGACCTTTCAGGCGATCACGATCTGGCGCGACGAATTGTTGGGCGAGGATATTCTTCTGCGTGACGTGATCGATCTGGAAACCACCTTTGGCGACCAGATGGGCGACGAGGGCGTGTTGGTCGGCGAGGCCGCGAACGTGCCGACAGCGCCGGGCGCGCCAAAAACCGATGGCACGTCCGAGTTGGATGCAGACGGCAACCCCATTTCGTCCGACGATGATGACGACGATGACGAGGATGATCAGGTCAATATGAGCCTGGCCGCGATGGAAGCGGCATTGAAACCGTCGGTTCTGGAAACGCTGGACCAGATCGCGGACGACTATCTGAAACTGGCCGAGATGCAGGACAGCCGTATTTCGGCGACTTTGAACGAAGACGGCACGTTTTCCAAAAATCAGGAAGCGGTTTATCAGCAATTGCGCTCGGAAATCGTCGAACTGGTGAACTCGCTGCACCTGCACAACAACCGGATCGATGCGTTGATCGACCAGCTGTACGGTATCAACCAGCGGATCATGATGATCGATTCATCTATGGTGAAACTGGCCGATCAGGCCCGGATCAACCGGCGCGAATTCATCGACGAATATCGCGGTCGCGAGTTGGATCCTAACTGGCTGGACGACATGGCTAAAAAGCCTGGGCGCGGCTGGCAAATGTTGATGGAACGCTCGGTTGATAAGGTGAACGAATTGCGCGCCGACATGGCGCAGGTCGGCCAGTATGTCGGCCTGGATATCCCGGAATTCCGCCGCATTGTGAATCAGGTCCAGAAGGGCGAATCCGAGGCGCGCCTTGCCAAGAAGGAAATGGTCGAGGCGAACCTGCGCTTGGTAATCTCGATCGCCAAAAAATACACCAATCGCGGCCTGCAATTTCTTGATCTCATCCAAGAAGGTAACATCGGCCTGATGAAGGCCGTCGATAAATTTGAATATCGTCGCGGCTATAAATTCAGCACCTATGCGACATGGTGGATTCGTCAGGCGATCACGCGCTCGATCGCGGATCAGGCGCGCACCATCCGTATTCCGGTACACATGATCGAAACGATCAACAAGCTGGTGCGCACGGGCCGTCAAATGCTGCACGAAATTGGCCGTGAACCGACGCCCGAAGAATTGGCCGAAAAGCTGCAAATGCCGCTGGAGAAGGTTCGCAAGGTGATGAAGATCGCCAAAGAACCGATTTCGCTGGAGACCCCGATTGGCGACGAAGAAGACAGCCAACTGGGCGATTTCATCGAAGACAAGAACGCGGTTCTGCCGCTGGATTCCGCCATTCAGGACAACCTGAAGGAAACCACCACGCGCGTCTTGTCGTCGCTGACGCCGCGTGAGGAGCGCGTTTTGCGCATGCGCTTTGGTATCGGGATGAACACCGACCACACGCTTGAAGAGGTCGGTCAGCAGTTTTCGGTCACCCGCGAACGCATCCGTCAGATCGAGGCAAAGGCCCTGCGCAAACTGAAACATCCTAGCCGGTCGCGCAAACTGCGTTCGTTCTTGGATCAGTAAGGGCTGCGCATTTTCTTTGGACACTGGGCAGGTCGCGTAACACGCCCGGCCCAGTGTCCAAGGCTTCGCTTTAAGACTGGCCCGACACAGCAAATTGATCTGCCGGGGTGGGCTGAAGCCCACCTTACATCTTTCGCAAAGTACGAAGTTTTTTAGGTTTTTTCTGTCACGAGTGAACTTTTTGGCAATCCTTACGTTGTCTACTCACAAGACAGGAGGACGCCATGAAACGCTTTGCTATTCTTTCCGCTCTCTGTTTGCCGCTGGGCGGCCTTGCGATTGCAGGGGACGAAACCGGCCAATTTGATACGCCAGTGATCGAAATCCACGTTGAGGCCGATGAATTATCGTCATGCCGCGAAACGCTTGACGATTTAAATTCGCGCGACGTTTTCACGGACCGGGGTACAAGGTTGCCCGCGCTATTTGGGTCGACCGATGAGGCGCGGACGGTATGTGTCTTGGATGTCTAACGCCGGTTTGTTGTAAGGGTTAAATAGGTGCGACTGGTATGGGGATTACTTGGGGCCCAAAATCTTCGGGCGACGGTTTTGGGGGCCTTGGCACATATGTTGCACCTAAGCGATGACACCCCTTGAACACGCGGCGCAGGTGCGTCAGCATTGACTGACGTATTAATCCGCAGAGCCAGACATTTACGCGTCTTCGTATGCCACGGATATGCCCCAACAGGAGCCGCGCCGCCCACCCGTGCTGAAATTCATCCACACTTCCGATTTGCATCTTGGAAAACCTTTTGGGCGTTTTCCTGAGGATGTGCGTGCACGTCTACGGCAAGCCCGCGCTGATGTTCTGCCGCGTCTGGCCACTTTGGCGCGCGAACATGGGGTCAGCCACGTTTTGCTGGCGGGCGACACCTTCGATCAGACCACGCCAGCGCCGACGGTAATTCGGCAGGCGTTGAACATGATGCGCGCTGCCGAACATGTGACGTGGGTCGTGATGCCTGGCAACCACGATCATTCAAATGCGACACAGCTTTGGCGGCAGGCGGCCGAGGATGCTCCGCCGAATGTAGCCTTGCAATTGGCGCCTCGACCCTACGTCTTGACCGATGCAGCCATGCTTTTGCCAGCACCGCCCAGCGAGAGGCATCCGGGCCGCGACCTGACGGACTGGTATGACGGGGCCGAGACGGGCGGGTCACTGCGCATCGGGCTGGCACATGGCTCGGTCACCGACTTTGACAGTAGCGAAGAAGGCGGGTCTTCGGTGATCCCGCCGGATCGTGCGCGCCGGTCTGGGCTTGCGTATCTGGGTCTGGGGGACTGGCATGGCCAGCTTCAGATCACCCCCGACACATGGTATTCCGGCGCGCCGGAAGCTGATGGATTTAAGCATGACCGCACGCCCGCCGCCCTGCTGGTCGACATTAAAGGACCGCGCGCCTTGGCCGAGGTCACGTCGCTGCCGACCGGCACGTTGGACTGGCGGCGGATCACGCTGGAATTGATGGGCGATACGGATGCCGCAGCCGCCCATGCAGCCGCTCTGCCGCCGTTGATCGCGCGCGCGACGACGCTGCTGGATCTGGTTGTGACAGGCCGCGCCGCGCCCTTGCAGCGGGTCGCGCTGGAGCAGGCCATCGTGGCCGCAACGCCTGATTTTTTATGGCACCGGGCGGATCTGGATCACCTGGGGCTGGTGCACGACACTAACGATCTGGATGCGATCGACCGTCAGGGCGCGCTGCGTGCCGCCGCCGAGGCGCTGGCCCGCGAGGCCGCCGACGACTCTTTGTCGCCCGATGCGCGCGAAACGGCGCAGGACGCGCTGTCGTATTTGTTTTCCTATGCGTTGGAGGCGTAAATGAAGCTTCTGGCACTGCACCTTGGAAACGTGCGCAAATTCACCGGAAAACGCGCGTCGATCACCGGGATCGGGGATGGCATCACCGTTGTGTCCGAGGCGAATGAGTTTGGTAAATCCACTTTTTTTGATGCCATTCACGCGCTGTTCTTTGAAAAATACAGCTCATCCGCCAAGCCACTGAAATCACTGCAACCCTACGCCGGTGGCGCGGTCGAGGTGGCGGCGGATGTCCAGACCGAGGCGGGTTTGTTCCGCGTAGAAAAACGGTTTTTGGCGCGTAAATCGGCCAAAGTCTCGCGCTTGGATGACGGAACCACCATCGCGCAGGACGACGAGGCCGAGCGATGGATCGCTGATCTGTTGGGCGGGGCCGGGGACGGTCCTGCAGGCCTGCTGTGGGTGCGTCAGGGGTTGGTCGGGCTGGAACCCGACAGCGCCCGCGATAAGGCCCAAGGGCTGGAGACGCGACGCGATCTGTTGTCTTCGGTTGCGGGCGAAATCGACGCCATGACAGGCGGACGACGCATGGACCGTGTGATGCGCCGCGTGGGCGAGGCGCTTGGCGACATTACCACCCGAACGGGGCGCAAGGCGGGGGCGTGGAAGGCGGCCTTTGACACATGTGACGCGCTGGAGGCCGAGTTGACAGAGGTCAACGCTCAGGTGGAGGCGCTGGAGGCTGCCCTGAGTGCGCGCAAACAGGCCGAGGCAGCAGTAAAGCGGTTGGAAAACCCCGAGGCCAAGGCCCGCCGGGACGCTGCCTTGACCGCCGCGCAGGCTGCACTGGACACGGCGCGCGCGCATGTTGGTGCGGTTAGTGCCGCACGTCAGGACCGCGATCTGGCCGCATTGAAAGCCGCCAGCGCCCAGTCGGATCTGGATACGTTTCTGGCCGCCATCGCCGCGTTGGACACGGCGCAACAGCGGACGGTTGCAACGGCCGAACTCGCCACTGACGCCACCTCCGAAGCCCTGCGTTTGAAGGGGTCGTTGGCAACCGCGCAGGCCCATCATGCCAGCGCCATCGCGGCGGTGGCGGATGCGCGCAAACAGTTGGACGCGGCCCATCGGCAGACCGCCGCGCGCAAGGCCCGCGATCAGGCCGCGCAGTTGGGTCAACAGATTACAAAGGCCGAGACCGCATTGGGAAATCGCGATGTTGCGCGCGCGCGTTTGAAGGCTTCGGGCGCCACGCCGGATTGGCTGCGCCGCGTCGAACAGGCCGATGGGGAGGTGTCCAAAAACGCGGCCAGTGTTGCAGCGCAGGCGAGCACGCTGAACATCACGTATGAGGGTGTGACACGGATCACGCGTGACGGCGTCGCAGTGCCCGGCGATCAGCCCATCACGTTGGAGGGGGACGTCCATCTGGATCTGCCGGGGATCGGCCAAATGACGTTGCGCGCACAGGTCGTGGGTGGCGATAGCAGTGCCCGCTTGGCTGCGGCCCGCGACAGTCTATCGGCGCTTCTGGCCGAACAGGGGGCCGCGTCTGTGTCCGAGGCGCGCGCTCTGGCCGCCGCCCGCGCCAAGGCAGCGGCGGACGCGGATCTGGCCCAGGCGATTCTGGACACTCTGGCCCCCGATGGGATCGAGACGCTGCACAGCGCGCGCGCCGATGCCGAATTGGCCGCCGCCGAAGCGCATGATGATACGCTTTTCGATCTGGCCGATCTTGAGCGCGCGGTGCGGACCACCGAAGAGGCCGCAAGCAGCGCGCAATCCGCCTTGCGCAGCGCCGAGGCCGATCACGGCGACGCCCGCGAAATTGCCGCGCGCCAGCAGGCGGCGGCCGAAACAGCACAACAGGCGCATGCCCGTGCCATGGCCGATGCTGGCCCCGAAGAGACGCGTGACGCGCGGCGGGCGCAGCATTTGCGCCAACAGGCCGAGGCGCAGGAAGGGCTGCGGACAGCCGAGGCGGCGTTGGCTGCGGTAACTGCCGCCGCGCCGGATCTGGATACGGCCACCGCCGAAGTAAAACGCGCCAATGATGCCGTCGAAGCGGCCCGCAAGGAGCGCGCGCAGCAGGGCGAGCGTCTGGCGGCGCTATCGTCGGAAATCCGCACCCTCGCGGGGCATGGCATCGAGGAACGCCGCGACGAATTGCAGGGCCAGTTGGACGAAGCGCGCGCGAGCGAGGCGCGTCTGGCGCGCCGCGCGGCTGCGCTGACCCGGCTGCAAACGGCGCTGGACAGCGAACGTGACGCCGCGCGCGACACCTATTTTGGCCCTGTTCAGCAAGAATTGATACCGCTGCTGTCGATCCTGCACCGCGACGCGCAGCTGAGTTTTGACAGTGATACCTTGTTGCCTTCGGGGCTGACGCGGGGCGCAGATTCGGAAACGCTGGACGATCTGTCGGGCGGCACCCGCGAACAGATCGCCATCCTGACCCGGCTGGCCTTTGCGCGCTTGTTCGCGCGGCAGGGGCGGCAGATGCCCATCGTGCTGGATGATGCCTTGGTCTATTCGGACGACGACCGGATCATCCGCATGTTCACCGCCCTGACGCGCGTGGCGCAGGATCAGCAGATCATCGTCTTTTCCTGTCGCCAGCTGGCGTTTCAGGATCTGGGTGGCACGCGCCCGGTGGTCGAAATCCACGACGCTTGATGCGGCGGGATTAGCGAGGGGGCGCGGCCACTTTGCGTTGCCGCCACAGGGTGAACAGACCCGCCGCCACCACGATCACCGTCCCGATGGCCACGTTGGGGCGGATCGTTTCGTTGAAGATAACCACGCCGATAACGCTGATGAAGGCCAGTTGCAGATAGGCAAAGGGCTGAACCGCGCTGGCCTCGGCAATCTCATAGCATTTGATCAGGGTGTAATGGCCCAACGCGCCGGTCAGGCACAGGCAGCCCATGATCACCCAATCTCTGCCAATCATCGGCTCCCAGAACCACATGCCGACGGCGGTCATGCCCAGCGATCCCACCGTTCCGGTCCAGAAAAAGCTGGTTGCGGCTGTATCGCGGCGCGCGACATAGCGCGTCAGCAACCCATAAAGCGCAAACATCAACGCCGCGATCAGGGGCACTATCGCCTGAGGCTTGAACACGCCGATGCCGGGCTCCAGGATGATCAGGACGCCGATGAAACCCACCCCGATTGCCGCCCAACGCCGCCAGCCGACATACTCGCCCAGAACCGGGCCTGACAGGGCCGCGATCAGCAATGGGTAACTGGCAAACACTGCATGGCTTTCAACCAGACCCAACATGGTAAAGGCCGCAACCATTACGCAGATTTCGGTAACCAGAAGCAATGCGCGGAACGCTTGGACAACGGGTTGCGTGGTGCGTGCAGCGGCGCGTATGCCGCCCGCCTTGCGTTTGGCCACCACGATTACGAAGCTGGCAAAGAACCAATAGCGGATCATGATCACCATATAGACGTTGTATTCGCCTGCCAGGTGGCTGGACAGCCCGTCCTGGATAGCAAAGACAAACGTCGTTATCACCATCAACCAGATGCCCAGACGGGTGTTCTGTTCGGTCATCAAACCATCCTTGCGCGTGTCATGTGCCGCTTGCGGCCATATCCCGGCAGGCGCGTCACGTCAAAGCCTGCGTCGGCCAGCCCCCGCCGTACAAATCCTGCGGCGGTGTAGGTGGCGACGGTGCCGTTGGACGCGGTATGACGGGCGATCTGCGCCATCAGGTCCGCGCCCCAAAGCTCGGGGTTCTTCGCGGGCGAAAACCCGTCCAGAAACCACGCATCGGCGCGGCCGTCCCATGTGGGCAGGGTCACGCGCGCGTCGCCTGCGATCACAGTCAGGCGAATACCATCGCCCAGGTCGATCACACCCCCGGCGCGTATCCCGTCCAGCAGGCGCGCGGCGCGCGGGGCCAGCGCCGGAAAGACCGCCAGCGCGCGGGCCATGTCGTCGGGCGCCATCGGGAATGCCTCGAACGAGGTCAGATGTAGCGCGCCGGGCGCGCCTGCCGCTGACCATGCCTCGGCTACCACCAGCATGTTCAACCCGGTGCCAAAGCCCAGTTCGCCAATATGAAACCCATCTGCAAAGCGCGCGGGCAGGTCGTTGCCCGCCAGAAACACATGTCGTGTTTCGGCCAGCCCGTCGTCGAGACTGAAATACGGGTCGTCAAACCGGGTTGAGACGGGCACATCGCCCGGGCGCCAGTCCAGTTGCGCGTGCTGGTGACACATCGCAGCGTCCTTTATGAGGGGGCTAGGGGCCGCAGTCCCTGAATTCAGGCGGACCATGCAAGGAGAGCGCAGCAATGGCAATGGCCGACGTGACAGTGAGGGGGGCGGGCATATTCGGCCTGTCGGTGGCGTGGGCCTGTGCGCTGCGCGGTGCAAAGGTGCGGGTGATCGATCCGGGCGGGCCGGGGGCCGGGGCCTCGGGCGGGATCGTAGGGGCGCTGGCGCCGCATGTGCCGGAAAACTGGAACGATAAGAAGGCGTTTCAACTGGACAGCCTGTTGATGGCCGAAGGGTTCTGGGCAGAGGTGGCTGAGACCGGGGGCCTAAATCCCGGCTATGCGCGGTTGGGGCGGGTGCAGCCGCTGGCGGACGGCGCGGCTGTTGCGCTGGCCCACAGCCGCGCCGATGGCGCGGCGGCGTTGTGGCAAGGGCGCGCAGAGTGGCGTGTGACGCAGGCGGGTGCGCTGCCGCTGGCCCCGATCAGCGCCAGCGGGCAGGTCGTGCTGGATACGCTGAGCGCGCGGGTGCATCCGCGTCAGGCCTGCGCGGCACTGGCGGCGGCGCTGGCGGCGCGTGGCGTTCAGATTATCGCGGATGGCCCGGATCAGGGCCAGATTTTGTGGGCCACGGGTGCGGCGGGACTGGAGGCGCTGAACACTGGCCACCCCCGGCAGGTCGGAGCGGGAATCAAGGGACAGGCGGCGCTGCTGGCGTTTGATGCGCGCGACCACCCTCAGGTGTTTGCAGGCGGCGTGCATATTGTGCCGCATGGCGATGGGACCGTTGCAGTGGGCAGCACGTCCGAGCGCGAATATGCCGATCCCTGCGCCACTGATGCGCAACTGGACGATGTGATCGCCGCTGCCCGCGCCGCCGTGCCCGCCCTACAGGACGCGCCGGTGATCGCGCGGTGGGCCGGTTTGCGCCCGCGTGCGCGCAGCCGTGCGCCGATGCTGGGCGTTCACCCGCTGGCCAAGGATCATTTCATCGCGAATGGCGGGTTCAAGATCGGATTTGGCATGGCGCCCAAGGTGGCCCAGGTCATGGCGAACCTGATGCTGGATGGGCGTGCCGAGATCCCCCCCGGCTTCCTGCCCGAGGCATCGCTATAAGCCCGCTTGCCTCGCGTGTCGTAATTCCGCAAGGATGCCCCCATGAGCCCTGATGATCTGATTCTGACCCCCACCGGCCTGCGGTTTCGCGGACAGCGCTATCCCTGCACCATTGGCCGGGGTGGCATTTCTGCGGACAAGCGCGAAGGCGACGGGGCCACGCCCGCTGGCACACATCGAATCGTGATGACGTTGTACCGGCCTGACCGTATCGCGCGCCCTGCGCCCTGGGCGGTGCCGATTCTGCCGGGTGATCTGTGGTCGGACGACAGCCGGGATGCAGCCTATAACCAATGGGTGCGCGCGCCCTACGCCGCCAGTCACGAAACCCTGCGCCGCGCCGATCCGCTGTATGATCTGGTGCTGGTCACCGACTGGAACTGGCCCGAATCCCAGCCCGGTCGCGGATCGTGCATATTCATGCATCAATGGCGCAGGCCGGGATATCCTACCGAAGGGTGCGTGGCATTGCGCCGGGATCATTTGCACCGTCTGGCGGGCGACATCATTCCCGGAACAATGTTGAAAGCTCAAAACGTCCAATAAACAGTCGGCCCTATCAGAATTGCGTTTAATCGCTCATACAATTGTGAGGTGATAAGAAATACTTTGCTCTCTTTGATGGGTCTATCTAAAAGCGGCACGATAGAAAAATACGGCTTAATGAGGATAAACCATGGCTCAACCGGACCTGAAATCGCTTAACCTGCGTGAACTGAAGCTTCTCCAGAAAAAAGTGGATCGCGCAATTGCGACGCATGAAAAACGCGCCCGAAAAGATGCTCTGAACGCGGTAAAAGACAAGGCCAAGGAATTGGGCTTTTCCCTGAAAGAATTGGTGGGCGGCCACGATGCGTCCAGCGACGACGACAGCGGTGCAACTCGTACCCCGTCCGCACCGAAATACAGCAACCCCGACGATGCAACGCAAACATGGACGGGTCGGGGACGCAAACCCAATTGGATCAAGGACGCCATCGACGGCGGTGCCGACATCGAAACGATGCGCATCAACGACTGAAACAGCGTCTGCCATGGCAGGTCAATCGCATCAGTAAATGGCCTGAATTGCGCATAATAACTGAAAAGGCCCGGTTCATATCTGAACCGGGCTTTTTGTTTATGCCTCGGTGGTGCGTTCGCCAAAAATGGCACTGCCAACGCGCACATGCGTCGCGCCCTGCGCAATCGCAGATTCGAAATCGCCGCTCATTCCCATCGAAAGACCTGTTAGATCGTTTCGCGCGGCAATTTTGGCCAGCAGCGCGAAATGCAGGCTGGGTTCTTCGTCAGTCGGAGGGATGCACATCAATCCGTGGATGCGCAGATCCAACGCGCGGCATTGGGCAATAAACGCATCCGCGTCAGCAGGCAGCACACCGGCCTTTTGCTCTTCTTCGCCGGTGTTCACTTGAATGAATAAATCGGGGCAATGCCCCTCTTCCTGGGCGATTCGCGCGATAGCCTGCGCCAGTTTTGGGCGGTCCAAAGAATGGATAGCGTCAAACAGCCCAAAGGCCTGACGCACTTTGTTGCTTTGCAGCGGGCCAATCAGATGCAGATCCACACCGGTATATGTGGTGCGAAAGTCGGGCCATTTGCCCGCCGCCTCCTGAACGCGATTTTCACCGAAACAACGATGCCCCTGATCCAACACCTCGGCCACGCGCGCATTGGGCTGCACTTTGGATACCGCAATCAACTGGGTGGATCCGGGTGCGCGCCCTGCGGCGGTTTCGGCGGTGCGGATGCGGTGCAGAATCTGTTCAAGGCTCATGGCGGATCTCCGATGTCAGGCTGCGTCACATCGGTGGTAACGCAGGCAGGGCAGGGGATGCAATTGCACGATGGCCCATATCAATGCGCGCGTCCGCGCGTATTGGGCTAAACAGCTTGCTCAGCGCGTCCGTGACGTTTAGGAGGGAGGGGCAATAAACACCGGTGGGTAGCATGACCTTTTCTTTCGCAGCGCGCGGTATCTGCGCCATCACCGTGATTGGTATTCTGGCTTCTTGCGGGCCAGAGCGGACGAAGCTGGATAAAGACGCTTGGGTCGTCAAAAGTGGCCGCGAGGCCAAGGGCCCAGAGCGCGTCGGTTCCGGCACCAGCATTTTTGACGCGTTTCGCGGTCAAGAAGCCGGGGTTAAGGTGAACCGTCATTTGTGGAACGCCTCGCTGGATGTGCTGAACTTCTTGCCGATCCAGTCCGCCGATCCCTTTACGGGCGTCATTTCGACCGGATATGGCACGCCTCCGGGCGGCGGTCCTGCGTATCGCGCCACGATTCTGATCAGCGATCCGGCGCTGGATGCGCGGTCACTGAACGTATCGCTCAGCACGCAGCGTGGACCGGTCGCCGCCGGAACCCAACGCGCGGTCGAGGATGCAATCCTGTCCCGTGCCCGCCAGTTGCGTATCCAGTCCGGCAAATTCTGACGGCCTTTCGGGCGCAATGTGATCAATCGATGGAATGAGGCGCGTCCTGACGCCGCCTGAAGTATGTCCGCGACGACCAGTTTTGGGTTGCCCGGTCCCCCTTCAGACGACCAGCGGCATGCCCATCACCTCGTCCACCCATGCCAATTGCCGGGGCAGGCAGATGCGCTGCAAATCATAGCTGTCCTGCATCAGGCTTCGCGCATTCGCGCCCAGCCTTTTGCGCGTATCCGGATCATCCAACAGCGCGTCTATCCGCTCGACCAGCGCGGTTTGATCGAAGAAATCCACCAGCTGCCCGGTTTGTCCGTCGGTGATCACCTCGCGCACAGGGGCGGTGTCGCTGGCCACGATGGCCCCGCCGCAGGACATGGTTTCCATCAATGACCAGCTGAGTACGAAAGGGTAGGTCAGATAGACATGTACCCGGCTGAGTTGCAAAATCCGGGTGAAGTGATCGTGCGGGATACGGCCCAGAAAATGCACACGCTTCCAATCAGCGGGGCTGATCTGATCCGCCACCTCGTCTCGAAAGATCTGCTTCCACGTCTTGCCCTTGGGCGGCGCCGCGCCATAGCTGACCTCATCGCCGCCGATGATGATCACCCGCGCATTCGGTCGCTTTTTCAGTAACTTGGGTAGGGCACGCATGAATACGTGATAGCCGCGATAGGGTTCTAGATTGCGGTTCACGAAGGTGATCACCTCGCTGTCGCGGGTGTATTCCGGGTGCCCCTTCAGCGTCAGACGAACACCCGCATCAGGCGCGCTCATCGCGGTGTCGATACCATCATGGCTAACGGTGATCTTGTCGCGCAGGGGGGCCGGAAACGTGTCGGCCTGAAACTGTGTCGGGCTGATGCCGGCCTCAGCGAAGGGGAAATGCAGATGGTTGTTGAGGTTCTTCATACGGATGCGCATCGGCTGCACCTCGGGTTCGCGCGATTTGAATTCGGGGTCAAAATCCAGATGGGGATACCCGGCCTCGTGGTAGAGTTCACAATAAAGCGCCATGCGCGCGCCGGGCCACAGATCGCGCAGAAACATCGATTCGCCCCAACCGGGATGTGCGAGAATCAGATCGGGGGTATAGCCCGCCTGCGCCATCGCGCGGGCGGCGCGCCAACAGGCCTCGCCGCGGATAAGCTTGCTGTCCAGATCGACCAGCCACGGATGCACGATCTGTTCGGGGCGTTTGGGCAGGGCGTAGGGCAGCACGCGCACCCCGCGCCACGCCGTCTCTTTGTCCACTTTCA
Source organism: Rhodobacteraceae bacterium KMM 6894 (assembly GCA_035798175.1). Classification (GTDB taxonomy): domain Bacteria; phylum Pseudomonadota; class Alphaproteobacteria; order Rhodobacterales; family Rhodobacteraceae; genus Roseovarius. Next base: position 133,558 of record JAPFBS010000006.1, read on the forward strand.
GCGTTAACGCGGTGCATTCATGGCCCTGGGCGGCCAGGGCCGGGGCCAGATGCTTCCATTGGCCGGGAAAGTTCTGGTGAATAAAGAGAATTTTCATCGTTAATGCTGCCCCGCGAAAATTTTAACCGTTATAGGCCGTGACCCGCCCCCTGCAAAGACCCGCAATTCGCGCCCTGCCTACTGGACGCGCGCGCCTGCGGGGCCTATCACGCAAACCTGACCATTTGATTGATGAAAGACGTATCCCATGTCGCGCTATACCGCCGCCGAAATCGAAGCCAACTGGCAAAAGGCCTGGGACGAGGCCGAAATTTTCCGCGCGACCCATAGCGCGGACAAGCCAAAGTATTATGTGCTCGAGATGTTCCCCTATCCGTCGGGCCGCATCCACATGGGCCATGTGCGCAACTATACGATGGGCGACGTGATCGCGCGGCATAAACTGGCGACCGGTCATAACGTGCTGCATCCGATGGGCTGGGACGCCTTCGGCATGCCGGCCGAAAACGCCGCAATGGCGATTGGCGGCCACCCCAAAGAATGGACATACAACAACATCGCCGACATGCGCGGCCAGATGAAGCCGCTGGGCCTGTCGATTGACTGGTCGCGCGAATTCGCCACCTGTGATCCCGAATACTATGGCCAGCAACAGGCGCTGTTTCTGGACATGCTGAAGGCGGGGCTGGTCTATCGCAAGAACGCGGTGGTGAACTGGGATCCCATCGACATGACCGTTCTGGCCAACGAACAGGTGATTGACGGCAAGGGCTGGCGCAGCGGCGCGGATGTTGAGCGGCGCGAGCTGACACAGTGGTTCTTTGCCATTTCCGACATGGCCGAAGAATTGCTGAGCGCGCTGGATGGGTTGGAAAACTGGCCCGCCAAGGTACGGCTGATGCAGGAAAACTGGATCGGCAAATCGCGCGGTCTGCAATTTGCCTTTGGCCTGATCGACGGGCCGGACGGGCAGGACCGGATCGAGGTTTACACCACCCGCCCCGACACCCTGATGGGGGCCAGCTTCATCGGGATTTCGCCCGATCACCCGCTGGCAAAACAGCTTGAGTCGGACAACCCCGAACTTGCCGCGTTCTGCGCCGAGGTCCGTAAGGGAGGCACCACCGAGGAAGCGTTGGAAAAGGCCGAAAAGCGCGGCTTTGACACGGGCCTGCGCGTGCGCCATCCGTTTGATACCTCGTGGGAATTGCCGGTTTATGTCGCCAATTTCGTGCTGATGGAGTACGGGACGGGCGCGATCTTTGGCTGCCCCGCGCATGATCAGCGCGATTTGGAGTTTTCGCGGAAATACGATCTGCCCGTGGTCTCGACCTATGTACCGTTTGAAGCCGAGTATCACGCGCCCGAAGATGGCGGCGATGCCTATGTGCCTCCGAAAACAGAGCGCGTTCTTTATACACGCGGATTTGCCGGCGAAGAGGTGCAGACCGGGCTGGAAGCCATCGACGCTGCTGTCGATTTTTGCGAGGGTCAGGGCGTTGGTCAGGGCGTGACCAAGTACCGCCTGCGCGATTGGGGCCTGTCGCGTCAGCGCTATTGGGGTTGCCCGATTCCGGTGGTGCATTGCGACACCTGCGGTGTGGTGCCCGAGGCCAAGGAAAACCTGCCCATCCGCCTGCCAGATGACGTGACCTTCGACATCCCCGGCAACCCTTTGGATCGCCACCCGACATGGCGTCAGACGACATGCCCCAGATGCGGCGCGGACGCTTTGCGTGAAACGGATACGATGGACACGTTCGTCGACAGTTCGTGGTATTACGCACGCTTTACAGCCCCCCATGCCACCACGCCCACCGACATGGCCGAGGCCGAGTATTGGATGAATGTCGATCAATACATCGGCGGGATCGAACACGCGATCCTGCACCTGCTTTATTCGCGCTTCTTTGCCCGCGCGATGCAGATCACCGGTCACCTGCCCAAAAAGGCGATCGAACCGTTTAACGCGCTGTTTACCCAAGGCATGGTAACCCATGAGATCTATCAGACCATCGGTGATAACGGCCGTCCGGTCTATCACCTGCCCGAAGATGTGACAGACGGTCGGCTGGCGGATGGCACAGAGGTACAGATCATCCCCTCGGCAAAGATGTCGAAGTCGAAGAAAAACGTGGTCGATCCGGCGCAGATTATTTCGGCCTACGGCGCCGATACTGCGCGCTGGTTCGTCCTGTCCGACAGCCCGCCGGAACGCGACGTGGAATGGACCGCCTCGGGGGCCGAAGCCGCGTCAAAGCACCTTGCGCGCGTCTATCGCATTGTGTCCGACATCGTGGCCAGTGACGACGCCGACGCCCCGGACGCCGACGAGGCGTTGTTGCGCGACATGCACAAGGCCATTCAGGCGGTCAGCGCGGGCGTCGAAGCCTTCGGTTTCAACGCGGCCATCGCGCGGCTGTATGCGTTCACCGCTACGCTGGCGAAATCAACAGCGGGAACGGCGGCCAAACGTCAGGCCGCGACAGCGCTGGCCCAGCTGATGTCGCCAATGACACCACATCTGGCGGAAGAACTGTGGTCGATGTTGGGCCACTCCGGCCTGATTGCCACCGCGCCTTGGCCACAGGCCGACCCGGCAATGTTGATTGACGCGGCCATTACCCTGCCGGTGCAGGTCAACGGCAAACGACGCGCCGAAATTCAGGTGCCGCAGGATATGCCCAAAGACCAGATCGAAAAAATGGCGATCGAAGCGGTGCAGCGCGCGCTGGACGGTGCCACGCCGAAAAAGGTGATCGTGGTGCCGGGGCGGATCGTGAATATCGTTGTGTAAAGCGATTTGAATTGCCGGAAATGATGTTAGGGTCTGTGCCATGAACACCAACCGCCTCAGTCGCCGCCTGTTTTGCCTGACCGCCCTTGGCGCGCTGGCGGCCTGCGGATTTACACCGGTTTACGGACCGGGCGGCGGGGGTGCGGCGTTGCAAAACGCGGTTCTGGTTGATGACCCCATCACGCGCGAGGCCTATCTGCTGACGCGCGAGGTTGAGGAGCGGCTGGGACGGGCCACCGATCCGCAATACGGGTTGAGTCTTGATATCACGGTGCGCGAAGAATCGATTGCGATCTCGTCTGACAACGTCACCACACGCTACAACCTGATCGGTCAGGTCACCTACGCGTTGCGCGATCTGAACACGCAACAGGTGGTGAATTCGGGTAAGGTGAACAGCTTTACCGGCTATTCCGCCTCGGGTACGACCGTGGCCACGCAGGCGGCCGAGCGGGACGCGCGCGCGCGCCTGATGCAGATCCTCGCGGATCAGATGATCACGCGGCTGGTCGCCGCCGCCCCCACCCCATGATTTCCGCACCATGAAATTGACGCCGCGCGACGCGCCCGGCTATTTTGCCCGGCCCGATCCGGCCCGCACCGGCCTGTTGATCTTCGGCGCGGATGCGATGCGCATCGCGTTGCGTCGCCAAGAGGTGATCGCGGCGTTGATAGGCCCCGAGGGCGAAGGTGAAATGCGCCTGTCCCGTATGCCTGCAGGCGAGTTGCGCAAGGATCCGGCGCGGTTGAACGACGCGGTCAAGGCGACCAGTTTTTTCCCGGGTCCACGCGTCGCCTTCGTCGAAGACGCGACCGAGGCCCTGGCCACCCCGATTCTGGCCGCGTTGGAGGATTGGCAACCGGGCGATGCACAGATCATCGTGACCGCCGGTCAGCTAAAACCGACCTCGAAACTGCGCAAGGCGTTCGAGGCGCACAAAAGCGCCTATGCGGCGGCAATCTATGACGATCCACCGTCGCGCGGCGAAATCGACGCGATGCTGGCGGCGGCGGGGCTGCGCAATGTGTCGTCAGAGGCACAGCGCGATCTGGGCGATTTGGCTCTGGTTCTGGACCCCGGCGATTTTCGCCAGACCGTTGAAAAGATGTCGCTTTACAAGATCGGCGATGACGCGTCGTTGGTGCCTGACGATATTGCGGCCTGCGCCCCCGCGTCGACCGAGGCCGAATTGGACGATGTGCTGAACATCGTGGCCGAGGCGCGTTCGGGCGAAATCGGGCCGATCATGAAACGACTGCGCGCGCAGGGCGTACAACCTGTCGCGCTGTGTATCGCCGGGACGCGCCATTTTCGCACGCTCTATACGGCGGCATCCGACCCGGGCGGCCCGGCTCAAGGACTGTCCCGAATGCGCCCACCGGTATTTGGCCCACGCCGCGACCGGATGCTGCGTCAGGCCCAGCGGTGGGGGGCGCCGGATCTTGAGGCGGCGTTGCAACTGTTGACCGAAACGGATTTGCAGTTGCGCTCGGCCGCGCAGACCGCACCGCAAATGGCGCTGGTCGAGCGGGCGTTGATCCGATTGGCGATGATGGGGACCCGCAAATGAGCCATATGTTTTCAATCGCGCTGTGCTGCGTTCTTGCGCTGGCGGCACCCGTCCGCGCCGACACCGGCAGCGACCCTGCTGAACTGGCGCGCACCTATCGGGGCGCGCTGGTCTATGTGCCCGACGCGGACACGGGCGCGCGCCGGATCACGATGGACGCGCTGCCCGCGTATCTGAAGGACGCCGATGATCCGCGCCTTGTCGTTTACCTGCACGGCTGTTCGGGGATCATCAACATCGCCCACACTGCCGGGATGATGTACGGCGGTGCGGGCTATGTCTTTGTTGCGCCTGACAGTTTCGCCCGCGCCAACAAGCCCCTCAGTTGCCGCCCCGAAATTCCAGAAGGCGGGCTGCACCGCGCCGTTCTGGGCTGGCGGCAGGCCGAGGCGACGTATGCGCTGTCCGAGTTGCATGCGCTTGCGGCACTGGCGCAGGTCCCCACCATTCTGGCCGGGCATAGCGAAGGCGCGGTGACCGTTGCGACATTTCAAGGCACGCCAGTGGATGCCCGCGTGATCGAGGGCTGGACCTGCAACGCGGGCTGGCCTGAATACATCGGCCTGAACGCCCCCAAGAGCGAGCCGGTCCTGTCATTGGTCGGGCGGCGTGATCCGTGGTTCCGCCTGCCCGTGTTGCGGGGCGATTGCGGCGAGTTCATGGATGACAACGACCGCTCGGTCGTGTTCCGCAAACCTGATGCCCTGTTTGATCAGCACTGGCTGTCGCGCAATCCCGGCGTGCAGGACACGATTCTACAGTTTCTGGACAACGCATTGGCGCAATAGTCGGGCCTTACAGGCCCTTTTGAGCAGGCGCTATCCGCCGTTTTGCCCTATCCAGCCAGCCGCCGCGCGTCCCGCCCACAGCCCCGTCGCCATGCAGGCGGTGATCAGATAGCCACCCGTAGGGGCCTCCCAATCCAGCATTTCGCCAGCGGCGAATGTGCCGGGCCGATCACGCAGCATCAGCGCCGAATCAACGCAATCCCAACGCAGCCCACCGGCGGTCGAGATCGCCTGATCCATCGGAAACGGTCCGGCATGTGTGACAGGCAGCGCTTTGATAATGCCCGCCAGATCGTCTGGCTGGGGGCGTGCGCATTCCATCAACAGCGCCTGTTTTACCGGCGCCCATTTCAGGGTCTTGCGCAGGTGGTTGGACAGGCTGGTCTTGCCACGCGGATGGGCAAGACGGGCGCGCAAGGCATCTTCCGTCAGGTCCGGCATCAGATCCAGCGTCAGGGGCGCGCCGTCGCGCATGGCGCGCGACACCTCATAAAGGCCGCCCCCCTCCAGCCCGCGGGCGGTGATCACCACCTCGCCGCGCGAGTGTTGCGTACCCGCCGTCAGGGCGATGCCTTTGACCGGTGTGCCAAGATGGCGCTGCATATGCGCGCTCCACGCCTTTGCGAACCCCATGTTGGCGGGCTGAAACGGCGCGACCTGTCCGGGAAGGTTTTCGGCCCAGGCCCCGTTGGACCCCAGCCGTGCCCAACTGGCCCCGCCACAGGCCAGAACGGTGACGTCAGGCGTCAGGTGTTCTATGCCATCGGGCGTGTCCATGACGACCGCCTGCCCGTCAAACCCGGTCCAGCGCCAACGCCGATGCAACGTCACGCCCAACGCTTCCAGCCGTATCAACCACGCGCGTAACAAGGGCGAGGCCTTCATCGCGCGGGGAAACACCCGATTGGTCGAGCCGGTAAACACCTCCTGCCCCAATGATTCGACCCAGGCCTGAATCTCGGGCGGGCCAAAGGCGTGCAGCATCGGGGCCAGCGATGCGGCATCCGCACCATAGGCCACTAAAAATCTGTCGATATCTTCTGCCTTGGTCAGGTTCAGTCCCGATTTTCCCGCCATCAGGAACTTGCGTCCCGGCGATGGCATGGCCTCGGCCAAGGTTACGGCTAAACCGGCCTGCGCCAGTGTCTCGGCGGCCATCAACCCGGCAGGGCCAGCGCCAATGACCAGCGCGTTTTTCATGTAACGTCCATGGGGGGCAGGGTTGAGGGCAGTCCTTTGTGATGGACGACACGCTGGGGAAACGGAATTTCGATCCCTTCCGCCTTCAGAGCGTTCCAGATCAGGAACAACACATCCGAGGTATATTTGTTCGGGCCGTCATCCAGTCCATTCACCCAGAACTCCACGGCAAATTCCACACCGCTATCGCCAAAGGCGCGCAGCTCGCAATCAGGGGGATAGGGCAGGGCCAAAATCTCGGGGTGGGTGGAAACCGCGCGCTCGACGATATCAGGGACAAGGTTGATGTCCGTATCGTAGCTGACCGAAAACGGCGCCTCATAACGGTTGGCGCTGCCCGCGTCAGAATAATTGACGACGCGCGTGGTGATGAAATCCTCATTCGGGACGACGATCCAGCGGCCATCGTAGGTTTCCAAAATCATCGCGCGGGCGGTGGTTTTCACAATCGTGCCTGCCTCGCCACCGTCCAGTTCGACATAGTCACCGACGGTGGCCTGCCCTTCCAGCAGCAGGATAACGCCCGAAATGAAGTTCGCCGCGATCTTTTGCAGACCAAAGCCAAGCCCGACACCGATCGCGCCCCCCAGCACCGCGATCGACGTCAGCGAGATACCTAATAGGTTCATCAGCACCAGAAACGCCGCACCGAAAATGGCGATTTCGGCGGCCTTGGCAGCTAGTTGGCGCGTGGCGGGGCGCATTTCCTTTTGGGCCTGAATGTAGCTGGCGGATTGATCGTTCCACCACCGCCCTGCCCAGAAGATCACGGCCCCCGCGACGATGCCTTTAAGCAACCACAGCAGATCGAAGGACATGTTGCCCAGCGGCACGACGGTGGCCTGAAGCCGCGCGGTGGCGATCTCCAGCAGGCCCAACGTGTAAATGGCGGCGACGGGGATCAGCACATAGCGCCCCAACAGACGCAGAAACGGATCCTTCAGGATGTCACGCACCAGAACGCGCACGGCCAGAAATAGGAATACCCTTTTACCAAAGGCGATCACTGCACCGGACCCAAAGACCGAGCGCGTCACGCTTTCGCCAATGCCGGTCAGCGCATAGGCCAAAAGCGGCAGGATCAAAGGCACGAACATCAAGGCAAAGCGCCGGGCCTGGGCCAGCGCGTGCGTCTGATCCTCGGGCGGCGTCAACAGACGGGTTGCAAGCGGGCGCAGCCGCCGCGTTATCAGCAGCGCCAGCAGATAGGCCCCGACCAGAATGGCAAATTGCGACCAAGCCGCAGGGCTAAGCAACCAGCCCTGCGCGATCTCCCACCCTTGCCGGGCATAGGCCAGTGCCTGACGGATAATCTCGGGCTGATTTTCGGGGTCCATCGGATACCTCTTGCCTTAGGGGCGGATCACCCGATCTTCTTGCCCGCTGATTGCGAAAGGATCAAGCGATAGAGGGTAGAACCACCGATGGCGTACCGCTTTGCGCGCTGTGCTTCCATCCAAGGTTGGCGCGGATCAGGCGCTTTGTTTGGTTTCGCGCACCGTGTCGATCATCAACTGCACATTGGCCGGATCCGCATCCGGCGTGATGCCATGGCCCAGATTGAAGATATGCGGCCCGTTGCGCAGCGCGTTGACAATGCGGCGCGTTTCCTGAACCAACGCATCGCCGCCGGTCACCATATGCGATGATTTCAGATTGCCCTGCACACAGCCATGGGGCTGCACATGCTCGGCCACCCATTCGGCGGTCACGGCATCGTCGACGGCCACGCAATCGGCCCCGGTCGCTTGCGCGAAATCGGCATAACGCGTGCCTGCGCCGCGCGGAAAGGCGATGATTGGCGTATCGGGATGGCGCGCCTTAAGGGCTTTGATGATTCGGGCAGTTGGGGCCACTGCATAGCGGTCAAAATCGTCGCCTTGCAAGGATCCTGCCCAGCTGTCGAACAGTTTGACCACCTCGGCCCCGGCTTCGATCTGGGTGCTGAGATATTCAATCGTCGCGTCTGTCAGTCGCTCGATAAGAGCGTCGAACACCGCCGGATGCGTGTTCTTCAGCGCATGCGCGGGGCCCTGATCCGGGGTGCCACGCCCGGCGATCATATAGGTCGCGACGGTCCAGGGGGCGCCGGCAAAGCCGATCAGCGTGGTCTCGCGCGGCAGCGCGCCGCGCAGGTTGCGCAGGGTCTGATAGATCGGGGCCAGCGTTTCATGAATGTCGTCCGCTCCGCCCAGCTTGGCAAAATCGGCCTCGCCTGTGATGGTGGACAGGCGCGGGCCTTCGCCGGTGACGAACCACAGATCAGCCCCTAGCGCCTGCGGCACCAGCAGGATGTCGGCAAACATGATCGCGGCATCAAATCCATAGCGGCGGATCGGTTGCAACGTCACCTCCGTCGCCAGATCGCTATTGTAACACAGCGACAGGAAATCGCCCGCCTCGGCGCGCGTTGCCTTGTATTCGGGCAGATACCGCCCCGCTTGGCGCATCATCCAAATGGGGGGCGTTGGCAGGGTTTCGCCCGCCAGGGCACGCAGGATGGTCTTCGACTGGGTCATGGCTGGTCCTCCTACGGGGGGTGGTCCACGTCTGGGGCGGCAAAGTCAAGCATCCTCGGCTTGCTAACTGCTTTGGGTGACTTTACAGGTTTGCTCCATGAAAATGACCCTGCCTTCCCCCTCCGCCCCGTTGAAATTGGGCACGCGCGGCTCGCCCCTTGCGGTTGCGCAGGCCGTCGAGACCCGTGCGCGACTGATGGCCGCATTCGATTTGCCCGAGGCGGCGTTCGAGATTGTGGTGATAAAGACCACGGGCGACGACCGCGCGCTGATTGCCACCGACACGCCCCTGAAAGAACTGGGCGGCAAGGGCCTGTTCACCCGCGAAATCGAGCAGGCACTGCTGACCGGCGGGATCGACATCGCGGTTCACTCGATGAAAGACATGCCGGTGTTGCAACCCGAGGGGCTGACGCTGGACACCTATCTGCCACGCGAGGACGTGCGCGACGCCTTCGTTTCGCCCCACGCGGCGACATTGGCGGACCTGCCCGCGGGCGCTGTCGTGGGCAGCTCATCCTTGCGCCGCCGCGCGCAGGTCAAGGTGGCCTATCCGCATCTGGAATTGGTTGAGTTTCGCGGCAACGTGCAGACAAGATTGAAAAAACTCGACGATGGCGTGGCCGCCTGCACCTTTTTGGCGATGGCGGGCCTGATCCGCTTGGGCCGCCCCGAGGTCGCGACCGCCGCGATGGAGCCTGAGGATATGCTGCCCGCCGTCGCCCAAGGTGCGATCGGCATTGAACGGCGCGGCGATGATAACCGCGCAGCACAGATGCTGGAGGCTATCCACCACGCGCCCACTGGCCACGGCCTTGCCGCAGAACGCGCCTTTCTGGCCGCGCTCGACGGGTCATGCGAAACGCCTATCGCGGGTCTGGCTGAATTGAACGCTGGCACGCTGCGCTTGCGTGGCGAAGTGTTGCGCCCCGACGGATCTGAAAGCCTGAAGGACGACCGCACCGCGCCTGTCGAAGACGGTGCCGAACTGGGTCGTGCCATGGCGGCGGACCTGCTGACGCGCGCAGGGCCGGGCTTTTTTGACTGGCGACGCTAATCCAGTTCGGGTTTGATCCGACGCGCGGATTGGGTCCAAACCGCTGTCGCGCTCTTTATTGATTTCGTGATGAGTGTGCTTTCAGACCGGTGAAAGGAATGTCTGGTTTCAAGGTAACACCTTGCCGGGGTTCATGATGTTGTTCGGATCCAGTGCCGCTTTTATGGCGCGCATCGTGCCTAGGGCGATCGGATCCTTGTAGCGGTCCATGCTCCCGCGTTTTTCCAATCCTATGCCGTGCTCTGCAGAGAAGGTGCCGCCCAATGCCATGACAGTCGCCTCGATCTCGCTGTGGATTTCGGCGTGCAGGGACGGGTCGGTGGATTTTGGCCAGCAGGTGAGGTGCAGGTTTCCATCGCCAAGATGGGCCACAGATACGTCGATGGCGTCAGGATCCATGCGGGCGAGGATGGATTTTATCCGATCCAACAACTCTTGCATGTGGTGCACTGGAACGGCCACGTCGTTGTGGATCATCGGGCTGTGCAGTTGCGACACATCTGCGGCCCCTTCGCGGCGGGCCCACATTTCAACGCGCTGAGTGTCATTGGCCGCGATGGTTGCGTCCATAATCGTGCCGTCTTCAAAAAACTGCGCCAGCGTGGATTCCAACGTTCCTGCCAATACGGACTGACCGTCGTCGCCGGGGGCCGCATCGCGGGGCGCTGCACTGGCCAGTTCCATCAGGATGTTCACGGGGTGGGTTTGATCGAACGGCGGGCGCGTGCCGGGGTTGCGCTGTAAATAGGCGTCCAGATAGGCACCCGGCATGTATTCAAACGCTTCCACAGCGCCGCCGGTGGCGGCTTGCAGGGCATTCAGCAGGCGCAGCGCATCCGCGACTGACCGGACCGCTGCCATCGCCGTGGCATGGACCAGCGGGGCTGGGAACAGTTTCAGCACGGCGGCCGTGACCACCCCCAACGTACCTTCGGCGCCGATCAGCAGATGTTTCAGATTATAGCCGGCGTTATCCTTGTGCAGCGCGCCCATCAGGTTCATCACCTCGCCGCTGGGCAGCACCACCTCCAACCCCAGGCACAGGTCGCGCGTGTTGCCATAGCGCAGCACGTTGGACCCGCCCGCATTGGTGCCAAGCGCGCCGCCAATACGGGCGGAACCACGCGCGCCAAAATAAAGCGGAAAGATCAGCCCAGCCTCGGCAGCAGCATCGTGGATCGTACTGATAATCGCGCCGCTTTCGACCACGGCAATACGGCCTTCGACGTTGATTTCACGTACTTTGTTCATGCGCTCAAGCGACAGAACCCAGGCACCTTCGGGGGCTGTGGCCTGGGTCAGACCGGTATTGCCACCCATCGGAACGACAGGCGTGCCGCTGGCGTTTGCCGCGCGCATAATTGCCGAAACCTGCGTCGTATTGGCAGGGCGCAAAACCGCGACGGGGGTGCCATGCGGTTGTCCGGCCCAATCGACGGAATAAGGGGCAACATCTGGCCCTTGAAGTACATTCGCGGGGCCCAGCAGGGCGCGCAGATCTTCCAGCATGATATTCAGAACGCCTTGAATGTCAGGGTGGTTTCCGTCCGTTCGATATTGGGGATGTCGAACAGATTGCTGTTCAGGAACTTGCCGACATCTTCGGTATCAGGAATGTAGAGCTTCATAAGCAGGTCGAAGGGCCCGGATGTCGAATACAGCTCCGAGTGGATTTCACGCAGGGCGATTTCTTCGGCGACCTTGTAAGAGGTGCCGGGTTTGCAGCGGATGTTGATGAAAACGCAGCGCATGGGGGGCTCCTTGGTAAGGTCTTAGACGGTCATGTGACGCGCACGCGCGCCGCGTTCGATGGCGGCGGCATGCAGGCGGTCTATGGTTAACTCGTAACGTATTTCCTCAAGCAGGCGCAGCTCGGTTTCGGCCAACGAGCCGTCGGCGGCGGCGACATCGCAGGCGAGGGCATAAGCGGTCTCATACAGCCGCTCGGGCAGGTTATCGCGGATCAGACCGAACAGCGCATCCAAGCCATCCTCGACAGAAAACAGATCAAACACTGTTTGCGCCATGATATTGATACGATCCGCATCATAATTACCAAAAATCGGAAGATTGTTCACGGCTGACTCGATCTTGACCAGTTCAGCCGTGCGGATTTCCTCATCCGAGGCGGAAATAGCGATCATCACTGCCACCAGGCAATCCTGTGGGCTAAGGGGGTGTTGTATCGCCTGGGTCATATGTGGTCCTTTGGGCTGGTCAAGTCCTGTAGCCCGTTGGGCCATCGGTTGGGCGACAGATTATTGACTGTTACGTCCCTCGGCAATAGGAAGCGTCGGACCCGTGCGCCTTTGCCTCGGGCAATCAGGAGTGCCTTCAATGTCCGAACTGCGCGACGCTGCGATGAATTCGAAAGCCTGGCCTTTTGAAGAAGCGCGCAGGGTGTTGAAACGCTACGAAAAAGCGCCGCCCGAAAAGGGCTTTGTTCTGTTCGAAACGGGCTATGGTCCTTCGGGTCTGCCCCATATCGGTACGTTCGGCGAAGTGCTGCGCACCACGATGGTGCGGCGCGCGTTTGAGGTGATCAGCGATATTCCGACCAAACTGATCTGCTTTTCCGACGATCTGGACGGCATGCGCAAAGTTCCGGGTAACGTGCCGCAGCAGGAGATGCTGGCACAGTATATGCACATGCCATTGACGTCGGTGCCCGATCCGTTCGGTACACATGCCAGCTTTGGCGATCACAACAACGCAATGCTGCGCCGTTTCCTGGATACCTTCGGGTTCGACTATGAATTCTACTCCGCCAAGGATTTCTATGCCACGGGCCAGTTTGACGAGATTCTTTGCCGCGCTTGTGAACGCTACGACGAAGTTATGAAGGTCATGTTAAAATCGCTGCGCGATGAGCGGCAACAGACCTACTCGATTTTCCTGCCGATACACCCCGAAACCGGGCGCGTTCTGTATGTGCCGATGAAAAATGTGGACGCTGTTAATCATACAGTCACCTTTGACGATGAAGATGGTCGCGAGTGGACGCTGCCGGTGACGGGCGGTCGCGTCAAATTGCAGTGGAAACCCGACTTTGGCGCGCGCTGGGCCGCGCTGGACGTCGATTTTGAAATGTACGGGAAGGAGCATGCGACAAATACAGCGATCTATGACCGCATTTGCGAGATCTTGGGCGGGCGCAAGCCTGAGCATTTCAGTTATGAGTTGTTCCTGGATGAAAACGGTCAGAAGATCTCCAAATCTTCTGGCAATGGGATCTCGATTGATGAATGGCTGAGCTATGCGTCAACGGAAAGCCTGAGCTACTTCATGTATCAAAAGCCGAAAACGGCCAAACGGATGCATTTTGACGTCATTCCCAAGGCTGTTGATGAATATCATCAGCAATTGCGCGCCTATGCGACGCAGGACATGACCCAGCGCATGAACAACCCAGTGTGGCACATCCACGGCGGTGACGTTCCCGAAAGCCGGATGGTCGTGCCGTTTTCGATGTTGCTGAACCTGGCGTCAGTGGCCGGTACAGAAGACAAGGCGCAGCTGTGGGGCTTTATCCAACGCTATGCGCCTGAGGCTAGTGCCGAAACGCATCCCGATATGGATGCCGCTGTGGGCTTTTCCTTGCGCTATTACGCGGATTTCGTAAAGCCTTCAAAAACCTATCGTGCCCCGACCGAGGTCGAACGTGCAGCATTGACCGAGTTGCGTGATCAACTGGCTGCATATGACGGGCAGCGGGATGACGAAGCGTTGCAATCGCTGGTGTATGGCGTCGGCCGCGACAGGTTCGACCCGATGAAAGGGTGGTTCAGCGCGCTTTACGAGGTGCTGCTAGGCGCCAAACAGGGGCCGCGTTTTGGCGGTTTCATCGCGCTTTACGGCGTCGACGAAACGGTGCAGTTGATTGACGACGCATTGGCGGGCAAACTGGCCTGACAGGGCCGGCGCGTTTTCCGCATAGGGCGACGCGCCAAATCAATGCAGTTTCGCAAGTGAAAGACGATCCTGCCAGATGAGGAGAGCATGAATGACATTGAAGATTTATCTGCCCATGGTCGGCGGACTGGTTCTTTTGGCCGCTTGCATGCAATCCGAAATGCCCCAACCCAATGAGGGCCGGATGCTGTATGCAGACAATTGCGCACAGTGCCACGGGCCTGCGGGCCAAGGCAATGGACCGTGGGCCGATGGGATGGTTCCTGCGCCGTCGAACCTGACCACTTTGGCATCAGGCAACGGTGGCGTGTTTCCACGAGCTGCGGTTCTGTCGACGATTGATGGCTATCACCGTGCGCAACAACCGGGGCAGCAGATGCCCGAGTTCGGTCTTTTGCTGGAAGGACCAACGGTTCCGGTGGACACTGGCGATGGTGTGATGACGCCGACGCCGCGCCCTTTGGTCGCGTTGATGGCGTATCTTGAAAGCATTCAGACTGAATGATCGGACCGTTCAGGCCAGTCCGGCGGCCTGCATCAATCGCTGGGTTTCTTCGGCTAGCAGGCGTTCTTCGGCGGCGCCTTTGACGGGCATGCGCCCTGCCTCTAGGAACAGGGGCGCGGCCAGTGGTGTCACGCGCTCCAGTCGGCGCAGGTCAATGCAGCCTTTCGTTCGGGTAATCATCTCTTCGATACGAGCAAAATCCACCAGACCGCGCATCGCCTCGGTCCGGGTGATGCGTAGCAGCAAGTGGTCGGGATCATATTTGACCAGCGTGTCATAGAGGATGTCGGACGAGAACGTCGCCTGCCGCCCGGATTTGCGCGCGGAGGGCGTGTTGCGTTGGATCAGCCCGGCGATCGTGGCCGAGGCGCGAAACGTGCGTTTCATCACGGCGTTGCCTGTCAGCCAAGTGTCCAGCCCTTCACGTAACGCATGGATATCAAAAAGGGGCGCGGGGTCGGTTAGTGGCTCCAAGCCCCATATCAAGGTTGCATAGTCGGTCGATACGAAGCCAAGCGGATCCAGACCCAGCTCCTCCATGCGTTTAGTCAACAACAGGCCCAAAGTTTGCTGCGCATTTCGCCCGGCGAACCCATAGATGCACGCATGTTCGCGCCCTTCATGGGGAAAGCTTTCGATCAATAGGCGGCCGGTCTGCGGCATCTGCGATACGCGCCGTTGCAGGTGAAGCCAGTCGCGGGTGTGGTCTGGCAGGGCTGGCCAATCGTCTTGCGCCAAAATGCGCAGAATGCGCTGGCTCAGCTGGGTTGTCGTAGCGAATTTGGTTCCGGCAAAGGTGGCGATTTTGGGTTTTTTGGCGCTGTCGCGACTGACTTCGACGGTCAGGTCGCGCAGAGATTCATAGCGCACCACCTGACCACCGATCAGAAAAGTATCGCCCGGCGTCAAGGTGGCGGCGAACGCCTCTTCGACCTCGCCCAATGGGGTGCCACCACGCCGGCGCAGCATCCGCACTTTTAGCGTGTCACTGTCCTGAATCGTGCCGATGTTCATACGGATCAACTGCGCCGTACGCGGGTCACGCAATTGCCACAGCCCCTTGCGCTGGACCAGGCGCTGCCATTTGTCATATGTGCGCAGGGCATAGCCACCCGTCGCGCAAAACGTCAAGCAATCGTCAAAATCGGCGCGGTTCAGGGCGGCATAGGGGCCGGCGGTGCGCACCTGTGCGAACAGATCATCCGGGTTTAGTGGTCCAGCGCAGGCCAATGTCAGGATATGTTGACACAGCACGTCCAGTGGGCCAGGGCCGCGCGGGTCACCGTCAAGATCATGCGCCGCTGCAGCCTCTAGTGCGGCGTGACATTCGACCACTTCGAACCGGTTGGCGGGAACCAGAAGGGCCTTGGACGGGGCGTTATACCGGTGATTGGCCCGACCGATTCGTTGCACCAGACGCTTGACGTTCTTGGGTGCCCCGACCTGAATAACCAGATCGACATCGCCCCAGTCAATTCCCAGATCCAAGGATCCGGTGCAGACGATGGCACGCAACTGTCCCGCTTGCATCGCTGCTTCGACCCGCTGGCGCTGGGCGCGGTCAAGGCTGCCGTGGTGGATGCCTATCGGCAGGGTGTCTTCATTGGCAAGCCACAGATTGCGAAAGAAAATTTCCGCCTGCGCGCGCGTGTTGTGAAAAATCAGCGTGGTCTTGTGCGCCTTGATCTGCTCCAGAACCGCAGGGATTGCATAAGCCGCGCCACCTCCGGCCCAGGGTGGGGCGTGATCGGTATCGAGCATCGCGATATCGGGGGCGGGGCCGGGGTCGGCCTGCAAGATGGCGCAGGGATCGGGGTGGCGGGCCAGTAGATTGGCAATGGCGGAAGGATCTTCGACCGTGGCGGACAGACCGACGCGGCGCAGGCCGGGACAAAGCGCCTGTATCCGCGATAGGGCCAGCATCAACTGATCACCACGTTTGCTGTCGGCCAAAGCGTGGATTTCGTCAATGACCACCCGTTGCAGGCCCGCAAAGATGCGCGGTGCATCCTCATAAGACGTCAGCAGGGCAAGGCTTTCGGGGGTGGTCAACAGAATATGAGGCGGGTCGGCGCGCTGGCGGCGCTTGACCGTATAGGAGGTGTCGCCTGTGCGATCCTCAATCCGGATTGGTAGGCCCATGTCGGTGACGGGGGTGGTCAGATTGCGCTTTATATCCGCAGCCAGTGCTTTGAGCGGCGAAATATACAGCGTGTGGAGGCCTTTGTGCGATCCATCGGCTAATTCAACCAGAGTTGGCAGGAACCCGGCCAGCGTTTTACCGCCGCCGGTGGGGGCGATCAGCAATAGGGCAGGGTCAGTCGCGCGCGCCAACATTTGCTGTTGATGCGGGTGAATGGTCCAACCGCGTGCGGCGAACCAGTCGGTGAATTGCGTTGGTAAAGCGGTCATCCCGCTTATGTAGGGCGGGGGCCGAGAATTTTCGCGAAAATTCTCAACCGTCCTTCCGTTAATTCACGATTTCGCTTTCTTCGACGAACATGTTGGCCCATGCGCGGTCGATCAAAGCAGGGGTCATCTGATAGGGGATACCCTCGAATTCGCAGATCGAGATGATTTGGTCGATCAGGAACACCGGTTGATAGTTGGCGTAGACGTTGTTGATCTCGGGGTATTTGCGTTTCAGCAGATGCACCAGCGAGGCCTCGTCCAATGGCATTTGTTTCTTGCGCGCGACCATCGAAAAGATTTTCAGGAAATCTGCCTGGCTGGGCCCGTCGATTTTGATCTTGTAAAAAATCCGGCGCAATGCGGCCTGATCGAAAATCTTGTTGGGGTGAAAGTTGGTCGAGAAGATCGCCAACGTGTCAAAGGGGACTTCGAATTTTTCGCCCGATTGCAGGGCAAGGATGTCTTTGGATTCTTCCAGCGGCACGATCCAGCGGTTGACCAGGTTTTGTGGTGGTTCGGCCTGACGACCAAGGTCGTCGACGATGAAAATTCCACCTGTCGATTTCAACTGAAGCGACGCCTGATAGGTGCGGGCGGTCGGGTTATAGACCAGATCCAGCATGTCCAACGTCAGCTCACCACCGGTGATCACGGTGGGGCGTTCGCAGCGGACATAGCGCGCATCGAACGTGCGGCGACGGCGTAGCGAGTTGGGATCGTCGACCTCGGCCTCGGCTTTGGAATGGACGATGGGGTCATAAACGGTGATCACCTGACCTGCGTATTCGATGGCCATGGGCACAAAGATCTTGTCACCCATCGCGTCGCGTATCCCGTTGGAAATACTGGATTTACCGTTTCCGGGCGGACCATACATCAGGATCGAACGGCCCGCGCTGACGGCGGGGCCCAGTTGATCCAGCAGGCTGGGAGGCAGGACCAGATGGCCCATGGACCCTGTCAACTGATCGCGGCTGATCTGGATATTGCGAATGGATTGGCGTTGCACCTGTTCGGCGTAGACGGTTAGCGGCACGGGCATCGGGCCGAAATATTCGGACTGCGCCAGCGCGTCCAGCGCGCGCGCCTTGCCCGCATCTGTGAGCTGATACCCCATTTCGCTGCCCGAGGTCGCGCTCATGTTGCCGGTGGCCTCAATCAGGCGTTGGTCGCGGGCCATGTCGACCAGTTCCTGCGTCACGGTGCGCGGCAGGCAGATGGCGAGGGCGATTTCGCTGACCAGATCCACGTTCTTGCGAAAGATGGTTTTCAACAGGATATCGCGCATCATCACCAGCGGCAGGCGCATGTCCTGCAAGGTGCTGGGCGGGGGCGGCGGTTGCACTGCGGTGTGTGACGCTTGCATGTTCATGGGCTGGCCCTTGGGGTTGGTGCATTGTTGTATGCACGATGCCCCCAAATAATGGGCAAATTGTGGAGACAGTTCGGCGCGAACGCGGCGTGACCTTAGGCGCCGTACGCCGCACCAAGGCACAGGTAGATAGCCAATGTGCCGCCAAGGCACAGGCCCATCGGGAATTTTTTGCCCCGTGACCAACTTTCCCAATGGGGGGCCAGATTGCGCAGGCGGGTGTGTTTGGCGATACGGTGTGCGGTAAACCCGGCCAGCAGGTTGGCCGCCAGGATCAGGCACAGTAATTGCAGATCGCCAACGGCTATGAAAGGCGCGGCGGCAGCGGCAAATTTGGCGTCCCCTGCGCCCACAAGGCGCGCCGCGTTCATAGCGATGCCGATCACCAGCACGATCACCAGTTGCACCAGCCGCCAAGCATAGACATCCAGCGGCAGCGCGATCAGCCCGACGGTAAGGAAAATCGCCGCAAGGGTCAGCACGGCGACATTGGGGATCTTCATCACCCGCAGATCGTTCCATGCGACCCAAATGCAAATCGGCAACACGAATGGCAGGAACCACAGGGCGGAATAGGACGTGATAAACATCAGTTGGGGCCTTGTTCTGTGGCCCCGGTCAGGCCTTTGTCCCGTCCAGTGCTTCCAAGCTGCGCACGGCAGCGTCGAAGTGCTGAGGATGGGTTTCGATGGCGTCACGCAACAGGCTTTTGCCTGTGCTCACATCGCCTTGTTTCACTGCCGTCAGGCCAAGGGTATACAGCAACTGCGCGCGCTCGCTCTGGGTGACCTGCATGACTGGCAGGCTATAGTTGCGCTGCGCCCCGCGTGCGAGGACCAGATTGTTCTTGGCGGTGAACATCGACTGATCCAGACGGATGGCATCACCAAAGAGACGCTCGGCATCGGCAAAATCACCGCGGCTGAGTTTGGAATACCCCCAATTGTTCATCACGCTGGCGGGTTTGGTCGTCAGGCCGACTGCGGTTTCATAGAAACTGTCGGATTTTTTCCATTCCTGGTTACTGTCCGCAACCATCGCCTCCAGCCGGTACCGTTCGAACGTCTCGAAGGTGGGGGGCACTGCGTCCAGCGCAGCCTCGGCGCGGTCCCAGTCGTTGTTGCGGATCAGCGCATCGGCATACTCTACGCGGTCCGCGTCAACCATATCCTTGTGCTCGACCACCTTTTTCCAAGCGGTGGCGCCTTCGGTATAGCGTTTGGCCCGCACGAGGGACTTGGCCAGCCCGCGTTGCAAATCAATGCGATCGGGCTGTTCTGATGTTGCGCGTTGAAAATAGGTGGCGGCCTCGTTCGGGTCTGCCACGGTCAGCATCACGTCGTTCAAGTTGGATTCATCCACGACGTTGACGCCCTGGAATTTGCGATCGACATTTTCGTCGGCCGATTTTTCGCAGGCGGACAGCAGGCCAAAGCCGGCTGCGCACAGCGTAAGTAGGATAGGGTGGCGCATTTTTGCGTCCTTTTACTGCCTTGCCTCAAGCGTTCGTTCCGGCATCTTGCCATAGATTGGCAAAAGCGCGAAACGCTTTCGTCATGGTATCGAGCGGATCAAGTAATCGCTGCTGCCGCGCCGCACCATTTTAAATTCTTGTACCTCGGTCTGACCGTAGAAGGAATCGTCCAATTTTGCGAGGGCCAGGCGCAAATTATCGCGGATTGAGTCACTTTGGCCATTATCCAGCGCGTATGCCCGTCTGAAAACCTCGGATGCTTCGGATGTTTCACCCTTTTCCATCAACACGACGCCTAGATTGTTCCACGCCTCGGGCGAGGTTTCATCGGCGGCGACGGCGCGGCGCAATAGGGTTTCGGCCTGTCCAAGGCGGCCAAGCCCCAGATTGGCAGAGCCCAGACCGATCAGGATTTCGGGGGTCATTTCGCCGGTTTCCGCTGCAGCGCGTGAAAACGCGTCAATCGCCAGATCGAATTCGCCCGCGTTGATCAGTCGATGCCCGACGATGGCCCCGTCCACGGACGTCCCGCGTTTCGCGACACCGGGCGCAAACGGGTTGTCGGGCAGGGCGCCCTGTTCGGCGCAGCCTGCCACGATCAACATCATCCCCAAGACTGCGCTTGCCCGTATCATTGGGACCTTCATCCAAGACGTTCGCGTCAGTTGCTCATCGCTGTCAGTTCCATGATCCCCAGAACCGATGGGCCGACCAGAATGATCAACAACGGGGGCACTGTAAGCATCATGGTGGCTAATGTCATCTTTGTTGGCAGCTTGTTTGCCTTTTCCTCGGCGCGCATCACGCGCTTATCGCGCATTTCCCCCGCATAGACGCGCAGGGCGTCTGCGATGGACGTACCGAAGGTCTGGGATTGCACCAGAACCGTGACGAAGCTGGAGATATCCTGCACACCGCACCGTTCGGCCATTTCATTGAGAACCGAGGGTTTGTCGCGACCGGCCTTGATCTGCTGGCTGACGATTTCGAATTCATCCGACAGGGCCGGATAGGACGAGCGCATCTCCTGGCTGACCCGGATGATGGACTGGTCCAGTGCCTGACCCGCTTCGACGCAGACCAGCATCATGTCCAGACTGTCGGGGAAACCGTCGGTGATTTCCTCTTGGCGTTGCTGCTGGCGTTTGGTGATCCAGTATTTCGGCATCATATAGCCAATACCACCGGGGCCCAGAATCCACATGACCATCGTCTTGGCGTCTGATTCGGGGCCAGCCTTGGCCAGAATGTAATAAACCACACCGATCGCCAGAAACCCAAGACCCAGTGCAAACTGCGCAAAGTGGAAATACCGTACCGCGTCGCGGTGGCGATACCCGGCCTGCATCAGCTTGATGCGCATGGCCGAATAATCTTCTTCGTTTTGCGGTTCAAGAAAGTTGGCATATTTGTCCAACTTGTCATTGCGCCCGCTGGTCCGCAGCTTTTGCGCGCTTGGCACACCCTTGGCCGCAGCGTTTTGTGATTTTTTCAACTTGTCCAGCGGGTCTTCTGGCTGGTTAACCATCAGGATGACCGTGACTACGATCATCAGCAGGCCCAATGTGCCGACCGCGATCAGCGGGCCAAACGGGCCCAAGTTGCCGATCAGTATGTCATTGATGAAGCTCATCTTCCGATCCTTCCTAAAGCGTTCCGGCGTCTTTCCCGATCAGGGGAGACTGGATCACGCCTAGACTTTAATATTCACAAGGGCGCGCATGACGATCAGGTTGACCACCAGAAAGGCACCAACGACCAGACAGGCAGGGATGAACCACGGATGTTCCATAACCTTGTCGTAATAATGCGGATCCAACAGCTGAATCCCAACCAGCGCCAACAGCGGAAAGCCCGACAGAAACTTGCCCGACCACTGCGCCTCGGCGGTGATGGCCTTGACCCGGCGGAACAGGCGGAACCGCGCGCGGATCACCTTGGCCAGACCGGCCAGAATCTCGGCCAGGTTACCGCCCGATTGCTGCTGAATGGTCACGGCCACGGCGAGAAAGCGCAAATCCTGCATGTCCAGCCGTTCGGCCAAGTCTTTCAGCGCCTCGCCCATGTCCCGCCCAAAGGCAGCTTCGTCCGCGATGACGCCAAATTCGGTGGCCAGCGGATCGCCGATCTCGGTCGCGACAATCGACACGGCCGATCCGAACGGATGTCCCACCTTCAATGAGCGCACCATCAGTTCGATCGCGTCAGGCAGTTGTTCTTCCAACAGGCCCATACGTTTCTTGGCCTGCATCGAAATCCACATGAATACGCCGCCGACACCCATCGCAATGGACACGGCAACCCGCACCGGCATGGACGTAGCAGTGCCGACAGACAGACCCACAAAAGCCACCACAGCCATCGCGCCCATCAGCATGATCAGCTGCTTGGGCGAGAACGCGATTGCGGCCTTCTGGGCCTTGCTGGCCAGAATGGAGTACAGCGGAAACCGGCGCGAGCGCAGGTGCTGCGACATTTCCTTGCGCAGCTTTTCCATGACTTCTTCGCGCGCGCCGCCCTTCTCCAGCATCTCTATCCGGCGGTTGACACGGTTGTTCAGGCTGATCGACTTACCGAAAACGGTCAGGTAAATGCCCTGCACCAACAGCAACACACCCAGAAAAATCAGGCCATAAATAATCGGTTCGGCTGAAATGGTCATGTCAGATTACTCCGGCTTCACGGGTTCATAGATGCTGGCAGGCAGGTCATAGCCCCACAGGCGGAACCGCTCGGAATAGTGCGAGCGCACGCCAGTGGCGGTGAAATGGCCGATGATCTTATTGTCCGGCGATAGGCCGACGCGCTGAAAGCGGAACAGTTCCTGCATCGAGATTACCTCGCCCTCCATGCCGGTGATTTCGGTGATCGAAGTCATCCGGCGCGAGCCATCTTGCAGGCGGCTGGCCTGAACGATCAGGTTCACAGCGCTGGCGATCTGGCTGCGCACGGCCTTAAGCGGCATTTCAATTCCGGCCATCGCGACCATGTTTTCCAAACGGCTGATCCCGTCGCGCGGGTTGTTGGCGTGAATCGTGGTCATGGACCCATCGTGGCCGGTGTTCATGGCCTGCAACATGTCGATCACTTCTTCGCCGCGTGTTTCCCCGACGATGATACGGTCGGGGCGCATCCGCAGCGCGTTTTTCAGACAGTCACGGGGGCTGACTTCGCCTTTGCCCTCAACGTTGGGTGGGCGGCTTTCCATCCGACCTACGTGGATCTGTTGCAGTTGAAGTTCGGCAGTATCCTCGATCGTGAGGATGCGCTCATCGTTGTCGATGAACGAACTAAGGGCGTTCAGGGTTGTGGTTTTACCGGACCCGGTACCACCCGAGACGATCACGTTCAGACGACAGGCCACTGCGGCTTGCAAATAGGCGGCCATTTCCTCGGAAAATGCGCCGAATCTGACCAGATCATCAATGCCCAGCTTATCCTTCTTGAACTTACGAATAGACACGAGCGAGCCGTCGACCGCGACGGGCGGCACCATTGCGTTGAAACGTGAACCGTCCTGAAGGCGGGCATCGACATAGGGGTTGGATTCGTCCACGCGACGCCCCACGGCCGATACGATCTTGTCGATGATGCGCAGCAGGTGCTTTTCGTCCTTGAAGGTGATGTCGCTCAGCTCCAGCTTGCCGTCGCGTTCGACGAAAATCTGTTGCGGGCCGTTGACTAGGATATCGTTGACCGTGTCGTCCTTCAGCAAGGTTTCCAGCGGGCCAAGGCCGCGCACTTCATCATACAACTCTTGCGTCAGGGTCGAGCGGTCCTCGCGGTTCAACACGATGCTGCGTTCGTTCAGAACCTCGCCGGTGATTTCACCGATTTCAGCACGCAATTCGGCCTCGGTGGCCGTGTCCAACGCGCCAAGGTTCAGGTTGTCCAGAAGGGCGCGGTGCATGTCCAACTTGATTTCGGACAGACGTTCCTTGCGCTTGCGTTCCTTGTCCATCGGCGCGACCTGACCGGGCTTCGTCGGCAAGGGGCGGCGCAGGCTGGACTGTTGTTGCGCGGCTTGTGCGATGGGTGCGGCGCTGGGTGCAGCGGCGGCGGCTGTTGCCTTGGGGACGGGTTTGGCCTGTGCGGCACCGGATTTTTTATAACGCGAGAACACTGTGTGAACTACCTTTCTGTCAAAGCCTTAGGCGGCTTCCGAGTCGCTTTTGCCCAGCGCATGAAGCGAGGCGGCGAGTTTTGCGATTTCTTTGCGAAGCGGATTTTTCGGGGCCGAGTTTGCCAAAGGCAGGCCATGATCGGCGCCTTGGCTGACGGCCTTGCTACCATCGGGCAGTTGCAATTCGATGCTGATTTCCAGGCTTTCCGCCATACGTTTGATGCGCGATTTGCCGTTCAGATCGGTGAATTTCGGCGCGCGGTTGACGCAAAAGCGCAGCTTTTCCAACGGCAGATCCTCGGCCTTGAGCGCACGTTTCAGCCTCAGCGTATTCTGCGCCGAGCGCATATCCATCTCAAGCGTGACAAAATAGATCTGCGATGCGGTTAGGACCGCTTCGGTCCACTGCACCAGCGTGGTTGGCATGTCGACGATCACATAATCGAAATGCCTGCGCGCCTGTTCCAACACCCGCGTCACATCCTCGGACGAAATCAGGTCCAGCGGGAGGATTTCTGGCGGGGCGGTCAGCACCCACAGGCGTTCTTCATAGCTGACAAGTGCCTGCTTGAAGATGTCTTCGTCCATCGATTCCGTGTCTGACCACATTTCATAGACCGGCTCGCGGCGGGGCAGGTCCAGAAAGGTCGAGACCGAACCGAATTGCAGATCCAGATCCAGAATGCAGACCCGTGGCGGGTTGGATTTGTCGACGGTGGCCAGCTCCCACGCGAGGTTGACGGCCAGCGTTGTCGCGCCCGTGCCCCCGGCCAGACCATGCACCCCCAATAACACGCCTTCTTCTGACCTGGCGGATGGGGCGGAAGTGGCTGGGGTCGGTTGTGGAGCAGGTTTGCGCAGACGGTCAATGGCGGCCTGCAACTCGTTCTCGGGCAGGGGGTAGGGCACGAATTCATCCGCGCCTTGGCGCAGCAGGGTATGCAACGCGGCGGGGCTGACATCGTCGGCGATCAGGATCACCTTGATCTTCAATGTGCCCGCCAGCGTGATGATCTCACCGATCATGGCCAGATGGTCTTCGTCGGTTTCGTCGATAGCGATGGCCACAAACTCCAACGCCTTCTCATCCTGTTGTGCCAGAAAGGCCAGCGCCTCGGGAAAGCCCAAATCGCCCCAGGCCTCGCCTACGGCGGCCTCCATATCTTCGATCAACAGATCGAAATTGGTGACATCCCGGCTGATCGTGCACGCGATCAGCGGGCTTGGGTCGGTATGTGGGGTCGCGCTGCTCATAGCGGGTCGTCCTATTCTGTGTGTCACCCTCTTCGGGGTCTATCGTCTGTGCGAGGCATCATTTGAGTTAGCCCCACAGTGGCCTTCACTGCGAGTCGGGCGCAGATGGGGCTTTGTCCTTAGCAATGTCGGGGAAAATCTGGGCAACATTACGGCCAGATTACCGTAATTGTGCGTTTTTACGGGACAAAGAAAAACCCGCCGGAGATCCGGCGGGTGTTCAGGTGTCCCGGCAAAGCCGGGCAGGGAGATTCATGTGACCCAAAGCGTATGCTTTTGGTCTGGGGAGGCGGACAACGCTTAGACCCCGTTTGTGGTGTGCCCATCTGACATCGAACCTATGTCTCAGATTAAATGCCAGACACTTTGCTTATCCGCCGTCTTCTGGCGTCGTGCTTTGCCAATGGGATGTGGCTGTCGCGCTTTCTACATATTCGCGATACACGACCTGCGCGTATTTTCCGTCCATGATGATAGGATGGGTTTTGATGAAACCCGATACCTCGGTCACGGTGCGCCGATTGCGGCGTTCGCGGCCCTGTGTGACGATCAGCGGTTGTTCTTCGCCAAAGGAAACCACGGCCTCCAGGCGGCTACGGCTGATGCCTTGGCTGGTCAGGAAGCTGACAACCGCCTGCGCGCGGCGCAGTCCGATCTGTTTGTTATACCCGTTCGTGCCGACGGCGTCGGCATGGCCATACACCTTGAAATGAACCTCGGGGAATTGCCGGATCCACGCCGCCTGTTCGCGCAACGTATCGCGGGCGCCCGCGTCCAGCTGCGCCGAATTGAAGGCAAAGTTGACCGTGGTCAGTACCTCGTGGGCAAAGCGATTGCTTAGGTCATAAACATACGACCGCTCGCCCGTCATAACCTGGGTGTTCTGCATGTTGGCGTTGCCAAAATTACCGCCATCAACCAACGCGCCAGCCTCGTTGAAATACGACCGATAGACCGTACCCGGGGCGCTGGAACACGCGCCAACCCCCAGGGTCGCCAGCAATATCAATGATTTTTTCATATGCCTCGGTCCCTGCATCAGTCCATCACATATCCATAAGAACCGTTGAAATCTTGTTTGGCAACCTCGCCGGCACCGCCTGTCTGGGGGCGCACATCGCGGGCAACACGCCCATTCAGGAACAGATCGGCCTCGGAGGGCAGTCTGACCCTGTCCGTCGGCAGGGCCAAGGCCTCGCCACGGGTGGGGCTAACAAGATGCGCGGTCACGATGATCACCAGTTCGGTCTGCGACCGCTGGTAATCCGCGCTGCGGAACAGCGCGCCCAGCACAGGCACATCGCCCAGCCATGGCACCTGACCGTTGGAGTTCTGGAAGTCGTCCTGCAATAGTCCCGCAATGGCAAAGCTTTCGCCATCGCGCAGGGCCACTGTGGTCTTGGTGTCACGACGGCGGAAACCGCTGATGTTGAAACCATTGCCCGTGAACCCGGCGTTTGGATCCAGCGACGAAACCGCCGCGGCCATTTCCAGATTGATTACATTATCGTCCAGAACGCGCGGGATGAAATCCAGCTCGATCCCGAAGGGTTTAAATTCGACCGTGATCGCACCGTTTTCCTGACTGACGGGGATCGGATATTCGCCACCCGCCAGAAACGATGCCTCCTGACCGGAAAGCGCTGTCAGGTTCGGTTCCGCCAAGGTGCGCACAACGCCCTTGCTCTCTAAGGCTTGCAGCAGGATGCCGATCTGGGTCGATCCGGCGTTGAAGCCAAAGAACATCGCACCGTTGTTGGCTTCGCCGCTGCTGGAGGTGCCGGGCGAAATGCTGGTGACATTGCCACCTGATGTCAGCCCGTTTGTGGCAACGGCCCCGCCCAGCCCACCGGCGGACAGACCATCAACAGCAAGTGACGTTGACAGGCTTTTGGCGACGCTGCGCTGCATTTCGGCAAAGCGGACTTTCAACATAACCTGTTGATTGCCAGAGACACTCATAAGGTTCGACACCCGTTCGGGCGCATAACGCTCGGCCAGATCCAGTGCGCGCTGCATGCGCGGCGTGCTGGAAACAGTGCCGGACAGGACGATGCCGTCATTTGCCGTGCGCACTTCGATTGTTTCATTCGGCAGGATTTGACGCAGGCGTTCCTTGAACTCCGACACATCGGCGCTGACATGCACCTCAACGTTGGTGATCAACCGCCCGTTTTCATCCAGCAGCGTCAGCGTCGTGCGCCCCGGCGATTTGCCCAGCACATAGATGGTGCGATCCGACAGCGTGGAAAAATCCGCAATCGAGGGGTTGGCGATACTGAGCTCCGCAAAGGGCACATCGCTTTCGACCACGACGGCGCGGTTCATCGCCACGCTCAGATCGCGCTCGGTGCCTTTTCGGACGACTTGCAGTTGATCTGCGAAGCCGACGTTTGGATATGTGCCTGCTGTTACGGTGCAGCCAATAATAGCTGCCGCAAAAACGTTTCGATATTTCATGTGACCTGCCTTCCGGATCACGCCTCGGTTCGGGTCTTAGTGCCCGTCATTTTCATGACCCTGCGATAGTTTTAAGGATTTATCAAGAATCTTTAGGCGTTATGAGGTGTTTATAAAGTAGCGCTTAGAAATAGTTGCAGGAATGAAACGGGGGCGCCTGTGGGATGCGCCCCCGTTTATTGATTTAAAAACAAAGTCTTGGCTTTGTTTTGAGGTTAGTTTGTACAGGGGATGGCTGTTTCGATCACATCTGCTCCGCGGCGCGTGCGAATGGTGCAAACCTGCGCTTCCGGGGCATTTTCGACCACTGGCGCCATGGCCAGACCCAGCAATTGACGCTGGTCGACCTCGATCATGCTGGACACCGTATCGTCCTGCGCGCCAACCAATGACAGGCTGAGACGCCCGGTCGATTGGGCCTGTGCAAGGGCAGCGACCTGTTCCGGCAGGACCGAAACGGTCACTGTCCGGGCCACGGATGCTTCGGCGCGGTCGGTGTTTGCAGACTGGTCGACCGCGATCAATTGAACGCCGGCCTCGATCAGCTTGGTCACGTCGCCGCTGCTGTTGTCCTCGGTGCGTTGCCCGGCGCTGCCGACGTTGCCGGTCCAGTAAACATCCACACGGTCGCCCGGGCGCAGGAACCCTGACACGCCTGATGTGCTGTCGACCTTGATCGCAAAGGCGCGCATGCCACGGGCCAGTTTGGTGGTGATGCCTGCATCCTCGCCGGGTCCGGTGACCTTGACGGTTAGGATCGCCTCGGCGGCCTCAATCGCGCGCAACACTGTGCGCGGCTCGACGTCGCCTTTGGGAAACAATGCGTCCAACGTCTCGTAGGCGCCTTCGGGCAGGGCCTCGGTGGGGAATTTGACCAGGCGCACATCGTCCGTTTTCAGGCGTTCGCCGTAAGCCAGGGCACGGTTGGCCACATAAATTTCGGTTGTTTCGATGTTGGGGCCGCGCGAATTACGCTCGTGCTCCAGCTGGGCCTGATAGCCGTGAATATAGTTTTTTGCCATGTAAACAGCGAAACCGGCCAAGCCTACGCCGACAATAAGCACCAATCCAAATACCAAACGCATGGCAGTTCCTTTCGTATACATAATGTATCTTCCGCCACGACATGTGCCGAACCGGGTTTTCCAAGGCTTAATCTGTCAGGACAATGTGGCGAAACCGCGGTGGTCCAAGGGTTGTTTCAGGGCTGCCGGTCGCGTGATTAAATACAGGCTGGGGCAGCGTATATTGAAAGAAACGGGGTTTTTCGCTTCGCCCCACGGATTGCCCTGATCGGTTCTTCAGGCGCATCGACGTCCTGTATCATCTAACCCACCAGTTGCGCGGGCTCGATCACTTGTTGGTCCACTGACTGAAATTCAACGTGAAACGTCGTACCGACGCCTAGTTGGCTATCATAAAAGATATCGCCCGACATCTGATTGGCCAGCTTCTTTGAAATATGCAGACCCAGCCCCGAACCTTGTGTCGAGGATTGCCCGCTATTTTTGACCTGCTCGAAGCGACCGAAAACCTGGCTTTCCATGCCGTCGGGGATCCCTTGACCAGTGTTTTTGATCGACAGTCTTATCTGGTTATTTGAAGTTATTAGAACGCCCTCGACGACGCCATTTTTGTCCGAAAATTTGATGGCATTCGAAACCAGGTTATCGATGATCTGACGGATCGCGAAGGCGTCCCCGTTGATAACGGTCGGCATGACAGCACCAAGGGCAAGCCGCACGTCCCGTTCTGTTGCGAACATTTTGTTCTCTTCGAAACTTTCTTTGAGGAGATCATCAAGATCGACCGGCTTGCACTCTAAGGTAAGCGCATTGATGTCGATCTTCTGAGCCAAAAGAATATTGTCGACCAGCCGTGATAGCCGGCCACCGTTTCGGTGGGCAATGTTGAGCAACGAACGGATAGGATCGCCCACATCCCCAAGGCGGCCGCTAAGCGCGAGCGTCAAGCCCCCATTGAGGGAGGTCAGGGGCGTCCGCAATTCATGACTTACGACCGAGATAAACTCGTCTTTTGCCCTGTTCGCGTCGTCAGCGCGTTTCAACGCCTCTTTCAAAGCCGCACTGCTGGCGATCCGGTCCGTGATGTCGATGAAGGTGATACTCCAACCAAGAGCCGCGCCTGCTGGGTCAAGCGGGCTTTCAATCGCCCGAATTCTGGGTTCATAAACCCGTTGGCCGATTGTCAGATGAGCGACGTCTTCGGATTTGTCCAATTTATTGATATTTTCGATTGTGTCGTTCAAGGCTGAAATTGATCCCTGATGCAGCCCACTGCTTTTTGCCGCCGTGTTCATCAGTGTTATGTTTCGATATCTGTCGGTCAGAATGACGGGTTCAGTCATTGTATTGAAAAGTATGGACTGGCCTACAAATGCCATATCCATCGTCTTGTTTGTCACGAGCATCCACGTGAAGGCGAGCACCCCAAGGGTGAACATAAAGGCCGTTGGATCAAGGCCAAAGACAGTAAAGCCTAAGAAAACATAGGCAGCATTTGCCGTCAGAGGAGTCATTGTAATGATGATCAGGACGATCAGCAGAGGCCACGCAGTCCGTTTAGCTGGGCCGAACGCCTTCGCAAGACGAAAAAGGGTCGCAAGTACAAACGCATACAGGGTTGCGATAATCCCGTAGAAACCGGGCCCGTGAGCATAATTAATATAGCTCTCACCATCCGGGATGACCGTGGCATCTGTATAAACGAGGCCGTGCCATTGGTTGGTGGCGACGAGCAGGAAAATGGCTATGGGTATGACCAAAACCACCGCGACGATGCTGCGCTTCCTAAGCGAAGCTGCGTTCCCGATGTAGGAGAATACGAAAAAACACCACGCAACCGGCACCAACCCATTGCCCAGCCATGCCAGAGTCGCCCACTGCAACTGACAGGAGAACGTGCGCGATGCAGCCTCCAAACCAATCATTAGCAATGTCCAGATCATGGCGGTGAAGGTGATTGAGTAGTAGAATTTGCCGTGAAATTTCTGAAATCTCATCATTGAAAGCAAAACAAGTGCCGCGATTGCACTGACTCCGACAGCCATCCACAAAGCGGGCTCTGCCACCAATCCTTCAAAACACGTCATCATCGTCTCACTGCGACCTCTTACCTGATTTGCAATACACCACACTGCTGTGTTCGAAATTTGACCTATACGTGGCGACTGAGAAATTCATGCGCGAATGGTCGGTTCAGCGGGTAAAAAATGCTTCTGATCGGCGTTTGAAAGTAATTGCGGCCGCCCGCGCCGGATTGACTGTGTTCTTAGCATCCCCAGGCTGGGTTGAGGGGTATTTAAGACCATACAAAATCGATCGTTGTATAGAAAACACATTCAAGTAGCGGGCCTGATTGAATAAAGGCGACGTTGAACCCGGCATACCCGACAAGGTCGCGTTGGAATTTCTTGGGCGATGTCCGCAGGTCGCAAACGGCGTGGTTGATTGGTGAGGTCCGAAATAATGTGGACTCCGATAACACTTCGCTCAAACCGAGGATGTCCAATGCGATCGGCGCAGACAGCGGCAGTCTACAATTTGTCCCGAGGCCGGTAACCGCATGTCCGCTGAAACCGGCTCACTCGTTGTTGACAGTAACGCCCTCGATCCCGCCTTTGATGGTGGTGGACGCATTGTCGATTCCCAGTCCGGCAGAGATTCCTGCGCCTGCGGCCAAGCCGACGATTGCGGCGGTCAGAACAACCCAATCTACGGTCACTGCGCCGGCATTGTCCCGAAAGAAACGTAGAATATATGGTCGCATGACATACTCGCTTTGTGCTGAATGGCACGGCCCTGACGCGGGGTCGTCGGCGCGGATAATGCGGTAAGTAGCGCACACAGCGGTCGGACCCTGTGCGACCGGCCAGGGCCGGGACATTCAAAGGGCCGCAAATCGATGATCTGCGGCCCTTCGTAATTCGATATCCAGACTTTAAGTCAGGATCAGTTGCCGTTCACGACGGTCTTTGTGCCAACACCGGTGCTGATCGACGAGGCCAGTGTTCCGACACCGGTTTTCACAGTTGCCACACCGGCAACACCCAGGCCAACAACGGCGGCGGTCAGGACGACCCAGTCAACTGTCACGGCACCGTCTTCGTCTTTGTTGAAGTTCTTGAAGAATTTAATCATTGTGTGTCCCTCCAAAGGATCAATTGGTTTACTCAGGTTTTCCGTCCGTCTTGCTGTTTGTGCCGCCTCTCTACGTTGGCTCATCAGCGTCTCGGATGAACACTTATAGCTATCCAACTGGGGCACAAATTGGGCGCGAATGCAGCGTTTTTGGTACAAGTTGTTATTTTTCAAAATATTCCTGCAACACATTGAATATAAACAGTAAAGATTTTGACTTTGGTTGCGATTTGCCTTTGAAACGTCGGCATATGCGCCGGATTTATGGGCCTGAACGCAAAAAAAGGGCCGCTGTCTTGGACAGGGCCCCGGTGCTAAGTGTGCGAACGGTCAGGTCAGATGCTTCTGCATGGCCGCTGAAACCGGCTCACTCGTTGTTGACAGCAACGCCCTCGATCCCGCCTTTGATGGTGGTGGACGCATTGTCGATTCCCAGCCCGGCGGAGATCCCTGCGCCTGCGGCCAAGCCGACGATTGCGGCGGTCAGAACAACCCAATCTACGGTCACTGCACCGGCATCGTCGCGAAGAAAATGTAGAATACATGGTCGCATAACATACTCGCTTTGTGCTGGATGGCACGGCCCTGACACGCCGGTGTCGGTTCGGGCAATGCGGTAAGTAGCGCACACAGCGGTCGGACCCTGTGCGACCGGCCAGGGCCGGGACATTCAAAGGGCCGCAAATCGACGATCTGCGGCCCTTCGTAATTCGGTATCCAGACCTTAGGTCAGGATTAGTTGCCGTTTGCGACGGTCTTTGTGCCAACACCGGTGCTGATCGACGAGGCCAGTGTTCCGACACCGGTTTTCACAGTTGCCACACCGGCAACACCCAGGCCAACAACGGCGGCGGTCAGGACGACCCAGTCAACTGTCACGGCACCGTCTTCGTCTTTGTTGAAGTTCTTGAAGAATTTAATCATTGTGTGTCCCTCCAAAGGATCAATTGGTTTACTCAGGTTTTCCGTCCGTCTTGCCGTCTGTGCCGCCTCTCTACGTTGGCTCATCAGCGCCTCGGATGAACACTTATAGCTATCCAACTGGGGCACAAATTGGGCGCGATTGCAGCGTTTTTGGTGCACCTTACTAAATTGACATGGGTGGTATTTAAGTCATTGATTTTGCATGATATGTAATGTGATGAAAAATTGAAATTTCTAATCTAACTTGGTGAACCGCGGTGAAAACTGCACGAATCTGCCCCCGAAACGCAGGCAAAGCTGGCGCGAGTCGCGGTTTTTTGCGATAAATTCTGTAAAACCAAAAAGAAATATTCCTGAGCAGGCAACATACAGTGCGACATATCCCGATTCCTCTGGCCGTTTTGATTCCCTTTGTGGTCATCGGTGGGTTTGCGACCGCTGCATATCCCGCAGATCCCGCGCCTTTTCCTGAATTCACCTTCAAAATGGGCAAGCCTCCTGAAAAGGGTGCCAAAAGGATTACGGTTCAGATCGAGCCGGGCGACCAAGTGTTGCCGTCCAGCACAGCGAACAAGCCTGAGAAAGATGAAAGCGGCACAACACTCCCTGAAACGCCCACTGCGCGCGTGGCAAAGTACGACTGGTTCTGGGATCACATC
Organism: Rhodobacteraceae bacterium KMM 6894; assembly: GCA_035798175.1. GTDB lineage: Bacteria > Pseudomonadota > Alphaproteobacteria > Rhodobacterales > Rhodobacteraceae > Roseovarius. The sequence continues at coordinate 166,745 of JAPFBS010000006.1, forward strand.
CCCCCCGGCTATTCCGACGCGGGCGCGCTCAGGTTCGAATCTGCGTTGTTGAAACTGGCCCAACCGCCCGAAGGGATGCCGGCCCCACGGCCGCGCCTTCAGGATATGCAGGTTATTGCGCAGGCGCAGGGCCAGAACATCTTATTGGCCACGATCGGCACGCAGGTGTCGCCGGCATTGGTGCTGGCGGTGATCTCGGTCGAGTCGGCAGGGCGCACAGATGCGGTCAGCAGCGCGGGCGCGACTGGGCTGATGCAATTGATCCCGGCGACCGCAACACGGTTTGGTGTGACCGACTCCACCTCGGCGGCCGACAATATCAAGGGTGGCGTGGCCTATCTGGATTGGCTGCTGACCGAATTTGACGGAGATCCGATCCTGGCGTTGGCGGGATATAACGCGGGGGAAAACGCAGTGAAGGCCAACAAAGGCGTGCCGCCCTATTCCGAAACCCGCGATTATGTGCCCAAGGTTCTGGCCGCCTATGACGTGGCGCGCGGGTTGTGCAAGACGCGGCCCCAGTTCATCTCGGACGGTTGCGCGCTAACCTTCGCGCAAAAATAGAAAACGGGGCGGGCCTTGTCGGCGCCGCCCCGCAAAATGGTTGTTTTTCGCGCCTTTGATCTAGGTCGGATTTCGCCGCCCCGTCTTAGACGATGGTGGCCTCGGTCGCGGCGCGCAATTCGTCCTCGGTGACGCCAGCCGCGCATTCGACGATCTTCAACCCGCCGGGCACGACGTCCAGAACACCCATGTTGGTGATGATGCGATCCACCACCGCCTTACCGGTCAGCGGCAGGGTACATTCCTTCAACAGCTTGCTGTCGCCATGCTTGCTGGTGTGATCCATAACGACGATCACGCGGCCAACGCCCGCGACCAGATCCATCGCGCCGCCCATGCCCTTGACCAGTTTGCCGGGGATCATCCAATTCGCCAGATCGCCATTCTCGGCCACTTCCATCGCGCCAAGGATCGCGGCGGCAATCTTGCCTCCCCGGATCATGCCGAAACTGGTTGCACTGTCGAAGTAGGCGGTGCGGCTGAGTTCGGTGATGGTCTGCTTGCCGGCGTTGATCAGATCGGGATCCTCTTCGCCCTCGAAGGGGAAGGGGCCCATGCCCAGCATGCCGTTTTCGGATTGCAGAGTGATGTCCTTGTCACCGACATAGTTTGCCACCAGCGTCGGGATGCCGATGCCCAGATTGACATACATGCCATCTTCCAGCTCCTGCGCGGCGCGCTCGGCCATTTGATTGCGGTCCCACATGTTATGCTTCCTCCCGCTTTCTGACGGTACGTTGTTCGATCCGCTTCTCATGATCACCCTGAATGATGCGATGCACATAGATGCCGGGCAGGTGGATTGTGTCGGGGTCCAGCGACCCACGCGGTACGATTTCCTCGACCTCGGCGATGCAGACCTTGCCGCACATGGCCGCGGGCGGGTTAAAGTTGCGCGCGGTCTTGCGGAAGATCAGGTTGCCGGTGTCGTCGGCCTTCCACGCTTTGACGATGGATAGATCCGCGACGATCCCACGTTCCAGGATATAGTCCTGGCCGTCGAATTCCTTCACGTCCTTGCCTTCGGCGATCACCGTGCCCACACCCGTTTTGGTGTAGAAACCGGGAATGCCACAGCCACCAGCGCGCATGCGTTCGGCCAAGGTGCCCTGCGGGTTGAATTCCAGCTCCAACTCACCGCTCAGATACTGGCGCATGAATTCGGCGTTTTCACCAACATACGAGCTGAGCATCTTCTTCACTTGCCGCGTTTGCAACAGGATGCCGATGCCGAAATCGTCGACGCCCGCGTTGTTGGACGCAAAGGTCAGGTCCTTCGTTCCCGCCTGTTTGATGGCCTCAAGCAGCAGTTCCGGAATACCGCAAAGACCAAATCCCCCCGACGCGATGAACATGCCGTCAAACAGCAATCCGTCCAGCGCCTCTTGGGCCGAGCCATAGACTTTCTTCATGAAAGACCCCTTGTTGTTGTCGTATCACACAGGGGTATGCGCCCGCAGCACGGTCAAAGTCAACGCCGCGCAGGCCGGGCGCACCGCCCTTAGAGCACCAGAACCTGCGTGCCGACGGGTGTGGCCGCAAACAGTTCTTCGATCATCGGATTGTAGAGACCGATACAGCCTGAGGACGACTTGCGCCCGATTTTGCGCGTGTCATGCGTGCCGTGGATCAGATAGGCCGACCAGCCAAGATACATGGCATGTGTTCCCAACGGATTGTCCGGGCCTGCGGGCATGAACGTGGGCAAGGTCGGGGTGCGTTTGCGCATGTTGGCCGTTGGTGTCCACGTGGGGCCGACTTTCTTGCGCACGACCGACGTGTAGCCGCGTTTGATCATGTCCTCGGACATCGGGACTGAGGTTGGATAAACGCGATAGTCCGTTCCAGACGCATCCCAGAAGTGCAGCGCGCGCGAGGATGTGTCGCAGATGATCGCACCCTTGCCCAAACTTTTGAAATGCTTGCGCCAATCGCGCGTCACAAACGCCGAGGCATTGCGCCGCACGGGTGCCTGTGTGTTGGCGAGTGCCGGTGTCGCCAGCGTCGCCAGCGAGGCAACGCCAAGGGTCAGTGCCTTGCGGCGGGTCAGAGAATCCTGTGTCATGTCGCGCCTTTCGTCAAACGTTTCGAAGGGTACAATAGACTGAAACGACCATGAGGCCAATGTTGGCTTGGTTTCTCCAATCTACCGTCAGTCATCTCTGCCTATTCCTCTACCGGTGGCTTTGCCTTGGCGGCCGGTTTTTTCGCCGCCGGTTTCTTCGCGGCTGTGGTCTTGGTCGCAGTTTTGGTGGCGGCCTTGGTCGCAGGCTTTTTCTTGGCGGCTGGCTTTTTCGCCGCGGGCTTCTTGGCGGCCGCTTTCTTGGCGGGCTTCTTGCCGGATTTGGCGGCCCGTTCGGCAATGAGGTTAACGGCCATTTCCATGGTCACATCCTCGGGGGCAGTATCCTTGGGCACGGTCGCATTGATTTTGTCCCATTTGATGTAAGGGCCATAGCGACCTTCCATCACGTTGACCGGGCCGCCGCTGTCCGGGTGTTCGCCCAACTCTTTCAGCGGCTTGGCCGCCGTGCGACCACGCCCGCCGGGGTTGGCGCGTTTTTCCGCCAGCAGTTCAACCGCGCGGTTCATCCCGACCTCAAACACGTCGATAGGGTCTTTCAGGTTGGCGTAGATCCCTTTGGCATCGTCCGGCCCTTTGTGGAAAATATAGGGTCCAAACCGGCCAAAATTAGTGGTAATCATCCCGCCTTCGGGGTGTTCGCCCACTTCGCGCGGCAGGCTGAGCAGCGTCAGCGCCTTTTCCAGATCCATCGCATCCGGCGTCCAGCCTTTGGGCAGCGAGGCGCGCGGTGGTTTCTTATTTTCCTCGGTCACGTCACCGCGTTGCACATAAGGGCCGAATCGCCCTGTGCGCAGGCTGATGGTGTCGCCCTGATCCTCGCCCAAAATGCGGTCCTGCCCCTCGGCGGCATCTCCCCCGATGGGGCGCGTATAGCGGCAGTCGGGGTAGCGCCCACAGCCGACAAACCCGCCCGAACGTGACGATTTTAGGTGCAACTGCCCCTCACCGCACAGCGGGCAACTGCGCGGATCGCTGCCGTCTTCGCGTGGTGGATAGAGTGTTGGCGCCAGCGCGTCGTCCAGAACGTCCAGCACTTCGGAGATACGCAGTTCCGAGGTTTCGCCAATAGCGGCGGAAAAATCGGTCCAGAAACGGCGCAGCAATTCCTTCCAGTCGGCTTCGCCCGCACTGACGTGATCCAATTCTTCTTCTAGATCAGCCGTGAATTCATAGCCCACATATTTGCGGAAGAAATTCAGCAGAAAGATCGTAACGATCCGGCCCTTGTCCTCGGGGATCAGGCGGTTGCCGTCCTTGCGGACATATTCGCGATCCTGAATCGTGGTGACGATACTGGCATAGGTCGAAGGGCGCCCGATGCCCAGCTCTTCCATGCGTTTGACCAGCGTCGCCTCGGTGTAGCGCGGCGGCGGCTGGGTGTGCGATTGCAGGGCCAGCACGGCCTCGTTCTCGCTTAAAACGGCGCCGCTGTGAATGGCCATGCCGGGCGTGCCCGCGGCCTCGATCACGTCGTCCGATTTGTCGGACTTCGAGAACTGCGCCCGCAGCGAGGATTTTGCAAACGGGGCGGCATCGCCTTCGGAAATCTGCGGCAGACGGCCATCGTCGTCATCGACAGGTTCATCCCGGCCCTCTTCGTAGACGCGCAGAAACCCGTCGAAAAGCACAACCTGGCCAGTGGCGCGCAGGCCAACCTGACCATCCTTGCTGGTGATGTCGACGGTGGTGCGTTCCAGTCGTGCACCTTCCATCTGACAGGCCAGCGTGCGTTTCCAGATCAGATCATACAGACGCGCCTGATCCTTTTCGGTAATCTTCAGCGCGGCGGCGTCGCGGGTCATGTCGGTGGGGCGGATACATTCGTGCGCCTCTTGCGCGTTCTTGGCCTTGTTCTTGTAGATCCGGGGGCTGGAGGGCACGTACTCCTTGCCGTATCTGTCGCCAATCGCCTCACGCGCGGCCTGCACCGCCTCTGGGGCCATGTCGATACCGTCGGTCCGCATGTAAGTGATGTGTCCGGCCTCATACAGGCGTTGGGCAGCGTTCATCGCCTGACGTGCGCCCATCCCGAACTTGCGGCTGGCCTCTTGTTGCAGGGTCGAGGTCATGAACGGCGCGCTGGGATTGCGGCTGGTTGGCTTCGCCTCGACCGAGGTGACCGACAGCGCGCGCGAGGTGACGGCCTGCACCGCCATTTCGGCCTGCGTGGCATTCTCCAGATCGAACTTGTCCAGTTTCTTGCCGGCCAGCGTGGTCAAACGCGCCTCATATTCCTGCCCGCGCGGTGTGGCCAGCAGCGCCTTGACGGACCAGTATTCGCGGGGGTTGAACGCCTCGATTTCCATTTCACGCTCGACGATCAGACGCAGGCAGACCGATTGCACGCGCCCGGCAGATTTCGCACCCGGCAGCTTGCGCCACAAAACCGGGGACAGGTTGAACCCCACCAGATAATCCAGCGCGCGGCGCGCCAGATACGCCTCGACCAGCGGCGCGTCGACCTGACGGGGGTTCTTCATCGCTTCGGTCACGGCGGCTTTGGTGATGGCGTTGAACACCACGCGGCTGACCGGCGTATCCTTCTTGATCGCCTTGCGCTTGCGCAGGGTCTCTTCCAGGTGCCAACTGATCGCCTCGCCCTCGCGGTCGGGGTCGGTCGCGAGGATCAGGTTGGGGTCGTCTTTAAGTGCGTCGGCGATGGCCTTGACGTGCTTGCGACTGTCAGCGCCGATTTCCCATTTCATGTCGAAACCGTTCTCAGTATCGACCGATCCATCCTTTGGCGGCAGATCGCGGACGTGGCCGTAAGACGCCAGAACCGTAAAGCCGGGGCCGAGATACTTGTTTATTGTTTTGGCCTTGGCGGGGGATTCGACGACAACGACGGGCATGACAGACCTCTGCATTCGGGGCGGTTCTTATGGCGGCGGACCATGTGGGGTGGCAAGCAGGTTTGTCAATGCGCCGAATTATCGTGCCTTTTACAGAGGAAGCGGCAGCATCGCATCGGGGCTAGCAACAGTGATGGTCAGACGAAGGGCCCGCTATCGACCTGCGCCAGAGGCATCATGCGGCACATTTGGCGTCAGACCAGCGACAGCAAGCCCCCCGGCTGGCGGCGAATTCGTCCATCCAGTTCCAGATCGACGAGCGCTGGCGATACGGCCCGTGCGGGGGTATCCAGATCGCGGATAAGTTGATCCTCGGCCAAGGGCGAGGGGCCCAGCCGGTTCAGGATCTGGCTATGCAGATCGGCGGTCTCTCGCAGGCTGCGCGTGGGTGTTTCGGGGCTTTCAGGTATCTGCGCCGCCTCAAGTGGCAGATCGGGTTGATCCATCAACACCGGACGCGCCTCCGGCAGGGCCTCGATCACGTCCTGCGCACTGCGCACAAGGCGCGCGCCGTCGCGGATCAGCATGTTGCATCCGGCGGCGCGTGCGTCAAAGGGGTGGCCCGGCACCGCCAGAACCTCGCGTCCCTGATCCAGCGCATTGCGCGCCGTAATCAGCGAACCAGATTTCGATGCCGCTTCGACAATCACCACGGCGGGGCACAAGCCGCTTATGATCCGGTTCCGGCGCGGAAAATGACGCGCCTGAGGAATTGTACCCATGGGTTGCTCGGACAGGCGCAATCCGCAGCGCAGCATATCGTTCGCCAAGCCGGTGTTTTCGACCGGGTACATCACATCAACCCCACCGGCCATGACCGCAATCGTGCCACCCTCCAGCGCGGCAATGTGCGCGGCTGTATCCACGCCGCGCGCCAATCCCGACACCACAACCTGCCCCTGCTTAGACAGATCCGAGGCCAACGCCCGCGCCATTCGCGTCCCCAGGGACGACGCATTGCGCGCGCCAACCATCGCAATCTTGGGCCGCGCCAGAACGCCCAAGTCGCCCATAGCCCACAGAATGGGCGGCGGGTCGGGAATTTCCCTCAAGAGATCGGGGTAAAGTGGATCGGTGATGAACAGCAACTGCGCATCCACCATTCGGGCCGCGCGCATTTCTGCGATCACGACAGCTTCGGGGCAGATGCTGTATTTTTCCATGCCGGCGGCGCGGGCCACGTCGGGCAGGGCGGCAAGCGCGGCCTGCGCCGTGCCGTGCGTCGCCAAGAGGCGATAAAATGTCTGCACGCCAACGCGGCGAGATCGCAAGAGACGAAGCCACGACACCCGATCATCTTCCGTGGTGGGTGGGAGTGGGGGGTGAGTGGAAGGATGTGTTTCTTCGGACATCATGGCTCCGTCTGCTTGCTCTCTGACGGTAGGTCCGGTGAGGTTAACGACGGGTAAACCACTCTTGATTTTTCATGAGATCCAAGGCGAAATAGGCACCAACACATTGAATAGGTTTGTCAATAAAGTTTCCCCAACCACCCAACCTATCCCCTGTCTTGTCAGTCAACCCCATTGCGAAAATGAACGCACCGCTAACCCCGATTCGCACATTCCGGCTTTTTCTTGGTGAAAATATCCAATCCAACAGACAACACAGACGCACCGACAGCGCCCCGACAAAGCCGCGCCTGCCTCAGGTTGCAGATCCCCCCACGGTCAACCCGCCCAGCATCACTGTCGGCTGGCCCACTCCCACGGGCACCCATTGGCCCGCTTTGCCGCAGTTGCCCATGCCGGGGTCCAGCGCCATGTCGTTCCCCAACGCCCGGATCTGTTTCAGCGCCGTGGCACCGTCACCGATCAGTGTGGCCCCCTTGACCGGAGCACCCACAACGCCGTTTTGCACGCGATAGGCCTCGGTGCAGGAGAACACGAACTTGCCGTTGGTGATATCCACCTGGCCGCCGCCGAACCCAACCGCATAGATCCCGTCCTTTAGATCCGCCACGATATCACCGGGCGTAGCGTCACCGCCCAGCATATAAGTGTTGGTCATGCGTGGCATCGGCGCGTGGGCATAGCTTTCACGTCGCCCGTTGCCGGTCGCCGCGACGCCCATCAGGCGCGCGTTCTGGCGATCCTGCATGTAGCCGACCAAAACCCCGTCTTCGATCAGCACGTTGCGGCGTGACGGTGTGCCTTCGTCGTCGATCGAAATACTGCCGCGCCGGTCGGGCAGGGTGCCGTCATCCAGTACCGTCACGCCGGGAGCTGCGATTCGCTGACCCATCAGACCGGCGAAAGCGGAGGTGCCCTTGCGGTTGAAATCACCCTCCAATCCATGCCCGATGGCCTCGTGCAGCAGGATTCCGGGCCAGCCGGGGCCAAGGACCACGTCCATCACACCTGCGGGCGCGGGCACGGCCTCTAGATTGACGAGCGCCACGCGCAGCGCTTCGCGTGTCTTGTCCTGCCAATCACCAGGTTCCAGCAAACCGGTCAGGCCGATGCGCCCGCCGCCCCCGGCGGTGCCGCCTTCGCGCCGCCCATTCTGCTCCACGATGACCGAGACATTGACCCGCGTCATCGGGCGCACATCGCGCAGATGCGTGCCGTCAGGGCGCAGGATCTCGACCTCCTGACAGGATGCCATGATCACGGCGGACACCTGCACAACGCGACTGTCCAGATCGCGGGCAAAGGCATCTATTTGACGCAAGGTCTCGATCTTGACGGGGAAGGCGGCGCCAGCAATCGGATCTTCGTCGGTATACAATCTGGTATTCGTGGCCTGCGGCGCGTCTGCCAGCGTGCCACCGCCCGCGCCCACGGCCAAGCGCGCGGTATCGACGGCGCGGGTCAGCGCGGCCTGCGAAATCTCGGAACTATGGGCATATCCCACAGCTTCGTCACGTACGGCGCGCAGGCCGAAACCTTCGCCCGCGTCATAGCTGGCGGTCTTGATGCGCCCGTCATCAAACACCAGAGCCTCGCTGCGGGTGCGCTCGAAAAATAACTCGCCATCGTCGGCCCCGGCGGTGGCGCGCTGCAACAGGGCCAGCGTTGCATCAAGGTCCATCGCGGTTTCGAAGGGGCGGAACGGAGCGTCAGTCATGGTCTGTCCTTTGATAGGGGCGGCGAGGCAGGGGCGCAAAAGGGTTGTGAAATGCCTGCCACGCGGGGTAACAGGCCGGTTTGGTGTCGTGGCGAAATTGATCTAAATCAAAAAAGTGGCCGATTGCCGCATGCCTCATTCTTGTCTGTTCTGTTAGAATATGGTTTTAACGGACGATGAAACAACGGGAATCCGCCACAACGTCGGAAGTGACCCAGTAAATTCGAATAATAACGCGGCAAAACCGCTACAACCGACCAAGGTGCATCATGCGAAACACTTCCAAGTTGCTGGCCGCAATGGCCGCATTGACCGCCCTTCCTGCGCAGGCGCAAGACCAACTCGAAATCGTTGGGGCGCCGTCTCAGGGTGGTATGGGTTTTCAACCGGCGGCGACCGAACTGGCCAGTGATCTGCAATGGCTGGACGGAATGGTGCTGGTCATTATCACGATGATCACTGTGATGGTAACCGCGTTGCTGATCTACGCCATTGTGCGGTTCAACCGTCGTGCCAACCCGAAATCTGCGAAATTCACCCATAACTCACCTTTGGAAGTGGCTTGGACTCTGGTGCCGATCCTGATTCTGGTCCTTATCGGCGCTTTCTCGCTGCCGATTCTGTTCAAGCAACAGGAAATCCCCGAGGGTGAGATCAACATCAAGGTGACAGGCTATCAATGGTATTGGGGCTATGAGTACACCGATCACGATTTCGGCTTTGAAAGCTTTTTGATCGGCGAAGGTAAGGTCCTGAACGACGAAGTTGTCTCTGAACTGGAAGCCGCCGGTTATACCCGCAACGAATTCCTGCTGGCCACGGACACTGCCGTTGTCGTGCCGGTCGGCAAGGTTGTCGTGATGCAGGTCACAGGGGCTGACGTGATCCACAGTTGGACCATTCCCGCCTTTGGCGTGAAACAGGATGCGGTGCCCGGACGTCTGGCGCAGCTTTGGTTCAAGGCAGAGCGTGAAGGCGTTTATTTTGGTCAGTGCAGCGAACTGTGCGGCAAGGATCACGCGTATATGCCAATCACGGTCAAGGTCGTCAGCCAAGAGGCCTATGACGAATGGCTGGCAGGCGCGATTGATGAATACGCAGGTACACCCCTCAGCTTTGACGTGGCTGCGGCCAACTGATACCGCGCAGTGGGCCGGGCCGATCCCCGGCCTATATAACGATTATCGGGCGAGCTCTGCCGCGTCGCCCGATCCGCAAAATTGCCTCTTCTGGATGTGACACCTCATGAGCGACGCAAGCCTCAACGCCAGTCAATCGCAAGCCCCCGAAGCGGGGTTTGGTGACTATTTCGCGCTGCTCAAGCCGCGCGTGATGACGCTGGTCGTCTTTACCGCCTTGGTCGGTCTACTGGCGGCACCGGTGCCTGTGCATCCGGTCGTTGCTTTTGCCGCCATCCTGTTTATCGCCGTAGGCGGCGGGGCATCGGGCGCGCTGAACATGTGGTGGGATTCCGACATCGACACCATCATGCAGCGCACACGCCGCCGCCCCATTCCCGCCGGGCGAATCACGCGCGGTGAGGCCTTTGGATTTGGAATGACGCTGTCGGTGATGGCGGTGGTGATGCTGGCGCTGGCGACGAATTTTGTCGCGGCCGGGCTGCTGGCCTTCACGATCTTCTTCTATGTGGTCGTCTATTCTATGTGGCTGAAGCGCTGGACGCCGCAGAACATCGTTATCGGCGGCGCGGCTGGCGCGTTCCCTCCGATGATCGGTTGGGCGGCCGCGACGGGCAACATCACGCTGGAATCGGTGCTGATGTTCGCCGTGATCTTCATGTGGACCCCCCCGCATTTCTGGGCCCTCGCCCTGTTCATGAAGTCCGATTATCACGAAGCCGGAGTGCCGATGTTGACCGTCACCCATGGTCGCCGGGCCACACGCGCCCACATCTGGATCTATACGATTCTTTTGGCACCCGTCGCCGTCGGCCTTGCATTCACGTCGATCGGCGGGCCGATCTATCTGGCCACGGCAGTGTTTTTTAACGGACTGTTCCTCAAAGGCGCTTGGGATATCTGGCGTCGGGACGAGGTGATGGCCGAGGCTGACGCCTACGGTGTCGAGAAGAAAGTGTTCAAGCATTCGATCTATTATCTGTTCGGCCTGTTCGGCGCTTTGCTGATCGAGGCAAGCCTGCGCACGGCAGGTCTGGACAGCTGGGCAATGGTGGGTTGGTGATGGAATTTCGCCCGTCACATGAGTTGCACAAGCGTCGCTTTGGTCGCAATCTGGGCCTTGGGCTGGTGCTGGCTGGCTTTGTCGCTCTGGTTTTTGGCCTGACGATCGCCAAGGTCAGCACGGATGAATTCCGGATGCCAACCCAGGTCCAAGGGGGCACGCAATGAAAAAACTCAGTGACAAGGGACGCACGGTAACTCAATTGGTCGGGTTAGTCGTCGTGATGGGCGGCCTGGCTTGGGCCTCGGTTCCGTTTTACAATTGGTTCTGCCGCGTGACAGGATTTGGCGGTGTTCCGGGCATCGCATCCGAAAATGGCACCGATATTCTGGACCAGACTATCAAAATCCGTTTTGACGCCAGCAAAGAGCGCAACATGCCATGGGAATTCAAACCCATGGTGCGCGAGATGGAGCTGCGGATCGGCGAAACAGGACTGGCGTTTTTCGAGGCCTACAATCCAACGGACCATCCGGTGGCAGGGCAAGCTGCCTACAATGTTACACCCTACGAGGCCGGCGGATTCTTCGTTAAAATTGAATGTTTCTGCTTTACCGAGCAGGTTCTGCAACCCGGTGAGCGCGTTGAAATGCCGGTCACCTTCTTTGTCGACCCTGAAATCGTGACCGACCGGGACGCGAAATACACCCATACGATCACGCTTTCCTATACTTTTTATGAGATAGACCTGCCAGAAACGACGCAGGCGGCACTTGTGCAAGACACCAAAACGGATAAAACCGTCAACTGAGCCTTAGAGCGAGGGAGCCAGACATGGCACACGAAAAAAATCACGATTATCACATTCTCACCCCCTCCCTGTGGCCCTTGCTGGGCGCTGTGGCGGGATTTGTTATGCTGTTCGGGGCCGTCATGTGGATGTCGCCACAGATGGACAACAACCAGCCTTGGGTCTTTTTGATCGGGTTGCTTGGCGTATTGTACGTCATGTTCGGCTGGTGGTCTGAGACCATCGCGGAAAATCAGGCCGGGGATCACACGCCCGTGGTGCGGATCGGCCTGCGCTATGGCTTCATCATGTTCATCATGTCCGAAGCGATGTTCTTTGCCGCTTGGTTCTGGAGCTTCTTCAAGCATGCCATGTATCCGATGGGCGAAATGTCCCCGATCATCGATGGGCCATGGCCGCCCGCAGGGATCGAGACGTTCGACCCTTGGCACTTGCCTTTGATCAACACGCTGATCCTGCTGTGCTCGGGCGCGGCGGCGACTTGGGCGCACCATGCGCTGGTACATGAAAACAACCGCAAGGACATGAAGTCCGGGCTGCTGCTGGCGGTGTTGCTGGGCGTGCTGTTCACGGTGTTTCAGGCCTATGAATACAGCCACGCGGCGTTCGGGTTTTCGGGCAACATTTATGGCGCGAACTTCTTCATGGCGACCGGGTTCCACGGATTTCATGTGGTGATTGGCACGATCTTCTTGTTCATATGCTATCTGCGCACCGTACGCGGCCATTTCACACCTGATAACCATATCGGGTTGGAAGCGGCGGCGTGGTACTGGCATTTTGTGGACGTGGTTTGGTTGTTCCTGTTCGCAGCTGTCTATATCTGGGCCCAGTAACTCTTGCGGCGGGCGAGATTTTTCGCGAAAAATCTTGGTGCGCCGTATCTGGCGATGCGTTTGATTTGATCGGGTGCATGGATATTTGAACCAAGAAAAAGATGCGGGGGGAGTGCTCTCCGCATCTTTTTCTTTTGAGACGATGAGGGCAGCAATGAAGCGGGTATGGGTGCCTTTGATGTTCGGCTTGGTCGGAACATGCATCCTGATTGGGTTGGGCGTCTGGCAGATCCAGCGCCTTGCCGAGAAAGAGGCCTATTTGGCGCGGATCGACGCCCGGATAGCAGAGGCCCCTGTGGCCCTGTCGGAGGTGCCGGATGCGGCAAGGGATCAGTATCTGCCTGTTGAGGTAGAGGGCCGTTTCGAACCCGCCACGGTACACGTTCTGGTTGGCGTCAAGGACTTGGGGGCCGGCTATCGCTTGATCCAGCCGTTTGAGACAGATGGGCGGCGCATACTGGTGGATCGCGGCTTTATTGCGCTTGAGGCCAAAGATGCACCGCGTTCGGCAGACGCCGTCATGTTAAAGGGCAATCTGCACTGGCCAGATGAAATCAGCAGTTCCACCCCCAAACCCGACCTTACCCGCGAGATCTGGTTTGCGCGTGATGTACCTGCGATGGCCAAGGCGCTGGGAACTGAACCGGTGATGGTGATTGTACGCAGTCAAACCCCCGAAACAGACGCAGGGATCACGCCGCTGCCAGTGGACAGTTCGACCATTCCCAACGACCACTTGCAATATGTCGTGACCTGGTTTTCCTTGGCCGCGATCTGGGTGATTATGACGGGTTATTTCTTGTGGCGCAGCAAGCGTACCACGACAGGTGAGGCAGTATGAGATACGTATCGACACGCGGGCAGGCCCCGGTTTTGAGTTTTGAAGAGGCGATGCTGACCGGGTTGGCGCGCGATGGCGGTTTGTATCTGCCAGAAACGATTCCGCAAATGGCCCCAGCCGAGATCGCAGCGCTGGCGGGGCTTAGTTATGAAGACGCCGCCTTTCGTGTGATGCGCCCCTACATCGGCGATGCGTTCACCGATGCGGAGTTCGAGGCGATTATCGCGCGCGCTTATGCTGGATTTCAACACGCTGCGCGCGCGCCGCTGGTGCAATTGGCGTCGGGGCATCACCTGTTGGAGTTGTTTCACGGCCCGACTTTGGCGTTCAAGGATTTTGCAATGCAGCTGATCGGTCAGCTGTTCGAGGCGTCGCTAAAGCGTAGTGGCAATCGTGTGTGCATCGTAGGCGCGACCAGCGGCGACACCGGCTCGGCGGCGATTGAGGCGTTTCGCGGGCTTGATTCGGTTGATGTGTTTATCCTCTACCCGCATGGCCGCGTCAGCGAGGTTCAGCGTCGCCAGATGTCGACCCCATCCGAGGATAACGTGCATGCCTTGGCGATTGAGGGGCATTTCGACGATTGTCAGGCCCGCGTTAAGGATATGTTCAATGATTTCGCGTTTCGTGATGACGTTGGCTTGGCGGGCGTCAATTCGATCAACTGGGCGCGGGTGCTGGCGCAGGTGGTCTATTACTTTACTTCGGCCGTGTCGTTGGGAGCCCCCCAGCGCAAGGTCAGCTTTACGGTGCCGACTGGGAATTTCGGTGATGTCTTTGCGGGTTACATCGCGGGGCGCATGGGCCTGCCCATCGACCGGCTGGTGGTTGCGACAAACCAGAATGATATTCTGCACCGCTGTCTAAGTAGGGGCGACTACATGCCCGACGGTGTGATCCCCTCGATTAGTCCGTCGATGGATATTCAGGTCAGCAGCAATTTCGAACGCGCCTTGTTCGAGGCTTATGGCCGCGACGGAAAGGCTGTCGCGCAGTTGATGGATGAATTGAAGGCGGGCGGATTCAGTGTCAGCCAAGGGGCATTGCAGGCCCTACGGGAAACCTTCGACAGTGGCCGCTGTGATGAGGATCAGACACGTGCCACGATCCGGCGGACATGGGAGCAGACTGGCGAATTGCTGTGTCCGCACAGTGCCGTTGGCGTGCATGTGGCCGAAGAGAACCTGGTCCCTGGTGTGCCGATGATTACGCTGGCCACCGCCCACCCGGCCAAGTTCCCGGCAGCAGTGGAAGAGGCCAGCGGACAGCATCCCCCCTTGCCCCCGCATATGGCAGACCTGTATGAGCGGGCCGAACGGATCACCGAGGCCCCGAACGATCTGGGCGCGATCCAGGACATCATCAGAAAACGGATCGGCCATTGAGCGTTAACCTGACCACCCTTCCCAACGGCTTTCGCATCGTTTCCGAACCCATGCCGGGGCTGCAATCTGCGGCTATCGGCATCTGGGTGCTGGCCGGTGCGCGCAATGAGCGCACCGAGCAAAACGGCATCGCGCATTATCTGGAACACATGGCGTTCAAGGGCACTGCCCGACGCAGCGCGCTGGATATTGCCGAGGCGATTGAAAACGTAGGCGGCTATATCAACGCCTATACCAGCCGCGAGGTGACCGCCTATTACGCGCGTGTTCTGAAGAACGACGTGCCTCTGGCGCTGGACGTGGTCGCGGATATTCTGCGCAATCCGTCTTTTGACGTCGCCGAGATCGAGGTTGAGCGTGGCGTGATTCTGCAAGAGATCGGGCAGGCGCTGGACACGCCGGACGATATCATTTTCGACTGGCTTCAGGAAAAGGCCTATCCGGATCATCCGTTGGGTCGTGCCATTCTGGGTTCGGAGGAACGCGTGCGCGGCTTTGATCGCGCCGATCTGACCGGCTTTGTCGCTGAACATTACCGCCCCGGTCAGATGATCCTGTCCGCTGCAGGTGCGGTCGATCATAATGCATTGGTCAAGGCCGCCGAGGCGCTGTTTGCCGATATGGAACCGGGCGACGCGCCCACTGCGCCGACCGCCCGGTTTCAGGGTGGCGAAAGCCGAACTATCAAGACGCTGGAACAGGCCCATTTCGCTCTGGCGTTTGAAAGCCCGGATTATGCCGATCCGGCCATTCATGCGGCCCAGATCTATGCCACTGCCCTTGGCGGCTCGATGTCGTCGCGCCTGTTTCAAGAGGTCCGCGAAAAGCGCGGTCTGTGCTATACGATCTATGCGCAGGCCGGGGCCTATGCCGACACCGGTATGATGACTATCTACGCGGGAACCTCAGCGGGTCAGGTGCAGGGCCTTGCCGAGATCACGATTGACGAGATGAAGCGCGCCGCCGAAGACATGCGCCCCGACGAAGTCGAGCGCGCACGCGCCCAGATGAAGGCGGGCCTGTTGATGGGATTGGAAAGCCCCAGCAACCGGGCCGAGCGTCTGGCGCGCATGATTCAGATCTGGGGCCGTGTGCCCGGTTTGGACGAGGTTGTGGAAAAAATCGACGCAGTTACACTGGCCGATGTCCGCAGTTTGGCGGAAACCATCGCCGCGCGGGCGCCTGCCGCCTTGGCACTCTATGGTCCGGTGGAGGGTGCGCCGACGCTGGAAACCCTGCAAAACCGGCGCGCCGCCTGATGTTTTTGCCGCGTCGCAAGGTCCGCATCGAGACCGAGCGGCTGACCCTGCGCCAGCCTACCATGCCTGATTTTCGCGACTGGGTGCATCTGCGCCGTGACGGAGCGGATTTTCTGACCCCGTGGGAGCCAAAATGGTCGCCCGATCACCTGACGCGCAAAGGGTTTACCAACCGCGTCTATTGGGCGCAGCGTGCCATTACCAGCGGCACGGCACTTCCTCTGTTCCTGATCCGCAGGCAGGATGACCGCCTTTTGGGGGCAATCACGCTGGACAATATCCGGCGCGGGCCCAGCCAATCGGGCACTTTGGGCTATTGGGTGGGCGCCGATCACGCGCGGCATGGCTACATGCAAGAGGCGATACAGGCGGTGGCGCATTACGCCTTTGACCGTCTTGAGATCAGTCGGATTGAGGCGGCTTGCCTACCGGAGAACGCCGCCTCGCGCGGGTTACTGGAAAAATGCGGATTCAAATACGAAGGCGTCGCCCAAAGCTATCTTCAAATCGACGGACGCTGGCGCACGCATGTCCTATATGCGGCGCTGCGTATGGATCGGCGCGGCAAGACCGAGGCGGGGCTTTGAGACTGACGGCATCGCCGTCTTCCTGATCTGCACTGGTAGCACCCAAGGCCGGCGGCTTGCCCGTTCCAGCGTGCGCACGGTTCTGATCCAGATCCAGGGAAACGTAAACGTGGTGACTGATTTCAAAGGATTTACCACCCGCGTGAATGTTTGCGAATCAAGTATCGCGCAGAACGCCGAGGGATTTTTGCGTTTTCACGGTTCCAGCGCTGCGCTAAACCCACCTTATGAGTGATAAATTGCTGACCGCCCTCACCGCTGCCTTGCCGCCTTCTGCCTTGCGTGAGGTGACGCCGCATTATCTGGAAGAACCGCGCGCACGCTGGAGTGGGCAAGCGGCTGCATTGGTTGCCCCCGCCACGGTGGACGAGGCCGCAGCAGCTATTCGAATCGCATCGGATTTGGGCGTGCCGGTGGTGCCCTATGGCGGCGGTACCGGCCTTGTCGGTGGCCAGATCAGCCCCGAGGGGCCCGCGCCGCTGGTAATCAGCCTTGAACGCATGACGGCGGTGCGCGGCCTCTACCCAGACGAAAACGTCATTGTGGTCGAAGCGGGCGCGATCCTGTCGGATGTGCATGACGCGGCGGACGCAGTGGGCCGCCTGTTCCCGCTTAGCATTGCGTCCAAGGGCAGTGCGCGCATCGGTGGCTTGCTGGCCACCAATGCGGGCGGGGTGAATGTGCTGCGATATGGCAACGCGCGCGACCTGTGTTTGGGGCTGGAGGCGGTGTTGCCTGACGGCAGCATCTGGCATGGCCTGAAACGGCTGCGCAAGGACAATACCGGATACGATTTGCGCAATCTGCTAATCGGTTCCGAGGGCACATTGGGCCTTATCACTGCAGCGACGCTGAAACTGTCCCCGCGCCCGGCGGGCGAGGGCACGGCGTTGATGGTCGTCGACAGCCCCGCTGCCGCGTTGCGCCTGCTGGCCATGGCGCGCGATCATATGGGCGAGGGCGTCAGCGCGTTTGAGATAATGCACCGTCAGGGGCTAGAGTTTCTGGCCGCGACCATGCCCGACGTGCGCCTGCCTTTTGGCGACGCGCGCCCCGAGTGGATCGTATTGATTGACGTTGGCCTTGCACGCGGGCTGGCCCCGTCAGAGGCGCTGGAAACGCTGTTCGTCGATGCGGCCGAGGCCGGTTTGGTCAGTGACGGTCTGATCGCGCAATCCGAAGGCCAGCGCGAAGAGTTCTGGACAATCCGCGAAAGCATCCCCGAGGCGAACCGCCGTATCGGCGCGTTGAGTTCGCATGACATCTCGGTGCCGTTGGGGACGATTGCGGATTTCATCACGGCAGGAAACGCGGCGCTGGCGCGGCTGGGCGATTTCCGCATCAACTGTTTCGGTCATCTGGGAGACGGGAACCTGCATTACAATGTGTTCCCGCCCGAGGGCCAAAGCCGCGACGATCTGATACATCATCGCGAGGATATCAAACGTACTGTGCATGATCTGGTGAATGATTTTGATGGCTCGGTCAGTGCCGAACACGGGATCGGGCGGCTGAAGGTCGATGATCTGGAACGGTACAGCGATCCCGCGAAACTGGCTGCGATGCGCGCGATCAAGGCGGCGCTGGACCCGCGTGGCATCATGAACCCCGGCGCGGTTCTGCGCGCGGGCATTTAGCGCAATCAAAAAAGGGCACCGGTTTCCCGGTGCCCAGTTTCATGACATGTGGTGGTTCGGCTTAAGGCCAGTTGACCTCGTTAAAGATCGCCTGTGCCTTGGCGGCGTTATCGGCAAAGGACGCGGTTGGTGTCGTGCTGTCCGGAATGAAGAAGCCTAGTCGCGCAGTATCCTTGTCCAACCCGACACCCGGCACAGCGGGGTATTCGTTGTTCTGGTTGGCAAAGTGATGTTGCGCAAAATCGCCGGTCAGAAACTCCATCAACTGTTGGGCTTCGGCCTTGTTTGGGGTCGAGGTGGTCAGGGCAACTGCGGTCAGGTTCATGTGCGCGCCACGATTTGACTGATTGGGCCAGACCCAGCCCAGATTTTCAATGCCCGAGGTCAGCCCTTCGACGTCTTTGTCAAAGCCCCGCAGGAAGTAATAGTGGTTGGTCACGGCGATATCACATTCGCCCGACACAATACCGCGCAGCTGATCTGTGTCGCCGCCCTGCGGGTCGCGGGCAAAGTTGGCGACAACGCCTGCTGCCCACTCGCGTGCAGCATCTTCGCCGTCGGCGTAGATGATCGAGGCCAACAGGGACTGGTTATACACGTTTGAGGACGACCGAATACAGATTTGACCCTTGTACGCGGGATCGGCCAGCGCCTCGTAGGTTTGGGGCGGGTTTTCAACGCGGTCTTTGGCGTAGAAAATGATGCGGGCACGCTGGCTGACGCCGAACCACAGATGGTCGGGGTGGCGCAAATAGGCGGGCACGGAACGGTCGATGACATCCGATACATATGGCGCAATAACACCAGCCTCTTGTGCGCGGGCCATGCGGCCAGCATCGACAGTGATCAGAATGTCGGCGGGGCTGTTGTCGCCCTCGGCAGACAGGCGGGCGATCAGCTCATCCGCATTACCTTCGATCCGGTTGACGGTAATTCCCGTTTCTTCGGTGAATTTCTCATACAGCGCGTCATCCGAGTCATAGTGGCGCGAGGAATATACGTTAACTTCGGCGGCCATAGCGGTGGTGGTGGTGAATGCCACGGCGGCAGTTAAAAGGGTTGCGGCGGTGCGGAGCATGAGGGGGCCTTTCGGTTTCCGACAATATTTGTGCGGTATACCTCTCAAACCCGACTAAAATAGTCAAGTCGTATTCATGCGCCGGCTGCACCCTCTTACTGGCCCGCGCTGATCCATTTCTGTAATGGACATGCAAAGCCGCCTAGAACGCGGTAAAGTGCTGCGTCAATCTTGCACGGTGGGTCATTGCAACCCATTGTCTAGTCTATATGCGCCTCTGGGAGGGGACGCACCCCAGGGAGGGACCCACATGACATTTGCCGTGCGCCAGGACGTGCTCGACATTCAGAACGAAATGCCTTGGGCCGCACGAGAGCGCCCCGAGACTGTCTATGATATGCTGCGCGCCACCGCGCATACCTTCCCGGATCGCCCCGCGCTGAGCTATCAGTTGTTTTCGGGCGCGACGGCCAAGGCGCAAACACTGAACTGGCGGCAGTTTCACGATCAGGTTTGTCAGGCCGCGAACCTGTTTCGTAGTCTCAGGATCGGTGAAAATGACGTTGTCGCGCTGATCCTGCCCAACTGCCTGGAAACTGCGACGGCCCTGGTCGGGGCGATGGTGGCGGGAATCGTCAACCCGATCAACCCGTTGATGGAACCCGAACAGATCAGCGCGATCCTGCGCGAAACCGACGCCCGCGTGGTCGTGACGCTGAAAAGCTTCCCCAAGACCGATATCGCCCAGAAATCAGCCGAGGCCGTGCGCCACGCACCCCGCGTACACACCATTCTGGAAATCGACCTGAACACCTATCTCAGCCCACCCAAAAGCTGGATTGTCCCGCTGGTGCGCCCCAAGACTGACACGGGCCATCACGCCGATGTGCTGAACTATACCAAAGAGATGTCCAGCCAGCCCAAGACACTAACCTTTCCGGACGGCGGCAAGGACCGCGTTGCGGCCTTTTTCCACACCGGCGGCACCACCGGTATGCCCAAGGTGGCGCAGCACCGCTATTCCGGTATGGTTTACAACGGCTGGCTGGGCCATCGCCTGTTGTTTAGCGAACAGGACGTGGTGATGTGCCCGCTGCCGCTGTTTCATGTGTTTGCATGTCATGTGATCCTGATGGCCATGATGAAATCCGGCGCACATGTGGTCCTTCCCACGCCCGCTGGCTATCGCGGTGACGGCGTGTTCGATAATTTCTGGAAGCTGTGTGAACGCTGGCAAATCAGTTTCATCATCACTGTGCCCACCGCCGTTGCCGCGTTGATGCAGCGCAAGGTGGACGCGGATGTGTCCTCGGTCAAAAACGCGTTTTCCGGCTCGGCCCCGATGCCGATGGAGTTGTTCAAGCGGTTCGAAGGCGCGACAGGGATCGCCGTAATCGAAGGGTACGGCCTGACCGAGGCGACCTGTCTGGTGTCCTGCAACCCGCCTGAAGGGGCCAAAAAGGTCGGCTCGGTCGGCGTGCCGCTGCCCTACACGGACGTTAAGATCTATCGCACGACCGAGCACGGACCAGTGGAATGTGCCTCTGACGAGGTGGGCGAGATCTGCATCGACAATCCCGGCGTTTATGCCGGCAACACCTATACCGAGGCTGCGAAGAATCGCGACCTCTATCATGGTGAAAAATATCTGCGTACCGGCGATCTGGGTCGGATCGACCCGGACGGTTATCTGTGGATCACCGGACGTGCCAAGGATCTGATCATTCGCGGTGGTCATAATATTGACCCCGCTGATATCGAAGAGGCGCTGATGACCCACCCGGCGGTGGCCGGGGCCGGGGCCATCGGTCAACCCGATGCTCATGCGGGCGAAATCCCCTGCGCCTATGTCGAACTGGTGGACGGAGCAAACGTGACGGCGGACGCCTTGCTGGCACATTGCAAAGTGCATGTTCACGAACGCGCCGCAGTCCCGAAATATATCGAGGTGCTGGATGAATTGCCCAAGACTGCCGTCGGTAAGGTGTTCAAGCCCGACCTGCGCAAACGCGCGATCAGCCGTGTCTATGATGCGGTGCTGAAGGCGGCAGGGATCAAGACCCATGTGGTCGAGGTTGTGGACGACAAAAAGCGCGGTTTGGTGGCGCGGATTGACAGGGTGAAAGGAATTGAAGAGGCTGCGGTCGGCGTGGCGCTGGGCCAATTCACCCGACCATGGGAGTGGGCCGAAGACGCCGATTAATGCGAATTTCCCCCGAAAGGACACTGTAATGACCAATATCCCATTTTTCATCGACCCGCAGCCGGCGGATATGCCCGCGTCGCCCTCGACCGACGCATCGGCCTTTACCACCGATGATCATACCGAGCTGAACCACACGCATCACAAATCGTCCGATGGCAAGGTGTATTCAGGCGTGTGGGAATGTGCGCCAACCTATGAGGATATCCCCGCCTATCCGGTGGCTGAGTTGATGACGATCGTATCGGGCAAGATCACCCTGACCCACAAGGACGGCACCAAGGAACATCTGGGTGCCGGGGACAGCTTTTACATCGCCAAGGGCACGCCCGTGATCTGGGAAATCACTGAAACCCTGCGCAAGATCTATATGATCGCTGAGTGATCTGCATTGCGGGCCAAGAAAATTCGCGAGTTTTCTGTACAGATTTTTCGCGAAAAATCTTGGCCCGCACGCTTTTAGGACACGTCCTTATAGCTGACCTCAGGCGTGTCGCTGCCGCTTTTCTCGCGGCGTACGCGCAGACGATTAAGCGCATGGATATAGGCCAGCGCCGAAGCGACAACCGTATCCGTATCTGCCGACTGCCCGGTCGCAATCATCCCGTTTTCTTCCAGCCGCACACTGACTGTCGCCTGCGCATCGGTGCCTTCGGTCACGGCATTCACTTGATAGAGTTGCAACCGCGCCTCGTTGGGATAGATCGCGCGCACGGCTTTGAAGGTCGCATCAACCGGGCCATCGCCCTGACAGGTGGCCGAGTGTTCGACGCCGCCGACCTCCATTTCCAGCACTGCCTCGGCAGGGGCCGTGCCGCAGATGACCTTGAGGTTGATCAATTCCAGATGGTTTGCCCCCTCGGTCGTGGTGCTGACCAACGCGATCAGGTCGTCGTCGTAGACTTCTTTCTTGCGGTCGGCCAATTCCTTGAACCGCACGAACACGTCGTTCAACTGATTGGCGGCCAGCTCAAAACCCAGATCCTTCAGCTTGGCGCGCAAGGCAGCACGGCCCGAATGTTTTCCCAACGGCAACGAGGTGCCGGACAGGCCGACGTCCTCGGGGCGCATAATTTCAAACGTCTCGGCGTTTTTCAGCATGCCGTCCTGGTGGATGCCGCTTTCATGCGCAAAGGCGTTCTTGCCGACGATTGCTTTGTTGAATTGCACGGCAAAGCCGCTGACCGCGGCGACCCGACGCGAGATATTCATGATCTTGGTCGTGTCGATCCCCGTGGTGTAGGGCATGATATCGTGGCGTACTTTCAACGCCATAACCACCTCTTCCAGCGCAGTATTACCCGCGCGCTCGCCCAGACCGTTGATTGTGCACTCAATCTGACGCGCGCCACCTGCAACGGCGGCCAGTGAATTGGCGGTCGCCATGCCCAGATCGTTGTGGCAATGCGTGGCAAAGATGACATCATCCGCGCCGGGCACCGTTTCGATCAGGCGGCGGATCAGATCGGCCGACTCAACAGGGGCGGTATAGCCAACCGTGTCGGGGATGTTGATCGTGCTGGCCCCCGCCTTGATGGCGATTTCGACGGTGCGGCACAGATAGTCCCACTCGGTGCGGGTGGCATCCATCGGTGACCATTGCACGTTGTCGCACAGGTTGCGCGCGTGGCTGACTGTTTCGTGGATGCGATCGGCCATTTCATCCATGGTCAGGTTGGGAATGGCGCGGTGCAATTCAGACGTGCCGATGAAGGTGTGAATACGCGGTTGGCGCGCATGTTTCACGGCCTCCCAGCAGCGGTCGATATCCTTGATACTGGCGCGCGCCAACCCACAGATTACCGCGTTTTTTGCCAGTTTGGAAATCTCGCTAACCGCGTTGAAATCACCCTCGGACGCGATGGGAAAACCGGCTTCGATGATGTCGACACCCATGTCATCCAGCAGCCCGGCGATCTCCAGCTTTTCCGCGTGGGTCATGGTGGCGCCGGGGCTTTGTTCGCCGTCGCGCAATGTGGTGTCAAAGATAACGACGCGATTCTTGTCCGCCGTTGGCGCGGTTTTCTTGGCAGTATCAGTCATGTGAATTCTCTTTTTTGAAGGTCCTAAAGCGTTTCGCGATAAATCTGGGTTACCAATTTACTTCGAAACGCCCACAGAATTTCCGGGTTTTTCGCGCTTTAAATTTAAGACTATTCCCGCCTGAAATCTGAAACGCTTTAAGCGATCGGCGCAGGTAGCACATCCTCTGAGCGGTCGCGCCAGACGGCACGCTCAGAGGCGGCTTAGGAGTAGCAGGGCAGCACAGCAAGCAGGCGCGGCGGGGCCACGGCTGAGAAATGTGATATGCTGCTTGCTAGTCATGCCGACACGATAGGCAGGCGAGACGCGAAAGAAAAGCGTCTTTTTGCGCGGCACCGTTGAAACCGATGAATGGGGGCCTACAGTCTCAGATTATGAAACACGCATTGATCATCGGCGCCTCCGGCGGAATTGGCAGCGCGCTGTGCGCTGCATTGCAGGCAAATGGGGTCTGCGTGACGGGCCTGTCACGCCGCAATGACGGGTTGGATGTAACGGACGAGGCATCGGTTCAGGCCGCTTTGGGCGGGTTGGACGGGCCATTCGATCTGGTGTTCGTGGCCAGCGGCGCGTTGGAAATCGACGGAGCAGTGCCCGAGAAAACGCTGAAAGATCTGTCGGCGCAAGCGTTGGCGGATCAGTTTGCAGTGAATTGTATCGGGCCCGCCCTGATCCTGAAACACGCCCAGCGTCTGATGCCGCGCCGCGCGCCCTGCATTTTTGCAGCGTTGTCGGCGCGAGTCGGCTCCATCGGGGACAACCGGCTGGGCGGGTGGTACAGCTATCGTGCGGCCAAGGCGGCGCTTAATCAGATTCTGCATACTGGTGCGATCGAGATGGCGCGCACCCATCCACAGGCGATCTGTGTTGCGCTGCATCCCGGCACGGTGGCGACTGAATTTACTGCCAAATACGCCGCAAACCACCCCACCGTCCCCCCGACCGACGCCGCGCAAAATTTACTGGCGGTGCTGGATGGTCTGACGCCCGACGATACCGGCCAGTTTTTTGACTGGCGGGGCAAACGGATCCCATGGTGACACGTCTGGTTCTGGTGTTGGGCGATCAGCTGAGCGACACGCTCAGCGCGCTGCAAGCCGCTGATAAATCAACCGATATCGTCGTTATGGCTGAGGTGATGGAAGAGGGCACTTATGTGCCCCACCACCCCAAGAAGATCGCGCTGGTCCTGTCCGCGATGCGCCATTTTGCGGATCATCTGCGCGGGGATGGCTGGCAGGTGGCCTATACCCGGCTGGATGATCCCGACGCCTCGAAATCCATCGTGGGCGAATTGATGCGCCGCGGGCAGGCGCATGGCACCAGCACCGTTTTGGCCACCCAACCCGGCGAGTGGCGTTTGATCGAGGCGTTGGATGCTGCACCGCTGACCGTGACCCAACTGCCCGACGACCGCTTTATCGCAGATCCAGGGATGTTCGAGACATGGGCCGAGGGGCGCAAGGAATTGCGGATGGAGTATTTCTATCGCGAGATGCGCCGCAAGACCGGCCTGTTGATGGAGGGTGACAAACCCGCGGGCGGTAAGTGGAATTTTGACCATGACAATCGCAAACCTGCGCAGCCCGATCTGCTGCGCAGCCAGCCGATGCAGTTCACGCCAGACGGCATCACCCAAGAGGTGCTGGATCTGGTGGCGGATATGTTTGGCGACAATTTCGGAACGCTGCTGCCGTTTCAATTTGCCGTCACGCGGGGGCAGGCGCTGCGCGCTCTGGATCATTTTATAAAACACTCGCTGGAGGGGTTTGGCGATACGCAGGACGCGATGCTGTGCGATGACCGGTTCCTGAACCACGCGCTGCTGTCGTCCTACATGAATATCGGTCTGCTGGACCCGTTGGAAGTGTGCCGGCGCGTCGAGGCGGCATGGCGCGACGGTTTGGTGCCGATCAACGCCGCCGAGGGGTTTATTCGCCAGATCCTGGGGTGGCGCGAATATGTGCGCGGCCTCTATATGCGCGAGGGGCCGGACTATACCGCGCGCAACGTGCTGGGCCACACGCGCGACCTGCCCGGCGTCTATTGGGGCGGCGACACCGGAATGAATTGTATGAAACACGCGGTGGCGCAGACGCGGGACGACGCCTATGCCCACCACATTCAGCGCCTGATGGTGACGGGCAATTTTGCCCTGCTGGCGGGGGTCGATCCGCATCATGTGCATGAATGGTATCTAGCCGTTTATGCCGACGCCTTCGAATGGGTCGAGGCCCCTAATACCGTGGGCATGAGCCAGTTTGCCGATGGCGGAATCATCGCGTCCAAGCCCTATGTCAGTTCGGGCAATTACATCGCCAAGATGTCGGATTACTGCGGCGCTTGCACCTATTCCGTTAAACAGAAGACCGGCGTGGGGGCCTGTCCGTTCAACTCGCTCTACTGGCATTTTCTGGATCGTCACCGTGACCGGTTCGCAGGCAATCATCGCATGGCCATGATCTATCGCAGTTGGGACAAGATGGATGAGGACCGTCGGCGCGACGTGTTGGATACAGCGCAGGCCGTGCTGGACGATCTGGACGCGGGCAGGGTGGTATAGGTCCTGTGTTGACGGAAAAACCATGTAATCGGGCCTGAAAGTGAACTGATCGGGCGCGCGACGCGTAACAACCTGAAACACAGGAGACGTTATGACACTGGTGATCCTTTATTTCGTGACTTTCGCGGTCTTTCTGGCCCTCGATTACGTGGGTCTCAGCTATATGATCAAGCCGGTGTTCGAGCGTCACATCCCCGACCTGTTGCTGGACAGCCCGCGCCTTGGGCCTGCGGTGGTGTTTTACGCCTTTTACATCGTCGGAGTCTTGTGGTTCGTCAGTTGGCCCGCGCTGATCGGGGATCGGTCGCTTTTGTGGGTGTTCGGCACAGCGGCCCTATTGGGGGCGATGGCCTATGGCACGTATGAGTTCACCAATCTGGCGACGATAAAGGGGTGGAGCATTCAGATGGTCGCGCTGGACCTGACATGGGGCGCGGTATTGACCGGCATATCTGCAACGGTCGCGGTGCTTGTGACGCGCTGGATGGGCTGAGGATCAAAGCGTTTTGGGCATTTTCTGAGACGAGGACACCAAAACGCTCGCCCCCTTGGACCCTGCGCGCCTTCTGCATTTAATCCGTTATCGGAGTCTCGTCCGTTGCTGCATCGGTGGCATCGGTTTCCGGCTCATTTTCAGGCACGGCCGGGGCCGTGCGGGTCTGTTGGGCCAGAATGCCGTCCTGCCAGTCGCCTGATGCCTCCTCACCGGTGGCATAGCGCATCGTGCCCGCGCCCTGACGCTTGCCGTCTTTGAACATGCCCTCGTAGATGTCGCCATTGGTATAGGTGGCTGTGCCGGTGCCGTTGATTTCACCCGCCTGCCATTCACCCACATAGACGAACCCGTCGGGCATCTCGATCCGGCCCGTGCCGTGGCGCTGACCGGCGACGAACCCGCCGGTATAGATGGTGCCATCGGGATAGGTTGCCTTGCCCGCGCCCTGACGCTGACCGGCGACCCAATCGCCCTCATATCGATAACCGTCGGCATAGGTCATCACGCCCTGACCGTGGTTTTGGGCGTTTTTGAACATGCCCTCGTACACCAAGCCGTTGGGATACGTCGCGCGGCCCTGACCGTCGATCACGCCGTCGACCCAAGAGCCTTCGTAGGTGGCCCCGTCGGGATAAGTGATCTTGCCCTCGCCATTGGCCAGATCATTGCGAAACTCGCCAACGTAGATCGAGCCGTCGGGATAGGTCACGCGCCCAGTGCCGGAAATCTGACCGGCCACCCAAGTGCCGATATAGACGAACCCGTCAGTGCCGGTGAACGTGCCGGTGCCGTGACGTTTATCGTCGGCAAAATCACCCTCGTAGGTGTCGCCGTTGGCATAGCTTACGCGGCCCTTGCCCTCGCGCCGTCCCGACACCAGCGTTCCGTCGTAGACGTCACCGTTTGGTTGCGTCAGCGTGCCGGTGCCATCAATCTGCCCATCGCTCCACTTGCCTGCATAGATTAGACCGCCGGGCATGGTCAGCGTGCCAGTGCCATGGCGCGCGCCGCGCGCCACCTCGCCCACATAGACCGCGCCATCGGGATAGGTGATTTCGGCGGTGCCATCCTTGACGCCGCTGTCCCAGGTGCCGTCATAGATATAGCCACCCGGCGAGGTCATCGTGCCGCGCCCGTGGTGCATGGCATTCACGAATTCGCCCTCGTAGCGCACGCCGTTGGCATAAACGGCCACGCCGCGCCCGGTGATCTTGCCGTTGTTCCACACGCCTTCATAGGTGCCGCCATCGGTGAACACGATCTTGCCAACGCCATTGGGCTTGCCCAAGGCGAACTGCCCCTCATAGACCGATCCGTTGGGAAAGCGCGCAACGCCGTCGCCCTTGATCTCGCCCTCGATCCACTCGCCGGTGTATTCATAGCCGTTGGGCAAGGTGTAGGTGCCGGTGCCATGCTGCAAGCCGTCCTTGAACGTGCCCTCGTAGACGCCGCCGTCATCATATTGCTTGGTCTGGATCGTGCTGTCCTGCGCGGTTGCCAGCGTGGCGCCACCGCCGCTGAGGCCCATAACCCCCGCAAGGAGGAGTGCCCGTGTCGATCTGCGTGTCAGCGTGAATGCCATGTGATGCCCCGGATGCCCTGTTTGCGCGCGGTGTCGCACGGTTTGGCAAAATCTAAAGGACACGCCCCAAGGTGACAACGCGATTCGCTCAAATCGGCTTTCCCTTGCCGGATGATCTGCTAAGTGAAAGGCCATCACGAAGGAGAGGCAGCGATATGGCCGACCGGTTTCGACTGACACTTGCGCAATTGAACGCCACCGTGGGCGACATCGACGGCAATGCTGCCAGGGCGCGCGACGCCTGGGAGCAGGCCAAGGCGGCGGGGGCCGACATGGTGGCCCTGCCCGAGATGTTCCTGACGGGCTACAACACTCAGGATCTGGTGCTGAAGCCCGCGTTCCATCAGGCGGCGATTGCCATGGTGCATCAACTGGCGGCCGAGTGTGCCGATGGTCCTGCAATGGCAATCGGCGCGCCCACGCTGGACGGGGCCGAGGTGTTCAACGCCTATTGGATCCTGTCGGGCGGGGCGGTGGTGGCCTGCGTTCGCAAACATCACTTGCCGAACGAGACGGTGTTTGACGAGGTGCGCCTGTTTGGTTCAGCCCCCGTCGCGGGCCCCTATGTGGTGGGACCGCTGCGCATCGGGAGCCCGATCTGCGAGGACGCATGGCACGATGATGTGACTGAAACCCTGGCCGAGACCGGGGCGCAGTTGTTACTGGTGCCCAACGGATCACCCTATTACCGGGACAAGATAGGCACGCGCCAGACGGTGATGGTCAGCCGCGTGATCGAGACGGGCCTGCCACTGATTTATTTGAACCTTGTCGGTGGGCAGGACGATCAGGTGTTCGACGGCGGCAGTTTCGTGCTGAACCCCGGCGGGGCGCTGGCGTTGCAAATGCCGCTGATGGTTGAGGCGATTGCCCATCTTGATCTGGAGAACGGCCCCGACGGTTGGCGCGCACTGCCCGGCGATCTGGCGCATATGCCGGATGAACATGAGCAGGATTACCACGCGATGGTGCTGAGTTTGCGCGACTACATGCGCAAGACCGGCTTTAAAAAAGTGCTGCTGGGGCTATCGGGCGGAATTGATTCCGCCATCGTGGCGACTATTGCTGCGGATGCTCTGGGGGCGGACAATGTGCGCTGCGTGATGCTGCCGTCGGAATACACGTCACAGGCGTCGCTGGACGATGCCCGCGCCGTGGCAGACGCGCTGGGCGTGCATTACGACACCGTGCCGATTTCCGAGGGCCGCGCGGCGATCACCGCAACGCTGGCGCCCATGTTCGAGGGGCATGAACCTGATCTGACCGAGGAAAACATCCAGTCCCGCCTGCGCGGTTTGCTGTTGATGGCGATGAGCAACAAGTTTGGAGAGATGTTGCTGACCACCGGAAACAAATCCGAGGTCGCGGTGGGCTATGCCACGATCTATGGCGATATGGCGGGCGGCTATAACCCGATCAAGGACATGTACAAGACCCGCGTGTTCGAGACATGTCGCTGGCGTAATGCCAACCACCGCGACTGGATGCTGGCCCCCGCGGGCGAGGTGATCCCGGCGCGTGTGATCGATAAACCACCCAGCGCCGAGTTGCGCGCGGATCAGAAGGACAGTGATTCGCTGCCCGATTATCCGGTGCTGGACGGGATCCTGACGATCCTGGTCGACGGGGATGGCAGTATCGAGGATTGCGTGATCGCGGGATATGATCGGGCGGACGCGAAGAAAGTCGAACACCTGCTTTATATCAGCGAATACAAGCGGTTTCAGTCTGCCCCCGGAACGCGGTTGAGCAAGGCGGCGTTCTGGCTGGACCGCCGGTATCCCATAGCGAACCGATGGCGAGACACGGGCGGGACATAGATTTTTCGGGAAAAATCTGTGCCTGCGGCGCGGATATTTTTACCAAGAAAAAGAGGTGGGACTATTCCCACCAGCGGTCGATTGTGGCGATGTCTGCATCGGACCAGCCGAAGTGATGCGCGAATTCATGCACGGTGACGTGGGTGACCAGCTGCTCCAGCGTAATGCCGTCGCGGGTGCTGAGTTCGTCCAGGATGGGGCGGCGGAATAGCCAGACGATATCGGGCCAAGGGGCCGGGTTGGAGACGGATTTTTCGGTCAACGGGATCCCTTCGTAGAGGCCCGTCAGGTCCAACGGGTCGTCGATATTCAGATCGCGCAGCATGGTTTTTTCGGGCCAGTCTTCGACGCGCAGCAGCACGGGCGCGGCGAGCGCGTTGAACGGCGCGGGAAAGGCGGCGATGGCGGTGCGGGCCATCGTCTCGATTGCATCCAGCGACTGAGGATCGGGCAGCGTCATGCGTTTTATATGGCGTGTCGCCGCCCGGATTTGAAGGTTCAGAGGGTCAGTTGGTAGCTGTCAGGCACGTAGGCAAATCCATCGCCTGCAGTTTCGACAAAGCCAAAGGCCGGGAAGGGCATGTGATAGCCGACGAAGGGCAATTTGTCGGCGGCCATCATCTCCAGCATCTTGCGGCGTGTGGCGGCTGCAGCAGATTTGTCCATGTCGAATTTCACCTCCCAATCCGGGTTGGCCAGGCTGAACACATAATGATTGGCGAAATCGACAGCCAGGATCAGGTTGCGCCCGTCGCTCTCGACCCGATAGGCCATGTGGCCGGGGGTGTGGCCGTAGGCGTTCATCGCAGTGATGCCGCTGGTCACGTCCTGGCCGGGTTCGATCATTTTTGTCTGTTCGGCAAGGGGGCGCATCTTTGTCTCGAAGCCCTCGTTGTCCATCTTGGCCCACGCGTCGAATTCAGTCGCGCCGGTGACATAGCTGGCGTTGGTGAAGGTCGGGGTGTCGCCCTGCATCAATCCGCCGATGTGATCACCATGCATGTGCGTCAGGACCACTTTATCCACCTGATCGGGGCTATAGCCTGCGGCGTTGAGCGCGGCAGTGGTGCCTTCTGGCGAGAGACCGGTGTCGAATAGGATCAGTTCGCTACCGGTGTTGATTATTGTCGGGGTAAAGTAAAATTGCGCGGCGTCCGTGGGCAGTAGTGCGTCCGTCGCGGCGGCCTGAAACGTGTCGCCGTCGACGTTCAGCCCAAAGATGCTGTGTGGGTCCGGCACCGCGCGGCTACCGGCCAGAAGGGTTGTTACCTCGAACCCGCCTAGCATGATGCGGCGGAAGGGGGGCAGGGCTGTGCCCAGCATCGGCGCAGCTGCCTGGGCGGCCATCGGCAGGGCGGCGGCAATCGGCAGGGCGGCCGCATTGGCCAACAGGCTACGGCGGGTGATGAGGGGGGCGGGCATAAGCTCTCCTTTGGGGGATTATTCCAGACAGTATAGCGCGGGTTTGCGAACATGCAGCAGTCGTCCCAGTAAGGTGAGGGAATTGGCCGGCTTGGCAAGGGAAAGGTGGTGATCGGCTGCGTCGCGCCTGTGGACGCAGAGAATTTGAGTATTTCTGGAACGATGAAAAGGGTGGCATCTGGGCGCGCTGTGCATGTGGTAATCTGGACAAAGCGGCGGCGCTGTGACAGACCCCGCGCGAGCCTTAGGAGCGTGCCCCCATGACCACCACCCGATTTGCCCCGTCGCCCACCGGATATATCCATGTCGGCAATCTGCGCACTGCGTTGATGAACTATCTGATCGCGCGCAAGGCCGGGGGCACCTTCATCCTGCGCATCGATGACACCGACCCCGAGCGTAGCAAGGAAGAATACGTTGATGCGCTGAAGGAGGATCTGGAATGGCTGGGCCTGACTTGGGACCGGATCGAGCGGCAATCCCTGCGACTGGATCGTTATCATGCGGCGGCGGATGAGCTGCGCGCCAATGGGCGGTTTTATGAGGCGTTCGAGACGCCGACCGAGTTGGACCTGAAGCGCAAGAAGCAACTAAACATGGGCCGTCCGCCGGTTTATGACCGGGCGGCTTTGGCGCTGTCGGACGCCCAGAAGGATGCGCTGCGCGCCGAGCGGGGCGCGGGCGTGTGGCGGTTCAAGCTGGACCAGCAACGCATCGAGTGGAACGATGGCGTGCTGGGTGATATCAGCATTGACGCCGCGTCGGTCAGTGATCCTGTGTTGATACGGGGCGACGGGCAGGTGTTGTATACGCTGGCGTCGGTCGTGGACGACACCGAGATGGGCGTGACCCATGTCGTGCGCGGCTCGGACCATGTGACCAACACGGCCACGCAGATCCAGATTATTGAGGCGCTGGGCGGCACCGTGCCGTCGTTTGCGCACCACTCGCTGTTGACAGGACCGCAGGGCGAGTCGCTGTCCAAGCGTTTGGGCACACTGTCGTTACGCGATTTGCGCGCGCAGGGCGTTGAGCCGATGGCGTTGTTAAGCCTGATGGCGCGGCTGGGCTCGGCCGATCCTGTCGAGATCCGCTCGGATATGTCCGAATTGATCGACGGGTTTGATATTTCGCGCTTTGGTTCGGCCCCGACGAAATTTGACTTGGCGGATTTGTTTCCGCTGACGGCGCGGTATTTGCAGGGGCTGGACTATAGCGCCGTTGCATCGCGCATTGCCGATCTGGGCGTGCCCGAGGCGCAAGGCCCGCTGTTCTGGGCCGTTGCGCGGGACAATATCACCACGATGCACGACCTAGAGGGGTGGTGGACCATGTTCCGCGACGGAGCCGAGCCGGTGATCGAGGACGAGGACCGCGCGTTTATTGCCGAGGCGATGGCGTTGTTGCCCGAGGGGCCGTTGGACGACACCAGCTGGGCCACCTGGACCGCTGCCGTCAAAGAAGCGACCGGGCGCAAGGGCCGGGGTCTGTTCATGCCGCTGCGCAAGGCGCTGACCGGCCAGGCGCATGGGCCAGAGATGGCACAGGTGCTGCCGCTGTTGCAGGTGATCCGCGCGCGCGACTGATGTGCAGGGGCGCAGGGTTGACCCTGCGCAGGCGGTGCTTGGCAGCAGGGGCGCACTGGGGGTAACTGGTGCGTCACAGTGAAAAGGCCGTGCCAATGGCAGATCTTCCGACACAACCCGCACAAAATAGACAGGCCAAGTTCCTGACCGGCAACCTGTTCACCCATGTCTGCGTGATGTCTTTGACATCATCGGTCGGGTTGATGGCGCTGTTTTTTGTCGATTTCGTCGATATGATTTTCATCTCGATGCTGGGCAAGGCCGAACTGGCCGCCGCTGTGGGATATGCGGGCGCGATCCTGTTTTTCACCACATCGTTTGGCATCGGTATGGCGATTTCCGCCGGGGCGCTGGTGGCGCGCGCGCTGGGTGCGGGCCGTGAGCAGGAGGCGCGTACGCGGGCCACCAATTCACTGATCTATGGCGTTACTTTTGGCGCGCTGTTCGCCGCCGCCGTCTGGAGCCAGCTGGAGGTGTTGGTCGCCCTGTTGGGCGCGACGGGCGAGACGGCGGATCTGGCGGTGCATTATCTTACCATCATCATTCCATCGCTGCCCTTGCTGTTGATCGGGATGGTGGGCGGCGCGATCCTGCGCGCACATGGCGATGCGCGCCGGGCGATGTTTGCCACCCTATACGGCGGGGCGGTCAATGCGGTGCTGGATCCGATCCTGATCTTTGGTCTGGATCTGGACCTGACGGGGGCGGCGCTGGCCAGTGTGGCGGCGCGCGTGGTGATTGCGGCGACATCGTTGTTGCCGATCCTGCGTCATTATGGCGGGTTTCAGTGGTCCGGGTTCGGCCCCTTGTTCAAGGATTTTCCCCCGGTTCTGGGCATCGCCCTGCCCGCGATCCTGACGCAACTGGCGACGCCCATCGGGCAGGCCTATGTGACGCGGGCCATGGCAGAATTCGGAGAACTGGCCGTGGCCGGGATGGCAATCGTCGGGCGGCTGACGCCGCTGGCGTTTGGAGTGATGTTTGCCATGTCGGGTGCGGTGGGGCCGATCATTGGCCAGAATTATGGCGCGGGCAATCCGGATCGTGTGCGGGGCGGGTTTCGTGCCGGATTGATTTTTGCCGGGTTGGTGACGGTGTTCATGACCGGATTATTGTTCATCCTGCGCGCGCCGATTGCGGATTTGTTCAGCGCGACTGGCATCACCCGCGATCTGATTTACCTGTTCTGCGGACCTTTAGCGCTGCTGTTTTTCTTCAACGCGATGCTGTTCGTCAGCAACGCTGCGTTCAACAATCTTGGCTATCCCTACAATTCGACCTTGGTGAACTGGGGGCGGCATACGTTGGGCACGGTGCCGTTGGTGATGCTGGGCGCGGCGTTGTTTGGCGCGCCGGGGGTGTTGATCGGGCAATCGCTGGGCGGGGTGATCTTTGGCCTGCTAGCGTTTGTCATGGCGCGCCGGATCATGGCGCGGCTGGACGATACGCCTGCCGCGTCGGCCATGCCATTTCAGCGCCAGCGCCGGTTACTGCGGCTGTTCAATCTGCGCCGGTAGGCGCGATAGCGCGGCATCGACAAAGTCGCGCTGATCAGCGTCCAACACAGTATGGCGCGGATATATAGGGGCTGCGCGATCATTCAGGATGGGCACGTCCCAACCGCCGGTGGTGTCGAAAAACCGCTGCGCGCCTACCTTGCCATATTCGCGTAGATAGCCCTGAACGACCACATCGATATAGCTGAGCAGCACGGGGTGGGCGCGGCTGGGCTGGCCATGCAGGCCTTCAGGGATGGCATAGACCGCGATGTGAGGCTGATGGGGCAGGGGGTGCGTGACCTGATGCGCGGCCGGGGTGCGCGCATAGGCCCCCTCGCGCAGGTCCAGCGCGGCCCAATCGCCATCAGGCACCGGCGCGATCAGCCCGTCGATTTCGCCCTTGGGGTCGGGCACTACTGTCAGAAACGCGACCGGGCGCAGGTTGGTGTGCCGCCATTCGCGCCGCCAGCCGGTCAGGCGTGCGGGCTGGGCGTTCTGGAAATGGTGGGTGGCGCGATTAACAAGGCTGCCATAGCCAAAGAACCACGCATTGCCCTGATCCTTCATCGCGCGCCCCGCTTGATCTGTGTCAACATACGCTGTCAGGTTTGCAGGCACACTGCTCCAAGTGCAAGCGACACCAGAGGGGCCGCGCCATGCGAATCACCAAACGTAGCAACATCGCCGCGCGCGTTTTGATGTTTTGTGCCGTGAACGATCAGCGGTTGGTGACCAAATCTGAAGTGGCCGCGCGCTGCAACACATCGGAAAGCCATCTGGCACAGATCATCAACCAACTGGCGCAACTGGGGTACCTCAGCACGCAGCGCGGGCGTGGGGGCGGTATCATGTTGGGGCGTCCGGCAGACGAGATCGTGATCGGCGAGGTGTTTCGCACATTGGAAGCGGATCTGCCGATTACCGAGTGTTTTGCCGATGTCGACAACACCTGTCCGCTGATCGACGCGTGTCGGTTGCGCCATGCGATCGCCGCCGCCGCCGAGGCGTTTTTTGCCCGGCTGGATGACGTGACCTTGGGCGAACTGGTCTGTGGCAATGCTGCGCTGATCGACATTTTGTCACCTCAGCCCTGCATGGAAGTTATCTGAGGTCGCTCGAAACAACCTTGCCGACCTGCGCGTGGCATACTAACGTGTACAAAGATCGTATCGGGAGAACTGGCAGCGCCAGTGCCGAAGGAGCAACCGCCCCCGGAAACTCTCAGGCCAAGGGACCTTTACGATTCACAAAACTCTGGAGAGACCCCGGTACATGAACGGGGCGCCGAAGGGATAGCGATCTCAGGCGAAAGGACAGAGGGGGCATCGGGACGCGGCCTGTTTTACAGGGCCGATTTGTCTATTCGATGCCGGTGTTGAATTCCTCAACTCGGCTGCCAACAAGGGGCCGAAGGCTATGAGCGAACTGCGCACAACCGTTTTAAACGCACTGCACCGCGAATTGGGGGCCAAAATGGTACCCTTCGCTGGCTATGACATGCCGGTGCAATACCCGATGGGCGTGATGAAGGAACATCTGCATTGCCGCGCGTCGGCGGGACTGTTTGACGTCAGCCACATGGGGCAGGTGATCGTGCGCGCGCCCGGTGGCTATGCCGAGGCGGCAAAGGCGATGGAAACCCTGGTGCCGGTCGATGTGATCGGCGTGCACGAGGGGCGGCAACGCTACGCAATGTTCACCAATGACGCTGGCGGGATTGAGGACGATCTGATGATCGCGAACCGGGGTGATCACCTGTTTGCCGTGGTTAACGCGGGCTGCAAGGACGCCGATATCGCCAGTATGAAAAAGCATCTGACCGGCTGCGAGGTGATGGAAGTGACCGACCGCGCGCTGCTGGCTTTGCAGGGCCCCGCCGCCGAGGCTGTGCTGGAGGCACTGGTGCCCGGCGTCGCCGCGATGCGCTTTATGGACGTGGCCACAATGGACAGCGCATGGGGGGAACTGTGGCTGTCACGCTCGGGCTATACTGGCGAGGACGGATATGAAATTTCCGTGCCCGAAGATCAGGCCGAGGCGTTCGCGCGCAAATTGTTGGAGAATGACGCAGTGGCCCCCATCGGACTTGGCGCCCGCGACAGTCTGCGGCTGGAGGCGGGGCTGTGCCTTTATGGGCATGACATCGACAGCGACACGTCGCCCGCCGAGGCTGCGCTGGGCTGGGCAATTCAGAAGGTGCGCCGGTCGGGCGGGAAACGCGAAGGCGGCTTTCCCGGTGCGGATGTGATCCTGCCGCAACTGATGCAGGGCGCGGCGCGTCGGCGTGTTGGTTTGCTTCCCGAAGGGCGCGCGCCGATGCGCGAAGGCACGCCGCTGTTCGCTGACGCCGAGGGTGGAGAACAGATCGGGGTGATTACCTCGGGCGCGTTCGGCCCGACGATCGAAGCGCCGATGTCGATGGGCTATGTGCCCGCCGATCTGGCCACGGCTGGAACACAGATCTACGGTGAGGTGCGCGGCAAACGTCAGCCCGCACAGGTTGCGACCCTGCCTTTCACCAAGGCCAATTTCAAACGCTAATAACTATCCAAGGGAGACCCGAACATGAAATACACAGAAGAACACGAATGGCTGCGCGAAGAAGATGGTATGATCGTCGTCGGCATCACCGAACATGCGGCCGAACAGCTGGGCGATATCGTCTTTGTCGAACTGCCCGACGTGGGCACGGAAGTGACGAAGGATGACGAGGTCGTCGTGATCGAAAGCGTCAAGGCGGCCAGCGATATTCTGGCCCCGATTGACGGCGAGATCGTCGAGGTCAACGAGATGCTGACCGACGCGCCCAACACCGTGAACGATGATGCCATCGGCAACGGCTGGTTCTTCAAGATGAAGCCCAGCGACGCGTCCCAGATGGACGAGATGATGGACGAAGCGGCCTACAAGAAATTCATCGGCTAGGCCCAGTCGCCCCCGTCGGATGCCTCCGGCGGGAGTATTTTGGGAACGATGAAAGCCGGAATCTCAAGATCGGACGGGGCGCATAAGCGGCCCGTTTGCTGACCTGTATCTGATGGAGTGTGACATGGCGTTCGAGCCCACCGACTATCTGCCCTATGATTTTGCCAACCGCCGCCATATCGGCCCCTCGCCCAAGGAAATGGCCGGGATGCTGAAGGTTGTCGGCGTCGCCTCGCTGGACGAGTTGATTGATCAGACCGTGCCAAAGGCGATCCGCCAAAAGGCGCCGCTGGATTTCGGCAAGGCCAAATCCGAGCGCGAACTGCTGCATCACATGCGCATGACTGCGTCAAAGAACAAGGTTCTGGTCAGTCTGATTGGGCAGGGATATCACGGCACCGTCACGCCGCCCGCCATTCAGCGCAACATCTTTGAAAACCCGGCGTGGTATACGGCCTATACGCCCTATCAGCCCGAAATCAGTCAGGGCCGGTTAGAAGCGTTGCTAAACTTCCAGACCATGGTCAGCGATTTGACGGGTCTGGAAATCGCCAACGCGTCGCTTCTGGACGAAGCCACGGCCTGTGCCGAGGCAATGACCATGGCGCAGCGCGTGGCCAAATCCAAGGCCAAGGCGTTTTTTGTCGACCGTGATTGCCATCCGCAGAATATTGCGCTGGTTCAGACACGCGCAGCCCCCTTGGGCATTGAGGTGATTGTCGGCAACCCCGACAAGATGGAGGCCGACAAGGTCTTTGGCGCGCTGTTCCAGTATCCCGGGACCTATGGGCATGTGCGCGACTTCACCAGCCACATTGCCGATCTGCATGCGCATGGCGCCATTGGGATCGTCAGCGCTGACCCCCTGTCCCTGACCTTGCTGAAAGAGCCGGGCGCGATGGATGCGGATATTGCTGTTGGGTCAACCCAACGCTTTGGCGTGCCCTTGGGCTATGGCGGTCCGCACGCCGCCTACATGGCATGTCGCGATGCCTATAAACGCGCCATGCCGGGCCGGATCGTGGGCGTCAGCATCGACAGCCACGGCAACCGCGCCTATCGCCTGTCGCTGCAAACCCGCGAGCAACATATTCGTCGCGAAAAGGCCACCAGCAACGTGTGCACCGCGCAGGCGCTGTTGGCGGTCATGGCGTCGATGTATGCGGTGTTCCACGGCCCCAAGGGCCTTCAGGCGATTGCGCAACGCATCCATCGCAAGACCGTGCGTCTGGCGAATGGGTTGGAAAAAGCCGGATTCAAGGTTGATCCAAACGTGTTCTTCGACACGATCACCGTTGATGTAGGCCCCTTGCAGGCCGCGGTGATGAAATCCGCCGTGGATGAGGGAATCAACCTGCGCCGCGTCGGGGAAACCCGAATCGGGATCACCTGTGACGAGTGTACACGCCCCGAGAATATCGAGGCTGTTTGGCGCGCATTTGGGATATTCCAGCCCGACGATGACTACGTTGCCCAGTATCGTGTCCCTGATGACATGCACCGCACCTCTGAGTATCTGACGCACCCGATCTTCCACATGAACCGGGCCGAGACGGAAATGATGCGCTATATGCGGCGTCTGGCCGACCGCGATCTGGCGCTGGATCGGGCGATGATCCCGCTGGGGTCGTGCACGATGAAGCTGAACTCGGCTGCGGAAATGATGCCGGTCAGCTGGCGCGAGTTTTCGCGCATGCATCCGTTTGTGCCAAAGGATCAGGCGTTGGGATATGCCGAGTTGATTGGCGATCTCAGCGACAAACTGTGCCAGATCACTGGGTATGACGCGATCTCAATGCAGCCCAACTCGGGTGCGCAGGGCGAATATGCCGGTCTGTTGTCGATTGCCGCCTATCACCGTGCAAACGGACAGGGGGAGCGCAACGTCTGCCTGATCCCGACCAACGCGCATGGTACCAACCCGGCCAGCGCCAATATGGTCGGCTGGAAGGTCGTGCCGGTCAAATGCAACGTGCGCGGCGATATCGACATGGACGATTTCCGCGCCAAGGCCGAAAAACACAGCGAGGCCTTGGCCGCCTGCATGATTACCTACCCCAGCACCCATGGCGTGTTTGAGGAAACCGTGATCGACGTCTGCAAGATCACGCATGAGCATGGTGGACAGGTCTATATCGACGGGGCCAACATGAACGCGATGGTGGGGCTGTCGCGTCCCGGTGATCTGG
Organism: Rhodobacteraceae bacterium KMM 6894; assembly: GCA_035798175.1. Lineage (GTDB taxonomy): Bacteria > Pseudomonadota > Alphaproteobacteria > Rhodobacterales > Rhodobacteraceae > Roseovarius. The sequence goes on from JAPFBS010000006.1 coordinate 206,160, forward strand.
GCGGGGATGTCAGCCACCTGAACCTGCACAAAACGTTCTGCATTCCGCATGGCGGGGGTGGCCCCGGCATGGGACCGATCGGCGTCAAGGCGCATCTGATTCCGCATCTGCCGGGTCACCCGCATACTGGCGGCGACGAGGGGCCGGTCAGTGCCGCGCCGTTTGGGTCGCCCTCGCTACTGCCAATCTCGTGGGCCTATATCCTAATGATGGGCGGCGAGGGCCTGACGCAGGCGACGCGCGTGGCGATCCTGAACGCAAACTACATCGCCAGTCGTTTGGAGGGGGCGTATGACGTTCTCTACAAGGGCGAAAACGGGCGGGTCGCGCATGAGTGTATTCTGGATACGCGCCCGTTTGATGATGCGGCCCATATCTCGGTCGATGATATTGCCAAGCGCCTGATCGACAACGGATTTCACGCGCCCACGATGAGCTTTCCTGTGTCTGGCACGTTGATGGTGGAACCGACCGAGTCCGAGACCAAGGCCGAGCTTGATCGTTTCTGCGACGCCATGCTGGCGATCCGCGAAGAGATCCGCGACGTCGAAGAGGGCCGGATTGATCCCGAAAACAACCCGCTGAAGAACGCACCACACACGATGGAGGATCTGGTTCGCGATTGGGACCGACCCTACACACGTGAGCAGGGCTGTTTTCCTCCCGGAGCGTTCCGGGTCGACAAATATTGGCCGTCTGTGAATCGCGTGGATAACGTCTATGGCGATCGCAATCTGATCTGCACCTGTCCGCCGATGGAAGACTACGAAGAAGCAGACGAATGACTGTAAGGTGCGCTTAAGCGCACCCTACGCCGACTTACTCCCGCGCGCGTAACACGCGCGCGGGCTTGGCCGCCAAGGGCCGCCATGCGAAGGCCAGCCCCGCCAACAGCGTTACCAGGATACCGCCCGCGACAATCGCCAGTGCCGAGGGCCAGATGATCCGATAGGGCGTTTCCATTACGAAATGGCTCACGGCCCAGCCCCCCAATATGCCTGCGCCCAGTGCCACGATCCCCGCCGCCGCGCCCAGCAGGCCCGCGCGCAACGCCAAGCTTGCCAGAATACGCGCGCGCGACGCGCCCAGCGTTTTCAGCACTGCTGCCTCATAGACGCGCGCGCCTTGATCCGCTGCCGCCGCGCCGATCAGCACCAGAAACCCGGTTAACAACGTGGCTGACGCGCCCCAAGCCGTGGCCGATGCCAACCCCGCCAGCAGGCCCGAGACCCGGTCGATGGCATCCCGCACCGCGATCCCGGTGACGTTGGGAAACGCTTCGGAGATATCACGCAGAATGGCGGTTTCGGCGGCCTCTTCGGCATAAACGGTGGCAATGAAGCTGTGCGGCGCGCCGGCCACTGCGGCCGGGTTGATTGTCATGATGAAACCGATCCCGGCGGTGGAAAAATCCACCTCGCGCAGGCTGGTCAGGGTGGCGGTGATGTCGCGCCCTAGAATATTGATCGTGACCGTGTCGCCCAGTTTCAGCCCCATCTCGGCGGCTTCTTCTGCGGCAAAGCTGAGTTGTGGTGGGCCGTCATAATCCTCGGGCCACCATGCGCCGTCTGTCAGCACCGTGCCTTCGGGCAGGGTGGCGGCATAGGTCACGCCCCGGTCGCCTTCTATCACCCAATGGCCAGGCGCCACTTCGGCGGCGGGGCGGCCATTGATGGTGGTGACGACACCGCGCAGCATCGGCGCGGTCTGTACGCGGCTGACGCCAGTGTCACTGTCCAGCCGTTCCATGAAGCCGGGCATCTGATCGGGTTGGAGGTCGATAAAGAAATAGGACGGCGCGCGTTCGGGCAGATCCTGCGAGATTGCGGCGCGCAATGTGCCGTCGATCTGTCCCACGGCGGCCAGCACACTGAGGCCCAGCCCCAGTGACAAAACCACCGGTCCCGCGCTGGTTCCGGGGCCGCGAATGGCCGCCAGTGCCCAGCGCAGGGCAGGGCGCCCACGTGCCAGCGGCGTGGCGAGGCGGGCCAGCACGCGGATGCCGGATGCCGCCAGCGTCAGCAGGATCAACGCTCCGGCGATGCCGCCCGCCGTCCAAAGGGTTAGTCTCAGGTTGCCCGAAAACGTTGCCGCCAGCGTGATCAGCACCGCCACCAGCAGGGCGGTCAGGATCAGCGTGCTGATGGGCGGCAGTACGCGTTCTGCCGTGCCACCATCGCGAAACAGGCTGGCCGCGCGCACCTCGCCGACCCGCGCCAGTGGCCAGAGGGTAAAGATGAGGGCGGTCAACAGGCCATAAATTGCGGCCTCTATCATCGGGCCGGGATAGAAGGCAAAGCGCGCGGGCACCGGCAACCGTCCCTCGATCAGCGGGGCCAGCAGCACGGGCACGCCTGCGCCAAGGGCAACGCCCAGCACCAGCCCCAACAGCGCGATGGCGCCGATTTGTATAAAATAGACCATGCGCACGGTGGATTGATCCGCGCCCAAGGTGCGCAATGTTGCAATCACCGGCGTCTTGCGCGCTAAATAGGCCCGTACCGCCGCCGAGATTCCCACGCCACCGACCGCCAGCCCACTGAGTCCAATCAGCACCAAAAACGCGCCCAACCGTTCGACAAACTGCGCCACACGCGGCGCACCGTTGCGCGCGTCGCTCCACGATAGGCCGCTGGCGGCAAAATCCTCCTCGGCCGCGCGTTGTAGGGTGGCCAAGTCCACGTCCTCGGCCACGTCCAGCCGATAAAGCGTACTGAACAGCGAACCGGGGGCCAGCAGGCCCGAGTCCGCCAGCCCGCCGGTGTGCACCAAGGTGCGCGGGCCAAGGGAAAAGCCGCCGGTGGCGTTGTCCGGCTCGTCCACCAACGCGGCCATCAGGGCAAAATCCTGCGACCCAAGGCGAAACGTATCGCCCGCCGCCAGGCCCAGCCGGGCCATCAGGGTGGGATCCATGACCGCACCGGGTAGGCCATCGCGCCCGGTCAGGGCCGTGCCCAGGGGCATCGGCGGGTCCAACGTCACCGTGCCGAGCAACGGATAGGCATCGTCCACCGATTTCACCTGCGTCAGCGCGCGTTGTCCGTCTGGGACCACGGCAAGCGAGCGGAAATCGACGACCTCGGACACGCGCAGGGCATTGTCCTGCATCCACGCCCGCTCGTCTTGGGTGGCAAAGCGATAGGTCAGCTCGATCTCGGCGTCCCCGCCCAGCAGGGCCGCGCCTTCGGAGGCCAGCCCGGCGGCTATGCTGCTGCGCACGGTGCCCACGGCGGCAATCGCAGCAACGCCTAGAACGATGCACCCCAGAAGAACGCGAAACCCACGCAGGCCGCCGCGCATTTCCCGCCGGGCCAGCCGGGCGGCGATTGCCAAACTCATATTGCGTCCTTGACGGCGCTGCTGGCCGAGACATCAATCTGACCGTCGCGCAGGGCGATCACCCGGTCACAGCGCGCAGCCAACGCAGGATCATGCGTGACCAGAACCAGCGTCGCACCATACTGGGCGCGCAGATCGAACAGCAGGTCGATGATGGCGGCGCCCGTCGTGCTGTCCAGATTGCCTGTCGGCTCATCCGCCAAAAGAAGCGCGGGCCGCGGGGCCGTGGCGCGGGCCAGCGCGACGCGCTGTTGCTCGCCACCTGACAGTTGCGCGGGATAGTGCCCCGCACGCTTGCCCAGACCGACGGCCTCTAGCTGTGCCTGCGCACGCTCCATCGCGTCGGGCGCGCCGGACAGTTCCAGCGGAGTGGCGACGTTTTCCAACGCTGTCATGGTCGGGATCAGATGAAACGATTGAAACACCACGCCGACATTGTCGCGCCGCAAGCGGGCCAAGGCATCCTCGGACAATGTCCCCAGATCCTGACCCAGCGCCATCACCCGCCCGCCAGTGGCGCGCTCCAGCCCGCCCATCAGCATTAATAGCGATGATTTGCCTGATCCGGACGGCCCGATCAGGCCCAGCGTCTCGCCCTTGTGGACATCCAGACTGATGGCGCGCAGGATCTGGACAGTGCCCGCATTTGCCTTAAGTGACAGCGCAGCATCGGTGAGCGACAGAATAGGAGCGGACATGACAATGCGCCTGATTATTAAAGGTCTTGTTAGATATGGCCTGTGGGCCAGTGGGGGCAAGGCGATGGCGGTCATTCTTTTGACGCTTGGCCTGTTTGTGCCACGCGCAGAGGCGCAGGATCTGCGTATTCTGGCCTTGGGCGACAGTCTGACGCAGGGCTATGGTCTGGTGCAAGGGGATGGGTTGGTGCCGCAACTGGCGCAATGGTTGCAGGCGCATGGCACGCCGGATGATGCCCCGGTGCGGCTGATCAATGGCGGCGTATCTGGCAGCACAACGGCGGGAGGCGCGGCGCGTGTCGCATGGGCGTTGGAGGGCGGTGCGGAGGCGATGATTGTTGCGTTGGGCGGAAATGACCTGCTGCGCGGGATCGATCCGAACGTCAGCCGTGCCAACCTTGAGAAAATCCTGAAGGAGGCAGCGATGCGTGATGTCCCCGTCCTGTTGGTCGGGCTGCGCGCGCCCGGCAACTACGGGGCCGATTTCCAGACGGCGTTCGAGGGAATGTATGTCGATCTGGCCCAGGCCTATGACACGCTGCTGTGGGTCGACATGTTTGAACCCTTCCCGCTGGATCCCGGCGCGCGTGCCGTGTTCTTTCAGGCCGACGGTATCCATCCCAATGCGACAGGGGTTGCGCGGATCGTCGAGGTCTTGGGCCCGCATGTTCAGGCGCTGATTGCGCGGGCGCAGTAAGTGCGGTGACCGGGTGCAATAGATAGGGGCATGAAAAAGGGGCCTCGCAAGGCCCCAATTCTATATCTTTGCAAGGGTTTGACCCAAAGGTCAGACCATTAGGCCAACGAGATATTCGTCGCCGATTCCCGGCCATCACGGCCCGCTTCGATGTCGAAGGTCACTTTCTGGTCATCCGCCAGACCGGTCAGGCCTGCACGCTCGACAGCAGAAATGTGAACGAACACGTCTTTTCCGCCACCATCGGGGGCAATAAAGCCGAAACCTTTGGTCGAATTGAACCACTTAACGGTGCCACTGGCCATACCGTCATCTCCTCGTTTCAATGCTGCCCGCGTCGTGCGGCAGCCCGGCTCGTCAGTACAAATCGAGTGCCTGAGCCTTAAGGAGCAGTTGGTCGATAGTGGTAACGTAGCATAAAAAAATATGGCCCGCGCTTTTGAGTCGTGCAAGCAAAAATATGCGGTGGTCCGTTTTCGGCGGGGTTTGGCTGGCCGGGATGCGCCTTGGATTATTTTGACCGCTTCAACTCTTGGTTAACTTCGGGCAGGGCAATGTGGTGACATGGCACATTACATCAGAGCGCGTCAGCCCGGTGCGCGTATATACTTTACGGTCAATCTTGCACAAAAGGGCGGCGCGCTGTTGACGCAGGACATCGCCGGGCTGCGCGCGGCGGTGCGCCAAGCCCGGCAGGAACGACCGTTTCACATCGATGCATGGGTCGTCTTACCTGATCACATCCATGCGGTCTGGACTTTGCCGGACGGGGATGTCGATTATTCCACCCGCTGGGGCGCGATCAAGGCGCGGTTTTCAGCGGGACTGCCGGATGGGTGCAGGCGCGCCAGTCATGAAAAGCGCCGCGAAAAAGGGATATGGCAGCGGCGGTTTTGGGAGCATCATTTGCGCGATGAGGCGGATTACGCGGCGCATGTTCGGCATTGCTGGTTCGATCCAGTGAAACACGGGCTGGTGTCACAGCCGCAGGCCTGGCCCTATTCGTCAATCCATCGGGAGCGCGATTTTTCGCGCTCCCTGCCAGTGGGGCCCGTTGTGCCGTCGGATCACGCGTTCCTAACCGAGGGGCGCAGGTAAGGTGCGCTTAAGCGCACCCTACGATCACCGCGCAAACTTCTTGTGTTTCAGCCGCTTGGGTTCCAGCGAGTCGGCGCCGAGGCGGCGTTTCTTGTCCTCCTCATAGTCCTCGAAGTTTCCTTCGAACCACTCGACATGCGCTTCGCCCTCGAAGGCCAGCATATGCGTACAAATCCGGTCCAGAAAGAAACGGTCGTGGCTGATCACCACCGCGCAGCCGGCGAAATCAACGAGGGCATCTTCCAATGCGCGCAGCGTTTCGACGTCCAGATCGTTGGTCGGTTCATCCAGCAACAGAACGTTGCCGCCAGCACGTAGCAGGCGCGCCATGTGCACGCGGTTACGTTCACCGCCGGACAGAAGCGAGACTTTCTTCTGCTGATCGCCGCCCTTGAAATTGAAGGCCGAGCAATAGGCCCGTGCGTTCACCTCGGCATCGCCCAGCTTGATGATGTCCTGACCGTCGGCAATCGCCTCCCAGACGTTGGCATTGGGGTCCAGATCGTCGCGCGACTGATCGACGTAGCTCAGATCGACTGTGTCGCCGTATTCGACCGTGCCCGCGTCCGGGGTTTCCTGTCCTGTCAGAATCTTGAACAGGGTCGATTTACCCGCGCCGTTGGGGCCGATCACGCCGACAATACCGCCGGGTGGCAGCGAGAATGTCAGATCCTCGATCAACAACTTGTCGCCCATGGCCTTTTTCAGTCCGTTCACCTCGATGACCTTCTGGCCCAGACGCGGGCCGTTGGGGATGACAATCTGGGCATTGGCCAGTTTTTCACGCTCGGACTGATTCGCCATTTCGTTATAGGCGTTGATCCGGGCCTTGGATTTGGCCTGCCGGGCCTTGGCCCCTTGACGCATCCATTCCAATTCGCGTTCCAGCGTCTTTTGCTTGGACTTGTCCTCGCGTGCCTCTTGGCTCAGGCGCTTGGCCTTTTGTTCCAGCCAAGCGGAATAGTTGCCCTCGTAAGGGATGCCACGACCGCGATCCAGTTCCAGAATCCACCCGGTGATGTCGTCCAGGAAATAGCGGTCATGCGTGACGATCAGGATCGTGCCCGCATAATCGATCAGGTGCTGTTGCAGCCACGCGATGGTTTCCGCGTCAAGGTGGTTGGTCGGTTCGTCCAAGAGCAGCATGTCGGGCGCTTCCAACAGCAGTTTGCACAGGGCGACCCGGCGTTTTTCACCACCGGACAGGGAATTTACGTCGGCATCGTCCGGTGGGCAGCGCAGCGCCTCCATCGATACATCGATCTGGGCGTCCAGATCCCACAGGTTTTCGGCGTCAATCTGATCCTGAAGATTGGTCATTTCTTCCATCAATTCGTCCGAGTAATCCTCGGCGATCTTCATGGCGATTTCGTTGAACCGATCCAGAATGGCCTTTTTGTCCGCCACACCCAGCATGACATTCTCGCGCACTGACAGGGCAGGATCCAGGTGCGGTTCTTGTGGCAAATATCCGACGGTTGCGCCGGCTGCTGCCCACGCCTCGCCGGTGAAATCCGTATCCAGACCGGCCATGATTTTCATCAAGGTCGATTTACCCGACCCGTTGACGCCCACGACGCCGATCTTGACCCCGGGGAGGAAGCTGAGATGGATGTTCTCGAAACATTTCTTGCCGCCGGGGTAGGCTTTGGAGACGCCCTGCATGTGGTAGACGTATTGGTTGGCTGCCATGATTGCGCTTTCTGTGAAGGGAATATGCGTTGACAGCCATGTAACCGCCGAGCGGGGTGAATTCAATCGGGCTATGTGGGCAAGGTCGATTGGCTTGGGCGCGGATTGTTAGCCGCCTTGGGCCTGACCCGGTAGCGTATCCTGATCCTGCGGGCGGGCCATCGTAATGGGGCTGGCGAGGGGCGTGTTGGTCCGCAGCCAGTCGACAAAGGTCTCGACCGGCATCGGGTGCGCCAGGCCATAGCCTTGGATAAATGGACATTTTGCGCGACGCAGGATGTCCAGCTGACTTTGGGATTCGACGCCTTCAGCCACCACCTCCAGCCCCAGACGGGTGCAAAGATGGATGATCGAACGGGTGATGATACGCGTGCGCGGGTCGTCTTCCAAACGGGTGGTCATCGAATGATCCAGTTTGATGGTGTCGATATCGAACGTTGCCAGATGTGCCAGACCGGCATAGCCGGTGCCGAAATCGTCCAGCGCCACGCGCACGCCGATCCGGCGCAGCCGTCCAACTGTCGACAGGACATCCAGATCGTCCTGATCCATGATTGTCGCCTCTTGTATCTCGATGCAGATTGCACCGGGCGGCAGGCCGCGCGATTGCAGTGCCCAATCCAGCAGGCCGGAATAATTGATATCCGCCAGAACCGAGCTGGACACGTTCAGCGACAGGCATATGTCGTGAAACCCAGCTGCCCTCAGCCGCATCAAAGCATCAAGTGCTGCGGTCATCGACAGGTAATCAATATCGGCAAGAACGTGATCCTGCTTGGCGGCGGCCAGAAAGCTGGACGCGGGTAAAAGCCCGCGGGTGGGATGTTGCCAGCGCAGCAACGCCTCGCATCCGGTGATGCGTTCGGTTGGCAGGTGCAGGATCGGTTGCAGATGGACGATGAATTGACCGCGCTTCACTGCGGCACGCAAATCGCGGCTGAGATCCTGACGCGCCCTGAACCGTTGGCCCAACGGCACATTATAGATCACAACCCGCCCCCGACCGCTGTTTTTCGCGCAATACAGCGCCTGATCGGCATGCTGGATCAACGCCTCGCCCGAGGCGCTGCGCCCGTCCGGCATGCTGGCCCCGATCGAGATGCCGGGGGTGATGATCTGATCGCGCCATGTCAGGCTGCGCGTTGCCCGTTCCAGCACTTGATGGGCGCGATCCGCCAGCGCCTTGGGGGTGGGGATGTGCAGGCAGATCATCAGAAATTCATCGCCCCCGGTGCGACAGGCCAGATCGCCGGGCTGCGCACTGGCCGCCAACGCATCGGCAACATGGATCAGCGTGGCATCCCCGGCTCCATGTCCCAGCGAGTCGTTGATATCCTTGAATTTGTCCAAATCCAGTTGCAACACTCCCACATGCCCGTTGCGCAGCAGCGACATCACCGGATCGCAGCGCAGGTAGAGCGACAGTTTATTGCGTTTGGCCAGACCGGTCAGATCGTCATGTGTGGCCGCGTGTTCCAGATCGTCCCGCACCTTTTTCAGCGCGGCCTGCGTCCTGACCTGATCCGAAATGTCGCGGCACGTCACCACGATCATCTTGTTGTCGTCGTTGGGCCCCAGATTGATCACGGTGTGAGTCTGATGGTTCCAGAACAAGCTGCCGTCGCGGCGCATATGCTGCGTCACGTGATAGGTGTCGAATAGCGACGCGTTCAGATCATAGCGAAATGCGGCCAGCGCGTCAGGGTCGGGGCGGGTGTCCGGCGGGCAGATCAGCTCGGCGGGGTTGCGTCCGCGCATGTCGTCCAGAGACCAGCCCAGCATGGCCTGAAGCGCGGGGTTGATCCAAACGACCCGCCCCTGCATATCCAGCAGGGCAATGCCGTCATTCAGGTGGTCCAGGATCAGGCCCGGCAGGTCGGTATCGTCCTGCAATTTTGCGGGCAGGGGGACTGCGGAGGGGGTGAGGGCCGCTTCCGGATACCGCCCGCCCCGGTCCTTTGATGCCTTGCCTTGCGCCACGTCTGTTCCCCATATCTGCGCCCAATATGCGAAGGCTGTCGCATCGCCCTTAATATAAGGTGGTACTCACTCGGGTATCTGTCTAAAAAAACCCTAAATTTTTGGTCGTTTAACGACGGTACGAAGGGGTGCAAGCCTGTGATCGAACTGCCACCCTGCCGCCGTGGACAGGTGATAGGCCTGTTGGGCGGGTCATTTGATCCGCCTCATGAAGGGCATGCGCATATCACGCGTGAGGCGCTGAAGCGCTTCGGGTTGGATACGGTGTGGTGGTTGGTCAGCCCCGGTAACCCCTTGAAGGCCCACGGCCCGGCCCCGATGGCGCGCCGGATGCAGGCGGCGCGCGCCCTGATGGAGCATCCGCGCGTGTATGTCACTGATGCCGAGGCGCAGTTGGGGACGCGCTATACTGCGCAGACGTTACGCGCGTTGCGCCGCCTGCGCCCGGATGTGCAATTCGTCTGGCTGATGGGCGCGGACAATCTGGCGCAGTTTCACCTGTGGCAGGATTGGGAGCAGATCATGGAAACTGTCCCGGTGGGGATTCTGGCGCGCCCGGATGCGCGACAGGCGGCACGATCATCGGTGGCGGCGCGAAGATATGCGCCCTACCAACTGCCCGCTACGCATAGTCGGCAATTGGGGCACAGCGCCGCGCCGGCGTGGTGTTTCATCAATGTTCCGATGGTGGCCCTGTCCTCGACCCGTCTGCGCGCGGACGGATATTGGTGACTCGCGGGAATGGTAAGGCAAACGTGACATTTTCGACGACAAAACCCGATTGCCCAGCGTGCCAAGCTGCGCTTAAGTGGCGGGCATGTTAAAAATGGTTTCAAGACGCCTGTTTTTGGGCGGGGCCGCGACCTCGGCCTTGGCCAGCGGGGCCTTCGCCGGCGCGCCATCGGTGTCGCTGCGCCCGCAACTGCGCCCCGAGGGCCTGAAACGCAATGCAGCGCGCCCATCCGCGCCCGAAGCGCAAACCCTGATCGAGCGCGCGAAATTGGGCGGGCGGGTAGGGTACGCGGTGATCGACGTGGGCACCGGCACTGTTCTGGAAGCGCGCGATGCCCGCGCCGGATTTCCCCCGGCCAGCGTGGCAAAGGCGATTACCACGCTGTATGCGCTGGAGGCGCTGGGCGACGGATACCGGTTTCGCACCCAACTGGTAGCCACCGGGCCGCTGGAGAATGGCATCATCAAGGGCGATCTGGTGCTAACAGGCGGCGGTGATCCGACGCTGGACACGAACGCGCTGGCGGATATGGCGGCTGACCTGAAAGCAGCAGGCGTGCACAGCGTGACCGGAGATTTCCGCATTTTCAGCGGCGCACTGCCCTATGAAAAGGTGATTGACCCCGCCCAACCCGATCAGGTGGGTTATAACCCGGCGCTGTCGGGTCTGAACCTGAATTTCAACCGCGTGCATTTCCAATGGGTCAGGGCGGGCTCTGGGTATACGGTGACGATGGACGCGCGCTCGAACAAGTATCGCCCCGACGTGACCGTGTCGCGTATGGAGATCAAGAACCGCGCTAGCCCGCTGTACACCTACCGCGACGCGGGCGATCACGATCAATGGACAGTCGCGCAGGGGGCGCTGGGCGGGTCCGGCTCGCGCTGGTTGCCTGTGCGCCACCCGGCCAATTACGCGGGAGAGGTGTTCGCCTATTTCGCGCGCGCCCAAGGCCTGAAACTGAACGGGCCCAAGGTTCAGCGCACCGCGCCGGTCGGCACTGCATTGGTCACCCATCAAAGCGTGAGGTTGACCACGATCCTGCGCGACATGCTGAAATACTCCAACAACCTGACCGCCGAGTTGGTGGGCATGACCGCCACGGCCGCCCGGCGCGGCACCGTGGGCTCGTTGGCCGAATCGGGGCGTGAGATGTCGGGCTGGGCACGCGGAACGCTGGGGCTGTCGGACGCCGCGCTGGTGGATCACTCGGGGCTGGGCGCCGCATCGCGGATCGGACCTGAAAGCTTGGCGCGCGCGCTTGCGGGGGCCTATGGTAACAACATCCTGTCGCCGCTGCTGAAGCCTTTTTCCATGCGCGATGCAAAAGGCGGGGTGAACAAGAACCACCCGGTCAAGGTGCTGGCGAAGACCGGCACGTTGCATTTTGTCAGCGCCCTGGCCGGGTATGCGACGGGGCCGCGCGGCCGCCCGCTGGCCTTCGTGATCTTTGCCGCCAACGAGGATCTTCGTAAAGGGCTTGAGACATCGTCCCAAGATCGCCCACCGGGATCGGCGTCTTGGAACAAACGCGCCAAGATCCTGCAACAGGCGCTGATTGAGCGTTGGGATGCGGTGTATACCGGATAGGCCGCCGGGTCGGGCGTATCCCGCTGAGTTTACCTGCTCCGAATCCCCGGACCAAACGACTTTGCGCACGTCGAGGGCCGAAGTCAGGCTGGGAATACTCCGATGTTTGCCACACTTGCGCGAAACCACCCTTGCACCGCGCGCCTGCATCTACTAATTGAAGCGCACCACCAAGGCTGGCGAGTTGGCGGAGTGGTTACGCAGCGGATTGCAAATCCGTGTATATCGGTTCGATTCCGATACTCGCCTCCATTTACTTTCAATGACTTAGCGGATTTGTTCTGCTTGCGTGATTGATCGTCTAAACAAATGTCTAAACATTCTGTTTTTGTTCTGTTCGCATTTGTTGTGCCAGAGTCGCCCGGATTTTCTGACGAACTTTTTTCGTATAGTGCAAAACCATGGCCGGACTTTGGCCTGTAACGGCTGCAACTAGGTCGTCTCCGCAACCAGCCTCGACCAGCTCGCAGGCGGCATTGTAGCGCCAACTGTGAATATCGTAGCCTGTGGCACCGATTGCCTCTCTGACTTTCCTGACAGCCTGAGACGCCCCACGATAGGACCAACGATTCGTGCCTCTCTCATTGGTCAACAGGTAGACCGAGTGGCGGCTGGCAGCGTCGAGGGCTGATTGAAGCTCTGGAAGGATGGGAACCCACAATTCCTTGCTGGTTTTGTTTTGCGTAACGACGCCTCCACCGTCTTGGATATCCGACCAGCGCATTTCCAAAACATCGCCAATCCTTTGGCCTGTTCCGACGCACAGCTCCATCACAAGGCGCTCTCGCGTGCCGAGAGGGCAGGTTGACCGATAGACATCGAGAAGCTCACGCGGCCAAGGCTCGCGCTCGGTTTTCTCCGTCTTGAATTCTGGGACGCCTTTGGCGGGGTTGGTTTCACGCCACCCCAAGTCAACGCAGTGCTCCATAAGTATGCGCAGGACGCGCAAAGAGTAGTTAGCGAAATATGGCTTGGCTGCATTGGCATCACGCAGCCGGATAACGTCCTTGCGCATCATGTTGGCGGGATTGGCATCGCTCATGATCGACAGGAAGAAATCAAGATATTTGTCATAGTCGAGCGCCGTGCGCGGTTTGAGGCGCGCGTAGCGTGGTGATTTTCGATAGGCGACGACAAGGGCGGCAAAGTTGCGGGCGACTACGCGTTGTGGCTTGTCCTTGCAGGCGAGTATGTCCGCATACTCTTGCCAGAATTCCGGCGTGCCGAATTCGCTCGCAAACTTTTGAGAGGGCCATCCACGCCTCTGAAAATAGAGGCCATTGCGTTGTTTGTAGACGTGTTTTGGAAGCTCACGCTTTGCCATGACGCATATCAATCCCCTCGAACTCATCGACTACGTGCTCTTTGGATAGCACAAGCTCGATCTTTCTGCCTTCAATTGTGACGCGACTGACCGTCTTGCCAGCATTCTCGAAAGTGTTGAGCAAGCTGAGCGCGCGTTGTTCGATTTTTGCAGCGGACATCTTAAAGCCCCTGAAATCGGTGTGAGTGCATGGCACAAAACGATAGCTGCCGAGGTTCTGAGCAATAAGATTTTATGCGCCGCAGACGCGGCTTAGCTTCGCCATCCGTTTGACGGTCTGGCTTCGCGACTGCTCGATAGGTTTCTGCCGAAATGAACCTGTTCAATAACTTAGGTGAGCACCGCGACGTGATCGCGGTTTGCGTCAACACGGTGGTGATCCTACCCAAATCCAAGACTAACCCCTTCGCTTTATGGTTTGCGCGCCCACCTGGGCGAATGGGGCAACCCCATGCAAACCGCTCTGGAGACCACGCTAGGGCATGAAACGTCTTGTCTGCAAATCCGACTTCACGTGTCCAGTCACTAGCGGCATATACGGCTCTGTAATAATTGAAGCATAACGTTACCAACTTGCTTGTTTGGGCAAGCTACTGCAGCCCGAACAGAAATAGTTTTTTCAACGCGAACGCGGCTGGGAGCCGCGAAAGGCCGCAACGGGCAAGATGCAACGCACCGCGCGATGGATCGAAGGGTAAACCCTGCTGAGTGCCAAGTTGCTGCCCCTGCGGCCTAAAGAGCGACCCGGTGCCGTCCCGCTCTTAAGAAGTGGTTGGAATTGACAAAACCGCCGTGCATGCGCTTTTCGACGATGTTTGGGAATTCCAACCACTAGAGGGATATATAATCAAGAATATAGGCGGGCGCGGGCGCGCGTAGTGTTAACTACGCGCGTGATCAATGACGTGATCATCTATGGGTGGCGGGGTCGGCTGAGCCGCCTAGCACCCTTTCCGATACCTAGGTCTACGAGGGTGATAGGTTTGTGGCAAGAGGCTCGGGCATTGATTGCATTTGCGGCACTGGCTCGAATGCTTGAACGCCTTTACGATCTCCGCTGGAGGCTGTTGTGGGATCTTCGTGAGTCACCCCATGGTAAAGTGTGCTTTGGATCGATCTAAACGCATGTCCTCGCCTGTGCGGCTACTGCCGCAACCGAAACATCGACCGGAGTCTCAGCCGGGGCTGCTAGGGGCGGAAACCGGTCATTCGCTGCTATATTTCTATGCTCGGTCGCCAACTTCAAGAGCGGACATTACAGGATGGTCGCAATATGGGTTTTGAGACGAGCTATCCAAGTCAGTCGCGCCATGTTGCTTACTTTCGTTCTAAAATGGGTTGAGTAGACCTATCAGGAAAACAATTTGACCATCTTTGGCGAGCGCTCACGGTTTGGTTATCTTCAAAGCCTCGAGTCAGGCGCTGTCTCGGTTTTGACGGTGGCAGTTGACGGATTGGACTATTCAGGCATAGTTGAAATTGAGACGGCGAAGACGAAGCGTGGCGGCAGTATTTTAAGCGACAACTGCGCGGTCTTGGCGTGGTCGGATTGGTTAGCAGCGCCCCTAAGCTTCCTGTTCATTGGAGGTTCAATGTCACATTTATGGTTTCGCCAATCCGCTCTGGCAGCGGCACTTTTCCTCGCACCAACACTTTGTGCCGCGCAAGATGTTTTCGGCACTTTGACAGCCACCATTGATGGCACCGAACGTAGTTGGTTCCTGACAGCAGACGGGGAACAAAGCCAAAGCCACAGCATGATGATCGCGGTTGCGAATATGCAGAGTTTCAGTCTTTGGGGGCAGCCAACGGCGGACACCGTCGCTGAGACCAAAGACAGCCTATTGCTCAAATTCGACATCATGGAAGTTGGTAGCACCACGATGCCGTTGAACGTGTCGCTGACCTATCTCGCTGACGGTTGGGCCTCGGGTTGGTTGGCCAATGAGGAGGGGCAAACCACCTTTACCCTGTCGACGCTTGAGGAGGTCGACGGTGGCGTTCTCATGGAAGGAAGCTTTGCCTCCACCGCCTATTACAGCGACAATTTGGTGAGCAGTCAGGTTGATCCGTCACAAACGATGCAGATCGACGGGAGTTTTAGCGCAACCCTGCCCGAGGCTTTGTTGCAAGACCAATGAGGCGGCGCAGCCGATGGCGTCAATATCGCGAAAGCGCCCCCCAAATGAGAAGCGAGTGAGACAATGATCAAGGCCTTATCCTTAACCTGCTGCATCGCATCTACTGTGTTGGCGTCAATGCCCGCTCAGGCGGAGCCGGATGTCGCCTGTGACTATGGCTCGCAGGAGGCATGGGACAAGATCAGCCTCATGTATGTCGGACCGTGGCAGATCAAGCATCATGCGGGCTATGTGATCTCGGGCCCCATGACGATCCCCCACCCCGAAAGTGGTGACGTTGAAACGATGCAGATTGAAATGTCTGCGGATGGAGGGCTTGTGGGCACACATCCACAGGCGCAGCAGCCCGTTGTGTTTACGTGGGCCGACGAGCCACCGTGGAGCTTTGAGGCCCATGCCGCTGACGACGGCGTTCCTGCGCCGATGCTGTCGTCCTCTGATGTAGAGATGTTGATGGGATGCGGCGTTGAAAATCTTGCGCGCCTGATCGGACGGACACAGGCCACAATAGATGGCGTAACCGTGGACATGACCCTGCGATTGATGGTGGTCGGGACTGACCAGATGTATGGCATTTTCCATACGTCCGCCGTCGTCAAGGGGATCCCCGTCAAGAGTTGGCGCGCCGTGACCCTCACGCGCTGATGCGATGCAAAGGATATGGTGATGGACGAACCGAAACAGACATTGGCCAAAGTGATGTGGCGTCAACAAATATGGGTCTACCCGTTGCTTGTTGCCGCTGGCGTCGGGTTCGGGGCGTTCAAAATCTCCGACTATCAGAAGGCGGCCGCATTCACGGACCACGGTGTCAAAGTGGTCGGAGAAGTCACCAACCTGCACGAGAACATTTCGAACAAGCCGAATACCTACGATGTTGCCTACATCTTCGCCACCGAAGCCGACCCTTATAGCCGAGGAAATCAACGTGTCAGAGAGCAGCTTTTCGACACTCTGAGCGAGGGCGGCTCGATCGACGTTTGGTATCTGCCTGACGATCCCAAACAAAGCGCGGTCGATTTAGGCCATCTTACGCGGTATTTCTGGCTCGCGCTGTTATGTTCGGCGGGCCTGATTTTTACCGGCCTTGTGGGCGGCTGGGTTGCGGTCAAACGAGCGCGCGCGACTGTTCTCGGTCAAGCTGGCGACAGCTGAGCCAACACCGCGAACGATGATCAGTCAGCGGTCACTGTCAACGGGGTCGCCTCGGAGGCCGTCAGTATCCATAGCAATGTCTTCGATCTCGCCATCGCTGGCGCTTTCCATCCAGTGATTGATCGCAACTTTTACTTTTCTGACATGTCCCCCGAACGCTTTAGGTAAAGACACAGGGCGTTAGTTGCGCAAACCAATTTCTAGCCAAGCAGACCTTGGCAGCTCCCGAAGCGAAATAGTGCTTTGTCCCGCAGAGCCGCCATCCAGACACGTCAATTGCTGCGTGTCGCTGCCAACGTCCGTTTCAGGGAAGCGGCACTGCAGCGTCGATCGTGTTGGTCAATGACCGGTATGGGCCGTCACGTAGCTTCTGCTCTCGACATGAGGGACGGTTTACTGTCGTTCGTTGCGCGGTACATCAACATCCGCTCTTTACAAAAACTATCTCTCGATTGGGGAAGTTTCGGTCACCCGATCGCGCTTACAGCCCAAGCAGGCAAGACAGGCCGTCGAATTGTCAGCGCATCTGGAACAGTTCTTGATGGAACCGCTCTTTGACGGGCCAGCCCTGTGCTGCGAAATCCTTTTTCAACGTCGTGCCAAAACCCGCCGGACCGCAGAACCACATGCTTGCTTCTTGCCAACCCGGCACCGCTTCGCGAATGCGTTCTCCGGTCAAGCGGCCATCGCTCGAAGTAATTACGAGATGCAGGCGCACATTGGCTTCGGCTGCCGTCTGGGTCAGCATTGCGAGGGCGTCTTCATCCACCTCCGCAGTTGAGTGAAACAAATCGATGGTCTTTTCGGTGCGCGCCTCTTCCGTTTGGGCAAGGTGCTTCATCTTGGCGATGAAGGGCGTGATGCCAATGCCACCGCCTATCCAGATTTGCCTTCGACAGTCGTCCTCGAAGGTGAAACAGCCATAGGGGCCTTCGATTTGCACGCTTTGGCCTTCGTGTAACAGATCGGCCAGGCGCGAGGTATGATCGCCAAGCGCCTTGGTGATGAAGGTGATGCGCGGCTCCTCGGGCCGCCAGGCAGAGGCTATGGTATAGGGATGCGCGCCCTCGGATTTGTTTGACATGGCAAAGGCGAATTGGCCGGGTTTGTGGCCGGGCCAGCCAGGCGCCATATCGATCACGCCTTCCAAGGCTTGCACGCCGGGATACCGGTGTAGCTTGGCAATGGTGCCCTGCACACGCCTTGACGCACCGATGCGCCCCATAAGCGATACCAAGGCGGCCCACGTCCCTCCGGCCAGAAAAAACGCCAGCACTGCGCCGAGTGGCGTCAGCCAATAGTCGAATTTGGTCAGGATGATTGTGTGGAACACCAGCGCCAGATAGGCCAGCGGCAACAGACGGTGTGATTTACGGAACCAATGATAAGGGATACGCGACAGCAGCGCGATCACGATCAGCGCGACAGCCGCGTAGAATGCCCATTCACCAACGGCCTCAGCTGCGTGCCTATAGTCATGAAAAAAAGCTTCGATCGGGTTTTCGATGGGCGCTTTGGCGCCGCGTTCGGGACGGGTGATTAGCTCCCAGTCCACCGCCCATTTCGGCGCCTTTATCCAGAGCCAGTGCGTAACGGATACTACCAATGCTCCGATCCCCAGCCATTTGTGTAGCCGATAGGATTTGTCCAGCCCGCCCAGCCAACGCTCGGGTCGAAGGGGCCGCAGCGCCAGCATCATTGCAACGCTCATGCACCCCATGGCGATGATGCCGGTGTACTGTTGCATGAACCCGCGCCATTCCCAAAGGCCCACCGCGCGAAAAACGCTTGGGTCAACAGCGATCCATATCAAGGTCAGCAAAGCCAGACCGCCCCAGAAGCCCAGCTTGATGGTACGCATTGTATTTCCTTCTCATTTTCACGTCCGAAATCGGGCACCGACAGGTTTTCAGACACCTGTTTCCAACTGGTCCGCAGATGATATGTGATGGAGGCGCGTCAGCAGGTACCACGTTGTCAAAGCAGCATTCTCTCCATCCATTTCGCTCATTTGCCTTGATACACATCAAACCGGTGGGGGACGAATGGCAGCAATGCGAAAGCTGCATAGCAGCGATAGACGATCTGGCCAAAGTCCGGTCCGGGCCGTCCCTGAAGACGGCCCAGAACCTTAGATTTCAATGGCCTCTGATATTGCAAGAGCATCTTCCAACTCAACTCCCAGATATCTAACGGTGCTGTCCATCTTGGTGTGACCTAACAGAAGCTGAACGGCACGCAGGTTGCCCGTCTTCTTGTAGATCTGGGTCACCTTGGTGCGCCGCATGGAATGGGTGCCGTATGCGCTCGCCTCCAGACCAATCGACGTCACCCAGTCGCGGACAATCCGTGCATACTGACGGGTTGAGATGTGAAGACGTTCATGAAATCGACCAGGCCATAGGTATTCAGATCCAACCATCAGCGGGTCTTGCATCCACTTTTCCAGTGACGCCCGCGTGCCTTCAGAGATTTCGAAGCGGACAGGTTTTTGCGTCTTGCTTTGCAAAACCGACGTGCGTTCCTTGATATGGCCTGATGCCATAATGTCGATGACTTTCATTTTGACCAGATCGCAGCCGCGCAGCTTGCTGTCGATTGCCAAGTTGAAGAGCGCAAGATCTCGATAGTTCTCGGCCAACTCGAGCCGAACCCTGATCGCCCAGACATGTTTGGGCTTCAGTGGTCGCTTTTGCCCAACAATGCGCCCCTTATTCCAAGCGGGACGAAGTGCGCGAATGGCAGGTAAGTTTGGTGTCTGCATGGTAGATCCTCCGATCCGCCAATCCCTCCCAAAACGACAACCTGACGTTGACGGCCCACCATATCACACGATGCTACGCCGCATCCGATGGCGGCAAAGAGCCCACATTTGCCGATGCCGTCGCGCTCGCGAATGACCGTTACTGCAATTAATGTCCGAATGGGCCCAACGTGATTGAAACGACAGTCAGATCAATCCTGTCCGCACGGCAATTGCAACCGCCTGGTCGCGTGTTTTGGCGTGCAAGCGCATTCGGGCGTTGCGCATGTGCAGTTCGACTGTGGCTTCGGAAATACTCAGTTTATGCGCTACTTCGGCAGTCCGAAACCCATCGGCGACATAAGCAAGGCAGTCGCGTTGTTTTTCGGTCAGCGACAGCGAAGACTGTGTTGCGGTGGACGCATTAAGGCCTGCATAGACCAACTGACACCACGCGCGCCACGTATCTTCGTGCTCTTGTCGCAAGTTGGCGAATTCGCGCGCGTCGAGTGTGGTCATCAAGTTCAGTCCGACACCTGAACCATGTGTAAGGGGCCGCATCGTCACCGACATGCCTGTGCAGATGTCCAGTGCGGCGCTGCCTTGCGCGATCTGGTCCAACTCGATCTGCGTCAGGTGATCGTGATCATCAGTGTGTCCGACTCCCGTGAGCTGAGTTGCAAACCCCCTCAGACAATTTCGCGCAAACGGATCCAACCCGTTTTTAACCGTATCCTTATAGCGTTCGGTCCACGTGTCGTCTGCGTTTGTCAGGATTAAAGGTGCCCTATGCTGCGACAAATCCATGAAAATGACCTTCGACAGCCCCATCGCCGGCAGGCACCCGATTGCCGCGCTCCAGATTTGTGCAGGCGGTCCGGCTGTATCCATTTGGTCTGCAAGTGATCTGGTAACGGACATTGGTACCTCTTGCCGAAAACCTAAGGAAATCCATACCTTGTGTAAACCCGCCCTGATTGGTTCATTTTCGCCAAACATAGTCACTACACTGACTGTGCCCATTTCATGTCAGGATGTTGTATGCGGTTCCTCTTATCTTTTATCTTGCTCATGTGCACAGCAAACGCCAGCGCAGCGCAGACCAACACCCGTGATGTGATGGTGGTGTTCGATATGTCGGGATCTATGTGGGGGCAAGTTGACGGGATCGCCAAAGTCGAAATCGCACGTGATGCATTTGGTGGACTGTTGAACGACTGGCAGGCGAATGGCACACGCACTGGCCTGATCGCCTACGGGCACCGCGAACGGGGCAATTGCGCGGACATCGAAACCCTTGCCCTTCCGGGAGACGGGACGGACATTGCTGGGGTTATCGCGGGCCTGTCGCCGATCGGCAAAACGCCCCTGTCGGATGCCGTGCGCCAAGCGGCAGAGCATTTGCGATTTACCGAGGAGGCTGCGACGGTTGTTCTACTGTCGGACGGTGTCGAAACATGCAATGCAGACCCTTGCGCAATCGGCGCAGAGCTTGAGGCGCTTGGCCTTGATTTTACCGCCCATGTCATCGGGTTCGACATTGCAGAGGGCGATAAGGCGCAGCTTCAGTGCCTCGCCAATGCGACGGGCGGGCAGTATTTCGACGCCGCTGATGCGGGGGAACTGGCAAACGCCATGCGCGGCGTTGCGCAAGCGACAGTCGAACCGGCCTTGATTGAGCAAACGCCACAAACCGAGGAAATTCATCCGGTCATCATCCGCCTTTCCATGCCTTACGGCGTAGATTTACCCGTAGAAACCACGATCTTCCTGAACGGCGACGAAATTGGCCGGGTAAGCGATGCGCAGGCTGTCGTGCCGGGTCTTTCCGTTGATCTGCCCATCGGACAGGTGGAACTGCGCGCCGAGGCCGAAAAGGCATCAGGCACGTTCTCCTTCGACATCACGGCACAAACCGAAATTCTTGAGCTTGAACTGACACCGGTGCAGAACGACTACATCATTCAGGTCGGCCCGCTTTTGCCACTTACCGGCGAACATATCGTTCTGATTGAAAACACCACCGGCCTCGACCGTGACATCCATAGCCGCGTGTACCTTGCACCGGCGGGCAGTTCGGACCAGGCTGAATACTTGGGCGGGAACCTTTTGTCGCCCATCGCGGGCATCTATAACGAGTCCCGTATTCCATCACCTGCCCGCGCTGGCACTTATGACATTGTCGTCATGGATGCGCGACAGATAGAGGAATACGCACGGTTTCCTGTCCAGTTTGCAGATGCGGTTGTGCCTGAATGGCTGGGCGTGGATGACGCGGAAATCGATGCCACAGTGGACGCGCGTTGGGCGGGGGATGCAGGGCGACAATCCAGTTTCCGCTTTTTTCAAGATGGGCGCGCCGTTGCGCCACCAACCGTAATGTCGAACGTGGCGACAGAGGATGGGTTCAAGCTGACGGTGCCAGACACCGAGGGCGTCTACGACCTTGTCTTGCGTTGGTATGACGCAGACCGGAACAGGATCGATTCCGACATGGGTCAAATCGCTGTCGGCATGGTACAACCCGTTCCGGACGTCACGCCCGAGGCTGCCCAAGACGAGGCCCCCAATGAGGAAGCTACTCTTGAAGAGACGAGCAGTGGCGATCTCTCCAACGGTGATTCTGATACCGACGGGCTGGCCCAAGAAGCCGCGGCGATGGGCGCAGAAGAATTCCCGACTATTGCGGTTGGTGACCTACACGGCAACTGGCTGCTTGTCGCGGCAGACTACCGTTTCCACCCGATGCTGGCGACGCAGGTTGTCCATGAAATCGGTGCGGTGGATGTGAACGGCGATATCGACGTGCGGGCGCATGACTGGAATTTTGGCGAGACGACGGGCTCCGAGAGTTTTGTTTTGACCCGCGAGGGGGACAACATAACCTTTGTCGCAAACCTGTCGGATCAAACCTACGCCGGGACATTGACCCGCGAGGGTACATTCTGGCGCGGCGAGATGGAATATGACGGCAATACCGTGGATAGTCTGGACGTCATCCTTGTGCGCCCCGACGAAATCCCCCTGCTTTACGTGGCCGCCAACCCCGCACCTGTGGCGATCAGTATCATCGCCCACGATGAACGCGGCGAAGCAATCGAAACGCCAACCCAATGGTCGATCATTCAGGGCGATGCGCAGGATGGCGCACATGTCCGGTCCGACTCGGGCCAGCACTACCAAGAGGCAATAACGCCAGACGCCTATTTCGTCACAGCAACAAGTGACGGCATGAGTGGGACTGCAAATTTCGTTCACGCCGAAGGCTGGCGGACGGGCCATGTGGTAGTGGTGCGCCCACAAGA
The DNA here is from genome assembly GCA_035798175.1 of Rhodobacteraceae bacterium KMM 6894. Classification (GTDB taxonomy): domain Bacteria; phylum Pseudomonadota; class Alphaproteobacteria; order Rhodobacterales; family Rhodobacteraceae; genus Roseovarius. The sequence goes on from JAPFBS010000006.1 coordinate 228,655, forward strand.
TGAGGGCGCAGACCTACCCATTGAAACCGCGTTTTACTGCTCACCTGATGAAAACTGCACCATGAAAATGGCGGATATCCCGATATCATTTGATCTCCCAGAGGGATGGGGTGCCGAAAGACCGCTGCGGATGCCGGCAGGGGAAGCTACATTCAACATGGCCACATTGACGCCAGACGGTCCGTTCTACGCCACCCTGAATCAGCCACAGCGCATGGCGTCGCTCGGCCCATGCACCGAACTGATGACCGGAACGTTTTGCCACGACGCAACAGATAACCCCGCGTTGCTGGCCGACATTGCCGTGATCCAGCGCAGCCTGTCGTTCAAGCCCGTCGGTATGTGGCTCGACGATGACCGCTTTGACACCCTATTGAGCCAATTGACCGGAGAAACCAAATGAAACGCCTCGCCCTGATCGCAGCGATTTGCGCAAGCCCGGCAATCGCCGACAACATCCAGGTTTTCGTCGTAGACGAAAGCGGGCAAGGCGTTGTTCAGCGTGAAAGCAAGGTCACAATGGAAGAAGCCGAAATCCTGATGGGCGGGGAACCTCCGGCTGGGACGACAGGTGTTGTGCTGCAGCGCGGCGAGCCGGCTGCATGGACAGACCTGCCCCCCCAAGAGGTAAACGCGCGTTTCGGTGGTCAGGGCGAACCCTACATTGAACACCGCGACGGTGAGGACGACGACCCTGAAACGGGGGCCGATGCAGACGAGGAAGAACTGCGCCGCAATCCGGAGGAGGACGAAGAGTCCGACATTGAATTCGAGCTTGATGAGGACAAGTTTCCAGCCCCTGACGCAATGAACGCCGCACGCGTTCAACCGCAAGACGGAAGGTGGGCGATCGAGATCCGAGAACAGATATTTACCGGCTGCCCCGCAGGCATAGAGGATGCTGCACGCGCGCAAGTCGCCGCACTACAAACATCAAGCAACACCGGCATCTTTGGCCCTGATTTCACGCCACAGGACATGGCACCTCAACTCGACTGGACCCAAACCGGCGGAAATTCGTGGCATGGAATCCTGGATCAAACCGGCGAGCGCGCGGGCGTCTACATGCAATGGGCCGTGCAGGTCGAATCCCCGACGGTCATCAATCACCGCCAACAGTTGAACTTCATGGGGGCGGGTCTGGGCAATTGTGAGGTTTACAGCTTTGTCACAGCATTCTGGGTAAACTGAGACGTTAACTGGCGCCAAGCTGCGTTTATTCGAACGGTTCTGAATACGCATGAGATTACAACACGGCATCGAAAAGCGACTGGCCCCCGGCAAAGGTAAAATTCAAAAGCGGCCGTTGGTGTGGCCGCAGCGAAAACTCACTTCGTCCCGCAGACTGTAAGTTCGCTGCGTCCTTGATTTTGCGTTGCGGCGAAAGTCCGGAATGATGGGCTGCATCGCAGCCGAGGTAGGGCTCGATCAATGGCTGGTATGGGCCGATACCTCTACTTATTAAATACACTCATATGGCCACGCTGCCTAGCGGCGGCTTTCCAGTGCTTTTTGCGCACCCCTTCCGGTTCAAGGTGAGAGTACTTCCCGCCGGAGAATTTGGGCCAGTCGAGTGCCAACCCAACCTTCACCATCTCTGCACTCAGATCGCGGCCATCTGGTAGAAGGCAGGTGGCAACCACTCGGTCGTAAGAAATACTTGGTTCAAGTTCGGCGGTGATCACTTGACCCTTGCAAAGATTTACCAATTCCCACTTCGCCTTTTTCCCCCAAGGATGCTCCAGCTCGGGGGCGTCGATGCCTGCAAGCCGCAATCTGACTTTGCCGATCTGGATCGTATCTCCATCGATCACATAGCATTTGCCAGTAACCGTAGTGGGGTGCGCCGGGGGAGCCTCAGGAATGCGTGCCGCGGTTGGTTGCGGACGCCTGCGCTGAGGTTGTGGCGCTGGTCTGGTAGGGCGCGGTGCCTGATAGGGCGGAGGTATTCGTCGCGGTTTGCTGCTTCCAAAGAGGGCGCGAATGATAAATCTCAGCATAGAAAATCTCGAATGTTCAAATGTCTAGCCGAGCATGTAAAGAATATCAACGCATTGCAAGGTTGAGTGGAGTGAAATCAACAATTTGAACGCGTTTGGTTTAGCAGGCGACGTGCTGCATCTGATTTTATTCCCGTCTAGACATTCCTGCAATGTTCTGGCCGATATGGGGTTTGGTCTAAACGCAATACTTCATGATTTCAGCCACATACCTAGTCTTGCAAATCCGTGTACAGGAGTTCGATTCTCCTACTCGCCTCCAATAAAATCAATGGGTTATGAATTTTCCTGCTCATTGGGTGTCACCTCGGGTATTAGTTTCACGTTCTGTGCTTGTTCTGTTCGGGATCATTTGCGCTTCGCTACCGCCTGTCGCGCCCGCATTATTTGCCGCGCCTCCCCCGCATATTTGATGATCATCTCTTTGGATGTGTGGCCGCTGTAGCTGGCGATTTCATCGTCAGTGCAGCCCGCCCACGCCACTTCCATCACGCCGCGATACCGCAAAGCGTGTTGGTCAGGCTTGCGCTCTCACCGAAAATACGCCTTGCGGGTATGCCCAGCGTTGCCAAGCAAAGCTGAACACGGGAAGTGCTTCAGCCGTTTCTCTAATTGTTGGCCGTGAATTCAGTGTTGAGGCCGTCGTTTCAAGCTGTTCCCCCTGCGTCCTTCGGCACTCATGTCTCAGGCAGCTCTGCTTTCAGGAAACGCTCGAACGCGTCCAGATGGATCGGCTCAAACTGTCCGAATCCCTGCATCCAGACCGAGGCCGATTTCAAAGCGTCCGGCTCCAGCTTGCACCATTTGACGCGGCCGCGTCGTTCCTGACTGATCAGGCCGGCGCGGCCAAGGATGTTTAGATGTTTTGAAATAGCGGTCAGGCTGATCTCGAAGGGCGCGGCCACATCGGTCACGGCCATGTCATCCTCCAGCAGCATCGACAGGATCGCGCGGCGGGTGGGGTCGGCCAAAGCGGCAAAGACGAGATCAAGAGTTGGAGCCATGGTGCATCCGGCCTAGCCCTCCCACTCGCGCCCGTCAATGGACCCTGTCCAAGCCAAGCTTACGGTCTTGCTGGACCTGTGGTCGGGTACGCTTGCTTCGAGACAGCCCCTCTCACACATGTAAATTTGTGCTGACGGGCAGTGCATGATCCGCGCATCGCTAAATCGTCCGTTCTTCATCGAAAATCTCCTCAGATACCTCGCCGAGAAAATTCTACTTTTGAACACCACTAAATCTAGGAGGGATTACTCAGGCAAATATCTTCGTTAAAGTTAGCCACGCAATTGTAATAAGTTTGCGCGGCTAAATCCTTGACATTGGGGAGGGCAATACTGTGATTTTCTGCATCCGATTAGAAGGACGCGTGGCCACACGTGCCGATTTGGGTGATGGAGCTACGTGACCATTAATGGGCGCCAATCTAATGCGCGTTAATCGACAAAACTCGACAGTGAACCATTTGGTTGAATATGCTGAACTGGCCCGAATGGGCAGAAATGGCTTGGCTACCCGCGCCTCCTCATCTTTCATCGTTCTGAAAATACTAACTATATCAAGGCTTTATTAAAAGTGTAGCGCTCGATCCCCCGCGCTTGACTCATATTCGCCCTCGGCATAGCACTGTGCCAATCGTTCAGGTGGGAGAAGCCGCGTGACAGATCCCGATCACAGCGCGCGTATGGCGCAGCTCGAGGCTAGGATCGACGCGCTGAAAAAGCCCAAAGGGGAAAAGCCCCACACGGACGAACACTATTCTCAGGCTCATCTGGCCTGGCGCATGGTGATAGAATTGGTTGCCGGTCTCTTGATCGGCTTCGGCATCGGATACGGGTTGGATTACCTGCTGGGAACGCTCCCGATTTTTCTGGTGCTGTTCACATTGCTGGGCCTGATCGCGGGGATCAAGACGATGATCCGCTCCGCGAACGAGATCCAGACGAAACAAATGGCCACGGCGGCCGAGGCACAACCGACCCGCACGGGCGGAGACGAGAGGGCAAGGAATGGCGACTGAAACGCAGGCCGGGGCCGAGCACGGACCCTCATTGGTCTTTCACCCGATGGATCAATTCATCGTCAAGCCGCTGTTCGGCGATGGCGCTGTTGGGATTTTCACCGTCACCAACGTGACGCTGTGGATGGCGCTGACCATTCTGGCGATCATCGGCCTGATGGTTCTGGGTACCTCGTCGCGCGCGACCATCCCCTCGCGCATCCAGTCGGTCGCGGAACTGTGCTATGGTTTCATCCGCAAGATGGTCGAGGATGTGGCGGGCAAGGACGCGCTGCCGTATTTCCCTTATGTAATGACGCTGTTCCTCTTCATCCTGTTCTCGAACTTCCTGGGTTTGTTGCCCGGCTCGTTCACCGCAACAAGCCATATCGCTGTGACAGCGTTGTTGGCTATGCTGGTGTTCCTGACTGTGACTTTGATGGGCTTCATCAAACATGGCGCGGGTTTCCTCGGCCTGTTCTGGATCAGCTCGGCCCCGCTGGCGCTGCGTCCCATTTTGGCCCTGATCGAAGTGATCTCGTACTTTGTGCGCCCCGTTAGCCACTCCATTCGTTTGGCAGGCAACATGATGGCCGGTCACGCCGTGATCAAGGTTTTCGCCGCCTTCGCGCCAATGATCCTGATTTCTGCGGGAATCGGCCTGGTCGTGACGCCGCTCAGCATTCTGGCGATCACCGCGATCTACGCACTTGAGGTGCTGGTGTCCTTCATCCAGGCCTATGTCTTTACCATCCTGACATGCGTCTACCTGAAGGACGCCCTGCATCCGAATCACTAACGCGGTGCCGGGCGATCCCGGCAGGCGCATCCAACAACTGGCGGGGTCACCCGTCATCCTAAGACAACCTGATTGATACATATTCCAACGTAAGGAGCACTCTCATGGAAAATGAAGTTTTGGCACTCGCAGACCTGGGCAAATTCATCGGCGCAGGCCTCGCCAGCGTCGGCATGGGTGGCGCAGCCATCGGTGTGGGCAATGTTGTCGGCAACTTCCTGTCGGGCGCGTTGCGCAACCCGTCGGCAGCTGCCGGTCAGACAGCCACAATGTTCATCGGTATCGCATTCGCCGAAGCGCTGGGGATCTTCTCGTTCCTCGTTGCTCTTCTGCTGATGTTCGCCGTTTAAACCTTACGGAACCTGATCCTTACGGCTGGGGGGGGGCGTGACGCCGCCCCTTGGTCCACCTGGTAAAGTTTCCCTGAGGAGGACGATGTCATGGCAACCGAAACTACAGCTGATGCTGGCTATGTCAGCAACCTCGCCTTGGAAGAGGCGGGCGTCTGTGTCGACTCCCACGGGGGCGCGATCGGCCTGCCGCAGCTTTGCGGCGAGTGGATGGGCAACCAGGTGTTCTGGCTGGTCGTCACGCTGGTCATCATCTTCTTTGTGCTGTCGCGCATTGCACTGCCGCGCATTGGGGCGGTTCTGGCCGAACGTCAGGGCTCTATCACCAATGATATCGCGGCTGCCGAGGATCTCAAATCCAAGGCCGTGAGCGCCGAAGAGGCCTTCAAGAAGGCCGAAGCCGACGCGCGCACCGCAGCACAGGCAATCATTTCCGAGGCTAAGGCCGAGATCAAAGCAGATCTCGACGTGGCTATGGCCAAAGCCGATGCCGAGATTGCGGCTAAAGCTGCGGAAGGCGAAAAGACGATTTCCGAAATTCGTAAGAATGCGCTGGCAAACGTGACCGAAGTGGCCAAATCTGCCACCAAGGATATCGTTGCAGCCATGGGCGGCACTGCGGATGCTAAAACGGTCAACGCGGCCGTTACGGCCCGGATGAAAGGGTAAATACATGCGCAAACTTGCCATACTGATCGCCCTGACCGCCTCTGGTCCCGCCTTTGCGGCGGGCAAGGATGTCGGATTTGTCTCGCTGTCGAACACGAATTTCGTGGTTCTGATCGCGTTCGTGCTGTTCTTGGCGCTTCTTGTCTACTTGAAGGTGCCCTCCCTTTTGGGTGGCTTGCTGGATAAACGGGCCGAGGGTATTCAGTCCGAACTGGACGAGGCCCGCGCCCTGCGTGAAGAAGCGCAAACTTTGCTGGCCAGCTACGAGCGGATGCAAAAGGACGTGCAAGACAAGGCCACGCGCATTGTCGATCAGGCCCGTGCCGACGCCGCTGCAGTAGCGGAACAAGCCAAGGAAGATCTGAAAACGTCGATCGCCCGCCGTATGCAGGCAGCCGAAGACCGGATCGCCTCGGCCGAAGCGGGGGCTGTGCGTGAAGTGCGCGATCAGGCCGTCTCCATTGCCATCGCAGCGGCCCAAGAGGTGATCGCAAAGCAGATGACCGCGACAGACGCAAATAAGCTGATCGACGAGGCCATCAGCACTGTCGACGCAAAGCTGCATTGACCTGACACCGGTCGGCCCGCCGACCAGTGAGCTAAAATACAGATCCCGCGCCTGTTATGGGCGCGGGATCTTTGCGTTAGTAGGGTGCGCTTAAGCGCACCTTACGTGGCGAAGGTTGTACGAAGCGCGGTGTGAGGGCAGTTCTTACACAGGCGGCCATATGTCAGTGCACTGTCCTCCAAAAAGAAAAGGGGGCCGTTGAACCGGCCCCTCATTACTTTGTGCGTCGATAGTCTTGCCGTGCCTGTCGTCTTGTCGCCTTCTCATGTGGAGGGCGCCGTCGGTCGCAGATCACCCATCAGCAATGGAGTACTTTCCAATGTCTCATGGGGTCTGTTTGAAATCTTTGTTGCGGCGCAGCCCAATTGCGCGATGGTTGCAGCCGCTTTTGTCTTTTGCCTGTGCTTTTGGCGGACAGGACGGGGATAGCCTTACCCATGCAGCCCTGTCGGGCAGGTATCAAGCCGAGACTTTTGCAAAGCTGTGCTTGTGTCACCTGCGTTCGATTCACTGACTGCTTCCCCAAATTGTACGATGCGTCTTTGGCCTTTGGCCAATGCAACACACCTTGACAACGACCCCAGATATAGAAGGAAACGGATAAAATGGTCAATATAAAGTGATAGATTGGATGTGTGTTTCGCCCCCGTATCCTTAGGATTCGGCAAAAAACTGATTCGTTTCGGGGGGTTGTGAGGTGAAAAAAAGTTGCCTCTTTACGAGCATTTTGGCCTATCCATGTGTCTCGCACCTGACGGGACGCAATCATCAGCCAGTTTGCTCAGTGGCGCCGTCTTTCAAGCGACGCGACTTTGCAATCAGCCGTTGGCGCGCAAAACCGATCCTGCCAGATACAACGAGCCACAAATCAACACACGGGCGTGAGGGTCGCGCGCCGTGATCTGGGCCAACGCGTCCGCTACGCTGTCGGCGCAGGATGCCAACAGGCCGACGTCCGTCGCGGCGCGGGCGGTGATCTCGGCGGGAAGGGTATTGGCCTCGCCGGGGATGGCGACGGCGGTCAGACTGCTGGCCTGTGCCGCCAGAGGGCGCAGATAGCCCGTGATGTCCTTGGTGTTCAACATACCGCAAATCAGATGTGTTGGGCGTTTGGGCAGGGTGGACAGGTGGTGGCCCAGCGCCTGACCGGCCGAGGCATTATGCCCGCCGTCCAGCCACAGCTCGGCCTCGGGCGCGGCATCGGCCAACGGCCCGTGGACCAGTTTCTGCATCCGTGCTGGCCAAACGGCTTCGGTGACGGCGGCGAGCTCTGCGGCCTCGCCCATGCCCAGATGGCGCAGCGCAGCCAGCGCGGCGCCTGCGTTTTCATATTGATGTGCGCCGGGCAGGTTGGGCAGGGGCAGGTCGGCCAGCCCGTGGTCGTCCTGATGCACCAGCCGCCCGTTTTCGGCATATGTGTGCCAGTGCTGGCCCTGAGCGATCAAGGGGGCGCCAAGGCGGGCGGCGACGTCTTCGATGACGTCCATCGCTTCGGGCTGTTGCGGGCCAACGACGCAGGGCACGCCGCGCTTGATAATTCCGGCCTTTTCAAACGCGATCTTGGCCAACGTGTCGCCCAGATATTGTTCGTGGTCGATCGAGATTGGGGTGATGATGGTCAGTGCGGGCTTTGCCACCACATTGGTCGCATCCAACCGCCCGCCAAGGCCGACCTCAAGCAGGGTGTAATCGGCAGGTGTGCGCGCCATGGCCAGCAGGGCGGCGCAGGTGGTGATCTCAAAATAGGTGATCGTTTCGCCCTTATTGGCGGCGTAACATTCATCCAGCGTTTCGGTCAGCGCGTCCTCGGAAATTAATTTCCCGGCCAGACGGATGCGTTCATGAAACCGCGCCAGATGTGGCGACGTGTAGGCGTGAACGGTCTTGCCCGCGCCTTCCAGCCCGGCGCGCAGCATGGCCTGCGTACTGCCTTTGCCATTGGTCCCCGCGATATGGATCACCGGGGGCAGATCGTTCTGGGGGTTGCCCAAGGCGTCTAGCAGTCGCCACATGCGGTCCAGCGTCAGATCAATGATCTTGGGGTGTAGCGCCATCATCCGGTCCAGGATGACATCCGATCCGGGGGTGGTCATTTCTTGGCGGTCTCTTTGTCAGCTGATTTTCCGGGTGCTTTCTCAGCTGTCTTGTCGACTGGTGCCGCCTTGGCCTTGTCCGTTCCGTCAGGAATTGCAGGCTCGGATTGATCCAGTGTCGGTGGCGGCAAATCGCCTGCGATTGCAGGGGGCAGGCCCAGCAGCATGCGCGTGATCGTGATCAGTTCATCGCGCATTTTGGGACGGGGCGTGACGCGATCCAGCATGCCGTGATCCAGCAAATATTCCGCGCGCTGAAATCCGTCGGGCAGCTTTTCGCGAATGGTCTGTTCGATCACACGCGGGCCAGCGAAACAGATCAATGCATTCGGTTCCGCGATCTGCACGTCGCCCAGCATCGCATAGGACGCGGTGACGCCGCCCGTCGTGGGATGGGTCAACACCACGATATAGGGCAGGTTCGCCTCTTTCAGCATCTGGATCGCAACCGTGGTGCGCGGCATCTGCATCAGGGACAGGATGCCTTCCTGCATGCGCGCGCCACCGGCAGCGGAAAACAGGATCAGCGGGCGCTTCAGCTTTACCGCCTGCTCGGCGGCGGCAATTATCGCGTTGCCGACATACATCCCCATCGACCCGGCCATAAAGCTAAAGTCCTGTGCGGCGGCAATAATCGGCGTGCGCCCGATTTCGCCACTTGCGACCAGCATCGCCTCTTTTTCGCCGGTGGCGCGCTGTGCGGCCTTCATCCGGTCCGGATATTTCTTTTGATCGCGAAAGTGCAGCGGATCGGCCGTCGGCGCAGGCACGGCGATTTCGGTAAAGACTCCGCCGTCAAACAGGGTCTGAAACCGGGCGCGCGGCGTGATCAGCATATGATGCCCGCACGAGGTGCAAACATTCAAATTCTGGCTCAATTCCCGGTGGAACAACATGGTGCCGCATTCGTCGCACTTGGTCCACAGATTCTCGGGCATCTCGCGGCGCGAGAAGATCGAATTGATGCGCGGACGCATATAGTTTGTGATCCAGTTCATGCGAGCCTGTCCTCCTTTGGATGGCAATCGTCCAGTTGTTTTTCAGATAAGCCGCCTGTGCGGGAATTGCAATCAGACCCGCAGCGCCAGACGCGCCGCAAGCCAGGAACACAGTAACATCATCAAATCAATCGGCATCCAGGCATACAACATGTCCAGATGATCAAGCCCGAATGGATAGGTATAAAGGGCAAGCCCGTCGAAACTGCCTTGAGGCGCGATAAACAGGATTGCACCAAAATTATTGATCAGGTGCAGGGCAATGGCCGGGCCCAAAGTGCCGCTGCGTGCGGTCAGATCAGCGGCGGCCAGCCCAAACAGAGTGGCCCACGCAACCACCAGCCACGCACCATTCCCCAGCAGAACGGGTTGGTAGTGCAAAACTCCGAATAGGGCCGACGGCAGGATCATCCAGATGAAAGGATGGGGAAATCTCGCGGCCAGTTGGCTTTGCAGATACCCGCGAAAGATCAGCTCTTCGGCACTGACCTGAATGAGCAATCCCAACACGGCCAGCGGGAGAAAACTGATCCAGGTGCGCACCGCCAAATTGGACTGGATTTCAAAACTGTCCGGCAGGGGGATCAATGCCATCACCGCATAAAGTGCCGCGACAACGAGGAAAACGCGCCGCCCCTGCGCCAACGCAAGGTCGACAGGACCGATCAACTGTATCAAGGGACGCCGGTGCGCTACGGCCATCGCCAGCCCCAGTGCAGCAATGAGCGGCGCAAAGACAAACAGGTTGGTCAACGCACCCCAAGGGGTCGTCGCCTCGTCGACCCCATTGCCATCCATCCCCCAGGCCGAGTCGGGCAAAACTGCGGTGATGATCCAACTATAGACATAGGCCAATGCAAGGAACGCGGCCATCAACAGGCCAACACCCCCGGCCAATCGCCAGAGCGAGGCAGAGGGACGGGCAGGGGCGATGAGGCGGGCGTAACGGGGATAGTGCATGAGCCGAGTGTAGAGGGTTCGTTTGCAAATCTGAATGCGCAAACTGTCACCTTGGTTGGGATTCGGGTTGTACACCATCGGCTGGTTTTCGCCCTTTTGGGTGCGCAGCATGCGGTCGCTTCGTTTCCGCTCCGCGCTTGCACGCGGCGCGCCGCTCGCTTATCCCGGATCACATCACATTTCAGCCCAGTTTCCCGCGAGGCCCTCATGACCAAATTCGACAAATCCAAACTGCCCAGCCGCTATGTTACCGAAGGCCCCGCCAAGGCGCCGCACCGCTCGTATATGTATGCGATGGGCCTGTCCGAGGAAGAAATCCACCAGCCCCTCGTTGGCGTTGCCACCTGCTGGAACGAGGCTGCTCCGTGCAACATCGCCCTGTCGCGTCAGGCGCAGTCGGTTAAGATGGGCGTCAAGACGGCCCACGGCACACCGCGCGAATTCACCACCATCACCGTCACCGACGGGATCGCGATGGGCCACGAAGGCATGCGCAGTTCGTTGGCCAGCCGCGAAGCGATTGCCGACACGGTCGAATTGACCATGCGCGGCCATGCCTATGACGCGATTGTCGGCCTAGCCGGTTGCGACAAATCCCTGCCGGGCATGATGATGGCCATGGTACGTCTGAACACGCCGTCTGTGTTCATCTATGGCGGGTCGATCCTGCCGGGGCGTGCGCCCCAGATCGAAGAAATCCCCGAGGATTTCCGCAGTCGCGACTTGACCGTTCAAGATATGTTCGAGGCTGTCGGCCGTCATCAGAACGGCACCATGTCCGATGCGGCGCTGGATGTGCTGGAGCGTGTGGCCTGCCCCAGCTCGGGTGCCTGTGGTGGTCAGTTCACGGCCAACACCATGGCCTGTGTGTCCGAGGCGATTGGCCTTGCGCTGATGAACAGCTCGGGCATGCCCGCCCCCTATGAATCCCGCGACCAATATGGCGAGGCATCGGGCCGCGCTGTGATGAACCTGCTGGAAAAGAACATTCGCGCGCGCGATGTCGTCACGCTGAAATCCCTGCAAAACGCCGCGCGTGTTGTCGCCTGCACCGGTGGGTCAACCAATGCTGGCTTGCACCTGCCTGCGATTGCGCATGAGGCCGGGATTGACTTCTTCCTTGAGGATGTGTGCGATATTTTCCGCGACACGCCCTATTTTGTCGACCTGAAACCGGGTGGGCAATATGTGGCAAAGGATCTTTATGACGTGGGCGGAATCCCCGTCGTGATGAAGGAATTGCGCAAGGCCGGTCTGATCCACGAGGATTGCATCACCGCCAGCGGACGCTCCATCGGCGAGGAGTTGGACCTGATCACCCGTGAGGCCGACGGCAAGGTGATCTATCCCATCGACGCGCCGCTGACCAAGACCGGCGGAGTCGTGGGTCTGAAAGGCAATCTGGCCCCCGAAGGTGCGATTGTGAAAGTCGCCGGTATTCCAACGCAAAATCAGGTGTTCACCGGCCCCGCGCGTGTGTTCGAATGCGAAGAAGACGCGTTCGAAGCAGTGCAGAAGCGCAGCTATAAGGAAGGCGAAGTGATCGTTATCCGCAATGAAGGCCCCGCTGGTGGCCCCGGCATGCGCGAGATGCTGTCGACCACTGCCGCCCTGTCCGGTCAGGGCATGGGCAAGAAGGTGGCACTGATCACCGACGGGCGCTTTTCCGGCGCAACGCGCGGCTTCTGCGTGGGCCATGTCGGCCCCGAGGCGGCGCACGGCGGTCCTATTGCCTTGTTGAAAGACGGCGATTTGATCACCATCGACGCGGTGAAGGGCGAGCTTAGCGTGGATCTGACCGAGGACGAACTGGCACAGCGTAAGGCCGATTGGAAAGGCCCGCGCGAAACCATCTATGCCTCGGGCGCGATTTGGAAATTCGCACAGTTGGTCGGGGCTACCTACAAGGGCGCGGTCACTCATCCCGGTGCCGAGGCCGAGCGCCATGTCTATATGGACATCTAACGCCCGCTGCGCGGCCTTGCTTGCGCTGACCCTGCCTTTGGCTGCTTGTTTGGCACCGGGGCAGGGCGGTGGGCGGCTGAACCTGCTTGAGGCCCCGAACGGCAGGCCCGCCGAGATGCTGCGCCGGGTATCGTTCTTTCACGGCGAGGTGATCGTCGCCGGTCCTGACGGCTATTGCATCGATCCCAAAAGTGTCCGCCGGCGGGGCGGTAACAGCTTTGCCCTGCTGGCCAATTGCGCCCATCTGAGCAAAACTGAAAGCAGTGACGCACCCGCCGCCGTGATCACCGTTTCGGTTCTGGCGCATAGTGACACCGCCCGTCAGCCCAGCGCGGCCGAAATGGCGGCGGCATTGACGCAATCGGGCGTGATGGCGCAGATCGACGGGGACGGCATGACGCTGGTGCAGGTCGCGCGCGGTGGTGATCGCAAGCTGCCCGGCAGTGATCCACGCCATTGGCGCGCGACGCTGCTGATCAACGGCCATCTGGTGGGGCTGGCGGTTTATTCCGGCCCAAATGGTGCCGCAACCGGGCGCGCCGGGCACGATATCATGATCGCAACCGCCAAGGCGATGCGCCAAGCCAGCCCGGTGAAACGGCCAAAAGACACCCCGCCCATCCAGACCCTATCCCAGAAGATGCTCGGCACCGGCAAACCGGCCCTTCAATAGGAGATTGCAGGCGGGCGCGCACAACTCAAAGGTGAATTTCGCTGCAAATTAACCTGATTGTTTCGCAAACCTGTTTAATCTTCTGGAAGGGTTAGCTCAGGCAAGTTAGAATCACCGATGGATGACCGAAGGCAGGTACTATGCAATTTCGCAGCGCATTGGGGGACTGGATCGTGCATCGGCGCGGTGTTCGCCGCTGGACAAAGGCCGCGCGTCGGGCCGGCGAAATGCCCTTGCAGGAATTGCGCCGTGAACGCGGCATGGCCCGCAAATTGCTGTATTCCCTGAATGAAGTGGCGGCAATTGCCGACAATCGTCTGGCTCTGCCGATGATCGGCTCCAATGCGTTTCCCAAACCTCACGGCACCGATTGGTCATGGCGTCCGTCGCTGTGGTGTTTGCCGTTGCCCAATCCCGGCCTGTCCTCGGCCCCCAGCAAGTCCAAGCTGGGTGAGGAACTGACATTGTTTCACGATTGCGCACATTCCGAGCTGACCTTGCGGCAGCTTCGCAACACGCGCGAGGCGGATCTGGCGCCTTATGGCCTGCGCATGGATGTTTTCGCCTTTGACGGGTCGTTCCTGTCGGTGGTTCTGGACCTGCCCCAAGGGGCGGTGGATGGACTGAAGAAACACCACCTGTTGCGTCTGAATACCATCGTCGAGATGGAAAAGCCGTTAGAGATTTTCGCCCGCCTGAACATCAAACACGGTCCAAACACTGAACAGATCGTGCGCGAACTGCCGTTGCAGGATGCAGAAATCATGGTCGAATTCGATCTGGCCTACTCCAACCTGAACGAAAAGCGGATCGAACGGGCTTGGGTCGACCTGATCTTCGAGAACCCGCAGATGAGCCAGGTGGTCCTGCGCGACGTCACCTTCAGCCGCCGCCCGCGCGCCGAGTTTTGATTGATAATCCGCGCAGACCCAGCCCCCGGAGACCCTAATATGAGTGACCTGACATTGACCAAGACCCGCCTGTTCGAGGGCGTCTGGGAAGGCCAGTTGACCTATGAGGGCGAAGGGAATTTCCAGCCCGACATTGAAGTGACGCATCTGGAAAAGGCCATCGGCGACGTGCAGGTGCTTGAAGGGTCAAGCGCGACACAATGGGTATTGCGTGTTCCGATCCCGGCCAGTGTGATCGCCGACGGCGTGCAGACATTTCTGATCCGAGACAAACGTGCAGATGTCACGCTGGACAGCTTTACGTTGATGAGTGGGGACGCGCTTGGGTACGATATCCGCGCCGAGATGAGTCTGCTGCGCGAAGAATTGGACATGCTGAAACGCGCCTTCCGGCGGCATTGCCTAGAGACGATGTAGGGCGCGTTATTCGCCAATCGGCACGATTTTGGGATCCGTTTGGGCCGGCATCTCTGGGGCCAGCTCTTCAAAGTCGAAGTTGTCCAGTCGGCGCGCGCGGCGACCTGCCTTGTCGGCTGAAATCTTGATATCGGCCACGTCTTTGGCCGCTTGTCCGAAATGGCGATCCAGGTTTTCAACGCGCACGCCCAGTCGCTCGACATCTGCAAATAACAGGCCGAGTTCACGTCGGATCGCGCCCGCCTGTGCGCGCATCCGCGCGTCCTTCAGAATGGCGCGCATCGTGTGCAGTGTGGCCATGCAGGTTGTCGGGGATACGATCCAGACCCGCGCGGCGAACCCTTCGCGCACCAGTTCGGGGAAATTCGCGTGCAGTTCGGCATAGACCGCCTCGGACGGCAGAAACATCAACGCGCCATCGGCGGTTTCGCCGTCCAGGATGTATTTGTCGGAAATATCGCGGATGTGCTTTTTGACCGAGGTGCGTAGGAATTTCGCGGCCTCGTTCAGCTCCCAATCGGTGGAGGCGCGGCGCAGGGCTTCATACGCCTCCAGCGGGAATTTACTGTCGATGCAGATCGGCCCCGGCGGATTGGGCAGGTGGATCAGGCAATCGGCGCGCCTGCCGTTCGATAGCGTATGTTGTAGGGTGTAGCTGTCTTTGGGCAGTGCCTTGGACACGATATCATGCAGTTGGATTTCGCCAAAAGCGCCGCGCGTCTGCTTGTTGCTAAGGATGTCTTGCAGGGTCAGGACATCGCCCGACAGCTTAGTGATGTTTGCCTGAGCGCGGTCGATTGCCTGCAATCTCTGTTGCAGATCACCCAAGGACTGTGCCGTGCGACGGGCCGACCCGTGCAGGTTTTCGTTCATCTGTTGGGACACATGTGCCAGCCGCTGTTCCATCAGGTTCAGCATGTTGGTTTGCGCCGCCGCCTGCAACTCGGCCACGTGGTTCAAACCGCCCGCCAGTTGTTGCTGGCCATCGCCAAGCCCTTGAATATGCGCCTGCATATGGCCGACCTGCTGCGCCAGTGGACCGGTTAGACGCGCCGCGCGGGATGCGGCGCGGGCGGTGGAAACCAGCAGCCAGAGGACCAGCACCAGCAGAGCCGCGCCAACCAGAACCGCCAGAACGACAGGATCGTTCAGCTCATAAGAGTGCGACCCAAAGGTGATCATGTGCGCCCGAACAACCGCTCGATATCCGACAGTTTCAGCGCCACATAGGTGGGGCGACCGTGGTTGCATTGGCCCGACATCGGCGTCGCCTCCATCTCGCGCAGTAGCGCGTTCATCTCGTCGGCTTGCATGCGCCGCCCCGAGCGGATCGAGCCGTGGCAGGACATCCTGCTGAGGATCGCGTCAATTCGCGTGCGTATGGACTGGCTGTCGCCCTGATCGGTCAGTTCGTCCAAGATATCCAGCACCAGCGCGCGGGCATCAGCGTTGCCCAGAATGGCAGGCGTTTCGCGTACGGCCACGGCGCTGCCGCCAAACGGTTCGATGGTCAGGCCAAGCGGGGTCAGATCGGGCGCAGCTTCAAGCAATGTCGCGCAATCGGCCTCGGACAGATCGATGATTTCAGGGATCAGCAACGCTTGGGCCGCGATGCCATGCTCGGCCATTTGACGTTTCAGGCGCTCATAAACCAGCCGTTCATGCGCGGCATGCTGATCGACGATGACGATGCCGTCGGGCGTCTGGGCAATGATGTAGTTTTCATGCACCTGCGCGCGCGCGGCCCCCAGTGGCATGTCGTCGGTGGGCGCATTGTCCGGCGTTTCGGCCACAGGTTCAGCGCGCGCACTATAGCTGTCCTGCATGTCGGCAAAACCGGGGGCCTGCGCGGTGTAGGCGATGTTGCGCGCCTGCGCCGAAGGACTATCCATCTGATAGACGCGCGCGCCCGTCGGTTCCGCCTGAAACGCACCCAATGTCGCTCCCGCCACGGTGCTGGAGGCGCGGTGCCCCGCCTCGGCCAGCGCATGGCGCAGGCCCGAAACGATCAATCCCCGCACGGTGCCGGGATCGCGAAAGCGGACCTCGGATTTGGCCGGGTGGACGTTGACGTCGACCAGTGTCGGATCACAGTCGATGAACAGCGCCGCCACCGGGTGACGGTCCCGGCTGAGCACGTCCATATAGGCGGCGCGTAGCGCGCCGATCAGCATCTTGTCGCGCACCGGGCGGCCGTTGACGAACAGGTATTGTGCCACCGCCGCGCCGCGCGAATAAGTCGGCAGGCCCGCGTAGCCTGTCATGGTGAACCCGTCGCGCGTGGCGTCGATGCGCATCGCGTTATCGGCAAACTCATGGCCCAGGATATTGGCCAGACGGCGGTGCAACGCGTCGAACAGATCGCCGGATTCGGCGTCGGCGCGAAAGGTCTGCCGTCCCTCGCCGCCGCCGGACACGTCGCGCAGGGTGAATCCGATCGAGGGTTCGGCCATCGCCAAGCGCTTGACCACATCGGTGATCGCCTGCGCCTCGGCGCGGTCGGTGCGCATGAATTTCAGCCGTGCGGGCGTGGCGTAGAACAGATCGCGCAGCGTGACCACTGTGCCGCCATTCAACGCAGCGGGGCGTACTGGGCTGATCGCTCCACCGCTGACTGCGATTTCGGCGGCCTCCTGCCCGGCGGCGCGCGAGCAGATGGTTAGCCGCCCGACAGATCCCAAGGACGCCAGCGCCTCACCACGAAAGCCGAAGCTGTGGATGTTCAACAGGTCGCTGCCGTCGATCTTGGAGGTCGCATGGCGGGCCAGCGCCAGTGGCAGATCCTCGGGTGTCATGCCGCAGCCATCGTCGGTGACGCGGATCATGGTCTTGCCGCCGTCGGCGTAGGATACTTCAATGCGGCGCGCGCCTGCGTCGATGGCGTTTTCCATCAACTCCTTGACCGCCGAGGCGGGTCGCTCCACCACTTCGCCAGCGGCAATGCGGTTGATCGCGGCCTCGTCCAGAAGGCGGATCAACGGGCGATCGGTGGACGCCTGTGTGCTTATATGGGGGGCAGGGGTGTTCATGCCACAAGACCTAGCACGGACGCGCGCGATTCGGAAATGGGCCCGGTGGTGGTAAAATACGCCGCGCGGCCTTATCTATTCAGGCATCAATTCGAGAGGGAATTTAGAATGAAAACCGAAGATCTAAACGGAAAAACGCTGGAAACATGGACCGTCGATGAGGTGGCGAAGGCGTGGGATGCAGGCGACATCGTGCTGATTGACGTCCGCAGCCCACAGGAATTCGCGATGGAGCATGTGATCGGGGCGATGTTGATGCCAATGGCGTCCTTTGACGGCACGAAATTGCCGTCCCAACAGGGCAAACGCATAGTGTTGATGTGTGGCAGCGGCATACGCTCGGAAAAAATGGCACGTGCGGCGTTGGAGGCTGGTGAGTCGCGGATCGCGCATCTGGAGGGTGGCTTTGGGGCGTGGAAAGCGGCCGAACTGCCCTTTGTCGGGACAGATATGGCCACGGGTGGACCACAGAAGATGAACCAGCGTTAAGACCGATTGATTCGGCATGAAAAAGCCCCGCACGATGCACGTGCGGGGCTTTCGTTTTTCCAAAGGTTGGGACGATCAGCCTTTGGAGAACTCGGGATAGGCCTCCATCCCCAATTCGCTGACGTCCAGACCGATGATTTCGGCTTCTTCGCTGACACGGATGCCAAAGACGCTTTTCAGGATGAACCAGACCACAGCCGAGGTCACGCAAACGAACACACCGACCACGCCGATCGCATAAATCTGCGTTCCGAGGTTGGCAGCGTCATTGGTGAATACGACCGCGATGGTGCCCCAGATCCCTGCGAACAGGTGGACAGGAATGGCACCGACGACATCGTCGATCTTCAGCTTGTCCAGCAGCGGCACTGCGAAGACCACGATCAGGCCACCAATGCCACCGATCAACGTTGCTTCGATCAGGGTGGGTGTCAGAGGCTCGGCGGTGATGGCGACCAGACCGGCAAGCGCGCCGTTCAAGATCATCGTCAGGTCAGGCTTCTTGTACAGCAGTTGAGTTGCGAACAGTGCTACGACCGCACCGGCAGAGGCCGCGATGTTGGTGTTCACGAAGATGCGGCTGATGTCGGCCACGTTGCCTGCTGTGTCCATGTACAGCTGCGAACCACCGTTGAAGCCGAACCAACCCAGCCACAGGATGAACGCACCCAGTGTAGCCAGCGCCAGATTCGAGCCGGGCATCGGATGCACGCGGCCATCTTTGCCATATTTACCCAAACGGGGGCCAAGGATCAGCGCGCCCATCAAGGCTGCCCAACCACCGACCGAGTGAACCACGGTGGAACCCGCAAAGTCCTGAAAACCGGCCGCGTCAAGGAAACCGCCGCCCCATTTCCAGCTGGCCTGGATGGGATAGATGAATGCGGTCAGCACGACGACAAAGGCCAAGAAGGGCCACAGTTTGATCCGTTCGGCCAACGCACCCGACACGATCGAGGCGGTGGCAGCGCAGAACATCAGCTGGAAGAAGAAGTCGGAACCAACCGATGCATAGGTCAGGTCGGGCTCGGCCCCTTCAAGGCCCACAGGCTCAAGTGAGGTCAGCGAAAACGCGCCAAGGACGCCGTCCATGCTCCACCCGTCGCCAGGGTACATCAGGTTGTAGCCGACGATGAAATAGGCCAGCCCGGCAAGGCCGAACAGCGCCATGTTCTTGGTTAACTGCATGGTCACGTTCTTGCCGCGTACCAAGCCGGCCTCAAGCATGGCAAAACCGGCGGCCATGAAGAACACCAGGAACCCAGCGACGAGAAACATGAACGTGTTAAGGATGAAGCCGATATCGGCCATCGTGGGTGTGCTTTCCACCTCTTGCGCCACGGCCAGTCCCGGCAGCGCGATCAGCGCGGCCGCAGCGCAGAGGGGCAATAGATTTTTGGGGTTTGGGTACATGTGGTTCGTCCTTTGTGGGACGCGCTGACGCGCGCCAGAAATTGAGCGACCGATGTCCGCGTTATCCCTGACCATCGGGCATGGGTGCGAGTTGCAGTCACTTTGCAGGTGCAGAAAACGGCGAAAATGGACCGTGGCCAACCGGAAGGCGGCGAAATGCGGGTCAGGCAATGGGGGTGACGCCCAAATATTAGGCGAAAAGGTGGAAATGCTTGAAAAATAGGCGATGGAAAAAGTGGGGCGATGCGCTTCGGCCCTCTACATTTGGTGAAAAGCCGCGTAAGGTGGCACAAACAAGGCTCCGAGCAGGGCTGATATGAGCAATTCAGGACGGCGCAAACCACCTTTGGTGGCCGACAGGCGCAAACCCAAGACGGCGGCGAAACCGCCCAAATCCAAGAAACCGGCTGCGCGCAAGCGGACGGCCCGCAAACCTGCGCGCCGTGGCAATATCCTGACCCGCGCGCTGCGCTCGGTTTTGCGCGCGATCTGGCGCATTGTCTGGGGGATTGGCTGGCGCGTCGGTCTGGTGGTCACGGTCGTCATCGGGGTGGCAACGGGATATGTCTATACGACACTGCCGGATGTCGAGGAATTGCTGGACGGGCGTGCGCGTGGGTCGGTGACGCTGCTGGATCACAAGGGCGATGTGTTTGCCTGGCGGGGCGATCAGTTTGGCGGCGTTGTCACGGCGCAAAGCGTGTCACGCCACCTGCGCAACGCGGTGATCGCGACCGAAGATAAACGATTCTACTATCATTTTGGCGTCAGTCCGCGGGGCGTGGCCTCGGCTGTGCGCATCAACCTTAGCGAGGGGCGTGGACCGTTGTCCGGGCATGGCGGGTCGACCATCACCCAACAGACGGCCAAGCTGCTGTGTCTGGGTGTCGAATATGTCGAGGCAGACTGGAAAAGCGAAGCGGAATACATCAAGGATTGTCGCCGGGGATCGTTGGGCCGCAAAGCCAAGGAAGCGATCTATGCTTTGGCGATGGAGGCCAAGTATTCCAAGGACGAGATCTTGTCGATCTATCTGAACCGCGCGTACATGGGTGCCGGCGCTTTCGGGGCCGAGGCCGCCGCGCAACGCTATTTCGACAAACCGGCCGCGGCGCTGGATGCACCCGAGGCTGCGATGCTTGCCGGGTTGCTGACCGCGCCCTCCACCCTTGCGCCGACGTCGAATATCGAGCGCTCGCAAAACCGGGCGGCTACAGTGCTGCGCCTGATGGAGGATCAGGGATACCTCACCGACGACGAGGTGCAATATGCGGCTGCTAACCCGGCCACCCTGTCCGAAGCTGCGGAAAAGCAGGCGGGCGGATATTTCGCTGATTGGGTCATGGCGTCGGGCCCCGAGTTTTTCACCCGCGACACGACCGAGGATGTGATCATCCGCACAACGCTGGACCAGCGCCTGCAACACGCTGCCGAGGATGCGTTGAAGGCGGTGTTCGCGGATCAAGTGCGCGAAGGATCCAAGGCGCAGGCCGCGATCGTGGTGATGGATGCCGACGGCGCAGTCCGCGCCATGGTCGGCGGGCGTCAGTCCAAGGTGACCGGCGCGTTCAACCGCGCGACACAGGCCAATCGCCAGACCGGCAGCAGCTTTAAGCCCTTCGTGTATGCGACTGCGCTGGAACTGGGCTATTCCAGTCAGGACACTGTTGTTGACGACTCGACGTGCTGGAACACGCCGGGTTCCGGGCAATGGTGCCCCAGCAACTATGACAACAGGTTCCACGGACGCGTGACCTTGGCCGAGGCGATGAGGAAGTCCTACAACATCCCGGTCGTGAAAGTCTCGGAAAGTGTCGGGCGCGATCTGGTGCGCAAAGTGGCCAGCGATTTCGGAATCCAAAGCGATCTGGCCGCTGGTCCTGCGCTGGCGCTGGGCGTTTCGGAAAGCACTTTGATCGAAATGACCGGTGCCTATGCCGGCATCCTGAATGGTGGCTCGTCCGTCACGCCCTATGGTCTGGTCGAGTTGAAACTGCTGGGTCAGTCCGAGGCCCTGATGGGCACCGGCGGTGGTATCGGTGAGCGGGTGATCCGCGACGAGGCCGCGCAGGAACTGACCTATATGATGTATCAGGTGATCGAGAGCGGCACCGGCCGACGCGCCAAACTGCCGGGCCGCGAGGCGGCGGGCAAGACCGGCACAACGCAAGCCGCGCGCGATGCGTGGTTCTTGGGCTTTACGTCAGATTATGTCGCGGGCGTCTGGATGGGGTATGACGACAACACGCCGCTGACGGGCGTGACGGGCGGGGGCCTGCCTGCCGACATCTGGCGCGAAACGATGCTGCGCGTCCACGAAGGCCTGCCTGAACGTCCTTTGCCGATGATGCGCGTCCGCGAACGCCCTGTTCAGCAGCAAGCCCCGGTCGCGCAGGACCGCCCGACGCAACAGCAGCAACAGGACCGCCCGGGCGTGCAGACGCAGACGAACCGCGAACGTAACAAACCGATCGAGAACATTCTGCGCAAACTTCTGGGCGGCGGCTGAGGCGTTTCACACAAACGCAGCACGTCCCAACGCAAAAGGCCCGACGTCACCGCCGGGCCTTTGATTCGCATACGTTGCGCGCGTTGTGCGTTATTTCTGCGCCTCAGATCATACGCGCAACGCGTTAGCCTGCCTGACGCAGATCCGCGATCATCGCGTCTATATTGCCCTTGCGCCGATCCAGCATCGAACCAATTTCGGTACGCTCGCTCAGACGCAGGCTGATGCCCTCGATGACCATGTCGAAAAACAGGTTCTGACCCGAGCGATCCGATACTAAAAAGCGCACGTCAAACGGGGCCGATCCCCGCAGGTTAACCATTCCGGCGACCTCATGCCAGGATTTGACCTGACGTACGGAATGAACCTCGACCTTGCCGCCGGCGAATTCGTTGAAACGCTTGCCGTATTTGCGCGCTATGTAGCCGCGGAACGCTTCGGTAAAGGCGTTCATCTGGGCTGCGCTTGCGCGATTCGCATCCGGCCCCAGTGTCGAGCGAGCAATCAGGTTCACATCCCCATAGCGGCGGAAAATCCCTTCGAAATCGTTAATCATACTGCTGACCGGCTTGCCCGAGGCGATCACGGCATTGATGTCATTCACGACCTTCTGGACCAGCGTCCTAGCGGTGGCATCATCCAGAGCCAAGGCGATGCCCGGCAATGTCGTGGCACATACGGTGGCCAGACCGGTGGCCATCATGCGACGGCGGGTGATGTTACTGGTCATAAGGATCCTCGAAATCAGAACTCACTGCGGCGCCCCCGTATGTGGCGTCATAAGGGTCTAGATAATCGTCCGTTCCGCTTTTGCCCAGCTTGTACCTGCGATTTTGCAGGTAGAGCGAGCGGGAAGCCGCGTAACTGTCCGCGCTATCATACAACAGCGAATCGATCGAGTCACCAAACCGTCCGCGCGCGCCTAGCGTTTTCAACCCTGACGCGCCTGTGCCGTAATACGATTCGGGACTTTCCAGGACATAGTCGAGTGGATTGGTAAACAAATCCACGGTCCGACCTGCCGCGTCACGCGTGCTGGCGGGTCCGATCAGTGGCAATTCCAGATAGGGACCTTCTGCAACGCCCCAGACATACAGTGTCTCGCCAAAATCAGCGTCCGAGCGTGGCGGCATTTTCATGTCCGTGGCCACGTCGATCAAGCCGCCCAGACCGATGGTGGTGTTGATCACCATGCGGTAGAAATCTTGGCTGGCATCCCTGCCGTTGCCTTGCAGGATGTTGTTCACGATCGACGACGGCATCGACATGTTGGTCGCAAAATTGCCGATCACTTGTTCGACATCATCCGCGACGAAATCGCTATACCCCTTCGCCACCGGGCGGACGATAGCCCTGTCGAGAGAGACGTTGAATGCGTGCATGCGCCGATTCTCTGCCTCGTAGGGATCATAGGGGGCGCTGATGGTGGCCGACGGGTTGGGCTGCGCGCAGGCGCTTAGCGCCGTACCAGCGGCAAACGCCAGCATCGTCCGGCGGGGTCCTGTCAGGGAAAATGTGTAAAATTGGGTCAAATGCTCAATTCCGGGCGATATTCTGCAATGCGTTATCCAGATCGTTACCTAATCCAAAGCATGATCTGAATGACAGACCGTACGCCGGAAGCAGTGGGGTCGTGGCAGAAAAGTGACGCTGTGAATTCGGCAGCTCTGCTGCATCTGCGTATCCGGCGGATTACAGTTTTTAGGGGGCATATGCAACCTTTCCGCACTTCCCGAACCGTTCAGGACGGGCTGACAGAATTGCACTGTGCGCGCCGCGTTGCGCGCCCTGCCTATTGGACTGCAATGCTGTTTAGCTGCTTCGCGAATCTGTTGATGCTGACCGGCCCGCTTTACATGTTGCAGGTCTATGACCGGGTGCTGGGCAGTCGCTCGGTCGAGACATTGGTGGTGTTGTCGATCCTTGCGGCGTTCCTCTATCTTGTGATGGGGTTGTTGGATTATGCCCGTGGCCGCTTGATGGGGCGCGTGGCCGCGCGATTTGTCGAGCGGATTGAAACACGGGTGTTCGATGCAGGGCTGAACGACGCCGGGCACGATGTGCCGGGCGGCCGCGATAGTGCCGCGCCGTCGCAGGGCAGGTTGATCCGGGTTCTGTCGGATCTGCGCGCGGTCGAACGGTTGATGACGGCGCCTGCGCTGAATGCGCTGTTTGATCTGCCGTGGACGCCGCTGTTCTTGCTGTGCATCTGGGTTTTTCATCCTTGGCTAGGTGCATTGGCATTGGTTGGCGGGGCGGTTCTGGTGCTTTCGTCGTTGGCAAACCAGCGCGTGACGCGCCGCAATCTGGATCGCGCGGCAGAGGCGGATGCGCGCGCGACCACCCTTGTTGCTCAGATGTCCAACGATACCGAGGCTTTGCGCACTATGGGATTGCGTGACGCCGCCTGCGCGCAATGGCGCGTGGCCCGTGCCCTTGCGCGCGATGGCGACATGCGGGCGGGCGATCTGGGGGCGGTTTTCGTCACGCTTGGGCGCACACTGCGGTTGATGTTGCAATCGGCCATGCTGGGCCTTGGAGCCTATCTGGTGCTGCGCGGTGCGCTTAGCCCCGGGGCGATGATTGCCAGCTCGATCCTGATGGGGCGCGCCTTGCAGCCGGTCGAGCAGATCGTTGGTCAATGGGCGTTGTTTCAGCGCGGGCTGGAGGCGTGGCAGGCCCTTGCGATCAGTCTGGGACAAACCGCCCCACCGCGCGCCCGTCTGCCCTTGCCGCCCCCCTCCGCGCGGTTGGAGGTGCACAATCTGACTGTCGTCCCACCCGGGGAACGGACGCCGGCGCTGCATGGGCTCAGCTTTACCACAGAGCCGGGGCAGGCGATCGGCGTAATCGGCGCGTCCGGGTCCGGTAAATCCACGTTGGCGCGGGTGTTGACCGGGCTGTGGCCCCCGCTGTCGGGCGATGTGCGTCTGGGCGGTGCGCCCTTGGGGCAATACAGTGACGGGGCGTTGGGGCGTCATGTCGGATATTTGCCGCAACGGGTGAACCTGTTTGATGGCACCATCGCGCAAAATATCGCGCGTCTGTTGGAGGATGCTGACGCCGCCGATGTGATCGCCGCCGCGCGCAAGGCTGGCGCGCATGAGATGATTTTGGCCCTGCCTGATGGCTATGACACGATGCTGACCCCCAGCTGTGGGTGTTTGTCAGGTGGACAGGTTCAGCGAATCGGGCTGGCCCGTGCAATGTTCGGCGCGCCCGCGTTGCTGGTGCTGGATGAGCCGAACTCGAACCTGGATGGCGAAGGTAGCGCGGCCGTGAATGACGCGGTGCGCGCGGCCAAACGCGACGGGCAACTGGTGCTGGTGATGGCGCATCGCCCCGCCGCCATTCAGGAATGTGATCATCTGTTAATGTTGGAAAACGGCGCGCAACGCGCCTTTGGCCCGCGTGACAAGGTGCTGCGCGACGTCGTGCGCAACCACGCACAGATCGTCGCGCCCTCTCGGGCCGAGGCCGGATGATGCGCCCGGGCGCCCCCATGCGCTGGCCGTTACGCGGCCCCGTTTTGATCGGGGCGCTGGCGTTGATATTGCTGTTGGGCGGGTTTGGCAGTTGGGCGATGTTGACGCGCCTTGATGGCGCGATCCTTGCGGGCGGGCAGGTGGCGATGCCGGGCAACCGGCGCGTCGTTCACCACCCCGAAGGTGGGGTTGTCGCGGCGATTGCCGTGGCTGAGGGTACGCAGGTGGCGGCGGGGGACGTCCTGCTGACGTTGGACGGCACTGCGCTGCGCTCGGATCTGGCCCTGCTGGAGGCACAAATTTACGAGTTGCTGGCCCGTCAGGCCCGGCTGGAGGCCGAGCGCGATGGCAAACCCGTACCGCGTTTCGATGCACGATTGCGCGATGCCCCGGCATTACGCGCCGGGCAGGCCCGGCTGCTCGCAGCCCGTACGCAGTCGGACGCGGGACGGGTGCAACAGTTACGCACCCGCGCCGGGCAGGTGCAGGACCAGATCACCGGGCTAAAGGCGCAGCAGGCGGCAACACGCGCGCAACAGGATCTGGTCGCGGCAGAGTTGAGCGCGCTGAAAACCCTGCTGGATAAGGGGTTAGCCCCTGCCGCCCGGCTGGGTGCCCTACAACGCGAGGCCGCCCGCCTGCAAGGTGTGGCTGGCGATCTGAGCGCGCGCATTGCCGAGGCTCGGGGCCGAATCACCGAGGTGCAGATAGAGATCAATGCGATTGCCGTTCAGCGCCGCGAAGAGGCGATCAGCCAACTGCGTGATCTGCGCCACCGCCTGCTGGAACTGGAAGAGCATCAGGGCGCATTGCAAAGCCGTTTGGCCGCATTGCACCTGCGCGCGCCCGTGGCGGGCACCGTGCATGACCTGCGCGTCTTTGGGGCACAAGCGGTGCTGCGCCCGGCGGAACCCGTCGCGACGATCATTCCGCGGGGACGACCGGGGGTGGTGATGGCCGACATCTCGCCTTTGGATATTGACCGCGTTGTGTCGGGGATGCGGGTCACGCTGCGCTTGCCTGCGCTGGGCCGGGATCCGGCAGCTGAAAGGACAGGCCATGTGGTGCGGGTCTCGGCGGATGCGTTTGAGGGCGCTGCGGGTCAACGCTTTTTCCGTGCCGAGATCACGCTGGAAAATGGCCCGCCGGGGACGTCCGCCCTGCTGCCCGGCATGCCGGTGCAGGTTTTTATCCGCACCGGTGCGCACAGCCCTCTGGCTTATCTGACTGCCCCGATGCGTGGCTATCTGGAGCGCGCGTTGCGCGATTGAGGGGGCAGCCGGTATGCGTCGATGCGTGATTTTCCGATTTTCATCCGCGCCGCCACGCGCTAGCGTCCTTGCGAGATGTCGGCGCTGCTGACACACCCTGATCATCACCAAGCGGGAGCGTATTTCATGGGGAATTTTGAGAAGAAACTGGCCGACCTTGGCGTAACACTGCCCGACGCGCCGATGCCGGCGGCGAACTATGTGCCGTTCGTGCAGGCGGGTGACTTGGTCTATGTATCGGGCCAGATCTCGGCGGATGCCTCGGGGTTGATAAAAGGTAAGCTGGGCGACGACATGACGACCGAGGCCGGGGCCAACGCCGCGCGCGCCTGCGCCATCTCGCTGTTGTCGCAGGTCAAGGCCGCATGCGGGGGCGATCTGGATCGTCTGGTGAAGGTGGTCAAACTGACGGGTTTCGTCAACTCGACTCCAGATTATACCGAGCAACCGCAGGTGATCAACGGCGCGTCCAACCTGATGGCCGAGGCACTGGGTGATGTGGGAAAACACGCGCGCGCCGCTGTTTCCGCCGCCTCTTTGCCCTTGGGTGTCGCGGTGGAAATCGAAGGCATTTTCCAGATCAAATGAGCCAGATGAGCGCGCCGCGCCTGCCTGCCGCCCTGTTGCAGTATCCCATCGCGCATCGCGCGTTGCATGACCGTGCCGCCGGGCGGCCCGAAAATTCGCGCGCGGCGATCCGGGCGGCGATCGACGCGGGGTACAGCATTGAGATCGACATTCAGCGGACCCATGATGGGCAGGCCATGGTGTTTCACGACTATGATCTGGCCCGCCTGACGGGCAGGCCCGGCCCGATCCAGCAGCACAATAGCGCCGATCTGGCCGCGCTCCCTTTGTTGGGCGGGGATGGTGAATGTATCCCGACGCTGGCCGAGG
This sequence comes from Rhodobacteraceae bacterium KMM 6894, assembly GCA_035798175.1. Classification (GTDB taxonomy): domain Bacteria; phylum Pseudomonadota; class Alphaproteobacteria; order Rhodobacterales; family Rhodobacteraceae; genus Roseovarius. The sequence goes on from JAPFBS010000006.1 coordinate 256,150, forward strand.
TTCTGGCGCTGGTTGCAGGACGCGCGCCCCTGTTGATCGAGCTGAAGGACCAACACGGCCAGATGGGTGTGACCGACTGCCGACTGGAGCGTGCCGTTGCGCAGGATCTGGCGGGCTATGATGGCCCCGCCGCGCTGATGTCGTTCAACCCGCATATGGTTATCGCGATGGCCGATCTGTCCCCGCAGATCGCGCGCGGCATTGTAACCGAGGCCTATGCGCTGGACGATGATAGCTTGGGACCGCTTAACGCTGAGACGCGCGAACGTCTGCGCGCGATCCCCGATTATACCACAGCGCGCGCCAGCTTTATCAGCCATCATTGGCGCGATCTGGCGCGCCCGCGCGTGACCGAGTTGAAGGCCGCTGGCGCGGATGTTCTGTGCTGGACCATCCGCAACGCTGCGGACGAGGCCGAGGCGCGCAAGATCGCGCAGAACGTGACGTTCGAGGGCTATCGCGCGGCACTGCCCGCTTGAACCGCCCGCAAGTGCGACACAGATGTAAGCTAAGCAACGGGCGGGCAAGGCGGCAATGACAGAGACCGAGATCACGATACGCGTCCATGGTGCCCTTGATCAGATCGGGCAGGAAACATGGGATGCCTGTGCCTGCCCCGAGGCGGCAGACGGGCGGCCCGAGGACCCGTTTACCACCTATCGCTTTCTCAAGGCGCTGGAAGATAGCGGATCTATTGGCCCCGGCACCGGTTGGCAGGCGCAATATATGGCCGCCGAACAGGATGGTCAGGTAATCGCGGTCGCGCCGCTTTACGGCAAATCCCACAGCCAGGGCGAGTATATTTTCGATCACAATTGGGCCCATGCCTACGAGGGGGCGGGGGGGCGCTATTACCCGAAACTACAGATGGCGGTGCCGTTCACGCCGGTAACCGGGCGACGGTTTCTGACCCTGCCGGGGCATGAGGATACCGGCCGCGCGGCATTGATCGAAGGCGCTGTGCGGTTGGGCGAACAGAACGGCCTGTCGTCGCTGCACGTCACCTTTTGCACCAAAGACGAGGCGCGGGCGGGCGCAAACCTTGGCCTGATGGCGCGCACCAGTCAGCAGTTTCACTGGGTCAATGACGGGTACGCGGATTTCGATGCGTTTCTGTCCGCGCTGAGCGCGCGCAAGCGCAAGACGATTCGCAAGGAACGGCGCGTGGCGCAGGGGTTTGGCGGATCGATCGTGGCGTTGACCGGCGACGATCTGCGGCCTGAACACTGGGACGCGATGTGGCGGTTCTATCTGGACACCGGCGCGCGAAAATGGGGTACGCCATATTTGACGCGCGCCTTTTTTACCCTCGCAGCCGAGCGTTTGGCAAACGATGTTCTGATGGTTTTGGCGCTGGACGAAAGCGGCCAACCCATTGCGGGGGCACTGAATTTTATCGGTCGTTCGGCGCTTTATGGCCGCTATTGGGGCTGCACAACCGATGTTGCGTGCCTGCATTTTGAGCTGTGCTATTATCAGGCGATTGACTATGCCATTGCCCATGGCCTGTCCCGGGTCGAGGCCGGGGCGCAGGGCGAACATAAACTGGCTCGCGGCTATTTGCCGGTGGCCACACATTCGCTACACTGGATGCGCGACGCGGGATTTGCCGATGCCGTGGCACAGTATTTGCGGGCCGAAGGTGCGGCGGTGGCCGAAGATATCGACATCCTGACGTCCTATGGGCCGTTCAGGCGAACCAAGGTGGAGGATCCCCAATGAGCGAATTACTCAGCGATACCGCGCGCACCGCGATGATTGATCCGCTAATGGTCAGTGGCTGGGCGATGGTGGAAGGGCGCGATGCGATCCGCAAGACCTATAAATTCGCTGATTTTGCCGAGGCGTTGGGATGGATGGTGCGCGTCGGGATCTGGGCCGAAAAATGGAACCACCACCCGGAATGGTCCAATGTCTACAACCGCGTGACCGTGGTTCTGACAACGCATGATGTGGATGGCCTTAGCGCGCTGGACGCAAAACTGGCGCGCAAGATGGATATCCTGGCTGGATAATGCATGGGCCCGCCCGGCGTTGACCGGGCGCGCCTTGGATTATTCGGGTTACATCGCCGCCAGCATGGATTCGCCCGCCGACACGTCGCAGGTGCCGGGGCTTTCTTCGGCGTGCAGCAGGGTTACCTTACCGTCCTCGACCAGCATCGCGTAGCGCTTTGAGCGGTCGATCAGCCCGGCGGGTGGGGCGGAAAATTCCATCCCGATGGCTTTGGTAAATGCTGCCTCGGCGTCGCCCAACATGGTAATTCCCGCCTTTGTGGCGCCTGTTGCCTCGCCCCATTGACCCATGACGAACGGGTCATTGACACTGACGCAGATAATTTCGTCCACGCCCTTGGCGTCAAATTGATCCTTGGTGCGCACAAAGCTGGGCACGTGGGACGAATGACATGTGGGGGTAAAGGCACCCGGCACCGCGAACAGCACCACTTTGCGACCCTTCAGGCGTGCGGCCAGATCGACAGCTTCGGGGCCGTTCGCACCCATTTGGGTCAGTGTCGCTGCGGGAAGGGTATCGCCTTGGGAAATCGTCATGGTTCCATCCTTTGTGTTTATTGCAGTTGTCTATGACGTAGATATAGGGTGTCTTTCGGCAGGGCCACATCAATTCCCTGCATATTTGGGATCAAGGAGCGCGCAATGTCAGATATCGTCGTGATCGGGGCCGGACAGGGCGGGTCGTCCCTAGTGGCCAAGTTGCGCAATAGCGGCTTTGAGGGCCGCGTGACGCTGATCGGCGAAGAATCCGCACCGCCCTATCAACGCCCGCCCCTGTCCAAGGCCTATTTACTGGGCGACATGGCGTTGGAGCGTTTGTATCTGCGCCCTGAAAGTTTTTACAGCGAGGCCGATATCGATCTGCGCCTTGGCGCGCCTGTGACCGGGATCGACCGGGCGGCTCAGGTCGTGCATGTGGGCGGTGAAGCGGTGCATTATGATCAACTGGTATTCACCACCGGGTCCACGCCGCGCCGATTGCCTGCGTCGATTGGCGGCGCACTGGACGGGGTGCACGTGGTGCGCGGGCTGGACGACGTGGATGCGATGGCGCCCCGGTTCACTCCCGGCGCGCATGTGTTGATCGTTGGCGGCGGCTATATCGGACTTGAGGCGGCGGCCGTGGCCTCGAAAAAAGGACTGCGGGTGACATTGGTCGAAATGGCGGACCGTATCCTGCAACGGGTGGCCGCGCCCGAAACATCCGATTTTTTTCGCGCCTTGCACACCGGGCATGGGGTGGACATCCGCGAGGGCGTCGGACTTGAGCGTTTGCTGGGCGAGGGCGCTGTCAGCGGTGCACGCCTGAGCGACGGAACCGAGCTGGACGTGGATTTCGTCATCGTTGGCGTCGGCATCGCGCCCTGCACCGCGCTGGCCGAAGCAGCAGGGCTGGATATCGACAACGGCATCAAGGTGGACGCGACCGGGCGCACCAGCGATCCGGCGATTTGGGCCGCAGGCGATTGCGCGTCGTTCCCTTATCAGGGCGGACGGCTGCGGCTGGAATCAGTGCCCAACGCGATTGATATGGCCGAATGCGTGGCCGAAAATATCATGGGTGCGGGAAAGACCTATGTGCCGCAGGTCTGGTTCTGGTCGGATCAGTATGATGTCAAATTGCAGATTGCCGGGCTGAACGTGGGCTATGACCGGATCGTCACCCGCCCCGGCAGTGGCGAGAATTCGGCGTCGTTCTGGTACTACAAGGGCGATACCCTTCTGGCCGTTGACGCCATGAACGAACCGCGCGCCTATATGGTCGGCAAGCGGCTGATCGACGGTGGCAAATCGCCGGACGCAAGCGCGGTGGCTGACCCCGAGGTCGAACTGAAGACCCTGCTGAAGGCATGAGAATCATCGCCGGAGAGGCGCGCGGTCGGCGTCTGGCAGATGTCGGCGCGGGCGACATAGCGGCGCATCTGCGTCCCACGTCGGACCGGGTTCGCGAAAGCCTGTTCAACGTGCTGGCGGGCGCGATGGGCGATCCGGTGCCGGGCGCACTAGTGCTGGACCTGTTCGCTGGCACTGGCGCACTGGGCCTAGAGGCGCTGTCGCGTGGGGCGGCGTCCGCGCGGTTCGTGGAAAACGGGCGTGTGGCGCTGGGCCTGCTGGCCAGCAATATCGCGCTGTTGAAATACACAGCGACGGCCCATGTGATCCGTCAGGATGTACGTCAGATGGGTCCGTGCGCGGGTGCGCCCGCGACGTTGGTCTTCGTCGATCCGCCCTATGGTCAGGGCCTGGGCGAGGTGGCGTTGAGCGCGGCGATTGCCGGTGGTTGGCTAGCCCCCGGCGCGCTGGTGGTGTGGGAGGAAAACACGCCCCTTCGCCCGCCCGCTGGTCTGCGCCAGTGCGATATGCGCCGCTATGGCGATACGCGTATCACCCTGTTTGAGTGGGGCGGGTAGACCCAAGAACAAACGAAAAGACTGTCTTCACCGTTGGTCGTCATCACCTGTCAAAAGCCGATGTTGCGCCCCTGTTTCAGCACAAGGGCCGGGCGGCGATCAGCAATGCGCGGAAATCGTTGACATTGGTTAGGGTCGGTCCGGTGATCACCTGCGTGCCCAGCGTGGCGAAAAAGCTGTGTGCGTCGTTGCGCGCCAGCGCCGTTGCGGGGTCGGCGTGCACCTCTGCCGCGCGGTGCAGCGTGTCTGGTCCGATGAGTGCGCCCGCCACCTCGGCCGCGCCATCGACGCCGTCAGTGTCGCAGGCGATGGCGTCGATACCCGGCGCGCCGTCCAGCGCGACGGCCAGTGCCAGCGCATATTCCGCGTTCGGCCCGCCGATGCCGTCGCCGCGCCGCGTGACGGTCAATTCGCCCCCAGACAGCAGCAGGGCGGTTTGACCGGGGGCAAGGCCGCGCTGCACGTTCAGCGCCTGCGCGGCATGTGCGGTGGCCACATCGCGAGCCTCACCCTCGATGGCGTCGCCCAGAATTTGCACGTCGATTCCGTCGGCCTGCGCGATGGCAGCGGCGGCGGCCAAGGATTGAGACGGGGCGGCGTAGATCACGTTTTTGGTATGGCTCAGCCGGGGATCCTTAGGCGTTAAAACGCCGCTGGCCCCGCTTAGAACTGTCTGAACAGAGGCGGGCATGTCGATACCGTGGCGCGTCAGGATCGCCAGTGCATCGGCGGGCGTGCTGGCATCCGCCACGGTCGGCCCGGACCCGATCAGCGCCGGATCATCCCCCGGCACGTCCGAAATCAACAGCGCCAGCATCTGCGCGGGATGCGCGGCGGCGGCCAGTTGTCCGCCCTTCACACGGCTCAGATGCTTGCGCACAATGTTCATCTGACCGATGGGCGCGCCGGACGCCAATAGTGCCTGATTGACTGACTGTTTCTCGCTTAGCGTGATGTCGCCCGCAGGCTGCACCAACAACGCCGAGGCCCCGCCCGAGATCAGCGCCAGCACGAACACATCCGCGTCCAGCCCCTGCAACAGATCCAGCATGCGCCGCGTGGCGTTCATCCCGGCGGCGTCCGGCACCGGGTGGGCGGCCTCGACAATCTCGATGCCCTGACAGGGGCGACCGTAGCCATAGCGCGTGATCACCAGACCCTCGCAGGGGCCCCATTCGGCCTCGACCGCCTCGGCCATGCGCGCACTGGCCTTGCCCGCACCGATCACCACCACGCGGCCCGCCGGTTTGGGGGGCAGCACGGCAGACAGGCTTTGCATCGGGTCGGCCACTTGAACCGCACGGTCGAACAGGGTGCGCAAGAGGGTGGGGGCATCTATAGTGTCGGGCACGGGGCAGGGGCCTTGGGTTCAGGAAATCTCATCCCATGTTAGCGCCACCCAATGACAGGGAAAGCGGTTTTTCACGTCTGCGCCGAATTATCCCCACCGTGCGCAACGCTTGACAATTGCAGGGCGTCGGGCGACAGACGCGGCCATGATCATGACATTTTCACAGGTGGCCCTTGGCGGCGCAATCGGGGCATGCCTGCGCTTTGGCGTGGGACAGGTGTTGGTGCGCGAAGGCCATACCGGCCTGCCGGTTGCGGTTTTGACGGTCAACGTGTTGGGTTCCTTCGCGATGGGCCTGTTTGCCATGTGGTCGTTTCACCGCGGCCACGAGGCGTTGAACCTGTTTGTGATGACGGGCATCTTGGGTGGCTTTACCACCTTCTCGGCCTTCTCATTGGAGGCGTTTACATTGATCGAGCGCGGGCAGATCGCGCTGGCCGGGGCCTATGTGGCGCTGTCGGTGGGGCTGTCGATCGGGGCATTGGTATTTGGGGCGTCATTGGCGCGGGCGGTGTGGGCATGAGTAGCGTTCAAACAATCTATGTAGGTAAGGACGATGGCGATCAGCGGCTGGACCGTTGGCTGCGCCGCCAATTCCCGCACCTGCAACAAGGTCGGATCGAAAAGATGTGCCGTAAGGGCGATCTGCGTGTGGAGGGCGGACGCGTCAAACCCGCCACCCGGCTGGAAGTGGGGCAGGCGGTGCGTATCCCCCCGCTGCCCGACGCCGCCGAGGCGACAGCGCGCGCGCGTGCGCATGTGACCGATTCCGACGCCGCGATGATCCGCGCCTGCGTGATTTACCGCGACGATCATGTGATCGCGTTGAACAAACCGCCCGGATTGCCGGTGCAAGGTGGCTCGAAGCAGTCGCGCCATGTCGATGGGTTGGCCGAGGCGCTGCGCTTTGGCTACGAGGAAAAGCCCCGACTGGTGCATCGTCTGGACAAGGACACATCGGGCGTTTTGCTGTTGGCGCGCACCCGCGAGGCGGCCAAGGGGCTGACGGCGGCGTTCCGGCATCGCAACACGCGCAAGCTGTATTGGGCTGCGGTCGCCGGTGTGCCGCTGCCGCGCATGGGCACGATCAAATACGGGCTGGTCAAGGCCCCTGGCCATGGTGCCAAGGGTGAGGGCGAAAAGATGCACGCCATTCACCCGCGGGACGTGGACGACACCCCCGGCGCGAAACACGCGACCACCGATTACGCGGTGCTTGAGGCGGTCGGCACGCGCGCGTCGTGGTGCGCCTTGGTGCCCGTTACGGGGCGCACTCACCAGCTGCGCGCGCATATGGCCGAACTGGGCCATCCCGTTGTTGGCGATGGTAAATATGGCGGGTCCGGGCAGGAAAATCTAGGCGATGGCTGGGGTGCGCAACTGGGTGGGGACATTAGCAAGAAACTGCACTTGCACGCCCGCTCGCTAAAGATCGAACACCCGGTGACACGCGCGTTCCTGCATCTTACCGCGCCTTTACCGCCGCATATGCAGCACACATGGGACACGTTCCAATGGTCGCCTGCGGACGTTCCTGCCGACCCGTTCGAGGATCCGGAATGACGGCACCGTTACGCCTGATCATCTTTGATGTGGACGGCACGCTGGTGGACAGTCAGGGCGATATTATCGCCGCGATGACCCATGCATTTAGCGCTATCGACGTATCGCTGCCCGCGCGTAGTGACATTCTGGGCATTGTCGGGCTGTCGCTGGATGTGGCGATGGCGCGGCTGGCCCCAGATTTGTCCGATGCCGATCATGTTCGACTGACCGAGGGCTACAAAGCGGCCTATATGGACCTGCGCAAGCAGGCAGGCGCGGCGCAATCCTCGCCGTTTTATCCCGGCGCGCGGGACGCATTGGAACGCTTGAACGCGCAGCCCGACACGCTGCTGGGCGTTGCCACGGGCAAATCCAAGCGCGGTCTGGACAAGCTGCTGGAAGGGCATGGCCTGGAGGGTCTGTTCGTGACCCAACAGGTGGCTGATTTCCACCCGTCCAAGCCTCATCCGTCAATGATCCAAACCGCTCTACGTGAAACAGGCGTCGACGCGGCGAACGCCGTGATGATCGGCGATACCAGTTTTGACATGGACATGGCACGCGCGGCCGGTGTCCCCGGGATCGGGGTCAGCTGGGGCTATCACGGTCGCGCGCGGCTGGGCGCGGCGCGGGTGATTATCGATTCGTTCCCGGCGCTGCCCGACTGTCTGGACACGCTGTGGGGGACGACAGAATGAGCGATTGGGCCACGAAACGCTTCTGGAAAGAGGCGCAGGTAACATCTGTTGAGGACGGTTTTGGCGTTGCACTGGACGAGCGCCCTTTGCGTACCCCGGCGAAGGCGCCGTTGATCGTGCCCACCCGTGCGCTGGCCGAGGCCATCGCAACGGAATGGGATGCGCAGACAGAGCGGGTTGATCCGGGCACCATGCCGGTGACACGTTCGGCCAATGCAGCAATCGATAAGGTGGCGGTGCAGCACGGTGAAGTGGCCGATATGATCGCCGATTATGGCGACAGTGATCTGCTGTGTTATCGCGCCGACAGCCCTGTCGAATTGGTCGCCGAACAGGCGGCCGCATGGGACCCGATGCTGGCCTGGTGTGATTCGTTTTATGCAGCCCCGCTGACCCAACTGACCGGTCTGATGCACCGCCCGCAGGCCCCCGAAAGCCTGAGAATCCTGCGTGAAGCAGTCCATGCGCAAGATAATTACGGCCTGACCGCCCTGCATGATCTGGTCAGTTTGTCAGGCTCTCTGGTGTTGGGCCTGGCGGCGTTGCAGGACGATCAAGATATTGACTATCTTTGGAAATTGTCCCGCCTGGATGAAGAGTGGCAGGCCCGCCTCTGGGGCGTGGACGACGAAGCGACTGAATTGGCTGCGCGCAAGTGTGCGGCATTTTTACATGCCCGACGGTTTTTCTGCCTGTCTCGGGCATAAATCGTTCGTCAATCGCTTGGATGACGCTGGGTCAGCTTGCGTCCGATGCATCACTTTTCGTCATGCAGCCCTTGACCTTTGAGAATGAATCCCGCCACACTTAGGCGCACGAGGGGGGAATGTACCCCAACTGCATCTAATAGGTCTGTGCTTAAGGCCGAATGAACCGCCCCAGATAAATGGGTGGACAATCAGGAAGAGGTAAACATGAACAAATCCGTATTTCTTGGCGCAATGACAATCGCCGGGCTTGCCGCAGGCGCTGCCGCGGCGGGCACTCTGGACGACGTCAAGGCACGCGGCAAGCTGAACTGCGGCGTGACAACCGGTCTGATCGGTTTCGCCGCACCCGACGCTAATGGCGAATGGCAAGGCTTTGACGTGGATCTGTGCCGTGCCATCGCAGCTGCCGTTCTGAATGATCCCAATGCGGTCGAATTCGTGCCTACAACCGGTAAGACACGCTTTACCGCGCTTGCCTCGGGCGAGATCGACGTGCTGGCGCGCAACACCACATGGACCTTCAGCCGCGATGTCGACCTGAAGTTCGAATTTGGTGGCGTGAACTACTATGATGGTCAAGGTTTCATGGTTCCCAAGGCTCTGGGCGTCAGCTCGGCCAAGGAACTGGACGGCGCGACCGTCTGCATCCAGACCGGCACCACGACCGAGCTGAACCTGGCGGACTTCTTCCGCAAGAACAACATCAGCTACGAGCCGGTTCCCATTGAAACCAACGCCGAAGGCCAGCAACAGTACTTGGCCGGTGCATGCGACACTTACACGACAGACGCGTCGGGCCTGGCCGCGACACGTGCTGCGTTCGAAAACCCCGCAGATCACATCGTGCTGCCCGAAATCATCTCGAAAGAGCCGCTGGGCCCGCTGGTCCGTCACGGCGACAACGAGTGGGGTGACGTGGTTCGCTGGACACTGAATGCACTGATCGCCGCCGAAGAACTGGGCATCACAAGCGCCAATGCAACAGAGATGTCGACCGCCGGAAGCAACCCCGAGGTCAACCGTCTGCTGGGTTCCGAAGGCAACCTGGGCGAAATGATGGGCCTGAGCGCCGATTGGGCCAAGAACGCCATCATGGCGCGTGGCAACTACGCCGAGATCTTCGAGAAGAACATCGGTGAAAACACACCTGTCGGTCTGGCCCGTGGCCTGAACGCACAGTGGACGGACGGTGGCCTGCTTTACACCCCGCCTTTCCGCTAAATCCTGACTGCCAAGGGCGCGAACCACGGTTCGCGCCCTTTCACTTACTGCCTATAAATATCGCCTGAACCACCGATGCGCGGACAAACCGTGCACGCCTCACGGGTTCAGCGAACCGCAGGGATACGATTTATGACAACTCTCTCCGACCCTCCTCCGCAGGGATCGTTCCGACTGTCGATGCTGCTGAGCGACACGCGATACCGCTCGTACACATTTCAGGCGGTCGCACTGCTGCTGCTGATCGTCGTGTTCGCCTATCTGGGCCGCAACCTGATGCAAAACCTGTCGGACGCCGGGCTGAACATCTCGTTCGGCTTTCTGGCTGATTCGTCCGGGTATGACATCAACCAGACCCTGATCCCCTATGACAGCCAGTCGACCAACCTTCAGGCGGCATGGGTCGGGATCATCAACACCCTGCTTGTGGCCTTTCTGGGCTGTATCATGGCGACGGTTTTCGGGGTGACGGCAGGGGTTCTGCGCCTGTCCAACAACTGGATCGTATCCAAGTTGATGGCGATCTATGTCGAGATGTTCCGCAACGTGCCGGTGCTGATCTGGATCTTGATCATCATGACCATCATGACAGCCGTGATGCCCGCGCCCCGAGATTTTCGGGGGGATGATCCAGCGGCATCGATGCTGTTTGGGGCGTTCGCCTTTACCAATCGGGGTATCTACATTCCCGCACCCATTTGGGGGCCGGGATCGATGGTTGTTGTGCTGACCTTTGTTGCGTCGATCATCGGTGTTTTCGCCTATCGTTCGTACGCCAAAAAACTACTGTTCTCGACCGGTCGGTTGTTGCCGATGGGATGGCCGTCGTTGGCAATCTTGTTCGTGCCGACTATCTTGATGTTCTTTATCATGGGGCAACCCATCGGAGCGGACCTACCGGTGCTGGGCGGCTTTAACTTTAAGGGCGGTATTCAGATCGGTGCGCCACTGATCGCGCTGTGGTTTGCGCTGTCGATCTATACCGGCGCCTTCATCGCCGAGAACGTGCGTGCCGGTATTCAGGCTGTCTCCAAGGGCCAGACCGAGGCCGCAGCCGCGCTGGGCCTGCGCCCGCGCCGCATCATGAACCTGGTCGTTCTGCCACAGGCGATGCGGGTGATCATCCCGCCACTGATCTCGCAATACCTGAACCTGACGAAAAACTCGTCTTTGGCAATCGCGGTAGGCTATGCCGACGTGACCGCCACATTGGGTGGGATCACGTTGAACCAGACGGGCCGCGCGATTGAATGTGTGCTGCTGTTGATGCTGTTCTATCTGATCATCAGCCTCAGCATTTCAGGCATCATGAACGTCTACAACAATTCTGTTAAGCTGAAGGAGCGGTAATATGTCGGATACACACGCACATTCCGTCGCCTTCGTGCGCGAAACCTCCATCCCCGCCGCGCCGCCACCGGCGTCCGAGGCCGGGGCCGTGAAATGGGTGCGCGAGAACCTGTTCAACGGCTGGGTCAACGCACTGCTGACCGTGGCGTCGATCTATATCATCGCAATGATCGTGGTTAAATCCGCGCCGTGGTTCATAAACGGCATGTGGGACACGCCCAGTCTGGCGGCCTGCCGAGAGATCTTGCAGGGTAGAACCGGGGCCTGCTTTTCGGTCCTGACCGAGCGCTGGAATCAATTGTTGTTCGGGTTCAAATACCCCTCGTCGGAATATTGGCGTCCGGGTTTGGCGTTCTTGTTCCTGTTCTTGGCTGCGGCCCCGGTCATGTTCTTTAAACTGCCGCGCAAACTGCTGATCTTCACGGCAATCTACCCTTTCCTGGCATTCTGGCTGATCTGGGGTGGCACGATTTTGACTCCGCTGGTGGCGGCCTTAGGCTTTGTTGTGGGCTATCTGGTCTATGCAAGGTTCATGAAACGCTCGTTTGCGATAGGCTTCTTTGGCGGGATCGCTGCGGCCTTCGTCACTTGGTGGCTGGGCGGTATGGTGGTCGACGCCATCGCACCCGAGCAGACCTGGCTGGAGGCGGTGAATTCGCGCGACATGGGTGGCTTTATGCTGAACATGTTGTTGGGTGTGGTCTGTGTGTCGCTATCGCTGCCTTTGGGAATCCTTTTGGCATTGGGGCGGCAATCGAACCTGCCGCTGATCAAAGGCATCTGCGTGGTCTTCATCGAGTTCATTCGCGGTGTGCCCCTGATCACATTGCTTTTCGTGGCCAACGTGGTTCTGGCGTATTTCCTGCCACCAGGGACGACATTCGATCTTATCCTGCGGGTGATCATCATGATCACGATGTTCTCATCGGCCTATATCGCCGAGGTGATCCGTGGCGGTCTGGCGGCCTTGCCAAAAGGGCAATATGAGGCAGCGGATTCGCTGGGCTTGGATTATCCTCAGGCGATGCGTCTGATCATCCTGCCGCAGGCGTTAAAGATCTCGATTCCTGGCATCGTCAACATCGCCGTGGGTCTGTTCAAGGACACCACCCTTGTGTCGGTGATTTCGATGTTCGATCTGGTGGGTATGATTCGTGGGCCGATCTTGGCCTCGACCGAATGGAACGGCGTCTATTGGGAGTTGTTCCTGTTCGCCGCCCTGCTGTTCTTCGTCGTCTGCTACGGCATTTCGCAATATTCACAATGGTTGGAGCGTCAGCTTCAGACCGGTCACAGGTAAGGAGGCTTCGATTATGGCTGAAGCTCAAAAAATGCAGGTCTCGGACGAAATCGCTATCTCGATCCGGAAAATGAACAAGTGGTACGGCAGTTTTCACGTGCTGCGCGATATCGACCTGACGGTGAACCGGGGCGAACGGATCGTGATTTGTGGGCCCTCTGGGTCCGGAAAATCGACGTTGATCCGCTGCATCAACGCGCTGGAAGAACACCAGAAAGGAACGATCGAGGTCGATGGGATCACCCTGTCGTCCGACATCAAGAACGTCGACAAGATTCGGCGCGAGGTGGGGATGTGTTTCCAGCACTTCAACCTGTTCCCGCACCTGTCGATCCTTGAGAACTGCACACTCGCCCCGATCTGGGTCCGCAAGATCCCCAAGAAAGAGGCCGAGGAAATTGCGATGCATTTCCTTGAAAAGGTGAAGATCCCCGAGCAGGCCGACAAATACCCCGGCCAACTGTCCGGTGGTCAACAGCAACGTGTGGCCATTGCGCGGTCCCTGTGCATGCGCCCGCGCATCATGCTGTTTGACGAACCCACTTCGGCGCTGGACCCCGAAATGATCGCCGAGGTTCTGGACACGATGATCGAGCTGGCCGAAGAGGGCATGACCATGCTGTGCGTCACGCATGAGATGGGCTTTGCGCGCAAGGTCGCGAATCGCGTGATCTTTATGGATCAGGGTCAGATCGTTGAGCAAAACGAGCCTGAAGAGTTCTTTAACAACCCGAAATCCGAGCGCACGCAGTTGTTCCTCAGCCAGATTTTGGGCCACTGAAATGTAAGGTGCGCTTAAGCGCACCCTACGTCATCGACCGAATTGGGCGGGGAAATTTCCCCGCCCAATTTCAGTTTAGAAGATCACCGGGCGTGATAAAGTCCACTACTGTGCCTGTCCCAAGTTGAACATCGGCCCAACTCGCTGCTTCAAACTCCACCACCAATGTCGCGCATGTCGGATAGTCATGAAATCGCGGATGTTTGGGCGGCGTTTTCACCAGCATTTCGGCCAGCCACCCAACGCCCGGATTGTGCCCCAGCATCAGAACGCAGCCCCCTTCGGCCCGATGCAACTGTGCCAGCATATGGTCCGGTCCAGCCAGATACAGCGATGGTGTAAACAGCGCAGGGACAGCGTCCAGACCCAAGCCGCCGGCAGTCTCGACTGTACGTTGGGCCGAGGAACTAAGGATGCGGTCCGGTACATAATTATGCTGTCGCAGCCAGTCGCCCATCGCCCGGGCAGAACGCTGTCCGCGCGCATTCAGCACACGATCATGGTCGTCAATACAAGGGTCATCCCAGCTGCTTTTGGCATGGCGCATGAGAATCAGGCGCAAGGGGGCAGACGTGCTCATGTGGGGTGAAAGCTGCGCATATGGAGGGCAGATTGTTCTGGGTCACGATCAAACCGCTGGCTGACCGGGCACGCACGTCGCGCTTTGCACCCTTGGCTCAGGCAATCCTGCCCTACTGCACTGTCCAGAAACCCGTGACAGGCCGTCACATCATAGCCCTGCTCGGCGCTAAGCGCATCAACCGGGCAGGCGCTCATGCAGGGGTGACCTTCGCAGGTGACGCAGGGCGCAGCATCCGGGCGGCGGGGCAGGGAAACGGGCCGCTCAAACCGTAGTGCACCGCGATAGGACACCATCAGACCGCAGGCATCATGCACCAACATCCCTGCCGGGCTTTGCCACGCGCGCCCGCTGGCAATCGCCCAACGCAGAAACGGCTGGTAGGGCGGGCCGGTGAAGGGAAACACGGCTTCGGCCCCAAGTGCCCTCGCCAAGGACGTGATTACGCGGGTGGACCAACGGTCGATCGGGTTGCGCGCACCGCCGTGCATTTCGGGGCTGGCCTTGAAGTGCGGCCAGAATCCTTTGCCAGGTCCCAACAAGATCACCGAGCCCCCGGCCTCATCGACGCCGCCCATCACATCCAAGTGCTCTGCGGATGCCTCATCCTGTATTGCTTGGTAAGTCATGTGCGTGGGCATGGCCAGCCTGCGCTTGCGCTGAATTGCTGAAGCGGAAAGTGCAAGCGGGCAGGGTGGAGTAATGCGTGATCGATCATAAAGCCAGATTAGGCTGCGCGCAGAAATGTGCAATGGGGCGCGTGACCGCGCAAAAGACGGTTGGCAAAGCACTAGATCCCGACAGAGGCCCGGAACCTACGACGTTTTGATAGAAATGCTCAGGCGCGGATCATCGACCCTGCGCCGTGCTCGGTGAACAATTCCAGCAAGGTCGCGTTGGGGGCCCGCCCGTCCAAAATCACCACGGCGCGCACGCCGCCCTCAATCGCGGCCAGCGCTGTTTCGGTTTTCGGGATCATGCCGCCTGCAATCGTGCCATCGGCGGTCATGGCGCGGATCTGATCTGCCGTCAGCGAGGTCACGACCGATCCGCTGGCGTCGCGGACCCCGTCCACGTCGGTTAACAACAGCAGGCGGTCAGCCTTTAGTGCAGCAGCAATGGCACCTGCCATCGTATCGCCGTTGATGTTGTAGGTCTCGCCATGGTCGCCAGCACCAAGGGGCGCAATCACCGGGATCGCATCATCGCGAAACAACGTGTGAAGGATACGGGTATCTATCCGGCTGGGCACGCCCACAAGGCCCAGTTCCGGGTCGGCGGGGTCGCACATTACCAGGTTGGCATCCTTGCCCGACAGACCAACGGCGCGCCCCCCCTGAGCGTTGATTGCCTGGACGATGCGTTTGTTCACGCGGCCTGACAGCACCATTTCCACGACTTCCATCGTGGCCTCGTCCGTGACGCGTTTGCCGTTGACGAAGTCGGATTTGATGTCCAGTTTTGCCAGCATTTCGTTGATCATCGGCCCACCACCGTGGACGATCACCGGGTTCACGCCGACCTGACGCATCAGGACGATATCGCGCGCAAAGGTGTCCATCGCATCATCGTCGCCCATCGCATGACCGCCGAACTTGATTACGACAATGGCGTCATCATAGCGTTGGAGATAGGGTAAAGCCTCGCTGAGGGTGCGGGCAGTGGCGATCCAGTCCTGATTCATCTTTTGCTTTTTCATCCTGTGGTTTCTCTGGAGCGGGCTATTCCAGCCCGGCGATCACGGCGCGCAGGTCGGCGATACCATCGCCCTTTTCGGACGAGGTCAGCAGTAACTCAGGGTAGGCGGCGGGGTGTTTTGCCAGCGCGCCACGCACCTGATCCAGCACGCGGTCGCGGGTTTCTGCGTTGATCTTGTCCGCCTTGGTCAGCACAACCTGAAAGGTCACGGCGGCACTGTCCAGCAGACTCATGATTTCGGAATCGACGGCTTTGATGCCATGGCGGGCGTCGACCAGCACGAAGGCCCGGCGCAGATTCTGGCGGCCTGAAAGATAGGATTTCAGCAGACGTTGCCATTTTTCGACAACGGCCAAAGGCGCATTGGCAAAACCATAGCCGGGCAGATCGACCAGATACAGTTCCTCGCCCGCTTCGAAAAAGTTAACCTCTTGTGTGCGCCCCGGCGTATTCGATGCGCGGGCCAAGGCCTTGCGCCCGGTCAACGCGTTGATCAGGGACGATTTTCCGACGTTGGAACGCCCCGCAAAACACACCTCTATGCGGTCGGCAGGGGGCAGACCGTCCATCGCAACCACACCTTTGAGAAAGGTGATCGGGCCAGCGAACAACAGGCGACCGCGTTCGGAACTGGCCTCGTCAGGGGCGGGGGCCAAAGGGAAGGGCAGGGCCATGTCAGATCACCTCTATCGTGTCGCCGACGGCAATTGTGCCGCCCTGCGTGACCACGCCGTAAACGCCAAACTCTTGGTGGCCATAGTTGGATTTGAGCGCACCCAGCGTGTCGGCGTCACGCTGTCCGGTGGCGGGATTGGCGGTGGTGGCCATGCAGCGCACGATATTCTCGCGCACGTCAATCCGGGCGGTGCCAATGCGCAGGCTGCGCCCGATCCAGTCGCGTTCGGCCCAAGGGGCCAACCCGTCCAGATGGATGTTGCCGCGCCAACGCTGGAGGGACAGGTCCCGTCCCATCCGGTCGCAAACATCGGCGTGGCTGGCGGTGTTCAGCAGGCTGATCGACGGAAAATCCGTATCCGTCATACCCCGGTCGGGTGCGCGGACGATGCTGGTGCTTTGCGCGCGGTCAGCAGGCATCAAAGGGCGCACCCACTCTAGAAACGCAGCTTCGTCGCCGTCAGGATCAAAGGTCAGATCCGGACGGTCCGGATGGCTGAGCGTGACCAGCCCCGCCGCCTCATCCAAGCGCGCCTCGATCGCCATCAGTTGCGCCACCTTGGCACCGCGGCTGAAATTTGCGCAAGGGGCCCAAACGCTGCCGTCCGCCTTGGCTTGCGCATGTGCCACGGCCCAGCGGCGATCCCAAGGCATAGTCCGCCCCTCGATCAAGGCCACATGGTCCAGTGATTCGCGGCCATGCGCCTTGATTGGATGTCGCCAGAGGGCGCTGATGCGGGTCATGCCTTGCCGTCGTCCTTGGGTTTGCGTTTGAACCCATCCAAAATGTTGCCAAACACATTGGGTTTATAGCCCTGGCTGCGCATAATCGCGTATTGCTGCGTGAACGTGATCGTGTTGTTTGCGATCCAGTATACGACAAGCCCGCTGGCGAAACTGCCCAGCATGAACATGAAGACCCATGGCATCCAGGCAAAGATCATCTTCTGCGTGGGATCAGTGGGCGATGGGTTCAGCTTTTGTTGCAGGAACATCGAGATGCCCAAGCACAACGGCAGGATGCCAATAAAGATCAATGCCATCGTCGAACCGGGCTCTGGTGCATCCCACGGGAACAGGCCCCACAGGTTATAAAGCGACGACGGATCCGGCGCGCTGAGGTCCTTGATCCACCCAATCCAAGGCGCGTGACGAAGTTCCATCGTCACGAAGATCACCTTGTAGAGCGAGAAAAAGATCGGAATCTGCAACAGGATCGGCAGACAGCCCGATGCGGGGTTCACCTTTTCCTTCTTGTAGAGCTCCATGATCTGCTTTTGCATGGCCTGCTTGTCGTCGCCTGCGTTCTCTTTGATCTTCTCCATCTGCGGCTGAAGTTCCTTCATCCGCGCCATCGAGACGTAGGATTTATAGGCCAGCGGCAGCAAAAGGGCCTTGATCAGTAGGGTCAGGCCGATGATTGCCCATCCCATATTTCCAATCAGTGCGTTCAAATAGTGAAGCACGGCAAAGATCGGCTTTGTCAGGAAAAAGAACCAACCCCAGTCGATGGAATCCACAAACCGATCAACGCCATCTTCGTTCTGATAGCGGCGGATCGTTTCCCATTCCTTGGCGCCGGCGAAGACCTGCAATGAGGTGCTGGCGCTGTCGCCGGGGGCAAGGGTCTGGGTCGGCAGTTTGGTTGTAGTCTGATAGATTTCGCGGCGGGGATCATGCAGTGTGCTGATCTGAAAGCCCTGTACGTCGCGCGGAATCAGTGTTGTCATCCAATAGTGATCGGTGAAACCCGTCCAACCGTTTTCGGTGACATCCAGATATTTGTGCGCTCCGGCGATGTCGAAATCGTCATAGTCGGCCTCGGTCAACTGACCGTCAATCATCCGAATGCCGCCTTCATGCAGAATGAAGAAGTTCTTCAGATCGGCAGGCAGGCCATGGCGGGCCAGAATGCCGTAAGGTGCCAGAACGACGGTATCAGCGCCCGTGTTCGTCGCCGATTGTGTGACGGTGAACATGAAATCTTCATCAACAGCGATCTGGCGGGTAAAGGTCAGGCCTGCGCCGTTGTCCCATGTCAGCGTGATCGGGTTGGCGGGGCTAAGCGTCGCGGCCTCGTCCCCCTGCCATAGGGTGTTGGCGCCGGGAACGGCGTCGGGGGACAGGCCCGCGCCGGGCGCCCAGCCGAACAGCGCATAATAAGGTTCATCACTGCCGATGGGGGCCAGGAGACGCACAATCTCGGCGTCGGGCTCCAGCGTTTCGCGATAATTTTTCAGCGACAGATCGTCGATCCGGCCGCCCTGCAAGGAAATGCTGCCTTTCAGGCTGGGCGTGTCGATGGCGATGCGCGGCGCGTCGGCTGCTTTTGGCTCGTCCGTCGGTGCGGGTGCTGTGCCATCTGCGACCGTTGGAACGGCGGCGGCGCTAGGCGCGCTTGCCGTTGGATCGTCGGCGCGCGTCGCGGTCAGCGGTGCATTTGGATCAACCGGGGCTGTTTCGGGCGGGGGAAACAGCACAAACCACAGCATGATCACCAGAAAGCTGAGCACGGTTGCGAGGATTAGGTTCTTGTTCTGATTGTCCATTCCTGGCAGCCACTCATCTGTTAGATTGTTTCGACGTTTTGACGGTGCTTGCCCCAAAGCCAAGGGCGCGGCACGACAGGGTCCATGCAGTTCATCGCCTATCGCCCGTGCCATAGGCAAACGGGCGCAAAAGCGCGTTAAAGGTTACCGGAGGGTTCAACAGAGTGCGGCCCCAAAGGTCAAGCGGATTCCCGATCAATGCGACGTTGATGTCCAGTGAAACGCAGGATGCAGCCAGTTTGGGGTGTTTCGCGGTGGGAATACTGTGGTGGCAAGACCAAGCCGTGGGCGTGAACACCGTATTATAGTCAACCCGTCTGACGTCCAATCCGTGGCAGAGCCTGAAGTTTGGATAGATAGGTGTTGGCCCACGTAACCGTTTGGTCAAACGGCAGGGGGCGACTGATGCCAAAGCCTTGGACATGCCCGCATCCCAGCTGCGCCAACATCGCGTGTTCCCCGGCGGTTTCGACCCCTTCGGCGAGCGTATCAAGACCCAGTTGTTCAGCCATCAAAAGAATCGCTGACACCATGCGCCGTTGCTGGCTATCAAGGTCCACTTTCATCACGAAGGATCGATCAATCTTCAATCGTTGTACGTCAAACCGTCGGATAGAGCTAATCGAGGCGTGGCCTGTGCCAAAATCGTCCAGGTCAATCTGGCAACCTAAACGGGACAACCCGGCTATGTTCCGCACGACAGTATCGTCGGGCGAGGTGGCCATCACCGTCTCCAGAATCTCGACGCTCAACCGGTTGGCGGGCAGGTCAAACCGGTCGAGTTCCCATTCGATTTTTTCGGCCAGACGGGGATTGCGCAGTTCTTCGGGGGCAAAGTTGACGCCGACGTGAGGCACGTCCAGCCCGGCTGCGTCCCAGGATTTCAACGCGCCCAATGCGGCAAACAGCATCACTTCGCCCAGACGCTCCATCTGGTTGGCCTGTTGTAATGCGGGCAGGAATTCGGCAGGCGAAATCAGGCCGCGGTCGGGATGGTCCCAACGCGCCAGCGCCTCGAAGCCGCTGATCAGCCCGGTATCTGTGCTGAGCTGTGGTTGATACCAAGGCTGGATCTGACCCGCATCCAGCGCCTCGCGCGCTTCGTCGGCGAGGGTGGTTTCGCACAGGATTATTGGCGCGTGCATTTCGTGACTGTAGGCGCGCATGGCCGAGGGGCCGTGGCGCCGGGCCTCGGCCAGGGCGATCATGGCGGCGTCGAAAAGGCCGGTGCCGGTTTTAGACGTTACATTTGTATCAAGTGTCAGACCCACGGACGCGCTGACATAGGCGGTGGTCGCGTCAATCACCAACGGCTCCTCCAGGGCGGATTGCAGGCGGCTGGCCATATGCAGGGCGTTGCCGAGATCGAGTTGCCGCACCGGCGCAACGCAGACCGCGAACAGATTGTCCTCCAGCCGACAAACCGTGTCGCGACTGCGCAGCGCCGATTGCAGACGTTCCAGCTGGCGTGTCATCATCGCGTCTATCGTGGCCTTGCCATACCGGTCCAGCACGTCGGGATAGTCATCCAGTGCCAGAAGGATACACCCGGTCCGTCGGGACGATTGCGCGGCGGAGCGCGCCGCACTGTCCATCGCAGCCTCGAACCCGCGTTGGCCAGTCATCTGGGGGTCATCGTTATCGGGGTGCGCAGCAGAATCACTGGAAGACAGCCCCCCCGCAAAGGTCAGGCAGACGGGAAAGCCAAGGGCGATCATGATCAGCATTTCCTCACCGCCCAGCCAGAATCCGCCCAACACCAGGGCCGGAAACAGGGCCAGCGCCGCCGGGCTGGCCACCAGCCACCGCGCCTGTGCGCGCAAGGCCGTCAGATATGAGCGTGAATGCAAAGGCATGTCGGCAAATCCCCTCAGAATGCCAATGCAACCTAAGCGAGGGTCCTGAACAGCCGCTTAACGCAGCTTGGGCACAACCTCGGAATTTTCCTCAAATTTGATCTGACCCAGCGCAAGTCCTGCGAAATCAAATAGTTGAGGGTCCAGTAAATGTGAGGGCCGGGTGTTCATCAGCGCGCGAAACATCACCTGACGGCGGCCGGGGCTGTTGGTCTCCCAGCCATCAAGGATTTGTTTTACCTGCTGACGTTGCAACCCATCCTGACTGCCACACAGGTCACAGGGGATAATGGGATAGTTCATCGCGCGCGCGAATCGCTCGCAATCGACCTCGGCGACATGGGCGAGGGGGCGAAAGACGAACAGATCGCCCTCTTCGTTGACCAGTTTCGGGGGCATGGTCGCAAGGCGCCCGCCGTGAAACAGGTTCATGAAAAAGGTTTCCAGAATATCGTCGCGGTGATGTCCCAGAACGACGGCGGTGCAGCCTTCCTCGCGCGCGATGCGATACAGATTGCCCCGCCGTAGCCGCGAACACAGGGCACAGAACGTGCGGCCCGCAGGGGTTTTGTCCATAACGATAGAATAGGTATCCTGATACTCGACCCGGTGGGGGACCTGCATCTTTTCCAGAAATTCCGGCAGGACAGTGGCCGGAAAATTGGGCTGACCCTGATCCAGATTGCACGCCAGCAGATCGACGGGTAGCAAACCGCGCCATTGCAATTCATGCAGCACGGCCAGCAAGGTATAACTGTCCTTGCCGCCCGACAGGCACACCAGCCAACGCGCGCGGGGCGCGTCGCGATCCACCATGCCGTATTGATCCACCGCCTCGCGCGTCAGGCGCACGATCCGTTTGCGCAGCTTGCGGAATTCCGTGCTACGGGGCGCTCCGTGAAAAAGCGGGTGAATGTCGTCGGGGGTGTCTTGGTCCAGCATAGGCAGGCTTTAGTCGAGATGGAGGGGTGCGGCAAGGGGGCCGCGTTGCGGCATGACGCTTAGTTCGGCACGTCGTCGCAGCCCGATCCGCCCCAAGGGTGACAGCGGCAGATGCGGTGAATGGTCAGCCAGCCCCCCTTGATACCGCCGTGACGCGACAGGGCCTCCAGCGCGTAGGCGCTGCATGTTGGGTGATAGCGGCATCCGTGGCCCACCCACGGGCTGAACAGCAGACGATACGCGCGGATGGGCAGGGACAGGACCCAGGCAAGCGGGGTCATGTGGTGTCTCCGTGCAGCTTGCGCAGGGCCTGTTCCAGATCGGTTTTGAGCGCCTCGAACGAGCGTTCGGCCGTTACCTGATGTCGGCCAATCAGCACATAGTCCCAGCCATCATGGCCCAATGTGGGGAGAACCAGGCGCGCGGCCTCGCGTAGGCGGCGCTTGGCGCGGTTGCGCGCCACGGCGTTGCCGACTTTCTTTGAGCAGGTAAAACCGATGCGAATGCCATCTGCGGCTTCATCGGGTGCGCGGCGACGCGCCTGCACCACCATTGAGCCGACGGCCCGGCGTGGAGCGCGGGCGGCGCGCAGGAAATCACGGCGGTTTTTCAGGACATTCATCGGCAGGACCCTGATTTTGCTAAGGTCCAAACGTGACAAAGCCGCCGATTAAGGAACCCGGTCATTTGATCGGGGGCCTCCGGCGGTGTCATGGTTGGTCAACCAATGCGGCTGGCGCTTATGCGCTCAGCTCCTTACGGCCACGCGCGCGGCGGGCGTTCAGGATCTTGCGGCCTGCTTTGGTGGCCATGCGTGCGCGAAAACCATGGCGCCGCTTGCGCACGAGGTTCGAGGGTTGGTAGGTGCGTTTCATCGCTCCGTCTCCGAATGTATCTGCGGGCAGGGTGCGAAAGGATTCGCGAATAGGCGCCCGGTGGTGTCTCTGAAGCCCGGTCTATAGACACCGCCCCGCGGCAAGTCAAACGCCCCGGCGCGGTTTTTTGCAACAAATCTGCCGCAGGACACGCGGGCGAATGTTACAAAGCGCTCTCGAACGCGTCTGTGGGGGCGAATGGCGTTCACCGATGATCAAGCAGTCGTGATGGCCCTATCTTTCACCCCGGTGCCCCGTCATTTAGCAGATCACACAAGGCATCAAGGGGCGAACGGAAGATGGACGGAATCAAGGACAATAATAAGCGGTCGATCCTGCGCCACGCCCCTTTGGCGTTGATCGGGCTTGCCGCGCTGATTGGCGCAGTCACGCTGCGCGATTACATAAGCTTCGAGACATTGCGCGAGAACCGCGAGGCGCTGTTGGCGTTTCGCAATACACATTACCTGTGGATGGGCGCCGGATTCGTCGCCGTTTACATCGTCATCGTGGCATTTTCGCTGCCCGGGGCGGCGGTAGCGTCGGTCACTGGAGGGTTTCTGTTCGGGCTGGGTCTTGGCACGGTGTTCAACGTGTTGGCCGCCTCATTTGGGGCTGTTGCCATCTTCTGGGCGGCACGTGCAGGGCTGGGGCGTGCATTGGCGGCGCGCATGGACGCCTCGGACGGGGCGATGAAGCGGATCAAGGACGGGCTGCATGACAATGAAATCAGCGTACTGTTTCTGATGCGCCTTGTCCCGGTGGTGCCGTTCTTCGTGGCTAATCTTCTGCCCGCGCTGGTGGGCGTCAAATTCCGGAATTTTGCGCTGACCACCGTTTTGGGCATCATTCCCGGCGCGCTGGTATTTACTTGGATCGGTGTCGGTCTGGGCGAAGTGTTTGATCGCGGCGAAAGCCCGGATCTTAGCCTGTTGTGGGAACCACAGATCATCGGCCCCATTCTGGGCCTCAGCGCGCTTGCCGCGTTGCCTATCGTCATCAAGGCCCTGCGCGGCCAGAAAGGTATTTGAGTTATGGCACAGTTGAAAACGGATATTTTAGTGATTGGCGCAGGCTCGGGCGGGTTGTCGGTGGCGTCGGGGGCCAGCCAGATGGGCGCGGACGTGATCCTGCTGGAAGGTCACAAAATGGGCGGCGATTGCCTGAACTATGGGTGCGTACCCTCGAAGGCCCTGCTGGCCGCGGGCAAGGCGGCCTATGCGCAGGCCCATACGGCGCAATTCGGCGTGTCCGACACCGTACCGCAGGTCGATTACGCGGCCACGATGGCGCATGTTGCCGACATCATCGCACAAATCGCTCCGGTCGACAGTCAGGAACGATTCGAGGGCTTTGGCGTGCGGGTGATCCGGGAGTATGGCACGTTCATATCCTCGACCGAGGTGCAGGCGGGGAACGATACGATCACTGCGCGCCGTATCGTGATCGCCACGGGAACATCGCCAATGGTCCCGCCTATTCCGGGGCTGGACAGCGTGCCTTATCTGACCAACGAAACCCTGTTCGATCAGCGCGACAGGCCCGATCACTTGTTGATCATCGGGGGCGGTCCCATCGGCATGGAAATGGCGCAGGCGCACCGCCGTCTGGGCAGCAACGTGACTGTGATCGAGGGCGCGAAGGCGCTGGGCAATGACGATCCTGAACTGGCCTCTGTGGTGCTGGACACTCTGCGCGCGGAAGGAATCGAGATCGCCGAAAACGCGCTGGCTGCCGAGATACGCGGGCAGCAAGGTGCGATTGAAGTGGAAACAAAGGACGGGCGCGTCTTCAAAGGCTCGCATCTGTTGGTGGCGGTGGGCCGCACGCCCAACACAGAGCGTCTGGCGCTGGACGCCGCAGGGATCGAGACGACCAGGCGCGGCATCAAGGTGGACGAGCGGCTGAAAACCACCAACCGGCGCGTCTATGCCATCGGTGACGTGGCGGGGGGGCTGCAATTCACCCATGTGGCGGGGTATCATGCGGGGATCGTCATCCGCTCGGCCGTTTTGGGCCTGCCAGCCAAGCAACGCACCGACCACATCCCGTGGTCTACCTATACCGCCCCTGAACTGGCGCAAGTCGGCCTGACCGAGGCGCAAGCCCGCGAAAAGCACGGGCCAAAACTTGAGGTGGTGCGGTTTGAATACGCCCATAACGACCGCGCCATTGCCGAGCGCAAGACAACCGGCATGATCAAGGTCATGGTCGTCAAGGGACGCCCCGTGGGCGCGTCTATCGTTGGCCATCAGGCGGGCGAGTTGATCAACCTTTGGGCGCTGGTTCTGGCCAACAACATGAAGATGAGCCAAGTCGCCGCCATGGTCGCGCCCTATCCCACGATTGGCGAAGTCAACAAACGCGCTGCCGGAGCCTATTTTTCGCCCCGCCTGTTTGATAGCGTTATGGTAAAACGTGTGGTCGGTGCCGTGCAGCGCTGGCTGCCGTAATGCTGCTCGGGCACTGTTGGCTGTATTTCGAGGCGGCGTCGCCTGTTGTGAGGACGTGTTGAGGTATTTATGGAAAGATGAAAGGGCAGGTGTTCTGGCCTTGGGGGAGTCTGGCCTTGTGTGGGATTGATTTGATCCTTCAAAGTTATGTGAAGTTGCGAAGGACGACATGAACTCACTTTCCGGCAGATTCCTGATCCTGACGGCGGTCTTCGTGATGTTGGCCGAAGTAATGATCTTTGTTCCGTCGGTCGCGCGCTTTCGCGAAGATTTTCTGCTGTCGCGGCTGGAACGCGCGCAGATCGCGTCACTGGCGTTGTTGGCCAGCGAAGAAATTTCGCCCGACCTTAACGAGGAACTGCTGAGCAATGCGGGCGTTTTCAACGTGGTGCTGCGCCGAGATGAGGCGCGCCAGCTTGTACTATCCTCGCCATTGCCAGCGCCGATTGCCGCCACGTTCGACCTGCGCGATCCTGGCGCATTGGTGCTGATCCGGGATGCGTTGGCCCGGATGGTCAACCCTGAACCGCAGGTGATCCGCGTGATCGGCGCGCCGTCACGCATGGCGGGCCTGCTGATCGAGATCACGATGGAAACCACAACCCTGCGCGTCGCGCTGATCGATTATGGCTTGCGCATTTTGCTGCTGTCGGCAGTGATTTCGGTAATCACCGCCGTTTTGTTGTTCTTGGCTGTGCGGGTCTTTCTGGTGCGCCCGATCAAGCGCGTCGTCGATGTGATGCAGAATTACGCCCGCGCGCCTGAGGATTCCCGCGGCGTCATTGTGCCCAGCTCGGGCATTTCAGAACTGCGCGAGGCCGAGGAAACGCTGCTGGTGTTGCAGACGCAACTCACCCAGGCCCTGCGCCAGAAAGAGCGACTGGCCCAATTGGGCGGTGCCGTGGCCAAGGTCAGCCATGACTTGCGCAACATCCTGACCTCTGCGCAATTGTTCACTGACCGGATCGAGATGTCCGAAGATCCGGCAGTGCAACGTCTGGCCCCCAAACTGGTAAATTCAATCACGCGCGCCGTGCATCTGTGCGAATCAACGTTAACCTACGGCAAGGCAGAAGAGCCACCACCGCGCGCCACCGCCTTTGCGCTGAGTGATCTGATCGAGGATGTGTTCGGCAGCGAACGCCTGTCGAGCGAGGGCGGCGAGGTCAGCTTTTCCGAAGACGTTCCGAATGATTTCATCCTGCACGCCGACGCGGAACAGCTGTATCGCGTGCTGGCCAATCTCGTGCGCAACGCCCGTCAGGCCATCACAGCCACTGGGCGTGCGGGCGAAATCAACATCCAGGCCGAGGAAACAGACGCCGCTTGGCTGGTGCGCATCACAGATACCGGCCCAGGCCTGCCACCGCGCGCGCGCGAGCATCTGTTCACAGCTTTTCAAGGGGGCGTAACCAAAGGCGGCACGGGTTTGGGCCTGACCATTTCGGCCGAATTGATCCGCGGACACGGCGGCACACTGGACCTGCTGCACTCGGATTCGGGCGGAACTTGTTTCCAGATAACCCTGCCCAGAACCGAACGCGAATAATAGCAGTCAGTTTCTGCCATTCGCCCCTTGCCAACCCCGGTGCCATTGTCTAAATGCTGCCCTCACGGACCGATAGCTCAGCTGGATAGAGTACCTGACTACGAATCAGGGGGTCGGGGGTTCGAATCCTCCTCGGTCCGCCACCACCCCCCTTTAAGATATTGAATTTGGGATGATATCTTAAACTTCATTCCATCATACCACCATAGGTGCCACCATTAAGCTCGCGTTGGCTTGCCCTTGGATGCAAGAGACTGCTGCTATCTGGGAAGCACGTTGTCGGCGTGCCGTGCTGTGGGCGCTGCGATCTGGCTGGGTGAATTGCGCCCTATTTTGTTTTCACTGCTATATCCAAGTATGGAAAATACGAATTCTCTCAGAATTCGCATGAAATTCTCAAAATAATATGCTATAAACTGGGTTCTACTCATTCAGCACCAAGATCCATCTTCTCCGGCCGCGCTAACGTCGTCCGCAGTGGACAACTTTGCGTACGCAAACAGGAGATATACGGAAGTGAGGCAGCCCACGAATACTCTTTATCTGTCTGCTGAACAGGTCGCCCTGCGTTTCGGCGTTTCAATAGATACCATCTGGCGTTGGAAGCGCGAAGGCGACTTTCCCGCCGCCGTCAAGCTGGGCGGCACAACCACGCGCTGGCGCCTCAGTGATATTGAGGAGTGGGGAGGGCAGTTGGTCAGTGGCTTCATGACCAGCTTCGACTTCCGGCCTCAGGCCGCCACGGCCATCTAAGCCATAATCCAAACCCTACATCGCGCTTCTCAAGTGGCGCAACTGCACTGAATCCCCGGCGCGATGCCCTTCGCGCCGGCCCACGCCCCTTTGCCATGAGAACTTTCAAAATGACCAACCACACCACCCCCGCCGACTTCAAAACCAGTAGCAATGTGATCAGCCTCCCCATTGGTGCTGAAGTGGTGCGCCAGGCAGCTGAGAGGTATGTCGCCGCAGAGCAACCTGATGGTATACCCTCTGATTTCTCGCTAACCGAGGAGGGCATTTTCCAGTTTCGTTTGGAAGATGATGAAGACGTCCTCCCTATTCGGATCTGTTCACCCATGATTGTCGAGGGAATATGTCGCGCGGCAAAAGGTGGGCGTTGGGGCCGCGTCGTATCTTTGCAGGATCCTGACGAGGTCTGGCATGAGATAATCCTCGACGAGAAGCTCGTGTCGAAGGGATCGAGCGTGGTTCTGGATAGCCTGCTTGAATGCGGCTTGACGCTCACATCCGCGGATAAGGCCGCGAAAAGCGTTTTGGAGCTTTTGGCTGTTGATTGTCACTGAGAACTGACCCGGCATTATCACCGAGACTTGACCCACCCAGCTGTTATGTTCTTTGCGTCAT